>NZ_JAAVTA010000001.1 GCF_012102705.1 Haematospirillum sp. H1815
ACACAATGATCAAAAGCCGTCTCATCCGAGACGGCTTTTTACATTCAGAACAATAAAAAAAGCTGCACAAAATACTTCATGCAGCTGCGCACTACCACACCCCGCGAAACTCTACTTCGGCATGTTCACTTTCTCAAACGTGTGAAGACTGCTGACACCAACCATCCCGAACATCAACTCCCACAACATCTCGTCAAGACCAGGAAGATTTGGCGACACGTTGAAGCCAATCAAAAACGGACGCACCAAGTATTGATAGGCAATCGAGGCCGCAAGAATCCAGCCAATCGCAGGGCGCCAACCCGATACAAACAAACTACCAGATCCAGCCTCAACACGATTTACACTCTGCTGTTGCGTGATCTCTTCAAGCTGACCGCTCAGCTGCAGCTCCATCAGCTTCAGCTTCGCCTCATCGGCCTTGTCCTTGTCGGGGATGATTTTATCCAGCAACCCCCCGATCAACGGAAACAGTGTGCCCCACATGGCTTGCTCCTCATCATAAAAGCGCACGCGCCCGGAACACCAATCGCTCCGGTACTCTTATTTTGTGTAGGCTATACCGCAACAAAGACGATAACTCAATGACAGAATTCGCCTGGAACAGCCGGGAGGCAAAGGAAATAAAGTGCATCAAAATGACCGATACTGGACGTATAAATCTGCACATCACTTCAGAAAAAGCGATGCACGGGATGATGTATATTTATACTAATTTGATATCCTGTTTATGCACTCTGCGCGGTCCCGTGCCTTATCCTCTTCTTTTTTTCCGTAGATGCACTGCTTGTAGTCTTCTATATACTTCTCGAAGATGATCTTTCCTTGCTCAAGAGGTTTGGAAGCCAAGGTTCTTACAAAATTAACAGTCCCGACTTCAAAATGTTGTATATCCATTGGGCTATCCCAATACCCTCCCCAATGAATAAACCCATGCTGGGCAAATAAATCGATAACCTGTTCTGCCATGCCGGGGCGAGCAGCTTTTCCAGGTCTTGCATCCAGACGGTTTATATAGGTTCCTGTTGCCGCAAGAGGCTTGACAATAATCGTGCCATTCTTGCCCGGGTATAGGACAGGATTTTGTAGGGGATTTAGGTCAATTGCTACGCCATAGGCATGCTTTGACCAACTTGTAGAGCCTGCAATTCTTCGACCGTTAAAAGCGGAAGTATTATTGGCTTCCATAGCGTGATCATCATTGCCGTCAAAGTGCTCCATGGGCATTGCCTGAGCGATGGGAAAGCGCATGGCGTATAACTGATCAAATATAGACTGTGTGCTTTCGGCAATAACATCAAGAACAACAAGTATTCCTGTGTGTGTATTTCCTTTGAAATCGATATGCTGGAAGTGGACATTGCGTAACCGGTTACATCCAACGGGAGGTTTTTCACTATCTGGTGTGTCAGAATTTGTATCAGGCATTGTGCCGTGATCTTTCATATTCTGACATTGGGCATCGTCAATAGGAGTAATGCTTGCTGCAGCCATCCTTCCTGATGTCATCAAAAGAGATGCGCAGACAGAAAAAAGCGCCATCCGTATTATAGTATTCATGTATGTGGAACTCCTTTGTTTTGCGCGCGAAATTTTTGTTGAGAAATGTTTCTATATTCCTGCTCGGGAAGGTCATTTACTGCCCCTTTTTTTTCAATGAAACGATGACCGCCTTATTCACGCGTATGTTCCCACGAGAAGCGCAAGAATACTCTGTCACTATAGTGCCTGGATAGCAGACATAAGCCTGATATTTTGTTGGCTTTCATAGGGTAAGTGACGTGCCCTTTTCAGGGCAGCTTCAGCCAGGATGAGTCGTGGCGTGCATATGATTATGTCTTCAGGGTCACACGTACTTTTTCGAGTCTGCTAGCGTATCTGCCTGCTTCGGAACGAGCGCCCGAATTTTGCTGAATTATGCAGACTGTCCCTGTTTTTGCCAAAATGGTTGTGAAGTGTTAGCGTTTTCCGTCGTTCCCCCAAGCAGGAGCAGAACAATGTCATTTCGTCCCCTTGCGGCCGCCGTGATGGTGGCCTCTGCTTTCTTTACGATCTCGGCGGTGGCGTCTCCGCTTCAGCTTGACGTTTATAATCCGGGTGAGAAGAGCATTTTTCCTGTTACATCAACGATTGTTATGGGAAAGCATGAAGCCATTCTGGTTGATGCCCAGTTCCAGCGTAATGACGCACAGGCCCTTGTGCACAAGATCAAGGCCAGTGGTAGAAAGCTGAAGACAATTTATATCAGCCATAATGACCCGGACTATTACTTCGGTCTTGATGTCTTGCATGCAGCATTTCCTGATGCAGACATTGTTGCTACGCCCCAGACGGTGGCTGCCATCAAGGCCAATAAAGACGGGAAGATGGCCTATTGGGGTCCGATCCTGAAGCAGAATGCCCCGAAAGAGGTCATTGTTCCACGTCCGCTGTCGGGCAACACCCTGACCCTGGAAGGCGAAACCATCAAAATTATTGGGCTGGATGGTCCAAGTCCTGACCGCACGGTTTTGTGGATACCGTCCATGCAGACGATTCTGGGTGGGGTTCCGATTGTTGCCAACCTCCATGTCTGGGTTGCTGATACACAGACATTCCAGTCACGCCAAGACTGGTTGAAGATGTTGGAGCATTTTAAGGAAATGCATCCGAAAAAGGTTATTCCGGGTCATTTCCTGCCTGATGCCCATGGCAAGATGCCCTTTGATGTTGGTGCTATAAACTTTACACGCATCTACCTTAGAGCGTTTGAGGTTGAAGCCGCCTTGGCATCAAATTCCGGTGAATTGATTGCGGCCATGCGCAAGCGGTATCCAAAGCTTGCGCATGCAGATTCCCTGGAATTAAGTGCAAAGGTGATCAAGGGCGAAATGAAATGGCCTGCCCATTAAGTCTTTAATACATGCTGTATTCTTCTTTGGAGGGGCGCATTGCCCCTCCATTCTTTATGCCGTTGAAAAGAGTGGAACTTCCATGTGGTCCGTCTAATATCGCGTTCCTTTGACGGGTTGCCATGCGGGAGATCATATGATGCAGGTTGTTGTGCACAGTCGTCGCTCTTTTCTCAAAACGATGTCCTTGTTTTCTGTTGTTGCATTGTCTCCGGTTTATGGAATGGCTGCACAGCACTCATCTTCTGATGCTGTGCAGCGTCTGTCAGATTTGGAAAGAACGTTCGACGGGCGCTTGGGTGTTTTTGCTTTTGACATGGGCAGTGGGGCTTCCCTCGCATGGCGATCCGAAGAGCGTTTCCCGGTTTGCAGCACATTCAAGGCGTTTCTGGCCGCAGCAATTCTGCACCGCAGTACATCGGATGCGGGGCTTCTGGACAGGGTGATATCTTACCCTCTGGAAGAGCTTGTCTTTCATTCACCGGTGGCCCAGCAGCATGTGCATTCCGGGATGAGCGTGCGGGATATGTGCGCCGCAGCCATCCAGTACAGCGACAACACGGCGGCCAATCTTCTGATGCGGATTCTGGGCGGGCCTGATGCCGTTACTGCCTTTATGCGTCAGACAGGGGACATGGGTTTTCGTCTGGATCGCTGGGAGACGGATCTGAATACGGCTATTCCCGGTGATCCTCGTGATACCTCGACACCGGTAGCTATGTCCCGAAGCCTGGATCGCCTTTTGTTTGGTGATGTGTTGTCAGATACGCATCGTGCCGTATTGCAGGACTGGTTGAAAGGCAACACAACGGGAGCATCCCGCATACGGGCCGGTGTTCCTGAAGGTTGGATGGTCGGGGACAAAACAGGTAGTGGGTCTTATGGAACGGCCAATGCGATTGGTGTGCTGTGGCCTCCCGGCAGGAAGCCTGTGATCGTGTCTATCTATACGACCCAGCATTATCGTGGGGCTGTCTGGCGTGATGACATCGTGGCACAAGCTACCCGCATCATTGTGGGCGGGTTGGCATAGCGCAAGACAGGGCGGGTCCGGAGCCTCGAGGCCCCGGACCACCGTTGTTCAGTGTACAGTCGAGGATAGGTTCGCGGGTTGCTCTGTCGCAACTGTGTGGTCATTCAGCATTAGATGACCGTCGCTGATGGTTACAGCCACGGTGTCTCCATCGCGGATTCTGCCTTCGAGCAACAGAGTGGCCAGTGGGTTTTCCAGTTGCTTCTGAATCACGCGCTTCAAGGGACGGGCCCCATAAACAGGATCGTAGCCATGTTCGGCCAACCATGTCATGGCCTCTGCATTGACATGCAAGTCCATCTGACGATCGACCAGACGTTTGCGCAGTCGGTCAATCTGGATGGATACAATACCGGTCATATGACCCCGGCCCAGGCGATGGAACAACAGGACCTCGTCCAGCCGGTTCAGGAACTCCGGACGGAACGCGGCCCGTACCACATCCATGACCTGCGGGCGTACGGCTTCTGAATCCTGACCATCCGGTTGGGCGGCCAGAATATCGGCGCCCAGGTTGGAGGTCAGGATGATCAGCGTATTGCGGAAGTCAACCGTATGGCCTTGTCCGTCGGTCAAGCGTCCGTCATCCAGGACTTGCAGCAGGACGTTGAAAACATCGGGGTGAGCTTTTTCCACCTCGTCGAACAAGATAACCTGATAGGGGCGTCGTCGCACGGCTTCGGACAGTACGCCACCTTCCTCGTATCCAACATAACCCGGCGGTGCACCGATCAAGCGGGATACTGCGTGCTTTTCCATAAATTCGCTCATGTCGATACGAACCATGGCGTTGTCATCATCAAACAGGAAGCTGGCCAGGGCCTTTGTCAGTTCTGTTTTTCCGACCCCGGTTGGCCCCAGGAACAGGAAAGAACCCATCGGGCGGTTCGGATCTCCCAGTCCGGCCCTGGCCCGGCGAATGGCACTGGATACGGCGACCAGTGCTTCGTGTTGTCCGATGACACGCTGTCCCAGCATGGACTCCATGCGCAGCAGCTTTTCGCGTTCACCTTCCAGCATTTTATCGACAGGGATGCCTGTCCAGCGCGATACGACGCCGGCAATATGCTGGGTGGTGACGGTTTCATTGACCATGCTGTTTTTACCGTCTTCGCGGTGCTCCGCTTCCCGTAGCCGGGCTTGCAGGGCAGGAATAACCGCATACTGTAGTTCCCCGGCCCGTTCATAGCGGCTGTCGCGCAAGGCCTGTTCCAGCTCCATCCGGGCTTGGTCCAGTTGTTCTTTCAGGCGTGTTGCCCCGGCCAGTGTGTCTTTTTCAGCTTTCCAGCGTGCGGTCAGCTCCGCTGATTTTTCTTCCAGATCGGCCAGTTCCCGTTCCAGCTTCACCAGACGGTCGCGGGATGCATTGTCTGTTTCCCGCTTCAAGGCTTCCCGCTCTATTTTCAGCTGTACGATACGGCGATCCAGCTCATCCAGATCTTCCGGTTTTGAATCGACTTCCATCCGCAACCGGCTTGCGGCTTCATCCACAAGATCAATAGCCTTGTCGGGAAGGAAACGGTCGGTGATATAACGGTGTGACAACGTGGCGGCAGAGACCAGGGCCGAGTCTGAAATGCGGACACCGTGGTGCAGTTCATATTTCTCGCGGATACCCCGCAAGATCGACACGGTGTCCTCTACGTTTGGTTCATCGACAAAAACAGGCTGGAAACGGCGCGCGAGCGCGGCATCCTTTTCAACGTGCTTGCGGTATTCATCCAGGGTTGTTGCCCCGATACAGTGCAGTTCCCCCCGTGCAAGGGCGGGCTTGATCAGGTTGGCAGCATCCATGGCGCCGTCTGTTTTGCCTGCCCCGACCAGGGTATGCATTTCGTCAATGAACAGGATGATGCCGCCTTCTGCTGCTGTGACCTCGTTCAGTACGGCTTTCAGCCGTTCCTCGAACTCGCCCCGGAACTTGGCCCCGGCAATCAGTGATCCCATATCCAGGGACATCAGGCTTTTTCCAGCCAGGGATTCCGGGATATCCCCGTTGATAATCCGCAGAGCCAGCCCTTCAACAACCGCTGTTTTTCCAACACCGGGTTCGCCAATCAGCACCGGGTTGTTTTTTGTGCGTCGTGATAAAACCTGAATGGCGCGCCGAATTTCCTCATCGCGTCCGATAACAGGATCGAGCTTTCCGTTCCGTGCGGCTTCGGTCAGATCACGGGCATACTTTTTCAGGGCGTCGTATTGCTGTTCTGCCGATGCGGAGTCTGCAACCCGCCCTTTGCGAAGCTCCCGTATGGCCGCCACCAGCTTTTCGCTGGTCAGGCCGGCCTGGGTCAGAATGTCACACACGGTGGTGCCGGTGCGTGCAACCATGGCCAGAAGAAGATATTCTGCGGTGACAAAGCTGTCTCCCGCCTTTTCAGCCAGTTCTTGCGCGGTGACCAAGATGCGTGAGAGATCCTGGGCATAAAACATCTGCGAGGCCCCCTGTACGCGGGGCAGCTTTGCGACAGCATTGTCAACCCCGGCCCGAGTCTTTGCAGCATCGGCACCAGCCTTGTTTATCAGGTTTGAGGCCAGCCCTTCGCGGTCGTCAAGAAGAGCTTTCAGCACATGCTCCGGGACAACCTGCTGGTGATTTTCCCGGAGAGCTATGGTTTGTGCGGCCTGTATGAATCCCTTTGATCGATCGGTAAAGTGTTCAAAATCCATGTCTTTGTCCTCGTGATGAGCGACGGTAACGGTTCAGCCAATATGAATGCTCAGCCGAACAATGATGTGTGCCCCGACGTGCGGCGACACAGGAAAAACATAGGGAGTAAAAACAGTTGTCCGCAAGGGGGATTAGAAGACAACAGCCTATAATTGTGAATAATTGACAATTCGCGCAAATAAAAGGAGAATTGTCATATGAAGGCGACTGTAGCGCACATATGCCGGTATCCGGTCAAGGGATTAAGCGCGGATCCGTTGCGGCGGGTTCTGCTGCGGCCAGGCGAGGGAATACTCGGCGATCGTCGTTATGCCATTGTCCGTGGCGGGACACTGGCTGTTTCCCTGCCGGGCGTACGTCTGACCGAGAATCAGTTTGTAACCTTGGCCAATACACCGCGTCTAGCTCTTCTCACAACGCGTTGGATTGACGGAGCTTCGACGCTGACGATTGAACGTGATGGCCGGCAGGTGGCTTGGGCTGATGTGTCGACCGTTGTTGGTCGCGCCAGAATATCGGACTTTTTCTCTGCCTTTCTTCATGACCCCGGTCAACCGGATGCTGGCCTTATCGATCTGAGTGATGAGCTGTCTGGTTTGGCTGGTGGGACACTGCTGACAGTTGTCTCGGAAAGCAGCCTTATGGATCTGGAGCGTGTAGCCGGCCATTCCCTTGATGCCCGCCGTTTTCGTCCCAATCTGATACTGGCAGGATTGCCGGCTTGGGTTGAGCTATCCATGATTGGACGTGAAATCATTGTGGGGAAAGGGCTGCGCCTGCGTTTCGTTCAGCCTGCGGAATGTCGGCCATCGGCCAACGTAGATCCTGCACAGGGCCTTGTGGATCTAAATTTGGTGCGGTCCCTGCAGCGCGGGTTCGGGCACAGTTATTTCGGCGTTTTGGCCCAGGTTGTGACGGGTGGGGTTCTGGAAGTCGGCAGCAAGGTTTCAGCGCCGGTGTCTTCTGTCACCTGAGGCGGAGGGCTGTATTGCGGTCTGTCTATCCACCGCTCCAGCCGTTGGGCCGGGGATGGCGGCTGTAGAAGTCTTCAATCGCTTTCCATCCTTCTTCTGCCGTTTCGACGAAGCGAAAGATGTCCAGATCTTCGGGTGATATTGTGCCTTCCTCGACCATGGCCTCGAAATTCACCACCCGTCGCCACCAGGCTTCTCCGAAAAGAAGAACAGGAATCTTCTGGATTTTGTGGGTCTGGATCAGGGTCAGTCCCTCGAACAGCTCGTCCATGGTTCCGAATCCACCAGGGAAGCAGGCAAGTGCCTCGGCCCGGATCAGGAAGTGCATTTTGCGGATGGCAAAATAGTGGAAGTTGAAAGAAAGCTTGGGTGTGATGTAGCTGTTCGGTGCCTGTTCGTGCGGCAGGACAATAGATAAGCCAACGCTGTCAGCGCCAATATCATCAGCACCCCGGTTGGCGGCTTCCATGATGCCGGGTCCCCCACCTGTGCATACAACATAGCGGCGACGGCCGGGTTGACTCCCTGCTTCTGACACCAGACGGGCAAACTTACGTGCAATATCGTAGTATCGACTGGTTTCGGCCAAGCGTTTTGCAATGGCCAGATTGCGTTTGGCCGTTGCATCGTCGGGATTGGCTGCGGCTGCCTTTTCAGCCTCCTGCAAGGCGGATTGTGCGACCTTGGGCTCATGGATCCGTGCGCTGCCGAAAACAACCACGGTTGAAACAATGCCTTCTTCCTGAAGCAACACTTCGGGCTTGAGCAGCTCCAGCTGCAGCCGAACGGGGCGCAGGTCGCGCGTGGTCAGGAAGTCCAGGTCCGTAAAAGCCAGGCGATAACTGGGGGAACTGTTTTGCGGCGTACAGTCTCTGGCGATTTCCTCATCGATTGTGCGCCGATCTTCAGCCGAACTGGCAAACGGGGAGTATGGGCGGTCGTGTGAATCAGATGACAAGGAACAATCTCCACAACAAGCATGCAGGAGCGTTTTCGGTTCATCAGATAATTGAACGCTGCAGACTGCAACCGTTTTCGGCGCACTTAGCCACCAAGCCAAGAATAGTGTCGCGCATACCGATCCGATTCACATCCCCGTTGTCAAGGTATGCTGTCTCTGTGGGGTAATCTCGGCGCTGGCAGGTGGCAATGCGGGCGGTGACGGAGCTGGCGTATCTTCGGAAACAAGCTCCGGAGGCAGTTTCTTTGATGCTTTTCCACCCAGCTCGTAGACACGCTGGGCTTGCCGTAGCAGGTTCCCGTGTCCGGATGAAAGTTTGTTCATGGCGGCATCATAGCTTTTGTGGGTTTGGTTCAGACGTGTACCGATCATCTGCATGTCTTCGACAAAGCCGGTGAGCTTGTCGTACATTTTACCGGCCAAGGCTGCGATTTCCTCTGCATTGCTGTTGCGTCGCTCTACTTTCCATACAGCAGCAATGGTACGTAGGGCAATCATCAGGGTTGTTGGTGTTGCAATGGCAATGTTGGCTTCGGCAGCGCAGGCCGTTAGTTCCGGGTCTTCCTGCAGCGCCAGGGCCAGCGCCCCCTCTATAGGAACAAACAAGATGACGTAATCCAGCTGGATGCCGGGCAAGTTCTGATAGGTTTTGCCGGAAAGGTCGCGAATGTGATTGCGCAGGGATGTCACGTGAGCCTTGGCCTGGGTTGTCCGTTCGGCATCGGTTTCCGCATTGATACAGGCTTCAAAAGCGGTCAGGGATACCTTGCTGTCGACAATGACCTTTTGTCCGCCTGGCAGGTAGACAACAACATCTGGCCGCAACCGTTTGCCATCCTCGGTCGTGAATGTTTCCTGACTTTGGTACTCTTCGCCTTCTCTCAAGCCGGATCGTTCCAGGATAGAGGTCAAGACCATTTCCCCCCATGCGCCCTGGGTTTTGCTTTTGCCCTTCAACGCCTGTGTCAGATTATGGGTTTCATTACTCATTCGTGCCCCGGTTTCTGTCAGGGTACGAATTTGCTCGGCCAGTGCTGCGCGGTCCTTGCTGCTTTCAACGTGGGCACTTTGCAGTCCCTGCTGGAATTCTGAAAGCTTCTGGCGCATGGGGGCCAGGATGGCTTCTATCTGTTCCCGGTTCTGGCGGGTAAAGGTGGTGCTGTGCTGGGTTATAACGCCTTCGGCCAGAACCCTGAACTCCTTGCCCATTTGGTCGCGGGCATCCTTGAGCAAGGCCAGTCTTTCGTTGGCCTGCCGACGTTCCTGTTCCAGTGTTTCGGTGGCAACGGCCAGTCTGGACTGCAGGTCGGCACGTTCGCGTTCCAGATGCTCCAGCTTCGTTGTCATCTGTGCGCTCATGCGTTCCGCCACGCCAAGACGGTCCTTCTGTTCCTGGTTAACCGTTTCAAGCCGCCCTGCTGTTTCACGGAGTGAGCCAAGTTCCTGCTCCAGATGTCTTCGCAGGGCATGTTGCTGCCTGAGTTCGTCTTCCAGATCGACAAGGTGCGATATGCGTTCCTGCAGCACGGCACGGGTGCACTCGGACTCATGCCAGGCCACGGACAGGCGTTCGCGTTCGTTTTCGGTGACAGACAGGGTTTCCCGTATCCTGGCGCCGTTGCGCCACAGGATGCCGGCCAGTGCAGCACAGCCAAGGCTCCAGGTAACAAGAAAGACATCCAGTAACAGGGAAGGCATATCCGAAGATTCCAAGAGAGGAGAAGGGCACCGTGCTCGCCTACAGTGGAATATCAGGACAAAGGAATCAAGGTGATAAAGAGAACAAAAAGTGAATAATCAGGAAGTGGGCCATACACACCGGCATGGCCCACCGTGGTATTTCAGGCTGCACGCCCCTTGTTGGCGGCAGACCAGCCCTTGGGATCATCAAGAAAGTTCTGGACCTCCACAGCATCGTTGTGGGTGATGCTGTTGGTCTTCAGGGCTGTTTGCAGTACATCGTGCCATGTACACAGATAATGTAGCTCCAGATCTTCCCGCGACAAGTGGTCCAAGGCCCCGGGGAAAATGCCATAAAAAAAGATAACCAGTGCATGGCGGCACTGTGCACCCGCCTCGCGCAGGGCTTGGGCAAAGTGAATCTTTGATCCACCATCTGTCGCCAGATCTTCCACCAGAAGAACCTGCTGTCCCTCTTTCAGGTCTCCTTCAATCCGGGCCATGCGTCCAAAGCCTTTCGGTTTTTTCCGGATGTACTGCATGGGCAGATTCAGGCGGTCAGCCAGCCAGGCAGCATAAGGAATACCCGCTGTTTCTCCCCCGGCAACGGTGTCCAGCTTGTCGAAGCCGACCCTGTGTTCCACATGCTCTACTGCCAGACTGATGATTTTTTGTCTGGCCCGCGGAAAGGCAATGATCTTGCGGCAGTCAATATAGACCGGGCTTGCCCAGCCTGATGTCAGGGTATAAGGCTCGCGTGGGCGGAAGTGAACGGCCCCGATATCCAGTAAAATCCGGGAAACAGTTGTGGCTGTGGACAGGCTGTCCGGGGTGCGGATGGCATCCATGGCTGTTCCTTGCGCTTGAAGACTGAAAGGCACGGATGTTGTAAAGCTTTTGGTAGTACCGAACAATTCAAAACCTTCTGCTTACGCGATCTGGTCTTTGTTCCGGTACGGGCAGGAATCATCCGTCTATCCGTCTCGGTACCATGGCGGATGTGTCGTGAACCTGAACTTCGTGTCAGGACAGACGTTATATGCAGCAAGAGGCTGGTTACGGAGTATTCTTTTTGTACACTTTGTGTCATATAGTTTCGTAACGTGTGCCGTGTTTCGTGTGATGGTATGTTTGTGCCATTCTTTCAGGGCTGGGCAAAATGAAAGTTCCGCCGCAAAAATCGCGGGGAAGTGCATCGGGGTCATCACGAGGTTCCCATACAGGGGGGCGTGTGTCTTCCGGTCGCGCGGGCAGGGCGCCTTTTGCGGCGGCTCCGTCGTTTCCTCATGAACAGGGGGCAAGGCTGGTGGATCCTGTGGATCCTGTCGTCTGGGTGTTGACCGATGACCGGGCTGGGAATGTCAGCCAGGCAACTGGTGTTGCCGAAGCTCTTGGCTGGCCCTTTGAGGTTCGCCCGATACACTATACAGCCCTTGGTCACATGCCCAATTTGTTGCGTGGGGCATCGTTGCTTGGCATCAGCAATGAAAGCCGTGTTCTATTGGAGACAACGCTGACACCGGATCAGGCGCCTGATCTGGTTATTGCTGCCGGACGTCGTACGGCGCCTGTTGCGCGCTGGATCAAGCGGCGTGCGGGAAAGCCGTGCTTCCTCTGCCAGATTATGTGGCCTAGTGTGCCCGGTATTTCCGACTTTGATCTGGTCGCCGTGCCGACACACGATAATCTTTTTGGCCAGTATGCCAATGTGATGCGGATTACCGGTGCCCCCCACCGGGTGACCGAAGGGCGACTTGCGGTCGAGGGGGCGCGCTGGCGTGATCGCCTGCGGCATTTGCGGGGGCCGGTCGTGGCTCTGATTGTCGGGGGAGCAACCCGCCGCAAGGCCTTTACACCAAAGATGGCGACCGATCTTGGCAAGCATGTTTCATCCATGGTTGCCAGTGCGGGTGGGTCGCTTGTTGTGACTACGTCCCGAAGAACTGGGCGCGATGCGACGGATGCGCTTTTTGCGGCCCTTCCGGCACCCGGTCATTCGTTTCGCTGGGGCAGTCGGGATGAGAATCCCTATTTTGGCTATCTTGCTCTGGCCGATGCCATTGTTGTAACCGGAGATTCGGTCAGCATGGTCTCGGAAGCCTGTGCCAGCCCGGCACCTGTTTTTATTTATGCCCCCACTGGTCTGGTATCGCGCAAGCATGCCCGACTGCACCGGAACCTTTATGCACTTGGTATTGCTGAACCGATGAAAGATACGTTTTCTACTTGGGGCCATCCGCCCCTGAATGCTGCCGTTGATATTGCGCGCATGGTTCGTCTTGCTCTCCTCGGTGAGGAGGGTGACAGTCAGTGACCTTGCCTTTGTTTGACCTGACGGGTCGGGTTGCCCTTGTCACGGGGGCATCCCGTGGTCTGGGCCTTGAGATTGCTGTTGGACTTGCGTCTGTTGGTGCTGTTGTCTGGATGGGGGGACGTGACCGAGAGGCTTTGCAGGTTGCGTGTGACCGTGTCCCGGGAAGTCGGCCGCTTGTGTTTGCGGTTGAAGACAAGGGCGAGCGTGATAGGGCTGTTCAGTCCGTATTCCGGGAAAGCGGCCAGCTTGATATCCTTGTCAATGCCGTCGGGATGCGTGACCGTCGCCCGGTAGAGGCTTTTACCGACCAAGATGTTGAGGCCATGTTGGCAGCAAATCTGATTGCCCCCTTTTCCTTGGCACGTTTGGTCGCTCCGGGGATGGCAGAGCGCGGGTTTGGTCGCATCATCAACGTCACGTCTGTTGCAGCCCATGTTGCCAGACGCGGTGATGCGGTTTACACGGCTTCCAAGGCGGCCTTGACTGGGATGACCCGGGCCCTTGCGATGGAGTGGGGGCATCAGGGCATTACTGTTAACGCTTTGGCACCCGGCTTTTTTGCCACAGAAACGAACCGGGAAATGTCTTCGGATCCGGATGTTGCCGCGTGGCTTGCCGGTCGTACGGCTGTGGGTCGGTGGGGCCGTCCGGATGAAGTAACCGGTGCGGCTGTTTTTCTGTCTTCTCCGTCATCAAGCTACGTGACAGGTCATGTGCTTTTTGTCGACGGAGGTCTTGTTTCCTGTTTTTGAGGGATGAACGGTGCAGTGGACAGTTCTTTCTGCTGCACCTTCCGATCTTCCATGCATACCGCAATAAGGCCCCGCCGTTCTTTTTCGTCGCCCTCGTCTGCGCTGAACGGCGTGAGAGAGCAGGCCATGAGGATGTAGGAACCGTCTACATTGCGAAGCCTGAAGCGTATGGATGAGGGTTCGTGTTTCTCGAAGGCGATCTGAAGCAGTGACCGTGTTGTGCGGCGGTCTTCCGGGTGTATAGCTGCCATCCATTCATCCGGGTTAAGCGGATCCGGGCGCATGCCCGTCAGCACTGTCCAAGCATGGTTGAAGTGTTTCCGCCCTTTCTCATGGCTGCTCCACCATACTGGTACAGGTAGATTTTCCAGAATTTCGCGGAAACGGTGTGCCGTTGCCCGTGCTTTCTCTTCAGAAGAACGGATCCAGGTGATGTCTTGGATGATGCCGGTTCCGTTGACCGGTTTGCCTTGCTCATCAAAGGCAAGGTCCGCCTTGATATGAAGCCACAGTTCCTTGGATCCATTGTGAGACTGATACACAAGATCCAGGGGGGCGCCACGGCCTGCCGCAGAGATAGCCTCGGCCAGAACTTCTGTTTCTGTACCATGAGATCCCACGGCCATTTCCAGGGGGCCTGTGCTCCCCTCCCTGTAGCCAAGAATACGGCAGGCCGTATCGGACCATTTGATTTTGCCGTCCTCCATGGCTGTCCAGCTCCCCAGATCCCCTATCCCTTCTGCCTTGAGAAAGACTTGTATGTTCTGTCCCATCTCTTTGTTCTGCTGTCTCCATGCCAGGGACCGCCTGAGGATAATAATAACCAGAACGGTGAGCATGATCCCAACAGTAGAAAACAGGAAAGACAGGCCGAAGGCCTTCAGGCGCCATGATGCCAGACCGTCGCTTTCAGACATTTCAACCAGAACGGTCAGGTCGAGTACGGATGTCTTGTGGGCTGCTATCATCAATGAGTCTTGGCCCCCGGAGTTTCCCGTGCTTTCCAGAAGAGTTTCAAGCTGGTCTGATGCTGCAAACTGTGCGAGCTGGATAAAGTCAGCCTTGGACGATCCGACAGCATCGGCATCCCGGTCTGGTAGCTGGGCCAGGATCGTCAGGCCGGAGTCAAGAAGAGTCAGTTTGCCGCTGGGATGGTCAGGGCGCAGCGGAGCCAGCAAGGTTGTGAAGGCATGGGTTGGAAGCGTCAGGATAACCATGCCACGAATGGAGCGATCCGGCGTGTGCAGGGCATGTACATACATGGCAACCATGCGGCCCAGTGAACTCCGTACAGGACCAACAAGGACAGCCCGCCTGGAGCGGTCACTGCGCAGTTCATCCATGGCCATTTCACTGTATTCAAACTGTGTGCCGACCATCTGGGGCAAGGAGGCGTGGTGAATAAGGCCCGCCCTGTCGCTGACAACAACGCTGACAAGAGAGGCCTCCCGCTTCATGATCCGTTGCAGAAGAGGGCTGTATTCGGTGCCAGGTGGGGCTGTGCCCGGGGCGGGTGTTCCGTATTCTACCGCAACCGCAGCTCGTTCCAGATGACCCACAAATCGGGTCAGGGCCAGCTCTGCTTCACGGGCACTGTTCTCAAGGCTTTGTCCGGTTACGAAACGGCTTTCCTGACGTGTGTCAGAAAGATAAACCGTCAGGAGCGTTGCCATGGTGACAAGAAAGCTCAGGCCAAGGGTAGCCACATACCCTGTTATGCTGCCAAGCTCCGTGTCTTGTGCTGGCTCCCGGGGGGGCAGCACAAGCTCTTGCATGGAGGCATACAGATCCTCCTGCGCAGGGCTGGTCTTGTCAATCTGACCTTCATCCACCAAGCCGGAGATCTCCTGTTCGTGGGAGCAGTGCAGATTCGCTGCGCATGTCCTGCTGCGAGGATACCGGCGAATCCAGCCTTCTGTCCAGAAGACCAAGGGGATGATGTGCCTGATCCGCCCAATCCTGACTGTAGGGATTTATATGGCCTTGGAGTGCTTGAGTTCGCCTTGTTTCAGATATTGGTCAAAACGTGCTGCGGCAACCCGGACCAGCGGTCTTCCCTCTTCTGTCATGCGCAGCATGTGTCCGTGCCGGATAACCAGGTTGTCTTTCTCCAATTCCTGCATCTCATTCAGTTCAGGGGTGAAATAGTCATGTCCGCGCCCGAAAGATGAGGCTATCTCACCAAGGTCAACCTCCAGATCGCACATCAGTCGTTCAATAACCATACGCCGCATGCGGTCTTCATCGGATATGGCAATGCCGCGACGAATTGGCAGGATGCCACCGGAGATCATGCGTCTCCAGGCGTGTACCTCCCCCTCGTTGGCCACGTATCCTTGGGGCAGGGACCCAATACCCGATGCGCCCATGCCCAGAAGAACGGGGGCGGTATCTGTTGTGTACCCCTGAAAATTCCGGTTCAGCCGCTTCTCGGTCTGGGCAATGGCCATCGTATCGTTGGCAAGGGCAAAATGGTCCAGTCCGATGCTGACGTAGCCGTACTGATGCAGGCGCTCTGTGGCAGCTTCGTACTGCTCCCATCGGTCCCGGAATCCGGGCAGGCAGTCTTCGGGCAACAAGGTCTGGTGCTTGCGCATCCAGGGAACATGGGCATAGCCGAACAGTGAAATACGCTGTGGCCCCAGACTGACAGCCCGGTCCACCGTATCCAGAATGCTGGTAGTGGTCTGGTAAGGCAGGCCATACATCAGGTCCATGTTGATCCGGTCAATGCCGTGCCGGCGCAGCCACTTGAATACCGAGGCAACCAGTTCGAAAGGCTGAATCCGGTTAACGGTTTCCTGTACCTTGTGATTGAAGTCCTGCACACCAACAGATGCCCGGTTTACACCAGCGGCGGCCATGGCTTGGATGTAGGCTTCATCGGCTGTACGGGGATCCAGCTCGACGGCTGTTTCTGCATCAGGGGAAAATGAGAAACAGTTTTTGAGGCGTTGCATCAGCCGCGTGAAGTCGGGTGCCGACAGGATGGTGGGACTCCCCCCCCCAAAGTGGATATGCTTGGCCGTGAAACGTGCCGGAAGGGCATTGGCCACAAGGTCAATTTCTTGCAGCAGGGTTTCCAAGTATTCTGCAATGGGTGTGTACCGTTTGGTGATTTTGGTATGACACCCGCAGAACCAGCACATTTCAGCACAGTAAACAACGTGCAGATACAGGGATACCGGTGTTTCGGGGTCCAGTGTTTCCAGCCATGTCCGGTAGAGATCCGGAGTTACAGCTGCCGAGAAATGCGGGGCCGTTGGATAGCTGGTGTAACGCGGAAGCCGCAGATTGTATTTGTTCAGCAGATCGTGGTTCATCAGCTTTCCTCATCTGTACAACGGCCCCGTTCCTGTCGGGGAAGTCTTGCCGCCTGTTAAAACGTGCTTCCCCCCTTGCCTGCAAGCGCATAGTGTAGCGCCGTTTGTTCCGGAGGTTCCATGCCACGTTTTGCTGCCAATCTTTCTGTTCTTTTTACAGAGCAGCCTTTTCTCGACCGTTTTTCCGCTGCGGCCCAGGCAGGGTTCAAGGGGTGTGAATTCGCGTTTCCCTATCTCTACCCCGCCGAGGAGGTGGCCGACAAGGCCGTTGCTGCGGGGATGAAGATTGTTGCGTTCAATGCCCCCCCGGGTGACTGGTCTGCCGGAGAGCGTGGCCTTGCTGCCGTGCCCGGCCGTCAGGATGACTTCCGGTCGGATCTGGAGCTTTCTGCCCACTATGCCCAGCGCCTTGGATGCTCCTGTGTTCATGTTATGGCCGGCGTTGTTCCGGAAGAAGACTGGGAGGAATCGCTGGATGTCTATATGGCCAATATCGACTATGCGGCCAGTCAGCTGGAAGCCGAGGGGCTGCGGTGTCTGATTGAACCAATCTCCCGGCAGACTGTGCCCGGCTACTTCCTGTCGCGTCCGGATGATGCCGCGGTGGTTCTGGAGCAAACGGGGCATCGTAATCTTTACATGCTGTACGATGTTTACCATGCCCAGATGACGCAGGGAGCCCTGACCGATTTTATTGAGGGCAACATGAGCCGGATTGCGCATATTCAGGTTGCTGGGGTTCCAGGGCGGAATGAGCCGGATATGCTGGGAGAGATCAACTTTCGCTACATGTTCGACCTTCTGGATGGGGCCGGATATGACGGATGGATCGGGTGTGAGTACAAGCCCAGGGGCACAACGCTGGACGGTCTGCGCTGGGCTTCAGATTGGTTGCAGCCCCAGAAAGTGTGAACAGGATAAAAAAAAAGCGGGGCACCGGATGATCCGGGCCCCGTTGAGTTGGGTGCGCAAAAAGTGAGTGCTACAACAATAACAGGAGAGGCACAGGAGGTATAATGCTCGTGCGTCCATGAACTGTATCTGAACGGATTGTGGCAAAAGAGCGGTTTTATGAGGGCGTCATGCCCCTTATATGTCCAGTTCACGGGCAAAACGGGCGTGGGCCTGAATGAACTGGAACCGCAGCTCGGGTTTGCGCCCCATCAGCTGTTCCACCAAGCTGGCTGTTGCCCGGCTGTCTTCCAGCTCTTCCTCGGTTTTCTTGCCGGGCAAGACAACCTGAAGCAAGGTCCGGGTTGCCGGGTTCATCGTGGTTTCCTTCAGCTGGGCGGGGGGCATTTCACCCAGGCCCTTGAACCGGCTGATGTCTACTTTCCCCTTGCCCTTGAAGTGCTTGGCCATGATCTGGTCCCGGTGTGCATCATCCCGCGCATAGATGCTTTTCCCGCCTTGGGTCAGGCGATACAGGGGCGGCATGGCCAGATACAGCCTGCCATCCTCGATCAAGCCCGGCATTTCACGGTAAAAGAATGTCATAAGGAGGCTTGCGATATGGGCCCCGTCCACGTCTGCGTCTGTCATGATGATGACCTTGCCGTAGCGCAGCTTTTCTAGATCATACCGGTTGCCGGGGCCGCAGCCCAAAGCTTCCACCAGGTCCTGCAGTTCTTGGTTGGCGCGCAGTTTCTCGGCGCTGGCCGAGGCGACGTTCAGGATCTTGCCACGCAGCGGCAAAATGGCCTGCGTTTCCCGGTTGCGGGCCTGCTTGGCTGAACCGCCGGCAGAATCCCCTTCGACGATGAAGAGTTCGGTACCTTCTGCGACAGAACGTGAGCAATCGGCAAGTTTGCCGGGCAAGCGTAATTTCTTGGTGGCGGATTTGCGTGACATTTCACGACTTTGCTTCCGCCGCAGGCGTTCTTCCTGACGGTTCAGGACGTGTTCAAGAAGAACATTGGCCGCAGCCGGTGCCCCGGCCAGCCAGTGGTCGAACAGGTCACGGACAGCCTGTTCAACCAGGCGGGTTGCCTCGCTCGACGACAGCTTTTCCTTGGTTTGTCCCTGAAACTGGGGCTCCCGGATAAACACAGACAGCATGACACAGCTTCCGCCCAGCACGTCTTCTGCCGTTAGCGTGGCACCTTTACGGTTCCCGGTCAGGTCAGCATAGGCCTTCAGTCCCTTGGTGACGGCATTGCGCAGCCCCTGTTCGTGTGTGCCGCCTTCGGGGGTTGGAACGGTGTTGACATAGGAAGAAAAGAAGCCTTCCTGATCTTCCGGCCAGCACAGGGCCCACTCCACACTGCCCATATCATCAGCCAGAGAGGCACTGCCGGCATACAGGCCCGATATGGTGGCCCGCCCCCGCAGGGTTGTGGCGAGAAAATCCTCCAGCCCGTTGGGGAAGTGCAGTTCCTCTGATGCCGGGACAGAGTCCGATCCGTCCAGGAGCACCGGATCACAGGACCAGCGAATTTTGACACCCCGGAACAAATAAGCCTTGGAGCGGGCCATTCGGTACAGGGTTGCCGGCCTGAACCGGGCACGGATACCAAAAATATCCGGGTCTGGGCGGAACCGGACCAAGGTACCACGACGGTTTGATACTGTGCCGGCCAGTTCCAGCGGGCCTTGGGGGGTGCCGCGTACATAGCTTTGCCGCCACAGTTTCTTATCCCGGGCAACCTCGACAATCATCAGTTCGGACAGGGCATTGACGACAGAGCTTCCCACCCCGTGCAGCCCGCCCGAGACCTTGTAGGCATCGCCCCCGAATTTTCCACCGGAGTGCAGCGTGGTCAGAATGACTTCCAGCGCCGACTTGTCCCGATACTTCGGATGGGGATCCACGGGGATGCCGCGGCCATTGTCGCGGATTGTCACAAAACCATCGGCTGACAGTTCCAGGTCGATGAAGGTGGCGTGTCCTGCCACGGCTTCGTCCATGGCATTGTCCAGGACCTCTGCCGCCAAGTGATGCATGGCTTTCTCATCGGTACCACCGATATACATGCCCGGGCGTTTGCGTACGGGTTCCAGACCTTCCAGGACTTCAATGTCCTTGGCGGTATATTCCTGTGACTTCGGGGCAAGAAACTGAAACAGGTCTGACATGGCACTCGCGCGGTTTGCTGTGATGTACGGTGGCATACATCTCCGGTACGGGGCTGCACCGGAGATGGCGGGCGGCCGAAGAGCCGTGTCCGCCCAAGGGGACAGGGTTACTATATCCTGTCACAGACGGAAATAGCTGATTGCCTTCAGGAGTTCCGAAAGTCACAATCCGGGTGCTTGCCATTGCGTCAGAGGACAGGCGGACCATGAGAAAAGCCAGCGAAGCAAACCCCCATTCCGATGGCTCCCTGTATCTGCGTACGATCGCCATGCCTGCGGACACGAATCCTGATGGTGACATCTTTGGCGGCTGGCTGATGTCGCAGATGGATCTGGCCGGCGCATCTTATGCCCGTCTGGTTGCCGGAGGGCGTGTTGTTACAATTGCTGTGGATGGGTTTGTCTTCCATAAGCCCATGATGGTGGGTGACGAACTCAACTGTTACTGCTGGGAGATAAAAAGGGGGCGCACCTCGGTTGGGGTGCGGGTGGAGGCATGGGTCCGGCGCCGTTATACGGGAGTTGAGGAAAAGGTCACAGAGGGAACCTTTACGTTTGTTGCCCTGGGTGATGATCGCAAGGCCCGGCCTCTTGATCAAGGATAGGGCGGGTTTGTCGCGTCCGGATACGGTGTGTAAAAAGGATGGAGGGGCTTGTCTGTTTGTGGTGCAGAGGTCGCCACAAACTATGCTACACGGCGGTACAGAAAAGATTGTTCTGGCACAGGGCTCTGGATTCTGTGTAATTCCAGAAGTCAGAGGAGCGTGTCGCTGGTCTTGCCCCGGGGAAGGGGCGGGATACCGCGGAAAGTAGAGCCGTTGGAGAGATTGGTATGAAGACCGTTTACAAGCTGGGAGCAGCCGTCGGGCTTGCCCTTGTTGCCGTCGTCGGGGCGAAAGTGTTCGGTGGGTTGGTCTATTCGGCTGCCGCACCGGATGAAGCACCCCGCGTTGCCGGGGCCATGACGTTCCGCAAGGCCGCAACCCAGTCAGGATCGGCTTCTGCTGAGCTGCGGCCCGGGGATGCGGCTCTGGGCAAGAAGGCGGTGAAAGTGTGCGTGGCCTGCCATACGTTTGATCAGGGAGGGGCCAACAAGGTCGGTCCCAACCTGTTTGGAATTGTCGGGGCCAAAATTGCTCATGCCGAAGGTTTCAAGTATTCGGATGCTGTCGCCGGTCATGGTGGGAAGTGGGATGCCGGGAATCTGGATAAGTGGCTGACAAATCCCAAGGACTTCATACCTGGCAACAAGATGTCCTATGCCGGGGTCAAGAGCGAGCAGCAGCGTCGCGATATTATCGCCTATCTTGAGACCCTGCGCTGATATCCGGGTGCCCCCCGTCGTGTGTGCGGGGGCCTTTGGTTGGTATCTGACACGCTGGATACCGGTATTTCCACATGCAAACAAGGCCCCGCAGGCATGACCTGGGAGCCTTGATGGTGGGCGATGCAAGGATCGAACTTGCGACCCCACCCGTGTGAAGGGTGTGCTCTACCGCTGAGCTAATCGCCCGGTACTTTTCCCTTACATCGCTGCCCTTTAAAAGGGCAGCGCATTCGGGAGGCCGGCTTTATAAGCTGTGTGCCCCCATTCGTCAAGGCTGTATTCCCGAAAGGTGACTTGGCTCAGCAAGATGGCAGGCTGTATCTATAATACAGTGTAACATTCTTTGATTTTGGATAGCGGTATCTGGTATGGCAGGGTGCCTTGTCTCAAGGTGTTGGGCTTTTTCCGGCCTTTGCCGTTGTTCTTTTCCTTCCGGTTTCAGGGGGACCCTGTATGACTGTTACCCAAGACGTCCCTGATTCTGTCGCCATTATCTTGGCCGCAGGCCTCGGCACCCGTATGAAATCAACCCGTCCAAAGGTGTTGCACCCCGTGCTGGGGCGCCCGATGGTTGCTCATGTCGCCGATGCAGCGCGCTGTGCCGGCATTGAACAGTTGGTGGCGGTAATTGGGCCAGAGGGTGGGGCCGTTTCTGATGTGCTTGGCCCCGTCCCGACAGCGATACAAAGGGATCGTCTGGGAACGGCCCATGCTGTTCTGCAGGCGCGTTCCGTAATGTCTGTGACTGGCCATATGCCGGATACGGTTGTTGTGCTTTATGGCGACACGCCGCTTCTGCAGGCTGATACAATCCGTCGCCTTGTCCAGGCCCGTCGGGACAGCCACGCCGGTGTCGCCGTGCTTGGTTTCCAGGCTGCTGATCCCGGTGCTTATGGTCGTTTGGTTATGGGGCCGTCCGGTCTTGAGCGGATTGTGGAAGCCAAAGATGCCGACGAGGCACAGCAACGTCTGCGCCTGTGTAACTCGGGTGTGATGGCGATTGATGGTGCCTGTCTTTGGCGCTGGCTGGAACAGGTGGGAAATGAAAATGCCAAGGGTGAGTACTATCTGACTGATATCGTTGCCCTGGCCCACGCGGATGACCGTGCCTGTGTTGTTGTGGAAGGCCCTGAGGAAGAGTTTCTTGGCGTCAATTCCCGGGTAGAGCTGTCTGCCTGTGAGGCTATTGCCCAAAGGCGCATGCGGCAGCGCATGATGGAATCCGGCGTGACCCTGATTGACCCGGATACCGTTACATTCAGCTGGGATACTCGGTTGGGGCAGGATGTGGTTGTATGGCCCTTTACTATCTTTGGTCCGGGTGTCTCGGTGGCTGACAACGTCGAGATAAAGGGTTTCTGCCACCTTGAGGGATGTCGTGTTGCCGAGGGTGCCGTTCTTGGGCCGTATGCCCGGCTGCGTCCTGGTGCAGACATTGGTGCCGAAGCGCATGTCGGTAACTTTGTGGAAATCAAGAATGCGGTGCTTGCTGATGGTGTCAAGGTCAACCACCTGTCCTACATCGGCGACGCTTCTGTCGGAACCCGGTCGAATATCGGGGCGGGGACCATTACCTGTAATTACGACGGGTACAAGAAGCACCGTACGGACATTGGTGCTGGGGTTCTGATTGGATCCAATACGTCCCTGGTTGCTCCGGTCACGGTTGGTGACGGGGCTGTGACCGGTGCCGGATCGGTGTTAACCCGCGATGTTCCCTCTGGAGCACTGGCCCTGGGGCGGGCCGAGCAGAAGAATGTAGAGCGATGGGGGATCCATTTTCATAAAAGCAAAAAAGAAGAAGCAACACGCGGCTGACAGGAAGCAAGAGCATGTGCGGGATTATTGGTGTCATTGGTGAACAGGATGCAGCTCCCCTTCTGGTGGGAGGACTGAAGCGTCTTGAGTATCGCGGCTATGACAGTGCCGGTATCGCAACGCTGGTTGGCAGCGAAATTGCCCGTTGCCGTGCTGAAGGGAAGCTGGTCAACCTTGAAGCCCGGCTTGCCTTGGCCCCCCTGTCCGGAAGCGTTGGTATCGGGCATACCCGCTGGGCCACGCATGGTGTGCCGGTTGAGCGCAATGCCCACCCGCATTCCGATGGTCGGGTGGCGGTGGTGCATAATGGCATTATCGAGAATTACAGTGCTCTGCGGGCCGAGCTGGAGGCGGCAGGCTGTGTGTTCCGCAGTGATACGGATACAGAAACCATTGTTCATCTGATCAGCTCGTATTGGCAGCCGGGTGCTGACCCTGTTGAGGCAACGCACAAGGCTCTCCTGCGTCTGGAGGGAGCATTTGCCCTGGCTGTTATCTTTGCCGGACAGACGGATCTGATGATAGCGGCCCGGCGTGGCAGCCCGCTTGCCGTTGGGTATGGGCAGGGGGAAATGTTTGTTGGATCGGATGCCCTGGCCCTTGTGCACGTGACCAACCGTCTCAGCTATCTGGAGGAGGGGGACTGGGCCATCCTCAGCCGCAGCGGGGTCGAGATCCGCACTACAGAAGGCTTGAAGGTCGAGCGGCCGGTTCATGTCAGCGCCCTGTCCAGTGCAGCGGTTGGCAAGGGGGGGCACCGCCATTATATGGCCAAGGAGATTTTCGAGCAGCCCCAGGTGATCGGTGACAGTCTGCGGGCCTTGGTCAATCCGTTGACCCGTACGGTTACCTTGCCTGATCTTCCCTTTGATCTGGCTTCGGTCAACCGCATTACGATTGTGGCGTGTGGAACGTCATTTTATGCGGGACTGGTTGCCCGATACTGGCTTGAGCAAATTGCCCGTATTCCGGTTGACATTGACGTTGCCAGCGAGTTTCGGTACCGGAATCCGGTGTTGCAGCCCGCCGGGCTGGCCCTTTTCATTTCGCAGTCCGGTGAAACCGCTGATACCTTGGCAGCCTTGCGGTACTGCAAGGCTCATGGTCAGAAAATTGTGTCCTTGGTCAATGTGACCGAAAGCACAATGGCCCGGGAGAGTGATGCCATCCTGCACACATTGGCCGGGCCTGAGATCGGGGTTGCATCGACCAAGGCCTTTACAACGCAGTTGACGGTTCTTGCCTGCCTTGTTCTGGCGCTGGCCCGCGCCCGTGGCGCTGTAACGGCCGAAAGAGAAATGCAGTTGGCCCATGCCTTGGGTGAGGTGCCGGCGCGTGTGGCGGAAATTCTTAATCATGACGAGCATATTCGCCGTATTGCCGAAGATGTCATGCAAGCCCGTGACGTCTTGTATCTTGGGCGTGGATCCAGCTATCCCATTGCTCTGGAAGGGGCCCTGAAGCTGAAGGAGATCAGTTACATTCACGCCGAGGGGTATGCTGCGGGAGAAATGAAGCACGGCCCGATTGCCCTGATTGATGACAAGGTGCCTGTTGTGGTTATCGCTCCTGGTGATGAGCTGCTGGACAAGACCATATCCAATGTTCAGGAGACAGTTGCACGAGGTGGGCGTGTTATTGTGTTCTCGGATGCCCGTGGTGTTGCCCGTATGCGGGACAGTGCTGTTCATGCTGTCATTCTGCCCGAGGTTGATCCCTTTGTAGCCCCCATCCTGTACGCACTGCCTGTTCAGCTGTTAGCCTATCATGTGGCTGTTCTGAAGGGTACGGATGTTGATCAGCCGCGCAATCTGGCCAAAAGCGTAACGGTGGAATAGTATTCTTTCCGTTAGTGCTGGGGGCTCGGGATTGTTCGCATGGTGGGCGTGGAAAAAAGTGCGCGTGTCGCCTTGAGCAAACGGTGGGCTGGGGCTGGTGTTGAAACGGGAGATGTCGTCCTAGTTCATAGCAGCATTAAACGCACACTTGCAGAATTCAGGCATGCTGGCGTTGCTGTTGATGCAGGTGATATTCTTCAAAGCTTTCTCGATGTCGTTGGGGCAAGGGGGACTCTTCTGCTGCCGTTGTTCAATTTTGATTTTACGTCAGGGGTTCCCTTTGACATCAGGCGCACCCCGTCAAGAATGGGCGCGTTGGCGGAAGCTGGGCGCGTGCATGCCGAAGCTGTCAGGACCGGGCATCCCATTTATTCGTTTGCAGTGATTGGATATCGCTCAAATGAATTCGAGAATATCGATAATGAAAGCGGTTATTCAGAGGAATCGCCTTTTGGTCTTCTGAAGAGGATGGATGGAAAAATAGCTGCCCTTGATCGGGATGACCAAGGTTGCATGACGTTCTATCATCATGTTGAAGAAGTCAAAAAAGTTGATTACCGTCTTTTCAAGACCTTCGCAGCTCCATACACAGATTGGAATGGCGTCACGGAAAGCAAGTCCTACAAGCTGTATGTCCGGGATCTGGAACGCGGTGTGCAAACGCACGTCAATCCTGCCGGTGAATTATTGTGGGAAAAAGGCTTGTACAAGGGCGACAGACCTTTGGTCGGGTCAGGTCTTCGCGTTGTAAGAAGCAAGGCCATGTTTGATCTTGTAGGGCAGATTATTGATCAGGGGAAAGCATTGGGAATGCTATACTCTTTGGAGAAATTACCTTGACAGGTCAGCATATTCATCAGCTTGCACGGCGGCTTTGGGGTATTAATCGCAGCCTCACAGGGGAAGGTGTCAGGGAAACACTGCGAATAATCAAGGGCATTCTTCCGGAGCTCCAGATCCATGAGGTTCCAAGCGGGACGCAGGTTTTTGACTGGACGGTTCCAAAAGAGTGGAGGGTCCGAGAGGCATACATTATCGATCCGAGTGGCAAGAAAATTTGTGACTTCAGGTCAAACAATTTACACCTTGTCGGATACAGTGTCCCAGTAAAGCAGAAGATCAGCCTTGAGGACTTGCAGAAGCACCTCTATTCCCTTCCAGACCAGCCAGCAGCAATACCTTATATTACCTCGTACTACAAAGAACGCTGGGGCTTTTGTTTGCCGCAGATCCTGCGTGACAACCTTATTGATGGTGAGTACGAGGTGTTCATTGACAGCGAGCTTTTCGATGGATCCCTGACATACGGAGAAGTGTTCTTGAGAGGGCGTTCCAGGGAAGAAGTGTTCCTGTCAACGTATGTTTGTCATCCTTCAATGGCAAATAACGAACTCTCTGGTCCAACGGTGACGACGTACATTGCAAAATGGCTGAAAGAGAGGGGGGATAATAGATTCAGCTACCGTATTGTTTTCATACCGGAAACAATAGGATCCATTTGTTATGTCAGCCGGAATCTCGACAGTTTGAAGTCCAGGGTTTTTGCTGGTTTCAATGTGACATGCATTGGAGATGACCGCACCTATTCCTATCTTCCGTCACGCCATGGGGCAACCATCAGCGATCATGTTGCGAAGCATGTCCTGAAGCATATCTGCCCTGAATACAAAGCTTATACATGGGGCGACAGGGGGAGTGACGAGAGGCAGTATTGTGCCCCTGGTGTAGATTTGCCTATGGCCTCGATTATGAGGACAAAATACGCCGAGTATGACGAGTACCATACGTCCTTGGATGATCTGGATCATGTCGTCACCCCCGAGGGACTTGAGGGCGGGTACAATGCCCTTTTGCGGGCTATTGAGGTGATCGAGCGGAATGGTTATCCCAAGGTCAAGGTACTCTGTGAGCCGCAGTTGGGAAAGAGGGGACTCTATCCAACATTGTCAACAAAATCGAGTGGCCTGGAGATTCGATTGATGATGGACCTGATTACCTGGTCCGATGGCACACGATCTCTGCTTGAAATCGCAGAGCTGTGCAGGGTGCCAGTATGGGATCTTTATCCGCTTGTTGACAAGCTGTCCGGTCATGATCTTCTTGATGTTATGGACGGCCCGCTACCCTTGCAGGCTTGAGTCCTTACTCTATCTTCTGATGCATGGATCCAGTCTGCTCCTGTTTCCTCACGCCATGTCATTTTGCCCTTGTCGTCGGGGCATGGGTTGACTTTGCAGGGCAGGCGGGTGATTCCTTGCAAGGTAAGACAGGGAGTATGCGGTGTGGCTGGGTCTGATGGAACTGTTATTCGGGAAGCAACCCTGATCGATGCAGACGCATTGGGCCTTATACACAGGATTGGTTTGCAGGCTGCTGTTCCTTGGGGAATGCCGCCAACGGCCTTGGTTCTGTCGGCCGGTGACCGCGCGGCAGAATGGCGTGAATGGCTGAAGGCCCGCGCAACAACGCGCAATGGTGGCCAGGCTATGGTCGCGGATTCCATGCATGGTCCTGTCGGCTTTATCTGCGTTGCTCCCGGCCATCCCCCCGGTGTGCCCGAGCACTGGTTGATCAGCCATTTCACAGTACTGGGTGCGCATCAGAAGCAGGGTCTCGGGCGTCAGCTGTTGAAGGCGGCCTTGGAAAAGGTGGCGCGTGGGCGTGGTGTGAGGGCGGATCTGTTCGTTCCCTCTGGTGCTCCTTGGGCTGCGGTGGTCGAGCATATGGGGGGACTGCCCGGTGGTGCAGAGCCTTTGGTACGGGCAGGAATGTCATTTATGGCAGAGCGGTACAGCTTCTCTGTGCTCTCTGCGTGAGTCAGGTAGGTTTTAATGCACGGGGACAGTGCGCCAGGCATGCCGGCGCCCGGGTAACAATCAGGAAGGCATGATGGCAGCTTTTGAGTACGATCTTGTAACGCTTGGTGCCGGATCCGGCGGTGTTCGGGCATCCCGTCTTGCCAGTGGGTATGGAGCCCGTGTTGCCGTGATCGAGGAAAGCCGGGTTGGCGGAACCTGTGTCGTTCGTGGCTGTGTTCCCAAGAAACTGTTGATCTATGGGGCAGAGTTTGCCCGTTCCTTTCAGGATGCGTGTGGGTATGGCTGGGCTGTCGGTGATGTCCATCTTGACTGGCCGGCGCTTGTGGCGAGCAAGAACCGAGAGCTGGATCGTCTGGAGGCAGTCTACCGCAATACGCTGAAGTCAAATCATGTCGAGCTGGTAGAGGGGCGTGGCAGGCTTGTTGATCCGCATACGGTTGAGGTCAATGGTCGCCGTATGACGGCACAGAGAATACTGGTCGCTGTTGGTGGGTGGCCTGTCCTGCCGGATATCCCGGGTGTCGAGCATGCCATAACATCCAACGAGGCGCTGGATTTGCCCCGCTTGCCGGACAGCATTGTGATTGTCGGTGGGGGATTCATTGCGGTGGAATTCGCCGGCCTCTTCCGTGCCTTGGGATGCGCGGTGACCTTGGTTATCCGTGCCGACAATATCCTGCGCGGTTTCGATCAGGATATCCGCGAGCACCTGGTTGCTGAACTTGAGCATCAGGGCATTGCGATCTGTCGCAAAAGTCAGGTGCAGTCCATCCGTTGCGAGAAGGATGGTCGCCGGATGGTAACGCTGCAGGATGGCCGGATCCTGGCCTGTGAGCAGGTCATGTACGCAACAGGTCGGGCCCCCAACACGGCGGGTCTTGGGTTGGAAGAAGCTGGGGTTGCGCTGGATCCCCGAACCGGTGCAGTGCAGGTTGATGCTTGGTCCCGGACTAATGTCAGCAGCATCTGGGCCGTGGGTGATGTGACAAACCGTATCAACCTGACCCCGGTTGCAATCCGGGAGGGCGCCTGTTTTGCTGAAACTGAATTCAACAACAACCCGATGACCCCGGATCATGCAAACGTGGCTTCAGCTGTTTTCAGCCAGCCTGCCGTCGGTATGGTTGGTCTGACCGAAGAGCAAGCGCGCGCCCGGGGCCCGGTTGATGTGTATGTGACCCGCTTTCGTCCGATGAAAAATACCCTTTCAGGGCGCGAGGAACGCACGATGATGAAGCTTCTGGTCGATCGGGCAACCCAGGTTGTGATCGGGGCCCATATGGTTGGTCCTGATGCGCCGGAGATCATCCAGGGGCTCGCTATCGCCGTCAAGGCCAGCCTGACCAAGAAGGACTTTGATGCGACGGTTGGTATTCATCCCACAGCAGCAGAAGAATTTGTAACCCTGCGTACACCACGGCCTGACCCAGTATCCGTGTGATTTGTTATAAGTACACGTCTTGATGCAAAGGGAATCCTGTTTCAGTGGTGTATTCTTTGCCCCAATGCGTTGCTCTGCAGACCGTTGCTTCGGGTCCATAAAGGGGGTGGCGAGGTAACGGGCTGACTTTTTTGCCTGCTTTTGGTCTGTTGGCTTGCGTCTGTATGCGGATGGAGCCTATATCTCGGACTCCCTGTTGTTTTTGTCAGAGTCTTTTTCTCTGTCTGCTTTAAGAAGGATGATGGTGTTATGTCTGGAAAATGGACCCCCGAAAGCTGGAGGAGCATTGTGCACTCGGCAGTAGAGGCGGGGTGGCCATTTGAGACATTCCAGATGCCGACCTATCCCGATCCGCAGAAGCTGCAAGCCGTGGAGGATTCCTTGCGGGGCTTGCCGCCTCTGGTTTTTGCCGGGGAGGCCCGTCGCCTGCGCAGTGCCTTGGCCGAGGTCGCTGAAGGGCGCGCCTTTATGCTCCAGGGTGGTGATTGCGCAGAAAGCTTCTCGGAGTTCCGGGCCGATTCGATCCGCGATACCTTCCGTGTTATTCTGCAAATGGCGATTGTCCTGACTTTCGGTGCGTCGTGCCCGGTTGTGAAGGTTGGGCGCATGGCCGGCCAGTTTGCCAAGCCCCGGTCTGCTGCAACGGAAATGCAGGATGGCCAGGAGCTGCCCAGTTACCGGGGTGACATGATCAATGGTCCGGATTTTACGCTGCAGGACCGTACGCCGGACCCGCAGCGTATGATGCAGGTTTACAACCAGTCTGCAGCGACCCTGAACCTGTTGCGTGCCTTTGCAGAAGGTGGTTACGCCGATCTGCACAAGGTTCACCAGTGGACGCTTGGCTTTGTCAATGGCTCTGATCAGGCGGCCCGTTACCAGGAAATGGCAGACCGTATCCAGGAAGCCCTGTGCTTCATGGATGCATGCGGCCTGACGGGGGAGCGCGTACCCCAGTTGCGCAAGACGGACTTCTACACATCACACGAGGCGCTTCTGCTGCCCTACGAGCAGGCCCTGACCCGTGTGGACTCCACAACGGGGGACTGGTACTGCTGTTCCGCCCATCTGCTGTGGATTGGCGAGCGTACCCGCGACCCCGAAGGGCCGCATGTGGAGTTTCTGCGCGGCGTCCAGAATCCGGTGGCTGTCAAGGTTGGTCCGGGGACAACGCCGGATGTGCTCCTGCGGCTGTGTGATATTCTCAATCCCGCTAACGAGGCGGGACGCCTGACCCTGATTACTCGTATGGGGGCAGAGGCTCTGGGGGCGCGTCTGCCTGCCCTGATCCGTGCTGTGCAACGCGAGGGGCGCAAGGTTGTGTGGTCTTGCGATCCGATGCATGCCAATACCCACAAGGCTGCCAATGGCTACAAGACCCGTTGTTTCGACCGCATCCTGGCCGAGGTGCGGACATTCTTCGCCGTTCATCGGGCTGAAGGCAGTCATGCCGGGGCTTTGCACCTGGAACTGACCGGGCGTGATGTGACGGAGTGTATCGGCGGATCCCAGGCTATTACCGAAGCCAGGCTGGGGGATGCCTATCATACCTTTTGTGATCCCCGCCTGAATGCGGCCCAGTCTTTGGACCTTGCCTTCCTGGTTGCCCAGGCCCTGAAGGAGGAGCGACGGGGGCAGCCATTGTCCGGGTTCGCCGTGGGAGCCTGATCGGTCGCATTTTTTCTTCTGCTTTGGTCTGGGGCGCAAAGGATATCATCTTGGAAGGATTGCTGGACAGGTTTCCCCCTTCGCCTGATTCTGTTCGGGCGTGGACCGACGCGTATTTTGCCCGTACCCGAAACATTATTGAGCGGTTTGGTGATATTGATGTCACCTATGCTGTTTTCTTGCGCCGCCCGGTTCTGGCTGCAACGCGCATGGCGCGTGAGTGGTTGGAGGCCGTTGTCCCCAAAGACGGACCGGGTGTGTGTGTTGAGGAACCCTTTGCGGAAGGGGACCGTGTTGGTGCGGGGGAACCGCTTCTTTTTGTGACCGGTCGTTTCTCTGTTCTGGTCGAGCTGGAAACACTGTTGTTACAGAAACTGGGCGCTGCCTGCGTTGCCGCCTGGCAGGCCGAAGCCATGTGCAGCGAGCTGCCTCATGTTGATTTTCTGGCCATGGATGCACGGCATTGTGCCGGAACAGAGATGGCTGCCTTGATGGCCTATGCGGCCTCTGTTGGCTCTTCTGCTGCCCGCAAGAGGGCTGGTGCGCGTGGTTTTACGGGCAATGCCACAGATGCGACAGCGCACTGGTTTGGCCGTAGTGAGGGTATGGGGACCATGCCACATGCCTTGATTGGTTATGCCGGGTCAACGGTGCAGGCCGCCAGGATGTATCATGAAACGTTCCCTGATGATCCTCTAATAGTCCTAGTGGATTACTTCGGGCAGGAAGTGGATGACGCTCTTGAGGTATGCCGTACTTTCCCGGATCTGGCCGTGGCGGGGCGCCTTGCCGTGCGTCTGGATACGCATGGCGGGCGTTTTCTGCAAGGGCTTGATCCTCAATCCAGTTATGCTGTTCTGGATCAACATGCTCCTCAGGCCATTCGGGGGTACCGTACGGATCGGGAACTGAAGCATCTTATTGGAACGGGCGTATCGGCGGCAGCTATATGGCACGTGCGTGATTGCCTGGACAAGGCAGGTTTCCCCGGTGTGCGGATTGTGGCCTCATCGGGTTTTACTCCGGAGAAGTGCCGTGTTATCGGGTATGCTCGGGCGCCGGTGGATGTGATTGGAACGGGCAGTTTCCTACCGGATTCCTGGCAGGAGACCTATGCAACGGCTGATATTATTGCCTATGGAGGGGAACCCAGGGTGAAGGTTGGCCGTGAATTTCTGCTGCGCCGTTCACGTTAACAGTATGCGGCTTGGTAATCGTTCCTTTCATATCTTTTTATCGGCGGACTTGTGTGTTCTGTCGTCTTGCGCGTTGACAGGGGTCTGTCTCCATCCTAGCTTGCCGGACTTCGCTGGTTTTGATATCGCAGAATGATCATGGTGATGGCTGATACCCTGAAGCTGGCGCTGGCGCAGCTCAATCCGACTGTTGGTGCCATCCGGGCCAATGCGGCACTGGTTCGGGATGCCAGAGACAAAGCTGCGGCAGAAGGAGCCAACCTTCTGATAACGGGTGAGCTGGTCCTGTGCGGATACCCGCCCGAGGATTTGGTATATCGCCCGGCCTTCCTGGATATGATAGAGAGTGAGCTTCAGGCTCTTGCCGCTCTCACAGCGGATGGTGGACCCGCCCTTCTGGTCGGCGCTCCTTGGCGGCAGAGCGGTGCACTTTACAACGCGGCCTTGGTTCTGGATGGGGGGGTGATTCAGGATGTTATTCTGAAGCATCACCTGCCGAACTATGGCGTTTTTGACGAGGTACGGGTTTTTTCTGCAGGCCCCCTGCCGCAGCCAGTCACGGTGCGTGGTGTTCGCATGGGGGTGATGGTTTGTGAGGATATGTGGTTCCCGGATGTGTCACGCTCTCTTGCCTGTAATGGGGCAGAACTGCTGGTGGTGCTCAACGGTTCTCCGTGGGAACTGGACAAAATTGCCGAAAGGCAGCAGCACGCCGCGGCCCGCGTGGGCGAAACCGGTTTGGCTTTGGTTTATGTCAACCAGGTAGGTGGTCAGGATGAATTGGTGTTTGATGGATCTTCCTTCGTTCTCGGGTGCGATGCTGCCGTGTGCCATGCCGCGCCGCCGTGGGATGAAGGCGTCACATTTTGCACGTGGTCGCGCCGAGATGCGCGATGGTGGCCGGACGGGGGCGCGTCGTCCTCTGCCGCGTATCCGCGGCGGGAAGAGTACATCTACCGGGCTTTGGTTCTTGGCTTGCGCGACTACGTAAGCAAGAATGGGTTTCCCGGCGTGTTGCTGGGGCTTTCGGGTGGTATTGACAGCGCCCTGTCGGCCGCCATTGCAGTGGATGCGCTGGGCGCCGACCGTGTCTGGTGTGTGATGATGCCGTCGGTCTATACGTCGCGCGACAGTCTGGACGATGCTGCCGAGGTTGCGCGTCTGTTGGGGTGCCGTCTTGATACCATTCCTATTGCTCCGGCTGTTGAGGCGTGGGATCGGATGCTGGCTCCTCTCTTTTCCGGTCATCCGCCTGATATTACCGAAGAGAACTTGCAGTCCCGCACGCGGGGTGTGATCCTGATGGGGCTTTCCAACAAATTTGGCCCGATGGTTCTGTCAACGGGTAACAAATCTGAGATGAGCACCGGGTATGCAACCCTGTACGGTGATATGTGCGGCGGGTATTCTGTCTTGAAGGATATCTACAAGACCACGGTCTTTGCTGTATCGGAATGGCGCAATAGCTGTTGCCCGCAGGGGCTTCTTGGGCCGGCTGGACCTGTGATGCCGCGGCGGGTCATTGACAAGCCCCCCACAGCGGAACTGCGCCACGACCAGAAAGATGAAGACAGTCTGCCCCCATATCCAGTGCTGGATTCTATCCTGGAGAAACTGATTGAGGAGCGCAAAAGCGTTTCAGCTGTTGCGGCAGAAACGGGCTACCCTCATGCCGAGGTTGAAAGGGTATGGGCGCTGTTGAATCGTGCGGAATACAAGCGTCGCCAAGCCCCGCCCGGTGTCAAGATCACCCGTTGTGCATTCGGGCGCGAGCGCCGCTATCCGTTGACCAATGCTTTTGTAAAACTGGCCTGAGGTTATCCGGGCTTTCTGGAAAACATACTGAATGTCTGTTCGTGTTCGCTTTGCTCCTTCCCCCACCGGTGCCCTTCATATGGGCAATATCCGTCTGGCTGTTATTAATTTCTTGCTTGCAGGCGGTGATCCGGGGCGCTTTGTGCTGCGCTATGATGATACAGACCAAGAGCGTTCCAAGCCTGAATTCATCGAAGGCATAGCCCGTGACCTGCGCTGGTTGGGCATTGAATGGAAGCAGGAGTTTTTCCAGTCGCGTCGGCTTGATCTGTATATGCAGGCGCGGGATCGCCTGATTGCTGATGGTCGCCTGTATCCTTGTTACGAGACACCCGAAGAACTGGAATATATGCGCAACCGTCAGCGTGCACGGGGCTTGCCTCCTGTTTATGACCGCTCGGCATTGGCGCTGACATCGGAGCAGAAGGAAACCCTTGAGCAACAGGGACGGCGCCCGCACTGGAGATTCCGGCTCGATCCCGGAGAGATACGCTGGACGGACTTGGTTCGTGGTGAGTGTGTTTATAATGCAGCTCACTTGGCAGATCCGGTTGTGATTCGGGAGGATGGCAGCTTTTTGTATTTGTTGCCGTCGGTTGTTGACGATGTTGCAATGGGCATAACCCATGTTGTGCGGGGTGAGGATCACGTAACCAATACGGCGGTCCAGATCCAGATGTTCCATGCCTTGGGGGGAAAGCTGCCGGCGTTTGCGCATCTTCCCCTGTTGGTTGGAGCGGATGGACACAAGCTGTCCAAGCGCAGCGGAAGTTTGTCTGTGGCGGAGTTGCGTGACAAGGGGGTTGAGCCACTGGCTGTCCATGCCCTTCTGGCGCGCCTTGGCTCTTCAGAGGCGGTGGAGCCGGTTCAGGATGTGCAGGTTCTGATCCAGGGTTTTGATCTCGGGCGTTTTGGGCGTGGTACCCCGCGGCTGGATGAAGCCGATTTGATGCGTCTGACAGAAAAACTGGTCCATGGCATGGGCTGGGATCAGGTTGCCCAACGCCTTCGGTCCCTGGGTTGTGATCTGGCCGACGAGTCCTTTTGGTTGGCTGTTCGTCCTAACGTGCAGACGGTTGCCGATACCCTGCCGTGGTACCGTATTTTGCATGGCCCAATGGTTCCTGTTTGCGAAGATGCAGCTTTCTTGGTTAAAGCTGCTTCCTTGCTTCCGCCAGAGCCATGGGACGAGAAGACCTGGAAGCAGTGGACAGGGGTTGTGTCCGCACAAACCGGGCGGAAGGGCAAGGCATTGTTCATGCCACTGCGCCTGGCTCTGACCGGTTTGGGCCATGGTCCGGAGCTCAAGGTTCTTCTGCCTTTGCTCGGGCGTGGTCGCGTTCTGCAGCGGCTGGGGTGTGCTGCCTAACTCTGGAGGTTCCAGAGCATGCGCAGGCTTGTCACGAAAAGAAACAGGGCAAAGACTTGGCGCAGTCTATGTGGTTTGACCGTATGTGAAACCCGTGCCCCCCATGGGGCAAAGCAGGCACTGAGTGGTGCAAGAACCAGTGCGCCGGGCAGGCTTATGTAGCCCAGCGACCAGGGGGGGTGCCCGGGGGTATCCATTCCGGCCATGGCGAACCCGACCGCGCCGGGAATCCCTATCGCCAGACCAAGGGCGCTGGCCGTTGCAACAGCGCGGTGTATGGGGACAGAGAAAGCTGTCATGGCCGGCACGCTTAATGTTGCTCCGCCAATGCCCATCAATGTGGCAAGCGTGCCGATCAAGGTGCCCAGGCAGAGTTGCCCCAAAGTTCCCGGCATCCGGATGGTGAAAGAGGGTCCTGATGGGCCAAAGGCCATATGGAGGGCGACCAGAAGAGCTGTAACCGAGAACACAGCGGTCAGGACATATCCCTTGACTGATGCTGCGATGATACCTGCCAGAACAGAGCCCGCGACAATGCCGGGTGCCCATGTCTTCAGCAGGTCTGTATCGATGGCATGACGGCGGTAGTGCGACCATGACGATGACAGGGCCGTCGGGACAATGACGGCCAAGGATGTTCCAACGGCCATGTGCATCCGTATACTGTCATCAATGCCCGGGGTTGCCAGCAGGTGGAACAGGGCAGGGACCATGATAATCCCACCGCCAACTCCCAGAAGTCCGGCCAGAAATCCGGCAGCAATGCCGGTTCCGACAAAACCGGCAGCAAGGATGAGAATGCTGAGTGTTGTATCAGTGCTCACCGTATTGGTCCATGCCATGTGCAGGGCCAGCCAGGATGAGCCACATTCATGGGGCTGTCAAAGTGATGGGTTCCCTTCGGGCAAGAGATTATGTCTTGATAACACCAAGGCGGTTCTGCTTTACGAGTTGGGAACCAGCCTGTTGTCATGAGGGGTCCTTGCTTCGTGCCTGTTGGCATTGCCTGCCGTTGTAACGTGTGTGCTTCCCGTAATGCCGGAGCATTCCAGGATACGATGGCCCGTGCGGGTTTCAAAGTCATGGAACATGCGGTCCGGCAGGGGGTCTGTGTCAGACAGGAACAGGCGGATGTTCTGGGTGGACACACGACCCAGCCCGGGTTTCTGCAACAGCTGCTCGTAGGAAGATGGGGTTCCCGTGAAAATGGTGCAGCGGGGCAAGCTGGCCAGAACACTGTCTACGTTGAAGGAGGGAAGCCATATCATGCTTGCTCCTGCAAGCAAGGCGCAATGGCAGCCGATAGACAGGCCATAAGCCTGAAACATGGGTACGGTATGCAGAACGATATCCTGATCTGTGATATGCCACGCCTGTATGAGGTTCTGCGCTACGGACAGCAGATTACCATGGGACAGCAGGGAGCTACTCTGCCGTCCTTTGGTGTCAGGGCTATACAGCACGACTGCTGGATCATCGGGGTGACATTCCACGATCGGGAACTGATCTGATCCTTTGCTGCCATGAATGGCAAAAGTTCCGTTGTGATGTGTCCCCAAAGTCAGCACATGATGAATACCGAAGCGCTGTGCCAAGGCATGACAGTGGTCTTCCCGTTCCGGTTCCACGATCAGGACCTGTGGTCTGGCGTCATGCAGAATATGGTCCAGGGTATGCCCCTCATGATCCGGGTTGATGGGGATAAAGACCACGCCCGCCCTCAGACAGGCCAGATGAAGCAACAGAAGCTCGGGAGATTTCTGTACCCGTACGGCGATGCGGTCACCTTTTTGCAGGCCAAGCCGGTAAAGGCTGTCTGCATAGCGGGCCGACCATTCCGCCGCCATGGTCCAGGTGATGGTCCGGCCACCGGGTGTATCCAGCAGAATACGATTCCCGTTGGCAGGTGATCGCGCGTATATGCTGGCGTAAAAAGAGCCTGTCATGATGCTGCCTTTCCCCATGTGATGTCTGTTCTTTGTGCCCCCCGGCATCACATCCTATTTTACCTGGTTTCCTGGATCTGTCAGGTTTTTGGTATTATCGATTATCTCTGCCTGGTCGTGGTGCCATGTGTGTAGCGGGATTTTCATGCTACGGTGACCAGAAAGGAAATCACGGGGCTGAAGTCCGTATTCATCCGGATTTAGGCTGTGCATGGGGATGGGAGATCGCATGCGTGTTCTGGTTCTTGGCGCCGGTGTGATCGGTGTCACAACAGCGTGGTACTTGTCTCGTGCCGGTCACGAGGTAGAGGTTCTTGACCGCCAGAAGGGGAGCGCCCTGGAGGCCAGTTATGCCAATGCAGGGGAAATATCACCGGGCTATGCCTCTCCGTGGGCGGCACCGGGCATTCCTCTCAAGGCCCTGTCATGGCTGTTCTCACGGCATGCGCCCCTGGTTCTCCACCCCGCTGTTGATCCGGACACTGTTGTTTGGATGGCGCGTGCCTTGGCCAACTGCAATCCTTCCTCTTATGATACCAACAAGGCCCGTATGGTGCGTATCGCTGAATACTCGCGGGATCTTCTGAAGGTGCTGCGGGCAGAAACCGGGATTACGTATGACGAGCGTATGCTTGGAACCTTGCAGATTTTCCGTACGCAGGCTCAATTGGATGAGGCTTCCCGCGATTGTCGTGTTCTTGAACGCCATGGTGTGCGCCATGACATTCTGGATCAGGCCGGTTGTATCGCGGTTGAACCCGGGTTGGCACCCGTTCAGCACAAGATTATTGGTGGTTTGCGCTTGCCGGGAGACGAGACTGGTGACTGTCTGAAGTTTACCCGGTCTCTTGCCACCATGGCATCCGATGCGGGCGTTGTTTTTCGTCATGGTGTGACGGTCAAGGCCTTGCAGGTGGATGCGACGCGGGTTACGGGTGTCCTGACATCTGAAGGCTTGATTATGGCTGATGCCTTTGTGCTGGCTTTGGGGAGTTCATCGCCTCTTGTCGCCCGCGAGATTGGTATTTATCTGCCGATAGCCCCTGTAAAAGGGTATTCCATCACCTTGCCCGTGCTCAACGAGAATGTTGCGCCGCGTTCCACCATTATGGATGAGACATACAAGGTGGCGGTGACCCGTTTGGGGGATCGTATCCGTGCTGCGGGAACGGCAGAACTGGCTGGGTATGATTTGACGCTTTCTCCGCGTCGTGTTCGTACGATCCGGCATGTGGTGCGGGATTTGTTCCCTGATGCCGGCATGGTGGACTATGCAGATGCTTGGTGCGGCCTGCGTCCGATGACACCCGACGGAACCCCTGTTCTGGGTGGGTGCCGGTATGGCAACATGTGGATCAACACCGGACACGGAACCTTGGGCTGGACCATGGCCTGTGGCTCGGCGCGGATTACGGCAGACCTTGTCAGTGGACGTTCTCCGGATATTGACATGGACGGTCTCAGCATTGCCCGTTACGGAGAACCGGACCGTCCGATCTGATCAGGTGGCTGTATCGAGAGCCTTCAAGGCTGCAAGGGCACGGTCGCGCGCATGCCCATGGTTGACAATGGGAGGTGGGTAGGCACTGCGCGCAAACAGGTCATCGGGGTCAACAGGGTGCTGGACAGACCGTGCGTTCCGGGTTCGTAACTCGGGAATCCAGCGGCGCACATACGTACCGGCAGGATCGAATTTTTCACCCTGTAGGACCGGATTGAAAATACGGAAGAACGGAGCCGCATCGGCGCCACAGCCGGCTACCCACTGCCAGTTGCCCGGATTATTGGCAGGGCAGGCATCAACCAGTGTATCCCAGAACCAGTCTTCCCCTTTTTGCCACGGCACCAGCAGATCTTTCACCAGAAAGGAGCCAACGACCATGCGTACGCGGTTGTGCATCCAGCCTGTGTGCCATAGCTCCCGCATGCCGGCATCTACAATGGGGTAGCCGGTCTGGCCACGACACCAGAGCCGGAATGCTTTTGGGTCATCCTGCCAGGGGAATCTGCAGAATTCCGGTCGCAGCGGTTCTGTATGCAGGGACGGGTGCTGGAACAGTATGTGATGATTGAATTCCCGCCATCCGACTTCTGAAAGGAACTTCAGGCCTTTCTCGCCCACAGCTCCCAACGTTGCATCCCATATCCGGCGGACAGAAATTTCCCCGAACCGCAAATGGGCCGACAGGCGCGATGTTGCCGCCCGGTCCGGAAAGTCACGGCCCGTGGCATAGTCATCGATGACACCGTCCAGAAAATGCCCGAGGCGTTGGAAGGCACCGTCTTCTCCCGGTTCCCAGGTGTCCCGCAGCCCCTGTGTCCAGTCCGGTCCTGATGTGGGGAGAAGACCGAAATCCTGCAGGTTTGAACCGCTTGTACGGGAGACGTGTGCAGGCCGTATCTGCGATGGTACGTCCAGCGGTTTGTGTGGTGGATGGAGTGTTGACAGTGTCTTCCAGAATGGTGTGAAGACACGGAATCGTCCCCCGGCCTTGTTACGTACAGCACCGGGATCGGCGATCAAGCCGGAGCGCGTCATGACGCCCTGTATGGAACGGGACTTCAGGGCGTCTTGTACTGCGTTGTCCTGTGCCGTCATCCACGGTGTGTGGCCTTCATTCCAGAAAACAGCGCCGGCATTCAACGCCTTGGCAACAGACAGGATTTCTGTCGCACTTCTGCCCTGACGCAAGATCAGAGTCACGCCATGGCGGGCAAGCTGGTCTGTCAGGCTTTTCAGGCTGTGATGCAGCCACCAGCGTGATGCAGCCCCAAGCGGGCGGCCGTCACTGTCCGGATCCAGAACAAAGACTCCTGCGACAGGGGATCCACTTTCGATGGCGGCAACAAGGGCGGGATGATCATCCAGGCGCAGGTCATAGCGAAACCAGACCAGGGCAGGGGAATGCGTGTTCATGGAGAGATCCATCGTGACGGGAACATGCGGCTGGCAATGATATATAGCTATTATCCGGCTGTTTGTGGCGGGGTCATATTACCGCGAAGCATACGGATTGTATGAGAGAGGCTGGCTTGATCATAAGGTTCGGGGCGGACAACACCCCATACAGGATCGGGCCATGCCGGGTCATCGTGAAAACGGGCAATCACATGCACGTGCAGCTGGGGCACCTGGTTTCCCAAGGCGGCCACATTAATCTTGTCCGCCTTGGTTGCGTCTTCCAGCAGACGTGCTGCCAGCGCCATTTCATGGACCAGGCGAGTACGATCCTCCGGTGACAGATGGTGCAGCTCACGGACATCTTCCCGTTGGGGGACCAAGATCAGCCAAGGGTACGTACGATTATTCATCAGCAGAACCCGGCTCAGGGGCCAGACCGCAATCTCAACGGTATCGGCTTCAAGGCGGGGGTGCAGCCTGAACATTGTGTGCTCTTTCATGGTGCTGTGACGCTTGCAGTCCATGCTGCCCTAATGAGGTTGTTTTGTCACGGGAAAGCCTGCAAAACAATTCTGTATGCCCATGGTCCTGGATGCTGGAATGAGGAACCCCCGCCATTCCTGAAGACCCTGGGGGAGATATGGGTCTCAGGCTTGGCGGGGGTGGGCAGAAGGTTTTACCCCTCTGCCGGTATTTCAGTGCACCGCTGGTCCGGGTGCGTATGTCTCTATCATCCTGACCTGGCTATCCAGTCCGACCAGGGACAGCAGGCCCCTTGGCTGACCGGGTGGGCACAGCAGTGTCAGTGCCCGACCACTGGAAACCAGGCGTTGGTTCAGCGCGATGATCAACCCGATTGCGGCGGCGTCTATGACCGCTACGCTGCTCAGATCAAGGGTTACGTCCTGTTTTGCGTCTTGGCTGATGCCTATAAGCACCGGCAGAACGCTGTCCAGGGTCGAGAGGGTCAGGTCACCTATTACAACAGCAATAATGTCTTGGTGGCTGTTGAGCAGGGTAACGGACATCTCTCTGTACTCCTTCATCGGCTTGCCCATATCAGAGCAAGCCCGATGCCAGGCTTTGGAAGCCTTTTATATCAAGGTATTATTGGTTCTATGTGTACTGAGGCCCCCGCTGCATTCGCAGGTTGCGACGCGCTTCGGGGCCTGTTTTGCGGGATATGGGATCATTCAGGCAAAAAGCCCTATGACGGCGGTGCCGCCAAAAAGAATAAGCCCTGAGAAAACCATAAGAGCGATTAATGACAGAGACCATGCAATCAAAAGGACTATCCCGTCACGCTCAAAAAGCCCGAGCCCCAGCAGGCAGAGGATGATTCCCAAGGGGATATTGGTAAAGGGAACTGGAAGGAGAAGAAGGGCAGATACAATAACCATCATAATGCCTGTCAATCTTTCTCCTGCAGTTGATGAGAGCCACGGCAAACGATAGCGCAGGATTTTTTCAACTTTTCTCATCCTGGGTAGAATGACGGCAAGTGACTTTTTCCATGTCTCCAGATCAATCGATTGACGGCTGAGAACGGCTGGAAGCCATGGTCTTTTCTGCCCGGCTGCCAGTTGTAAACTTATAACCAGCAGGGGGGCCCCGAACACAAGGCCAAAACCCGGTATCGGCATAGGAATAAGGCAGGGAAATGCCAAGGCCAGAACGATGACACCCCATGCCCGGTCATCAAGGACCCGTGTAATATCACCGATACAGATTCGTGAAGAGCCAGCTGGTGGTGAAAGGGCTTCCAGGGCTTGGGAGGCTGGAATGTGGCGGTGGGAGCGCGGTTGATCAAAGGACATGCAGAAACCTGGGTTATCGCAGTTCAGGTACGTTGTAGTGTGCTGCGTGATGGGAGACGGGAGAAAACAGAGCACGTTTTTACGGTATTCTTCAAGCCTGTGCACCTTATGAATACAATCTGTACAGTTTCTGTGGAACAAATCATCTTAACATGCAGAAAATTTGCCTTCATGCATTTTATGAACATATTCTTACTGGTCTGATCAGTGAAATTGTTTCTCAGTAATAATACTGATGTGGAGTATTTAATGTATTTGTGATTGTATTCATGGCTCTGTGCTGTTCCTTTCTCGGGGAGAGGCAGATTGTGCTTCAAAAGTGTTTCTGGTGTGTTTGATGTCTTTGCATCATGGGAGGGGATATGGGCACGGATCATGACACAACTCTGCATGCTGCTGTCAGCGCTGGACGCTCTTTGTCAGATGGTGATGCGGATGGTAACGCTCCCGGTATGTCCTATATTCCTTATCCTGCCGACTCTGTCTGGGAATGGCGCATTCCACACATGCAAGGTGCGGGAAATACAGCCGTCTATGGCGTTCAGGCTGATCGTCTTTCTTTTACCATCGATGGGCATAGCTATCATATTACACGTGGCTCGGGTCCCAAGTTCTGGGACATTAATCGTCTCGCCGAAGATATGGAGACTGCGCTCAGCGGAAGCATGCATGAGGCGGCAAAGATCAAGGTTGCCCCGGATGGCCATTCTCTTCGGTTTATGAATATGGGGAATGTCCGTATTGGCAAAATCCTAGCTCACCGCGATGATACTGGAAATACAACAGAATTTCGTTTTAAGCCTGGTGAATTCAGGGTCATGCTGGGCGATAATCCACCACCTGAAGGGCCTGGCCGTGTCCCGCCACCTGTGCAGCATGCGCATGCATCTTTTCCGGGGCCTGATAGCGGGGCTGTATCCACGATGACATTCAGGTTGCCTCCGTTATCCGATGGCCTCTCCCCAAAAGGCATGCAGTTCAAGATTGGTGGCCATGATGTCAATATTACCTTTGCCGGTGAGCAGGATGTTTTGGGGCTATTCGCCAAGGCCCGTTTCGAGATTGCTGCCGACAGCAATGGTGTCCTTACTATAAAAACAACGACCAAGGCTCCCATGGGGTCCGGAGAGGTCATTCTGGCCAGGCCACCTGTTGCATTACAGATCCGGGACGGTGAACCTGGCGGCCTTGCGCTGGATCCTGTTCCATCTTCGATAACGCTTTCTGAGCTTTGGCCATCAAGTGTATGGAATGGTAGTGGGGAGGAACCTCTCAACCTCCATATTGTTTTACGTAAGGGAGATATACTGAGGGAATCTGTTCACATTGCGGTCAACTGTCGTGAAAGCCTCAGCTCTGACCAGCTGGTTGAGATCCTTAATCAGGCATTTGCGCGGGACCCTCATGAACTTGTTGCCTCACTGGACAGTCATAACAGGCTCGTTATCAGTAGTCCGGAGGGATTTATCTTTGAGCGTGTGACGCTTGTCATACCTGATGGGCGTGGTCAAGGTGATACAATTGGTGCCCAGACTGAATCCGGCGAGCCCGGTATCGTCCCCCCGCAGGATACATCGTATCGTCATTTGAACGAGCCTGCCTTGCAGAGAACCCTGCGTCTTGACCGGCAGTATCACGAGAGCGACGAGGGTTATGATCCTGACGCAACTCCTGATCTGAATCAGGATGCACCGTCCTTGCCCGGCGCATCCCGTATACTGCAGCACGATGGCGCGATGGCATATGCACAGCCATCTCTTGCACGGTTTGACCTTTCAGGTAACAGTATGACGATGTCGGGGGCTGGCAATTCTGCGCTGGACACAAGGCCGGATTTGCTGATCGTGAACCTGCAGTTTCAGATCGGTGATGAGTCCGTTACGGTTCGGGATACGTTTGCGACGCTTAAAGAAATCCAGCAAGCAGTCAACGATGCGATTCGGAGCAGGCCCGGGTTGGAGAATACCCTGGCAAAAATCAGTGATGGTGCCTTGGTTATCGAGAATGCCGCGGCACAACCTTTTACGGCGGCTCATTGGTCTGTAACGCCGGCAATCGTATGGTCACCCGATATTCTGGACCGTGTGGATGGGCGTATGGCTTCAGATGCTGTGCCGTCTACAGCCTTCCTTGATATTGGCGCGTATTCTGGGCATGCCTTGTCACTGCCGTTTGAGTTTATCCACCCTGTTCTCAGTTCACCAGGTGTTCTGCATATTCAGGCACAGTCATGGCGTACGCCAACTGAACTGGCTAATGTGATAACGCAGGCCGGCTCTGTACATGGCATCACGGCATCTTTCCTCGTTGAGAACAATATTGGGAAGATTGTTTTACAAGATCAGCATGGGCGTGATTTCCGGGCTGAGCGGATGACGGTTTCTGTCGAAATGCCTGATGAAAAGCACGCAGGTTTTGCTGGTGTCTGCATGCCTTCTCCTCATGGATATGCTCCGGGCCCTATTACCTCGGATACTTCCAGGGACTGGATTGACCTTGATGCCATGGCATGCAGGACAGAAGAGCTGCCAACAATTGCTTCTGGCCTTGTAAAATCAGAGTTTGTCCAGGATGCCTTCGAGCTTTTACCTGATGGTATGAAAGCAGCCGTAGCCTTTTTTGTACCAGAGTTTGTAGAGCTGCTTTGACATTCCTTATACAGCAGCAGTGTTGATCCTGAGCGGTTTTTCCCCCGCTCAGGATCAAGATACGCGGTTAGACCGATGATGCCGCCCGGGCAACTTGGTCATAGAACCCCGAAAGATCTCTTAATGCCGTTGCAAGATGGTGAAAGCCATTCCCGCTATCATTCTGTCGTTCAGCGGCGTCGCGTAGACACTTGGTTCGAATGGCAAGATAAGATCTACAGACGGCTTCACCTTGTGTTGTTGTTCTGTAAAATCGCTCTTTACCGCGGCGCTCTCCCTCGACCAATCCCGACTTGAGCATCTTCTTCAGGGAGTAGTTGACTGTATGTTGGTCTTCCACATTCAGGACAAAGCAAATGTCTGCCAGTCGTTTTGCCCGTCTGCGGTGATTAACACTGTGAAGAACCAGAATATCAAGTGGGCTGAAGTCTGGGTATCCAACGGCAGCCATGCACCGTGTAATCCAGCGATTGAACGCATTATGGGCAACGATCAAGCTGTATTCATGATCGCTTAACTGCCATTCGTGACACAGGCTCTGTTCGTCATGTCCACAAACAGAGACCGGTATGTTGATATCAAACCGGTGTGTGATGGCTTCATCCGGCCGTGTTTGTTCCCTTGCTTCTCGCACGAGACGTCCTCCTCTCTATACTGATTGTTTTTTATTTTCGTGCATTAGTTACACTTAATAGAGCCATCAATGACGATGTCTGCAAGGTAAAATCATAGGACATCACAAGTTTGCGGCGCGAATGTCGTGTTTGCTGGGCAACCGTGAGATTTTTTCCGGGAATAAGACAGTGGCGTCTTGCTGCAGGGGGAATCAGTTCAGCACTATGACCAACGGCATCTCATTCCGATTCGCAATTCGTGCTGGTTAATTGCAGGTTGGCATATGTGTTTTTTGTCGGTGCTTTATTTGTGATGCTATAGATCTATCACCATCTCACAAGGCCCGGATTTATACCGGGCCTTGTGAGAGTGTCATGTAAGAATGCCTGCTGCCCGGACGACCACGGAAATGGCGGCTTGTTCCGTTCTTTTGATCATGTCAGATGAGGGCATTTCTTGTTCGGTTCGGTTCACGATTGCACCGGCCACCATACCGGCCTTTAGCCCCATAGCAGAGCACATGGTAAAGAGGGTCGCTGATTCCATCTCGTAATTCATAACATGCAGGGCCTGCCATTCCGAGAGTGACCCAGCCCATTGGCGGCGGACATGCCCAGAGTAGGTATCATAGCGCTCTTGCCCTTGGTAAAAGGTATCCGAAGACGCCGTAATGCCAACGTGCAGGTTTACGTTTTCCTCTTTGGCAGCCCGGACCAAGGCTGTTGTACAGTCAAAGTCAGCCACAGCAGGGTAGCTGGCTGGTGCGAAGTGGTGACTTGCCCCATCCAGACGTACGGCACCAGTTGTCACCAGAATATCACCGACAGCAATATGCTTCTGTATGGCTCCTGTTGTGCCCACGCGCAGGAAGGTGCGGATGCCAAGCTGGGCCAGTTCCTCGACCGCGATCGACGTAGACGGGCCGCCAATCCCCGTCGAGCAGACAACAATTGGTACCCCCTCAATCTCGCCCAGCCATGATGTGAATTCGCGGTGACTGGCTAGTGGGCGTGCATTTTCCATACGTTCGGCAATAAGGGGGCTGCGTCCCGGATCTCCCGGCAGAATAGCGACGGTTGCGCCTGCAAGCATGGACCGATTCAGGCCAAGATGAAAAACTTCGGGCTGGGTGCTGACATTGGACATGAGAACGGCACTTCCACTTCAGGATTGTGTTGTTTCAGGATCAAGATAGAACGCACGTGGCAGCAAAGCCGATGCCGTGGTTGTTTCTATATCACCTTTCAGGTTGGTCAAGACAACCTCTAGGGTAGGTGATCCAAGCTCTATAATAACTTGGCGGCAGGCCCCGCAGGGTGCGATCGGGCCATCTGTATCGCCAACAACGGCAAGGCATGTGAATTCACCGGGTTTATATCCCTCCGAGACAGCCTTGAACAAAGCCGTTCGTTCCGCGCAGTTGCACAAGCCGTATGATGCGTTTTCGACATTGCAGCCGTGGAAGATATGGCCGTCACGTGTTTGCAGGGCCGCACCAACCTTGAAACGGGAGTACGGTGCATAGGCTTTCTCGCGGGCCTTTATCGCTTCCTGCCTGAGCTGTTGATGATGGTTCATAAAACAATTCCGGTTCTGACAAGGTGTAACACGATGGTGTGATCAAGGCGAAAGCGCACGCGCCCACGGCATGACGGTTCCATCCGGGAAAGGTGACAGGCTGAACATGTGTGCCAAGCTTTGCCCCACATCGGCAAAGGTCTCGCGGATGCCTTCGTTGCCTGGGGGGATCCGGGGGCCGAACGCAAGAACGGGAACGTGTTCCCGTGTATGGTCGCTACCTTGCCAAGTGGGGTCGCAACCATGGTCTGCAGACACCAGCAACACGTCATTTTTGTCTAGGCAAGCCATCAGTTCGGGCAATCTGTTGTCAAAGTGCTCCAGCCCGGCGGCATAACCAGCCACATCACGGCGGTGCCCCCAAGTTTGATCAAAATCGACAAAGTTGGTCATGATGATGCTGTTCGGCCCGGTATCCTTCATGGCCTGCAGGGTAGCATCCCATAGTGAATCGTGGCCGCTGGCCTTGATGCTGCGGGTAATGCCGACGTGGGCATAGATATCGGGGATCTTCCCGATGCCGACAACGGTTCCACCGGCATCGGACAACTTCTCGAGAACGGTTGGGGCAGGGGGTTTGACAGCAAGGTCGCGCCGGTTTCCTGTTCGCTTGAAGGTATCTGCTGTTGTTCCGATAAAGGGCCGGGCAATCACACGGCATATATTGTAAGGCCTTACTTCCTCGAAGGCGATTTCACATAAATCGTACAGCCGTTGCAGGCCAAAGCTTTCCTCGTGGCAGGCAATCTGGAAAACAGAATCCGAGGATGTATAGAAAATGGGTTTGCCCGTTCGTAGGTGTTCTTCGCCCATCTCGGCGATAATGGTCGTCCCGGAGGCATGGCAGTTGCCAAGCCAGCCCGGCAGATCAAACCTGCGAACAAGGTTCTCCAGCAGCGTGGGTGGGAACGTATTGTCCTTTTTCTCGAAGTAACCCCAGTCAAATCTTATGGGAACACCAGCCAGTTCCCAGTGACCGGATGGGGTGTCCTTGCCGCTGGATATTTCACGGGCGGCAGCCCATGCGCCGATGATATCCGGTTGAGGGTTAAACCCGGCTGGTAGTTCCCCTGTTGCAAGACGTGCGGCCAAGCCAATCCCCAGGCGTTCAAGATTGGGAATCCGCAGTGGTCCTGAGCGTTCCGGGCTATCGGCCCGTCCATCACGACACCATTGGGCTATATGGCCAATGGTGCTGGCTCCTTGGTCTCCGAAACGCTCTGCATCAGGCGTAGCGCCGATGCCAAAGGAGTCCATGATCAAGATAATGGCGCGCATGCCGGTATTCTCCTGCCTCGTCGCCTTAGTACCTATGCCCTGCCGGGGGGGCGCCTTTGTGGCCAAGGGTGGCCAGAATATCTGCCAAAAGCCCGGATGCACCAAAGCGGAATGTTTCGGGGCCTATCCAGTCAGGCCCCATGATCTGTTCTGCCAGATCAAGATAAAGCTTGGCATCGGCAACGGTCCGGATACCACCCGATGCCTTGAATCCTACCTTCCTGCCACAGTCCCGAATGGTTTCAAGCATGATGCGGGCGGCGTCAGGCGTTGCATTGACATCAACCTTCCCGGTCGACGTTTTCAGGAAATCAGCACCGGCTGCGATACTGATTTCTCCGGCCTGGCGGATCAGGGCAGGATCACGCAGCATGCCCGTCTCAAGAATGACCTTGAGCACCTTGGAGCCAGCGGCTTGGCGGCTTTGTGTAACCACAGACAGACCAGCTGCTGCATTTCCATCCAGCAGCGCAGACCAAGGGAAAACGACGTCGATCTCGTCGGCCCCTTGTTCAATGGCAGCTTCAGCCTCCCGTGCTGCTGCTGCGGCATTTTCCCCGCCGTGTGGGAAGTTGGTAACCGTAGCCAGCCTTATGTGCTTCAAATTCTGCTTCACAAGCGCTGCTCTAGCTGCGGGTAGAAGGTGTGGCCAGATGCATAGGGCGGCCGGAGACCCGAAAGGTGTATCGGCCCTTTCAGCCATTGCAGAGACAGTTGCAGTATTATCCGCTGCATCCAGTGATGTCAGATCCATCAGGGACAGGGCCCGTTTGGCTGTCGTGGTCTGTTGCTGCAGGGTACCTGTATCAGTCATGCATCATTGTCCACAAAGTCAGGTGAAGCTGTGAAAGCCCCGCAGGTCTACCCTGTCAGGTAGCCTGCGGGACAGCTGAAATTAGAGCGACAAGAATATACCAGCAATTGTGGCGCTCATAAGGTTGGACAATGTACCGGCTGTTACAACCCGAAGGCCATACTGTGTGACCTCTGAACGGCGTTCGGGTGCCACAGCCGCAAAGCCACCGGCGAGGATCGCAATGGAAGCGAAGTTGGCAAAGCCGCACAGGGCAAAGGAAACAATGGCAATGGTCCTTGGGTCCAGAGCCTGGAGGCCGCTGGCTGCAACCGTTCCGGCATCTTTGAGATAGGCGGACAGCTGGCTGTAGGCCACAAATTCATTGATGATCATTTTCTGGCCGATAAAGTTACCGGCAATCTGTGCATCTTGCCATGGTACGCCAATCATCCATGCCAAGGGAGAGAAGGCCGCCCCCATCAGGAATTCCAGATTCCATTCCGGATGACCGAAAAGGCCGAAAAAACCACCTACGGCACCATTGCACAGGGCAATAAGGGCAATGAAAGCGATCAGCATGGCACCAACATTCAGCGCAATCTGCAAGCCGACCAATACGCCAGAGGCTGCGGCTTCAATAATGTTGGTCGGACGTTTCTCGTCAAAGTGAATTTCGTTGAATTCAACCTGGCTGGGTTCGGTATCCGGATGAATAAGTTTTGCGAACAAAAGCCCACCGGGAATAGCCATGAACGAAGCCGCCAGAAGGTATTCCATCTTGACGCCCATGCCGGCGTATCCCGCCAGTACAGAGCCGGCAACAGCGGCCATGCCGCTCGACATGACCGTAAACAGTTCCGCCCCGTTCATGCGGTTGATGAAGGGTTTGACGACGGCCGGCATTTCGCTTTGGCCAACAAAAATAGTGGTGACAGCCGAGAAGGATTCCAGTCTGGATACGCCAATCACCTTGTGGAACAGGGTGCCCAGTATGATCACAAACCACTTCATCAGCCCAATATAGTAGAGCACTGAAACAAGTGCGGTTACAAAAATGATGGCACTGAGGACGCGGAAGGCAAAGACAAAGCCACTGTCGCCGAATAGCACAAACATTTTGCTGTCAACAAGGCCGCCGAACAGAAAAGCAGCGCCTTCGTGACCATAATCCAGAACATGGTTTACGCCATTTGCTGCAGCAGCCAGGATATCCTTGCCCAATGGCACAAACAGAACCAGTGCCCCGATGGCAATTTGGCAAAGCAAGGCTGCAACAACAACCCTGGGCCTGATCGCACGGCGGTTATTGGAAATGGCCAAGCCGATCAACAGGAGTACGGCCATTCCAAGGAGGCTGCGCCAAATATCCATAAGTGTCACCTAAATCGTTGACTCAATCATTCGCTTTGTGTGCCACAACCTGGAAAGACAGGCGCCATGTTTCCATGGGTCTAGGCGGCGGAATTCTGCCATGTTCAGAATTGGTCACCGTCATGTGTCTAGCCGTCTCCGGCAGGGCACCAGAACCATAGCAATTCATTCTGTGAAAGCGAGACTTTTATGATGCAGGTCTGAAAAAGCTCGATCATGGACATCATCTTGATTAAGAAAGTGTTTTATGAATGCGCTTTGTTTGCATGTTTCTGATTTTTTCTGACCATTTGAGAAAGTTGCCGAGAGCCACAAGCTTTTCCCATAGCCTCTGATTGCAACCAATTAAATGGTTCGCCTTTTGGTAAATTCCTGCGGAAAAAATGTTATCCTCTGAAAAATAAGGCTTGATTGTTTCGGTGCGGACGGCTACAAACCCGCCGTGCCCACGACGTCCCCATCGTCTAGAGGCCTAGGACACCGCCCTTTCACGGCGGCGACCGGGGTTCGAATCCCCGTGGGGACGCCAAGCGCAAAAGCGGGAGAGGCTCCTTTTCAGGTGAAAAGGTGCCTTTTTTATTACTTTTTTTGGCCTGTTCCGTGATCAGAAGTGTTGCCGTGTTTCTTGATCCCGACGGGTGCTTTGTGTTTGCAGGATGGAACAGTCATGACACCCGATGAAGCCAGACAGCGTGTTCTTTATCAGGATCGACTTGTTCTGATTCTTGATAAACCCGCTGGAATGCCGGTTCATGCTGGACCAGGGGGTGGGGATACGGTCGAGGATTATTTCCGCTATTTGTGTTTTGAACACCCGCGCCCACCATCTTTGGCTCATCGCCTGGATCGGGATACATCGGGATGCCTGGTCCTTGGTCGTCATCACAAGGGGCTGCGGCGGATGGGCAAGCTATTTCAGCAAGGGGCTGTTGGTAAGGTCTACTGGGCTGTGACAAAAGGTATTCCAGACGTTGGTACAGGTATTGTAGACCAGCCCTTGAGCAAGCTGACACCTGCTGGCGGATGGAAGATGGTTGTGGATCCAGCCGGAGGGCAGCCTTCTGTGACCGAATATCGGGTTCTTGGGCGTTCCTCGCAGGGGCTGGCGTGGATTGAATGCCGCCCCAGAACAGGGCGTACCCACCAGATTCGGGTGCACATGGCGCACATTGGTGCCCCGTTGTTAGGGGACCGGGTCTATGGTGATGCGGGTCAGCGGGTCCGCATGCATCTTCATGCCCGTTCGGTCCGTATTCCCCTGTATGCTGAAAAGCCACCGATTTTTGTAGAGGCCCCCCCGCCAGAGCATATGCGGGATGCCTTGAAGGCATGTGGGTGGGACGACGTTCCCTAGGCTTGGGAGTCCGCCCAGTCCTCTGGCCAGCTGGGACCAAGTGGAACCTTGCCCAAGGCGCCGGGACGATCCAAGATATAGTGTGGCAGGGCGATGCCCGTCAGGCGTCCGCGCAAGGCTTTCAACAGGGCGCGCCCCTCCTCTATTTCCAGCCGGAAGTGGCTGGTTCCCTTGGCCATGTCAGGGTGGTGAAGGTAGTAGGGTTTGATCCTGTTGCGCAGGCAGGCCCGGAACAGGGCCTCCAATGCGTCCACGTTGTTGTTGACGTCTTTCAGAAGCACAGTCTGTGAAACAAGTGGAATTCCCGCTTTGCTCAGGTTTCCAACAGCACGGCAGACTTCGGGGGCAAATTCATCGGCGTGGTTGACGTGAATGGCAACCCAGACGGTGGCCCGATCCGGGGATGTCAATGCGGTAACAAGGTCTGGTGTAATGCGCTTGGGGTCATGGATGGGCAGGCGCGTATGGAAGCGAACCAGTTCGATATGATCCATGCTGTCCAATGTGCCAAGGATGTAATGCAGGCGCCGGGGTGACAGCAGAAGGGGGTCCCCGCCTGTCAGGATGACCTCGCGTAGTTCCGTGTGGTTTGCAATATAGGACAAGGCGTTCTCAAGCTCTTCATCGTTCAGGCTTTCAGAGCCTGGCCCGACAACCTCGCGGCGGAAACAGAAGCGGCAGTAGGCTGCGCAGACGTGTACTGGTTTGAGAAGAACCCGGTCCGGGTAACGATGTACGATCCCCGCGACAGGGCTCTTCAGGTTGTCGCCGATCGGGTCAGCCAGTTCATCGGGGGTTGTAACCAGTTCCTTGACAGAGGGGCGGAATTGTCGTGCCAAAGGGCTGTCGTCTGGCATATCAGCCAGTTGACGTTCAAGGAAAAGGGTCGTGCGCACGGCATAACGGTGCGCAACATCCTCAAGCTGGTCCTGCGTTTCTGTCATCGGGTTTGTCATCATGATCGGCAGCGGTATACCCGGTATGGCCCGGAAAGCAAGACGTTTGCATAACAGCTTGTCTGTACAACAGGATTTCTTAACCAGATCCATGGACACTGTTCTTCAAAAGCGGTGAACAGGGAGGCAATGCGGTGCATCATAGTGTTATCAAGGTGGATGTCATGCAGCCTATCCCGTATACGAACCAGAATTTTTATGAAATCGTGTGGGCTGCGCGGCTGGAAGTTTTTCGTCAGGCCCTGGAGGGAGGAGCCAAGACGCCGTTTGATGTTATGGCCAATCTCTGTTGTCTGGAGCAGCAGTTCATGCTTGCTGCAGAGTCGCTACCTTCCACGACAGGCGATGGCACCTCGTACCTTAACGGTGTTGTAAGGCTGGTGCCAAATCCTGACAGCAATCAGCAAAGCCCATCCACACCACTATATAGCTTCAATCAGCCCCTCACTGTGGTCGTGCAGCATTGTGATGATAAGGTTAAGTCTATTGTAGAGCTTGGTGCCGGTTATGGTCGCAACCTGATTGAGCTGCGCCATCACTTTCAGCGGCCTGATCTTGCCCTTATCGGTGCCGAGTATACCCAGTCCGGACGGGACGCCATGGAGTTCTTCAATGCCAGTTTTCCGGATTTGACCCCGATTCAAACAGCTTTTACCGATCACCGTCTGGCATCCTTTCCTTTTATTCCCGGTAAGGACAAGGTGCTGGTTTTTAGCTGTCACTCTCTTGAGCAGGTTGAGAAACTACCATTGGATTTCTTTGTCAATCTCGCAGCTTCCGCGGAAGACATCACCGGTGTTCATATCGAACCATTCGGTTTCCAGGCAGTCCCCAGAAGGGCGTGGAATCATTCTCATTATGATCATAATGCTTTTATCCGCTCCAAGGATTATAACCTGAACATGTGGACGTGCCTGGAACATGCTGTGCGTGAACAGGCTATTACGATAACCGGTGTGGCTCTCAATGCATCCTTTGCCCAGCCGGAGAATCCATCGTCTGTCGTTGTCTGGAAAAAGTGTACCGCTTGATCAGGTCTTGCGTTCCAAGGCAACAACTTCAACATCATTCCAGCTTTCAACCCAATGTGGAAGCGGGGGACGCAATCCTGAATCGGCACCAAGCATTGTGGCAATGTGACTGGGGTCTACAACGCCGGTAGCATCGACAAAGCAGGTTTTTACCATGGCAATACAGGCCACAACGCCCTTGCGGGTCACGAACTTCTGCTCGATCCACAGCCAGCGATCATCCCAGCACACAAGCCGTGTTTCAAGCTGGAACGGCTGAAAAGGCCGCAACCCCTTGCGATAGCGCAGCATCTGGGCCCCGACCATTGCCTGCAGCCTGTTTTTCAGGATCAGCTTCCACATGCCACAGCGCACCATCAGGTCGATCCGGCCAAGATCCATGACCGCAGCATAGTGCGCGTTGTTCATGTGGATATTCAGATCAACATCAGACAGCCATACCCGGCCCTTCAGGACCGAAGTATCGGTAAAGCCCAGCCTTGGCCGGAACCAGACGCATAGCATAAGCCACAGGAAACGCAGCCAGAGAGTCATCGTGGGCGGCCTGCCTGAAAAAAAGAGCCCGCCCTCCCCCGGATTACGGAACAGAAGGCGGGCCAGAGGGAGACATCCTAGAAGGCGTCGTCGGGGAAGTCCATCATGCTTGAAGCACCACTCATCAGCCCGGAAAACAGGGCGCCCGTCTGTGGCAGGACCCGCTGCATGAAGAAACGGGCTGTGGCAATCTTGGCCTCGTAGAATGCGGCATCCCCGTTGGTGCCTGTAGCCAGTTTGTCGCGCGCTACATCAACGCTGCGGCACCACAGATAGGCAATTGCCGTCAGGCCGAAAAGACGCAGGAAATCAGACGATGCCGCGCCGGCTTCATCACGGTTGGCCATGGCCTTTTGTGCGATAAAACCTGTGGCTTGTTGCAGGCGCGTGAACGCCTTGGCCAGCGGGGCAACAAATTCTTCCATAGCCTCATCTTCGCCTTTGGCGGCGATGTAGTTGGATACCGGGTGAAAGAAACGCCGCAGGTAACGTCCGGCAAAAGCGGGCATTTTGCGGCCGACCAGATCCAGGGCCTGGATGCCGTTGGTACCTTCGTAAATCTGGGCAATGCGTGCATCGCGGACGTATTGTTCCATGCCCCATTCACGAATATAGCCATGTCCGCCGTAGACCTGAACGCCCAGGTTGGTTGCCTCCGACCCCAGGTCGGTGATCAGGGCTTTGACGATAGGGGTCATCAGGGCCACCAGATCATCCGCTTCCTGGCGCACATCTGGGTCCGGATGTGCGGTTGCCAGATCCAGCGCGTGTGAGACCCAGGCCACCAAGGCGCGCGACCCTTCCATCGTGGCACGCTGGGTCAGCAGCATCTTGCGGACATCAGGGTGAACCAGAATCGGATCGGCCTTGGCATCGGGGTTTTTGGTGCCACTCAGGGCCCGCCCCTGAATCCGATCGCGGGCATAGGCCACCGCTCCTTGGTACGACGCTTCGCCCAGTCCAAGCCCCTGGACACCAACAGCCAGCCGTTCGGTGTTCATCATCGTGAACATGGCGCGCATGCCTTTATGTGGTTCTCCTACCAGCCAACCGGTGGCATCATCAAAGTTCATGACGCAGGTTGACGATGCCTTGATCCCCATCTTGTGTTCAATGGACCCGCACATGACGCCGTTGCGCTGGCCCGGGTTTCCGGCCGGGTCCGGCAGGAATTTCGGTACCACAAACAGGGAAATGCCCCTGGCTCCCTCAGGCGCTCCGGGCAGTTTGGCCAGAACCAGGTGAATAATGTTTTCGCTCAGGTCATGTTCCCCGGCCGAGATAAAAATCTTTGTACCCGTAATGCGATAGCTGCCGTCCGGATTGGGGTCGGCCTTGGTGCGGATCATACCCAGGTCTGTTCCGCAATGCGGCTCGGTCAGGCACATGGTTCCTGACCATTCACCGGAGACCAGTTTCGGCAGGTAGGTGTTCTTTTGTTCTTCCGTGCCGTAGGCCGACAGCGAGACATAGGCGCCATGGGTCAGGCCGGGGTACATGCCAAAGCTGAGGTTTGACGAGCAGATCATCTCTTCCACCAGGCTGTTGACCAGCTTGGGCATGCCCTGGCCCCCATAGTCTGGAGAGCAGGCAATGGCCGCCCATCCAGCCTCGCAGAATGCCCGGTAGGCATCACGGAAGCCCGAGGGTGTTCGTACCACCCCGTTTTCATAGGTGCAGCCTTCCTCGTCACCGGAGCGGTTGAGAGGGTACAGAACCTGCTCGCAGAACTTTGCAGCTTCTTCCAGCACGGCGTCCAGGACATCCGGTGTCATGTCTTCATAGCCGGGCAGGGTATGCAGCGCGCCACCGTCAAAAAGCTCGTGCAGGACAAAGCGCATCTCACGCAGGGGGGCCTTGTAAGGAGCGGCCATGGCGTTCTTCCTTCAGCTTGTCAGTTACGCAGGGGCTTGCCGGTCAGCAGCATGTGCTCGACCCGGTCCAGTGTGCCTTTCTGGCGTACCAGCCGCATGAAAGAGGACCGTTCCAGCGCAAGAATATTGTCTTCTGTCAGGGTTTCGGTGTGATCTGTTTCTCCGCCGGACAGGATGTTTGCCAATTCCAGGGAAACCACTTCGTCGTACGGTGTTGCCTTGCCCATGCGGCGGAACTGGCCCAGCGCCATTTCCATGGCAACCTTCCCGGTTTCACCCGGCAGTTTGAGTTCGATGGGCTCTGCCGGTTTATAACCCTGAACCATGGCCAGGGCTTTTGCCTTGGCATCGGCCAGCAGGCGGTAACGGTTCATGGTAATGCCGTCACTGTCCCGCAGGAAGCCACGTTCCTTGGCATCCATGGCGGACTTGGCCACGGTTGCGGTGGAAATGGTCTCAAAGGCTTTTGCAACCGGCGGCATTGGCCCCTTGGGCAGGGCCGGATGGATACTCAAACGGTGCAGCATTTCCTTGCAGCCACCCCAGCCAGGAATCAGGCCAACCCCGACTTCAACCAGGCCCATATAGGTTTCTGCATGGGCTTGTACGGCATCACAATGCAGAAGGATTTCACACCCACCTCCCAGTGCCATGCCCGACGGCGCTCCGACAACCGGGAACGGGGCACGTTTCAGGGCCATATAGGCTTTCTGACCGTTTTCCACCATCTCTTCGATCATGGGCCAGGCTGCGATATTGGCTGCAAAAATAGCCAGACCAAGATTGGCACCAACTGAGAAATTGGAGCCTTCGTTGTAGACCAGAAGAGCCTTGAAGCCGTTTTTGGGAATGAAGCGAACCGTCTGACTGATCATTTTCAGGATTTCAGGATCCAGGGAATTCATTTTGGATGTGAATTCCAGACAGGCAACGCCGTCACCGATATCCCACAGCGAGGCCGAGCCATTCTTCAGCAGTGGTTTTGCCGTACGCTTGATATCCTCCAGAAGGATGACGCCATCCGGACGGGTCAGTTCTTTCCATGATCCGTCCGGAGACAGGGCCATCCGCCGCCCGTTCTCAATCCGGTAAAAGCTTTTGCCCGCTGCTGTCTCCAGGAAGGCGGGTACAGGCATGCCTTCCTGCTTGAGGATGGCAATCAGCGCATCGGGGCCGATCTGGTCAGCCAGCTGGAACGGGCCGAATTTCCAGTTATAGCCAAGGCGCATGGCTTCATCGATGTCATCAACCGATGCGGTAACGTCCGGTATCAGGGATGCGGCATAGGACAGCGTGCGGGCCATAACGCGCCGTGCATACCGTCCCCCTTTGTCCGGATGGGACAGAAGAACCTGACCGGCCTTCTTTCCGGCTTCTTTTGCGGCATCAAGCGAAGCCAGCTGAGGCTTGACGGAAACCCGGTACTGCCCGGTTTTCAGGTCGATGCCTTCCTTGATCTTTTCCGTACCGGTCCGGTTGATTCGGTAAAAGCCCCCCTTGCCTTTGCGGCCGGTATAGCCATCGGCAATCATGGTTCGGATCATGGCCAGATCGCGGTTGATAACGTGAAAGGCATCGGTTTTGGGCAGCAGGGACAGCATGGACTGAAGGATGTGCGGCATCAGGTCCAGGCCGACCAGATCCATCAACCCGAAAACCCCGGTTTTGGGAATGCCAAATGGGCGTCCGAGAATGGCATCGGCTTCTTCGATACTGATATCGTTGTCCATTGCTTCGACAACGGCAGCCAGTATCCAGAGAATGCCAAGGCGGTTGCCGATAAAGCCCGGTCGGTCCTGGCAGTGAACAATCGATTTGCCCAGTTTCAGGTCGCAGAACGCGGATACGGCATCAATCGCCTCCGCTCTTGTTTGTGGGCCGCGCACCACTTCCAGCAGCCGCATGTACCGTGGCGGATTGAAAAAGTGCGTGATGCAGAAATCACGGGCAAAGGCATCAGAAAGTCCCTTGGTCAGGCTTTCCAGCGGAATGGTTGACGTGTTGGAAGAGACAATGCAGCCCTTCTTGCGTACGCCATCCAGTTTCCGGTACAGGTCCTGCTTGATATCCAGCCGTTCGACAACGGCTTCGATAATCCAGTCACAGTCGGCCAGCCGCGGCAGGTCATCTTCCAGATTGCCGGTCTGGATGTTTCTGGCGCATCCTTTGGTCATGAAGGGTGCCGGGTCTGCCTTCAACATTTTCTGGACAGCAGTTTCGGCGATGACGTTCCGGTTTTCCGCATCGGCTGGAACGATGTCCAGCAACACAACGGGAATACCGGCATTGGCAATATGAGCCGCAATGCCGGCCCCCATGACGCCGGCTCCGATGACCGCTACCTTGTTGATCGGGGTTGCCATCTGGTGTTTCTCCCCGTGGTGTCAGGATATGGCTTCAAGGATGGTGGCAATGCCCTGGCCGCCGCCGATGCACTGTGTTGCCAGGGCGTACTTGCCGCCTTCGCGTTTCAGGACGCTGGCGGCCTTTCCGACAATGCGGGCACCGGTTGCTCCCAAGGGGTGCCCCAAGGCAATGGCCCCGCCATCAAGGTTGATTGATTTCGGGTTTAGTCCCAAATCGCGGATACAGGCGAGGGACTGGCTTGCAAACGCCTCATTCAGTTCGACAACATCGATATCCTTGACGGCCAGTCCCGCGCGGGACAAGGCCTTGCGGGTTGCCTCCACCGGACCGATTCCCATGATTTCCGGTGCACATCCAGAAACCGCAATGCTCTTCAGCCGGGCAACCGGGGTCAGGCCATGCTTCATGGCATAGTCTTCGGAACAGACCAGAACCGCCGCTGCCCCGTCGGTTAGGGGGGAGGACGTGCCCGCTGTTACGGTTCCCTCTGCATTGAACGCCGGTTTCAGGCTGGACAGGGTTTCCAGCGAGGTATCCGCACGGATGCAGCCGTCGCTGTCGATAACGTCGCCCTTTGGCCCGGTTATGCTGACGATCTCATCCTTGAAAAGCCCAGCCTTGCGTGCCTTTTCCGCTTTTGCATGCGAGGTGACGGCAAACTCTTCCTGTTCCTTGCGTGTAATCTGGTATTTCTTGGCAACATTTTCGGCGGTATCCCCCATGCTGGCAAAAACCTGGGGCATTTTGCGGTAAAGCTCCGGGTGGGGCATCGGGTTAAAGCCCATGATCGGAACGCGGGTCATGCTTTCAACCCCGGCACACAGAAAGACTTCCCCGGCGCCCAGCTGTATGGCACCGGCTGCCTGATGGATGGCCTGCATGGATGAACCGCAGAAGCGGTTGACGGTTACAGCGCCGATCCCCTGTGGCAGTTCAGCAAGGAATCCGATAATCCGTGCGATGTTGAAGCCCTGTTCACCTTCGGGAAAGGCATTGCCGACAATCAGATCTTCCAGGTCTTCCGGTTTGACGCCGCTGCGCTTTACCAAAGCCTTGACAACCTGTGCTGCCAAATCTTCCGGGCGTACCTTTGTCAGTCCGCCTTTGCCGGCAAGGTGAAAGGGAGACCGGGCATATCCGGCGATGACAACATGTCTGATACCCATATTTATGTTTCCTCCACGGAGCATGTCTGCTTCTTGGGCTGATACCAGCCTGAAGTCAGGATGTAGCGATGCCTGTCTGCGTGTGTTCCAAGGCCGTCTGTATGATGTGTAATTGAGACCTTGCGAGAAGCTTGAAGCCGTTACAGGGGGGGATGTTCCTGACCGGACTTGGCAGCTTCTTCGGCAACCAGCTCTTTCTTGGACAGTTTGCCAACAGGGGTCTTGGGCAGTTCATCCCGGATTTCTATACTTTTTGGCATTTCTATTTTTGACACCTTGTCACTCAGGAAATCTTTCAATTGTTCCGGCGTGATGTTGCCTGCATTGTCACGCAGCCGTACGAAGCATTTCGGGGCCTGCCCGCGATAAGGATCGCTAACGGCAATGCAAACGGCCTCGGCAACATCCGGGTGCAGGTACAGGGCTTCCTCGATGACACGTGGGTATATGTTATACCCTCCGGCCAGAATTACATCCTTGATCCGGTCCACCAGATAGACGTACCCATCCCGGTCAATGGTTCCGACATCGCCGGTGTGGAGGCGCCCGTCCCGAATGGATCGGGCGGTTTCTTCGGGACGGTTGTAATACCCTTTCATGACCTGTGGCCCGATGACACATACCTCGCCTTTTTCCCCTCGTGGCATCAGGGTGTCATTGCCATCCAGAGAGCGGATTTCGATCCGCGTGCCGGGCATGGGGATCCCTATGGACCCTGGTTTGTTGATCCCGACCATCGGATTGCAGGTGGCGATAGGAGAGCTTTCGGACAGGCCATATCCTTCCACCGCAATACAGCCGGTCAGTTTCTCGAACTGCAGCTTGACCTCAACCGGCAGCGGTGCCCCGCCGGATATGCAGGCCCGCAGGGACGACAGGTCATAGCGCGACAGGTCCGGAGCGTTCAGGATGGCGGTGAACAGGGTGGGTACTGCGACCATCAGGGTTGGCTTGCTCTGGTTGATGGTCTTCAAAAATCCCTTCAGTTCGAACCGGGGGAGCAGAACCAGTTCGGCCCCGATAGCGGTTCCCAGGTTTTGCAGGGCTGTCATGGCCAGAACGTGAAAGAACGGAATCACGCACAGCATCTTTTCCTGCCCCATGCATACGCCCGGAAACCAGCGTATGGCCTGTTGGCAGTTTACCGACAGGTTGGCATGGGTCAGCATGGCTCCCTTCGGGATTCCGGTGGTGCCACCCGTGTACTGCAGGACCGCGACGTCCTCTACCGGGTTGATAGGGATGCGCCGGAAGTCCCCGGCATTGTTGGTCAGATGATCAAACCAGATTGTCTTGTCGTCATGATCAACCGGCGCTACCTCGGCCCGTTTCAAGGCCGCAAACAGGAAACCTTTCAGGGGCGGCAAAATACGGCGCATCGGGCAAACAATAATGCGGTTGAGCGGAGTGTCCTTCTGTTCCAGCACGTGTCGTACCTTGGGGTACAGCTGAATCAGGTCCAGCGTTACCATGATCTGTACGCCGGCATCGCGTACCTGATTGGCAATTTCGCGTTCCACATAAAGCGGATTGAAATTCACCACCGTGCCGCCGGCTTTCAGGATGGCAAAGTATACGATGGTATAATAAGGGCAATTGGGCAGGAACAGGCCCACATTTGTGCCTTGGCCTACGCCCAGATCCTGCAGGCCGCGGGCCGTGCGGTCAACCAGGATTGCGGCATCCCGGTAGGTCCAGGTTCGTCCCATGAAGTGAAGATAGGGACGGTCGCCATAGTTTTGTACGGAACGGTCCAGCGCAGCATACAGGGGCTCCGGGGTAAACGGGCTGTCCCAGTCCACATCCGGCGTATGGTGGCGAACATCGGCCGCAGACAGGGAAGACAGGGCGGCTGTCGTCTGGACGTCAGGTGTCATCGCAGAATCCCTTGGCATCGACGAGGAGCGGTGAAGCAGCGACAGGCGTATGCGTACGGTGCGGTACAATGCCTGTCGCTGAAGAAAGAGAAATCACCCCCGGCCCATGCCGGGACAGGGGTGATCCTTCTGGTCAGAACCGGGCGGTCAGGCCAAGAGTGACAATATCAACCGATGTATCGAATTTGCCCCGCAATACATCAGTGGTGATGCTGCTCTTGCTGATCGGTGCTTTGCCAGTCCAGATATGGGTGTAGGCGCCGGTCAGGTTGATGCTGTCGGTGATGGCATAACCTGCCCCGAGCGAGGCCCAGACCCGGTTGGAATCCGGAATGCGCGGGGTGCGGTAACCATCCGGTACCGGGGCTTCATCAAAGGCAACACCAAAGCTGAGATCCAGCTTGTCGGTAGCTTGATAGTTGGTACCAACAGCAAAGAACCAGGTGTCTTCCCAGTTTTCCGGATTGACCGTATCGGCGCTGCCATTGGCTTTCTTGACGCGGGTTTCGTCAAACAGGGACCAGTTGGTCCATGCCGCCTCCCCCATGACTGCCCATGCCGGTGTAATGTTATAGGTGATCCCAAGGCTGAGCATGTCGGGGGTGGTCAGCTTCACGCTTCCCTTGGTGTTGGCAAAGCGCGAGTCTGCGGCAAGTCCTCCCACACCGGCAAAGCGGACATCACCTTCCAGTGTGTGCTCAATCCGTGACTTGTAGGCTATGCCAAGGCGTGTGTTGGAAAAGGGCTGTATGGTTGCCCCCATTGTGTACCCGACAGCCCAGTCATCACCACTGAGTTCGCTATACCCCTCGCCAGTTACCGTCCCAGAGCTAGCGGCAAAGTTATTTATTGCAGTGGTCAATGTGGCATCGGCTTTCTGGATGTTGATGCCACCACCAACAGACACCCAGTTGCTGATACGATAGGCAACCGTGGGCTGGACGTTGATTGTTTTCAGCTCGCTCTTCAGGGCATGGAAGCGCCCTTGCCACCCGCTCTTGTAGTCTGTTTTCAGGCCATAGGGTGCATTGATCCCCAAGCCGAATTTCAGGTCATTGCTGTGGGAGTACAGTGCGTACAGCGACGGTACCAGTGCCAGCCCCCCGGCATCACCGCCGTCATTGCTGCCCAGTACGGCAGTGCCCGCCAGCGTCGAGCCATTGTTCTTGAACTTGGCGGATGGGATGACAAACGACATGTTGGCCTGCGCGGCATGCCCCGACAGATGGGTCAGCCCGGCTGGATTGAAATAGATTGTGGACAGGTCCCGTGCGCTGGAAGTGGCGCCGGCAAATGAACTACCTTGCCCTGCTGAACCCTGTTCCCGCAGCTGGAAACCTGATGCCGCCGCGTTCCCTGCTGCAAGAGACAGGGCCAGTGCCGGCGCAAGGGACAGGCAAGCACATGATGTACGATAACGTGATTTCAAGGTAACGGACATATAACTTCCCCCCTGGATGCTATACGATCTGTCTGAGACCCCCCCCCCGTGGTGCATGGCCCCGTAACAGCTTCGCCTCTGGCTCACGGTATCTATGCGGGTAGTTCCGTCAAGTGTTTTCGTACTATGCGTGTTTTCTTTGCATGCCGTGCAGGATCATGATGCTTGTGTTTGTGCTGGACAAGATGACGTGCGCAATGGATGTTTGCCGACATGATCGACCCTGAACTTCTTGACCTTTACTCGGCACGCATGAAAGTGCTGGCGGCCTCGGTGACTGATGCTGTTGTTGTGGATGCTGCACATGCGGTTGTGCAACGCCGCAGCCCACTGTGTGGCAGTCAGGTGACGTTTTCTGTTGTGCTTGATTCGGCCGGGCAGCTTTCTGCCCTTGGCTATGATGTCCAAGCCTGTGCCTTGGCCGCGGCAGCATCGGCTATTGTCGTGTTTGCTGCTCCCGGACTTTCTTTACCTGATCTTTGTGCTGTTCGTGATCAGGTCAGAGCCATGCTGCGGGGGCAGGATGTTGTCTTTCCCGGTGGGCGCTGGGCGGATCTTGATATCCTGCGTCCGGCAGAGGTTGTGCCGTCCCGGCATGGGTCGGTGATGTTGCCGTTCGATACTCTTGTTGATGCGTTTTCACAGGCCCTGGACGCACACTCTTCCGACAATCCATAATACTGCCTCTTGCAGGCAAGGTGTGTGTACCCTACACATAGGGTCCGGCCTTTGCTTTCAGACCCTTGCCAACGGAATCCCCACCGATGAGTCGTCTTGTCCTTGTTCTCCGTCATCCTTGTCTGAAAGACCTGTACCAGTTCTGGTTACGTTTGTGCGATGACGAGACACTTCCCATGGCTGATAACCTAGACCCGTCTGCCATGCGTCCTTGGCTTGATGATCTGGCTGTTGTTGATGTTGCACGCAACGAAGACGGGCAGTTGTCCTACAGCTATTGTGGACGTGGTTTGCTGTCTGTCTTCGGGTCTGATCCGACCGGTTGCCCTGTTGATGACGAGGCGACATGCGAGGAGCCGGCTCAGGCACTGTGCGATGATTACGATCAGGTTGTGCACGAGCATATTCCCTTGGCCCGCGTCTGCGGCGGGGTGTCCGAAGACAGCGACCATACTTGGGAACGGCTTGTTCTTCCGCTGTTCAGTGCAGAGGGGCAGGTGGAGAAATTGCTTTTGTCTGTTTATCGTCTTTCCCCGCCCGCCGGAGCCGTGGTTTCCTGAAGCCATTTTCCCCTGACCCATATTTCAGAGCTAGCTGCATGACCATAGACCAGTTTCCTGCTGACCAGGCAACAAGCCGGGAAGATATTGTTATTGTGCGTGACGCCATGACGGCCGCAGAGTTCAATCTTTGGTGCGCGCTTCAGTCCCGGCCCTATCGCCTGGTGCAGAATGTATGGCCCGATGGTGCGCTGGAGTGGGATGTTGAATACAAGCCAGGACGCCCCGAGGCTGCCATTGTCTATGGGACGGGCCAGGAAGAGGAAGCCTTGGCTGTGATTGCTGCCTTTGCCTTTCTGGCTGGCGTAGAGTGTCACGACCCTGTCGCTGATGTGGAGGATATCGCTTCCGTCGATAGTCTGGAGACAGCTGAGCCTGCTTTGCCGTCTGCGGATTGTGAGGCTGTCGACGCTGGTGTGTGTGACATAGAGGATCCGGAAACGGAAGGTGATGCAGAGGAATACAGCATCCCGGATGATCCTGTTTCTGTTGCGTGTGCGCATGAAGTTGACAGCGATGATGGTTATCATGCTCCTGCCTTTGATGTCCTGCAGTCTCCTCCCGTACGCGATGGAGAGGAAGCCGACGAAACTGTTCTGGCCGAGCATGCGCGGACCCTGGAGACGGTTCTGAAGAATTTCAAGGTTCGCGGCGAGATCATGGAGGTCAAGGCCGGGCCAGTAGTAACGCTGTATGAGTTTGAGCCTGTGCCGGGGACCAAGTCCTCGACGGTGATCAATCTGTCTGATGACATCGCCCGTTCGATGAGTGCGGTAACAGCTCGTGTTGCTGTTGTCCCCGGGCGCTCGGCCATAGGGATTGAGTTGCCCAACGAGGAGCGGGAAACTGTCTGGTTGCGCGAGATGCTTGAGTCCCCCGCTTTCGGGGCTCATGGCGGGCGGTTGCCGTTGGCCTTGGGTAAAGATATTGGTGGGGATCCGGTGGTCGTTGATCTGGCCCGGATGCCCCATCTCCTGATTGCCGGGACGACGGGATCCGGTAAATCAGTTGGCATCAATACCATGATTCTGTCGCTGCTGTACCGTTTGTCGCCGGAACGGTGCCGTTTGATCATGGTGGATCCCAAGATGCTGGAACTGTCTGTTTACGACGGTATACCACATCTCTTGACCCCGGTTGTTACCGATCCAAGGAAAGCCGTTGTGGCCTTGAAGTGGGCGGTGCGGGAGATGGAGACGCGCTATCGCAACATGGCTGCCGTCGGGGTGCGGAATATCGAAGGTTACAACGAGAGGGTTCGTGATCTGGCCGCACGGGGGGAGCAGGTCACCCGCAAGGTTCAGGTTGGTTTTGATCGTGAGACAGGTGAGCCGGAATTTGAGGATCAGATTGTTGACCTCTCACAGTTGCCCTATATTGTGATTGTGGTCGACGAAATGGCCGACCTGATGCTGGTTGCCGGAAAGGAAATTGAGGCCACGATCCAGCGCCTTGCACAGATGGCCAGAGCGGCAGGGATCCATCTGATCATGGCTACTCAGCGCCCCAGCGTCGATGTGATCACCGGTACCATCAAGGCCAACTTCCCGACCCGTGTTTCGTTCCAGGTCACCAGCAAAATCGACAGCCGTACCATCTTGGGCGAGCAGGGCGCTGAACAGCTTCTGGGGCAGGGTGATATGCTGTATATGGCAGCAGGTGGACGTATCACCCGTGTGCATGGGCCCTTTGTATCGGATGCCGAGGTGGAGCGTGTCGTGCGCCACATCAAGGACTTCTGTGGTGAGCCTGACTACCTGCACGCCATTACCGAGGAGGGAGATGATCCGGATGGAGATTCCTCTGACGGAGCGGGGTCTGTTTTCGACAACACGGCGTTGGGTGAGGGGGGCTATGACGATCCCTATGACCAAGCGGTTGCGCTGGTAATGCGCGAGCAGAAAGTGTCGGTCAGCTTTATCCAGCGCCACCTGCAAATCGGCTATAACCGTGCTGCCCGCATTGTCGAGAAAATGGAAACAGAGGGGATTGTCAGCGCTGCCAACCATGTCGGGAAGCGTGATATCCTTGTTTCGGCCAGCCGTTATCTGGCTGGCCGTGACGATGGCTCCAGCACGCTGTAGCCAGAGTGTTGGGGGCTTATCCCTGTTGCAGGAACTCCAGCACGTGACCGATAAATGTTCCCGGGGCTTCAGCATGTGGCCAGTGCCCGCACCCGTCCATACGGACCAGGGCATGATACGGGAATAGGGCCTGAATGCGTGCTTCGCCCCTTGAGGTCACATAGCCTGATTGTCCACCGGCAAGAAACAGGGCCGGGTTTCTGTACGGTGTTGTTTCAATTGTCGCGGGGAATGCGCGGATGGCGTCCATGCTGTCATCTAGGGTTCGCAGATTGATCTGCCACTTCAGGTGTCCCCTGCTTTCATCTGTGACCAGGTTTTGGGTCAGGAACTTGCGCAGGGATTCCTCCGGGATGGCATGGGCCAGTTGAGCCTCGACTTCGGCGCGGCGCGTAACGCCGACAAGGTTTACTGCTTCCATGGCCTGAATATAGGTGCGATGTTCGGCGCTGCCGTAATCGACGGGTGCAATATCGATGACCAGAAGACGCTCCACGCGCTCTGGATGGTGAAGGGCCATGGTCATGGCGATCTTCCCCCCCATGGAGTGGCCGAGCACAATGGTTTTGTGCAGCCCCTGCCTGTCCATCCATTCCATGACGGTGTTTGTCATGGATACGTAGTCAACCGGGCTATCAGTCCATGGGCTGCTTCCGTGATTGGGCAGATCAAGGCAAAAGACGTGGTATCCGTGACCGGACAGGGTCCGGGCAATGGATCCCCAGTTGCGGCCAGATCCGAATAAGCCGTGCAGGATAATCAGCGGCGTTCCAGCGTGGCCATGGTCTGTGTGGGCAAGTAACATGGAAAAGCTCCGGGGTCGTTCAGGGTTGGGGGCGGGAAAAGACCCACGTCGTGGTGTCCGAGCGATCCGGAACAAAGCTGTAGCCACCATCATTGAAACGTTTCAGGTCGTCGGCCTGTTCCAAGCGATTGATTATCATATAACGGGCCATCATGCCTCGGGCCCGTTTGGCCATCAGCCCGATGACACGGCTTTTGCCGTTTTTTTCCTCGTGAAAGGTTGGCGTGATGACCCGGGATTTCAGCTCGGCTCCGGCGGCCTTGAAATATTCGGCGGAAGCCAGATTGATGAGAACTGGTTGCGGCTGGGCTTGTACGTCCCGGTCCAAGTGTGGCGCGATGCGGCCTTTCCAGAAGGCATATAAATCCTGCCCCCGTTCGTTGTCCAGACGGGTTCCCATTTCCAGGCGATAGGGTTCAATGGCATCCAGCGGCCGAAGGACCCCATAAAGGCCGGACAGGATACGCAGCCTGTCTTGTGCCCATTCCAGATCAGACTGGCTCATGGTGCTGGCTTGCAGACCAATGTATGTATCACCGGCAAAGGCAAGAACAGCGTGTTTGGCCTGCTCCGTGCTCTCTGTCTGGCCCATATGCTGGAAGCGGGCGTAGTTCAGGTCTGCCAGCCGATCGGAAAGTTTCATAAGCCGGCGCAGATCATCCGGGGTCAGGCGTTGTGCCCGTTTGGCCAGTATGGCTGTATCCTCGGCCAGAACAGGCCGGGTTCGGGGTAAATGGGGTGGAGGAGCTGAGAAGTCCAGATTTTTGGCTGGAGAAAGAACGGCAAGCATAAGCACCAGCATCTGTGGATTGGAAAAGCAACATGTATATTTGACCGTGAAAGACGCCGGGGGCAAGCCCCGGTCATGATCACGGTGCGTGTTCTATCAAGCGGGCCGTATGGCGGGCGATCATCAGTTCTTCGTCGGTAGGAATAGCCCAGACAGCAATAGGACTGTCATCGGTACTGATGCGCAGGGCATGGGTTGTATTCGCCGCAGGGTCCAGCTTGATTCCCATCCACGATACCAAGGCGCAGATCCTCTTGCGGATTTCGGCCGAGCGCTCGCCAATGCCGGCTGTGAAAACCAGGACATCAAGCCCACCAATGGTTATCGCAAGGGCCCCGATTTCCTTGGCGGCCCTGTATACGAACAGATCAATGGCTTCCTGTGCTGCCGGAGAATCACTGTCCAAGAGTATTCTCATGTCATTTGACAGGCCACCGGAAACGCCGAGCAGTCCGGACTCCCGGTACAGCAGTTTCTCCAGTGCCGGTACATCCAGTTTCTCTTGCTGCAAAAGGTGCAGGATAATCCCCGGGTCCAGGGAGCCGGGGCGCGTGCCCATCATCAGCCCATCCACGGCTGTAAAGCCCATGGAGGAATCAATGGCAACCCCGTCTTTCATGGCGCACATGCTGGCACCACTGCCAAGGTGTGCAGCAATAACCCGTCCCTTGGCCCGTGTCGGGTCCAGCTCAGCAAGACGGCCTGCGATGTATTCGTAAGAAAGCCCGTGAAAGCCGTAGCGTTTGATTCCGGCATCCAGATAGCGTCGGGGCAGGCCAACCAGTGATGCTTCCGGGCGTTTATGGCGGTGGAAGGCGGTATCAAAACAGGCAATCTGTGGAAGCGCGGGATACAGCTTTGCCAAGGTTTCAATGGGGGCGAGGTTGTGGGGTTGATGTAGCGGGGCTAAGGGAACAAATACCCGCAGTTGCTCCAGAATAGCGGGCGTTACCCGTACCGGGGCATCATGGAGCATACCCCCGTGTACAACCCTGTGCCCTGCGGCCCGCAGCTGCAGCTGGTTTCCTTCTGTCGCGTGAATCCAGTCGATCAGGCGTTGCAGAATGTCCTGGTGTGTTCCGGAAGGCCATGGCTCGTTGGCAACCGGTTCACCAGAACGGTTTCGGGCAATAAGGCGGGGTGTAATACCGGTTCCTATCCCTTCAACCTGTCCGTGGAGTTTTGGTGCAAGGGAACGGCCAGCCAACGCAAAGACCGTGAACTTGACCGAAGATGAACCCGCGTTGAGAACCAGGATACCTTCTTCAGTCATGACCTAGCCAACCCCCGTCACGAGTTTTTGTTTTCCTGTGCGCCGGGCCTGGGCATAGCGTGCCGCGACCACACAGGACGCCAGACGTGCCTTGGCGCTGTCGGCCCTGCTGGTCAGGATAATGGGGACCCTTGCCCCCAGAACAACGCCGGCGGCTTCAGCCTCAGCCAGATAGCACAGCTGTTTGGCCAGCATGTTGCCGGCCTCCAGATCTGGTACCAGAAGGATATCGGCATTGCCGGCAACCGGGCTGCTGATGTTCTTGATGCGGGCGGCCTCGCTGGAAATAGCGTTGTCAAACGCCAGGGGTCCATCCAGGATTCCGCCACGAATCTGACCACGGTCTGCCATCTTGCACAGCGCGGCAGCTTCGATGGTTGACGTGATTTTTGGGTATACCGTTTCGACAGCCGACAGGATGGCCACCAAAGGCTGCTCCACTCCCATGATGCGCACAAGGTCGATGGCATTCTGGCAGATATCGGCCTTGTCTTGCAGCGACGGATAGATATTGATAGCAGCATCCGTAATAAACAGGGGCTTGGGATAGGCTGGCGTATCAATAATATAAACGTGACTGATCCGTCGTCCGGTGCGTAGGCCCGTATCACCTTTGGCCACTTCGTGCATCAGTTCATCTGTGTGGAGGCTTCCCTTCATCAGCGCTTCGCATTCCCCTGTGCGACACAGGCCGACAGCCGTAGATGCGGATGCATGGGAGTGTTCTGTATCGATGATCCGGCAGCCATCAATATTGATGCCAAACTCCCGTGCAATAGACCGGATCCGTTTTGATGGCCCGACCAGCACAGGGGTGATCACGCCGTGCCTTGCCGCATCCATAGCCCCGGTCAGGGACACCTCGTCACAGGGATGACATACTGCAACCTTGACAGGTTCGGTTGCTTGCGTGGTTTCCAGGAGCCGGCTGAACACATGGCTGCGCCGCCGCACCGTTATTTCAGGAAGTGGGTCTGCCGAAACGGTTACTTTCTCGATCGGGGCTTCTACAGTTGCGTAGCCTTCCACAACCATTTCATGGCGCTGGTTTACGCCTTGGCAATGAAAAACGATGATATGCTCGTCTTCCCTCTTTTCCGTTGCCGTCAGTGTCAAGGTCAGAGTGTCGCCTAATTCCACCGCCCTGAGGAAGCGCAGTGTTTGCTCCCGGTACACAGTTCCAGGGCCGGGAAGTTCATTGCCAAGCAGGGAGGAAAACAGGGAGCCTGCCCACATGCTGTGCCCGCTGACCTTGCCGTTCTTCAGAAGCTTTGCAGCCCATGCATCATCAAGATGTGTGGGGTTATGATCAGAAGACATAATTGCGAAGACTTCAGCATCTTCCCGGGTCAGGGTACGGGTCAGCGACGCTGTGTCACCAATACAAATTTCGCTGAACGTACGGTTTTGCAGCGTGATGCGCATGGAATATTTCCAGTTTTCCCGACGATTCCTGATCGTCTACAATGGAACGGGCAACAGGCAACGTGCAAGCGCGAAATGGTTACAGACTGTCACGAATCCAGGTACCAGAACTTGAGAAGACAAGGTGGGATGGGCACAATACCCGCCTTGGCACAGTGTTCTGGATTATACCCTGCATGATGGATCTTGATGATGCGATCGACTTTCTGCCCGAGCCAGCCGGTACCGGCGTTGCTGCGGATGGATTGATACCGCTTCCGGCAGAAACAGATCCTTCCATGCAGGATGCATGGAAGGTCTTGGTTGTTGATGATGACGTCGAGGTTCATCATATCACACGTATTATTTTCAGCGATTTCAGTTTCCGTAGTCGTCCTGTCCGGATGCTGTCAGCGTACTCGGCCCGTCAGGCTGTCTCTCTCCTCGAGCAGAACCGCGATGTTGCGCTGATGCTTCTTGATGTTGTCATGGAAACCGAGAATTCGGGCCTGGAACTTGTCTCGCATGTTCGTGACATCATGAAGCTGGATGCCATGCGTATTGTGCTGCGGACCGGACAGCCCGGGCAGGCCCCGGAGCGGGATGTCGTGATGCGTTACGACATCAATGACTACAAGTCGAAGACAGAGCTGACGGCCCAGAAATTATTGACCCTGACCATTTCGGCATTGCGTGCCTATGAGGCTATCGAGGCACTGGAAGACAGCCGTCGTGTTCTGGCTGACAGCAATGTGGCGCTGGAGCAGATGGTGGAGGAGAGAACGCGGGCCTTGTCGGCAAGCGAGGCTCATTACCGTGCGGTTCTTGATGCTGTTCCGGAAGGCGTTCTGGTCACGGATGACCAAGGTGCCATTCTTTCAGCAAGTCCTGCTGCCGCAGCTATTTTTCGTTCATCTTCCTTGGTTCACAATGGCCTTTCGCTGAAGGATCTGGTTGCTCCTCCGCATAGTACGGATGTTCTGCGTACCTTCGCCGAGTGCCGTGCCGGTCGTGTTATGCCGCAGCAATGGACAGAAGCCAGTGAGGTGACTGGGCAGCGTCTGGATGGGTCTGTCTTCCCGATGGATCTGTCCATCAGCCGTATGGAGCATCAGGGCATTCTGGAATTCGTTGCAACCGTGCGTGACGTGACCCAGCGCCACCAGTATCAGGAAACCCTGCGTCAGGCCCGCTTGGATGCCGAGCAGGCAGCGCGGGCAAAATCGGATTTTCTGGCTGTCATGAGCCATGAAATCCGGACTCCCCTGAACGGCATTCTTGGTATGGCCCAGATTTTGCGCGACGATCTGGATGACGAACACTTGAAGGAACTGTCCGACCTGATTTTGCGATCCGGTGAATCCCTGCTGAAAGTTCTGAATGACATTCTGGATTTTTCCAAGCTGGAGTCGGGACACTTTGATCTGGAAACAGTACGTTTCGTGCCCCGTGACATGATCCGCGATGTAATGGCGTTGATGGCAGGCGCTGCTGCCGAGAGGGATATCAGTCTGTCATGGGATGCCGAAGGGCCTGTTGATCTTCCGGTCTTTGGCGATCCATCCCGGCTGCGGCAGGTGTTGCTCAATCTTTTGTCAAATGCCCTCAAGTTTACAGAAAAGGGATATGTGTGTCTGCATGCGGAAGCCGCTGTTGTTCCTGCAGAGGGGGAGCATGCTGATGATGATTATGGATCCATGTTGCTGGATCTCCGTGTTGTGGACAGCGGCATTGGCATTCCGGATGAACAGCTCGATCGTTTGTTCGAACACTTCTCGCAAGCAGACAGTTCCATTTCCCGGCGTTTCGGGGGTACGGGTCTGGGGCTGGCCATTTGCCGAAAGATAGTTGGTGCGATGAATGGCCGTATTACTGTGCACAGCCAGGAAGGGCAGGGATCATCCTTTACAGTTCGGGTCATGCTGCCGTGTGCTCCGACAGTGGATAGCAACCTTGATCGCGTAGAGGGGGCAGATGGTCGCTCCCATACCTTGGACTATACGATCCTTGATCACCTTGATCGTGCTCTTGGTTCCGAGCAGGTGGACGTGTTGCTGGGTATTTTCCTGGATGATGTCCGGGCCCTGTGTGGTGGTGCAGACGCCAAGAATGGCACGTTGTCTGTTGCCGATCTTCAGCTGACAGCCCGTCGTATGGGGTGTCAGAAACTGGCAGAACTTCTGGTTGCTGGTGGTTCGGATGGAGCTGTGTTGAGGCAGGCTCTTGATGAAACGCTGGCCGCGTTGGCCCTGCGTGGCAAGCAGCGATCCGATCTTTCTCCGCTCACACATATGTGATCAGTGTGATCCCCTGATTTTGCTAGACTGTTGCGTCCGCGGGGAGTGCGGGTAATTTTGAGCAGGGGTGTTTCATCATGAGAAATATGGCCAGAACCATGACTGTTTCGGCGGCCGCCTTTGTGATGGCGGTTGGTGCTGTTTCGCCGGCTGTTTTTGCGCAGGCTGAAATGGAAAAGTGCTACGGTATTGCTGCGGCTGGGAAGAATGACTGTGCAACAGCTACATCATCGTGTGCCGGAACATCCAAGGTAGACCGCCAGGGTGATGCTTTCATTGCTGTTCCCAAGGGAACCTGCACCAAGATTTCCGGTGGTTCCCTTGAGCCGAAAACGTAACAGCGCGGTTCTGTCCTGTGGGTATGTGGATCCCGGATGCAGGTATGGCTCCTTCTTCCATGGTTGGAATTGGGTTCAGGCCGCAGCATCATGCCGATCTTGTCAGGCTGCATCCGGGTAAAGAATTCCAGCCGGGCTGGTTGGAAATTCACCCCGAAAATTATTTGATGGAGGGTGGAGGGCTGCTGGCTGCGTTGTGTCAAGTTGCAGAACGGTGGCCCCTGTCATTTCATTCTGTAGGATTATCGCCTGGTTCATCCTGTGGCGATGACCGTGCGTTTCTCACGCGTATGCTGGCGCTATATCGCCGCTTCAATCCATGCCTGTTTTCTGTTCATCTGGCGTGGAGCACGCATGATTCCTCCTATTTTAATGATCTTCTTCCCATGCCGCTGACGTACGAAACCCTGGACGTTGTGGTACGTAATGTCGATGTACTCCAACAGGCGCTGGGGCGGCCTATCCTGATTGAAAATCCGTCCAGTTACCTTTGGTTCCGCCACTCTGTTATCCCGGAGCCCGAGTTTCTTGCAGCCCTGGTGCATCGGACGGGGTGTAGATTGCTGCTTGATCTCAATAATGTCGTGGTCAGCTGCCATAACATGGGCTTGGATTACCAGCCGTGGATGCGGTCGTTCCCTCTCGATTTAGTGGAAGAAATTCACGTAGCCGGCCATCATCAGACTATTCTGGATGATGGCCGGACCCTGAAGATCGATGATCACGGGAGCCGTGTGTCATCTTCGGTGTGGGATCTTTTGCGACAGGTTGTTGCGATACGTGGTGTGCTTCCAGTTCTGGTGGAGTGGGACACTAACATTCCCCCCTTGGCCACGCTTTTGGATGAAGCCGCTGTAGTACAGGATATCCTGCTTCAGGAGGACGCCCGTGCCTGTCTTTCCTGATCGCCTGGCCCCGTCCTGGGCGGATTTGCAGTCGTACTTTGCCAAGGTTCTTCTTGGGCAGAACGACACCTTGCATCACCTTGATGAATGGCTGGAAGGGCCGGGGCTGTCTGTTCACCGGAATACGATTCTGTTCGGTCAACTTGATGCCATGGCTGCTGTTTTTCCAGCTGTGCGCCGCTTGGTTGGCGCAGATTGCTTCCAAGGCTTGGTTCGGGCCTTTTTCAGGGCCCATCCCGTTCATGTTCCGTGCCTGGTTGATGCTGGAGAGGGGTTTCCTGCATTCCTGGGCGGGCAGGAAAGTCTGTCTGCCATGCCCTGGCTGGTCGATGTGGCTGCCCTTGAATGGGAATGTCATCGTGTCAGCCGGCATGCGGAAAGCCCGAATCTTGACCCTGCCAGTCTGTCTGGTCTTAATCCTGCGTTTATTGACGATCTTGTCTTTGTCCCTCGTGCGGCTTCGTGCCTGTTCTCATCTTTGTGGCCGGTCAATACCATTCGGCTGGCCAACATGGTGCCGTGCGCAGATCAGGATGTTGCCACTGTTTCCCTTGGCGATGGGCCCGAATTTTTGTTGCTGGTGCGGCCTGGCAGTAAGGTTCTGGTGGAACATATTGGCCAGCCTGGGTCTGTATTCCTGCAGCGGTGCTTTTCCGGTGAGCGTTTCGGACAGGCTGCATCGGGTACCTTGGCATTGCATCCAGACTTTGACCTGCAGGCTTTCCTGATCAGGGCGCTGGGCGGGCAATGGTTCGCCGGAGTCCGGTCTTCGGGAGAGTGAAAGATGGTTGTTTTTGCAGATCACCTTATACGCGCATGGTATGGTGGCTTGGGTCTTGTTGCGCGGTGTCCTGAATGGGTTCCGGTTCTGTGCGCCCGTGTTGGGATAGCTGGAATATTCTGGCGATCCGGAAGGACAAAGGTTGATGGATGGTCTGTGACAGACCAAACTATCTTTTTGTTCCGGGAAGAATACAGATTACCGCTGTTGTCCGCTGAGATGGCGGCTTATATGGCTGCTTGGGCCGAGCATATTTTGCCGGTTCTGCTTGTTCTGGGTCTTGCGACCCGCGTGGGGGCTTTGGGTTTGTTGGGTATGACCTTGATCATCCAAGTTTTTGTCTACCCGAATTTATGGCCTGATCATGCGACATGGGCAGCAGCCCTGTTGCTGATTATCATGCGCGGACCCGGCCCTGTTTCAATTGATCACGGTCTTTCTTGTTATTTTTTCCGGCGTATACATGATGAACCCTGATCAAGGGTATGCGGACCAACTCTTTTCCAGCAAAAGAATTCTCTTTCGTCTTTAATATGTATTTTTGTTACCGTTAGATGATGTTGTAGGCGTATCTGTGTCCGCTTGGCTGTGGGAAAGGCCGTTCCCGTGCGCCAGAACAGGTCTGTGATTGTTATCATGCTTTCTGCCTTGGGCCTTCTTGTCCTGTGGACAATCTGGTTCGAGTGGCAGAGCCATGGCCGTGCGCTGGAATCATCGCGCCGGGAGGCCGTGGCGATGGTTGGGGCGTCTGCGGCGGCTCTTTCGTCTTCCCTGCGGGCGGTCGATGTGGCCCTGATCTCGGCGCTGTCTGTTCTGGAGGCAGGCAGTTTTGACGTTCAGTCACGCTATGCCAGCATTGTATCCCAGTTACGCCGCCATGCCATGTCTACTCCTGCAATTGATGATATCCTGGTCTTTGACCAGAATGGTGATGTTGTTTTTCACAGTGGTTACGACATTCTTCCCCGTCTCAATGTTGCAGACCGGCAGTATTTTCGTTTCTTTGCTGATGGGTTGAACGAAGGCAATGACGTCCTGTTTGTCGGCGACCCCGTAACCGGCCGTATCAGCGGCGAATGGTTTATTGCCATGGCGCGCCGTTTGTCCAGTCCTGACGGGGCGTTTTCCGGGGTAATCCTTGCAACAGTCGGGACGGTCCCTCTTGCATCGCATGTTCGCTATCTTGCCTCACGAACCGGGGCGTCTGTTGTCCTTGTGACAGGAACGGGTGCGGTGGTTGAGGCCGAAGTACCTCCCCAGCGCAACAACTGGACAGGGCGCAAGGTGTATAGCCTCCCTCTGGGCCCATTGCCGGTAGAAGAGTCCCTGCTGGTCGATACTGTTCTTGAGGATGAACAGTGGATGACGGTCATCCGCCGGGTCGAGGATTTGCCGTTGGCCCTGATTTTGTCCCGGCCATGGTCGGTTGCCTTGGCAGAGTGGTACAGCACCCTTGTACGGGAACTGTTTCTTCTTTTCGGAGCATTGGTCGCCCTGTCCCTGCTGTGGTGGCCACTTTCCCGGGCCATTGCAGATCGTAACCGTCTGTTCGAGCTGTCTCCGGATCCGGTGTGCATTCTGGATCCAGAGGGTGCTTTTGTGTCGGTCAATCCTGCGTGGGGATATGTGCTGGGGGTAGAACCGGGCAGTCTGCTCCGCAGGTTGTTATCGGATTTTGTTGTTTCCGATGACCGCAAGGCATTTCATGATGTTGTCGCCCGTTTGATCGAGGGGGCAAGGGTTGAGGAATTTGTTGTTCATGTGACGGGGGCAGGGGGTAGCAAGACGCCCCTGTCCTTTACGGCGGTTAGTGACAGTGCCGGTATTTTCGCGATAGCCCGTAACATCAGCCGCCGCCTTTCGGCTGAAAGTGCCTTGCGGCAAAGCGAGCAAAGGTTCCGGGATGTTGCTGAAGCATCAGGGGAATTTGTTTGGGAAGTTGATGCGGCCGGTTGTATCGTCTTTGTGACGGAGCGCGTGCAGGGTGTTCTTGGTTATCGACCGCCCGATATGAAGGGCTGTCTGTTTGTCTCTTTCATGCGTGGAGAGACCCGGAGGTTTCTTGAGTCCTCCCTGGGTCGTTTGACAGGATTCCGGATGGAAGCGGATGCTTCACGAGCCGATGGAACATCTGTTCGCTTACGTTTGTCCGGACTTCCCATTCTGGCAGAGGATGGCCATCTGAATGGATTCCGGGGAACAGCCCTGGACATTACGGAAAGCTACTTGGCCCGGCAGGCGCTGCAGGACAGTGAGGAGCGGTTTCGTACCATTGTTAATACCGTTGTTGATGGGATTATAACAATCAACGAGCGAGGCATGGTTCTGTCTGTCAACCCTGCGGCAGAAAGAATGTTTGGTTATACGGCGGCCGATATGATGGGCCACGATGTATCCATGCTGATGCCAGAGTCTTATGCAGCTCATCATGGGCAGTATATTGCCGATTATCTGGAGCACGGTGTTCCCAAGGCTATCGGGATGGTGCGCGAGCTGGAGGCTCTGCGAAAGGACGGAGAGCTTTTTCCCATTGAACTGGCGGTCAGTGAAGTCTGGATTGGTGGTGTTCGTCTCTTTATTGGTGTAGTGCGTGATATTTCTGAGCGCAAGCGTGTGGAGAGAATGAAAAGTGAGTTTGTGTCTACAGTCAGTCACGAATTAAGAACGCCCTTGACGTCAATCCGTGGATCACTGGGGCTGGTTGGTGCCGGTGCGGCCGGTGTTCTTCCAGAGAAGGCGAGTGAGCTGATCCATATTGCCCATTCAAACTGTGAGCGTCTTATCCGCTTGGTCAATGACATTCTGGATATCCAGAAGATAGAAGCAGGGCGCATGGTCTTTGACATGCAGATTATTGATTTATCTGATGTTATAAGGCGATCCATTACGGATAACGAGGCTTTTGCCAACCAGTACAAGGTCAAGGTTATTGCGGCGGCTTTACCAGACCATGTCATGGTACATGGGGACAGGGACCGGCTTTTCCAGGTTGTGACAAACCTTCTGTCGAATGCGGTCAAGTTTTCTCCATCTGGCGGCGCTGTCAACGTTGGCGTCCAGTTGTCGGGATCGATGGTGCATCTGACGGTAGAGGATTTTGGGCCCGGTATTCCTGAAAGTTTTCATGACGATATTTTTCAGAAGTTTTCACAGGCCGACTCCACGGATCGCCGCGCCAAGGGGGGGACCGGGCTTGGCTTGTCTATTGCCAAGGCGATCGTCGAGCATCACGGTGGACACATTGGATTTCATTCAGTTGAAGGGCAGGGAACAACATTTTATGTTGATATTCCGGCTGTTGGTGATTCCGGGCGTGCGCAACCGACAGGACATGGCAAGGAGGGTTCATGGTGACCCTGCAGCGGGTGCTTTACGTGGAAGATGACCCTGATATTCAAGCCATTGCCACCTTGGCCCTGGTCGATGTTGGAGGATTGAAGGTAACGGCCTGTTCATCGGGAGACGAGGCGTTGTCGGCTTTTCCCTCGGCAGATCCCCAGATTGTTCTTCTGGACGTTATGATGCCGGGCATGGATGGCCCGGGTACCCTGCAAGCCTTGCGGAAGCTTCCGGGCGGTGATCGTGTTCCTGTTGCTTTCATGACAGCCAAGGTCCAGTCGCACGAAGTGGCCCGCTACATTGATATGGGAGCGGCCGGCGTTATCAGCAAGCCGTTTGACCCCATGACATTGGCTGAGCAAGTCCGGACAATCTGGCAGCGCGCGGAGGGTATATGACCGAAGGCAAGCTGCGTGATTTGATTATACGGTATGTTCACTCCCTCGATGCACGGCGTGTATCGATGCAGGAAGCCGTTGATCATTTTGTGTCGCTTGCCGAGACGGGTAAGGATATCCGTCTTGATCGTTGCTTTGCTGATTTCCGGCGTGATTCCCATCAGTTGGCTGGATCTGCCGGCAGTATGGGGTTTGCGGCGCTCGGGCGTGCGGCCATGGCGCTGGAAGTGATGATCAATGCACTGGTCGAGCGTCAGTCTCCACCTTCTGTACGTGATGTTCGGCAAATGCGCGCTTTGTTCGAGCGCGTTGTTCTGCGTATGGAAGCAACCAATGCGGAAGACAGCACCCTTTTTTCCCTGTCTCATGATGCTACAGAGGATGCACCATCGGGACAGCCCCGTACTATTGCCCTCGTGTCCTCTGCGCTTGGGGAGTTCACTCGGTTAGCCCAGGAGCTCCACCCCTTTGGTCTGGAGCTATCCCTGTGCAGTAATCGGGATTGTTTTATGAAATTGCTACAGGACAATCAGCTACGCGCTGTGTTGTTTGACAGGCATGCCACGGTATCCGGTCTTTCTGCTGATCAGGTTCGTGCCCTGTGTCCACCTTCCGTGTCCTTGGTTATTTTATCAGACAAGATAGATCTGCGGTGCCGTGTTGATGCGTGGCATAACGGTGCGGGTTCTGTCATCGATATCAGCAGCGGCGGCGCCGAGGTTGTTGATGCCATAGAGCATGCCGCCGGCCCCATTGGTTATGCCGTACCGCGTGTTCTTATCGTTGATGATGACGAAGCCATTCTGGCCGTCTGCGAGCACGTGCTGTCCGAGGTTGGTATTTCGTGCGAAACATTGCCGCATGCCGAAAATATTCTGGATGTGATCAGCGTGTTCCGGCCAGACTTGCTGGTCATTGACCGGCATATGCCTGACTTCAGTGGTCTTGAGGTTGCGGCCGCTATACGCCAGCAGCCCGCTTATACAAATTTGCCACTGATTTTCCTGACACGGGATGACAATCTGGAATCACGCATTGATGCCATTCGGGCTGGTGGAGATGGCTATGTCACCAAGCCGGTTGACATGGAGTATCTGATTGCCTTGGTGCGGCAGCGTATTTTGAGATCCCGGCAGTTGCAGGGTATGATCAGTCGTGATGGCTTGACCGGTCTGCTCAATCACGCCGCTTTCTACAAACGCTTGGAGGTCGAGATTGCGCAGGCTCATCGTAGCGGTAATCCACTGTCTGTCATGCTTCTCGATCTTGATTATTTCAAGAAAGTTAATGATACGTGGGGGCATCCGGCTGGTGATGCCGTATTGCAATCCTTGGCCCGTCTTTTGCGCCAGCGGCTACGGTCCGGTGACCTGTGTGGTCGTCTTGGTGGGGAAGAGTTTGCCATTCTACTGACCGGTACCAAGGGGTCCGATGCCTTGCGGGTGGGGGGAGAGCTTCTGGATGCCTTCCGTGATATTACCCATCACAGTGGTTCGGAAACATTCACCCTTACATTCAGTGCCGGTGTGGCGGAACTGACAGCAGGTATTGCTGCAGATCAGCTGCTTGCTTCTGCAGATCGTGCTCTTTATGCGGCCAAGCGTGGTGGCCGTGCACAAGTATACCGTGACGTGGATATCTCCTCTGACTGACATCCTGTCCTTGCTTGTCTGGTGGTATCTGTGCTTCCTTTACGCCTTGGGGTGTGTATGGGTGGGCGAGGCACTGTGTTCTGGTTCGTTGATGTGGGGGAGGGTTCATTTCCGTCGGGTACGTCCTGTCAGTTGCGGGAGCATTTGCTCCGGAGGTACTTGTCTGGCTCCATAGCTGCTCGCGTTCTGGCCAATATAGCTGCCTCCCTGGCGGTTATTGCCCTCTTGTTCGCTGTTCCTGTTGATATGGTTGGCGGGATCCTTTGGGGGGGCAGTGTTCTTGCATGTGGATTGTTTGCTGTTGTTTGGAGAATATTCTGGCGTGCCCGCCTTGCCACTATCTCATCGGCACTCCTGACTTGTGAAGTCGGCCTTTCTGTTCTGGCTGTCTTGCAAGGCCTGGCCTGGGGAAGCGGTATTGTAACGTTCGGGGGTGCTTTGCCCGGACCTGAAGGCTTTTTGTACCTGCTGGTTCTGGTTGCTGTTGCTGCGATTACGGTTCTGAATTACGCGCCGTTGCCTGCGGGTATGTTTGGTTTTGCAAGTGGGGCCTTGTTCTTTCCTGCGGCTGTTCTTGCCGGCGATGATGGGCCTATTTTACCGCTGATCGGGCTTGCCGGTATCGGTTACGGGATTTTTCTCCTTGCCGGTGGGTGGGCACGTTATCGCGAACTTGTCCATCAGTACTGTATCAATGCCAGCCACCGTGATGTGTCAGAGCGGCTTGCCGAGCACGAGGTTCGCCATCGTTCGGTTCTGGAGTATCTGCCCGAGTTGGTGGTGGTTCTGGATGCGGATCTGCGTATTACCTTTCATAGCGCCGCCTCGGGGGATCTTTTTGGCTATCCTCCGGGTACCATGCAAGGGATGGATCTTCTCGCTGTTATTGCTCCGGCAGACCGGAGCCGCCTTCACTGTGCCCTGCACGGTCTTTTCCTGGATCCGGAGCAGACCTTTGCGGAGTTGATCGGCGGGCTTGCCCGTGACGGGCGTTCTGTCCCCCTGTCGCTGCGTGGGCGGGCTATACCGGGTGTTTCGCCGGAGCGTCGGCCACAGGAGCTGGTGATTACCCTTCGTGATGCAACCAGGCGCCTTCATGTTGAGGAGACATTACGACGGGCAAAACATGAGGCCGAAGCAGCGGGGAAAGCGCGGTCAGATTTTCTGGCCATGATCAGTCATGAAATTCGTACCCCGATGAGCGGGATTCTGGGCCTGGTTGATCTTTTGTCGGTCAGTGACCTGACGGAAGCGCAGAGAGAGCATGTGAGTGTCTTGCAGCGTGCCTGTGATCATCTGTTGGATCTTCTGACAAGTGTCCTTGATTTTTCGCGTATCGAAGCCCGTGGTATACGGATTGAGACTGAACCATTTGACCTGCGGCGTGTTGTGGGGGCTGTTACGGACATGTTCCGTGGCGAAGCAAAAGCCAAGGGAATACAAATGCGTGCGGTTGTCGCCCCGGAATTGCCGGCAACATGGGTGGGGGACTCCCGTTGTCTGCGTCAGATTTTGGCCAATCTTGTTGGCAATGCTGTGAAGTTTACACAGGTTGGTCATGTCGAGGTCCGTGTGCGGGGCTCTTCATCCGGAGATCATGGGGTCCTCTGCTTTGATGTTGAGGATACCGGTGTCGGTATTGCACAAGGGGCCTGTGATTCCATCTTTGACCCCTTTGTCCAGGTCAATCGTGAATTGATAGGGAAGTCTGTTGGCTCCGGTCTTGGTTTGGCTATCTCCAGGCGTCTGGTTACCTTGCTTGGTGGCAAGATTTCTGTATCCAGTGCTGTTGGGCAGGGATCGGTTTTCAGTTTTACAATTCCTCTCTCTGTTGGGCCGGAACGTGTCAATCTTGTAAAAGATGTTCTGCCAGTCCGTATGCCGCGGGTTTGGGAGAGGGCGCCCGAGGCTATAAAAGTTCTGGTGGTTGATGACTCCGATCTTAATCGACTGGTGATTTGTGAAATGTTGAGCCGCCTTGGGTTTTGTGTTGTCGAGGCGCAGAACGGTGCAGAAGCCATCGATTGCCTTCAATCCGGGCCAGGGGGGTATCACCTTGTCTTCATGGATATCCAGATGCCCGAGGTTAACGGGATAGAAGCTGTACGGCGTATTCGCTTTGCTGAGCAATGCGCTGGCCGTCAGCCTGTTCCTGTTGTTGCTGTTTCGGCCAGTTCCCGGGATGAGGATCGTGAAGCGGCTCTGGAGGCGGGTTGCTGCGCCTATGTTATCAAACCACTGCGACGCGAACAGTTACTTGAGATTCTTGATCGTTTCCTTTCGGGGAACAACATTACGGCCTGTGTTAATTCATCCATGCGTGGAACTGTCTCGCGTCTTTCTTCCGGTCAGCCGGTTTCTGTTTCTCCATCTCTTGTGACGTTGTTGCCTGGTTTTCTGGAGGCGATGCAGGCCCATATTACAGAGTTACGTCAGATGGTTATTCAGGGCAGAAGCACAGATGTTGTGCGCATTTCACATGCCGCGAAAGGGAATGCCATGCTGTTTGGTTGCCCCCGTCTGGTAGAGGCATTGAGACGTCTGGAGGATCAGGGACGGATCTGGGAGAGCAAGTCGGGAGAAGGTTATGACGAGGTAGAGCAAAGCTTCATGCAGGCCCTTGTCGAGGCTGTCGAGCGTGAAGTGCTGTCTCTGGAGCACGAATCCGGTGACCAGTTGTCTGAGGCTATTGCCTAGACGGGCACCCTCAATCTCCTTGATAAAAGGCGTCCTACCGGCTGGCGTACGTGAAGCCGCCCTCTCCAAAAGCCAGGAAGGAGTCGACGTCCAAGACGATCAGCAATTCTCCTTCCAGCCGCACAACGCCGGCCGAGATGCCACGCCAGCGTGGATCAAGCGTGGATGGATTCTGCTCTACACCACGCGTTGGCAGTGTCAGAACATTCCCCACACTGTCGACCCTGAGGCTATACAGTTCTTGGCCCAGCTCCACCGTGACGCACATGACGTGTCCCTGTGTTTCGGATTCAGCTTGTTTGGGAAGGCCTAGGCGGGTGCGCACATCTATAACGGTTACAATGCGGCCACGCAGGTTGATGGAGCCCGCGACTTCGGGAGGTGCGAGCGGGATGCGGGCAATCTTTTCGGGGACCAGAATGTCCTGGACGCGTTCTACCGGGATCCCAAACAGCTGGCGTTCGACGTAGACAGTTACAAAAACCTGCTCGTCACGACCAGCGGCGGTACGCCCTCCTGTTGAAGGTACGATATGCCCTTGGCTGGGGGTCAAGTCACCCATGTTTTCACACTCTCCAGTGATCCCCTGTTGTGCACGATAATGAACGCAATGAACTGCTTGTGCCAGCTCTTTTCCCAGACTGATGTTGGCCTGTGACGGGATGGACACGAACAGGAAGGACCAAAAGCGAGCAGGCAAAAAAACCTTGGTATGCAAGGTGGAATTTGGCTGTCTCGGCAGTTGTTGTCTGCATCGCTATTTGACTGTGCAGACAAGTTTACACCTTGGTCTCGGTGGGTGGATAGTTTTCTTATGGTTTGTACAATATCGGCATATCAACCCATGGGTTTTATCTCTTTCTCTGCGTGGTACCGCGCATACCGGGAATTTGCTGCAATTGCACGCAAGCAGCACCACGCTACCGTGATGATCCGGGGTGGTAGATCAAGCAAGTGGCCGTGGGTAATTTAGTTACGCATGTCGGGTTGTTTTTGCATGACATCTTCAGCTGCGCTGATAGCTGAATGGATAGAGCTGGCAAGTTCCGGGCTCAGGGCTTCAGCCTCGTGAAGCAAGTATGTCAGACAGGCGTGAATGCCGCGAATGGCAATCACACGACCCGCTGGGGAGCAGGGATCCGGATCCAAGCCTTCTGTGCATGTATCATGGTACGTTCCATAAATATCAAACGGCATGGCAAAGATTACCCGAAGCAGTTACTACCGTTCCCGTATTTTACCTTTTATTGCTCAGTATTCAATTCTATTTATATGTGCAAAAGAGGACATACAATCCAGGCTTTATTCTGGTTTTATAGCGGTATTTTTTCGTTCATTTTCTTTCATTCTTACAGCTTGTGTGGTGTGAGAAGTATTATGGTCTCTGTGATCTCCACACCTTTCAGCTTTCTAATGTATGACAGGGCATTGTCCAGCTCTGACAAGGATTGCGCCTGCATTTCCATAACGATGTCCCAACGTCCATTGGACGTGTAGATGGTTTTTGCTTCGGGGATTTCACGCAGGGCCCGCAGGGTGTTCTCGCTGGTGCGCGCTTGTTCGTGGATCAGCGTAATGGCGCGCACCCCTTCGGTAGGTCCAGTTACCTCAGAGCGGGTTCGCACTGTGAAACCAAGAATTTCCCCGTCTGTTTGAAGGCGATCAAGGCGGTTCTGGACAGTGCCGCGTGACACGCCAAGAATGCCCGCCAAGGATGCAACTGGTAGCCGCGCGTTATCGCGTAGCAGTGCCAGAAGGCGTCGATCCAGATCATCAAGAGCCATAGTCCACCAAGAAACCTATCGTTCAGTTTTGTCCCCATGATGCACGCCCGGCCCATTTGAGCAAGCGCCATGATCTGGTCATACTCGGGTTCATGGCGGGTGAATGGGCCTTGGCTTTCAGGTTTTGACACTGCTATGGTCCGCGCCTGATCAGGCTGGAAAGACGTAATGTGTACATCTGTGAAGACCGTGAACGTGGCTATCATCGGGGCAGGGCCGGCTGGCTTGATTGCCGCACAGAAGATTTCATCTGTTTTTCCGGATGTGCATGTCTTTGATGCCACGCCTTCCCCCGGGCGCAAGTTTTTGTTGGCAGGTCGAGGGGGGCTTAACCTGACGCATTCCGAGCCTGAGGATCTTTTCTTGGGTCGTTATGGTGAGCAAAGGTCTTGGCTGGAACCTATGATCAGGACTTTTGGTCCAGAAGACGTTCAGCGTTGGGCTGCCGATCTCGGGATTGCGACATTTGTGGGTACATCGGGGCGTGTCTTTCCTGTTGACTTCAAGGCGGCCCCTTTAATGCGTTCCTGGCTCAGGCAGCTTCGCAGCCAAGGCGTCGTCATTCACACCCGTTGTCGTTGGGTCGGACGTGCTTCGTCCGGAGACTGGGTGTTTGAAAGTCCGGAAGGGGGCGTATCTGTCCGTGCGCGTGCTGTGTTATTGGCGATGGGCGGTGCCAGTTGGCCGCGGCTTGGGTCTGACGGGGCCTGGGTTGATATTCTGGCCTCTGCAGGTCTTTCCATTGCCCCGCTGCGTCCTGCCAATTGCGGTTTTGAGAGGGCTTGGTCCGATCATTTTATGGCCCGCTGGGAAGGGGAACCTCTCAAGGCTGTAGCGTTGTCTTTTGAAGGCGTTACCCGGAAGGGCGAAATGATTGTCAGCCGCAGCGGGGTAGAGGGTGGCCTTGTCTATGCCTTTGCAGCCGCTTTGCGGAATGCGCTGGAAAGAGATGGCTACGCTGTGCCCTGTCTGGATTTGTTGCCTGACCGGGGCTATGAGCAGGTGGTGCGAAGTCTCTCATCACCCCGCGGTCGTCAGTCCTGGTCAACATTTCTTAAAAAGGCTGTTGGGCTGGGGGGCGTCAAGGCCGCGTTGCTCCGCGAGTGTGTCGATCCTTCTACATTGTCCCGTCCTGATGATCTGGCCCGGTTCCTCAAGGCGTTGCCTGTGTCGCTGTCAGCCCCCCGCCCCATAGCCGAGGCTATCAGTTCGGCGGGGGGTGTGGTGCGGGCAGAACTGGACTCCTCGCTGATGCTGTCATCCTGGCCGGGCGTTTTTTGCGCCGGAGAGATGCTGGACTGGGAAGCACCTACCGGAGGATATTTGCTGACAGCCTGCCTGGCAACAGGTGCTCACGCGGCTTCCGGTCTTGTATCATGGTTGCAGGAGCAGGGTCGCTGTAAGGATTAGTCTTGCAGGACACTGATCCGGGTCATGGCATTTGCGGTGCAGAAGACCTTGACGCCCCCTTGGGTACAGACCTGGGAAAGGCGAGGGGAGTTCACCTCATCTGTGAACAAGGCCGAAACCTGACTTATATGGGCGATCCGTACAGGTGCCGATCGCGATAACTTTGTGCGGTCTGCGACCAGAAACACCTGACGTGCATTCTCAATAATAGCCTGGGCGACACGCACTTCCCGATAGTCGTAATCCAGAAGAGCGCCATCCTCGTCCATGGCCGATGCCCCGATAACAGCGTAGTCAACCTTGAACTTCTTGACGAACTCGGCTGTGGCTTCCCCGACCAGGCCACCGTCAGAGCGGCGAAGCAGGCCACCGGCGACAATGATCTCGCATGATGGGTTCTGGGTCAGTGTATTCGCAACATTCAGGTTATTGGTAATGACAAGCAGATTCCGGTGGCCCAGCAGGGCACGAGCAACAGCTTCTGTCGTTGTGCCAATGTTCATGAACAAGGATGCGTTGTGCGGTATTTCCGATGCACACAGCCGCCCGATTTCGTTCTTTTCGTCGGCAGCGATGACACGGCGTGTTTCGTAGCCGACATTCTCGATCCCAGAAGCCAGCACCGCACCGCCATGGACCCGGGCCAGCATGCCACGTTCACACAGCTCGTTCAGATCCCTGCGGATAGTTTGCGGTGTGACCTGGAAGCGGGACGCAAGGTCATCAACCAGGACCCTTCCGGATTCACGAGCCGCATCCATGATTTCCTGCTGCCGGAAAGACAGGATCATCGTGTGTCCTTTTCATGCAAGATATGAGCAAGGAAGCATAAGGATCATCTTTTCCCGGTCAAGGTGTAAAAGTATGACTAAGATGCCTCATTTCTACTCCTTGTTTTCGGCTTGTTATTTTAAAAGTTAAGAGGGAATTGTCGGTATATAGATCTATGGTAGATGTGCTGATGCAGTTCTGTAAATGTCTTGAACCTCTTTATCTTTATATGAAAATTAATCATCCTTAAGGATATGGGTGTAGAGAATTTGTTCAGTATTTTCTGTTCAACAGGACCGGGAACAACGTAAGGGGTATGCAATGGCAGCGTATAACGCACCCTATGATCTTGCCGTTATTGGTGGCGGCATTAATGGGTGTGGTATTGCGCGGGATGCTGCCGGACGTGGCTTGTCGACGTATTTGTGCGAGCGTGATGACCTCGCGTCAGCAACCTCATCGGCCAGTACCAAATTGATTCATGGTGGCTTGCGTTATCTTGAACATATGCAGTTTCGCCTGGTTCGGGAGTCTCTGGCTGAAAGGGATGTTTTGTTGCGGTCCGCTCCGCACCTTGTTCGCCCCCTGTCCTTTATCCTTCCTTGGGCACCGGGTTTGCGCCCGTACTGGCTCCTGCGTTTTGGTCTTTTCCTGTACGATTTTTTGGGGCAACGGCAGCTTTTGCCTGCATCCCGTGCCCTGGATTTACGAGCTGATCCGTCCGGTGTGCCCCTGTTGCCGGCTTTTCAGAAGGGGTTTGAGTATGCCGACTGTTGGGTGGATGATGCACGGCTGGTAATCCTTAATGCGCGCGATGCGGCCGGGCGCGGTGCTGTTATTGACAGTGGTACACGGTGTATCAGGGCCCGCCGTGATGCAGGAGGGTGGCACCTGACTGTCGTGTCACGTGATTCATCCCGTGAACGTGATGTATGGGCAAAAGTTCTGGTCAATGCATCCGGACCATGGGTGAATGATGTTATGGCCAACGTGATTGATGGTGCATCGTCTCATGCAGGCCCGAGAGAGAAGGTGCGCTTGGTCCGTGGAAGTCACATTGTGGTTCCCAAGCTGTTCAGCCATGAAAAAGCCTACGTCCTTCAGCACACCGATCGCCGTGTTATTTTTGCCCTGCCTTTTGAAGATGATTTTACCCTGATTGGCACAACAGATCTGGATTACAGTGGTGACCCATCGGATGCCTGCTGTTCGGGGGAGGAGACGGCGTATCTATGCGCGGCGGTTTCACGTTATTTTCGCTATTCAGTTTGTCCTTCGGATGTTGTCTGGACATATTCCGGCGTTCGGCCTTTGTATGACGATGGTGCCTCGGCGTCTCATGCCGTGACGCGTGATTATGTCCTGCGTGTTGACAGGTCTCCTGATTTAGCCCCTGTTCTTCACGTCTTTGGTGGCAAGATAACGACGTACCGCAAGCTGGCCGAATCAGCCCTTGAACGTCTGCGTGAGTTCTTTCCCGATCTTGGCCCATCATGGACAGAGGTTTCCTGTCTGCCGGGTGGTGATTTTGATCCCGTTGACTTTGACAGGCACGTTGCAGATCTGTTGAGGGCTTATCCTTTTCTGAACGCGCGTCAGGCGCACCGTCTTTTCAGTGCATATGGTACGTGTGTGAACGATCTTTTGGCTGACGCGTCGTGCTGGTCCGATCTTGGTGAGGCTTTCGGTGCAGGCCTGACCGCCCGGGAGCTGCAGTGGATGATCCAGCATGAATGGGCCCGCAGCGCAGACGATGTGCTGTGGCGACGGTCCCGTTTGGGATTGCACGTGACCCGCAAGGAGGCTGGGGATATGGATGCCTGGATCCGTAGTCAACTCTCCTGAGTTCCCCAAGTAAGACAGCATCAGTTTTTTTTACTGTCGGGTTGGATTACCGAAATCCGGCAAGTCAACCGGCTGGGGAAGGGGTGGTGTCTGATCTGTGGCCTTGGTTTCAGCCTGTTCTTGTCGGGCCTGTAACAGCTCCATCATGTGTGCTGCTCTGGCTCCGGCTTCCCTGGAGTCCTGGCCGGGTCTTCGTGTCGTGTCACGCTGTACTTTGCGTGGTGCCTGTTGCCGTGCTGTATTCTTGTAAGCGCGCGATATATCATCCTCAATCTGTGCAAGGCGCGACGCAATGATGCTCATATGCTCACGTACGGCAGCTTCGTGTTTGCGTATGCTTTCTTCTGTTGTGGCGCGCAGGTCGTGTTCCATGCGATCAACGCGTACCGCGCTGTCCTGTTCCAGCGACCGGCGGATCCTGCTGACATCCTTGACAAGCTCTGTGCGCACCAGGCGCGACTGTTTTCCAAGCTCATCCCGAATATGGCGCAGGTTTTTCTCCATGTCAGAGCGGAGTTCCACCTTTATCTGATAGGCTGATTTGACAAGGGATGACAGATACGAAAGCAGGAAGAACAGGCCGATAACCAAGGCGGCAACGGATACCGTCAGCCCCGTCAGAACGGCATAATCCATGGCTTGGTCCTCCTCCCCCCGGAAGTCCCGGACGCCGTATATGGATCACGGCACGGGCATCCGCTCATTCTACGTCCGCCCGTTTCGCGTGTACATACGGCTGTTTTCGTCTGTTGTCATGGTTGTCTCTGCGGGGGATGTCGGGCTATCATCTGCCAGTGTATGACTTTACAGACGAGGCGTTGCATGTCTGAGACCGAAGCCGCGCCGAGCGGCGCCCCGGCCTCTTCTCCTTCCTCTACCGATGGTGGAGGGCCCCTGACAACAGAAGATCTGGTCCGGTGGATCACAGAGCGAGGCATGACCGAAGTGGAATGCCTTGTTCCCGATCTGGCTGGCGTGCCAAGGGGTAAAATATTACCTGCCCACAAATTTATTGCTGGTCTGAAAGACCGTGGGCTGCGTTTGCCTGAAAGTTTGTTTATTCAGACAATCACGGGGGATTACCCCGAAGAGGATGTGATGGAGGATGTGGATCAGGACATGTATTTGCGTCCTGATCCATCCACAGTTCGAGTCGTTCCATGGTACGACGAGCCAACCTGCCAGGTTATCAACGATTGCTATTACAGGGATGGCAGTGCGGTTGATATTGCGCCCCGCCACGTTCTTCGCCGGGTGTTGCGCCTGTATGAGGAAAAGGGATGGGCCCCTGTCATTGCCCCCGAGCTTGAGTTTTATCTGGTCAAGGTCAACACGGACCCTGACTATCCTCTGGAGCCCCCCATCGGGCGTTCAGGCCGGGCTGAAATCGGGCGTCAGGCTTTCGGGATCGATGCGGTCAACGAATTCGATCCTCTGTTCGAGGACGTGTATGACTATGCAGAAGCCCAAGGGCTTGATGTCGATACGCTCCATCACGAGTCCGGGCCTGCGCAGATGGAGATCAATTTCGAGCATGGAGACCCCCTGGATCTGGCGGACCAGGTTTTCCTGTTCAAGCGTACGGTGCATCAGACAGCGCTGCGTCACAATGTGTACGCGACCTTTATGGCCAAACCCTTGGAGGGACAGCCGGGCAGTGCCATGCACCTGCATCAGTCTGTGGTTGAACGTGACAGCAGGCTCAGCCTGTTTGTTGACCGGGATGGCAGGGAAAGTGATCTCTTCCGTTGGCATATTGGCGGTTTGCAAACCTACCTGCCCCAGGCCATGTTGCTTCTGGCGCCGCACGTCAACAGTTACAGGCGGCTGGTGAAGAACTTCTCGGCCCCGATCAACATGCACTGGGGGCGTGACAACCGGACGGTTGGTTTGCGTGTGCCCAACTCAGAAGCCGGCGACACCCGCATCGAGAACCGCTTGTCCGGAGCAGATGCCAATCCCTATCTTGCAATTGCGGCATCGCTGCTGTGTGGCTATCTGGGCATGGTGGAGCGTCTGGAGCCATCAAACCCGATAACGGGATCAGGCTATACCAAGGCTCATGATCTGCCGAAGCATCTGCCTGATGCCATTGAGAAGTTCCAGAAGGCACAGCGTCTGCACGAGCACCTGGGGGATTTGTTCGGCGCCGCTTTCACGGCGGTGAAGTGGGCGGAGTGGGATGCCTATCAGGATGTCATCAGCTCTTGGGAGCGTGAGTTCCTTCTGCTGAACGTGTGATATGGTGTGAATGGATGTCTGGTTCCCGCGTCTGATCAGGGTGACATGACGCGGGGATATTCCTGTTTCGGGCAGCGGTTCATGATGACGGACAGGCCCGCGGCTTCGGCCGTGGACGCAGCGTGGTCGTTCCGTACGCCGATCTGCATCCATATGATCTTTATATGGCGCTGTTGCGCCAGGCGGATGGCCTCGTCCACAATGCCGGGTACGGCATCGCTTTTCCGGAAAATATCCACCATGTCAAAGTCATGGGGGATATCGCCCAGGGATGCAAAGACCTGCTCCCCCAACAGGGTTTGACCGGCCAGTGATGGATTGACCGGGATGACCCGGTACCCTTTCTTTTGCAGAAAGGACATCACGCCGTAGCTTGGGCGTTCCGGCCTGTCAGAAGCCCCCACCATGGCAATAACGCGCACGGTTTCAAGAATGCTGCGCAGAACGGAATCCGGATAGGCAATCAGGGCGTGGGGATCCTGTGGAAGTCGGTCTGGTGTGTGACGGAAGTGCATGGGGCTTTTGTCCATCGCCATGATCTCCATTGCCGGCTGCTGCGCTTACTCGTGCGTATGTATATGCACCCGCAGCCATCGGGGCAGGTATCGCAGAATTTTGTCCCACAGGTCAGAGCGTGTCGGGTCAAGGCGAATGCCGACAGAGATGATCTCGTCACCTTCCGTTTGCACAACAACAAGCTCTACCGGGCCTGCTGATACCGCATCTCCGACCGATGGAGTGTCAGCCAAGTGCTCCCTCAGCCATTCTGCAATCGTGACGCCTTCGACAGGCCCATCGACGGGTATTTCGTATGCCAAAGAGACGGGGCCCAGTGCGGTCGCTCCGGGGATAACAAAGTCCCCGAGGGCTGTATTACTTTTCTTCCGGCTATTGGACAGGAATTGTCGATCAAGGGTCAGGCTATGTTCCGGTGGTGCCAGGAACAGCACAAAGTCACCGGTTTTCAGGGTATGCAGCATGCGTTCGGGCACGACAAGGCCAGATCGCAGGACAGCCAGAATACGCGTTCGCTGGGGGAGGCTGAGTTCTGAGACAGGCCTACCGGCCATGGGGCAGCTTTCCCCGACGGTGTAACCAACAATATCCCGGTCCAGGTTTGACGGGATATCGACCTCAAGGCGTCCCTCCTGTGCCGGGGCCGGGGGGATCTCAATTTTCAGCAGCCTCGCTGCCAGGCCAATGGTCCACCCCTGCAGGGTCAGGGAGACAAGGACGACCGTAAAGGTAATGTTGAAAATGCGCTGGGCTTCCGGAATTCCGGCCAGAACAGGGATGATGGCGAGATAAATCGGAACCCCGCCCCGCAGGCCAACCCAGGCAATAAAGGCCCTCTCCCGCAGTGCAAAGCGGCTGCCAGCAAGGCACAGGGCCACCGCCACCGGTCGGGCAATGAAAACCATGGTCAGTGCGATAGCCAAGGCCGGTACTAGATCGGGCAGGAGCTGGTGCGGAGTGACCAGAAGCCCCAGTCCAACCAGAAGGACAAGCTGGCTGACCCAGGCAATGCCATCGTGGAAACGGAGAATGACGCTTTGTGCCCGTAGCCGCTGGTTGCCCGCAACGATGCCGGCCAGATAGACGGTCAGGAAACCAGAGCCACCCATAACGTGGCTGATTCCATAAAGTGACAGGGCGCCCGCAATCAGCATGACAGGGTATAGGCCTGGGGCCAGCAGAGTGCGATTGACCAGAAAGGCCAGGGCGGCCCCCCCGCCAATGCCGATTGCCGTGCCCACGCTGAAGGCTTGAAGGAGTGACAGACCTGCGGTGACAAGGGAGTCAGTGGTTGACCCATTGGTCAGGATCATGCCTACCAGCGTAACGGTCAGGAGGACAGCCATGGGATCGTTGGCCCCTGACTCCAGTTCAAGTGTCGAGGACACTCGCTCCCGGACGGCCGATCCTTGTTGGTGTAGCAGGAGAAAGACCGCAGCCGCATCTGTTGAGGCAACGACCGTACCGGTCAGAAGGGCTACAAGAACGCCGCTGTCAAAGGCAATCCAGGCGGTTATGCCGGTTATGATGGCCGTGACCACAACGCCCACCGTTGCCAGTGCGGCGGCCCGCCCCCACGATCGCCGTACAGACCTGAATGATGTCCGCAATCCTCCATCGAACAGGATAATGGCAACGGCAACCGAGGCCGCTGTGTAAATGGCCTCGAAGTTAGAAAAGCGGATGCCCCCGGGGCCATCTTCGCCCGCCAGCATGCCAAATCCCAGAAAGACCAGAAGCAAAGGGGCGCCGATGCGCGTTGACAAGGCGCCAGTAAGAATTGCAACCAGCAGGAGGCTGCCACCAATCAGGATAAGGTGGTGTGCCGTTTCCACGGACGGAATTCCCTTTTCTTTCAGGACGGCAGGCTTTTTCCAGTATAGGGCGCGTACCCCGTTACAGATACTGCTTTCGGGGCGTTGTCATGTTTGGGTGATTGCAATGTGTTGTGCACATAATCCCTGGAATGCCTTGCTTTATGCGGTCCTCGGGAAGGGTATTATAAAACCTCACTATTAGAGCTTTGATATAAAAGGATTAATTTTGGTTGACGTCTTCTTTCTTCGTGGCATACTCCGCGCTCCTGGTTTCACCGGGGTGCTGGCTTGTGGTGCCTGCACCCGGCGATAAATGAAGTGAGAGCCATGAAAACCTATTCCGCTAAGCCGACGGATGTGTCCCGCAAGTGGTATGTGATCGATGCCGAAGGCGTCGTTCTGGGCCGTCTTGCTGCCACCGTCGCCAATATACTGCGGGGCAAGCACAAGCCGATCTATACCCCGCATATCGACACCGGTGACCATGTGGTCATCATCAATGCCGAGAAGGTCGCCCTGACCGGTCGCAAGCTGTCCCAGAAGCGCTTCTATTGGCACACCGGGTATCCGGGTGGCATCAAGGACCGCACCATGGAGCAGATTCTGACAGGTCCTTTCCCGGCCCGTGTTATTGAAAAAGCCGTGGAGCGTATGGTGCCCCGTGGTCCGCTTGGCCGTGCCCAGCTGAAGAAGCTTCGGGTCTATGCCGGCGCCGAGCATCCGCACGAGAGCCAGCAGCCTGAAGTGCTGGACTTGGCTGCCCGTAATCCAAAGAACAAGAGGAGCGCGTAATCCATGTCCCTCGCGGATTTGAAGGGCTCCGTCATGGAGATGCCGAAAGTCGAGCCGAAGCGTGATGCACAGGGTCGTTCCTATGCGACCGGTCGGCGCAAGGATGCTGTTGCCCGTGTGTGGGTGAAGCCCGGTTCCGGCAAGATTGTTGTGAATGGCCGGTCCTTGGAGCAGTACCTTGTGCGTCCTGTTCTGAGAATGCTGGTCAACCGTCCATTTTCGGTTGCCAATGTGTCCGGCCAGTTTGATGTGATGTGCACCGTTAACGGTGGTGGTTTGTCCGGTCAGGCCGGGGCAATTCGTCATGGCATCAGCCGTGCCCTGTCCCTGTTTGATCCGGCGCTGCGTCCTTCCCTGAAGGCTGCCGGGTTCCTGACCCGTGACCCCCGCGTGGTCGAGCGCAAGAAGTACGGCAAGCCCAAGGCCCGTCGTTCGTTCCAGTTCTCGAAGCGCTGATTGCAGCGTTCTTTGTGGCTGTTCACTGGGGGCTGGCATGTGTCAGCCCCTTTTGTGTATCAGGAGGGGTCTTTTTACCCTGTTTCGAGCTGATATGTCCGGAATATGTCTTCGGATCTTTCCCCTTTCTCTTGTTTTTCTGGCCTGTTTCTCCCTATAGCTTTATAAAGTTTATTCCTGCGCTTTTATGAGTGCATAAGTACGGCATTCCGGAACACAAAAACCGTTTGCATTGTCTGTCGTCCGGAGCTACAGAGACATTGTCCGTATTCGCACGTGCCCGTCGTCGCCCGACAGCCATAGTTCCTGATTTTCCGGGGCTTTGGAGGCGACCTAAAGCAACGACGTAACGCGGCTTTTTTGGTCTCCGCCAGCCTTCCACCGTTGGCGTTACTGAAGAGGCACTTTACATCATTGCCAAGCGTGCGGGTTGGTTCTCCCCAATCCGAAAACTGGCCCCACGACCCAACAGTCGGCAACCCCCGGCTGCCTGGTGTGCCAGCCACGAACAGCAAGCACTGCCATTCGCCTGCAGGTGCCGGAGGCCTGCGGGATATCCGGAAAAGCATGGGGGTGCTGTCCGGGTGGTTTTCCGGTTTCGTGAAACCTGACAGCCGAAAGCTCGCTGCCATGACTGAAAGAATTCATCACTTCCTTGAAACACGCCGTCCCGAAGGACCTTGCTTGGTTGTAGACCTTGATGTGGTCCGCGCCAATTACCAGGCATTTGCCACGTGTTTGCCCGATGCGCGTGTTTTCTATGCCATCAAAGCCAATCCGGCTCCGGAGATCCTGTCGCTTCTGGCAGGTCTCGGGTCGTGTTTCGATGCAGCGTCGGTCCCCGAGATCGAAATGGCGCTGGCGGCAGGGGCAACGCCGGATCGTATTTCCTATGGAAACACGATCAAGAAAGAGGCCGATATTGCCCGAGCCTATCAGATGGGCATAACGCTTTTTGCGTTTGATGCCCATGAGGAGCTGGAGAAAATTGCCCGTGTTGCCCCGGGAGCGCGGGTGTTTTGCCGTATTTTGTTTGATTGTGAAGGGGCCGAGTGGCCCTTGTCCCGCAAATTTGGCTGCGAGCCCGAGATGGCTGTTGAGCTTATGGTCTGTGCCCATGCGCTTGGCTTGCGTGCCTACGGGATTTCCTTCCATGTTGGATCGCAGCAGAGTGATGTTGGATCTTATGATCGCGCTTTGGAGCATGTGGCGGAAATTTTCCAGGCCTTGTCGGAAAAAGGCATCGACCTCTCCATGGTCAATATGGGAGGGGGGTTTCCGGCTCGTTACCTGCGCGATATCCCTGACGTTGACAGCTACGCTCGTGCAATCAGCGATGCCCTGCACCGGCATTTCCGGAACCGTATGCCGGAAACAATCATTGAGCCTGGCCGTGGCATGGTCGGCAACGCAGGTATTTTGCAGGCCGAAGTCGTTTTGATCTCAAGAAAGTCGTCCCGCCTGGATGAATTGCGTTGGGTGTATCTGGATATCGGAAAGTTTGGCGGGCTTGCGGAAACAATGGGGGAGGCCATTCGCTATCCCATTCGTACGCCGCGTGATGGCACAGAGCTGGCACCATGTGTCTTGGCGGGTCCTACGTGTGATTCTGCTGATGTGCTTTATGAACATACACCCTATCCTTTGCCTGTTTCCCTGGAAATTGGAGACAAGGTGCTGATCGGCTCGGCCGGTGCTTATACAACGACATATTCGGCCGTTGCTTTCAACGGCTTCCCCCCTCTGAAAGCGTTCTATATCTGAACACGGTGTTATTCTTTGATTCAACTGCCCCGAGCCATAGTCCGGGGCAGTTTTTTTACGTCACTTTTGTGCTTCCTGTGGTCGTAGATATCCATGTATAGATGACTCAATATACCTATGGTAGGTGCATGGGGTGTTGTATTCCAGTATGGGGTTGGCCTCGGGCTGCTTCAGTTTTTTCAGGGGTTGGGCATTCTATGGGGTATGTACCTGGACGGACGGTTTTTAACGGTCCTGTTGTCATTATTGGCTTTGGTGGTATCGGTCAGGGCTTCTTGCCGCTTCTGTTCAGGCACATCGATCTGCCGGGCAAGGACGTTACTGTTGTCAGTGCAGATGACAGGGGGCGCGGTATCGCCGAAGAAATGGGCGTACGCTTTATCCAGCAGGCACTGGATGCCGACAACTTGCGGCAGACCTTGGCGCATCTGTTGCAGGGGCGGAGTGGTTTTATCGTGAACCTGTCGGTGAATGTCAGCTCGGTTGCCCTGGTTTCCTTGGCCCGGGAATGGGGTGCCCTTTATATTGATACCTGTATAGAGCCTTGGGCCGGTGGATATACGGACCCGGCAGTTTCTCCGCCTCAGAGGAGCAATTATGCCCTCCGGGAAGAGGCCATTCTGCTGGCAGGCCAGTATGGGAAAGGGCCGACGGCCCTGCTGGCCCATGGTGCCAATCCCGGATTGGTGAGCCATTTTGTCAAGCGTGCCTTGTTGCACATCGCGCGTGACACCGGCGTTGCCATTACGGCCCCGAAAGAGCGTACGGGGTGGGCCTTGTTGGCGCACAAGCTGGGTGTAAAAGGCATTCATATTGCAGAGCGGGATACCCAGCGATCGGCGCGTCCGAAAGAGCGGATGACGTTTGTCAATACCTGGTCTGTTGATGGCTTTATTGCGGAAGGTCTGCAACCTGCAGAGCTGGGATGGGGAACGCATGAGAAGTCTTTGCCACAGGGTGGGCATTGTCATGACTTTGGCTGCAAGGCCGCCATCTGGCTGGATCGCCCCGGAGCCGCTGTTCGGGTGCGCACGTGGACGCCGTGCGAGGGACCGTTTGTTGGGTTCCTGATTACCCATAATGAATCTATTTCATTGGCGGATTATCTGACGGTCCATAATGGTGACCGTGTTGTGTATCGCCCTACATGTCACTACGCCTATCACCCTTGCGATGCCGCTGTTCTCAGCCTGCATGAGCTTGCAGGAAAAGGCTGGTATGCCCCGCAAACACCGGTACAGATTGTTGATGACATTCAGGATGGGCATGATGAGTTGGGTGTCTTGTTATTCGGACATCAGAAGAATGCCTACTGGTATGGATCCCGGCTTGATATCGCAACGGCGCGTGGTTTGGCCCCTTTCCAGAATGCAACAGGGCTACAAGTTACGGCAGCTGTACTGGCCGGCGTTGTATGGGCTATCGAGAACCCGGATGCCGGTATCCTTGAAGCAGAAGATTTACCGTATGAAGATATATTATCTCTTGCAGAGCCCTATCTTGGTGTTGTGGAGGGGGCATATACGTCATGGACACCTTTGAACGGACGTAGTCGTTTCTTTGATGAATGCCTGGACCGTGATGATCCGTGGCAATTCCGGAATGTTATTGTTTCCTGATCGGGCCGCACCGTGGTGGTGTGGAATCCTCTGTGTGACATCCTTGTTCGCGTCTGCAAGCCTTCATGAGGGGATGCTATGCGGAACGCCTGTATATGGCAGATATTTTTTATGGGATTTGTGGACATAGCCTCTTGAAAAGAGAAGGGGTGACAATGATACTGCGTTATCGTTGATCGTGATCGGCGGCCCGTATTCGTGTTACGGTTCTGGTGCCGCTGGTCATTGAACGATGGGGAGAGAGCATCTGCCGGTGGGGAAAGCAGGCAGGTGTTTGGCAGAAAAAAGTGGGGCCGGGGGGCTTCTATGCACAGAACATGCGTCGGTTTTGTACCGGTATTGTCGTTTATGGCGGTTTATTGTCTTTCAGCCGTTCAAGCTCTGGCTGCTGACGGTGGACAGCCGCAGCCATGGCAGATGGGATACCAAAAGGCCGCAACCCCGGTCATGGAGCACATCACGTCGCTGCATGACTTTATTACCTGGATTATGGCCGGGGTCGTTATTCTGGTTCTTGGTTTACTTGGCTATGTGGCCGTGCGTTTCAACGCAAACCGGAACCCGGTGCCGGCAACGTTCAGCCATAATGTGACGGTAGAGGTTCTGTGGACGCTTGTACCTGTTCTTATTCTGATCAGTATTGCGGTTCCCTCTTTTCGTCTCCTCTATATGATGGACAAGGCACAGGATGCCGAGATGACCCTGAAAGTAACAGGGCATCAGTGGTACTGGTCTTATGAATATCCTGATCACGGCGGCTTGTCTTTTGACAGCTTCATGAAGGATGGGGCGTCGCTTCAGTCGGGCGAGCCACGCCTTCTTGCTGTTGATCGTGAAGCCGTTGTGCCGGTTGGTACAACAATCCGCGTTCTTCTGACTTCGGAAGATGTTCTGCATTCCTGGGCTGTTCCGTCTCTTGGTGTGAAAACGGATACAATGCCCGGGCGTTTGAACGAGACATGGATCCGTATTGAAAAGCCGGGCACCTATTATGGGCAGTGTTCGGAACTGTGCGGTGTTCAGCATGGCTTTATGCCGATTGCTGTCCGTGCTGTTGCAAAAAAAGATTTTGATCGTTGGGTTGCTGCTGAAACAGCCGCGTCAGGGCGTGGTGGAGAGAATGCGGTCGCCTTGAACGCGCATTAGCAACAGTTGTACGCCGAGACAACAAACCCGATACAAGAAACGCAAGGGGAAAAGCGTTATGGAAAGTCATACGGTAGCTACGCATTCCGGGGGGCACGGACATGCGTCCCCGACAGGGTGGAAGCGATGGGTTTATTCGACCAACCACAAGGACATTGGCACCATGTATTTGGTGTTCGCCGTCGTGGCTGGATTGATTGGGTCTGCTATGTCATTGGCCATACGGGCCGAGCTGCATGCCCCGGGTATGCAGGTCTTTGGTGATAATTACCAAAGCTATAATGTATTCCTGACATCTCATGGTCTTATCATGATTTTCTTCATGGTTATGCCTGGTCTGATCGGCGGATTTGGCAACTGGTTTGTGCCGTTGATGATCGGTGCGCCGGATATGGCTTTTCCGCGTATGAACAACATCAGCTTCTGGCTGTTGCCGCCATCCTTCCTTCTGCTGGTTATTGCTGGTCTCAGTGGTCTTGGTCCTGGTACAGGCTGGACTTTGTATCCTCCGCTGTCGACCCTGGGGCATATGGGGGAGCGTGCGGTTGATCTTTCCATTCTGGCTCTGCACATCGCGGGTGTTAGTTCCATCCTTGGGGCTATCAATTTCCTTGTGACAATCATCAACATGCGGGCGCCGGGCATGACCATGCACCGTATGCCCTTGTTTGTGTGGTCTATGCTGGTTACAGCGTTCTTGCTTGTCTTCAGTTTGCCTGTTCTGGCCGGTGCCCTGACCATGCTGCTGACAGACCGGAATTTTGGTACGGCATTCTTTGATCCGGCGGGTGGTGGTGACCCGATGCTTTACCAGCACCTGTTCTGGTTCTTTGGGCACCCTGAAGTCTACATCATGATTCTGCCGGCGTTTGGCATTATCAGCCATATTGTTTCAACATTCTCCAAGAAACCTGTGTTCGGTTATCTGGGAATGGCGTACGCAATGGTTTCTATCGGCCTTGTTGGCTTTCTGGTCTGGGCACATCATATGTACTCAACCGGATTAGCCGTGAATACCCGTGCCTATTTTACGGCTGCTACCATGGCCATTGCTGTTCCCACCGGTATCAAGGTGTTTTCCTGGATTGCCACAATGTGGGGAGGTTCCATTCGCTTTACTGCCTCCATGCTGTATGCCATCGGCTTTATTTTTCTGTTTACGATTGGTGGGGTGACAGGGGTTGTTCTGGCCAATGCCGGCGTCGATATTTCCCTGCATGATACTTACTATGTTGTGGCCCATTTCCATTATGTTTTGTCTCTGGGTGCCTTGTTTGCCATGTTTGCAGCCTTTTACTACTGGATTGGCAAGATGAGCGGGCGCCAGTATCCGGAACGCCTTGGTCAGGTCCAGTTCTGGGTTATGTTCATCGGGGTCAACTTGACCTTCTTCCCTCAGCACTTTCTTGGTATTTCGGGCATGCCGCGGCGTATCCCTGATTACCCGGATGCCTATGCAGGATGGAATATGGTGTCTTCTATAGGATCCTATATTTCTGGCTTGGGCGCGCTTTTGTTCTTGGCGGTTATCTGGCGTACCTTTGCTGCCGGTGCCCGTGCGGAAGCCAACCCATGGGGAGAAGGGGCAACAACCTTGGAGTGGACTCTGTCCAGCCCCCCGCCGGAACATTGCTTTGAAACCCCGCCGCAGATTACTCCGGCTGGCGGTCACTGACCATGCGCGGGGGGGATGCGCGGATACTTGGCTATCCTGCTGCGCGGGATCGCAGGCGGGCCAATATCCGTGCTGCCCTCCTGTTTGCTGGCTTGGCCGTTGTTATGATCGGTGTTGCATTTGCAGCAGTGCCGGCTTATCGGATGATCTGTGCCTTGACTGGACTGGAAGGAACTCCCCGTATTGGTCAAGCCTCTGGCGAGATTGGTGCGCATTTGGTCAAGGTGCGGTTTGACGCCAATATCAACCGCGATATGCCATGGCGGTTTGTTCCCTTGGATCGCGAGGTCACTGTCCGTGTAGGGGAACCCGTTCTGGTACACTACCGTGCGACCAATACATCCGCCGCAGCGGTTTCGGGTACGGCCACGTTCAATGTAACACCAATGAAGGCGGCCCAGTATTTTGTGAAGCAGGAATGCTTCTGTTTTGTGGAGCAGCGGCTGGAGCCAGGTCAATCCATGGACATGCCCGTTCTGTTCAGTATTGACCCCGCCATGGTTTGGGACCAACACGTCAATGATGTTGGAACCATGACCCTGTCCTACACGTTTTTCCGGCTTCCCGAGGGAGAGGGCGATTCTGCAGCATCTTCCCCTGTGGATCAGCCGGATGGAATGCCTGTCCCCACGTCATCAGGAGTCTTGTGATGAGTCATGCCGCGTCAGCCCGCAGCCATCCGTTTCACATCATAGATCCCAGCCCGTGGCCTGCCCTTGGTTCCTTGGGGGCCCTTGTCATGGCATGGGGTGGCGTTGACTATATGCACGGTGAGCCCCCTTTCATACTGCTGTGTGGTTTGGGCCTGGTTCTGTTGACTATGGTTCTGTGGTGGCGGGATGTGATTCGGGAAAGCCGTATTGACAGGGCCCATACCCCACCGGTGGTAAATGGTCTCCAAATGGGCATGGCTTTGTTTATCGGTTCGGAAGTTATGTTCTTTGTGGCGTTCTTCTGGGCCTATTTTCATAATGCCCTGCATTTCAGTCCCGTTATTGGCGGTGTCTGGCCTCCTGCTGGTATTGAAACAGCGCATGCCTTCGGGCTTCCACTGGCGAATACCCTGATTCTGATAACATCTGGTCTGACCCTGATGTGGGGTAAGGGCGGCATTGCCCTGCGGCAGCGGTGGCGCCTTGTGGCGGGTTTGGCTGCCAGTATCGCCCTCGGTCTGGTTTTCCTGGGGCTTCAGGCGTGGGAGTACGGTCTTCTGACATATGGTTTCCGCGAGGGTATTTTTCCTTCCACATTTTATATGGCCACAGGTTTTCACGGTTTTCATGTGTTCATCGGGGTTTGCATGCTGAGCGTCATGCTGGCGCGGGCCTTGCTGGGCCATTTTGATGGGCCCAAGCATCTGGGGTTCCAGTTCGCCGAGTGGTACTGGCACTTTGTTGATGTTGTCTGGATTTTCCTGTTTGTTTTTCTTTATTGGTGGGTCGGGCTCTGATTGCAGGCTCATTCCTGAAAAATATGTATCATGCAGGCCGGGGAAGACACCCGGCCTGTTTCGTGGCAGGGTGCGGCCGTTGCAGGCAACGGAGTTCCTATGCGCGATACCCTGGGTGATCCCCGTCTGGTTTGGCGGGATGACGAGACGCCGGTTTCCGGTGTTTTTGATGATGTTTATTTTTCGGTGGATGGCGGAGATGCTGAAAGCCGTCACGTGTTCCTGGACGGGTGTGATCTTCCCCGATCCTGGCAAGGGCGGGCGCACTATACCATTGCCGAAACCGGGTTTGGTACAGGCCTGAACTTTCTGCTGACATGGAAGGCGTGGCTGGATGACCCTGCCCGCAGCCACTTTCTGGACTATGTTTCTGTCGAAGGTTTTCCCTTGCCCAGGGATGCCTTGTGCCGTGCCTTGTCAGCCTTTCCTGCCCTTGCATCCTTGGCAGAGCAACTGGTTGCTGTTTGGCCCCGGGCTTTCCAGGGTGCCCATGTGTTGACCTTTGCAGAGGGCAGGGTGCGCCTTCACCTGCGGTTCGGGGAGGTTGGTACGGCTTTGGCCAGATTGTCAGCCCGTGTTGATGCCTGGTTTCTGGATGGTTTTGCGCCATCCCGCAATCCAGATATGTGGCGTGTCGAGGTGTTGCAATCTGTTGCATCCTTGTCTGTGCTCGGGGCACGTCTTGCCAGCTTTACGGCTGCGGGGCCGGTACGGCGTACGCTGGAGTCCTTGGGATTCCGTGTCGAGAAACGTCGAGGCTATGGGCGCAAGCGTGAATGTATCGCTGCTGTCTTGCAGCAGTCATTACCGTCTTGTCCGCATCCTTGGTTCAGGCGCCCGGCTCCTTTGCGTGCCGGAGCAAGCATTGCCATTATCGGTGCGGGAATAGGGGGGTGTAGTGCCGCTGCCGCCCTGAAACGCCGTGGCTTTGATCCGGTCCTGGTTGATCGTGCCGGACAGGTGGGGCAGGGTGCCTCGGGAAACCCGTGTGGTTTGCTGAAGCCACGCCTGACCTTGGATCAGGGTATACACGGCCGCTTTTATGGCCTTGCTTTTCTGCATACCCTGCGCGTTATGGCCGAGCTGGAAAAGATGTGTCCGGATCTGGATCTGGTGGTTGGCCGGGGTATTTTATCGGTGGCCCGCAGTGCTGATGAATACGGGAAAATGGCGGCTCTTGCTCCTACCCTGCCGCCGGGGGTCGCTGTTTCGGTTGATTCTGTAGAGGCGCATGCCCTTGCCGGTATCGGTGTGTCTTCGTCGCCCGGTGGCTTGTGGTTTCCCGATGCCTTGTCTATCCGCCCCTTGTCTGTGTGTCAGGCCCTGAGTGCAGATATTCCCTTGGTGCAGGGTGAGGTTACGGCCTTGGACAGAACGGCCTCCGGATGGCATCTGAAAGGAACAGGTGTCGAAGCCGATGCCGTTATACTGGCGGCAGGTCCTTATATTCCGCGTCTTTGTCCGGAGGTTGACCTGCCTGTCCGGGCGAACCGTGGGCATATTGCCTTTATGCCGGAAGTTCCGGGTTTACCCGATGTTGCCTTGTCTTTTGGCGGATATCTGTCCCCGGCTGTATCCAGTACCGGTGATGCGGGCCGTATGCGGGTACTGGGGGCAACCTATGACCGATGGGCTGATATCGGCGATAACAGCTGGGCAATGGAACGGGCTGATGATGCGTGCCGGTCTCTTGATCTACTTGGCAATCATCTGCCGACCGTGGCAGATCGTTTGCAGGGCAGGGAGCCGTGTGGTGGGCGAATTGCGCTGAGGGCGACCATTGCCGACCATATGCCGATGGTTGGGCCCTTGTTCCGGGTAAAGGACTGGCAGGAAGCATACCGTGACCTGCATCATGGCCGCCCCGGGACCTCATACCCCCAAGCTCCCTTGATTGATGGCCTGTATGTTCTGGGTGCCCTTGGATCCCGGGGCTTTCAGACCGCTTTCCTTTTGGCAGAGGTATTGGGGGCCCTGTGTGATGGTTCCCCCTTGCCCCTTGATACCGATTTGTATGAGGCGTTGCACCCCGGTCGTTTTGCAATACGCGCACTTCGCCGCCGACCACGGTGATCAACGCAGTTCATACGTAATGTCCGATCCGCGTGATTTCAGCGCGGTTCGGACCAGTTGCCCCTTGCTGTTGTACCAGAAGGTCCGCTCCAGATCCCCGCTCATGGTGTAGCGGCGGGTATCGAAGCTTTTGCCGTTGATCTCGATGGTTTCGTTGGTCGGTCCCGCAAAGGATACGTTCAGCACTTTGCCATCAAACGGGGACAGCAGGGTCTTGCGGGTCAGGTTATCCAGATTCCACTGATTATGGAGAAGGGTATCCGCCGGGACCTGCTTCTCGGTGCCGTCTGCGGTAACGTTCAGGGCGTTCTTGGCCACTGTAACCGAGACACTGTGATGTGTGCCATCATCATTGGTTTTTGATACCAGGCTTGCCAGCTTCTTTCCTTTCCACGTTTCCGTTGACTCATGCTCATAGCGGAATGCCGTGATAAAGGCGATCTGAACGGCCAGCTCTGTCTTGATCTGGACAGTAGTTGTTTCCCCCTGACGATTGAATGCAATGCTGTGCGTCCCGATGGGATTGCTATCCCTGAGGACAGAGTAGACCCAGGTTTCATTGGCCGGGGACTGGGCCTGTCCTGCAAGCGGAGTCATCCATATAAGGACAGTAAAGACAAAGCCAATAATCTTCAGTACGGAGTATGTAAGTCTGCGATCAAGCATTGCGGATACCCTTCCGGCTCTCTGGTCATGAAGACATCAAGCTGGATACCACGCTTTGTGCGTGTTTCCTTTTACATTCTTCACGACATCGATTCATGGCTGCAACAAAGACAAATTTAAAGAATTTTTGTGGTTGCTGTAAATGCGTTATATGATCTGATCATTTATGATTTTATTCTGTCTTATCTGTTTACTTTTATTTTCCACAGGGGAATGTATGTGGTGAACCAGTTACAGGCAGAGCTGAATTCATTACCTGGTTTCTTGGCCGCTTTCCCTGCAAACTATGAGGAGGCACGGCGTAATTTCTGCTTGGCTGCAGAGGGGGAGCGCTTGCCTGTTGACAGCCATCGTCATGCCTTGACAGGACCCTTTGGTGAATTGTTGGCTTGTGACGTGGTATGGGCTGGTCCGCGTGCGGCAAGACGTGTTCTGGTGTTGATATCGGCGACCCATGGTGTTGACGGGTTTTGCGGATCGGCCATCCAGACAGATTGGTTGGCCGGTGGTGGTCCCGGCCATTTGCCCGACAGTTGTGCCGTGATGTTGATACACGCCATAAATCCATGGGGATTTGCTTGGTTACGGCAGGTGACCGAGGATGGCATAAACCTGAATCGCAACTTTATTGATTTCTCTTCGGCTCTTCCCGATGACACGGCTTACAGTACCGTGGCGGATGATGTGGTGCCGGCATCACTGGATGCAAAAATTCTTGCTCAGGCAGATGATCATCTGAAAGCCTTTATCGAAAGCAAAACGGAAGGTGTCGCAGAGCATCTTCTCGCATCAGGCCAGTACAGCCACCCCGAAGGCTTGTTCTATGGTGGTTCTGGCCCATCCTGGTCGCGCATTGTTCTGGAATCCTTGGTCCGGGATTATGATCTTGCGGGGCGTGCCAGTCTGTGTGTTGTCGACGTCCGCAGCGGTTCCGGTCCCTTTGGCTATGGTGGGTTGTCCTCTGCGTACTCTCCGGAGTCACGGGCGGCTCGTATGGCTCGCTTGTGGTTCGGGGCCAGTGTTTCTGAGATGCTGTCTGTATCTACACCCCATCCTGCCCGCTATGGTCTGTCTGATTATTTCTGGCATCCCGTTGTTGGGGAACGTGGTTGTATGCTTGGTCTGGAATTCGGGACTTGGCCGTGGGCAGAGGTCTTTGCGGCCCTGCGTGCAGATCACGGGCTGTATCGCACCAGCCGGACTCTGTCCTGGCATGATCCGGGAACACGGGTGGTCAAGGCTGCTGTGCGGCGTGCCTTTTATCCGGATACGCCCGATTGGCAGGAGATGGTCATGACGCGTGGTCGTCAAGTGATCCGCCAAGCCTTGGTCGGGCTTTCTGAAATGGGGATCTAGGCTTTTTTCCTTGGTGCTAAGGGTATTGGACTGTATGTCTGTGTTCCTTGGTTCCCCCCTGACATGTCAAGCTTATGAATTATCGCCACGCCTATCACGCCGGAAACTTTGCCGACGTCTTCAAGCACGCTTTTCTGCTGATAGCCTTGGAGCATTTGAAGCAGAAAGAAAAACCGTTCTTTGTTCTGGATACCCATGCAGGGACCGGGCTTTATGATTTGCAGGGTGCGCAGGCCGGCAAGACCGGGGAGTGGACCGAGGGAATAGGGCGTCTTCTGGATGTTGCGGCTGTTCCGGATCCTCTGGTTTCCTATTGTAAGCTTGTGCGCCGTATTGGTGGTGATACCGACCGTTTTTACCCAGGGTCCCCGTATATCGTTCGCGAAACCATGCGGCAGAATGATCGTTTGGCCCTGTGCGAGCTGCACCCTGATGATGTGGCTTTGCTGTCGGCCAATATGGGTCGTGATCCGCGCGTACGGGTTCAGGCTTGCGATGGCTATGCGGCGATCAAGGCGATGTTGCCACCGCCCGAACGCAGGGGGTTGGTGTTGATTGATCCACCGTTCGAGCGTCGTGACGAATTCCAGCTTATGGAGCGTGCCGTGCAGGATGGCCTGAAGCGCTGGGCCAGCGGGACCTATGCTCTTTGGTACCCTGTCAAGGACCCGGACAGTCACAGGGCATTCAGGGCAGCGCTTTCCAGTTTGACAGGAACCAGGGTTTGGTTCGTCGAGCTTTGTGTTTATCCTGATCTTTTCCCGTCCCGTCTGAATGGATGCGGTCTTGTTTTTGTCAATCCGCCCTGGTCTATAATCAAGGCTGCCGATGACATGATGCCGTTTCTGTGTGACGTCCTGAGACAGCAGGAAGGCGCGTTCTGGGAAGCCGGGTGGTGTGCCGGGGATCCCTAGGGTTGCATCCCTCTCTTTCGGGGTTTTATTTTTTGGTGCTGTGCCCTATATCCCTGCACCAGTACATTTGGCCGATACACGTGCAGGACCCAGAAGATGAGCCGCATATTTTCCGAGACCCTTCACCGCGGTTATGCCCAGACAATGGCCATAGACGGTGACATGCTGGCTGATGAAAGGTCGTCTTTCCAGCATATCCAGATTTTTGACACGCCCAGTGTCGGGCGCGTCATGGTGCTGGACGGGAATGTCCAGATTACCGAAAGGGATGAAGCCAGTTATTCCGAGATGCTGACCCATCTGCCAATTCTGGAGACGGGGAGCGTAAAGCGTGTGCTGATCATTGGCGGTGGCGATGGCGCGGTGGCCGAGGAGGCCCTGAAGCACCCTGATCTTCATGTTGACATGTGCGAGATCGATGAGCGTGTTGTTGCCTTGTGCAAGATGCACCTTGCCTCTGTCCATAAGGGGGCCTTTGATCATCCACGCTTTACTCTGCACGTGCGGGACGCCTTTGATTTTATGCGGGAAGGTGAGAACAGGGGGGCTTTTGATCTGATCATTGCCGATCGTCCTGATCCAATTGGTCCTGCCGAGGTGCTGTTCCGGACAGAGTTTTATGAATTGCTGCGGGAATCCTTAACCGACACCGGCGTGGTTGTATTCCAGAATGGTGTTCCCTTCTTCCAGCCCGAAGAACTCTCTGGAACCTTGGCCCAGTTGCGTAAGGTATTTTCGCACTCGGGTTGTTACCTGACCGTAACGCCAACGTATGTCGGCGGCTTTATGGCCCTGACTTGGGGATCACGCGGAACGGCCTTGGGGTCGGCCCCACGGCACGTGGTGGAGGAGAGATTCCGCCACAGTACGATACAGACTGATTATTACAATGCCGATATACATGCGGCCGCTTTCATGCTGCCGGAATGGATCCGTCGCCTGACGCATCGTTGAGTATTTACCAATTTCATATCGTTACTCTGGCTCTGTGTAGAAAATTTTAGCTGTGTGTAACGATTCTTCTTTACGGCGTCTTTCGTGGTCGGCATACAGGGGCCTCGAAAGATTGCCCTAAGCACGGCTGCTCTACCGAACATTGTTCTCCGAGTACGCACGGCGACCGGCTCTTCGATCGAATTTGCGCCATCGGGTTTTGTGCCCGTCCGGTCCGGTTTGGTTGGGAGTAGGTGCCATGAGCCACCTTTATGCTTCCGCACAGGAAGCAGTGGGGACACTTCGTCCACGCGATCCACTTATGTTGATCCGCCCTCGCGTTATTGCGGCCAGGGCGGCCAGCCTTGTCGAGGCTTTTCCCGGTCATGTGATGTATGCTGTAAAGTGTAATCACACGCCGTCTGTGTTGGATGCCCTGTATGCGGGCGGGATTCGTCATTTTGACGTTGCCTCTCTTACGGAACTTCGCACAGTAAGATCCCGTTTCCCCGGAGTTGAATGTCACTACATGCATCCGGTCAAAAGCTATGATGCTGTATGTGAAGCTTATTTTGAGCACGGCGTCCGTATGTTTGCGCTCGATCATGTTGATGAGCTGGAGAAAATTCTGGCTGCGACGGATAATGCTCTGGATATGACGCTGGTTGTCCGTCTTGATATGCCCCATGGGCAGGCCATGATGTGCCTCAGCGGGAAATTTGGTGCCTCGGTTACGGACAGCGTCCTGTTGCTCCAGCGTATCCAGGCCACGGGGAATTGTGCCGGTCTGACTTTCCACGTTGGCTCGCAGTGTGTTGATACGTCTCCTTTTGTTGAGGCGGTTTGGCTGTGTGGGCAGGTTGTTCAGGCTGCGGGCGTTCCTCTCTCCGTGTTGGATATTGGCGGTGGATTTCCCGGGATCTATACAGGAGAAGAGCCTGAATTCGAGGTATTCTGCCATGCCATTGCCCCCGAAGTACAGGCGCTGGATCTTCCTGACGGTTGCCGTTTGTACTGTGAGCCTGGCCGTGCCTTGGTTGCAGATGGGGCATCGGTCATTACCCGCGTGGAATTGCGTCGTGACACCAAGCTTTATCTGAACGAAGGAACGTATGGTTCCCTTGCCGAGTTGAAGTATCTTGGCAATTGTTTCCCGATGCGGCTTCTCAGAAGCACCTGTCGTGATTTCTCGACAGCATCCATGCAGGGGTTTGATCTGTACGGTCCGACCTGTGACAGTGTGGATACCATGCCGGGGCCATTCTGGTTACCGTCAGATGTTCAGGTCGGTGACTGGATCGAGATTGGTCGGCTTGGTGCCTATTCTGCGGCCTTGATGACCCGGTTCAATGGGTGTGCATCGGTAACCCCAGTTCTGGTTGATGATGCCGAGGTTCTGCCTGTCTGTTCGGTGGTTTCGCTGAAGGATTTGCGAAGGCGCGCGGCCTGATGTGTCCTGCTGGGTCAGGCAATGAAGGCTGCAAGCAATTCCTCTGCGGCTTTTGACGGGTCAAGGACTCCCCGGCTGATATCGGCCTCGATACCGGGGAGCCGTCGCCTGACGTCTGGGTGCTCGCGGAACAGGGTATCCAGACGGTCCTGTACCAGAGACCACATCCAGGCATGCTTTTGCTGCTGTCTTCTGGCTTCCAGTGTGCCGCTGCTTTTTTGCAGGGTGTGATACGCCTGTATTGTGTCCCACAGTGTTTCCAAGCCCTGATTACGAAGGGCCGAGATTGGCAATACAGGCGTTTTCCAGCCAGATGGTGTTGTACGCCCCACAATATTCAGGGCACATCGATAATCTTGGCATGTTTGCCGGGCAGCGGGATCATCCTGATTGTCTACTTTATTGACGGCGACAATATCAGCCAGTTCCAAGATGCCTCTCTTGATGCCCTGTAATTCATCGCCGGCATTGGGCAATATCAGCAGCAGGAAGACATCTACCATATCGGCGACGCAGGTTTCCGACTGTCCAGTTCCCACGGTTTCAATCAAGACAACATCATACCCCGCAGCTTCGCAGACGATAACGGATTCCCGCGTTGTGCGGGCAACACCGCCTAGGTGACCGGATGTGGGAGAAGGGCGGATAAAGGACAGGGGATCCGCTGCCAGCTTCTCCATTCTGGTTTTGTCGCCAAGAATAGACCCGCCGGATCGACTGGAGGTTGGATCAATCGCCAGGACGGCGACCTTCAGTCCACGTCCGGTCAAAAGCGTTCCGAATGTTTCTATAAGTGTTGATTTTCCGACGCCCGGTATACCCGATATTCCCATGCGCAGGGCTGTCCCGGAAAAGGGAAGCAGGGCTGATATCAATGCGTCGGTTTCCCTGCGGTGATGCGGGGCGCGACTTTCGATCAGGGTTATGGCGCGTCCCATGATTCCCCTGTCCCCGGATCGTATGCCGGCAATATAGTCATCTGTGGTCAGGTGACCCGATGGGTTCAAGGTACAGCTCCTGTTGTATGGTGAGCTTGGGGCGCCATCTCAGGGTTCCCCGTTGTATCCCCGTTGCGTGTTGAGCGCGTCCAGAACAGTGGATGCGGCCTTGCTGATCTGTGTTCCGGGGGGGAAGATGGCGGCTGCTCCGGCCTTGTACAGGGCGTCAAAGTCTTGTGGCGGTATAACGCCGCCGACAAGGATCAGGATATCGCCGCGGCCGAGCTTTTCCAGTTCATGCTTCAGGGCGGGTACAAGTGTCAGGTGGCCAGCGGCAAGCGATGAGACGCCAATCATGTGGACATCGTTTTCCACGGCTTGCCGGGCGGTTTCTGAAGGCATCTGGAACAAGGGGCCAATATCGACATCAAACCCAAGGTCGGCAAAGGCCGTGGCAATAACCTTCTGACCACGGTCGTGACCATCCTGCCCCATTTTGGCAATCAGAATACGCGGTCGGCGGCCATCAAGGGCTGCAAAGTGTTCGACCTGTTGCCGGACCTGCTCAAAGACTGTGTCCATCCCGCTGATCTCCCGGGAATAGATGCCGGAAACAACGCGTGCGCTGCCTTGGTACCGACCGTACACTTTTTCCAGAGCTGCCGATATCTCGCCCACGGTGGCTTTGGCGCGGACAGCCTGGATTGACAAGGCCAGAAGATTGCCGTTTTTGTCTTCTGCTGCCCTGGTCAGGGCTTGCAGCTTTTGCTCTACTTCAGTGGTATTACGCTCACGCTTCAAGACAGACAGGCGTTCCATCTGACAGGCCCGTACGGCGGCGTTGTCAATTTTCAGAACCTCGGTTGTTTCGTCATCAAGAGGACGGAAGCGGTTGATGCCGATAACGGGCTGTATGCCAGAGTCAATGCGGGCCTGGGTCCGGGCTGCAGCTTCTTCGATACGCATTTTGGGCAGGCCCGTTGCAATGGCTTTTGCCATGCCACCTTCGCGTTCAATTTCCTCTATGTGTTCCTGTGCACGCCGGGCTAGTTCGTGTGTCAGGCGTTCCAGGTAGAAGCTGCCTCCCCATGGGTCGATGGTTCGGGTTATTCCAGTTTCCTGTTGCAGGAACAGCTGAGTGTTGCGTGCAATGCGAGCCGAGTTTTCTGTTGGCAAGGCCAGGGCTTCGTCAAAGGCATTTGTGTGCAGGGATTGTATTTGTCCGTGTGTTGCGGCCAGGGCCTCTATGCACGTGCGCACGATATTATTGCTGACATCACGAGCCGTCAGTGACCAGCCGGACGTCTGACAGTGCGCGCGCAGGATGCGTGACCGGTCCAGACGGGGATTGAACGGTTCCAGCAAGGAAGACCATAGCATGCGCGCCGCCCGCATTTTGGCTATTTCCATGGCAAAGTTCATGCCTGTTGCCCAGAAGAAGGACAGGCGCGGGGCAAATTGATCAATATCCAGCCCTGCTGCCAGCCCTGCGCGGACATATTCGATGCCATTGGCCAGTGTGTAGGCCAGCTCCAGGTCTGCTGTCGCCCCGGCCTCGTGCATATGGTAGCCCGACACAGAGATTGCGTTGAACTTCGGCATATGCTCCGCGGTATAGGCCAAGATATCGGAGACAATCCGCATCGATGGCTCGGGTGGGTAAATATAGGTGTTACGGACCAGGAACTCTTTCAGGATGTCGTTCTGGATAGTTCCGGACAAGTGCCGGGGTTGTACGCCCTGTTCCTCTGCGGCAACGATGTACAGTGCCATAATCGGCAGGACCGCACCATTCATGGTCATGGAGACACTGACCTTGTCCAGCGGGATCCCGGAGAACAGGATGCGCATATCCAGCACACTGTCGATCGCGACGCCGGCCATCCCGACATCCCCGCCCGCGCGTGGGTGATCACTGTCATATCCGCGGTGTGTCGGCAGGTCAAAGGCTACGGAAAGCCCCCTTTGACCTGCAGCCAGATTGCGGCGGTAGAAAGCGTTTGATTCTTCTGCTGTCGAGAATCCTGCGTACTGACGGATTGTCCAAGGTTGCTGGACATACATGGTCAGATAGGGGCCGCGTATAAAAGGTGGCAAGCCTGGAAGGCTGTCGAGGCACGGCAGCCCTTCTGTATCGTGGGCTGTGTACAGAGGTTTTACGGGTATGCCTTCTGCCGTCTTCCATACCGCTTGATCAGGGCAGCAGTCCGCCTCGCGCGCAAAGTGTTTGGCCCATGTTTCGGTATTGCCGCTTTGTGCATGTTCGGGTAGGGACTCGTTGTCATAAAGGGGAAGGGTGCTGAAATCAGGAATGGATGACATGGGGCCATGCTCCCGCGCGTTGGAGGCAGGCCCGCAGGAAGCCCGGAGTGTCGCTTGTCCGGGACAGAACGGTATCTGCACCAGGCCAGTCCATGTGAGTGTCTGTCACGGCGGTGATGTGCCTGATTCCGGTTCGGCGTAGGCGTTCAGACAAGGATGGCCATAGATCTGGGCTTGTACACAGGCATACATCAAGCTTGGGATGTGCGCCAAGACGGCTTGTTATGGCATCAACTGACTCAGGAATCCCGGATTCCACAACATCCAGGCCACCCGATAACAAGACATGTCGGGCAAAGGTCATGGTACCTGAATATCCTTCTGTGCAGGCCAGAAAAATGGAGGGTCTTTGACCGGTGCGGGCTGCGTGCTCAGACGCATCCTGCAGACTTTCAAACTCTTCTGCTACGCGACGGCATGGTAGCGGGGCAAGGCTTGTTGGTTGGTGATCGCCGGCAAGCCACGCTGTCAGCCCCGACAGACGTGCTGTCTCTGCGGCGTGGAAAAATGCATCCAGACTGTTGGCCTGTACCGTTTCCGGTACAGTGCGTAGGCGTGCGGCTGCACCCTTGCGCAGGGCATAATGATTAATGCTTTGCTCGGGCATGGACAGCCTGTCAGGAGAAGGAAACCGGTTGACGCCAGTGATCAGGTCAGCATGACAGCCAACAGCCTTGGTCCGTGATTCCCATGCGGCATCCAGCATCTGTTGCAGAGAGCCATCAAGGAGGCTTGGCAGAATACCCCCGTGTCTTTCCAGCTCCTGGAAGTGCGTCCACGCTGTTTCTGCTACCTGTTGTGTCAGTGTTTCCAGAAACCAGGATCCACCGGCAGGATCAAGAACACGTCCGATGCCGCTTTCATCGCGCAGTATATGCTGGATGTTGCGCGCAATCCGCCGTGCATCACGGGATGGAAATTGGTTTGCAGCGTCAGGGGGCAGTGTTGTGATACTACCGGCCCCCCCCATGACGGCAGCCATCCCGGCAAGGGTTGCGCGCAAGATATTGTTCCACGGATCACGGTGGCACAAAATGCGGCTTGCTGTTATGGCCCGAAGGCGCATGCTTGTTGCCGGCTCGGAAGCACCGCAGGCTGATGCGACACGGGCCCAAGCCATGCGTGCTGCCCTCAGCTTGGCAATGCCTGCAAACAGGTCTGCTCCGGTTGTCAGAACAAAGCAAATACGTGAGCATGCCTCTTCTACGTCAAGCCCGGCAGCCATCATGGCGCGTAAATAAAGAAGTGCCGTAGATAAGGTGCAGGCGATTTCCTGGCAATCGGTTGCACCGGCGTCAGACCAAATGGTCCCATCCGCTGCAGCAACCCCGACATAGGGAAAATGCTGCACGGTTCTGCGCGTGAAGACGCCCAAGTCTTTCAGAGCCTGTTCATGCCCCTGTATCAGAAGACCGGTTCTGGCCAGTGTTCCTACCGGGTCTATATTAAAGGAGCCGCTGCATTCATGTGCAGCCAAACCTCGCTTGCGCCAGACGGCCTGCAGAAAGGCAGCCCCCGCCCATGCACCATTCCCCATTTGCAGGGTGACAGGAACAGCCTCTAGAAGAATACCGGCCAGAGCTGTATCCAGATCGTCTGCAGTGAACATCAAAACCCCGTCACAGGGTGCTGTGTCGTCAGTGGATACGTGCTGCGTGTCTGTTCCGCGCTGGGCGGTAGAATCACATTTCAGCAAGACGGATGTGACGCCATTCTCCAGATCTTCAAGAAGCTCCTGGTTTGTAGCCTGAAGGTCAGGATGCTTGAATTCCTGCTGGATATCCCAGCCATGAACAACAGCCCCGGAGGCAGCCCCTCCGCGTACGAAGGGAGCAAGGCCCGGGGGGGCAATATCGGCAACATCTGTATTGTGCCTGCCATAAAGCGGCTTGACGGTAAAGCCGTCGTGGAGGCGGGAGGAGAGAGCGTTTTCCGCATCTTTTTGAGCCAAGGCACGGGCTACCATCTGATACCACAGTGCGGAATCCAGGGTAACAGGGCCAGACCCAGCGTCTGTTATGGCTTCTGCATCCATGGTTCTTTCCGTCTCTTTCTTGGTGCTGTTTTGCAGGTTCCCGACTCTATATTCATAATACGATACCGTTGCGTCAAAACGATATATTCTGTTAACCCATCGCCTGTTTATCGAATCAAGGTTAGATCCGGATCATATTGATTGTTTGTAAGAAGCAGATTTTGCCATGTGATACAGTCGTCCCGGCTTTGTAGGGCGGATATGAAATCCTTTGATCTTGTTGCCTTGATTCTTTTTTGTTCTCTCTTTTCTGTTTCTGCCCTTGGTCTACCCATTGATAGTCGACCCGTCAGGATTGGTTTTGTTTACCCCGGGCAGGTTGGTATGTTTGGGTGGTCATTCCAGCATGATCAGGGGCGGCGTGCCGTTGAAGAGCATTTTGGTGACCGGGTTATAACATCTTATGTTGAAAGCGTTCCTCCCGGTACAGATGCAGAGCATGCCCTGTCCCTGTTTGCCCATCAGGGATACGATCTGGTCTTTGCCGCATCCTTTGACTTTATGGACCCTACACTTACTGTGGCAGCACGCTTCCCGCATACCCGGTTCGAGAATGCGATGGGGTGCTTCTCGGCACCCAATGTTGCTGTTTACGGTATCCGTTTTCATGAAGGACGGGCCATTTTGGGGACGATTGCCGCTCATGTGACACGTTCAAACGTTATTGGTTATGTTGCAGCATTACCGGTGCCGGAGGTTATACGCGGTATCAATGCGTTCACGCTTGCCCTGCGCAGGATTAATCCTGATGCGGTCGTCAAGGTTATTTTTGTCAACGCATGGTACGACCCTGGCAAGGAGCGTGCCGTGGCCGAACGTCTTGTCGAAATGGGGGCCGATGTTCTGGTTCAGCACACAGACAGTGCCGTTGTCGTGCAACTTGCCGAAGAGCGGGGCATCATGGTGTTCGGGAAGTCCTCTGACATGAGCCGGTTTGGACCCAACAGCCATCTGACTGCCACGGTGGATAATTGGGGTGATTACTATATACATCGCGTTCAGGCCGTTCTGGATGGAACGTGGGAGCCTGGTATTTTTCTTGGTGGCGTTCTGTCTAATATGATCCGGATTGCACCGTTCAGTGCAGCAGTTGGTCCTGCGGCTCGCAGAGATGCATATGCAATACAGGATGGCCTTCAGCGCGGAACATTTTTTCCGTTTTGTGGCCCTGTCCGGAATCAAGCCGGCGCCTTGGTTGTCAAGAAGGGGGAGTGTCTGACAGAAGCCCGCGTCAGGATCATGAACTGGTTTGTTGAGGGGGTGCAAGGCGATCTGGGGCCTTAGATGACTGTTTGGTGGTGCTGGGTCAACAGTGTCGTGTTTGATTCTGGTGAAGGGTGGGGTTGCCGTAGCCTGCTGTGACTGATAAGTCACTTTGCACCACCCATTGTATCCCCCCCCGCTTGCAGGAGAAGAGGTTTTATGCCGCGTCGTACCGCCGTATTGAGGACAGATGCCGCCCGCCCGTCACTCAAACGTGATACCTTGGTAGAAGTCGCCGAGAGACTCTTCGATCGCTATGGTTTTCACGGCACCGGCGTTGACAGGCTGGTTCAGGAGTCCGGGGTTGCAAGAATGACCTTCTACAAACATTTTCCGACCAAGAATGCCTTGGTCCGTGCTGTTTTGGAGCGCCGCGACGAGCGATTCCGCAGCTTTCTGGAGAGACATGTTGTCGAACGTTCTGATCCGGGTCAGCCTGAAGTTCTGGCAATCTTCGATGCCCTGGCGGACTGGCTCGATGATGAAGGAGCGCAGGGGAACCTTTTGTTGCGCGCGGTTGGGGAGTTTTCCGGGCATGACGTCAGTATAGCCGGTGATGCTGTGTTCCGTTGCCGCTGGGCGGGCCCATGGTTTGCAGAACGGTTGGGTGAGCAGGGGGTTGGTCAGGCAGATGCGCGGGGGTGGGATCTTGCCCTTCTTCTGGAGGGGGCGGTGGCCCTTGCGCCGGTTGTTGGGGGGCGGGATGCCGCGGGGCAGGCCAGGCATGCAGCAGCGGCCCTGCTGTTGTCCTGGAGCACAAGTGTGGAGATATAAGGGGTGGAGTACGGATGTATGTCTGCCTGTAAGGAAAGGGTAGCCTCGCATGGTTGACGTACTGGATAAAATACCGGCCGCTGAAGCGTTTGCGCGTGTCTTCGAGGGGTTGCCGCGGCAGGGGCCGGGGCTGGACTGTTTTGCCCAATCATTGGCACTTCGTCTGGGGAAAAGTTTGCCTCACTGTCCCAGAATTGCGGATATGGGATGTGGGAATGGACGTAGTTCTCTTGTCCTGGCCAAGGCATTGGGTGCCCGTGTCGTTGCTGTTGACCTGCACCGTCCTTTCCTCGAAGAGCTGGAACGATCCGCTGCTGTGGCGGGATTATCAGAACATATTGATGTTCAGGCCGTTGATATGGTGGGGTCTGGTCTGGAAGAGCAGTCTCTGGATGTTGTCTGGTCCGAAGGGGCCGCCTATGTGATTGGTCTTGAGAATGCCCTGGATTCCTGGTGGTCGCTGTTGAAGCCCGGTGGTTTTCTGGTGTTGTCAGACTGGATGTGGTTAACCGCCCGTCCACCGCATGATGCCGAACAGTTCTGGAAGGCAGCCTATCCCGATATGCAAACCGTCTCGTCTGCAATGGTTCTGGGAATGGGAGCCGGGTATTCGTTTGTCCATGCCGAGATTCTGCCCGAAGAGGGGTGGTGGCTGGACTATTACGGTCCTTTGGAAAGGCGGGTGGAGGATCTGGAGGCTGACGCCTGTACGGATCAAACCCTGTCTGCTGTTATTGCGGGTGTTCGTGATGAGATTGCAATCCGGCGACGCTTTGCCGAGAGCTATGGATGCGTCTACATGATCCTTCGTCGTCCTGTTACGGGTTCCTGATCATTCCTGTTTTTTATGATGCAATTGCGGTTCGGCATCGAAAGTAAAAAGGTTGCTTGACGCGGGCTGTAAGACGGACTACAAAGCCGTCCTCCAACAATGGCGGGTGTAGCTCAGTTGGTTAGAGCACCTGGTTGTGGTCCAGGGGGTCGCCGGTTCGAGTCCGGTCACTCGCCCCATTGAAAAAGCCTCTTCATGACGAAGAGGCTTTTTTGTTTTACCAGAATAGGTGTTGCTGTATCGGATACAGACGGTGGGCTGATCAGGCCTGTGGTTGCCCACCTGTATTTCCTTCCCCGCTCCCAGAAGGTTGGGGCTCTTCCGTCGTTCCTTGGCTATAGGAGACCTCGAACAGCTCAACAGGATCCTGAACACCCTTGAGCTCCTGCGCCCCGCGAGAGCTGATCATAAGATCAGCGCTATCGGGAATGAGGGCTTTGGTTGACTCTCCCAGCCATATCTGACCGACACCCGCGCAGGCACACACCCTAGCAGCAATTTGCACCGTTGCGCCAAAGTAGTCATTCTCTTCGACAATCGGATCACCACTGTTCATCCCGATGCGTAGATTGAGAGCAAGACGTGGCCATCTCGCAGTGTGTTCAGCCGCTTTTTCCTGGATGTTGATCGCGGCTTGAACAGCATCCAGCGCACCATCAAACGTGGCCATAATGCCGTCACCGGTATGCTTGACCTCTTTGCCCCTGTGCATGAGCAACGCATTGCGCACAATGGTATTGTGTGCACGGATGATGTCCTGCGCTGCCGCATCACCCAGTTCTTGGGTCATGCTTGTTGAATTGGCCATGTCAGTAAACAGGATGGTAACGCCAGAGGTGCTGAGCTGTTGAGTCTGCGGTGTATTCCATTGCTTCATCACACCACCCAGTGCATGCAGGGGGTTTGAGTCACCAGATAAATGGGCACGCATGGCGCTGATTCCTGCGGCAATCATGGTGCGGTACCGCGTTTCCTGTCGGTAGGTATCAAGGCGTTGGATCATCTGCCGGGCTTGTTCCGGTTTAGTTCCTATAATCTCCAGAGCCTGCTTGCTCAGTTCTTCCTGCTCTTTCTTGCTCAGGGACTGGGATTGGGCCAAGTGCTCGCACGCGCCGCATAGGTAAAGATTAAGGCCAAAGCGGTTGTAGGCATCCAGATTGGGGTAAGATGTTTTGATGGACTCAATAATAGAGCCCAGGAACTTCATGGATTCCAAGCGTGCTTTGTCAAAAGTGGGGGAGGGGGACTGTGTTTCTCCCGCTGTATCAGCTTTTGCAGGTGGCCGTTCCGGGGATGCTGTATCTGTTTTCCCGGTCTGTGTAGCCTGCTTGTCCTCTGCTTTCTTCTTTTTCTTTTTCTGGGGGGTCTTTTTGGGGTCGCTTGCCTTCAGGGCTGGCCATTCTGCCTCGTCCTCTGGCAGGAGAGCCTCCAGTATATCGCCCTTGTTCGTGCCGGACCCTTGTATTTTCTCGGGACGTGAGTCGGGTGCCCTGTCAACGCGTTCAGCCAAGGCTTCTGTTGCACTGCGTGATGAGCCGCGTGGAGCGGCTTTGCGGGTGGGTGCAATCTTCTTGTCTCCGCCGCTGTCACCACCAAGAGCATCCAGTGGCACGTAGGTCATAATCAGCGGAACCGCGCCCAGCAGGAAGACGCCAACAAAGACCCCGAACAAAACAATGGATTGTGTACCATGTTCGACGGGAAGACCGCTTTGGGCGATTTGTTTCATGACCAAAGAGGTGATGCCCGTTGCAACGATGGCAATCAGGCCGGATAGAAGCAGCACCATCGACAGGCGAAAAATGAAATCCCCCGTTTTGTTGGCGGGTTTCCCAAATTGTGGGCTGCTGCCCCGTGTACTGGTAGAGGGTGCTGACTGACCACCATGGGAATGACGGACTGGCGCAATGCCGGACTTCATCATGGATCCCGATGTTTCCGGTCTTGGTTTGACGCGGCCGGAATATATGATGTTCTCTTCCGTGGTGTTGTTCTCAGGGTAGTAGACTTCCTTGACAACCCGGACCGGAATATTCCGCAGTCGTTCAACTTCCTTTGCCTCTTCCATGGCGTCTTCGCGGTCACGGCCGGGATAGCGGGCGTGCAAAGTCCAATTGCCTCGTCCGTCCTGCGTGTAAATCTCATAGTTTGTTACAGCGGCCATCTATCGCGTCTACTTGTCTGTTTTGGCAAGATATTGAGGGGGTAGCTAGCTGAATTCTACCTGATCACAAGAGGAGAGCCAAACCGGAACTCCACAAGAACTTGTGCCCAATGAGGAGCAGCTGTCTGCCGAATTACGGCAACATGCCGAATATATGCCTCTTGGGAAAAGGAAAAACGCCCGCAAAAGCGGACGTTTCCCAAGCTACTAATAAAAAAGGCAGTTTGCCTTTTAGCTCTTGAGGCCGAAGCCGGCGAAGCGCTTGTTAAACTTCGCAATCTGCCCGCCGCTGTCAACAAGACGATGTACGCCGGTCCAAGCGGGGTGAGACTTCGGGTCGATGTCAAGACGAAGGGAATCAGCCTTCAGGGTCGAACGTGTCTTGAACTCGGAACCATCCGTCATGATGACGGTGATCTCTTTATATTCAGGATGGATGTCCTTTTTCATGACCCTTGCTCTCCAAAAAACGAGGCGACTATATACCGCCATTGTTCTGGGCATGCAAGCCTATAATCCACAGAATATCTCACCGGCAGATCAATATGTTCTATCTTTGGTCAAGTTTTATTTCTATGCGCCGGTTCCGTGCACGTGCCTGTGGCGTTTGCCCTGCATCCAAGGGTTGATATTCTCCAAAGCCGGCAGCTGCAAGGCGATGGGGATCAATGCCTTGGGATATAAGAAAATTGACCACGGATATGGCCCGGGCTGATGACAATTCCCAGTTCGAGCGGAATTGGGCTGTGTTGATCGGAACACTGTCTGTATGGCCGTCAATACGCAGGATCCAGTTGATTTCCGGTGGGATTGTCCGGGCAATATCGATCAGTGTTGTGGCCAAGCGCTGCAACTTGTCCTGACCGCTATTCTCCAGATCAGCCGATGCCGAGGCAAACAGGACTTCTGACTGGAAGACAAAGCGATCTCCCTCTATCCGAACGTCAGAGCGGTCTCCCAGTACCTCACGCAGGCGACCGAAGAATTCAGAGCGGTATTTTTGCAGCTCTTGAACACGTGTTGCCAGTGCCCTGTTCAATTGGCGGCCGAGATCCGAGATCTGAACCTGCTGCTCGCGATTGATCTTTTCTGTGGCTTCCAAGGCTTCTGACAGTTTGGCCATTTCAGCGTTCAATGTATCAAGCTGCTGTTGCAGCAGAGCTGCCTGTGTTCGGGCCTGTTCCGCCAGACGTGTTTGTTCGGTTAACTGGCCGCTGTTGTTTGCCAGCTGCCTGTCCTTTTCTGCGATTTCCTGCTCCAGCTTTTTATGAAGAGCCTCCAGTGCTTCTATGTCGGCTGTCAGCTGTGCTGTGAGCGAGCTATGCCCCTGGTTGCGATCCTCCAGTTCACGGGCACGGCTTGAAACAGTTCCCAGCTCGGCGGTTAGTGTTGCTATACGGGCCCGCATTTGCGCGCCAGCCTGTTGTTCCAGCTTCAAGGCCTCGGCCAGATTGGAAATCTGGGCTGTCAGGATGTTTACTTCTTCTTCCTTGCCTGACAGGCTGCGTCCCAAGAAGAATTGGGCGAGAACAAAAACCAGCAGGACAAACATCAGGATAATGACAAGATTGCCCAAGGCATCAACAAAGCCGGGCCAGATATCAATGGTGCGCTGGCGGGATCGACGTGTCATCAGCAGGCTGTCCAGTCAAGGGGGCTATGGGCGGGCTTCATCGGTAAGATTGGCAATTGTCCTTGCCAACAATTTGATCTCATTCCTTATTTCCCGCACAGCCTCTTCCCGTCCTCGCGCGCCTTCATCGGCGATACGGCCCAGCGTTATATCAATATTGCGCAGGTAGGTGCGCCCATGGTCATCTTGGTTTCCGGGCGTTTTTTCCATGGTTTCTGCCAGGGACCGTATCAGTCCCTTCATATCCACTTGGCTTTCAGCCATTTTCAGCAGGACCTGTTGTTCAGCCCGCATCTGGTCTGTCAGCGTCAGAAGGCGCTCGACCAGTTCCCGCTGGAAAGTCAGGGCGGATGTCCGGCCTTCCTCGCCCCGGGCAATCGTTCTTTGTAGCTCGTCTATACTCTCGGCGGTCTGTTCAAGCAGGGCCTGGATATAAGCTGGAACCGATTGCTCGCCTTCGCTTCCAATAACGCCGGAGGTCAGGCGGGTTATCTGCGACAGCCATTCTTCCAGATCATTATAAAAAGCATTCTGGGCTTGCCCGGCCTGCAGGTCCATAAACCCCAGAATCAGTGAGCCGGCCAGTCCGAACAGGGATGATGAGAATGCGGTTCCCATGCCTTGCAGGGGTTGTTCCAAGCCTGATTTCAAGGCCGAAAACACAATACTTGTATCGCTCTGGCTTGCGATTTCCAGCGATCCGATTACATCAGAGATTGCGCCGACCGTTTGCAGCAGGCCCCAGAATGTGCCTAGAAGTCCAAGGAAGATGCATAACCCGATAAAGTAGCGGGACAGGTCGCGGGCTTCATCCATGCGCGATGCTATGCCATCAAGCAGAGACCGCATTGCCGGTGCCGAAAGGGTGAAGCGGCCGCGTCCCTTATGTTCGTGGAGCATGGTTGCCATGGGGGAAAGCAGACGCGGTCCCCGTGATACAGCTTCACTGGATACGGCAGTTTCATCGCGCCGGAACCGTTCGATCCACTCCAGTTCTGGTCCCAGCGTTGTGACTTCACGCAGGTTCATGATAATACCCGCGAAAATAACCCCGATAATCAGGCCGTTCAGAACAGGGCTGGCCATAAAGAACGGGAGCACGGCAGGGGTCAGAACAGCCCCAACGCCGGCTACAACAGCAAGAAAGACACTCATGCGGACCAAGAAACGGCGGGGACGGGTCATGCGCATGCCAGGGAGCCTCATATTCAGCAACAGTCCAACACTTGTATGCATGATACCTATGATCCGGCCAGAAGTATATCAACCCTGTCTTCTCTTCCGTCCGGTGCTTGCCCGCCAAGGGCACGGACGCCAATCCGGTTTGACGGAATGCCTTTTTCCAGCAGATACGAGCGTATGGCCAAGGCTCTTGCCAGCGATGCCCGGCGTGCGCGCGATGGGTTGTGCGGGTCTTTTCTGGCATAGGCCATCAGCCGTGCACTGGTTTTCTTTTTTTTCCGCATGTCACGAGCCAACGTATCCAGATGTGCCTTTGCTGCCTCGGGCAGGGTAATCTCATCGGGTTCAAAGGCAAGGGACAAGGCTGCAGGCGCAAAGGCAAGTGGATCCGTTCCCGGTTCTGTAACCTTCACAGACGGTTCTTTGCTGGCTTTAAGAGATACAGGTGATACATCCCGTTTTTCTGTGCGAGCCGGGGGTGTGACCGCCTGTAATGATGCGGGCAGGGATGGTGTTGCCGTGTGGTGACTCTTTTTTGTTGCCGGGACTGTCTCTGCTCCCGCTTTTCTTTCTGCCAAGGGCTGTTCTGGCTGCTTGGGCAGTTTGTTATCATGAACAGGAGGAGGGACGTGAAGCCTGCTCGGCAGGCTGCGGCGTAATTTTCTTGCCGGCTCTGTAGCAAGTGATGATGTATCGTAAATGGTATGCGGTGGGCCAAGGGCATCAAGAGCCTTGAGATCTACAAAAACAGCGGGTCGGGAAGATGCCTCCGTGGCCCCTGCATGAGCTGATAACGACAGCAGCACGGGCAGGCTTGCGGCCAGGGATAGTCTGAGCAAGGGCAGGGGTGAGAAGGTGATTGCACGCTTCACGAGGCAGTCTCCCGGCTGTTGCCAAAGAAGAAACGGCAAGCTGACAGCAGGATTGTCAGGCAGCTTGTCGCTTCTTTCCCAGAGACTATATCACCTGTTCCGTGTGCCGCAATCAGGTTGCAACCTAGGCAGGTTTCGTGAACGTGGCGGAATTACGATTTGTCTGATCCGTTGGAGCCAGGTTCCCTCAGCAGAGCGAGGAGACCATGGTGCAGAGGTTCGTTTGATGCCAGAAGGTTACCCGATGCAACCGGGTCGGCCGTGGTGTCCAGCGAGCTGACGTACCCGCCGGCTTCCCGTATCATCAGAACGCCTGCGGCGACATCCCAGGGAGATAGGTGCGATTCCCAGAATCCATCAAAGCGTCCGGCCGCAACCCATGCGAGATCCAGGGATGCGGATCCCATGCGCCGCACCCCGGCCACCGTATTCATGATCCGCTGTAGTTGCCGCACAAAAACGGGGTGTTCCCCGCGACCCTTGTGGGGAATTCCGGTTCCAATGACCGCTTCATCCGCTTTCCGGCGACCGGAGACGCGCAGGCGTCTGTCGTTGAAAAACGCGCCACTACCTTTTTCGGCGGTGAAGAGTTCATTGGTGATGGGGTTGTAGGTTACGCCTGCCACAATTTCCCCCGCACGCTCCAGGGCAATGGAAACGGCAAAATGCGGGATACCGTGCAGGAAGTTGGTTGTTCCATCCAGTGGGTCGATGATCCAGCGGTGTTCGGTGTCACTACCTTCGACAACGCCGCCTTCTTCCAACAGAAAGCCGAAGCCGGGCCGGGCCTTGGACAGTTCTGCACGCAAAATCTTCTCGGCCTTGAGATCTGCGGCTGATACGAAGTCGCCCACGCCCTTGATCGAGACCTGAAGCTGCTCAAGTTCGCCAAAGTCGCGCACCAGCTTTCGTCCGGCTTTTTCAGCCGCCATAACCATGACATTGAGTACAGGAGAGCGAAGAGCCATTGCCTGAAAGGTTCCCTCAAAAAAGTCAGGCGGGCATGCTGCACAGCAACAAAAACCCGCCACAAAGCCTTGCTGCCCCGGAACGCTGCGTACCGTAACCGGCCCGGGGTTTTCTGGAACTTATCCCTTGTAGCGTTCTACGTAGGAGCATTCCTCGGTGTTGACAACCACCTTGGTGCCCGCCTCGATATGCGGTGGGATCATGATCCGCATTCCATTTTCCAGCATGCCCGGCTTGTAGGATGAAGAGGCTGTCTGTCCCTTGACGACGGGCTCACACTCCACAACGGCCAGGACGACCGAGTTGGGAAGCTTAACGGATACGGGCTTGCCCTCGATCAGGTCAATAACCACATCCATGCCATCCTGCAGAAAACCGCCCTTTTCACCGACCAAGTCGGATTGAAGCGGAAACTGGTCGAATGTTTCCTTGTCCATGAAGTTATAGCCGGATTCATCCTGGAACAGGTATGTACAGTCAATCTGACGGACATCCAGCTTTTCCACGGTATCAGCCGTGCGCCAGCGTGCGTTGGACTTGTTTCCGGTATCAACATCCCGGATTTCCACGGTGATGAAGGCGCCGCCCTTTCCTGGCTGCACAATCTGGGTCTTCAGGACGCTCCAGCTGCGGCCTTCGTGTTCGATGACCATGCCGGGGCGAATCAGGTTGGCGTTAATCTTCATGTGTAAACTTCTGAAAGCTGTTTCAAGGAGAATTGGTCACAGATCGCAGCGGGCTTCCTATCAGATCGTGGCGCCGCTGGCAACAGAGCTGGCATTGTTTCTTCAATTGCTATATCAGGTGCGCTTATGACGCAGGATAAGAACAGATCATCGCCTCCATGCTGGTGGGATGCCGATTCGTTGGCGCGCCGGCTTCCTTTTCTGCGGGCCCGCCAGAATGTTATGGCCAATATCCGCACCTTTTTTGCGGCCCGGGACTTTCTGGAGGTGGAAACGCCGGCCCTGCAGTGTTCGCCGGGTCTGGAACCGCATTTGAAGGCCTTTCGTACGGTTCTTGAGGATCCGGATGGTGGGAAGCGGACATTCTATCTGCATACAAGCCCCGAATTTGCCATGAAAAAGCTTCTGGCAGGGGGCCTTCCGCGTCTGTTCCAGATTGCCCGTGTTTTCCGTAATGGTGAGCGGTCTGATACTCATCATCCAGAATTTACAATGCTAGAATGGTACCGGGCGCAGGCCAGCTACACGGATTTGATGGTTGATGTCGGGGAGCTTTTTACGGCCGTCGGCATCAGTCAACCGGTTTCCCGGCTGACGGTCCAGGACGCTTTCTTCCGTTATGCCGGTATCGATCTGCTGTCGACAGTATCAGATCCGTCAGACCCCGCTCCGCCACCGGATTGTTTGCGCGCAGAAGCATCCCGCATTGGGGTGTATACCGGGGCTGGTGATCGCTGGGATGATGTGTTCTTTCACATCTTTCTGGACCGTATAGAGCCTTCTCTGGGCTGTGATGGCCCCGTCATCCTGTATGATTGGCCGGCATCGATGGCGGCATTGTCGCGGCGTTCAGTCGCGGATCCCAGGGTGTGTGAGCGTTTCGAGGTTTATCTGAACGGGGTAGAGCTGGCCAATGCATTCGGCGAATTAACCGATGCTGCGGAGCAGCGCCGCCGTTTCGAGCATGATATGGAGCTGAAACAGCGATTGTATGGCGTGCGCTACCCGATTGATGAAGCCTTTATGGATGCGGTGTCCTGTTTGCCGGAATGTGCGGGTATTGCCCTGGGGGTAGACCGTCTGGTGATGGCGGTGGCCGGGGCCAGCCGCATCACCGATGTGCTATGGGCCGAGGTTGACTGATCTACCCTTTCAGGGGATCATAGCTTGGTTCAGCTTCCTGATCGCGTCCGCAGGTCCCTCCGGCCAGTCCCATACGCCACTGCATACGGCCAGAAAATCAGCGCCGGCTTCAACCAGTGGACGGGCATTGTCCGGTGTTATGCCCCCAATGGCCACGCAGGGCGGGGTCATGGTTTCTTGCCACCAGCGCAGTAAGGAGACGTCAGCCATGGCTGGTGGTTCTTTGGTCTGCGTCGGATAGAAAGCTCCGAAGGCGATATAATCAGCTCCATCTTCAGCCGCCAGCATGGCCAGGTGACGACTGTCGTGGCAGGTGACGCCGACGATCCGGTCAGAACCCATAATCCGGCGTGCCTCTGTGCATTTGCTGTCATCCTGTCCGACGTGGACACCGTCACACCCGCCCTGGTTAGCCAGATCCGGTCGGTCGTTGAGGATAAAGGCAACATCGTGCTGCTGTGCAACAGGCATGAGCTGCTCGATCGCTCGTAAAACGGTCGCATCATCCGCTGTTTTCATGCGCAGTTGCAGCGCCGCAACATCGCCGGCGCCCAGGGCTGATTTGAGTTGCTCGGCAAAGCGCGGCACATCGTGCAGGTTTGGTGGCGTGACAAGGTAAAGGCGGCATTCGTGTGAAAAGGCGACCATTAGGGTTCCTGCAGGAGGTTGAGGGGCCGGCGCGGGCCGGTGCAAAGTGCCCCCTTGATAGCGTCACGATCTCCCCGGAGCAATGCTTTGCATGCATAATCTACATCTGTACACAGTCCCAGATCCAGGCGTTCTGGATAATCCAGTGTCAATCGCTGCCCCAATTGCCTAGCTACGGCTTCAAGGGTTCCGGTTGCTTTTGCGTGCAGGCTGTGGACGGCTATGACAGGGATTCCGTCGCGCAGGGCTGTAAGTGCCATCCCGGCTGCATCACCACAGTCCAGCACCAATGTCCACCGATCCGGGGGGGTCCCGGTTGTTTCGGTCAGGCAGAGAAGCCAGAGCCACCGGGGGCCTTGCCACCGGACGGCATCGGGTGGACTCCAGAATTCCAGGGGGCTTGTATTTCCAGCGCTGCGATACGCATGCAGGACCGTGCGGATGTGGTCGCGCCCGTGGACGATCATGCGCAAGGGGACGGGGGGTGACAGCGGGGTATCTCCGGACAAGCTGGACACGGTAGCAGGCAAGAATGTTGACCGGTGCCCGGGTGGTGCCTATTCTGTGCCGCCGTATGCACAGCGGCTGTGCAGTGTATTGAAACCCAATGAGGATGTCTATGTCGAGCCGGATTGAACAGGCCCTCGGCCGTCTTGATGATGCGGTGGCCGCCCTTGAGCAGGCCGGCCTGAAGGCTGCCGGAGCGTGCGACAGCAGTGAGGTTGCGCGCCTGAGTGCCGACCTGGAGGCTGTGCGTGCCGATTATGCGGCGTTACAGTTGACCAGCCAGCAGGCATCCGGGCGCATAGACGCCGCGATCAGCCGCTTGCGCGCTGTACTGGAGGTATAGGCCCATGGCCAAGGTTACGCTGACGATCAACAGCCGTCATTACACCGTTGGGTGCGAAGACGGGCAGGAGGCAGAGGTCGATTTGCTTGGCCGTGATATTGATCGTCGTGCCCGGGCACTGGCCAATGAGGCCGGTGCGGTTTCCGACGAGCTGGTTATGGTTCTGGTATCCCTGCTGTTGGCTGATGAAGCCCGCGAAGCCACCAAGGCGCGGGATGCTCTTGTCCGAAGTCTTGAGGAGGCTGTTGAAGCCCGTGACAAGGCGCAGGAGATGTCCGAGCATATCGCGCTGGAGGCGGATCAGGAAATCCGGCGCGTTGCGGATGTCCGTGATCGTCTGGAGGCTGACCGTGACGCCGCTTTGTCGGCGCATAAAGCCTTGGAGGCCAGCTTTTGCGCGATGCAGCAAGAGAGAGACGCCTTGCGTGCACAGCTTGAGGAAGCGCGTCAGGCCTTGGAGTCAGCCCGTCTTCACCTTGAGCAAAGGCGCGATGAGCAGTCTACCCTGCGTTTGAGCGAGGAGAATTTTGTCAGTGCGATCGAGCACATGGCAAAACGTGTGGAAACAGTTGCGCAAACGCTTCTGGCCTCCTAGACTGAGGATGTGCGAAGCTGCCCGGTTCGTCAGGTTGCACTACTCCCGGGGGCTATAATCTTAGAAAGGGACCTGTCCCTGCTGTGGCTGTGGCTGCAGTATCATGGGTCCCACTTTGTGCTCGCGGCCTTAGTGGAGGTTGCGCTTTGCCAACGGCCCAAGGTGGCTTCGCCTCTTGATTGCGTTTTATTCGGGCCCGTGCGTCTGTGCGGGTCCATCTTTATATGTACGATGTTTCTGATCGTGCCTTTCTGGCCTCCAGCGTGGATTATGGGTGCGTGAGCCATTGTTCCGAGGACAAGAGCCTGTTGCGTCGCACTCTGTTACAGCGGCGTGATGATTTTGTGGCGTCCGGAGCAGCCTTGGCTGCTGGATCGGCCCTGACGGGTTTTGTTGCGCGCCTTCTCCTTGAGTACCCTGCCGACCGTATTGTTGCGGCCTATGTCCCCATGAGGGGCGAGCCAGACCCCATTGCCGGTGTTGCTGCTGCGGGTCGGGCCTTGGCGCTGCCGGTTGTGTGTGGTCGTGACCAGCCTCTTGTGTTCCGGCGATGGCAACTTGGTGATCCTCTGGAAGAAGGCATCTGGGGAACCCGTCATCCCCCGTCATCCTGCCCGTTTGTTGTTCCGGACCTGGTTCTGGTTCCGGCTGTCGGGTTTACAGGATCCGGTACGCGTCTTGGGTATGGTGGTGGGTTCTATGACCGGACGCTGCCTGCGCTGCCTGCCCCCGGTTCCCGGGTGCCTGCTTTTGCTGTGGCGTGGGAGTGTCAAAGGGTTGACGTTCTGCCAACTGAGCCACACGACATTCCCCTGGATGGTTGGGTAACAGAGGCAGGCTTTTGCCAGCTCACCACGTCCGGGACAACCAGACAATCATGAACAGAAGAAACGAGAGAGGTTCCAGCGTATGCGGTTGATGTATCTGGGGGATGTTGTCGGGCGGGCCGGGCGCGAAAAGGCTTGTCAGGTCATTCCGGACTTACGCAGGAGCCTCGGGCTGGATTTTGTCGCTGTGTGTGCTGAGAATGCCGCTCACGGCTTTGGTCTGACAGCGAGTATTGCACAGGACTTTTTTGCCAGTGGTGTTGATGCCCTGACCTTGGGCAACCATGCCTGGGACCAGCGGGAGATGATCGCCTATATTGATCGGGAACCCAGGATCCTGCGCCCGATCAATTATCCTGTCGGGACCCCGGGGCGTGGGGCCATGCTTTATACAACGGCGGCGGGGCGAAGGGTTCTGGTTGTCCAGTGCATGGGGCGCCTGTTTATGGATCCGCTGGATGACCCTTTTGCGGCTGTCAATGCAGAGCTGGAGCGGTTCCGTCTGGGTGGCGGTGTTGATGCCGTGATTGTGGACATTCACGCCGAGGCAACCAGTGAAAAGATGGCCCTTGGGCATTTCTGTGACGGACGTGCTTCCCTGGTTGCGGGGACGCATTCTCATATCCCGACCGCCGACGTCCAGATTTTCCCATCTGGTACAGCCTACATTACGGACCTGGGCATGTGTGGGGATTATGACTCTGTCATCGGTATGAAAAAAGACGTAGCCGTATCCCGCTTTGTGCGCAAGATGCCGACAGACAAGCTCTCCCCCGCGACAGGGGACGCAACCGTGTGTGGCGTTGTTGTTCAGACAGATGACCGTACGGGCTTGGCTATGTCTGTGCATCCAATTCGGATCGGTGGCCGACTGCAGTCGGCCATGCCTGTTTTTGACAACGAGACACCCTGAAATCTGCCTCAGAACTGTGTTCTGGCCCTTGTCTTTCAGGGGGTAGTCCTGCCATAGTGCGCCGTTCGTGCCAAGAGGCAGCATGACAGCTGTCCGGGCAGAGCCGGGGTTTTGGCGGGGTCGCCGTACAGACCCCGAGTTTCTGTTTCAGTTCCAGGATATCAAGATACCATGGCCGGTCATTCCAAATTCAAGAACATCATGCATCGCAAGGGTGCGCAGGACGCCAAGCGCGCCAAGCTGTTTACCAAGCTGGCCAAGGAAATTTATGTGGCCGCCAGAACCGGTGGGCCGGAGCCGGAAGGCAACCCGCGCCTTCGCGCTGCGATTATGGATGCCCGCAAGAACTCCCTGCCCAAGGACAACATAGAACGTGCTCTGAAAAAGGCCCAGTCCGGTGCGGACGGGGAGGATTATGAAGAGGTACGCTATGAAGGTATGGGGCCGGGCAATGTTGCTGTTATCGTTGAGGCATTGACAGATAACCGGAACCGTACCGCTTCTGATGTGCGGGCTGTTTTCTCCAAGCATGGCGGGACATTGACCCCGGTACAGTTCAACTTTGAGCGTGTTGGCTACATTGTCTATGTATCGTCCGTGGGGTCGCCGGATGATGTGTTGGAAGCTGCCGTTGAGGCGGGTGCCGATGATGTGGTTTCGTCTGAAGAGGAGCATGAGATCTTTTGTGCCCCTGATAGTTTGGGGGCGGTTCGCGCTGCCCTTGAGCAGGTTCTGGGAGAGCCGGAAGCCGCCCGACTGGATTGGAAAGCCCTCAATACGGTCTCGTTGGATGAAGACGGTGCACGCAGCTTGCTGAAGTTTCTGGATATTCTGGAAGATAATGATGATGTGCAGCGGGTCTTCTCCAACGAAGAGATTCCCGATGCGGTTATGGCATGTCTTGATTGATACCATGTGGTGCCCGGGGGTGGTGTGATGACAATCCGGATATTGGGCCTTGATCCCGGGCTGCGTCACACCGGTTGGGGTGTGATCGAAGTTGCTGGAAACCGCATGCGTGTACTTGCTGATGGTACAGTTCATACCGATGCCTCCCGGTCACTTGCCGAGCGCTTGGCTTGCCTGTTTGAAGGGCTGTCGGACGTTGTCGATCAGTGGACCCCGGATGAGGCTGCTGTGGAAGAGACCTTTGTTAACCGGAATCCTCATTCAACTCTGAAACTGGGGCAAGCGCGCGGGGTGTCCCTTCTGGTTCCGGCGCGTCGGGGTATTCCCGTGGCGGAGTACCAGCCGTCCCAGGTCAAGAAGGCTGTTGTGGGGACAGGCGCTGCCGGAAAGGAACAGGTGCAGATGATGGTGCGGACGCTGTTGCCCGGTTGTACCATCAGTACAGCAGATGCGGCTGATGCGCTGGCTGTTGCTGTGTGTCATGCTCACTTCCGGTCCTCGTCGATGGCACTGGCGGCGCTGGCAGGAGGGAAACGCTGATGATTGCAAAGCTGCGGGGTGTGGTTGACAGCACAGGTGATGACTGGGTTGTTATTGATGTGGGTGGGGTTGGCTATCTTGTCTTTGCTTCCACCCGTACTTTGTCACGTGTTTCAGTGGGGGAAGCCGCGGTCCTGATCGTGGAAACCCATGTCCGGGAAGATCATATCCATCTGTATGGCTTCTCAGCCGAAGCGGAGCGCGCCTTCTTTCGCCTTCTTCTAACGGTCCAGGGGGTTGGAGCCAAGGTTGCCCTGGCGATCCTGTCCGTTGGATCACCTGATGATATCGCGAGGGCAATTGCGGCGGCAGATCGGGGGATGTTAACCCGTGCCACGGGGGTGGGGCCCAAGCTGGCCGGCCGTATTGTTGCAGAACTGAAGGACAAGGTTGTGGCCTTTCCCGTCCATGCTGGGGGGGCTGGTGCGGAGGGCGTGTCCCGGATTGGTCCTGTGTCTGTGGCTCCTGTTGCCGGCGCTTGTGACGTGTCTGGCGATGCGGTATCGGCTCTGGTCAATCTGGGTTATGGCCGTGCCGATGCGTTTGCTGCCGTTGCTGTCAGCGCCCGTGATCTGGGTGAGAACGCGACCGTACAGGGTCTGTTGTCGGCCTCGCTGCGTTATCTGGGCAGGGGGCTTCAGGCATGAAAGGCAATGCGGAGGATCCGCGCCTGATTTCCGGGGCCTTGCAGGAGGGGGATGGAGAGCTTCACATCCGTCCCCAGACCTTGGGTGAGTTTATCGGTCAGCGCTTGGCGTGCGAAAATCTCTCGGTCTTTGTCAAAGCAGCCCGCGCGCGCGGCGATGCCTTGGATCATGTGTTGCTGCATGGCCCGCCAGGGCTGGGTAAGACAACGCTGGCCCAGATTGTATCCCGCGAACTGGGGGTTGGTTTCCGGGCCACGTCTGGTCCGATGATTGCCCGTGCCGGTGATCTTGCAGCCTTGCTGACCAATCTTGAAAAGAATGATGTTCTTTTTATCGATGAAATTCACCGCCTCAATCCGGCCATAGAAGAAGTTCTGTATTCTGCTATGGAGGATTTTCAGCTTGACCTGATTATTGGCGAGGGGCCTTCAGCGCGCAGTGTGCGGATTGATCTTCAGCCGTTTACCCTTGTCGGGGCAACGACCCGTTCCGGTCTTCTGACGACGCCTCTCAGGGATCGTTTCGGGATACCTGTCCGCCTGAACTTTTATGAACCGGAGGAACTGGTGGCGATTGTGCGCCGTGGTGCCGGCATTCTGGGGCTGGATCTGACAGAGGATGGTGCGATGGAGGTTGCATGCCGTTCACGTGGCACCCCGCGTGTGGCCGGACGCCTGCTGCGTCGCGTCCGGGATTTTGCCATGGTGTCGGGGCGGACGCCTGTTGATGCCTTTGTTGCCGATGCTGCTTTGGCCCGTCTGGAGGTTGACAAGAAGGGGCTTGATGCCATGGACCTGCGCTATCTGACCTGTGTTGCCCGTAATTATGGGGGCGGTCCTGTCGGGGTGGAAACCCTTGCTGCAGCGATGTCGGAAGAACGGGATACCCTGGAAGAGGTAATTGAGCCATTTCTTCTGCAGCAAGGCCTGATCCAGCGTACGCCACGGGGTCGTATTCTTTCGGAAGCCGGGTATGCCCACTTGGGCCTGCCTGCCCCTGTGCGGGACTATCAGCAGCTGGATCTTCTGGCCAGTTCATTCCCCGGAGGTGGCGAGGGATGAGTGAGTCTGCTTCCCATGTTCTGCCGGTGCGTGTCTATTATGAAGACACAGATGTCGGTGGTGTTGTCTATTACGCAAATTATTTGAAATTTGCCGAGCGCGCCCGCACGGAGATGATCCGTACGCTGGGTATCGAACAGGAAAAATTGCGGCAGCAGCAGGATATCATGTTTGTTGTTCGGTCGTGCTCGGTTGAGTTCATGCGCTCGGCCCGGTTGGATGACCTGTTGCATGTAGAAACCCGGATACGCCGTATATCCGGCGCACGCGTTGATATGGAGCAGGCTATCCGCCGCGTACCGGATCCGTCCGGATTGACGGATGATGCGCTTCTCGTCACCCTTTCTGTGCGCCTTGCGTGTTTGAACGGATCGGGTCGCCCGGTTCGTTTGCCTGCACGTGTGCATGGAGCCTTTGTTGGCGGCATGGATTCGTCTGTGTCTGCCTTTCCTTAGACACTTTACTTGGTTCGGAACGATCATGGACCCCACTGTCCTGCCTCAAGCCGCTGTGGCCGCTGCCGATCTCTCTCCTCTTGGCCTGTTCTGGCAAGCTGACCTTGTCGTCAAGACGGTCATGCTGGGGCTTGTCCTGGCTTCGATCTGGAGCTGGGCCATCATTTTCGACAAAGCCCTGAAGCTGCGTTATCTCAACGCCAAGGTGGACAAATTCGAGGAAAAGTTCTGGTCAGGTGGATCGCTGGAAGAGCTATACGAGCGCCTTAGCAACCGTCCTGCCGACCCCATGTCCGCTGTTTTCGTTGCGGCGATGAGGGAGTGGCGTCGTTCATCGGGGCGCCCGGGAACCGGGGATACAGGCATTCGTGCTCACTTTGCCCAAAGGGTGGAGCGTGTGATGCACATAACCGTTGCCCGTGAGATGGAAGGGCTGGAGAAGCGGATTGGTTTCCTGGCTTCGACCGGGTCGGTGGCGCCCTTTGTTGGCTTGTTTGGAACGGTGTGGGGTATCATGCACTCATTCCATTCCATCGGTGTCAGCAAGGATACCAGCCTGGCAACCGTTGCACCTGGTATTGCGGAGGCTCTTTTCGCTACAGCGATCGGGCTGGTAGCGGCTATTCCGGCCTTGGTTGCCTATAACAAGATTTCGTCGGATCTTGATCGTTTTGCCCAGCGGCTGGACAATTTTTCCGGTGAATTCGGGGCGATTTTATCCCGTCAGCTTGATGAGCGCGGCTGATAGCAGGAGTACGATCTTATGGGCATGACGGTGCAATCTTCAGGTGCTCGTGGAGGCGGGTTTCGTCGCCGCCGCCGTCCTGTTGCTGAAATCAACATGACGCCAATGATTGATGTGATGCTGGTCCTGCTTGTTATCTTTATGGTGACGGCGCCGTTGTTGACAACCGGTGTCAGCGTTGATCTGCCCCGGGCCAAGGCTCCCCAGATTTCCGAACCGGACAACAAGGCCCTGACCGTTTCTGTCGCAGCAGATGGTCAGGTGTATCTGAACCAGACACCGATTTCCTTGGAGCTGTTGCCGGCTAGGGTTCGGGCTATTGCCGGTGTTAATCCGGATGTACGGATCTATGTTCGTGCCGATGGGCAACTTCAGTATGGCGTTGTGATGCATATTCTGGGCAGTCTGCATGCTGCTGGTTTTTCCAAGGCTGCCCTGGTTACGCAGACGCCCGCTGCCTCTGCGGTTAAACGTTAGTTTGGATGGCGCAGTGTGCACATGAAACGTCGCGGTATGTGCAACGGGTTGGTTGTTTCTGTCACGCTGCATGCTGTGGTGCTGTTGCTGGCTGTGTTTGGCTTTCCTTCCCTGTTCGATGAGCCGGAGCCAATTGAGACGGCCATGATTGTGGATCTCGTCGAGATTGCCGAGCGTACGGCCGCTCCTCCCCCTGTCAAGAAGGTCGAGGAGCCAAAGGAAGAGCCGAAGCCGGAACCAAAGCAAGATGATCAGCCCAAGCCGCAGATGCGTGCCGATGCTGCTGTCCCTCAGCCAAAACAGGCACCGGAGCCAGAGCCGAAGAAAGCAGAGCCAAAACCGGTTGAGCCCCCGAAGCCTGATCCTGAAAAAGTAGAGCCCAAAAAACCGGAACCCAAGAAGCCGGAGCCAAAGAAACCCGAACCAAAAAAACAGGACACACAGAAGGCCAAGCCCAAGGATGATGATCCGTTCAAGGATCTGATGAAGAATGTTGAGAAATTTCGCGAGAAGTCAGAGCCTGCCACACCGGAAAAGAAGTCAACCCCACAGCAACCTTCCAATCAGCCAAGAGTTCTGAATGCCCCTCTTGCCGATCGGGCCACGATGACGGAGCTGGATGCCATAAGGGCGCAGATTGAACGGAACTGGGCTGTTGATACCGGTGCCAGGGGGGTGGAAAGTATGGTGATCCCTCTTAAGGTTCGCATTACACCGGAAGGCATGGTGACCAGTGTCGATGTTCTTGATACACAGCGTTATGGCAGCGATTCATCGTATCGGGCTGTTGCGGAATCAGCGCGTCGGGCTGTGTACCGGTCGCAGCCAATCCGCTATCCTTTGCAGAAGTATGAGACGTTCAAGTCCATGGAGCTTGTCTTCAGCCCTCAGTCCCGGATGTAACCGGAGCAGCGGGTGTGATCTTTCCGGAAGGAACCAAGAAGCGATGATAAAGTGTGGTCGTTCTGTCACTGCGGGCGCTTTGAAGTGTGGTGTTCTTGTCTTTGTGATCGCGCTTGGCCTTGGCATCGGTAATTCGGCACAGGCAGAGGTGCGCATTGACATTACCCGTGGCCGGGTTGAGCCAACGCCTGTTGCCGTTCCTGATTTTGTGGCCTCGGACTCAAACCGTTCGGTTGGTACAGATGTTGCGTCGGTGGTTTCAGCCGACCTGGAGCGTTCGGGGCTTTTCCTGCCGTTGGATCGGTCCGCATTCATTCAGCAGTTTTCAGGTCTGGACGAACCACCGCACTTTGCCGACTGGCGCACGATCAATGCCCAGGTTCTGGTGCAGGGAGCTGTAGAGTCACACGGACCAGGCACGGTTCGGATTGCCTTCCGTCTCTGGGATATCTTCACCGGGCAGCAGGTTCTGGGTAAATCGTTTACAGCGGCCCCGGATAACTGGCGCCGTGTTGCACATATGATTTCTGACGAGATTTACAAGCGTTTGACCGGTGAAGACGGTTATTTTGATACCCGTATTGTCTATGTTGCAGAAAGCGGGCCGGTAACACGCAGGGTCAAACGCCTGGCGATCATGGATCAGGACGGTGCCAATCACCAGTATCTGACTGATGGCTCCTCTATGGTGCTGACTCCGCGCTTTTCGCCGACTGCGCAGGAAATTACCTATATGAGTTTTTATGGCGACAGCCCCAGGGTCTATTTGTACAACATCGACTCTGGCAGGCAGGAGCTTCTGGGTGATTTTCCAGGCATGACATTCGCACCGCGTTTTTCACCTGATGGAAACAAGGTTGTCCTGTCTATGGCGAAAGATGGTAATACCGATATCTTCGAAATGGATTTACGAACCCGGCGCCGTATTCAACTGACGAATGCGTCTGCGATTGATACGTCGCCCTCTTATTCGCCTGATGGTCACCGTATTGTTTTTAACTCGGATCGTGGTGGTACCCAGCAGCTTTACGTGATGGACTCCGATGGAAGTGGTGTTCGCCGCATCAGCTTTGGCGAGGGACGTTATGCCACTCCGGTCTGGTCCCCGCGGGGAGATCTGGTTGCTTTTACAAAGATGAAGGGCGGTGAATTTTACATTGGTGTCATGAAGCCGGATGGAAGTGGTGAACGCATGCTGTCATCAGGTTTCCTGATGGAAAGCCCGACATGGGCGCCAAATGGTCGTGTCCTGATGTATTACAGAAGCGAGAAGAGCGGAAATCCCCAACTTTATTCGATTGATCTCACAGGTTACAACGAGCGGCGTGTTATCACACCTCAGGCTGCGTCAGATCCGGCGTGGTCACCACTTTTGCCGTAATCGTGACATGGCATTGCATCAAACGGACTGTACGGAGTTGAGAAAAACCAGTATAAGGCCGTCTTGGGGTCCGTTTTCGGGCCTGCCTGCTCTGTGCGCAATATCCTCGTGGTCTTGCGTCCCGGAGCTTCCTTAACCCCATTACGTGAGCTGAGGGGAAAAACAATGAAGTTCCGCCTGTTGCCCGTTCTCGCCGCCGTAGCCCTTTTGTCCGCATGCGGTACCGCCTCTGATGAGTCGGCCAGCGGTTCCATGGGCAAAGCCGCTCCTGCTCCCGGTTCGGTTGAAGAGTTCATGACCGTTGTGGGCGATCGTGTCCACTTTGGTTTTGACAAGTACACCCTGACCCCGGAAGCACAGGCTACCCTGCGTAACCAGGCCGCCTGGCTGAAGCGCTACTCCAGCACGACCCTGATGATTGAAGGGCATGCTGATGAGCGCGGTACGCGTGAGTACAACCTTGGTCTGGGTGAGCGTCGTGCGAACTCTGTCAAGAAGTTCCTGATGGCCCAGGGTGTAAGTGCCAGCCGCCTGAAAGTGACTTCCTACGGTAAGGAGCGTCCGGAATGCGGTGATGCAACTGAAGCCTGCTACACCAAAAATCGTCGCGGTGTTTCTGTTCTGCACTGATCAGCTGCATTAGACTCCGCTGCGCTTGTGTGGCGTGCGGTGTCGATACGGCAACACGTGTGTTAGAAAGTACCCGTCAGCTGTTGGCTGCTTGTGCAGCCGGTAGCTGCGGGTGCTTTTTATTTTTCAGGCTATATAGGTTGCCGTTTTTTGTTGGCTTTCTGTAGGCGTGTAGGATGTTATCGTGTGTCTTGGACACGGTGTTCTGGTCTACAGAAATTCGGGAATGTTGTATGACTGACGGGGCTGCTCTTTTCTCTTTATCTGTGCTGTTGCGTTTTTCATGTGCTGGCTGTGCCGCGATGGTGTGTCTTCTGGTGTCTGCTCCGGCTGTGGCCCGTGATGGCTTTGCCTCCTCGGGTATTCGTGTGGCCCAGGCCGATAGCGCCGGCCTTGTTTCCGAACTTCTGGTCAAGGTCGGTGAACTGGAGCGTCTGAACCAAGAATTGACAGGGCGTCTGGAAGAAGTCCAGCACGAGAACCAGCAACTGTCCGAGCGTTTTGATGCTTATGTCAAAGATGCGGAATTTCGTTTCCAGGAACTGGAAAAAAGAGGCGGTGGGGCGTCTCCTGCTTCCGGTTCTTCTTCTGAGCCTGCGTCTGGTGCTCGGGCCTCTGCTCCTTCCGAGCCTATGGATCCCGGCCAGAAATATACACGTGCCTTCAACTTATTGCGCACAAACGATTACCCGGCAGCGCAGGTGGCTTTCCAGGATTTCATCAAAGAAAATCCCGGTCATGATCTGGCGGGGAATGCCCAGTACTGGCTTGGTGAAACGTTCTATGTGCGCGGCAATTACAAGCAGGCGGCTGTCTCTTTCCTGGATGGGTACAAGAAATATCCCAAGAGCACGAAGGCGCCGGATAACTTGCTGAAGCTTGGGTTGACCATGGGCAAGCTGGGTCAGAACAAGGAGGCCTGTGCTGCTTTGGGCAAGCTTAAGGCCGAGTATCCTGCGGCACCGGATGCGATAAAGCGTCGTTTGGGGAGCGAGAAAGAACGTCTGAAATGTTCATTCTGACCCAGTCGGTTGTGTATGTCTGCCTTTGATCCAGACGTGCTCTATGCGGCCTTCAGTGAGGCGATGGAAGGTCTTGGGCCTTTCGGGTGCCCGCCGGTTGTCGCTGTTGCTGTTTCCGGCGGTGCAGACAGCCTTGCTCTTGCCTTGTTGGTCCGGCGATGGGCTGTTGATCGTGGCGGTTGTCTTTATGCTTTGACGGTTGATCACCGCCTGCGTTCTGAATCAGCAGCGGAAGCGTGTCAGGTTGCAGACTGGATGAGCGCCCATGGTATCAAGCACCATATCCTCGTTCCTGACAGCGCCCCTCCACCCGGGGCAGGGCAGGAGTGGGCACGGCGATGTCGTTACACGCTTCTGGACCAGTGGTGCCGGGAACAGGGGATAGTCCATTTGCTGCTTGGTCACCATCGGCGTGACCAGGACGAGACGCGGGTTCTGCGTCGGAATGCCGGCAGTGGACCTCTTGGTCTGGCAGGAATGGCTCCCCTTGTGATCCGTGAGAATGTATGCTTGTTGCGCCCTTTGCTTGATGTTGATCCTGATGCTCTCAGGGCCTTTCTGGTGCACAGCGGCCAGCCCTGGATTGAGGATCCATCCAACAAGAATCTGCGCTATGAGCGCATCAAGATTCGTCAGCGTCTTTTGTCGGGTGATGAGCAGGGCCACCCGGGAACGCGTGCTGCCGAGCGTTTCTGTTTTGAGCGACGTGTTGATGAAGTATTGGCTGCTGCCGTCCGGATTGATGCGTCTGGTTTTGCAATCTGTGATTATCAGGCGCTGCGGGCTGTCTCGCCAGATGAAGCAATGCATGCCTTGCGGCGCGTTCTGATGTGTGTTGGCGGTTTGGAATACCCGCCACGTCAGGAGCGTTTGTCAAGACTGATGGATAAACTGTCTGCGAGGGCAACGTTGGGGGGATGCATTCTTGTTCCTCAGGAATCCGGATTGCTTGTTGCACGGGAAACGCGGGGTCTGCCAGATCGGATTCCTGTGGCTTTGTGGCCAAGTGCCCAACGATGGGACGGTCGCTTTCTGATTGGACATGAGGGAGATGTTCCGGAGCATCTGTCTCTTGCGCCTTTGGGGCGTGAAGGGACCGCCTTTCTTAAGGCATTGGAGGGGTGTATAACGCCTTTGCAGGGGGTTCCCCTGATCGCGTTGGCGACGCTTCCCGCTTTTTGGCTTAACGGGGTACTGGTATCTGTGCCGCAAGTAGGCTATTTCTCAGTAAAAACCGGGGTGGATCGGGCTTTTTCTGTGTTTGCCCGCTTTTCCCCTTGTCATCCGTTGGGATCGTGTAGTTTTCGCCTTGCGAGCGGCCCATCCGGGCCTATGTAGATTAGATATTAAGTGACTGTACGCTGCAGAGTGGAGCCGGTTGGCACCGGCAGCGGGTTTGATGGAAGGGCAGTGCTTTGAATTTCAGCAAGAACTTGCTTCTGTGGGTTATAATAGCCGTCCTTCTGGTGGCGCTGTTCAACCTGTTCCAGACGTCTTCGCCTCGTAATTCAGGAAGTGCCATTGCATTCTCTGACTTCCTTGAGCGAGTTGACAGGAACGAAGTGGTTGCTGTGACCATCCAGGGTGGTCGTGTTTCCGGCTCCTTGCAGAACGGTCAAGCTTTTTCCACCTTTATGCCTGACGGGTCCAATGTGGTGCAGCAGTTGCGTGACCATAATGTCCGTATTGCAGCGCTGCCACGGGAAGACGATGTCCCCACGATTTGGGGAGTCCTGATTTCGTGGTTCCCGATGCTGTTGTTGATTGGCGTGTGGATTTTCTTCATGCGGCAGATGCAGGGCGGATCACGCGGGGCAATGGGGTTTGGAAAGTCCAAGGCGCGTCTTTTGACCGAGAAGGCGGGGCGTGTGACCTTTGATGACGTTGCCGGTATCGACGAAGCCAAGCAGGAACTAGAGGAAGTGGTCGAGTTTCTGCGCGATCCTCAGAAGTTCCAGCGTCTGGGCGGCAAGATTCCCAAGGGTGTCCTTCTGGTTGGGCCCCCAGGGACCGGGAAAACGCTTCTTGCGCGTGCGATTGCTGGTGAGGCTAACGTTCCATTTTTCACGATTTCAGGGTCTGATTTCGTTGAAATGTTTGTTGGTGTCGGTGCCAGCCGTGTCCGTGACATGTTCGAGCAAGGCAAGAAGAATGCGCCCTGTATCATTTTCATCGACGAAATTGATGCGGTGGGCCGTCATCGCGGTGCAGGCCTTGGTGGCGGCAATGACGAACGTGAGCAAACCCTGAACCAGCTTCTGGTTGAGATGGATGGTTTCGAAGCCAACGAGGGCGTTATCCTAATTGCGGCGACCAACCGGCCCGATGTTCTGGATCCTGCTCTTTTGCGTCCGGGCCGCTTTGACCGTCAGGTGGTTGTACCGAACCCGGATGTTTTGGGGCGCGAGAAGATTTTGCGTGTGCATACCCGCAAAAGTCCGCTGGGCCCGGATGTTGACATCAAGGTTATTGCGCGCGGGACGCCGGGTTTTTCCGGTGCTGACTTGTCCAACCTGGTGAACGAGGCTGCCCTGCTTGCTGCCCGCAAGGGAAAGAAGGTTCTGACCCACTCTGATTTTGAGGAGGCAAAAGACAAGGTTCTGATGGGTGCGGAGCGTCGTTCCATGGTCATGACCGAGGATGAGAAGCGGATGACCGCTTATCACGAGGGGGGGCATGCCCTGGTGACTTTGCACTGTCCGGCCTATGACCCCATCCATAAAGCTACGATCATTCCTCGTGGTCGTGCCTTGGGGTTGGTACAAAGTTTGCCGGAGCGGGATCGCTACTCCGTCAGCCGCGAATATCTTGAATCCTTCCTGGCGATTGCCATGGCCGGTCGTATAGCGGAGGAGCTGATTTTTGGTCCCGAGAAGGTTACGACCGGGGCGGCGCAGGATATCAAGATGGCCACAGACCGTGCCCGAAGAATGGTGACGGAGTGGGGGATGTCAGAGAGTCTGGGGCCATTGGCCTATGCCGCGCCAGAGGGGGAAGTGTTTCTGGGGCATACGGTGACAACCCAGAAGAACATTTCTGAACAGACAGCGCGTGAAGTGGACATGGAGGTCCGCACACTGGTTGATCGTGGCTACAAGCGTGCACTGAAGATCCTGACCGAGAACCGTGACCAGCTGGAGCGTATCGCCCAAGCTTTGCTTGAGTATGAGACACTGACCGGTGCTGAACTTCGTGGCCTTCTGGATGGACAGCCTATCGTCCGTGATGATGATGACTCGCTGCCATCTGCTACGGGATCTGGCGTTGCGTCTGGTCCTGTGCGGAAATCCTCTGTGCCTTCCAGCGGGAAACCTGATACAGGCTTGTCAAACCGGCCCGGGCCGGAACCTCAGCCGGAAAGTTGAAAGTTCTGGTTATGGGCAGCTTGTTGCTTGCAGACAAAAGTCCCGCCTTGCCGCGGGCCTTTTGTCTGGTTCCTTCCGCTGTTTCAGGCTCTTTCCCCCTGTATGTTATTCCGTTGGGTATGATTCCGGGTGGGGCGCATGACAGCCCCGCTTGGCTGGTTATCTGGCGTGATGAGACGGGTATTGCCAGCCATACCGTTGTTTCACGCGAAGCCTTGGTTCAATGGGCCTGTCAGGGTGGAGATGAGATTCTGGCCCATACAACGCGGCGTATGCGTTTCTGTGAAGGGAAGGGGCCACCCTCTTTTCTGGAGACAATATTGCCGGGTGGTCCTGTCGTTATGGGGATCATTAATGTAACGCCAGACAGCTTCTCCGATGGTGGAGACTGCCCGGATGTCGATGCTGCCTTTGCACGTGGTATCGCCATGCTGGAAGCAGGTGCCGGTATTCTTGATGTCGGGGGGGAGTCAACGCGGCCTGGAGCTGTACCGGTTTGTCATGACGAGGAAATCCGGCGTGTTGTTCCTGTCATCCGGGCTTTGGCCAACGCTGGTGCGGTTGTGTCTGTTGATACTCGCCATGCGCCGGTCATGGAGGCGGCCGTTGCGGCCGGGGCTTCTATCATCAATGATGTTTCAGCCCTGAGTGGTCCGGGTAGTCTGGATATGGCTGCTCGTTTGGGGAAGCCGGTCATTTTGATGCATATGCAGGGTGAACCGGGGACGATGCAGCAGGCCCCTTCCTATATGTGTTCTGCCCTGGATGTTTTTGATGCGTTGGAAGAACGCATTCAGGCCTGCCGCAGGGTCGGTATTGACCAACGGAATATTTGCGTGGACCCTGGTATAGGCTTTGGCAAGCTGGCATCCCACAATGCAGATATCTTGGGGCATCTTGGCCTGTATCGCGGGTTGGGCTGCCCTGTTGCCCTGGGTGTGTCACGCAAGAGTTTCATAGGTCAGGTTGCGGATGTTGCTGATCCTCTTCAGCGGCTCCCCGGTTCATTGGCTCTTGCGACCCTTGGGTGGGAGCAGGGTATTAATATTGTGCGTGTGCACGATGTGGCTGCAACAGCGCAAGCGCGTAATGTATGGCAAGCTGTGCGCTTTGCCGCACAATAGAGAGACCGAGGCCGTTTATGGGAACAAGAAAGTACTTCGGTACAGACGGTATACGTGGGACAGCCAATGTAGAACCCATGACGGCTGAAACCGCGTTGCGGGTTGGAATGGCTGCCGGGCGTATTTTTACCCGTGGTCCTCATCGGCATGCTGTTGTTATTGGCAAGGATACCCGGTTGTCGGGCTATATGCTGGAACCTGCCCTGACCGCTGGTTTTATCTCTGTCGGGATGGATGTCCTGTTGGTGGGACCAATGCCAACGCCGGCGGTTGCCATGTTAACCCGGTCGCTGCGCGCTGATCTGGGCGTGATGATTTCTGCGTCCCATAACCCTTACCAAGATAATGGTATCAAGCTGTTCGGGCCCGATGGTTATAAACTGTCTGACGAGGTCGAGGCTTCGATCGAGACCCTGATGCAGGAGCTGGATGCACCGGAGCATCAGGCCGTAACCTTGTCCTCGCCAACGGGCCTAGGTCGGGCCAGGCGTTTGGATGATGCGGGTGGCCGGTATATTGAATCCGTCAAGCAGACATTCCCCCGGGGGCTCCGTCTTGACGGGTTGAAGGTTGTTGTGGACTGTGCCAATGGAGCAGCCTATCGCACAGCGCCCTCTGTTCTGTGGGAACTGGGGGCAGAGGTGATTCCCTTGGGCGTTGACCCGAACGGGGTCAATATCAATGATCAATGCGGTTCTCAGCATCCGGATTCCATGCAGGCTGCTGTTATCAGTCACGGGGCTGATATCGGTATTGCTCTTGATGGTGATGCCGATCGCCTGGTTTTGTGCGATGAGCACGGACACTTGGTTGATGGCGACCAGATTCTGGGCCTGATTGCCCGCGCTCTTCGGAACAGGGATGAATTGCCGGGTGACACCGTTGTTGCGACCGTGATGTCTAACCTGGGGCTGGAGGCTTTTCTGCGCTCAGAACGCATCCAGTTGCTTCGGACCGCTGTTGGGGATCGCTATGTGATGGAACAGATGCGTGCCAGCGGTCTTGCGCTTGGCGGTGAGCAGTCTGGTCACATCATTCTGGGAGACCATGCAACAACGGGTGATGGGCTTGTTGCGGCTCTGCAGGTTTTGGCAGAGCTTGTGCAGTCCGGTCGTAGTGCGAGTGAGCTGCTGCGTGTTTTCCACCCGTATCCCCAAGTGTTGCGGAATGTGCGTGTCGCTGGCCGCCGTCAGGCAGATCATGCTTTGGCTTCGGATACGGTAAAAGGCTGTGTTGGTCATTGGGAAAAACGACTGGGCGTGACCGGGCGCGTTCTTTTACGGAAATCCGGTACAGAGCCTTTGATCCGCGTTATGGTGGAGGCAGAGGATGCCGGCTTGGTCGAAGATGTCGCGCTGGATTTATGCCGGGCTATTGAGTCCAGTGCGGATGGAGGCGTGTCATGATGGTCTCTTTATCCCGTGGGCGTGTGTTGATTATTGCCGGCTCTGATTCTGGTGGTGGTGCCGGTATTCAGGCTGATATCAAGACAGTGACATGTCTGGGTGGTTTTGCCGCAACGGCGGTTACGGCCTTGACGGCCCAGAATACAAAGGGTGTGTTTGGTATACACCCTGTTCCAGAATCTTTTGTGCGCGACCAGATTGCAGTGGTCATGGAAGATATTGGGGCTGACTGTATCAAGATCGGGATGTTGGCAACAACCGGCATCATTCGTGCTGTCTCGCAGGCGCTTGATGATTTTGCAGCGGATGTGCCGGTTGTTCTTGACCCGGTCATGTACGCGAAAGGGGGGCATGCCTTGCTTGAACCTGATGCGGTTCAGGCCATGAAAGAGATGCTCATCCCGAAATCATTCTTGATCACGCCCAATCTTCCTGAGGCGGGAGCCTTGGTTGGTCAGGATATTCTTGATGAATCTTCCATGGTTCATGCGATAGATGCCCTCCGTGCACTTGGTTCTTCGGCTGTTCTGTTGAAGGGTGGGCATCTGGATGGTGATCTGTTGGTCGACTTGCTGATTCATGCCGATGGCGTGGATCGCTTTCAGGGCGAGAGAATGTTGACCCGTCACACGCATGGGACAGGGTGTACGCTGGCTTCCGCTGTTGCCACTGGTCTTGCTCAGGGGCTCTCGCCTCTGGCTTCTGTGACGCGTGCCCGTGATTATGTGCGTGTTGCCATTGAAACGGCACCTGGATTTGGGCACGGGCACGGGCCTCTCAATCATAATCATACGCTTCAGGTTCATCGGGCAGCACACTAAGGCCGATGTTTTTCTGAGCGAGGCCTGTGTCCAGGAGCTCAGGGCGTGATCCCTCTGGGGAATATTGTTATTCCACAGAGGGCTTGCATGGTTGGTGAGTCCCCCATTAGTTTCTTTTATTGATATAAACCACCTGCGCTTGAATATTAGAGGCAGGCAAGCTACCCTTCGCGCGCTTTTGCTTCCAGCAACTCGTGTAGGGGGTGGTCAATGACTCGCAGGGTGGAACAAGACAGTTTCCTAGGAAACAGCGCTGTCTTCCGTGTTTCCGAGTGTTTCTTTCCAACAAAGCGCCTTGTTGCCGGTGATAATACGCATGCGCTTCCTTCTGAAGCCCCGACACCCCGTATTGGAAGCTCCGGAGATGACACGATCCGTGCCGAACCTGGACCAGAATTGATTGATGGCCTGGATGGAACAGATCTTGTTGATTATTCAGAGCATGAATCGTCCGAACTGGTTCAGCTTCCCTCAGTTGTCCCCACAACAGAGACAGATGTGCAGATCCCTGATCAAGAAGAGTCTTTGGTCGCTGATCGTTCTGGCAACAGCGAGGCCAACCTTTTTATAGATGCGCCTGCACATGAAGTGATTGATGGGCATGGCGGAGTCGATGTTGTCGATTATTCCAGATCATCTGCGGGGATACGCGTTACGCTTGCCGGAGAAAATGATGCATACGTTTATGCGGATGGGATCTGCCAAGATGTTCTGCGCAATATCGAGGGTGTTGTTGGTACGTCCTTGGCCGATGAATTGCGTGGTGATGACGGTGTCAATGTCTTGATCGGAAATGGTGGTGACGATCTTATTGAAGGTGCAGGCCAGGGTGATTTGCTAATGGGGGGAGGCGGGGCCGATATCTTTGTTTATCGTCACCTCTCTGATTCCAGTCCGCAGTATCAGGATTTTATCGCAGACCTGAACAGCCTGTCGGGAGACCGGATTGACCTTTCGGACTTTGATGGGAACGTGATGCGTGAGGGCTTCCAGCCTCTTGCGTTCTCGGGGGATGTCCCGCGTGTTCATTCTATCTGGTATCAGGATGATATGGATGCGGGGTGGGGAGCAGGAAAAGTTGTTGCAGATGTCAATGGGGATCTGCAACCGGATATTACGATTGGAGTGTGGGAAATGTCAGCCCGGCAAGGAAAAATTAATGTGGTGTTAAGGCATGAAATTCTTGGCACGGATGGTGATGATATGCTTGCGGCAACGCCGGGGCGTGACCTTGTTGATGGTCTCGCCGGGTTTGATGTGCTTGATCTTTCTGAGAGCAAAAAGTCTCTGTACATAGCGCTATCCGGATCACAGGATAGTACAGTTTTTGCAGATGGCCTCTTGGATGATCTTGTTCGTAATATTGAGGGAATCAAGTCAGGCTCCGGGAATGACGTCATAAAGGGGGATTCCCTTAACAATGTCATCGTTGGTGGGGCTGGTGACGATATTCTTTTTGGTGGAGAGGGTCAGGATATCCTGACCGGAGGATCCGGTTCTGATCGTTTCGTTTATAATGCTTCGCTTGATGGTGGGGATACAATCCTTGACTTCAGTATCGCTGAAGGCGATGCCTTGGATTTTGGTCTGACGCTAGCAGCGTCTCTTCTCCATTTTTCTACAGATGGTCCGGAAGCACATGCTGTGTGGTGTGTGCCGGGTAGTCCGGGGAACCCGGCTCTTGTTCTTGCGGATATCAATGGGGACGCTGCCCCTGATTTTACGGTTACGCTCTTGGGGTTGTTCTCTGAAGAAGCGCCCAAGGTTTTGCTCCCGGGGTCTTCTGATGCTACTGCTGCTCTTACTCCACCTGCGCACAAGCCCCATGGGTCTGGTAACGTGAACTCTGTTGAGGAGTCAGAGGTGCCTGTCAGTACCAAGGATCCCGTTACAGAGCCGGCTCCAGTGGAAGACTTTATAACTGGTTCTGCTCCATTAAGTGTTGTTGGAGTGAGTCCTTCCGGGGGGCATATCAGCTCTGATGTGGAGCTCTTTTCCTAATGCTTTTCGGCTGTGTAGAGCATCGCTTGGAGGAGAAGATGCGCTACGCTGCAGTGCAATGATAGTCATGAGAAAATTGCCCTCATGTTAATGCGTGGGGACGATATAATACTATATATCGAATATGGTGATAATTTTATGCTACTATTGATGTGAAATATGAAATGAATAAAGTAGGAGGCCTTGATCATGAAGCCATACGACATGGACCCAAAGCAGTCGATCATCGGGACAGATCAGAATGATCTTTTCATAGGAAACAATGAAAGTAACATTTTTCGTGGAATGGGTGGTCGCGATATCATAGATGGCTCTGGTTGTCAGGATACGGCAGATTATTCTGACAAGGTTGATCCCGTTGTTGTTACCTTGAAACGATCATTGCCCGTGAATGTTTTTGTCGGCGGTGTAACCGAAGATGTTCTCATCAATATTGAAAATGTTATCGGTGGTTCGGGTGATGACAGGCTGGTTGGTGATGATAGCATGAATGTATTCCGGGGAGGGCCGGGGCAAGACTATATTGATGGTGGAGACAGTCTGGACTTTGCCGATTATTCTGACAAAAACCTGCCTGTTCATGTTGCCCTGAGGGGAAAAGATGAGGTTAGGGTCTACGTTGGCGGGAAGCCAGAAGACACGATACGTAATATCGAGCAGATCGTTGGTGGTTCCGGTGATGACCGTTTAATCGGAGACGACGAGGGTAACACTTTCCGTGGGGGTGACGGGCGCGATTACATTGATGGTGGGGCTGGTATGGATGCGGTCGATTTTCTTGACAAGACGACGTCTGTACACCTCACCTTAGCAGAAGATGGTGCAGAAAGCGTAGCCTTTGTTGAGGGCATTCCCGAAGATACGATCAAGAATATAGAAGTTATTATGGGGGGATCCGGCGATGATTGTTTGATCGGGAACAGCACCCCCAATTGGATTGCCGGTGGAGACGGGAATGACACCCTGCAGGGGAATGGTGGTAACGATCTTCTGATTGGCGACAAAGGTGCGGATACATTTGTCTATGTTTCCTTTGAGGATTCGCTGGTAGATACGCCCGACTACATTATTGACTTCAACAGTGCAGAGGGGGACCGCGTTGACCTTTCCGCCATTGATGGAGACCGTTTAACAGATGGGTTCCAATCGTTGCATTTTGGGGGAACGCTTCCTCGTCCCAATGGGGTTTGGTACGAAGAGTGTGGAAATATCAATGAGTTTGGGGGGCTGATTGCAGGGCGCAATATCACGATTCATGTTGATGTTGATGGCGATGCCTTGGCGGATATGATGATAAACCTTTGCGAAGGAGCACCCGAGGGCGCGCCCAATTTTGTATTGTCCGATCCACTTTACCTGTTGTCCTAGTAAGTCCTTGAACCGGAGGCAGGGGGCCGTTGTCCCTGCCTCCTTTCTTTATTAGGTCATAGCAGGAACCGTGTTCGTATTGTGCCGGGAATTGTTTCCAGCGCCGTCCGGATGACGTCCATGTCTCCTTCCCGGGTGTCGACGTCAACAACAACATAGCCAATATTGGATGATGTTTGTAGATATTGGCCTGTAATATTGACTGTGTGTGCCGAGAGAACCTCGTTGATTTTGGCCAGAACCCCCGGGATATTCTTATGTATATGCATAAAGCGTGATCCACCCTGATGCATGGGGAGCTGCACTTCGGGGAAGTTGACAGCGCCTAAAGTTGAACCGTTATCAGAGTACTTGACCAGCTTTTCTGCAACTTCGGTGCCGATGTTGGCCTGTGCTTCCAGGGTGGAACCTCCGATGTGGGGAGTCAGGATAACATTGTGCAGACCGCGAAGGGGACTGATGAATTCTTCCTTTGAGTCAGCAGGTTCCTGTGGAAACACATCAATGGCCGCGCCGGAAAGATGTTTTTTTCTTAGGGCCTTGGCCAAGGCATCAATGTCTACAACCTGACCCCGGGCCGCATTGATCAGTGCTGCGCCGGGCTTCATCAAGGCCAGCTGTTCCGTGCCAATCATGTTTTTGGTTTCGGGGGTTGATGGAACATGCAGGCTGACAAAATCGGATGCGGCCAGCAATTCATCCAGGCTGATGCACGAGCAGGCATTGCCAAGCGCCAGCTTTTCAACAATGTCATAGAACAGGACCCGCAACCCAATGTTCTCAGCTAGGATAGACAGCTGGGTGCCGATATGGCCATAACCGATGATGCCCAAGGTCTTTCCCCTGACTTCACAGGCCCCGTCTGTGCTTTTTAGCCAGCTTCCGCCGTGGGTGTTCCAGTTCTTTTCCGGGATACGCCGTGCCAGCATGATGATTTCCCCCAGAACCAGCTCGGCAACGGAGCGTGTATTGGAGTAGGGCGCGTTGAAGACCGGTATCCCCATGCTCCGCGCTGCATCCAGATTGACCTGATTGGTTCCGATGCAGAAGCACCCGACGGCAATAAGTTTGTTGGCTGCAGCCAGAACATCAGATGTCAGTTTTGTACGTGAGCGAATGCCGACGATGTGGGCATCGGCGATGGCGTGTTGAAGCTCGGCTCCATCTAGGGCGCCCCCATGACATTCCACCGTTGTATAGCCCTGGGCGGTAAGATGGGTGATGGCACTGCTGTGGATATTCTCCAGAAGCACAATTTTTATTTTGTCTTTCGGAAGAGAGAGCTTGCTCACAGATATCCCCTTGAATCTGGATAGGAACAACAGGCGTGGCGCCGGTTCCCTTTTGGATTGCCGAATACGTGGCCAGGGTTTATCACACACGCACGTCTTTGGGCATCCCCGTATTGTGTGTAGAACGGGAATTTATCGGTAATAATCTTCCTTGGGTGATGTTTGTTCTGTTGCAAGAATTCAGGAGCATGTGTGATGCAAAATGGTCGTATTGATGCGTGTCTGGAGAAGCTTGGGCTTGTTCTGCCCCCCGCTGTGGCCCCCGTTGCCAATTATGTGCCGTGGGTTTTTCTTGGGACGCAGGTCGTGATTTCCGGACAGCTTCCCATGCGTGATGGAAACCTGATGACAACCGGTCTTCTGGGGCGCGAGGTCAGTGTGGAAGATGGTGCCGCTGCAGCACGTCAGTGTGCGCTTAATCTGCTGACGCAGTTGAAGGCAGCGTGTGGTGGTAATCTTGACCGGGTTCAGCGTGTGGTTCGCCTGGGTGGTTTTGTTGCGTGCACACCTGACTTTATCGACCATCCCAAGGTGATCAACGGGGCTTCTGATTTGATGGTCCAAGTATTCGGTGACGCGGGACGTCATGCCCGGGCTGCCGTTGGGTGTCCGTCCCTGCCGCTGGGTGCTGCTGTGGAAGTTGACGGGGTCTTTGAAATCGCCCCCTGATATCCCTCAGGGACTGGTCTAGAACCGGGCGACGGGCATTTCGGTGTTGCTGTTGTTCCGTCGCCCGGCTCCATAATGAGCAAAGAACAGATCCCGGAATCCCCCGTGTTCCTCGTCAAGGAGAGGTTCCCGGCGTGGTGCGAGAAAGAACGATTTGACCTGCTCCATCGCCAAGGGGCTGAGTGAGTCGGGCCGCACAAAAGTGGACATGCGGGGTGCCAGGCATTCGGCGACCTGCTGGCATCCGGCCATTTGTGGTGACAGTGGCAGATGGGTGCGTGAGAGAGCTTCCATCGCCTGTATCAGACTTTCTTCAGTCGATGGGGATGCTTTTCCGTAGGTGCTCTGGTCCATTTCGTTGATGTGATGAACAACTTGCTCCAGAAACTCCGTCATTGTTCTGGCTATGCTTCCACAGCTTGCGGCGGAGGTTTTCAGCGGTGAAAAGACCTTGTTGTCCCACCATTGCGTCAGGGCCGTATGGGCGCGGCAGTGCTGACGCACAACGGATGGATCGGCTATGCCCTTCATCAGGGCTCCGGCCATGTCTTCCTCTTCCATCAGGCAGTGAACAAGCCAATAGATGGTGATGGTATCAACGAAGTAGTGCGTCAGTTTTTCGTTTTCATGGCTGGCTGCATGGGCCCCGCGGGTCAGCAGGATCAGGAACATGCCGTGATGGATGTCACAGTACCAGTGCCCTGTTCTTAAATGGTCCGGCAGAAGAGGAGACTGGACCACGGGAGCAAGGTCTGATTCCTGGAAAATGGTTTGGTCCTGTGCGGTAGCCAGCTGCATGACAGTGTTTCCGTAAGAGAATCGCTCGTATATCGTCATGCCGTTGCCCTGCAGCGTCAATCGCGCGGCGGGGCATTGTGACCAAGTCTATATGTACAAAAATTACCTTCAGTTTGTTTCATGGTCGGAAACCAGGAACGGCAGGTTTGCCGTGTCGGCTTTCCCGTATGGATCCCGTACCGTAATGAAAAGGCGATAAGCCCCCGATGGTGGACTTATAAACGTTAATTGCTTTACGCTATTGTGCCGGACATGCACGGGTATCTGTTCCGGAATCGATTCAATATCTCCACCTTTTTTCAGATCCGTTGATTCCTTTCTTACAATCCATTCCGTGGTAAGTGCATGTCCTTCCGGGTCAATGGCATCAACGTGGGCAATGATATCGTCACCGGAATGGTGTTTATCGGCATTGATACGGGCATGGCGTATTTCCGGGGCCTTGTTCACCACGGCCTGTCCCCAGGACTCAAGCAGGGCGTCGGTCATGGGGGTCAGGCTGCCGTCTTTGAGCAGAAGGCTGTGCCATGTTTCGGTTTGTTCCTGTTTAGTTCCCCACACGAAGGCAAATCCACCGACAAGTTGCGGGCTTTCCTTTATGAAAGCCATTGCATCTTTGAAAAATTTGGCTTTCTGGCTCCCTGTCAGCTCCAGCGGAGCGCCCCACGCCTTCTTGGCTGCGTCCCACTGTCCCAAGGGTCCAAATTCGGTAATGGCAACGGGCTTGTGGATGCCTGCTTTTTGCAAGCGATCCGGAAGTCCGTACAGTCCGTCGCCATAGGTGTTGATGCCAATAATGTCGGCATGTTGGCTATGATCAGCCAAGATTTTCAGATGCTCATCCCCCATGTTGGCTACAATCATGATGGTGGGGTGTTCCGGGTCTATGGCCTTGACCATGGCTGCCGTGTTGTTCACAAGCCGCCATGCGGGTCTGGGATCGCTTTGAAGAAGCTCGACCTCATTGCCAATGCCCCATGCCAGAAGGGCTGGGTGGTTGCGGTATTGGGTTACAAAGTCGCGGATCCGGGCGTTTTGCTCTTCCACAGCTTTTGGGTCGTCAAGATTGAATCCCCGGCGTGGATGCTCAAGCCATACCCCCATCACCACTTTCAGCCCCAGTTTGGCGGCTTCATCCAGAACCCACACATCTTCCTCACCATAAAGGCGAATGATTTTCCCGCCATTCTTGGCAAAGGCTTCCAGATTGCTTTTGTTGCCTGAAAACGCAGCACCAAGCCACGGAGTTCCTTCAAGGGATTGAGCGCAATGAGCTTGAGGGGTCATTGCTGACAGTAGAATAGCTGCAGTCAGAAGTACAATTTTAACGCGCTCCATGGTGCATCATGCCCAACTTATATACGTGTAGCCTTGACCCTATAGGTCTTTTTCTTGTGTCGGCAAGGTAAACTTGCTCTTGAAACAGGACCTTTTTAGTCTTATTAAAGAAGGACCGAAAGGGTACTGTATCTATGGCTGATGGTAGGCAAATGTCAGGGGTGTTTGTATGCTTCGCATTAACAAGTTGACCGACTATGCCGTTGTTTTGTTGGTATACATGGTAAAGGCTGGTGGGCGGCACTCTGCTCAACAGGTTGCCGGCGAGACCGGCATTCCCATGCCGACAGTCGCCAAGATTTTAAAGACCCTGACACGGGAAGGGCTGGTTGTCTCGACCCGGGGTGTGTCTGGTGGCTATGGTCTGGGGCGTGGAGCCGAGCAGATCACGGTTGCCGATATCGTGCAGGCTGTCGAGGGCCCTATCGCCCTGACATCATGTGTAGATGAATCGCCGGATGGATGCGGGATCGGGAACCTGTGTCCGATGAACGGCCATTGGAATCGGGTGAATGGCGCTGTATACCGTGCGCTTTCAGACGTGACCCTAGCCGATATGGCATCAGATCCGCTGCCGTTTGTGCCCCGGACCGTGACCGTGGCCTGAGCAGCGCAAAGTTTCAAAGGGAGCAGGACGGAGCATGGCGGCAACAGACAGCACAGCCAGAACCGTAAAGGAACTGGAACATTACCGATACGGTTTTGAAACCGATATCGAAAGCGATCGGGCTCCCAAAGGCTTGAACGAGGATATCGTCCGGTTCATTTCCGCAAAGAAGGGGGAGCCTGAATGGCTTCTGGAATGGCGCCTGAAGGCCTACCGCTTGTGGCTGACAATGGAGGAGCCGGACTGGGCAAACCTGAATTATCCAACCCCGGATTTCCAGGATGCCTATTATTATGCAGCGCCCCGTCAGAAAGCGGGTCCAGCCAGTCTGGATGAAGTGGACCCAGAGCTTCTGAAGACCTACGAAAAGCTTGGCATTCCCCTGAAAGAGCAGGAAGTCTTGGCCGGTGTTGCCGTTGATGCCGTATTTGACTCGGTATCCGTTGCAACAACCTATAAAAAGCGCCTGGAGGACATGGGTGTTATTTTCTGCTCCATTTCCGAGGCAGTCCAACGGTTCCCGGACTTGGTGCGGCAGTACCTTGGATCTGTTGTGCCGGTGGCTGACAACTTCTATGCCTGCCTGAACTCGGCGGTCTTTACGGATGGCTCTTTTGTGTACATCCCAAAAGGGCTGCGGTGCCCGATGGAGCTGTCGACCTATTTCCGTATTAACGAAAAGAATACCGGGCAGTTTGAGCGGACCCTGATTATCGCTGATGAGGGGGCGTACGTTTCCTATCTGGAGGGCTGTACGGCCCCGCAGCGTGACGAGAACCAGCTGCACGCTGCGGTGGTTGAGCTTGTTATCCTGGATGATGCCGAGATCAAGTATTCCACGGTCCAGAACTGGTACCCCGGTGATGCCGAAGGACGGGGCGGGATCTACAATTTTGTGACCAAGCGTGCAGCCTGTCGCGGGCGGAATGCCAAGGTCATGTGGACCCAGGTTGAAACCGGGTCGGCTGTAACGTGGAAGTACCCCTCCTGCATTCTCCAGGGCGATAATTCGTCAGGGGAGTTTTATTCGGTTGCCATCACCAACAATTTTCAGCAGGCGGATACGGGCACAAAGATGATCCATATTGGCCGTAACACGACGTCCAAGATCATTGCCAAGGGTATTGCTGCAGGCAAGTCGGACCAGACTTATCGTGGACTGGTGCGCATTATGCCCGGTGCAGAAGGGGCGCGGAATTTTACGCAGTGCGACAGTCTTCTGATCGGCGATCAGTGCGGTGCGCATACCATTCCCTATATCGAGAACCGCAATCCATCGGCCCGGACCGAACATGAAGCAACGGCAAGCCGTATCTCCGAGGAGCAAATGTTTTACTGTCTGCAGCGCGGGCTTAATCCGGAAGAAGCGGTTGGTTTGATCGTCAATGGGTTCTGCAAGGAAGTTTTGCAGACCCTGCCGATGGAGTTTGCCGTCGAGGCCCAGAAGCTGGTCTCCATTTCGCTTGAAGGCAGTGTTGGTTGAGCCTGCGACAGAAGGAATAACAAGATGTCACTGATTGAAATTCGTAATCTTCATGCCTCTGTTGACGGGCGAGAAATTCTGAAGGGTGTTGATCTGGTCATTGAGCCGGGCACGGTTCATGCCCTGATGGGGCCCAATGGAACCGGCAAGTCCACCCTGTCCAACATTATTGCCGGGCGTGATGGATACGATGTCACGCAAGGCGAGGTGTTGTTCGATGGTCAGAACATTCTGGAACTTTCGGCAGACGAGCGTGCCCGTGCCGGGGTGTTCCTGTCATTCCAGTATCCGGTGGAAATTCCGGGTGTGGCCATGTCAACCTTTCTCAAGGCTGCGCTGAATGCCTGTCGTAAGGCACGCGGGGAGGCCGAGATTGATCCTGTGGCGTTCCTCAAGCTGGTCAAGGGCAAGGCGCACGAACTGGGTGTCAGCGATGACATGCTCAAGCGCCCTGTCAACGTCGGTTTCTCTGGTGGTGAGAAAAAGCGGGCCGAGATCCTGCAAATGTCGGTGCTTGATCCCCGGTTTGCTATTCTGGATGAAACAGATTCCGGATTGGATATCGATGCACTGAAGATCGTGTCCGAAGGGATCAATGCCCTGCGGGGGAACCAGCGTTCCTTCCTGGTGATCACTCACTATCAACGGCTCCTGCGCTATATCGTGCCTGATGTGGTTCATGTCTTTGTCGGCGGGAAAATCGTTCGTACCGGTGGTCCGGAGCTGGCGGAGGATCTGGAGGCAAATGGCTATGCCGGATATCGTGATGTTGCGGCCTGAACGGAAGGTTCTGTCATGATGAAGAATGCCGCACTGCCTTTGTTCGGGTGTGACCATGACGCGGATGTGCCGGGTCAGGCTGCTTGGCTGTCCGACTTGCGTCGTCTTGGTATGGAGGCTTATGAGAAACAGGGGCTTCCCGGGCGCCGGAGTGAGCGGTGGAAGTACACGCAGGTTCGTGACCTGACCCGTCTTGACTGGGCCTTGATACGGGGCGGGGCTGTTGAGGGCGTGGATTCTGTTATCGCGAATCATGCCCTGGCTCTTGAACAAACCTGGACCGTTGTTCTGGTGAATGGCTGCTACGATGAAGCGCTGACCCGCTCTGTCAATCTTTCGTCAGCATGTGAGCGCCCTGATGGGCTTGACCTGCGTCCCCTGGGGCAGGTTATGGTACAGGAACCGGCCACTCTGGAGGGTCTTCTGGGGCATCTTCTGCCCTATCACGAGCATCCCTTTGCGGCGCTAAATACCAGTGTGCTTGCTGATGGCCTGTTCGTCAGGGTGCCGGACAACGTCGTTATTGATGTGCCTGTTCATGTGGTAGCCATTTACACCGGTGAAGGACAGGCACGCAGCGTGCAGCCCCGTCTTGTGCTGGATCTTGGCCGGAATGCCCGCCTTGTTATAGCAGAGAGCCATGTTTCTGCGGATGAACACCCTGTCTTTGCCAACTGGGTTCGTGAAACACGGATGGCCGAAGGCTCTTCTCTGGATCATGTGGTGCTCCAGAATATGAATGGTGCCAGCACATGGTTTATGGCCGGACAGTCTACCTTGGCTGACTCAGCCTCCCTTGACAGCTTCTCTGTTCTGACTGGAGCACGTCTGTCACGCTCCGATTTGTGTGTTGAGCTTGCAGGCCAAGGTGCCAGTGCCTTGGTCAACGGTGTTTATGCTGTGGGGCATGAGCAGCACGTTGATACAACAACTTTCATGGATCACGCGGTGGCCGGCTGTACCTCGAACCAGGTCTGGAAGGGTGTCCTAGACAGCAATGGGCGTGGTGTCTTTCAAGGGCGTGTCCTTGTTCGCCGTGATGCACAGCAGACCGATGGCCAGCAGTTGCACAAGGCCTTGATGTTGTCGCGTGGCGCCGAAGTGGATACCAAGCCGGAACTGATGATTTACGCTGATGATGTGAAATGCAGCCATGGTGCGGCAGCAGGTGCCCTAGACGAAGAAGCGCTTTTTTATCTGCGTGCCCGGGGTATTCCGGACGATGTGGCGCGTTCACTTCTGATCGAGGGCTTCTTGGACGAAGCCGCTGTAATGGTCCGTAATCCCGCACTGCAGGCAGCCGTTCTGAAGCATATTCATGCGTGGTTGGGGGCACGAGGCCAATGACTGTGGCTGTAACCTCAACAAGTGCAATTGTACGGCCTTTTGATGTCGAGGCCGTCAGGGCTGATTTTCCCATTTTGTCCCGTACCGTACACGGCAAGCCCCTTGCCTATCTGGATACGGGGGCTTCTGCCCAGAAGCCTGCCGTGGTTCTCGATGTCATGCGGCGGGCTTATGAGGAAGAGTATGCCAATGTCCATCGTGGCGCCTATTGGCTGTCCGAACGTTCTACGCTGGCTTATGAAGCCGCGCGGCGCAAGGTTCAGGGGTTTCTGAATGCGGCCTCAGAGCGAGAGATTATCCTGACCCGTGGTGCGACAGAAGCGATCAACTTGGTTGCCAACAGCTATGGTCGTGCCTTTCTAAAGTCCGGAGACGAGATTGTTCTGACCGAGCTGGAACACCACTCCAATATTGTACCGTGGCAGATGCTGCGTGATCAGCTGGGGCTGGTTCTCAAGGTAGCCCCTGTTCGTGACGATGGTTCCTTGGATCTTGATGCCTTTTCGGATCTTCTGACCCCTCGTACCCGTTTGGTTGCTGTTGCCCATGTATCCAATGTGCTGGGGACGGTCCTGCCTGTCCGCGACATATGCAGCCGGGCCCATGCGGTTGGTGCCGTTGTGCTGGTCGATGGATGCCAGGGTGTGGTGCATCAGGGTGTCGACGTTCAGGAGCTTGGCTGCGATTTCTACGTCTTCTCTGCGCATAAGCTATACGGGCCGACCGGTGTCGGGGTTTTGTGGGGGCGGGAGACGCTTCTTGACAGAATGCCGCCATGGATGGGCGGGGGAGACATGATTTCCTCGGTGACGTTCGAGAAAAGTGAGTGGGCATCCCTGCCTGCCAAGTTTGAGGCTGGAACACCGCCCATTGTTCAGGCCATTGGTCTTGGTGCCGCGATTGATTATGTCGCAGGAATAGACAGAGGGGCTGTCCTTGATCACGAAACGGATCTTCTGTCCTTTACGATGGAAGCCCTGTCTGATCTGGGGGGGCTGACTGTCCATGGCACCACGGCAGGAAAAGCCGGTCTTGTGGCTTTTTCGACCACATGGGCTCATCCCCATGATCTGGCAACCGTTCTGGATCGGCAGGGCGTATGCGTGCGGGCAGGGCATCACTGTGCCCAGCCCTTGATGGCGCGCCTTGGTGTTTCATCCACAACGCGGGCCAGTTTTGGACTTTACACAAACCGTGCCGATATTGATGCCTTTATCAAGGCATTGCGGTTGGCACGCGATCTTTTTGAATAGGGCGCCTGCCATGACCATGAGACCGCCTATGTATGCGTATGATCCTCCTCCTCCGGCTGAAGATGGAGAGGCCATCGAGATTGGAACACCTCTGGAGCCTGGAACACCGGTTGCCAGCGAGGACGAGGTTATTGCCGCGTTGAGAACGGTTCACGACCCGGAAATCCCCGTGAATATTTACGATCTGGGTTTGATCTATACCCTTGAGATCGGAGATACCGGAGATACACGGATCGTCATGACATTGACGGCCCCCGCCTGTCCTGTTGCCGGGGAGATGCCCGAGGAGGTTGCTCATGCGGTTGCGCGGGTAGAAGGCGTTGGCCGCGTATCGGTGTCGCTGACATGGGATCCTCCCTGGACTCCCGACCGGATGACCGAAGTGGCCCGTGTTGCCCTGGATATGTTCTGAAGCCTGCTTGTGTGGAGAAACAGACGATGTTTGCTGAACCCGGCAAGAAGGTGCTGCAGCTGACAGATGCTGCTGCGCAGAGGGTGCGGGACCTTGTGGCCCGTTCCGAGAAGCCTATGATCGGTCTGCGGGTTGGGATCAAGACCCGTGGCTGCTCCGGCATGTCTTATGTTGTTGAGTATGCGGAAGAGAAGAAGCCTTTCGAAGAAGTGATCGAGGACAAGGGGGTAACCATTCTGGTGGACCCAATGGCCTTGATGTTTGTTCTTGGCGCCACGATGGATTATCGCGTCGACAAATTTTCATCGGGGTTTGTTTTTGACAATCCCAACGAAACAGGCCGTTGCGGTTGTGGTGAAAGTTTCAGTGTTGATAAATCGGTTGCGACCGATTAGTGCATTTGCTGTTTTGTAGGTTTCGTTTGGCCCAGATCTGCCCCGCAGTCTGGGCTTCTGTTTGTGTTTATTCTTTTTCCTGTTTCAATCACGGTATTCACGGCTATATGTTGGCCGCCGGCTGCGGGTCTGCGCCGGCCTTTCCGGTCCGTGTTTTGACTTCACAAGGCTTCCTGTTTCGGGGCATTGTGATTGCCTTGCGGTGCGCCGTTGCTGGTCTGTTTTTGATGTGAGGAAGAGCTGATGAAAATTGCCATACCGAAGGAGCGGCGTGACGGAGAACTCCGGGTGGCGGCTACTCCGGAAACTGTGAAAAAACTGATCGGCCTTGGATACAGGGTTTCTGTTGAAACGGGCGCTGGGCTTCATTCGTCTGTTGTGGATACCCAGTATGCCGAGGCTGGTGCTGAAGTTGGTGCCGATGCGGCCTCCACGCTTTCTGACGCTGATATTGTCTTGAAGGTCTCGCGCCCGATGATGGCTGGTGATGGATTTGATGAGGTTGCTCTTCTGCCAAGGGGGAGCCGCCTGTTTTGTCATCTGAATGCCCTGTCAGAGCCGGCTTTGGTCAAGGCATTGGCCGAGCGTGACGTTGATGCGTTTGCCATGGAACTAATGCCCCGCATCACACGTGCACAATCGATGGATATTCTGTCATCGCAAAATAACCTGGCTGGCTATCGGGCTGTGATTGACGCTGCGGCTGAATATGGCCGTGCTTTCCCGATGATGATGACGGCGGCAGGTACTGTGGCTCCGGCCCGTGTTCTGGTTTTTGGCGCTGGTGTCGCCGGTCTTCAGGCTGTTGCAACGGCAAAACGGCTTGGGGCAATTGTTCATGCTACCGATGTACGTCCAGCCACGCGTGAGCAGGTTGAGTCCTTGGGTGGCAAGTTTGTTGTCGTTGACGAAGCGATGGAAAAAGAAGCGGAGACAACCGGAGGCTACGCCAAGGAAATGCCGCCGGAATATTTTGAGCGTCAGAAGAAAGTTGTCGGCGATTTCCTGCGCAAGGCTGATATTGCGATTACCACGGCCTTGGTTCCTGGACGCAAGGCGCCTGTTCTCATCTCAGCGGATCAGGTGGGAGACATGAAGCCGGGTTCGGTCATTGTCGATCTGGCGGCGGAGCAGGGGGGGAACTGTGCTCTGACAGTGCCAGGTCAGACTGTTCTTCATAACGGGGTCAAGATTGTTGGCAATCGTGACGTTTCCAGTCGGCTGGCGGGTGATAGTTCTGCCCTTTTCTCGCGCAATCTGTTCAACTTCATTCAGTTTCTGACTGATCGCGATGCGAAGAAACTGGAAATCAATCCGGATGAGGCCCTGGTCAAGGGGACATGTGTCACCCGCAACGGTGCTGTGGTGCACCCGCAGATAACCGCTGTTTGACAAAAGGAAGGGAGACAATGGATACCCAATCTATTCAGGAAGCAGCCAAGGTATTGTCCTCTTCGGCTGCTGATTTAGCTGAAAAAGCATCCCTGCTTGCTGCTCAGGCTTCTTCAGCCGCCCATTCGGCTGCGGCAGGGCAGGGCCATGATTTCTGGTACCTGATGATCATTTTTGTTCTGGCCTGTTTTGTTGGATTTTATGTGGTCTGGTCTGTGACGCCAGCCCTGCATTCTCCTTTAATGGGTGTCACCAATGCCATCAGTTCCGTCATTATCGTTGGGGCGTTGATTGCTGCTGGCCCTCTGGATATGTCCGCGTCGGGTGCTCTGGGATTTTTTGCGGTCATGCTGGCTGCAGTCAATATTTTTGGTGGATTCATCGTGACGCAGAGAATGCTTCAGATGTTCCGTAAAAAGGATAAATAGGGAGCGCCACGCATGATGAATGTGACAGGTTTGACCATGATGGCCTATGGGGTGGCGGCTATCTGTTTTATTTTGGCTTTGCGTGGACTCTCCAGCCCGGTCAGTGCCCGGCAGGGAAATCAGCTGGGCATGGCTGGCATGACGATTGCTGTGCTGACAACGCTGATTTCTCCTGCAGTTCATAGTTATGGATTGATTGTTCTAGCTATTGTCATTGGTGGTGCTGTCGGGACAGTGGTTGCCCTGAAAGTCAAGATGACGGCCTTGCCGCAGTTGGTTGCTGCCTTCCATTCCCTGGTTGGCATGGCAGCCGTTCTGGTTGCCACGGCGGCGCTTCTGTCGCCGGAAAGCTATGGGATAGGTACGGTTGGTCGTATCCAGGCAGGATCACTGATCGAGATGAGCCTGGGGGTTGTGATCGGGGCTATAACGTTTTCCGGTTCTGTTATTGCCTTTGGCAAGCTTCAGGGGCTGATTGCCGGGAAGCCCCTACAGTTTCCGATGCAGCACAAGCTGAACGCTTTGCTGGGCGGAGCGCTTGTTTTGCTGATTATTGTGTTTGCCTTGTCTGAAAGCCACAGCATCTTCTTTCTGCTGATGATCATGGCTTTTGTCTTGGGGTTTTTGTTGATCCTGCCCATTGGTGGGGCTGATATGCCTGTCGTTATCTCCATGCTGAACTCCTACTCTGGCTGGGCTGCCTGTGGTATCGGGTTTACCCTTGGCAATGCCTTGCTGATTATTGCCGGGGCCTTGGTGGGGGCTTCCGGGGCCATTCTGTCCTATATCATGTGCAAGGGCATGAACCGCTCTATCTTCAATGTGATCCTGGGCGGTTTTGGCGGTGAGGCTGCGCAAGGCGCCGCTGCTGGTTCCGGCACAGATCGTGCCGTCAAGGCGGGTTCAGCAGATGATGCGGCGTTCATCATGAAAAATGCTTCCAAGGTTATCATCGTTCCGGGCTATGGAATGGCGGTTGCTCAGGCCCAGCATGCCCTGCGTGAAATGGCTGATGCCTTGAAGGCAGAGGGGGTTGAGGTCAAGTATGCCATTCATCCTGTCGCGGGTCGTATGCCGGGGCATATGAATGTGCTGCTGGCCGAAGCCAATGTCCCCTACGATGAGGTGTTTGAGCTGGAGACCATTAACAATGATTTCCAGACAGCCGATGTTGCCTATGTGATTGGTGCCAACGATGTTACCAATCCGGCGGCGCATACGGATCCATCCAGCCCGATCTATGGCATGCCTATTCTGGATGTGGAGAAAGCGCGGACCGTCCTGTTCGTCAAGCGTTCCATGGCTTCGGGTTATGCCGGGGTCGAGAACGATCTCTTCTTCCGCGATAATACGATGATGCTTTTTGGCGATGCCAAAAAAGTAACAGAAGAGGTTGTCAGCGCGCTGAACTAATGTACGTCATGCATGTATGAAAGAAGAAGGCCGGATATGTGGAGTCCGGCCTTCTTCTTTCAGTGTTGTGTAGGCCTTAGATCAATAATACGCCTTGCCTTCCCGGATGAGCGCTCGATCGTGTTCTCGTGGGCAATTGTAATCTTGGCGGTTACTCCCAGAGTGCGCTTTATGCAATGGGCCAGATCAGTTCTGGCCGCTGTTTCCATATCCTTATCATGAAGGCCAGGGCGTAACTCCGTCTTTATTTCCAGATAATCCTTGTGCCCTTTGTGACGTACAACAAGCTGATAAATAGGGGCTAATCGCGGGTCACACAGAATAATGGCCTCGACTTGCGTGGGGAGCACCTTGACCCCCTGTATTGTGAGTATGGTATCGGAGCGGCCAGCCGTGCGTTCCATACGCCTCAAGCCTCGCCCGGTGCCGGGAAGAAGACGGGTCAGATCATGCGTACGATAGCGTATCAGTGGCATGGCTTCCCGGGTCAGTGTGGTCAGTACCAGTTCACCAAAACTCCCGTCGGGCAAGACGGCCCCCGTATCCGGATCGATGATTTCCGGATAAAAATAGTCTTCCCACATGTGTAGGCTGCCCCTGCTGTCCGGGCTTTCTATCGCTACGCCGGGTCCCATGATTTCCGAGAGGCCGTATATGTCAATGGCCTTCAGGTCGAAACGCTCCTCTATTGCGCAGCGCATTTCTTCTGTCCATGGTTCCGCCCCCAAGATGCCCATTTTCATGGAGCTTTTCCGGGGATTAATGCCTTGCCGCTCCATCTCGTCGGCGATAACAAGCATGTAGCTTGGGGTGGCCATAATAATGTCAGGCTTAAGATCTTGTATGAAGTGTATCTGTCGCCGTGTGTTCCCGCCCGAAGCGGGAATAACCGTGCACCCCAGTGCCTCGGCACCATAGTGTGCTCCCAGACCCCCCGTAAACGGCCCGTAACCAAAAGAAACTTGTACACGCATGCCTTGCTGGACCCCTGCTGTTCTGAGGGACCGTGCCATAAGGCGTGTCCATATTTCCAGATCAGTTCGTGTATATCCGGTGATGGTTGGTGTACCGGTTTGCCCTGATGAGGTGTGCAGGCGAAGAATGCGTTCCATGGGTACGGCAAACAGACCACTCGGATAATGGAGGCGTAGATCGTTTTTAGATATGAAAGGAAAATGCGCCAAATCGGGAAGTGTTTGTAGATCATCAGGGTGTATGGCAGCTTCTTTACAGGCTTTCTGGAAAGGGAGAATCCTGTCCCATGCATTATAGAGTGTGTGACGCAGGCGTTGTAGCTGGAGTGCAGATAATTGCTCGGGATCGGCCCATTCCATCGGATCCAGCAGATAAAGCGGCTTTGATGGATGACAGGTTATCATGGTGTGGCGCTTTCTTTAAGCCGTCTGTGGGCATAATGCTTGGCCTTGGTCTCGCTATGACGGCATCACTAACCACAAGCAGGACTTCAGGGCTGCTTGTGGTTAGCGTGTGTCATGCTCCTATTAGGGTATCTGTTCCGTGACAACGCCGCCTATGCATCGCACGTGTCCCCGAAGAAGAGCAATCACAGCACCGTCACTTCGTCGGGAGACGGTTACATCGACCATGCCGTTCCGTTCCTTTGTCCAGATTTCCTGTCCTTCTGCAATCAACTCGTCACCCAGGTGTCCTGGCGCCGTGTAGGTTATTGTGCACGAATGCGTTACAGCGCGGATATTCCTGGAGTGGCAGGCATGGGCAAGGCATGTGTCAGCCAGCGTAAAGCAAAGGCCCCCGTGCAGGATGCCGTGGCCATTGACCATGTCCTGCCGTACGGTCATGCTCAACCGCGCAGATCCCGGGCTTACGGCCTCAACAACAATGCCAAGCATATGGGATGTATGATCCCGGCTATAGAGTGCGGCGCTTACCGCTTCAGCTATATGCTGAGTATCTTCTTCTGAATTCTTGATCATAATGTCAGATGCCAAGCTCCCTCTTTGCAGTAAGGCAAAGGCAAAAGGGTATGCCCGTCCTTCTACTCTCACAGTACAATGAGGGCTCATTATGCTACGGCTGATCTGTTTTTGCAGGTGCTATTTATTCAGTCTTTATTTTCAAATTGGCACCTAAAATACTCAAATATATGTCTTTGTTTGTAGTGCATATATTTGCATGCCATAACATAATATGGAGCGGGTTGTGGCTTGTTCATAGGCATGAAAGGGTTGTCCCTTAGCGTACCCATCTCAGGCGGAAAACTGCAATCAGGACAAAGGGAAGCAAGCAGGTCAGGAACAAAATCCTGATTGGTTCGATCAAGGGTTTTCCCAAGGCGATATCAATTGCAGCAAGTGTAACTGCGAGAAGACCTGGCAGAAAAAGAGCGTTCCAGCTCTTTGTTTCATGACGCAAGACAAGCAGGGATAGAAGAAAGAGGGCAAACCCCAGCATGATACAGTCTGCTTCTGACGAGAATGGCAGGGTCGAGAACAGATACTGGCGTATAGTTTCGGGTGTGGTCATGACAACTGCAGTCGATCGTATGCTATGCGAAAAAGGTGGTGTTTAACGCGGCATGGTGGCTAAAAGCCAGATTGAAGAGAACCTAAAATAGCTAGGCCAAGAACAATGCGATACCAGGCAAACGGGGAGAAGCCATGCCGGCCAATCAGCGCCAGCGCTGCCCTGATAACGAGTAGAGCTGTAACAAAGGCTGCAGCCGTTGCAATCATGAGCAATTCCAGAGAAGCCATTTCAAGAAGGTTCCAGTTTTTGTAAAGGCTATAGGCCGTGGCGCCCATCATGGTTGGAATAGCAAGGAAGAAAGAAAACTCTGCAGCTATGCGGCGTTCAACACCAACCAGCAAAGCACCCATGATTGTTGCCCCGGAACGAGACACGCCGGGCATCATGGCGATGCACTGGAAGACGCCTATGCGTAGTGCGGTACCAGCTTGCATATTTTCAATGGTCGCAAGAGTTGGTGTAATGCCGCGTCGTTCAATGAGCAGTATGGCTATGCCGCCCGCTACAAGCATACAGGCAATAAGTGTCGGGCTGTCCAGTGCCTGTCTGATCAGAGGGTAAGCCATGGCCCCAACCAGCATGGCAGGTAAGAATGCAATCACCAAATTGCGCACGAAGGCCTGTTCCGCAGCGTTTTGTGTCAAGCCTCGGACAGCCCGCCACAGGCGCGCGCGGTATGCAACGCAGACCGCCATGATGGCCCCGATCTGGATGGCGACCTCGAACGTCTTGCCCGGGGGGGCCGGAAAGCCAAGGACATCTACCAGCAAAACCAGATGCCCGGTTGATGAAATGGGCAGAAATTCTGTCAGGCCCTCAACAATACCAAGAAGGGCCGCCAGGACTAGAATGTCCATGGGGTGCATGATCTCCCGAGAGTCAACGAATCGTGCCCCATGATGATATCTGTGTTTTTCGTATGCAAGCATATACGGGCCGAAGATTGAACAAATCAGGCCTTTCTGTTACACCCCACAGACCTGTATCGAATCGGGTACTGGTGTTAATTGTTTGTAATGTATTTATTCCTTTGTATCAGGATTGTATCGCGTGGCGCTGCCCCCCCTTCTTTCCCTTCGAGATGTCCGGCTTGGGTTCGGTGGCCTTCCCCTGTTTGATGGCGTTGACATGGCCGTTGGGCGTGGTGACCGTATCTGCCTGGTCGGGCGGAATGGGTCAGGAAAGTCAACCCTGCTGAAGATTATTGCCGGTCAGGTTGAGCCTGAAAATGGCGATGTTTTTGTGCAGCCCGGAACCCGGTTGTCCTGGTTGCCTCAAGAGCCGGATGTGTCGCGTTTCCGCTCTGTATACGATTATGTCGCAGGTGGCTTTGAGGGCGACCAGGACCATGCCCTGCATCGGGTCACGCCTCTTCTAGATGAGCTTGGTCTGGATCCTGATGCCGACCCGTGCCTGCTCTCCGGTGGGGAGAAGCGTCGGGCCGCCATTGCCCGTCTTCTGGTTTGTGATCCAGACATTATGCTGTTGGATGAGCCCACCAACCATCTGGATCTCCCCACCATTCAATGGCTGGAATCAAAGCTGCGTTCCTGTCGCAGTGGCTTTATTGTTATTTCTCATGATCGCGCTTTTTTGAATAATCTGACAAACGTTACGCTATGGCTTGATCGTGGTGTTGTTCGGCGACTGGACAGAGGTTTTTCTGCGTTTGAGGAATGGGCCGAAACCATTCTGGAACAGGAAACCGTTGAGAGAGCTAAATTTGATAAGTTGATTGCCAAGGAAACGGAGTGGCTGCGCCAGGGCGTTAAAGCCAGAAGAACGCGGAATATGGGGCGTGTACAGCGTCTTTACGATATGCGTCAGGAACGCGCCGGTATGATTGCCCAAGCTGGGCGTGTGGCGATGGGAATTGATAGCGGTGCTCTCTCTGGGAAGTTGGTGATCGAGGCTGTTGATATAGCAAAGACCTTCTCGGGGCGGTGCATCATCAAGCCGCTTTCGGTGCGTGTCTTGCGTGGGGACCGGATTGGTATCATCGGCCCGAACGGGGCCGGAAAGTCGACCCTGTTGAAAATGCTTCTCGGCGAGCTTTCTCCAGACTCCGGTTCTGTCCGGTTAGGAACCGCTTTATCTCCGGTTTTCCTTGATCAGACACGAAGCCTCCTCGACCCGGAAAAGACCGTGTGGGATACGTTGGCGGACACCGGTGGTGATTCTATCAATGTTCGTGGAACCATGCGTCATGTTGTCGGCTATATGCGCGATTTTCTGTTCAGTGAAAGCCAGGCGCGCAGTCCGGTAGGGAGCTTGTCTGGGGGGGAGCGTAACAGGCTGATTCTGGCCAAGACACTGGCGGCTCCGTCCAACTTGCTGGTTCTTGACGAGCCAACAAATGACTTGGATATGGATACACTGGATCTGCTGCAGGATGCGCTGTCATCCTATGACGGAACGCTGTTGTTGGTCAGCCATGACCGTGACTTTCTCGATCGTATTGTAACGTCCAGTCTTGTCTTCGAGGGGGAGGGTGTTATCCGTGAATACCCTGGCGGATACTCTGACTACGAACGCCAGAGAGAACGGGTTGATGATACGGTACCGGTTACACCTACGAAAAAGAATGTAAGCCCCGAGCGTTCAGAGGTACCGCGTATGCTGACAAAGTTGTCATACGCCCAAGCCCGGCTTTTGAAAGAGCTTCCAAAGACTATAGAACAAGCACGGAAAGAGATTGCGGCGCTGGAGGCAAAGCTGTCTTGCCCCAATTTCTATGCTGTCGATCCATCAGCCTTTTCAGAAACGGTCGAGCGTCTTGAGACAAAGAAAGCATTTCTTGAACAAGCCGAGGAACAGTGGCTTGAGCTGGAAATATTGAAGGAAGATCTGGAAAGTAGCGGGCGCAGGGAGGGCTGAGCTGCCGTTCCCTATGGCCTAGGTTCATTCCAGCAAGAGTTTGTCATCATCTAATTCTTCACCACGAACCTTGGCGAACATATCGAGAAGATCATGGATTGTCATGTTGTGTCGTTCATCCCCGGTTATGTCCAGAACAATGCGTCCTTCATGCAGCATAATGGTGCGTGTTCCATAGTCCAGTGCGTGGCGCATGGAGTGTGTAACCATTAGTGCCGTCAGATTATGTTCACGGATGACACGATCCGATAATGCCATGACCATGGAGGCCGTTTTGGGATCCAGGGCTGCTGTATGCTCGTCCAGCAGCAGAATTTTTGATGGACGCAGGGTGGCCATCAACAAGCTGACAGATTGACGCTGTCCACCGGATAGTGATTCCATCGGGGCTGCAAGTCTGTTTTCAAGCCCCAAGCCAAGGCGACTCAGTGCTTCCCGGAAACGATCCCTGAGGTCTTGGTCCAAGGCCTGTCTGAATGTTCCTGAAACACCGCGACCGTTGGCAAGCGCCAAGTTTTCTTCCAGGGTCATGTCACCGCAGGTTCCGGCGACTGGATCTTGGAAGACTCTTGCTACAAGGCTGGCACGTTTATGTGTAGGCCACGTTGTGACATCGTGCTCATCAATGGTTATGTAGCCATGATCGGGAAGGTGGTCTCCGGCCAATGTATTTAGAAAGGTCGATTTCCCGGCGCCATTTGATCCAATGACAGTGACAAACTCTCCTTCAGGGATATCGAGCGATAAGTGATCCAATGCCTTTTTCTGGCTTGGAAGACCGTGATTAAATGTCAGGCACAGGTTGCGGCAGCGTATCATGTTTTGTTCCCCTTACAGCGAAGTGCCTGGATTTGATGACGTTTGCTGCATCTTTCCTCTTCGTGCGGCAGACTCTCTTCTCAGTCGGGGAAGAATTAACGCTAAGCCAACCAATATAGCAGTAATCAGGTTAAGATCTGATGCTGTAAGGCCAATGAAGTCAGCGTGCAAGGCAATTCCGATTGCAATACGGTAGAGTACGGATCCAGCTAGGCAAGCGAGAGCTGACGCAAGAATGATCCGGGATGGAAAAAGATTTTCTCCAATAATAACGGCGGCAAGGCCAATAATAATGGTTCCAAGCCCCATTGTTGAATCGGCAAATCCATTCATTTGGGCAAACAGTGCACCAGCCATTGCCACCAATCCATTGGACATGGCCATGCCCATGTATATCTTGCGAGAGCAGGAAATACCATTTGCCCGCGCCATGCGTTCGTTACTACCGACTGCACGCATTGCAATGCCAATTCGGCTGTTCAGGAAGCGCGCAATGCATATCGCGGCTCCTATGGCTACACTGCCTGCGGCCATAACTTTTATCCAATGCGGAGCCATCCTGAGATTCTCGAGGGGATCAAGGACGGTTGGTTCCATAATTAATGCAATATTTGGGCGTCCCATAATTCTCAAATTGATAGTATATAATGCCGTCATGACCAGAATGCTGGCCAGAAGGTGCAGGATACCGAAGCGAATGTTAAGAAAAGCAGTTGCGCTGCCAGCCAAGGCGCCTGCAGCAATAGCAACAAGGCACGAAAGGTAGGGATCAACTTCCTGAACAATCAAGGCCGCAGAAACAGCAGCCCCTAGCGTGAAGCTTCCATCAACCGTCAGGTCAGGAAAGTTCAGGACCCTGAATGATAAGTAAACGCCGAGTGCAACCAAGCCATATATAAGGCCTATTTCCACAGATCCAAGAAATGATATCAAGGACATATAAGCTGGTATTCCCTACTGTAGCATCAAGAATTAGCTGGACTGATAATTATTTCAGATCTCTTCATTGGAAGTATTATTTTTTCTGTCCATTTCGACGCGAGCCATTTCTTTTCTAGCTGATTGTCACTCTGGATGAGAAATGATAGCTAGTCGCCTAACGTACGATGTGGGCGGCTTGTTTCAGGATATCCTGAGGGATATTGACGCCCATTTGTTCAGCTGCTTTTACATTGACATAAAGCTGCACCAGTCTAGGCATTGCAATCGGAATGTCCGAAACTCTTGCTCCTCTTAGGATTTTATCAACAATATCAGCTGTTTGAAGGCCGATATCGTACTGATCATACCCCAGTGCTGCAACCGATCCACGTTCGACAGAGTGGGTATCGGTGGCAAAAACAGGTATGCGATTGTCAATTCCGACTTTCAGAACACTTTCCAAGGCAGAGACAACAGTATTGTCGAGTGGTATGTAGATTGCATCCACTTTCCCAACCAAAGCCTGTGCGGCTGCTTGTACATCAGACGACCGGTGCGCTGTCGTAGCGATAATCTTGATTCCTGTGACGTTTGCTGCCGCCCTTATTCTTGCAAGAGCATCGACAACATTGGGTTCGCCTGGATTGTGGGGTATGCCGATTGTCTGCACAGAAGGAACAATGGCCTTGACCATCGCCAAGCTTTTCCCAAAATCCGGGATATCAGCAATGCCTGTTACTGTAGCGCTGGGTTTATCAAGGTCTTGGACAAGATTGGCACCCACAGGGTCTGATATGGCCGAGAATACAACAGGAATATGGTTGGAAGAGGCAACAACAGCCTGTGCCGATGGCGTGGTAATAGGGACAATAACATCAGGCCCTGCACCGGCAAGCTTGCGTGCAATTTGGGCTGCAGTAGCCGGGCTTCCCTGTGCACTTTCGAACGTAAATTTCAGTGTGCTGTCATCATAGCCCTTGTTACGAAGCCCATCCCTTAGACCGTCACGTATGGCATTCAAGGCAGGGTGTTCAACAATGGCTGTGCTCGCAACGTATTTGACTTCCGACGCCCACCCGCCGCCGGGCAAACATAAGGCAATGGCAGAGAAGACCATACCAGCTGATAAAATACGTCCCACGTTATTCCCCTGTTGTTTGCTTCATATAAAAAGAAACACATGACACATAATTCGCCTTCAGGTTTTTTTGTGTCAAGAAGTTTCGAGGTCTTGCAGCTTGTTTTCGCTCTCGTCTTCATGGTGCGTTTTGCTTGCTGATATTTCTTTCTCGACAATCTTCCGGAAGCCTTCGGCGCATTGCCGAAGAACCCTGGGTGATGTGTCGCGATCCAGCATGGAAAGAAGGGTCAGTCCCTGTAACTCTATCGCTCTGTTAATTTTTTGATATTCGCGGGCTGCCTGGTATGACTGATGCCCCAGTGCGCTTCCCTCTTCCCGCATGTGGGAAATCAGTCGGTCAACGATAGATTCCGACAGGCGGGTAAAGCGTGCTGTATCAGAACGGCCAAGTGCATCATCCAACTGGGATACAAGGTTGAGAAGATCGCCATGATCTGTTTCCAGGCTCCACCCCTCATGTGGACAGATTTGTTTTTCATCCCTGGAAAACATCGTTTCATCCTGCCCGTGGTGTGTTGGAACCGTCTGTCTCCGTGAGTTCCGGCTTTTCGATTGTATTTGTGGAAGCCTGGGTTTTCTTTTTATTGATCAAGCCACGGAGAGAGGTATAAAGGCCAAAGGCAAGAGCAAGTACTGCCAGACCAATCAGCACCTTCATCTGGTGTTCTCCAAAGAACCGCTCAAGAGCCTTGCTGGAGAAATAGCCAATCGACGTGAAAGCCATGGCCCATATCAACGCGGCAATGAAGTTCAGGCACATGAAGCGAATGCGTGGGACGCCGGCCATGGCAATCACAAACGGACTGACGTTTCTTACGCCGTAGATGAAACGAAAGCTGAGAATAAAAAGGGTTTCATGTTTGCGTACAAGCCGAAAAGCCCATTCTGTCTTGCCGCGCAGGGATGGACGACGGTCCAGGAGTGGCGTGCCGTAATAACGTCCTATCGTATAGTAGAACTGATCTCCGAGGAAGCTACCGCACAAGGCGGTCAGGGCAACCAGCTCCGCGTTCATGATTCCTTGTTGGGCTGCTGCACCGGCAAGAATAACAATGCTCTCACCTTCCAGAAAGGTTACAATAAGAATGGCCAGATACCCCCATTCTCTCAGCAACTCCTCTATCACAACCGGCTTCCCCCTTGCAGGGCGATGCGTCCAGACCTGGTTGTTGCGGGCACGTTCTCATCCTTCCAGAAAATTGATGTGTCCCATCTTGCGACCGGGACGTGGCGACGCCTTTCCATAAAGGTGGAGGCGGGCGAGGGGGTTTTCAAGAATCATAGGCCAGTTGGCCACATCGTGGCCAAGCAGATTCTTCATCGTAACGGCGCAGCGCCTGCGTGTATCTCCCAAGGGGAGACCACATACGGCGCGTAAGGCTTGCTCAAACTGGTCTGTGTAGCTGCCGTCCATAGTCCAGTGTCCGGAGTTATGGGGGCGGGGCGCCATTTCATTGACCAGAATTCTGTCGTCATGGGTTACAAAAAACTCAAGAGCCAGCAAGCCTGTCAGATCCAGTCTTTTTGCGGCCTCACATGCAATGCGCAGGGCTTCGGCGGCAACGATCTTGGACACGGGCGCGGGGACCGAAGACGTATCAAGAATGTGGTTGCGGTGCTTGTTCCAAGCAAGATCCCAAGAAGCAGTTTCCCCATTCCTTCCCCGTGCAATCAGGATGGATGCCTCTCCCCTGAATGCAACAAAGCCTTCAAGAATGGCGCAGTCTGTTTTCAAGGTATCCCAAGCTTTGGCAAGTTCAGCCTGCGTTTCAACCCGGACCTGCCCTTTGCCGTCGTAACCAAGGCGGTTGGTTTTAAGGATAGCCGGGGTTCCCGTGACCTCAACGGCATGGATCAGATCATTTTCAGAAAAGACAGGTGCCCACGGTGCAGTTTGGGCAAAAGCGGAGAAAAATGTCTTCTCCTTTATTCTGTCCTGTGCAGTTTCAAGGACAGGCCGGGCAGGATGGACCCGTGTGCGTTGGGACAGAAAGTCAAGGCAATCAAGGGGTATGTTCTCAAATTCCAGGGTAATGACATCAACCCGGTCCGCAAATGCGGCCAGGTGATCCCGGCTGTCCCACGGAGCAACTGTGGTCATGGCGCTGACCGTCGAAGCCGGGCTGTCATGATCTGGTGTATATATATGGCACGCATACCCCATGCGGGCTGCCGCCAGAGACAGCATACGCCCCAATTGGCCACCTCCAAGAATACCAATGACAGAGCCCGGAGGAACGGGGGGGATGTTATCTCTTTCTCTTGCCGTGGTCGATGGTGTGAGGGGCATGTCAGCTTTCCTGGTTGACCGGATACTCTTGTACAGCAGAGCTTTGACGCTCCCGGAATGTGTCCAGGGCGCTCGCTATGGTCGGATCATTGAGGGCAAGGACAGATGCGGCCAGAAGGGCGGCGTTGATGGCGCCTGCCTTCCCTATAGCCAATGTCCCGACCGGAATACCAGCCGGCATTTGTACAATCGAAAGCAGGCTGTCCATTCCCTTGAGGTTTTTGCTTTCAATGGGGACCCCGAAAACAGGAAGCGGGGTCAATGCAGCGCACATACCAGGAAGATGGGCGGCTCCACCTGCTCCTGCAATAATTACACGCAGGCCACGGTTCCGGGCCGACGTTGCGTAATGATAGAGCCGATCCGGTGTTCGGTGTGCTGATACAATCCGCGTCTCTACGGCAATACCAAGATCCTGCAACAGGTCAGCTGCATGGCGCATGGTTTCCCAGTCGGACTGGCTTCCCATGATAATCCCTGCAACTGGATTCGAGAGAGGAGTACCCTGTGTGCCGTTCATCATGGCCTCTTTGCATCTGTGCGGGGCTTTCAGCCGGGAAGAGGCGGCATTATAGGGAGGTAACAGGAGCTTGCAAGTGAATGCGGCAGGATAAATTCTGTCGGTATTGTCGGGAAAGCGCGTCGGTGCTGAACCAGCGGCTTTTTACTGATAGAATGGGGACATCTTCGGTATGGTGCGGGGGCGTGTATGGCTGGAGTTAAAGGGACGGGATCCGTCGATCCTTCGCATTGGAGGAAAGGGGCAGGCGGTGGTCGTCATTTCCGGCACGGGAAAAATCCCCTTCTGGCCTATGAAGAGGGGGGGGTGCCTCATCCGCCGGTTATAGACCCCGTGGACGTTCTGGGCATTGATCTTGCCCATGTCCATTCTTCTGCCCGTGATGCTCTGGAGCGTGCTGTCGCCGAAATCGCAGTTCTGCGTGGAGACCTCGAGAAAGGGCGCAGGCGTCAGGAGTGGTTGGAGGCAAGGATCTTCCAGGATCCATGGACGGGCATTGATAACATGCGTGCCTTGCACAGGGCTATGGAGCATATCTTGTCATTGCCACCAGAGAGTCATGTAGGTGGGGTTTTTGCGCTTTTCTGGCTTGAGAACCATGACTGGATTCATGAGAACTATGGGCTGGATGGTTTGCACTTGGCGATGGAGGCCATGGCTCAGTCTGTATCCGATCTTGTTCAGGAAACAGATGTGGTGACGACAGTCGGTGGGGCTGGGCTTGGGCTGCTTTCCTTTCCGGCTCGTGAGCCGGAAGCATCACGGGCCATTGCCGCCATTGAAGCAAGACTTGACGGGATGGATGTTCCGCGCGGAGGCAGTCATTTTCCCTTGCGGGTTTGCTCGGGTATGCACCCCGTCTTTCCGGGGGATGAGCCGGAGGCAATCCTGCGGGAGACAGACTCAGGACTGAGGGTGCGTATGGCGCTGCGTGGCACCAAGAAGGCATAAATAAAGTCTGCTCAGGCGATGATGTCGGGTACCAAGGTACTTTCCACCCGGGATATCTCATCCTTGAGAAGAAGCTTCCGTTTCTTCAGGCGAACAATCTGAAGCTGATTGCTCTGGCCATCATCGCCAAGCCGACTTATAATTTCGTCAAGGTCGCGATGCTCAACCCGGAGCTCGGCGAGGCGGGACAGAACCTGTTCCCTCTCTTCATCATCAATCATCGTCGGCAGGACACCATAAAATGCTGGATTGATTTGATACTAGCAGAAAATTTGTGAAAGGGGTATGGCTGCTTTTGTGCAGTATACCAATAGAGTTAAGGGGTAGGTGTATTATGTCTGTCAATCGTGCAATCGGCATTATGACAAGCGGCGGTGATTGTGCCGGCCTCAACGCTGTGGTGCGTGCCGTTGCCTGCGCAGCGCATGAACTGTACGGCTGGAAGGTATACGGCATTCTCGATGGAACTTCGGGTCTGATCACGCGTCCTTTGAGGTATGTCGAGCTTGGCGGCAGCGCCATGGATGCATCCTGCCTGAGGTCTGGTGGTACCTTCCTGGGCACTACCAGTAAAGGAGATCCCCTGCAGTTCCCCATGCCGGATGGCTCGTACCGCGATTTCTCGCCAGAGTTTGCCGAGGGTGCCAAAATGCTCGGCCTGGATGCCGTTGTTGTGGTGGGTGGTGATGGATCCATGCGCATTACGTCCGAGCTCTGTCGTCGTGCCGGACTGGGGATGGTCGGAATACCGAAAACAATCGATAACGATGTGCATGGTACCGACTATGCCGTTGGCTTTGCCACAGCTGTAGATGTAGCTACAGAAGCATTGGACCGGCTGCACTCCACAGCAGCATCCCATCACCGGGCCATGATTCTGGAGGTTATGGGGCGTGACGCCGGCTATATAGCCATGACGGCAGGGATTGCCGGTGGTGCTGACATTATCCTTGTCCCTGAGTTGCCTTATACCCTGGAAGAGGTGTCGCACAAGATCCGTGCTGTTCTGGACACCGGGAGAAGCCACGTCGTCATCGTTGTTGCCGAGGGCGTACGACGTGAAGATGGTCAGAGTGCCATTATAACCTACTCTGGCGGTGAAAAGCGCTATGGCGGTATAGGGCCTTATCTTGCCGACCGGATTGCCGGTATGGTCGGCATTGAAACTCGCCCCATCGTCTTGGGCCATTTGCAGCGTGGCGGTATCCCTTCCGCCCGTGATCGCCTTATTGCTTCTGCTTTCGGCACCGCGGCGGTCGATCTTGTCGCAGAGGGGGCTTGGGGTCGTATGGTGGCTTGGAAGAATGGGACTGTTACATCCGTTCCATTGGAAGATGTAACAACTGGAGCGCGGCTGCTTGCTGCCGATGATGTTCTTGTGTGTACCGCAAAGGCATTGGGAATATACACGGGAGGAGCCGCGCCTCTTCTCAAGGTGTCGTCTGCGGCATCGTAGGGCGTGGTTCCGGTCCTACATCTTTCCCCCAGCGTGGGATCGTTGCTATGTCGAGGTCAAAAAGATCCAGGACACGACCTACACCCTGTTCCACCATATCTTCCAGACTTTGCGGCCTTGTGTAGAAAGCTGGAGATGGGGGCGCAATAATGCCCCCCATCTCGGTTACAGCGGCCATGTTACGGATATGCCCAAGGTGCAGGGGGGTTTCCCGGAGCATCAGAACCAGGCGCCGCCGTTCCTTGAGGGTGACATCCGCTGCTCTTGTCAGCAGGTTGTTTCCGGCGCATGTGGCGATTTCTGCCAGACAACGGGCGGAGCAGGGTGCCACGATCATCCCCATGGTTCGGAAGGAACCTGATGAGACAGCAGCTGCCAGGTCATCAATCCGGTAGTGTACGGTTGCCACATCCTGAATATCCGTGACCTTTAAGCTCGATTCGTATGCCAGTGTAATTTCGGCCGTTCGACTCATGATCAGGTGGGTCTCTATGCCGGCAGTTTTCAACACATGCAGCAGCTTGATGCCATATATGACCCCGGTAGCACCACTGATGCCAACCACCATGCGAGGTTTGTCCGTCATTTTGATCTCCGGGAGTCTATTGAATGGGCTGTTCAAGAGAAAGTGATGAAAACTTTTGGTGTAACAAGGTGTTGTGAATTTCTATGGCCTTTGTGGCCGGGCAGGCGTAAAATCTAGCGTGTTTCTTACCAGCAGGAAAAGGGAGAAGCTACGATGAGTGTCGATGCCCGGGTTGAGTCCCTCCGGATGAAGCATGCTGAACTTGAAGCTGTCCTGCAGGTGGAGAGCCGAAGGCCGGTCCCGGATCCCGAATTTGTCAGCGATATCAAGCGCAGGAAGTTGCGCCTGAAAGATGAGATCGCCCGAATGGCTGCGCACTTACATTAATCCTGTGTTGTGGCTCTGGCTTGCCGTCTTGTGCGAGATGGTAAAGTCTATGGTTCATGGCCCTGCCGGTTTGTCCGGCGGGGCTTTTTGTTATTGTCAAGATATCTTGCCGGGCCTGTGTTCAAGATTGTATTGCCATTGCCTCCTGATCTTGACATGGGCTTGGATGTGTTGTCTCTTGCCCCCCTCTTGCAATGGAGAGGTCTTGAGTCATATGAGCACATCTGTTCGCGCTTCCCACATTCTGTTAATGCACGCAGATGCCCCGGATACGGCCTCAAAAAGATCAAAAGCGGCTGCTCTGGAAGCAGTAACCCGTTTGCGTGACAAGATCCGTAGCGGAGATGTGCAGTTCGCTGAGGCTGCCAGAATTGTTTCAGAGTGCCCTTCGTCAGAAGAGGGTGGTGATCTTGGGGCCTTCTCTCCCGGTATGATGGTTCCGGAATTTGACAAGGCTGTCTTTGCGTTGTCCGTTGGTGACATGTCCGACGTAGTCGAGACAGCTTTTGGATATCATCTGATTTTACGTACGGCTTGATGGACAGAGATGTTCGCCTGCGGACCCGTATACGGGTCCAAGCCTTGCTACGTCAATGTCAATCCCGGGGCGTTTTTGCTGCGGTTGTCGTATCCGGTGATCCGGATGCCGGTGCTGTTCTGGTAAAAGTGAACACGTTGGGAAGCGGGTGCTGGGTTCTGTCACAGGTCCGTCTTCCTGACGGTCGTCCTGCCTGGATGCGCGGTACGGGTGGGCAAGCCGTTACAGAGCAGGAGGCCGATGCCTATATAGCGCGTCAGCGGGGTTATGACGATGACCTGTGGGTTATTGAGGTGGAAGACCGTAACGGATGGCATCCTTTGATTGATGAAGTACTCTTATAATCATGATTCCGGAGTGGATTGACCTCCATCATTTCCGGGGCCTGCCTTCCGTCGATTGACCAAGGCCTCAATTGCGGGCTTGAATTTCTGGTCATCACCCAGAATGTGGCGTATCAGCCAATCAGATAAAAAGTCAGATAGTTTGAGAGCTGAACGGCGATCTGCCTTGCCTTCTAGGGTTGTTTGTAGTTCAGACAGACGCTCGCGCCACTTGTTGTGAGCTTCTATGTGTTCATCCAGCCCTTCATAGCGGGCCATGCGCAGCACTCTTTCTTCAGCAGCAAAATGGTAATCTGTGTAGGCGGCCAGCTCGACCATAATGTCCCGTATTGTTTCTGCCGGGCTCCCTGCTTTCAGAGCTGTATTCAGTTCTTTCAGCATGCTTATGAGGCGCTTGTGGTCTTCATCCAGAGCCTCGGAGCCTACGCTCATTTTTTCAGTCCACTCAAGCACGTCACGGAATTCCATTTATGTTAGAGCCAAGCAAATTTTGCCATGTAAGGTTTTCTTCGTCAGCTGCGAGCAGGAAAGGGGCCGGAAATTGGAATATTTCAGACATATTGGTTTCTGCGGGTTTGGTCCTTGTTCTTTCGGTTGCTCTGCATTGAGTATTATTCCCCTTTGCATGGCGCGTTTTTGCGATTTGGATTCGCTCTCATGTAGTGCTTATCGGGAATTAAAAACCTTATGATGGTACTGATAATTGCAGGATTGTCTAAGTTCGTGTTTCTTTATGTCTTTCTTTCTGTGTTCGGATTTTTTCGACTTTACATGAAACGCTTGGCGTGAGATGTATCCGCGATGCAACATGGCGTGTCCCTCCTTTTTGTGAGGCTGTGTTGTCTTTCTTGGACGTTTCCTCCCTAAACTTGGGCCGTGCTTCGTGTGCGGCCTTTTTTTTCGGGATTATTCTGGCCTTCATTTGCTGCTACAATAAAAGCCTCGGCTGTTGTTCAGGGAATTGACGGCTGCTTGTCATCGGTTATGTGGGAGCAAGGGGTATATGGTCTGGACTGATGAACGGATCGAGGAGCTGAAGGCTCTTTGGGCTGAGGGTCTGACAACGGGGGAGATTGGCAAGCGGTTGGGCGTGTCCAAGAACGCTGTCGTCGGTAAAGCGCACCGGTTGGGTTTGCAAGGGCGACCTTCCCCCATAAAAAGGGAGCAGAAGCCGCGCCAAGATGCTCCTGCTTCCAGAAAAAAAGAGACGGATCCCAAGATTCGCTCGGTTGTTGATCTATCTGTTCATACATGCCGGTGGCCTATTGGTGATCCTCGCGAGCCTGGTTTCCATTTCTGTGGCGCACCATCCCTTCCGAACAAGCCATACTGTGCTGAGCATGCCTCTGTTGCCTATGTTAGCTCGGGTGGGAAGTCATCATCGTCTAGGGATGAGAGTGCCGCCTGATTGTACTTGGTATAAAAATAAAAAAGCCCCCGTATCGGGGGCTTTTTCGTTGGGCAACTTGCTCAGGCGGCCTCTTCCCTAAATTCTTGTTTCTTTTGTTCCACGGTTTCTGGCTGGTGTCGTGTGAAGGCAAGAAACGCTGCCGAAACAAGTGCGAAAGCCGACAGGCCAGCCATTGCCAAGTAAGCCCATCCTTCCAGGAGTTCATAGAGTCGTCCGGCAACAATCATAAGAATCCCGGATCCCAGTCCAACGGCAACGGCCGAGTACACGGTCTGTGCGCGAGCAATCAATCCTGATCGCGTGTTGGCGGTAATATAGTGCATTGCTGCCAAGTGCGCGGCACCAAAGGTAAAGGCATGGAGTACTTGCAGCAGGACAAGAACAGGTAGGGCCGTCGTAACGGCCATCAGTGGCCAGCGAATGACCCCGGCAATGCCCGCAGAGACCATCAGAATGGCAGGGTCCATCCGGCGTACAAAGCGTGCGGATGCAGCAAACAGGACAATCTCGGCCAGTACGCCGACGGCCCACAGCCCACCGATCACACCGCTTTCCACGCCTTGGCTTGTCCAGTGAAGTGTGCCGAAAGCATAGTAAACAGCATGGCTTCCCTGTGCACACGCAGCGAAAACAAGAAAGACAAGGAAGCGGCGGTCTTTCAGAAGGCCACTCCAAGGCTCCCGCTCTGTATTGTTGTCGGTGCTGGGCGAGTCGGGAGAGAACCACGTTGCAGCAAGAGTAATGCCAAGCCCCCCCAGAAATAGCCAGAGGATAATTTCATTATTGGGGGTATAATCCAGTATCTTTCCAACCAGATAGGCCGCAACCATAAAGCTGATTGATCCCCAGAGGCGAACGCGGCCATAGTCGATTTTACCGCGTGTGGCGTGCCCCATGCTGATCGTTTCTGCAACCGGCGTAATCCCAGAAAACAGGGATCCGCCCAATATGCCGATGACCAAAAGTCCCCAGAAGCCATCAAATCCCAGGTAGAAAAGCGAGATAATCAAGGATGCAGCGGCAAGGAACCGCATCATGCCAATACGATTACCGCGTGTATCTATGATCGTACCGATTGTTGGGTTGGTGACAGCCTTGGCCCAGTAAAGGGCGCCGGACAGGATACCGATTTCCCATGGTCCCATACCCCGGCTCTCAAGCCAGACGGGCCAAAAGGGCAGCTGAATGCCATTGACGATAAAAATGGCCCCATACAGGCACGCAAGGCGAATAAATTCAGGAGAGATGCGGGTCATGACCTTGTCTCAGAAGGGCGTGGAGGTGCGCGGATCCTGCCGGGCCTGCTGCAAAATGGCAACAGAAAACACCAAGGGTTATGGCAAGTTTATTGCTGACAAACGCTTCTTCTCATGTGTTCTTTTTCTATAACAAAGCGTTAAAGAAAGGGTCGCAGGGCTCTTTGGGTGTGATCTGCCGGGTGTTTTGCCTGATATTCAGGAACCTGTGCGTGCTCTTCCTCCTTTCTGTCCCGTCCCGCGTACGGGTTTTGAGTTGTGACGCTAAAAGTCTTCTTTTTGTGTAGAACGCCATTGGAAAAAGTACATACCCCTGTCATAAAGTCAGCCAAATGACCTCGTTTACCGTCTTGTCCTCAGGAATTTTCCGCTTATGCGTCTGTCTCGCTATTTTCTTCCTGTCCTCAAGGAAACTCCCGCAGAAGCCCAGATTGTTTCCCATCGTTTGATGTTGCGTGCCGGGTTGGTTCGTCAGCACGCTGCCGGGATATATAACTGGCTTCCTTTGGGGCATCGCGTTTTGCGGAAAGTAGAACAGATTGTCCGCGAGGAGCAGGATCGTGCTGGTGCAGTCGAGATGCTGATGCCAACCATACAGACGGCAGATGTATGGCGGGAATCTGGTCGCTACGACGACTATGGGCGGGAAATGCTGCGCATTGTTGATCGCCATGATCGAGAAATGCTGTATGGTCCAACGCATGAGGAAGTGATCACGGATGTTTTCCGTTCCTTGGTCCGTTCCTACAAGGATTTGCCGAAAACCCTGTATCAAATCCAGTGGAAGTTCCGTGATGAGGTTCGCCCGCGTTTCGGCGTCATGCGCGGCCGTGAATTCCTGATGAAAGATGCCTATTCTTTCGATCTTGATGAAGCATCCGCCCGCCGTGCCTATAACCGTATGTTTGTTGCCTATCTCAAGACATTTGCCCGGCTGGGTGTTCGTGCCATCCCCATGCGGGCTGCTACGGGGCCAATTGGTGGCAATCTCAGTCATGAATTCCTGATTTTGGCCGATACAGGCGAAAGCGGTGTTTTCGTGCACAGGGATCTATTGAATATGCCGATCCCGGATACGGTTGACTTTGATGGTGATCTCCAGCCTTTGGTCGACAGCTGGACAGGTCCCTATGCTGCAACAGATGAAATGCATGACCCGGCGCAGGAAACCGGCTTGGGTGAGAACCTGGTTTCGGCACGTGGCATAGAGGTCGGGCATATCTTCTACTTTGGTACCAAGTATTCCGCCCCCATGGGGTGCCGGGTTGCCGGGCCGGATGGGCAAGATATTGTTCTGCACATGGGGTCCTATGGTATCGGTGTTTCCCGCCTTGTCGGTGCCATCATAGAAGCCAGCCATGATGAAAATGGCATTATCTGGCCAGAGAGTGTCGCGCCGTTCCGTGTCGCCTTGATCAATATCAAGCCCGGTGATCCTTCTGTTGATGCTGTGGCCGATGGTCTATACGCTGACTTGCGGAATGCCGGGATCGATGTGTTGTATGATGATCGGGCCGATGAACGTGCTGGTGCCAAGTTTGCTACGGCTGACCTGATTGGCTTGCCGTGGCATGTGACCGTTGGTCCCAAAGGTATTGCTGCTGGTTATGTCGAGCTGAAATGCCGCCGTACCGGCGAAAAGAGGGATGTGTCCGTAGAGTCTGTGCTGTCACATTTGACGTCTGTCTGAAACGCAGTCGCTGTCTGTTATGGCGCCATGCAGGTGATAGGTTTGCAGTATGATCTTTGATGCCTTCGAGCGAATGGTTGCCCTGCGTTACCTGAGAGCGCGGCGAAAGGAGGGGTTTGTCTCTGTTATCGCCGGCTTTTCTTTGCTGGGTATTGCCCTTGGCGTTGCAACCTTGATTATCGTCATGGCCGTCATGAATGGTTTCCGGCACGAGTTGTTGGGGCGCATTCTTGGTCTGAACGGTCATGTTATTATCACGTCCTCCCACGGAAATCTGGATGCGTACGGTCCGTATGTAGAGCGATTGCGTGCTGTTCCCGGCGTGACTTCAGCCAGCCCGGTTGTAGAGGGGCAGGTTATGGTCAGCGCCAAGGGGGCGAGCAGGGGGGCTATGGTGCGCGGCATGACGCAGGCTGATCTCGGCAAGCGGCCGGTTTTGTCCGGAAGCCTGATTGACGGGAATCTGAATCATTTTGATGAGTCCAGCGTCATCGTGATTGGGTCACGTATGGCGCGCCATTTCGGTGTGGAAGTTGGTGATAGTTTAACCCTTGTTTCTCCCAAGGGTGCTGTTACTGCATTCGGGACAGTGCCGCGTATGCGTGCCTATCGTATTGCAGCGATCTTTGATGTTGGCATGCACGAGTATGACAGCGCCTTCATTTATATGCCAATGGCTGCTGCGCAGGCTTATTTCCAGATGCCGGAGCAGGTCAGTCAGATCGAGATCATGACGGTTGATCCGGATAATCTGGATACGATTATTGATGAGGCCTATCAGATCCTTGGGCGTGGCTACTATGTTGCCGACTGGACCCGCAGCAATGCCAGCCTGTTTAACGCCTTGCAGGTCGAGAGAAACGTAATGTTTCTTATTCTGACCCTTATTATCGTTGTTGCGGCCTTCAACATTATTTCTGGTCTGATCATGCTGGTCAAAGACAAAGGCCGCGATATTGCGATATTGCGAACGATGGGCGCGACGCGTGGCTCAGTCATGAGAATATTTTTTTTGGCGGGGGCCAGTGTTGGCGTGTGCGGTACGGTATCTGGATTGGTTCTTGGTGTTTTATTCTGTGAAAACATAGAATCCATTCGTCAGGGACTGCAATCTTTGACGGGAACAGACCTTTTCTCTGCTGAAGTTTACTTCCTTTCAAAAATGCCGGCAAAGATGGAGTGGTCGGAAGTTATCCGTGTTACGGCCATGGCGATTGCCTTGTCTCTTGGTGCGACGCTCTATCCCAGTTGGCGGGCTGCCCGCCTAGATCCTGTAGAGGCCCTGCGCTATGAGTGAGAATCTGGACAAGCAAAAGCCAGCGCTTGCGCTGTCTGGAGTATCGCGCTGTTTTGTGCAGGGCGGAGAGCGTCTGGACGTGCTGTCCGATATCAATCTTGAGGTTGAGGCGGGTGAGATCGTTGCCTTGGTCGGACCATCAGGCGCAGGAAAGTCGACATTGTTGCAGATCGCCGGTCTTCTGGAGCGCCCCGATCAAGGCGTTGTTTCCATTGGCGGCCAGAATACTGATGGGCTTGATGATGACAGGCGAACGGCGTTAAGGCGTCGGCACTTGGGGTTTGTGTATCAGTATCATCATCTTCTTCCGGAATTTTCAGCTGTCGAGAATATTATTATTCCCCAGATGATAGCCGGCGTATCGCGTCAACAGGCTCGTGTTCGGGCCGTGGATCTGTTGACGTCCATGGGGTTGCAAGCTCGTGCCCAGCATCGACCAGGGCAGTTATCAGGTGGTGAGCAGCAGCGTGTTGCAATTTGCAGGGCGTTGGCTAATGCTCCGGCATTGCTTCTGGCTGACGAGCCAACGGGGAACCTTGATCCGGAAACCGCAGAGAAGGTTTTTTCCCAGCTGTTAACGTTGGTACGTGAAGAGAGGCTTTCAGCCTTGATTGCCACGCATAACATTGAACTGGCCGCGCGTATGGACCGGACTATCACAGTGCACAGCCGGATGCTTTCTTGTTCCTCCACGTGATCCTGGATTGCTAGATTTTAAATAATCTTCTATTTGAGATGGATCGTTGTGTCGGGTTTTATTCCTGTGAGGATCCATATGCGTTGTGTGTCGCCAGTGTCGCTCCTGGTTTTCTGTTTATGGTGTGTCTTTTCCTGTCGGTCTGTGGCTGCTCCTTCAGGTGTTCTGACAGCATCCGGTCCATGTGAGGCCTATTCCAGCAAGAAGACCCTGTCTAATCCTGATAATGTGCGCTTGGTTCCTTCCCGTGAGTATCCTGTCCGTTCTTACGAGCGTGGTGAGGATGCATGGATCCGGGTCCGGGTTGATGGTGCATCGCCCAAAGACCGGTGGGTTCGTGCCAATTGCGGCCAGGTGCGCATAGCGGCTTTTGGGCGGTCTGACTTTCAGCCGTTCTTTGATGAGCAGACTGCTTCCACGGATGATCCTGTTCCCTTGGCACCAGAGCTTGATGCCTTTGACCGTGGGGTTCTGGCCTTGTGTGGCAACTGGGGTTCGCAACCAAGAGCGGAGGACTTTGCGGTTACCCTTCTTTCGGTTTTTCCTGAGGAAGCCAATACCTTGTATACCGCGCTGGATGGTACAATTCTGACCCGCCATGCTGACGTAGCTGGATTTGTCAATGAACTAACAGACGTATGGTTTCGTCAGAATGGGTTCGCTCATGTTTTTTGTGGTGAACCGCGTTCCCGTACGTTGGGTGGTATGCATTTTGAAGGGCGTTATCTTCAGGCTCAAAAAGCGGGATGGGCCGGTCTTGCTGACGGGGTAACGGAGTGTTCCAGGCAAGATATAAAGCCGCCTGTTTATACTGTAGGCGTTTCTTATATTCGCCCTGACGGCTCTGTGGGTCGTGCGTGCCCCAAGGGTTATGGGCTTGGGCAGCGGGCGCGTGATATTCTGAGGGAAGGAACCGTGGCGCTGAAGCAGATTCTCCCCCGTACGCAGAACAGAAAAGACAACATTGCCTGCTTGACAGATGACGGGGGAAAAGCATTCCGTCAGGTGTTTGTTGCACGCGGCCAGTCTGTTGTCACTTTGTATCCTGATGCTTCTCCAGATCCCGGCATGGTATCCTGTTCCCAAGATCCGTGAGGTGGTGAGACTTTAGAGTGTAAGAGAAGCCAAGATCCACCCCGCAACGGTTGCCCCCCATACACCGATCAATCCCGGCATCATGAAACTGTGATTGAGAAGATACTTTCCAATGCGGGTGGTGCCGGTGCGATCCATGTTGATGGCGGCCAAGTCACTGGGGTAAAACGCAAAAAAGAAATAAGCGTAACATGCGGGCATGACTCCAACCAGGACAGGCATGGGCACGCCTAGGGTTATTCCAAAGGGGATCATGATCGCCAGAGTTGCGGCTTGGCTTTTTACAAACATGGAAACGGCGAACAAGGCAAAAGCAAAAGTTAGGGGGGCATACTCCACCATTTGGCGGACTGTGTTGATGAGCAGCTCTTCGTTGTCACTCACAAAAGTGTCACTCATCCACGCAATGCCAAATATGGACACGATGGCAATCATTCCTGCGTTAAAGACGCTGCTTCGGGCGATATCGGTAGCCTTGACGTTACTGTAAAGCATGATCAAGGCCCCGTAGGCTAACATGACAATCTGTACGATGGTTGTCATGGGTACCGCTTTGCCGTTGGCCATGGGAAGCCATTGCGGATTCAGGGCCAGCATGACGATGGTCAGAATTCCGCTGAAGAAGAGAATAACAGATATTTTCGCGGAAGCTGGCAGCGTTTTGTCGAGGGTTGTTATACTGGTTCCGAGGCATTCCCTGAATTCAGGGTCAGTCAGCCGTGCCTGATAATCCATATCCTTATCCAGATCCAAGCCACGATTGAGGCTCCACAGGCAGGCCAATCCAAGGCCAAACAGCCCTGCAGGGACGGTCACGATCAGCAGATCGACAAGTCCTATGGCCCCGGGTGCGTCATGTGTAATCGCAAGAAAAGTGGTTACAGCTGCGGCAACCGGACTGGCGGTAATGCCCATTTGTGATGCAACACTGGATATAGCCATGGGCCGTTCCGGCCTTACCCCGGTTCTCAGAGATACGTCAGCAATAACGGGCAGCAGCGAATAGATGGCATGCCCACTGCCAACGCAGACTGTCAGTGCAAACGAGCAAAAAGGGGCAATAAGCGTGACATGCTTTGGGTGAGCTCTGAGCAGCCGCTCTGCCTGTTGGACCAGCCAGTCCAGTCCACCGGCAGCCTGTAGGGTTGCAGATGCTGTAACAACGGCAAGAATGATCAGCATGACGGTCACAGGTGGTCTGGCCGGAACAGCGCCAAATCCGAAGCACAGAACGGCAACCCCCAAGCCGCCGATCAAGCCCAGGGAAACTCCTCCCCGCCGGATACCGATCAGGATTGCCCCTAGAACCAGAGCAAATTCCATCCAGAAAACAAGCATATATGCCTCGCAAGCCCTATCAGGCATTTTATCATCATGTCGAGAAAGAATGAATGTACGCTAATGCCATCATCCTTTTTCCGCAATTTATTTATGGGAAATTGTGTATGTGGCCTGGGCTCTCTCCATCCTTATCGCCAGGTCTGGCGATTCCTGCTGTGTTCTGGCATCTTGGGCAGACTATGCAGAATGCCTTTGTTCACCTCCGCCTTCACACGCCCTATTCAATGTCCGAAGGGGCGATACCAATCAAGACGCTTGGCAAGATATGTCGCGAACGTGGCATGCCGGCTGTTGCCGTTACTGATACCCGCAACCTGTTCGGTGGGCTGGAGTTTTCGGTAACGTTGGCTGCCGATGGTGTGCAACCGATTGTCGGATGTCAGGTTGCCGTGGAACGCGGTGGGGATACGGAACCCCCGCGGGGTCGGCGGGATATGGTGCCCGACCAATTTGATGATCTTGTTCTGTTGTGTCAGGATGCTGTTGGTTACAGTAATCTTATCGCGCTGATTTCTCATGCCTTCATGGCGGCAGAGAGTGGTGAGGTGCCAAAGATACGCCGCCCGGATCTGGAAGCCCGAAGCGAAGGATTGTTGTGTCTGACGGGCGGGGTTTCCGGGCCGGTTGGCTACCGGATCCTGAATGGTGGGCTACAGCCTGCTGAGGCTGAGTTGCAGTGGCTTGCGTCGGTTTTCCCCGGGCGACTCTATATGGAAATACAGCGCCATGACACTCCGGAAGAAAACAAAACCGAGCCTGTTTTTCTCGATCTTGCTTACAAGCACGGGATTCCTCTTGTCGCCACGAACGATTGTTATTTCCCGGATCGCGAGTTATTCGAGGCTCATGATGTCTTGATTTGTATGTCACAGAAACTGACGGTTTCTGCGACCGATCGGCGGCGGTTGACGCCGGAACATTACCTGAAATCGGCAGCCGAAATGCGTGAGCTGTTTCAGGATCTGCCGGAGGCCACTGACAATACACTGACAATTGCTCGCCGCTGTGCAGTGATGGTGGAGAAGCGCAAGCCAATCTTGCCGCGTTCAGCGCGTGCCGTGGACAGTTCAGAAGAAGATGTGTTGCGCCAGATGGCCCGCGAAGGGTTGGAAAGGCGCCTGCCTGTTCATGTTTATACGCCGGGTATGACAGAGGACGAAAAAGTGAAGGCCGCCGCGCCTTACTATCAAAGGCTTGCGTTCGAGCTGGATGTGATTATCCAGATGGGATTCCCTGGTTACTTTATCATTGTTGCTGATTTCATCCAGTGGGCAAAAGACAACGACGTACCCGTTGGTCCGGGGCGTGGTTCCGGTGCTGGTTCCTTGGTCGCATGGGCGCTGACCATCACAGACCTTGATCCCCTCCGCTTCCAGCTTCTCTTTGAACGTTTCCTGAATCCGGAACGCATTTCAATGCCGGACTTCGATATCGATTTTTGTCAGGAGCGGCGAGGGGCAGTCATTGACTATGTTCAGAAAACATACGGGCGTGACCGTGTTGCGCAGATTATAACTTTTGGAAAGTTGCAGGCTAGGGCTGTGCTGCGGTCTGTTGGTCGTGTTCTGGAAATGCCCCTGGGTTACGTTGACCGTATCTGCAAGCTGGTGCCCAACAACCCTGCCAACCCCGTCAGCTTGCAGGAAGCCATTGTTCAAGAACCGCAGCTGCAGGCCCTGCGTGACAGTGACCCCCAGGTTGCCCAGTTGCTGTCTATTGGTCAGCGCCTAGAGGGACTTTATTCACACGCATCAACCCATGCGGCCGGTGTGGTGATTGGTGATCGTCCTCTCGACCAGTTGGTTCCGATGTATCGCGATCCTGGGTCGGACATGCCGGTAACCCAGTTCAATATGAAGTGGGTTGAATCGGCAGGGCTTGTAAAATTTGACTTCCTTGGCCTGAAAACGCTGACCGTACTGCAGAAGGCTGTTAATCTGTTGCGTGAGAGGGGGATACAGATCGATCTGTCTTCCCTGCCTCTGGATGATACGAAAACCTATGATATGCTTGGCCGTGGAGAGGCCGCAGGCGTGTTCCAGCTGGAATCGCAAGGAATGCGGGACGTCCTGACACGGATGAAACCCGACTGCCTGGAAGATATTATCGCGGTTGTTGCCCTGTATCGGCCGGGTCCGATGGATAATATTCCTTCCTACATCGCCCGCAAGCAGGGTACCGAGCCGATTGACTATATGCACCCAAGCTTGGAGCCGATCCTGAAGGAAACATACGGGATCATGATTTATCAAGAGCAGGTCATGCAGGCAGCCCAGGTTCTGGCCGGCTATTCTCTTGGTAGCGCTGACCTTCTGCGTCGGGCCATGGGGAAAAAGATCAAGGAGGAAATGGACCAGCAGCGCGCCATGTTTGTGCAGGGGTGCGCAGAGCGCGGCATTGCCTCCGGTCAAGCTTCCGGTATTTTTGATACTATCGCCAAGTTTGCTGGCTATGGCTTCAACAAGTCCCATGCTGCAGCCTATGCGTACGTAGCCTATCAGACAGCGTACATGAAAGCCAATTACCCGGTTGAATTCATGGCTGCAATCATGACGTATGATATGCATAATACAGACAAGCTGGCCTCTTTCAGGGGGGAGCTACAGCGTTTGGGTATTCCGCTTCTGCCGCCTGATATCAATGCTTCTGATGTTCAGTTCGGTGTCGAATTTGGCGATCCCAACCCACAGGGGGCCGTACGTTATGCGCTGGCGGCTGTCCGCAACGTGGGCGAGGCTGCGATGCAGGGACTGGTGACGGAACGCAGAAGTCGCGGTGCTTTTCGCTCTGTACAGGACTTTGCCGGGCGTGTGGACAGCCGTGCTATCAACAAGAGGTTGCTTGAGAATTTGGTCAGGGCCGGGGCTTTTGATTGTCTGGAGCCATCCCGTGCACGGCTTTTTGCTGGTATAGAGCTTCTCTTACGGCATGCCCAAGCCGCTGCAGAGGCTCGTGCCTCGTCCCAGGTCAGCCTGTTTGGTCCTGCGGATACGGTTCCACGCTTTGATTTGCCCGCAGGGGAAGAGTGGTCCAGGACAGATATTCTGAATGAAGAGCGGGCCGCCATTGGCTTTTTCCTGTCGGCACACCCCTTGGATGCTTACAAAACAACCCTGGAGCGGCTTGATGCTGTTCCTTCCTCTGACCTTGTAATTTATTTGCGGAATGGAGGGCAAACGCCGGTACGTATGGCTGCTATTGTAGGGGGGCGTAAGGAAAAAACCGGACGTAATGGTTCCCGTTATGCCTTTGTCAGCCTTTCGGATGCGGGTGGCGGGTACGAAGCCATGTTCTTTTCCGAGATTCTGTCATCCAGTAGGGATCTGCTGGACTCTGGCAAGCCGCTTCTCCTGAGTGTGGATGCCCGGTTGGATGGCGATCAGGTCAGGTTGTCTGTCCAGCATGTTGAAAGCTTGGATAATGCCGTTTCCAGGGCAACCAAGAAAATTATGGTTGTTTTTGATGCTCCATCCTGCCTTGGCAAGGTGCGCCAGATTATTGACTCTGATGCCAATGGGCATGGCCGGGTTGTTCTGGTGGCCAGAACACGATCTCAGGAGGTTGAGATGCCTCTTCGCCAAGGCTTTGCCTTGTCCGGCCATACCCTTGGTGCCCTGAAGGATGTTCCCGGGGTCTTGGAGGTGCGGGAAATCTAGGCTTGGACCGCCGGCATGATATCCAGGCTTGCAATTCATGGCCCGGCACGATAAACAACCAGCCTTGTGAAAAACTACACACACGGGTGCACGGGCCCATTGTCCCCCTCCAAGGGGCTTCTGGTCCATCCGGTGCCGTTTATTCGGCCACTTGCCCTGTGGAGGTATCAACCGGAAAAGAGGAAATAATGGCTCTTCCGACATTTACACTGCGTCAGCTGGTCGAGGCTGGCTGTCACTTCGGTCACAACACGCGTCGCTGGAATCCCCGCATGAAGCCCTATCTGTACGGGGTTCGTGATGGCGTGCACATCATTGATCTGCAGCAGACCGTTCCGCTGTTGCAGCGCGCCATGGAAAAGGTGCGTGAAGTCACGTCTTCAGGTGGTCGTGTGCTGTTTGTTGGCACCAAGCGCCAGGCGCAGGATATTGTTGCTGAAACAGCCCGTCGCTGCGGACAGTACTACGTCAATCACCGCTGGCTTGGCGGGATGCTGACCAACTGGAAGACAATATCCAATTCCATCAATCGCCTGCGTGAGCTGGAGGGGATGTTCGAGAGCGGCGCTGTCAACAGCTTTACCAAGCGCGAGCAGCTCAGCCTGACCCGCGAGATGGAAAAGCTTGATCGTGCCTTGGGCGGGATCAAGGATATGGGCGGCCTGCCCAACATTCTCTTTATTGTCGACGTGACAAAGGAAGATCTGGCTGTTGCTGAGGCCCGCAAGCTTGGCATTCCCGTGGTTGCCATCGTTGACTCCAACGCCAGCCCGGAGGGTGTTGATTTCCCCGTTCCAGGTAATGATGATGCCATTCGTGCTATCACCACGTACTGTGATCTGATTGCGGGATCTGTTCTTTCGGGTATCCAGGCAGAGATGACGGCTGCTGGTGTTGATATTGGCGCATCGGAAGCGGCTCCTGTTGAGCCGGTCCTTGTGGCCGAGAATGACAGTGCCCAGGCAGAGGCCTGAGGCGTTCGCGGTTGAAGCGATGCGGCGGCGACAGCAGTTGCCGCCGTTTTCCTGAGTGGCCCACTGCACGTGAGGCTCTTCGAGATAACTGGAGTATCGAGCTTCCCGGCCATTTTGTTCTGTTGCTGGTCGGTCTCGGTGCCCTGAAGAAGAAGGTGTTACCCTAATGGCTGAAATTACTGCTGCACTGGTGAAAGAACTGCGTGAAACATCTGGCGCCGGCATGATGGATTGCAAAAAGGCGCTGTCCGAGACTGGTGGGGATCTTGAGTCTGCGGTTGATTGGCTGAGAAAGAAGGGGCTTGCGGCTGCTGCCAAGAAAGCAGGGCGTGTTGCTGCCGAGGGGCTGGTCGCTGTTGCTGCCACCGGCACACGTGCTGCAGTCGTAGAGCTTAATGCTGAAACAGACTTTGTGGCCCGCAATGATCAGTTCCAGTCCCTTGCGCAGGGCATTGCCCAGGTGGCCCTTGGTGTGGATGGTGATGTTGATGCCTTGAAAGCTGCCGCTTTCCCGGGCTCTGGCCGCACTGTTGTTGATGAAGTGACTGCAGCGATTGCCTCTATTGGTGAAAATATGAACCTGCGACGTTACCAGGCGCTATCGGTGTCTTCTGGTATTGTTGCTTCTTATGTCCATACGGCAGTCAAGCCTGGCCTTGGTAAGATCGGTGTTCTTGTTGCGCTGGAATCCGAAGGTGATGTGGCTCGTCTTGAGGAAGTGGGCAAGCAGATCGCCATGCACGTTGCGGCTGCTAATCCGCAGTACCTTAACAAGGATCTGGTGGATACAGCTGCTTTGGACCGGGAGCGTGATGTGTTGGCCGATCAGGCCCGTGCATCCGGAAAGTCCGAGGACATCATTTCCAAGATGGTTGATGGCAGGTTGCGGAAGTTTTACGAGGAAGTGTGCTTGGTCGAGCAGATTTTTGTCATCGATGGTGAAACAAGAATTTCTGCCGTCGTTGCCAATCTGGCCAAAGAACTCGGGAAGCCTGTGGAGCTGAAAGGCTTTGTGCGGTTTGCCTTGGGTGAGGGAATAGAGAAGCAAGAATCCGACTTTGCTGCCGAGGTTGCTGCAGCTGCGGGGCATGCTTGATCCTTGTTTGGATCTGCACTTCCTGTGTTGATGTGGTAGGCGGCAACGTTGTGCAATCTGGCGAGTGTTGCCCCCTTCCGCTTGCGTCTTGATGTCTTCGTGTCATTCTTTCATCCACTGTGCCTTTTGGAGTTCTGATCATGTTTGTCCTGTCAACCTGTCGCCGCGTTATGCTCAAGCTATCTGGCGAAGGATTGATGGGGGATCGTGAATACGGTATGGACCGTGCTGTTATTGAGGCTATTGCCCGTGATGTGCGGTCTGTTGTGCAGGGCGGTGTGCAGGTTTGCTTGGTGATTGGCGGTGGCAATATATTCCGCGGTGTTTCTGGTGCCGCGCAGGGGATGGACCGTGCCAGTGCCGACTATATGGGAATGCTGGCTACGGTTATGAATGCGCTTGCCGTGCAGAATGCGCTGGAGCAGATGGGTGTTGATACCCGCGTCCAGTCTGCTATTCCTATGTCTGCTGTTTGCGAGCCTTATATTCGGCGCAAGGCTGTGCGTCACATGGAGAAGGGGCGGGTCGTCATTTTTGCAGCAGGTACAGGTAACCCGTTTTTCACAACAGATACAGGCGCTGCCTTGCGTGCTGTTGAGGTTAATTGTGACGCCTTGCTGAAGGCTACCCAAGTTGACGGCGTCTATTCTGCTGATCCAAGAAAAGATTGTAATGCCAAGCGGTATGAAACGCTGAGCTATACAGAGGTTCTGACAAAGGATTTGCGTGTCATGGATGCCTCAGCTATTGCGTTGGCACGTGAAAATCGCTTGCCTGTTGTTGTTTTTAACATGCATGGAAATGGTGCTTTTGCCGCTGTTATGCGTGGTGAGGGGCGCTATACTGTTATTTCCGAGGAGAATTGATCGTGGCTGGTGACTATGCCTCGCTGAAGAAAGATATCCGGCACCGTATGGAGCAGGCCGTCGAGGTGATGAGAAAAGAGTTTGCCGGTTTGCGCACAGGACGTGCGCACATCAGCCTCCTTGATCCTGTGCAGGTTGAGGCTTATGGCCAGAGCATGCCATTGAACCAAGTGGGTACTGTTGGTTCTCCTGAGCCTAGGATGTTGACGGTCAGCGTTTGGGACAAGGGAATGGTCAAGGCAGCTGAGAAGGCTATTCGTGATGCCGGCCTTGGACTCAACCCCATGGCGGATGGCCAGACCATTCGCATTCCGGTCCCTCCCTTGACAGAGGAACGGCGCCAGGAATTGACGAAAGTTGCGGCCAAGTATGCAGAGACAACACGGATTGCCGTGCGTAATGTACGTCGTGACGGGAATGACAACCTGAAGAAAATGGAAAAAGATGGACTGATCTCACAGGATGAGCTTCATACTTATACCGCTGAAATACAGAAGATGACCGATGAGACGATCAAGTCCTTGGATGAGGTTCTTGATCATAAGCAGAAAGAGATCATGCAGGTATAGTGTTGTCGTGTAGCTTCTGTTTTAGCAGGTTTCTAACAAGCTGAAGGGTTTATAGCCTTGCATGTGGCAATCATCATGGATGGTAACGGTCGCTGGGCGCAGAAAAGAGGACTGCCCCGGGTGGCCGGTCACAAGCGTGGCGCCGACGCTGTGAGGGTTGTGGTTGAGGCTGCTCCCTCGCTTGGTATTGATCAGCTGACCTTGTTTGGCTTCTCGTCCGAGAACTGGAAGCGGCCGCAGTCCGAGGTGTCTGCCTTGATGGGGTTGCTTCGTCTTTATCTAAAGTCTGAGATATCACGTCTACATGCTGAGGGTGTGCGCCTGAGGTTTATGGGTGATCGCTTTGGATTGGCAGACGATATTGTTGCCCTGATGGCCGATGCAGAAGAAAGAACAGCTGGCAATAGTTCTCTTGATCTTGTGATCGCAATTAATTATGGCAGTCGGGCTGAGATTGTTTCAGCGGTTCAGAAGTTAGCCGGGATGGTTCGGGATGGATTACTGGATGCAGGCTCAATCTCCGAGGATCTGTTCTCGTCTTCTTTGATGATTCCCGGTTTGCCCGATCCTGATCTTTTGATTCGGACCAGCGGTGAGCAAAGAATCAGTAATTTTCTTCTGTGGCAGTGTGCTTATACAGAGTTTGTTTTTACAGATGTCTTGTGGCCTGACTTCAATAAGGCTGAACTTGCAAAGTGTTTACAGGCTTTTGCGGTGCGGGACCGACGCTTTGGCGCCTTGACGGGCTGACTGTCTTTATCGTGTATGGGGGTATCCGTGTTAGGAGCCAGAGTCTGTTCGGCGTTGTTTCTTGCTCCTGTTGTTCTTTTGGCCGTCTGGTTTGGTGATATTGCCTTTTCATCTGTCGTTGCTCTTGCGTCTGCCTTGATGATTTGGGAGTGGGACAGAATGTGCAGGGGGCGTTTTGGTGGTTGCGGGATGCTTGCTGCCGGAACTACGTTTGTGTCTGCCCTGTTGGCACCTCATTCGCCCTTTATTTCCTTGGGGCTTGTATGGGTTGGAACGCTGGTTGTTGCGGCATTCAGCCGCTCAGGCTGGCTTGCTATGGGTGTGCTTTATATTGGCCTTCCGTGCCTTGCTCTTTCTTGGCTGCGTGGCGAGACTGATGTTTGGACTCTCATGTGGCTTTTATTCGTTGTGTGGGCAACGGATACGGGAGCTTACGTTTGTGGGCGCTCTATCGGTGGCCCCAAGCTTGCCCCACGGATCAGCCCGAACAAGACATGGGCTGGTTTGCTGGGTGGTGCGGTGTGTGCTGCTGTAACGGGTGCTGCGTTTCCATTCATGCTGGGTATGCCGGGCTGGCTGCTTGCGTTGGTTCTTGCAGCACTTCTTGCTGTTGTGGCTCAGGTTGGCGATCTTTTTGAGTCTTCTGTGAAAAGGCGCTTCAGGGTCAAGGACAGCAGTGGGATTATACCGGGGCACGGTGGTATTCTTGATCGTCTTGATGGCCTTGTTGCGGCAGCGCCCGTTGTTGTTTTGGTTGTTCTCGCCTTGGGTGGAGGCTTGGGGTCTTGGTGATGCGATACCCGGTTCACCGTACAGAGCCTGTTGGCCCTCGTCGTGTCTCTATTCTTGGATCGACGGGGTCAGTCGGTACAAGCACTCTTGATCTTCTGTCTGCCAACCCAGAGAGGTGGCATTTTGTTGCCTTGGTTGGTAATCGTAACATTGATCTTTTAGCGCGGCAGGCTCGTGCCTTTCACCCTGAAGTTGTCGTTACTGCGGATCCGGCTCTTTATTCTGACCTGAAGATGGCGGTGGCCGGCACAGGTACGGAGGTTGCTGCAGGATTGGATGCTGTTGTTGATGCTGCGTCCAGGCCGGCTGACTGGATCATGTCGTCTGTTGTGGGGGCTGCTGGTCTTGCTCCGACCTTGGCCGCTGTTCGGCAAGGAACCGTTGTTGCTTTGGCAAACAAGGAATCGCTTGTTTGTGCGGGTCGCCTTGTTATGTCTGAGGTGGCGCGTTGCGGCGCAACTCTTTTGCCTGTCGATTCAGAGCATTCCGCCATTTTCCAGGCTCTTGACCAGTCCGTGGTGGATCAGGTCGAAAAATTGACGCTGACGGCTTCTGGTGGTCCTTTCCGCCAATTCTCTTTGGAGCAGATGTGCGATGTAACTCCGGATGAGGCTGTTTCTCACCCTGTCTGGTCCATGGGGGCGAAGATTTCGGTTGATTCTGCGTCGATGATGAACAAGGGGCTGGAGCTGATTGAAGCTAGTCACCTTTTTGGTGTCAATGAAGACTGCATCGATATTGTTGTTCATCCGCAGTCTGTTATTCATTCCATGGTGTCTTACAAGGATGGATCTATCCTTGCGCAGATGGGTGCGCCGGATATGCGGATTCCGATTGCCTTTGCTCTTGGATGGCCTGGCCGTATGGAGGCCCTGACGGACAGACTGGACTGGCGTACCTTGGGTTCCCTGACATTCGAGCCTCCTGACGAGAGCCGTTTTCCTGCTCTTCGTCTTGCTCGTTTTGTCCTGTGTCAGGGTGGTGGTGCCCCGACTGTTCTTAATGCAGCCAACGAGATTGCGGTTGCCCGTTTTCTTGATGGTTCCTTACGCTTTACCGATATTGCCGCTGTGGTCGAGGAAACGTTGGCCCGTCTTTCGGGCTGCCCGGAGCCAGAACATCTTTCTGATGTTCTGGAAGTTGACCATCAGGCCCGCGCGATTGCGGTACAGATGTGTCAGGCCCGATTATCCGGAGTAGCTTCTGGTTCCGGTTGATGGTGTTATTGCGGTCTTCATAAATTCCTGAAGGATACGGATACGTTGCGTCATGGATGTTCTTTCATTTTTCTCCACCTATCTCGTTCCGTTCCTTCTGACGCTGACCGTCGTGGTTTTTGTCCATGAGCTTGGGCACTTTCTTGTTGCCCGCTGGAATGGCGTGCATGTAGAGGTCTTTTCCATTGGCTTTGGTCCTGAAATCATCGGTTTTGACGATGCGCGCGGAACACGCTGGAAAATATCGCTGATTCCATTAGGGGGCTATGTCCGATTTCTGGGTGATGCCGATGCCTCCAGTGCGGTTGCTGCCGATGTGGCTGTTGAAGATCGTGAGCGTGCTTTTGCATCCAAACGGGTATGGCAAAGGGTAGCCATTGTTTTTGCGGGGCCTGCGGCAAATTTCCTGTTTGCCCTTGTCGTATTCTCTCTGGTTTTCATGTTTGTTGGCAAACCATTTACGCCGGCTGTGGTTGATCGTGTCAGCGAAGGAAGTCCGGCGGCTGCAGCCGGCATTCAGCCCGGAGATGAAATTACAGCTATAGAAGGGCGGGCTGTTCGTCAGTTCGAGGATCTTCGTATGCTGGTGCCTGTTTACGGTGCGGCCCCCATGCGTGTAACGGTTCTGCGCAATGGGCAGGAGCTGGTTCTCCATACGGTCCCAGAATGGCGGGAGATGCCCGATGGATTTGGGAAGACACAGAAAATCCCTGTCCTAGGTGTGTCCTCCTCTGGTTCAGCGTTCCGTATTGAACGTCTGGGGCCGCTTGATTCCGTTGTTGAGGCTGTGAATCGCACATGGTCTGTGAGTGTCAGTACGCTGGCAGCTCTTGGTCAGATTGTTGTCGGCACCAGGGGCGTAGAGGATCTTGGTGGCCCTGTGCGTATCGCTGAGTATTCCGGCAATGCGGCGCAGCTCGGCTTTCTCAGCATGATTATGTTCGTCGCTGTCTTGTCCGTTAATCTGGGCCTGATTAATCTGTTCCCTATCCCTGCCTTGGATGGGGGTCACCTTGTTCTTTACGCGTGGGAGGCTGTTTGTGGTCGCCCCTTGGGCGAGAAAGCCCAAGAGATTGGTTTGAGGATTGGACTTATCCTTCTCTTCGGGCTAATGATCTTCACGACTTGGAATGATATTCTGCGATTGATCGCAGGGTAGCACTCCGGCTAGTTTTGTTCTGTTCTGCTTTTGTCATTCTCCTGTGCGGGGGTTTCCTTGTCTGGTCGTTCTTATCCCGCCCTTGTGGCTCCTGTGCTGACTCTGACAGCCGTCGGGGCACTCGCTTTCGCTTTTTCTCCCGGTTTGGTCCTGTCCGAGGCCCATGCCCGCCCGGCTTCGATTCAGGATTCAGCGTCTGTTGCCCTTTCTGAGATCCGGGTCGAGGGGAACCAGAGAATTGAGGCTGAAACAGTCAAGGCCTACATGACGCTTCGTCCCGGTGACAAACTGGGGCCTGACAGTGTTGATGGGTCTCTGAAGAGTTTGTTTGCAACCGGTCTTTTTGCCGATGTTTCGATCACCCGCAGCGGTTCTGCTCTTCTTGTGAAGGTCGTGGAAAATCCAATCATTAATCGCGTTGTTTTTGAAGGCAACAGACGGATTGATGAGAAGAAGCTTCAGACAGAGTTGCAGCTGCGGCCCCGTCATGTTTATACCAGAACTAAGGTTCAGGAGGATGTGAAGCGCGTTCTGGATGTCTATCGGCACAGTGGGCGTTTTGCTGTTACTGTCGAACCCAAGATCATAGAGCTTGAGCAAAATCGTGTTGACTTGGTCTTTGAGGTCAATGAGGGGCCGTCTACGTATGTGCAGAGGATTAATTTCGTCGGAAACAAGAAGTACTCCGATGATCTTCTGAAAGAGATGATTGCGACCAAGGAAGAGCGTTGGTATCGCTTCCTGTCTTCTTCCGATACGTACGATCCCGATCGTATGAACTATGATCGCGAGTTGCTGCGTCGGTTCTATCTGCGTCAGGGATACTCCGATTTCCGGGTTATTTCTTCAGTTGCGGAGTTAACCCCCGATCGTTCCGGTTTTTTCATGACCTTCACGGTCGATGAAGGTGATCGCTATACATTCGGAGAGCAAAAGATAGAGATTGCACTTCCGGATATGGATGCTGTTGATCTGTCTTCTGTCATCGTCGGGCAGCAGGGCGATTGGTATAATGCGGATTATGTTGAGGAAACTGTTCAGGCATTGACTGATGCTGTCGGTGCCTTGGGATATGCCTTTGTTGATGTACGCCCACGTGTGAAACGTGACCGCAAATCCCGTATTATCGATATTGTTTACGAGATTCAGGAAGGTCCGCGGGTTTACGTTGATCGTATCGATATATCGGGCAACATGCGGACTCTTGACAGCGTTGTGCGTCGTGAGATGCAGCTTGTTGAAGGCGATGCCTTTAATTCAGCGCGTTTGCGGCGTTCCCGCGATAAGATCCGTAATCTTGGCTTTTTCGAAAAAGTTGAAGTAACCAATGTTCCCTCCGAGACGGCGCCGGATCAAACAACCGTCAAGGTTGATGTGCGCGAGCGTTCAACCGGGAGCTTGATGTTTGGCGTTGGATGGTCCAGTAGCGATGGCGCCCTGTTTAATACATCCCTGAGTGAGCGTAACCTGCTCGGCAAGGGGCAGGATGTTCGGCTCTCGTTAACAGCTGCCGAGCGCAAGCAGGAAGTTGAACTTGGTTTTACAGAACCTTACTTCCTTGATCGTCCTTTGGCGGCTGGTTTTGATGTTTTTGCTCGTGAGCGTGACCGGCAGCGGGAGTCATCTTACGACATCAAGGAAATGGGCGTTGGTTTGCGCTTGGGCTTTGATTATGACGAGCATTGGCGCCAAGGCCTTCGCTACACGGTCAGCGAAACCGAGATTACCAAGGTCAAGGCCACGGCTTCGCGTTATTTGCGTGGGGCTCGTCAATCTGGATCTGCCAGCCGTATCAATGAAGGCAAGAGTGTTCTGTCAATGGTCGGGCAGACCCTTTCCTATGACCGTCGCGACAATGTGATAGAGCCGAAGGAAGGCTATATCGTGCGTCTGAGTACGGATGTTGCCGGTGCTGGCGGTAGCGAAAAGTTTGTCAGGGGCGCGCTCGATGCGCAGCAGTATATTTCGATTACCGACGATGCTGTTCTAATGCAGCAGGGCATGATTGGTGCTGTTGAAGGGCTTGGGCAGGACGTTCGTTTTGTAAGAAACTACTACTTGGGCGGTGATAACCTGCGTGGCTTCAAGTACGGCGGCGCAGGCCCCCGGGACAAATTGACGGGTGATTCCTTTGGTGCCAAGTGGATTGCTGCCGGTACGACAGAGCTTCGTTTTCCTCTTGGCCTGCCTGAGGAGTTGGGTATATCTGCCAAGTCGTTCATCGACTATGGTATTTCAGGTGAACCGGACGGTGTGCTTGCATCTGAGGTCAACAAGTCCAGCAAGGCGCGCGTTTCTGCTGGCGTAGGATTGGTCTGGAAGTCTCCGATGGGGCCGGTCAGCATCGATCTTGCCCAAGCGCTTGTAAAAGAGAATTATGATAAGACAGAGTTCTTCCGCTTTAACTTCGGAACGCGTTTCTGATGTATTTGCGGTACGTTATCAGGGTTTATATTTCCTGCTTTGTCTTGTTGCTTCAGATCTCTTTGGCGCATGCAGGACGTGAGGAGTATGCTTTCGGTGTTCTGGATCAGCAAAAGATCATGGCGGAGTCCTCGGCGGCTCGTATGGTTTTTGCGGACCGGGATAGGTACCAAGAGGTCTACCAAGGTGAAACTGCAAAGCAGGAGAAGAAGCTGAGGGCTGAGGATGAGTCTCTCTTGAAACTTCGTGCTACGCTTTCTCCGGAGGAGCTTGCCCGACGTCAACGGGCATTCCAGGGGCGCGTGACGCGTTTCCAGAAGCAGGTTCAGGCCAAGCGCGCTGCCTTGGAGCGTTCCTTTGCCACGGCGATCGCTGAGGTGCAGTCTGCTTTGATAAAAATTGTGCATGGTGTGGCGCAGGAAAAGGGCATGGGCGTTGTCTTTTACCGGTCCCAAGTTTTTCTTTTTGACCCCCGGGTTGATATTACAGATGAAGTTCTGGAGCGTCTGAACAGAGATCTTCCCCATCTTTCCATGTTGGATCCGTCGATGTTAGCGGAGCAAGATGAAACGGGTGGAGTTCTGGAAGGAGAGAGGTAGTTCGTTGGCTGATCCACGTTTCTTCAACAAGGCTGGCCCTTTTCGTCTGGTTGATCTTGCTGCAGCTGCAGATGCAGAGATCTCTGACCAGAGCAAGGAGCTGGTGATACATGACGTTGCCCCTCTGTCAACGGCTGGGGCCGGTCATCTTTCTTTTCTGGATAATCGGGCTTATTTGCCTCAGTTTCGTTCTACTAAGGCGGCGGCTTGCGTTGTGCATCCATTGCACCGTGATGCAGCGCCTCCGGGCGTTGCCCTGTTGTTCAGCAATGATCCGTATCGGGCTTATGCTAGGATAGCCTCGCTTTTTTACCCTGGTTCGCACCTGGGGCCGAGTGTCCACCCGTCAGCGGTCCTTGATTCTTCAGCCAGCCTTGGCGACGGAGTTGTTATTGAGGCCGGCGCTGTTGTTGGCGCTCGTGTTTCTATTGGAGCCGGGACAGTCATCGGGCCCAATGCTGTTATTGGCACTGGGGTTGTTTTGGGCAGGGGATGTGTGGTTGGTGCCAATGCATCCGTTACGCACACGGTTGCGGGGGACAAGGTTATTATCTATCCGGGCTGCCGTATTGGTCAGGATGGTTTTGGCTTTGCGATGGGTGCGGCCGGGCATTTGAAGGTTCCCCAGCTGGGTCGTGTTGTTATTGGGGACGATGTGGAAATTGGTGCGAATGCAACAATTGACCGTGGTTCTGGCCCCGATACGGTTATTGGATCTGGTTGCCGGATTGATAATCTTGTCCAGATTGCCCATAACGTTGAGGTAGGGGCTGGTTCTGTCATCGTTTCCCAGGTTGGGATATCGGGCAGCACAAAGCTTGGAAAAGGTGTTGTTATTGGTGGTCAGGGTGGCATTGCCGGTCATCTGGTGATTGGTGATGGCGCCCAGATTGCGGCGCAGTCTGGCGTGATGCGTGATGTTGATGCGCGCGCGGTGGTAATGGGATATCCCGCCAAGCCGATCAAGGAGTTCTGGCGCGAGGTCGCTGCCTTGGGCAAGCTGATTTCCCGTAGGTCCTCCTAGCGCCATGTTTTTGAGATAGATGGGCAGATTGAGATGACAAATAATTTAGCCAAAGAGATGCCATCGTCGTCCGTTGATTTTGAGCGGATCGATGTGGAACGGATTATGGAGATGATCCCACACCGTTACCCCATGTTGATGGTGGATTGTCTTGAGAATGTATGTCTTGGGCTTTCTGCTGTTGGTGTAAAGAATGTCTCTGTTAACGAGCCATTCTTTCAGGGGCATTTTCCCGGGCGTCCCGTTATGCCCGGTGTGCTGATTGTTGAAGCCATGGCCCAGACATCGGCTGTTCTTGTTGTTGCTACCTTGGGCGAGGCAGCAGAGGGCAAGCTGGTGTATTTCATGAGTGTGGAGAGTGCAAAATTCCGCCGGCCTGTTGTTCCCGGTGATCGTTTGGAGCTGCATGTCTTCAAGGAGCATGCCCGCAAGAACGTGTGGAAGTTCCGGGCAGAGGGACGTGTTGGCAATACTGTTGTTGCTGAGGCAACATATGCGGCCATGATTATGGATAGTTGATGCCACTATGCCCTTTATACACCCCACCGCAATCATTGATCCTGCTGCCCGCCTTGCAGAAGGTGTTTCTGTTGGAGCGTTTTCTGTCATTGGTCCCGGTGTTGAACTGGGGGAGAATGTTACTGTCTTCTCGCATGTTATTATTGATGGCAGAACCCGTATTGGATCCGGTACTCGTATTTTTCCCTTTGCCTCGATAGGGTTGGCTCCCCAGGATCTCAAGTACAAGGGTGAACCGTCCCGGCTTGATATTGGGCGCGACTGCCTCGTTCGTGAACATGTAACCGTAAACATTGGTACAGAAGGTGGGGGAATGCTGACTTCTGTTGGTGATCAGGTCATGTTGGCCGTGGGATGCCACGTGGCGCACGATTGCCGGATTGGTCGTGGTGTTCTGGTTATGAATCACGTTTTGTTGGGTGGACATGTCGAGATCGATGATTTTGCCGTTATTGGCGGGGGCGCTGCCGTTCATCAGTTTGTCCGCATAGGATGCCATGCCATGGTTGGTGGGTTATCAGGTGTGGAAGGTGACATTATTCCCTATGGTACGGTCATGGGGAATCGTGCTCGTTTGGAAGGCCTGAATCTTGTCGGTCTCAAGCGTCGGGGTTTTGGGCGAGCTGATATTCATAGCCTGAGAAGTGCGTTCAAGATATTGTTTCAGGCTGGTGACAGCGCATCAGTCTTGTCTGAACGCATAGAAGATGTCCGGTCCCGTTGGCCTGACTGCGAGCCTGTTCAGGCTGTTGTCCGTTTCTTGGATACAGATTCCACCCGGTCGTTTTGTCGGCCGATGGACAATGGGTGAGCATACTGTGGTTCTGGGGATTGTAGCAGGAAGCGGTGATCTTCCTGCCCAAGCAGCTGATGCGTGCCGTCAGGGTGGCCGTCCTTATTTTGTGCTGGCTCTCAAGGGTTATGCCGAGCCGTCTTGGGTTGGCGCCCATCCCCATGTGTGGGTTCGCTTGGGGGCCGCAGCAGAGGGGTTTTCAGCACTGAAAAAGGCTGGGGTTACAGATGTTGTGATGATTGGCGCAGTTCGGCGTCCGGGGTTTCTCGACTTGTGTCCGGATTGGCGTGCCGCCCGGCTTTTTGCCCGGATTGGTTTGCGGGCACTGGGCGACGACGGTTTGCTTCGGGCTGTGATTGCCGAGTTTGAGGCAGAGGGATTCAGGGTTATCGGCATTGATGATGTGTTGCGTGATGTTGTGATGCCACGCGGGGTTCTTGGTCGTCATTCTCCGGATAACCAAGCCCGGCAGGATATCATAAGGGGGGCTGAGGTAGCGCGGGGTCTTGGTCTTCTTGATGTTGGACAGGGTGTCGTGGTCCAACAAGGCATTGTGTTGGCCGTCGAGGCGGTCGAAGGGACAGATGCAATGCTGTCTCGTTGCCTGGATTTGCGCAGGGACGGGAATGGAGGCGTTCTTGTCAAAATGCGTAAACCCGGCCAAGAGCAGCGTACAGATCTCCCTACAATTGGCCCGGAAACCGTTGGGGCCGCCTTTTCAGCTGGTTTGCGCGGTGTGGCCGTTCAGAGCGGAGCTGGCCTGCTTGTTCATCGTAGTGAAGCTATTGCTGAAGCAGATCGGCTGGGATTATTTGTTGTTGGGGTTGATGAAGCAGGGCGCGTGCTGGCATGACGTCTGATATCCCTCTGTTTTTTATTGTCACCGGCGAGCCTTCGGGGGATGTCTTGGGGGCGCGCCTGATGGCTGCCCTGAAGCGGGCGACGGGGGGACGTATTCGTTTTATGGGGGTTGGTGGTGAAAGTATGGCCGCCGAGGGACTGGAGAGTCTGGTTGATCAGTCTGCGCTGGCTGTTATGGGGCTGGTCGAGGTTATTCCCCGTATTCCACGTGTTCTTGCCATCATTCGCAGTCTTACAGATCGCATTGTGCAGGAATCACCTGTTGCGTTGATCACAGTTGATTCATGGGGGTTTACGGGCCGTTTGCAGCGTTCGGTTGCCAAGGCTTCTCCGTCTGTGCGGCGTATTCATTATGTGGCTCCCATGGTATGGGCGTGGAAAGAAACCCGTGCCAAAACAGTTGCACGCACGGTACAATCACTTTTGTGTCTTCTTCCCAATGAGCCGGCTTGGTTCCGACCCTATGGCTTGGAGTGCTGCCACGTTGGGCATCCTGTCGTTGGAAGCGGAGCGGACAAGGGAGATGGGGCGCTTTTCCGCGCACAGCACAATATAGCTCCGGATAGTCTCGTTCTTTGTGTTCTTCCTGGCAGCCGCCATAGCGAAACGTCGCGTTTATTGCCCGTGTTAAAGGGGGTTGTAACGTCTTTGGTGGCCATGAACCCGGATCTGGTTGTTGTAGTACCAACGGTGGCAACCGTTTCGGCTATGGTTGCAGAAGCTGTAAAGAGTTGGCCGGCAAGAGTTGTGCTTGTACGGGGGGAGCAGGATCGCTATGCCGCATTTGCAGCTTCAACTGCGGCTGTTGCTGCCTCGGGTACGGTGACGCTGGAACTGGCAATGGCCAGCGTTCCGCATTGTATTATCTATCGCGTTGCTCCCCTGACAGCGTGGATCTTTCGGCGCCTGACCCGGCTTCGCTTTGTGAATTTGATCAATATTGTACGTGATCGTGAGATTGTGCCCGAACTTCTGCAGGAGAAGTGTGTATCAGAGCGTATAGCGCCTGTTGTTCAGGCTCTTTTATATGATCCGTCGCAAAGAGAAGCGCAGCGCCTTGAATTTGCCCAATCCTTGCGCTACTTGGCCGGTGGAGATGGTGATCCTGCGGACCGTGCCGCTGCCGCCGTCCTGGAGTTTTCTGGGGTTCGGCAGCCTGTTCCGTAGTTTCTCAAGGGGAGACAGAGTGTGACGTTCCAATTTCTGCATATCATGATCCGTGTCCTGAATCTGGAAGCGTCAGTTGATTTTTATACTCGCCACCTTGGTATGCAGGTGTTGCGTCGTCGTGATTATCCTGAAGGGCGCTTTACGCTGGTGTTTGTGGGCTATGGCGAAGAAGATGACCATACGGTCCTGGAGTTAACTCACAATTGGGATCAGACTGCCCCGTATGAGATTGGGATGGGGTTTGGCCACCTTGCCTTGGGTGTGCACGATATTTATGCAACTTGTGAATCCCTGAGGGCCGAGGGTGTGCGTATCACGCGTGAACCAGGCCCCATGAAGCACGGCAAGACGTTGATCGTATTCATTGAAGATCCTGATGGGTATAAAATAGAGTTGATTCAGAAGGCGTAGCATCAACCGTGTCTATGCTGTTCTGTGTCTACCCAAGAAAGGAGCAGCGTAATTTATCATTCTTTATATGTTTGGATGCTACAATTTGAGCAGGGTCTCAGATCCTTCTCTCTTACAATGACTTGGGGATGAATTTGTTTAAGCTGGAATCGGTTGCGCGCAAGCCTGTCTTGATCACGATTGGGGTAGGTTTGGTCTTGGCGTTGGTTATAGGGTTTGGCCTTTTTCGGGAGGTTGCGATTGCCAGATTTCTGGCAAACCTACCGGAACCAGAGCATGCCGTGGCTGTAACCGTTGCAACCGAAGATCATTGGGAGCAAACCATTCCGGCCATTGGTACCTTGGAGGCAGAGCAGGGTGTTCTGGTTTCCAGTGCGGTTGGCGGGCTTGTGAAGGTTATCAGGGTTTCTTCAGGGGCGTCTGTCAAGGCCGATGATACCTTGGTTGAGCTGGATGCAGACGTTGAGAGAGCGAATCTGCGATCGGCAGAAGCCAAGGTCACGCTACAGCGGCTCACTGTTCAGCGTTTGCGTAGTCTGCGCAAAGTGGATGCGGCCTCTCAAGCCAATCTTGATGAGGCGGAGGCCAATCTCAATTCCGTTACGGCGGATGCTGAGTCCCTGCGGGCCACAATTGAGCGCAAGGTTATACGTGCCCCCTTTGATGGGGATCTCGGGCTTGTGCGTCCAGATCTTGGGCAGTATGTCCAGCCCGGTGATGCCCTGGTAAATCTTCAAAATCTTTCAGCAATGCGTCTGAATGCAGGTGTGGAACAAGATGTTCTGCCCTTGTTGAAGATTGGTCAGGCTGTGCATGCATCGGTTGTTGCTTATCCAGGTCAGGTGTTTGAGGGAACACTCAGTGCCATGGAGCCATCTGTTGATGGAAGTGGTTTGGTTCGCATACAGGCAAGCTTTGCCAATGTTGACCGGAAGCTACGCCCGGGCATGTTTGCAAGAATTGAAATATCCCGTGGTCAGAGCGAGGCAGTGGTTACGCTGCCGGTTACAGCCGTGACGTACTCTCTGTACGGAGAAACAGTCTATAAAGTTGGAGATGATGGAAGCGGGGTTCTTCGCTCTGTTCCAACCGTTGTGCGTATAGGGGAGCGTCGTGACGGCCGGGTCCGTATTCTGGAAGGGATCAAGGCCGGCGACCGTGTTGTTGCCGTCGGTGGATTTAAACTTTCTCGTGGGGCGCGGATCAAGATTGTTGATGATGGCCGCCTGTCCTCTCCGCCCGTTCTGGGCTTGGATTGATTGGAGGCCACCATGCGGTTTACCGATATTTTTCTTCGCAGGCCTGTTTTATCAATCGTCGTCAGTTTCATCATTCTTCTTCTTGGCATTCGTTCCTTGGACAGTATGCAGGTAAGGCAATATCCGGAGCTGTCCAACACGGTTATTGAAGTCACAACAGCATACCCGGGTGCAGATGCACGTCTGATGCAGGGTTTCATTGGTGATCCCATTCAGGCTGCCTTGGCCCGCGTTGATGGTGTTGATTACATCACATCCAGCAGCTCTGCCGGTTCCAGCCTTGTAACAGCGTATATCCGCCTCAACCATGACCCGAATGCAGCGATGACCGAAGCAATGGCCCAGGTCTCGGCCGCACGTTCCGAGCTTCCCTCTGAAGCGGAGGAGCCCGTTGTCAGGAAGAAGGCAGGCTCCGGTGTGTCCAGCCTGTATATGGCGTTTTCCAGCACGGTTTTGAATCGGGCCCAGATTACCGATTATGTCAGCAGGGTTGTAAGGCCGCAGCTGTCTATTATTCCCGGCGTTGCATCGGTTACCTTGCTGGGTGCCCAGAAGATATCGGTCCGGATTTGGTTGAATCCTCAGCTGATGGCGTTGAACCAACTGACGGCCGAGCAAATTTACGATGTTTTGAAGCGCAATAATCTGCAGGTCGCAGCCGGTTCCCTGCGTGGATATACCGATTCCATGACTATCCGCGCCGAAACCAGCGTCAGCGACGTGAATGCTGTCGAGAACCTGGTTATCAAAACAACAGAGAACGGCGTTGTGCGTCTGGCAGACCTTGCTAAGGTCACGATTGGCCCGGAACAGTCAGACGTGACGGTTCTCTCCAATGGTCAAAAAGCGCTGTTTGTATCAATTGATGCCACACCGGACGCCAATCCTTTGACCGTTGTCCGGGATGTCCGTGCGGCCTTGCCGCGTATACGGGAGAATCTTCCAGCCTCTATTCACCTTGATGTGAATTATGATTCAACAATTTTTATACAGGAGTCCATTCGAGAGGTTCTGAAAACCCTGATTGAGGCTGTGATCATTGTTATCTGCGTTATCTTTGTGTTTATGGGATCTCCACGATCAGTTGTCATACCGATTGTAACCATTCCCCTGTCTTTGATCGGCGTTTGTACGCTGATGCTGGCAATGGGCTTTTCCATCAACCTGATGACCCTTCTGGCATTTGTTCTGGCTATTGGGCTGGTTGTGGATGACGCCATTGTTGTGGTGGAGAATGTGCATCGGCACATAGAAGAGGGCAAGTCGCCCTTTCATGCTGCCATTGTCGGTGCTCGTGAGATTGCGGTGCCCGTTATTTCCATGACGATTACGCTGGCAGCGGTTTACGCGCCAATGGCATTTCTGGGGGGGTTGACGGGTGCCCTGTTCAAGGAGTTCGCGTTGACATTGGCAGGATCTGTCCTGGTATCCGGTGTTATTGCACTGACATTGTCGCCAATGATGTGCGCTCATTTGCTGAGGGCCCATGATGGCAGCCGGATTGCTCAGCTGATTGATGCCTGGTTTTCCCGTCTTTCAGAGCGTTATGAGCACTTGCTGTCGGAGTCTATCCGTCATTGGCGTTATGTCTTGATTGTGGCGACGGTTGTTCTTCTCAGCCTTCCCTTTTTGTTTAAGCTGGCAAGTTCGGAGCTTGCCCCGCCTGAGGATCAGGGTATTGCCTTGGTCGAGCTGACAGGCCCTACGGATGCCAACCCGGAGTATATGGATATCTATGCGGAGCAGGTTGGTGGAATTTTTGATTCTGTTCGCGAGAAAGATACCTATTTCTTCATTGTTGGTGCGGAGGCTGTGTCTGATGGTTTTGCCGGCGTTATACTGAAGCCTTGGGGTGAGCGTCAGCGTTCGGAGAAGCAGGTTGTTGACGAGGTTGGCCGGAATCTGAAGCAGGTCGTTGGCTTGAGAGGGTCTGCATTTTCCTTGCCACCCTTGCCCGGGTTTGGGGGAATGCCGGTGCAGTTTGTCATATCAACAACAGCAGACTATGACTCCCTGATGGGTGTGTTGCAGGAATTCGGCGATGCAGCCCGGAAAAGTGGTTATTTCATTTTCCATAAATTTGACCTTCAGTACGATAGACCCGAAGTCAAGGTAACTGTGGATCGTGATCGGGCGGGGCTCTATGGCGTATCCATGCAGGATATCGGCATGGCCTTGGGCGGTGTTTATGGTGGGAATCATGTCAACCGCATCGATATAGAGGGCAAGGCCTATAAAGTTATTCCCAAGTCAGAGCGACAGTTCCGCTTGGATCCTGCTGCGATCGGAACAGTGTATGTGCGCGGTGAATCTGATCAGCTGATCCCGTTATCCAGCCTTGTGCGCACAGAAATTGTGACAGAGCCCAATGTACTCAGGCAGTTCAATCAGTTGAATTCTGCCACTTTCCAGGCCGTGCCCATGCCCGGTGTGGCGATGGGTGATGTTGTCCACTTTCTTCGTGATACAGCCCAGCGCCTGTTACCTGCCGGTTATACCTTTGACTATGCGGGCCCGACACGCCAGTTTGTGACCGAGGGTAGCGCCCTTATGCTGACGTTCGCGTTTGCACTTGTCATTATTTATCTTGTTCTTGCTGCCCAATATGAAAGCTTCAGGGACCCTCTGGTTATCATGGTGACGGTTCCGCTGGCCATGGTCGGGGCTATGGCGCCTTTGGCTATTGGACTGGTATCACTGAATATTTACACCCAGGTTGGTCTGATTACGCTGATCGGCCTCATTACAAAGCACGGTATTCTTATTTGCGAAGTCGCTCGTGAAGAGCAGATCTATGGGGGGAAAGGCCGTACGGAGGCTGTTGCGCATGCTGCATCTTTACGGTTGCGCCCCATTTTGATGACAACAGCGGCCATGGTTGCAGGCGCTTTTCCTCTGACACTGGCTTCCGGTGCCGGGGCAGGAAGTCGCCATTCTATTGGCGTTGTGATTGTTTCTGGTCTCTTGATCGGGACTCTCTTTACGCTTTTTGTTCTTCCTGTCGTCTATAGCTTCTTGGGTGATAATCACCGTGAAAAGCATAAGCACGCTTTCGAGAGAGATCGTTCAGCGGGCCTTGAGCCAGCTATTCCCGGCAATGATTCGTAATCTGTTCGGGTTAATAAAAAAGCCCCCCGAGATGGGGGGCTTGGGGTATTTTATATGAAATAATCTCACTTGAGGCTTTCCAAGTACAAGATCACAGCAGCCCGTTCATCGGCTTTGGGCAGTTTGAAGGTCATCTTAGAGCGAACCTTGGCATCCCCGGTTTTTTGTTCCAGGAATTTGGAAGGATCCGTGAGGTAGGTGTCGAGCTCGGCCTTGTCCCACGCAAAACCTTTTGTTGCCGCATCGGTCAGGCCTGTTGAATAGGCATAGCCCGTAGCTTTGGCCGGCCCCCGGGTTGTTATTCCAAACAGGTTGGGACCAACCTTGTGTGCGCCGCCCTTGTCAAAGCTGTGGCAGGCTGCGCAGCGGCTTTTGGCGATTTTCTCACCAGCGGCGAGATCTTGGGCCATGACTGACCCAGACACAAAAAGAAGACCAGCTACAAGGCTGGTTACGGATACTCGGAATATCATTGCGCTCTCCTTAGCACCCCTGATGTATCCCGCAGCACAGATAAGCCTACACTCTCTCTCCGCGTGTAAACCATTCGCGCAGGATGAGCGCATTGTAGCTGCAAGGCGCTTATAAATCTACCCCACCTTGTTTCTTCCATATATAGGGTCGAGAGGGGTTTACATCTTGCTTTTCAGGTATGGAAAACCCCGCCAGGACAGTGTCCGGGCGGGGTTTTAGGTACTCAAGGAGGCCGTTTGGGACAAACGGATCGACCTTGGGCTTAGAAGCCGTCGCGCTCGAGGCGCTTGCGCTCCAGCTTCCGCGTACGGCGGATTGCCTCAGCCTTCTCGCGGGCCTTCCTCTCGGAACGCTTCTCAAAACTGCGCCGGAGCTTCATTTCACGGAAAACTCCTTCGCGCTGCATCTTTTTCTTCAGAGCCTTGAGAGCCTGATCGACGTTGTTGTCACGAACCAGAACCTGCACTTGACGTCACCTCCTTCCGCAGGAAATCGTGTGTTTCACCCTGTAGGGCAGGGCAAAAGAAACAGGAATACTTGCATGCGGCAAGGTGTTCCTGTGCCGTGTTCTAGCATGCTATTGTGCGCGGGAAAACAAAATAATAGAGCAGAATCCTGCGGTACCCCATTGCGCATCATGATATGGTGTATGTGTTTGGTAAAAAGCCGGGACGTTCAAAGGGTAGGGCATGCCAATACTGAAAATAGCCCGCATGGGTCACCCTGTCTTGCAGACAGCGGCGCGTGCCGTTGAAGACCCAAAGAGCGAAGAGGTCGCGCGGATTGTTGAATCCATGATTGAGACCATGGAGGATGCCGGTGGTGTAGGGCTGGCAGCTCCCCAGGTTCATATTCCCTTGAGAATCATTGTATTTCATGTCCCGGAAAAGCGTTCGGGTAGCGCAGGGGTTCCATTGACCGTGTTGATCAACCCCGAGCTTGAACCGGTCGGCAGCGAACGTGTCGAGGGTGTGGAAGCTTGCTTGTCACTTCCCGGACTTGCTGGAACAGTGCCTCGTTGGAAGAGCGTCCGGTACCGGGGATTTGATCTTTCCGGCAACAGATTGGATGAACTGGCGGAAGGTTTTCATGCCAGGGTTGTTCAGCATGAAATTGACCATCTGGATGGGATTCTTTATCCCATGAGGATGAAAAACATGGCAACCTTTGGCTTTGTGGAAGAGCTCAGGAAAGTGTCTGTGCCTGAGGAATAATAGCGCATCAGTGGTCTTGATCGAGGGGTTGTGATGGCAGGGTATGCTGGTAAAGCCGGGGCAAACCCGCAGGAAGAAAGTGCTGGGGGTGAGAGACGATCCCGGCAGGACAGGCTTGTTCTTGCAGCCTTGGCCCATGTTCCGTTTGATGGATGGAGTGATCTTGCCTTGGAGCGGGCGGCGCGCGATTGCGGTTTGCCGCCTGATGCGCCGGGGTATTTATTTCCGCGTGGCGTTATTGATGCCGTTGATCATTTTGCGTCCCTGGCGGACCGTTTGATGATTGAGGACATGCAGGGGGTACCTGATGAGGAGAAGTCCCGGGTTCAGGACAAACTTCATCGTGCTGTCCGCATGCGTCTTGAGCGATGGAGCAATTTCCGGGAGGCTGTGCGCAGGGGCTTGCTGCTTTATGCCTTGCCTTCCAATGTGCCGCGTGCAGTGGCTGCAACAGCACGTACGGCAGATTCTATCTGGCGTGCTGTAGGCGATTCCTCCCATGATTTCAACTGGTATACCAAGCGTGCTTCCATATCGGGTATTTATACGGCCACACTTCTGTATTGGCTTGATGATCCAAGTGACGGATGTGAGAAAACGTGGGATTTTCTCCACCGCAGTCTTGATGGTATGGGGCGTGCCATAAAGGCGAGGTCATCTTTGCAGAAGCGTTGTGCGGCGATGATGCCTGATCTTCCTGGCATCTTGTCTTCATTTGGATATCAAGCTGCAAGGCGTGGTTCGCGCCGTATGTAGCGGGTGGGTTCTTTTTGTACGGGGAACGGGCATGTCCATTGATGATGTTGAAGAGCGTGTTGGTTCCCTGCTTGGGACAATCGGTACGCTGGGGGCGGTTGTCAAATTTGAGCTGAAGGATGAGGGGGTCTTGCGTATTGACGCGACATCTTCGCCTGCTGTTGTCAGCAGGGAGGATGGTCCAGCTGATACATCCATACGGATTTCATCAGATAACCTGTTGAAACTCATGGATGGAAACATGGATCCTATGGTCGCGTTTGCCATGGGCAAGATCAAGGTAGAGGGATCCAAGGGGCTGGCTATGAAGCTGACCTCTCTTCTGAAGTAAAAATCCTGCGGCTGTTCCATGTGGCCTGTGTCAAGAAGCTCTGGAATATCAGTGGCTTTAGTTGTCCCTGTGGAATTGTGGCGGTTGTCCATGTTCCCGATTTGCCGGGTTCCTGTTATTTTTGCTACCGTTGGTCTTGGGGCTGGACAGGAAAAAACCGTGAATTATCAGGCTGGCATTGGCAGTCTGTCTGCTGAAAGAGATAGAAAATCTATCTCGGGAGGGGCGCGGTGAAGCGGGACCTGCCATCGTTGAATGCGTTGCGGGCCTTTGAAGCGGCTGCTCGTCATTCCAGCTTTGTCGGTGCCGCCGAGGAGCTTGCTGTTACACCTGCCGCGGTCAGTCATCAGATCCGTAGTCTTGAGGATCATTTCGGAGCATCGCTGTTCCAGCGTCATCACAGGGCTGTTGAATTGACGCCGGTTGGACGCCGGCTTTTGCCGGGGCTGACCGATGCATTTGATCGCCTTACGATGGCTGTCAATGATGCGCGCCCACGACCTGACAGCCCTGTAACTGTTTCTGTTGCGTCACCGTTTGCCGCCAAATGGCTTGCGCCGCGGCTGGAGGGGTTTTTCTCCTGTCATCCAGACATCCCTGTTCAGGTTCAGCCCGATATGAAGGGGGAACCTAGCGAAAGTACCAATGCTGATCTTGCTGTGTTCTTGGCAGATCCGGATGGACAGGGTGTTGGCCGCTTGTTTGAGGATCAACTTTTTCCCGTCTGTGCTCCGGTTCTGCGTATGTCCTTGAAGGCCCCGGCCAACCTGTCGATGCAGACGATCCTGCATGACAGCTCTGCCCGTGAGCTTGATGCGGCGGGTTGGAGTTCTTGGTTGCGTGCCGTTGGGATGCATGGTTTTTGCGGGGCAAGGGAGCAATACATGGACCACGGTGCGCTTGTGATGGACGCAGCCCTGCATGGCCTTGGTGTGGCTTTGGCCAGGGGTGCCTTTGTAGCCTCTGAGCTGCGAACGGGTACGCTGGTGCGTCCGTTCGATGTCTCTGTCAGCAGTGGCCGCCCGTGGTGCTTGCTTTCAAACCCGGATACGGCATCTGCCCCGGGGGTTATGGCATTCCGGAACTGGTTGCTGGCAGAAGCGGGAGCCTTTCGATCCGCAAACCCACGTCTTGTGCACTGAAAGATTTATTGTGTCAGATGGCTTCTGACACAACCTTTTCCGTTGATGTTCGTATAATTTCTATGGAACGTTCCCAGACATCCAGCCCTGCCTCACGGCTTGATGTATTTTCGCTCAGATAGCGGCGCCATGTGCGCGCACCGTACATACCATGAAAGAGCCCCAGAACATGCCGGGTCATGTGGTGGAGCGGAACGCCGCGCGCCAAGTGTTTTTTGATGTGAGCGGTGAACTGTTCTAACACCTGTATGCGATCAGGTCTTTGTAAGGCTGTGTCGCCAGTCAAAAGCGAATCTGCCTCTGACAGAATCCATGGCGTTTGGTAGGCGGCACGGCCTATCATACAGCCATCCACAAGGCCCAGATGGGGGCGGCATTCATCGATAGACCCCAGCCCACCGTTCAGCACAATCTGGAGTTCAGGAAACTCTTTCTTGATACGATGTACGACATCATGTCGCAGAGGAGGGATTTCCCGATTTTGTTTCGGCGAAAGGCCATTCAACCACGCTTTTCTGGCATGAATGATAAACGTACGGCATGTTCCGCTGGCAACCGTTTCAATGAAGCGGCACAGTTCGTCATAGCTGTCTGTCTGGTCAATCCCTATACGGTGCTTGACCGTAACGGGCTTGTCCGTTTCCTCTTGCATGGCATTCAGGCAATCCCGAACCAGCAGGGGGGTTGCCATCAGGCAAGCCCCGAAGCGCCCGGATGAAACCCGATCCGAGGGGCAGCCGACATTCAGGTTGATCTCGTCATACCCCCATTGATCGGCAACTTTTGTACACCGAGCCAGATCAGCGGGGTCAGAGCCGCCAAGCTGAAGGGCCAATGGGTGTTCCTGCGGATCAAAGTCCAAGAACCTGTGTTTGTCCCCATGCAAAATGGCCCCTGTCACGACCATTTCCGTGTAAAGGCGTGTGTACTTCGTAATCCCGCGCAAGAAGACCCGGTCGTGACGATCCGTCCAGTCCATCATCGGTGCGACAGACAGCCTGAGATCAGGCCATGTATGCTGTGTGCTCATATTCCGGTTTAAAGCAGAAAAATGACGTTACGACAACCATGCTTGCCAGGGCTTGACGGGCAGGTCTGTTATGTGCAGATTTATGAGAACAAAAAGAGAACAAGGTGTAAGAGATGCGATTTCAGCACTATGCGGCAGACTTTATTGGATTGGCGGCCCTTTTTGCCATGATCTACCTTTGGTCACTCTTTGCCTCTGTTCTTTAATGTCCCATTCTGACGGTCAGTCGCGAATAACGGTATTTAAGTAACGCGTCTTGATAGAGAATTTGACAGATTATTTGTTTGATGTATAATGATACTAGAACATAGCGTGTACAGGGCGTGCCGATTCCCCTGTGCTTCGGCTGCTTCTTCCGCATGTTTTTTGGCTTTTGATTTGCTTCCTCCCGGTGGGGCGGGGGCATTTCGTGCAGAACGTAAGGATCTCTCTGGTATGGTCGCCAAAGTTGGACAAGGGCAACAAGCTCTCCCGGTCTCGTCTTCGTCGAGGCTTGCCGGTGGCTACCCTGTGTCTTCGGCGCAAAGCTTCAGCCAAGTTGCCAGTCTGCAGCAAGGTCGGGGTGTTGGTCCAGAGGATGAGTCCCTTCATTTTGCCGATACGTGGGATGACCTGCAGGGACATCAGCCTGCACAGCAGGAGTCCGATGGGTCCGGGCGCTGGTCCGGTGTTCATTTCGGCGGTGTTCTGACGACGTCTGCGGTATCGGGTTTCCTTGTTTCCTGGCGTTCCCGTAATGATGTACAGATGCAGAAGGTTTCGACCAAAGATGGGGCCTTTTTCTACGATGCAGTTGTGAAGGTTCTGTCATCAGGTGGCGTTCAGCGGCAGGTTGGAGCCAATTACAGCCGCCTTTTCTAGTGCCGAAGACTGGTCCCTTTTCCCCATACCGCAATTCTCGTTGTCATGCATATGATGTGGTACGTCAGTGTACTGGCTTGGCGTTGTCTTTGGGGGTTGGCCTATGTCGGACATCAGCAGTATCGCGGCATCGGGGATGAAAGCGGCCAGTATCAAGGCTGCTGTTGAGGCAACCAATATTGTCAATATCCGCAGTGGCGCGGCAATGCCCGAGCCCGGGAAAAGCTACGATGGTTATGTTGCCCAAGAAGCTGTTTTTACCAGTCAGCCCGGATCTGGTGTTGTTGCTGGTGTGCGCCCGGTGACACCGGCTTTTGTTGCGACCCCTGGTGCTGGCGGGGTTGCGCAGGCGGCTCCCAATGTTGACTTGGCCTCCAGCATTCTTTCTCTGAAGACTGCCGAAACGGCCTATAAGGCAAGTGCGTCGTTGTTGGATTCTGAGAGGGAACAGGACCGTACCCTTCTCGATACGGTTGCGTGATGTTCGTCCTATCAGCTACCGTATTGCACTGTGATATTATTCTTGTTGCGGCACGAGTACCGAATGCGTTGTTTGTGGATGTAACACTCATGATGCCGTGTGTGGAGCGGATGTAACGTTCCCGGGTTGTTCCGTGTTGTAGATGCTGAGTGGTCAAATGGGGTCTTATGTCTTCTTTGTCTCAGAAACCCCCCGCATGTGACAGTGTTTTTGATGTGGCCTTTTGGTTCCTGGATCGGGCCCTGGAGGACGGGGAGTATCTCCAGCCCCAGAAGATGCAGCGTCTCCTGTACCTGTCCCAGGCCTATTACGGCGTGCTCTCCCGTGGGCAGAGGCTGATTCCTTGCCTTTTCTTGGCAACGGTTCTGGGGCCTGTCGAGCCAACAAGCTGGCGTATTTTTGAGGGAGGTCGTCCTTCCCTAGCTCCCCACCCATTACCGGATGATATTCAGCACTTCCTGAACAGTATATGGCGGCGCTTCGGGGCCCATGGTGCCGATTATCTGGCCAGAATGATTATGGCGCAGCCACCCTTTCAGGACGCTGTTGCCATGGGCAAGCGGTGTGAGATCTCACTTGAGTCCATGGTCGTTTATTATGGGCGCAGCGTATCATCAACCAGTCATGACGAAAGGGGAGAGGCGCCTGCCCTGGATCAGGTTGTGCGGCCCAAGGTTTTGCGTTCCCACAAAGGAAAGCCGGTTAGTGTAACCTCTTGGGTCCCCAAGAAGCGTCTGGACCAAGGGCAATGATTGCCGTTACTTCGGTAGGAGGTCCTGGTTGTTGAATTTGTGTTTCCGGTCTGGATCAGGGGGCGCTGCAAAGCGGATGATTTTGCGCTGTTCTGGTCTGGTCTTATTCTTTTTTGTCAGCATCTTGATTGTTGACACATGCCATGCCACGGGTGTTTCAGGAGGTGTTGTTCATTCAGGGGGAGATGCAGAGATGCCCTATGTTCCCTTGTATGTTTCAAGCGGTGATCAAAGGCACCGGTTTGACGTACAGATTGCTGACACCCCAGAACGCCAAGCCATCGGTTTGATGTTTCGTCGTGAACTTGCCCCTTCACGGGGGATGCTGTTTGATTTCTCGCCGGGGCGCGTTGTTCGTATGTGGATGAAAAATACACTCGTTCCCCTGGATATGGTTTTTACTGATCGGGGAGGCCATATCCTCTGGATTGAGGATATGGCCAGGCCGGGCTCCCTTGTTCCCCGTGGCCCTTCGGTGCCTGTTTTTGCTGTTCTTGAACTTGCCGGGGGCACGTGTTCTCGGTTGGGCATCCGTGTTGGCGACAAGCTTTCGCATGATCTCTTCAAAGCTGCCCCTGTGCACCCGGAAGCGTCTGTACGGGAAAATTAGGGACTGTTTCCGCTGTTTGTTCCTAGAACGGGTGTACCCTTTGGTTTTGCAGACTGGTGCAGCGGAATGACGGAGGACCAGGCCGGAAAGTTGCCCTTTGGGGGCTGTCGGGTCGTTTTCTTTTTTTCCGTTGGTTGTCGGCCCAAAGTGTTGAGATAGTTCTTGCACTGTTGGGCGATTCGCCTTAGTTTCCCGGCCTGCCTTGGCAGGTCGGGGCGTAGCTCAGTCTGGTAGAGTGCTTGCTTTGGGAGCAAGATGCCGGGGGTTCGAATCCTCTCGCCCCGACCAACAAGGCCCGTATGGTGCGGAATCTTGGTTCATGGTTTCAGTGTTTGTGAGGTTGTTATGCCGATAAACGCCCGAATCTACAAACCAGCAAAGAATGCAATGCAGTCCGGTTACGGTAACAGCCGGGGCTGGATTCTTGAGTTTGAGTCAGAGGCTCCCGTTGTCCACGATGCCCTTATGGGGTGGAGTGGATCGTCCGATACAAGAAAGCAGATTCGCCTGCGATTCGACGATCGCGACTCTGCCATTGCCTACGCCCGCAAGAATGGCTTTGTTGTGCGGGTGGATGAGCCAAGGGAACGGAATATAAAGCCAAAGTCCTATGCGGATAACTTTGCTTTTGGCAAGGTTGGCTGACTGGGCGTCCTTAGCTCAGCTGGATAGAGCAGCCGCCTTCTAAGCGGCCGGTCGGAGGTTCGAATCCTCCAGGGCGCGCCAAGACAGATAGACACCGCTCCAGAGCATGGGGGGTGTCTATTTTTTATATTCATCGTCATTTAATCAATCCTGGGGCATGTTTGCCGGTTCCTTCGTACCAGGACCGGGCTGAACCCGCATAGTTCTTATGTTCTGCGGGCCTTTTGCCTGTCTGGTGTGCTGTGGAGGGGACGTGCAATGTGAGGGAAGCAGAGGGCCAGCTGAAGAGGAACGGCCACCCGCTGCCAAGCCATGGGGGAGAACTTTTCTGCTCTTTTCGGGGAGTTAAGGCCATGGCCAAGATCGTCACACATGACTCGTTCCGTATTTTGAAGGCTTGTCGCAGCATTGAAGAGGCCAATGTGGGTATTATTAGCCAAGTAGAGCGTATGCATGCTGATGCCTCGCGCGTTAAAAGCCGTCTGGGAGAAGCTGAAAGCGCACTCCGGGATGTTGTGGAGCAATTTCGCAAGGCGCAGGATCGTTTGCGGGATTCCTATCAGAATCACCTGCAGACGATGAAGCTGGTTGATGAAGTGATGGAAGCCAGCCCGGTTTTTGCCGAGCTGCGTAATACAGGGAAATAGTGCAGTTACAGGGCGCGGCCGCCCATTACGGGCGGCCGAGGGGAGTGATGTCTTATGAATTGGTATCCAGAGGGGCCTCTCGGGTCTCTTTTTTATTTCTCGGCATGTAGTTCTACGGCCTATTCCTGATCGCCCTGGAAGCCTTTCAAGCAAAGCAATCGTGGGTTAATGCCTTGATATAGCCATTGTTAGGCATTGATTCTCGTTGTTTGTCATTTCTTGTTGTGCACCGCACAAAATGATGCCAATATCACAGCTATCAGATTGTGGGGTGAAGGCTCCATCTGTCTGGAAGGGAACAGTTATAAATGCTCTGTATCGTCATTGTGCACTGCATGATAGAGATGTTGCCGGGCGTACTTTCGCCTTCCATGTAGGCTTATGACGAGCCAAGAGACTGTTTATGAGGGAGGGTTTGTATGTCTGCTACCCCAACAGCCAGTCATGCATGGAACCTGTTTTCCTTGACCATGGAAAATCGCTTTGGCAGCGCTTGGCGCAGCTTGGTGGAGCCGGACTCTGTTGCGGCCTTGGCTGAGGAGATCGCCGTTGGCTTTGGCGGTATGGTTGCTCCCGTGGATGCAGCCAGTCAGGAGCCGGACCCGCATGATGCTACGTTGTGGCGCTTTCCGGATGGGTCGTGCGTTGCAACGGGTGCTTTTGGCTTGCGTCGGGAGATCCCGCTTCCTCGTCAGGTTGTATGCTGACTTGTCAGGGAGTAGTGTCTGTGGGACGGAAAGGGCATTATTCGAGCTGTTATCCCATTATGCCTATACAGCGGTGCCCTTGTTTCTGAGCAAGTATGCAGTCATGGCTATCACATGCCGCTACCACATGTTGTAACAAGCACCGGTGCGTTTTTGTCCATCGACCTGTCTTTCTGGGTGCGCGCCCATAACGGGGCTATGTCTATTGCGCTCTTGCCAGTTTCTCGCGCGTAGCTTGGTAATTCAGTAGCAGCCACTGTAAGGCGATGAGTGTGGTACCGTTGCTGATTGTGCTGTCAAGCAGCATATTCCGTATTGATGCAACAGGGTGCACAACGACCCGTATATCTTCGCCTTCATTGGCTAATCCGTGTGTGCCCCCCGCCTTCGTTGAATCCACGGCACCGCACCAAAGGCTGACGGTTTCAGTGCAAATGCCCGGCGTTGTGAACCATGTCTGGATATGGAAGAGCCCCTTTGGCTGAAGGCCTGTTTCTTCTGTACATTCACGCAGGCATACGTCTTCCAGCGTCTCTCCTTCCTCAATGACGCCGGCGACAACTTCCAGGAGCCAAGGATTTTTGATGCCGGCAATATGGGGAGGAGCCCGGAATTGCTCTATCAGTACAACCGCGTCAGCCTGTGGATCGTAGAGAAGAACAGCGATGGCATGTTTATGTTCAATGATATCGCGGACCAGAACAGGCCCTATTTTTCCTGAAAACAGCTCGTGACGCAAGTGGTAGCGGTTGACCTTGCTGTATGCGCGTAGAAGAGGCTCTTTCTCCAGTATTTCAACTTTTGACGGATACGACTCTGACATTGGTACTCCATTATTTCAGCTATACTTTTTTGGACGAAGCGGACAGGTGAGATAGAATTTCCCGGGCCAGAGCCGATATTTCACGGGCGGCAAGACTGCGTCGGGCTGTTTCCATCACGCCCTTGCCTTCCATCATGGACGAGGCAAAGGCAACGCGGTTGCCCAAGCGGTTCTTCGATACAACGACCGGAAGGCGGTTCAGGATTTCTGCTATTTTATCAGACAGCTGGCCTTTTGGCGGGACGCGGTTCAGGACCAGGAGAACCGGGGTTTTCTCGCGGGCTGCAATGTCAATGGTAGGCTCAATGGCCCATAGATCCATGGGGCTGGGTTGTACGGGCAGAATAACCAGAGATGCGTTCCGGATTACGATCCGTACCTCGGATTCCGCATGGGGAGGGCTATCTATCAGGACAATATCGTGTGTCTGGCACAGCACCTCCAGCTCGCTGCCCAGGCGCCAGCCAGGTACGGCAAGCAGAGTAAAGTCCCCTGCCGCGTTTGATGCTTCACGTGCACTATGCCACGCTGAAAGGCTCCCCTGAGGATCAATATCCACCAGTGCAACTTTGCGTCCTTTCTGCCGCCACGCGACGGCAAGCTGGGCTGTCAGGGTGGTTTTCCCGGATCCACCCTTCTGTTGTGCGACGGTGATTATCTTGCCGGTCATCTTGGGCTCCCTGTAACACCGTGGGAAAACGGCGCTGCGTGGCGCTGTTCGTTTACCGAGTGCGCACGCAGTCATTGTAGCATGAGGATAATGCACCACAACGACAAGAATAATTGTGGATATGACAGGTCAAGAATGAAAAAGAAGGGAAATTGCATGAAGGCGTAACAATTTCATTCTTTGTTTGTTATAAACTGTATAGCATATTATACATACAGTATATATTGATGTATTTTTGTGATAGAATTTTACAAATTTGTTGCAAGGCCGTTACGTATGTTCTGCCGGTCTGGTTCTTCTGAATCGTGACCCCAGATGCAGTGGGTAACTTCAAAAGAAGTTTGCATCACCTCCCAAGGCCAGCAGTAATGCCTGCATATCCTCTGGAAGTACGACTTCGAAGCGCATGAAGACCCCGGTCGTCGGGTGTTCGAAGCCTAAGGTTCTGGCATGCAGGGCTTGTCGACGAAAGTTGGTAACGGCTGCCCGGGCATTTTCGTCATCTTTTCCTATAGAGCGCGGTGAACCGTAGACAGGATCACCAATCAGGGGGTGGCCAACCGCATTCATATGAACTCTGATCTGGTGCGTTCGCCCTGTAGCCAAACGACACTCCACCAAAGCTGCCCGTTCATTGCACAGACGGGTCAGGGTCCGATAGTGTGTCAGGGCTGGTTTTCCCCCCTGTCGGACGATAGCCATCTTCTGCCGGTTGTGCCCGCTGCGCCCGATATTGCCAGTAATGTCACCTGATGCTGGTGTTGGGACGCCCCATACAATAGCGCGGTATGTACGCTCGATGGTTCGTGAAGAGAACTGCTTGGCCAGATGATGATGGGCTTGGTCATGTTTCGCGACAACGATGAGGCCGGATGTGTCCTTGTCCAAGCGGTGTACAATACCAGGGCGGCGTATACCACCGATTCCGGACAGGCTTTCCCCGCAATGGTGCAGAAGAGCGTTAACCAGCGTACCGTCTGGTACGCCAGCGCCAGGGTGCACAACCATTCCTGCGGCTTTGTTGATTACAACCAGATGGTCATCCTCAAATGCTATGGCCAGGGGAATGTCCTGTGGAACGGGAATGGCAGGTGCAGTCTCTGGCACTGCCACGGTCACGGACTGATCATGTTTGACCCGCAGGGATGGGTCCGTTATGGTCTGGCCGTTTACTTGGATCTGCCCTTTCAGAATCAGTGATTTAATCCGTGAGCGCGACAGGTCCAGATGTGATGCAGCCAGCCAGCGGTCCAGTCGTTCCCCCGCGTCTTCCAGCGATACAAGAAGTGTTGTCGGGCCTGATTCAAGATCTTCGCTGCACGTATCTTCATCTTCATACGAAGAGGGTTCAGGGGAATTGGGATGGCGTGGTGGTTGGGTCACGTTGGGCTCTGCAATGGGTTTGCATAAATTATGATTGGAGATAGCAGTATTATGAGGGCATTGAAAGTCTTGGTCCTGGCAATGGGCCTGTTCATCCTGTTGGGCGTTGCGCTGCTGGCCTACGGGCTGCTTACCGGGGTTGGGAAGCAGGAACAGCACGCTGAAAAAGCTGGCGAGCTGCTACAAATCCCTGTGGCTTCCGGGCCCGGTTTTGGAACAGTCAGTCTGAATGAAGGGCCAGATGCGGTTCTTATGCAGGCCACTCTTGATGGTTCCGTCCTGCTCGTTCGTGTCGGTGGCGGCGGAGCTGATCGCCTGCACGTCATAGATATGTCTTCAGGGCGGCGATTGGGAAAAATTGTTCTGCGTGCAGACCATACAACTGCGCCTGAATAAGATGAAAGAGGAGAAGTCCGGGATTACCGGGCTTCTCCTCTGTATTCAATGATCAGGCAGGCTTACGGTTCTGGAAGCGGCGTTCCATGTTGCTGCGCCCACCAAACCCGCGCTTCTGGCCGAACTCGCGGTCAGGGCCGCGCCGTTCACCGCCAGAGCGATCATCTGCATGGAAGCTGCGTCCTTCACTCTGCCGGAATGATTTGCCGGCGCGGTGTCCGTCCTGTGCCTGCTGCCCTTCACGCGGCGGTCTTCTGCCGCCTTCTCCTTGCGTAGTCTCGTTTCGGCGTGACGAGAAATACTGCCCGTCATCCCGTGTGCGACCAGAGAAGGAGGCATTACGGTCATTGCGATCACGTCCGGGGCGTGTACGCTCACCGCCCGGTTTTCCAGGATGGCGCCCGCCGCCGCCCGGACGGCCACCGCCACCCCCGCGCTTGGGAGGGGCAACGTAGCGTCCGCTGGCATAAAGGCTGGCTATGTCTGTATTGTGGAATGCATGTTCCAGTTCCATCGGAACCTGCATCCGGATAGCTTTTTCGATAGACCGCAGATAAGCAATTTCCTCGTTGTCACAGAAGGAGAGAGCAATGCCGCCTGCGCCTGCACGGGCTGTGCGTCCGATCCGGTGTACATAGCTTTCCGGTTCGTTCGGCAGTTCATAGTTGATGACGTGGGTGATTCCATCAACATCGATCCCGCGGGCTGCAATATCGGTTGCGACCAGCGCACGAACAATACCCTTGCGGAAGCCGTTCAGCGCTTTTTGGCGTGCACCTTGGGATTTGTCCCCATGCAGGGCATCGGCCCTGATGCCCTGTTCGCTCAGATGCTCGACAACCCGGTTGGCGCCGTGCTTGGTCCGCGTAAAGACAATGGCCCGGCTGACTTCATCGCTGTTGAGGAGGTCTGTAAGAAGATCGCGTTTGTCGCCGCGGTGCACGAACAGGACACGCTGTTCTATTCTTTCTGCTGTCGTGGACTGTGGCGCCACTTCAACACGCACGCTCTCGCGCAGGTAATCCGTGGTCAGTTCCTCGACAGCCCGTGGCATTGTGGCCGAGAACAGCAGTGTTTGGCGATTGGGCGGCAGTCCCCGGAACAGGCGCTTGACGTCATGGATAAAGCCCATGTCAAGCATGCGGTCTGCTTCGTCCAGAACAACAATTTCTGTTCCGTTCAGGCGAATTGTCCCCTGATTGACATGGTCAAGAAGGCGGCCGGGAGTTGCCACAAGAACATCAACGCCATTGTTCATGAATCGTACCTGGGGGCCCATGCCAACGCCGCCAAACACCACGGCCCGTTTCAGGCGCATGAAGCGGGAATAGGCTGCTAGGGAGTCCCCGATCTGCACAGCCAATTCGCGCGTTGGGGTCAAGATCAGTGCCCGGGCTGTTCGCGGGGCAGGGCGCATGGGGCTGCAACCCAGGCGATGCAGGATAGGCAGGGTAAAGGCAGCGGTTTTTCCGGTTCCCGTTTGCGCGAGGCCGAGAACATCACGTCCCTCCAGGGCAGGAGGAATGGCTTTCCCCTGAATGGGAGTTGGTATGGAGTAGCCTTCTTCTTCCAGCGCTTTCAGCAGTCGCGGGTCAAGGCCAAGATCAGAAAATGGGGTCATGGTCGACGGAATTCTTTCAAAACAGGCCGCGCCCTGTCCGCATGCTCATGGCAGAAGGGGGAATGGCCACATAAAAAGGCGCCCCTGGGGCACGCAACCAGCGGGAGGAGAGGGAATTCAAGGCATATCGACGGCCGCCGCTCTGAAGCGGTATGCACATCTGCGCGCAATCGCAAAGAATTCCTTGGCAATCACTGCCAAGCCGCCGAGGTGTAGCAGGCTAACAAAGTTTTTGCAATCCTTGATACGGGCCAGGCCATTATTTCCGTGTATTAAGGCCCTTCCAGATCTCGAGGAGGCATCTGGAAGGGCCTTCGAACATCCCTAGGGTGTTTCGTTATTGCCTTATCGCCCTTGATCTGTTTCCCGGATCTTCCAGATCAGGGATCGCCACTGTTCCCGTGCTTTTTCAATGCTTTTTTCCTTGATATGCCCAAACCCCCGTATTCGCTCCGGAACGGAGGCTATTTCCACGGCAAGCTGAAGGGCGTCAGGATGCAAGGAGGTACAGACTTCACAGATATGATGACGGTATTCAGAAATCAGGGATCTTTCTGTCCGACGTTCCTTGGTGTAGCCAAAAGGATCAAGCCAGGACCCGCGCAGCATCTTCAGGCGGGCAAGGATGTTAAAAACAGCAAAAATCCATGGCCCGAATTCGTATTTGCGCGGCTTGCTATCCGGACGCTTCAGCCAAGCTAGGAGCGGAGGGGCCAAGTGAACGGATACTCTGGCACTATCTCCGAATGTCTGACGAATGCGTTTACGGAATGTGTGGTGCGTATAGAGCCTGGCAACCTCATACTCATCTTTGTAGCTCATGAGTTTTGCTAGGTTGCGGGCCGTAGCCAGTGTCAGATCCCTCTTATCTGAAATTTGCGCTTCCTTCTCCTCGACCTGCTTCACAAAATAACGATACTCTTCTGCCCATTGTTTATTTTGCCAGCCGGTCAGGTGTTGGGTTGCGTTGGCTATGACCGTATCCAGGTCATCTGTATCCTGTTGAGGTTCTCTTCCCCGGTTGGCCACGGACTGGACATAGTCTGGGTCAATGGCAGCCAGGCGACCCCACGCCAAGGCGCGGCGGTTGGCATCTATTGCAACGCCATTAAGCGCGATGGCCCGGTCCAGGGCTTCCAGGCTGACGGGGACAAGGCCCTTTTGGACGGCAAAGCCAAGCAGGAAAATATTGGCCATGATGCTGTCGCCCGTCAGGGCTGTCGCTAACTGGCCTGCGTTGAGCCGCTGCACATGCCCGGCCCCGACACAGGCCTCAAGTATGGACAGAAGCCGGTCGCCCTGTACGCTGAAATCCGGATCACGTGTGAAAGATCCGGTTTGGATTTCCAAGGTATTGCAAATAACCTGACTGTACCCGGGACGCAGGGTTCCCAGAGAGTCCGGACTTGTCGCCACAACCATGTCACAGGCTAACAGGACATCGGCTTGCTCCCTGTCTATACGTGCCTGATTCAGGGCATCGGGTATAGAGGCGATACGCACGTGGCTGAGAACGCTACCTCCCTTTTGCGCAAAGCCCATAAAGTCCAGAACGCTGGCTCCCTTGCCTTCAAGGTGGGCTGCCATACACAGCAACGCCCCAATTGTCACAACGCCTGTTCCCCCGACGCCGGTGACCAGAATTTCCCATGGTTTCTCAAGGACAGAGGGGCGGTGTGGTACCGGCAGGTTTGCAAGCCTTGCCGCCAGATCCGGTGCATCGTCCACGCCTCTGGGTTTGCGCAGTTCGGCGCCGCGGATACTGACAAAGCTGGGGCAGAATCCATCCACGCACAGAAAATCCTTGTTACAGGATGATTGGTCAATCTGCCTTTTGCGCCCAGCAGGGGTTTCTACAGGTTGCAGGGACAGGCAATTGGACTGTATGCCGCAGTCGCCACACCCCTCGCAGACAGCTTCGTTAATCATCAGTCGTCTTGGTGGATCGGCCAGAAGACCCCGTTTGCGCTTGCGTCGTTTTTCTGCCGCGCACATCTGATCATAGACCAGTACGCTCACGCCCTGTTGTGTTGCAAGCTCCCGCTGTACCTGATTGATATCGCGGCGATGATGGATGGTGACGCCTGGTGCAAAGTTCAGAGTGCGTGGATATTTATCCGGATCATCTGTGACAACCGCAATGCGCCGTACGCCCTCAGCATGAACCAGTCGCGTGATCTGGTCAACGGTCAGATTGCCATCGTGAGGTTGCCCCCCGGTCATGGCAACAGCATCATTGAACAGAATTTTGTAGGTCAGGGTTGTTCCTGCGGCAACAGCCTGTCTGAGGGCCAAGCTGCCGGAGTGAAAAAAGGTACCATCGCCAATATTCTGGAAGACATGAGTACGCAGGCTGAACGGAGCTTGCCCCACCCAGTTCGCGCCTTCTCCTCCCATCTGGGTGAGGCCGCCGGTGTTCCGGTCCATCCAGCTGGCCATGAAGTGACAACCAATTCCGGCAAAGGCTTTTGCGCCTTCTGGGATCAGTGTCGAGGAGCTGTGTGGGCAGCCAGAACAAAAGTATGGAATTCGACGGATTTCGGACGGTGACTGGCCGGAGCCTGGCGGGGGAACGATTGTGGCAAGCTTGCTGTTCAGCTGTTCAAGAAGATCAGGAATGTGATGGCCAAGTCGTTGAACAAGGATCGGAGCAATCCGCGATGGCCTTAACTCACCCGATGAGGGGAGAAGGTTTTGCCCCGCACCATCGGTTTTTCCTGTGATCAGGGGAGCATCTCTGTGCCCGTACAGGATTGATTTAACCTGCTCTTCGACAAAGCTATGTTTTTCTTCAACAACAAAAATTTCACGCAGTCCATGCCCAAAGCGCCGTATTGATTCCGGCTCCAGAGGCCATGTCAGGCCTGGCCGCAGAATGCGAATGCCGCGCTGTTGAAGATCGTTCATTCCGAGCCCCAGGCGCATCATGGCTTCTTTGAGGTCCGTAAAGGCTTTGCCGGTTGCGATAATGCCAAACACGGCTTGGTCCTGATTACCAAGGTAGCGGTTTAGGGCAGGGTTGGCCCGTGCAAAGGCCAGAACCGCTTCTTTTTTGGCAAACTGTCTTTCTTCCAGGCCGGGGCCTGGCATGTCGGGCCAGCGGTAGTGCAGTCCTCCGGGGGGAGCTATAAAATCATCCGGTCTGTAGACGTGCAGATGGTGTGGATTGATATCGATAGAACAGGCGCTTTCCACAGTCTCGGAAATGGCCTTGAAGCCAACCCAGGTCCCGCTGAAACGGGAGAGGGCCCATCCGTACAGGCCAAATTCCAGATAGTCCGCTATGTTGGCCGGGTGTAGGACCGGCACGTTCCATGAGGCAAATGCCTGCTCGGACTGAAAAGGCATGGATGAGCTGACAGCGCCGTGGTCATCTCCGACCACCAGAAGAACACCACCGTTTGGGGATGAGCCATATGCTGATCCTATCCTTATTGCATCGCCAGACCGGTCAAGGCCGGGGCCCTTGCCATACCACAGGGAAAAGACGCCCTTGACCCGACCTTCACCGCTGCTTTCAACCTGCTGCGTTCCGAGAATGGCGGTGGCTGCCAGTTCTTCGTTGACGGCAGGCTGGAAATGGATGTCTGAGGCCGAAAGAAGATTGCGGGCTTGCCAGAGTGCTTGGTCGTATCCACCCAGTGGGCTACCACGATACCCGGAGATAAAGCCTCCGGTTTGCAGGCCGGCTTGTAGGTCCCGTCTTTTTTGCATCAGGACCAATCGAACCAAGGCCTGGGTTCCGGTCAGCCACACGCGTCCTTCTGTGCGGTTATAGCGATCTTCAAGCGTGTATTCATGGTCAAGTCCGCCAGCGCAGACCTCGAGGCCGGGGTTATAGGTCATTTCATCCCTCATTTTATCGTCCCTGTAACGCCTGGAAATCCGTGCGTCCAAAGCCGAATAGTTTTTAATTGTATGCAGAAATCTATTCTATCTTGGGGCGAATAATCAACCTCTCCCCGTTTAGGCCGAATTTGTATCCGGCTATGTGCTTTTCTCTCTCATCAGAGATATGCCGGGCATAATGGTTCCCGATCTGCCTGCGTATGGGGATTCATGGTCCGACGTCCATCCCGGTTTGCAGGGAGTACTCTGACAGTTTTGTGTTGCTTCTGTTGTGAAACAGGAAAAGCTATTAGGAACAGTGATTTATAGTGTATTGAGTTTTTGGGGATTTAGACTACCATGCAGCCTCGCCTATTCGGTGCAGGGATGTTCGTTGGATCCTCTGGCGTGGGTGGGTGTTGCCTTGTTCAGGAATTCAGAAATATGAAAAAATCCCTGTGCGCTTTTGCCGTGTGTGTTGTTGTTTGTGCCCTTGGCTTTCCGGGCCTTGGTCTTGCCCGTAATACGGATGATTTAAGGGATGGCTCTGTGCCTGCTTCCTCTGTACAGATTGCGGCCTCTGGCAAGGATGGGGCAAAGGGGGCGCAGGTCCAGCGTGTGGCAACAAAAAAGCCACCGTCTCCCGCTGTATCTGGAGAGTGCGCTTGGATTGGCAAGAGAGTCTTGAGTCTTTTGTCCAGGGATGATGTGGACCAAGCCAACCGCTTCATGAATTTTTATCGGTTGTTTGGTTGCAAGGAGAGCCATATTGGGCCATCTTTTCGTTGTGTGATTTCTGATGCATCTGCGGGAGCCCTGAATGCGGAAGATATGGCCGCCCGGGTTGATCGTTGCTGGAACAGCCCTCTTTAGGCTTGATCTTTGCCCGGTCCGGCTATGCCGTACTGTGCTCTTTTAATGCTATTCGGCTTTCAGTGCCCCGGAACCTTCGTGCTGGTTTCGGGGCTTTTTCAGGGTAAGGGACTTTGGTGCGCGTTTTCTTTGCTGTCCTAGTCGCAGCCTTCGTACACTTCCTTGTCTGGCAAGGGGCCAACATTACTGTTGTGCCTCCCGATATTGTTGGTGAGCAGGGATTTGACATGCCGATCAATTCCCTGTCTTTCAGCCCGTTCCATCCGGGGGATGATCCTGTTGAAGGAACATCTGTCAGCATAGACCGCATCAATCAGGATCTGGAACTGCTGTCCCATTATACGCGGAATGTACGCCTGTATTCGTCTCGTCTCGGGTTGGAGAATGTTCCCGAGATCGCACGGAATTATGCCATGTACGCTACAACAGCGGCGTGGTTGTCCGGTGATCTGGTTGAAGACCGGGCCGAGATAGAGCGTGCCATACGGCTCACCACGGGCAACTGGAATGTACGCTCGCTGTATATTGGCAACGAGGCCCTGCTGCGGGCTGAAATTACAATTGATGAGTTGATAGCCTATTTGCGGGAGACGCGAGGCCGTGTCAATGTTCCCGTTTCGACCGGGGAAACATGGGATGTGTGGCTGAAGTATCCGCAGCTTGTCCGTGAGGTTGACTTTATCGCAGCGCATTTGCTTCCATACTGGGAAGGGGTGCCTTGGGATCAGGCTGTCAAGGTTGCGTATGAGAGGCTGGATGCCCTGAGGCAGGCCTATCCTGGCAAGCGCATTATCGTTGCCGAATTTGGCTGGCCTAGCCAAGGCTACAACTTCAAAGCCGCCGATACGGGACGTCATGTTCAGGCTGAAGTTATTCGTGGCTTTATTCGTGAAGCACATCGGCGAGGCGTAGAATACAACATCATCGAAGCTTTTGATCAGCCTTGGAAAGTCAATGAAGGTTCAGTTGGGGCTTATTGGGGGATTTTTGATTCCGCACGGAACCTGAAATTTCCTCTGGAAGGGCGCTTTGAGGTCCGGTATGACCGGGTTGCCGTAATTGCTCTGATCATCGGCGCATGCTTGACAATACTTGGCTTGCGTCGCCAAAGACCAACCCTTTTGCACGCTCTTATTTATGCGCTTGCCGCCAACGGATTTGCGGCTGGTATTGCTTTGGCCGGGGCCTATCCCTTTACGAACTATATGAACTTCGGAACGGGGATCATGTGGTTTATGGGGGTGCTCATGGTTATTCCCCTTGCCATCATGACATTGGCAAAAGTTAATGAGATTAGCGAGGTTTTGCTGGGTTTAAAGCCAAAACGGCTTGTTCGTGCAGGTCAGGTGCATGGCGATAATGCGTTTTGCCCCAAGGTTTCCATTCATGTGCCGGCTTATCGTGAAAATCCTGCTTTGCTGATGCATACTCTGACCACGTGTGCCGACCTTGATTATCCAGACTTTGAGGTTCTGGTAATCATGAACAATACGACTGAATCTACGTATTGGAGACCGGTAGCGGATCATTGTGCATGTTTGAATCGCCAATTTGGCCGTGAAATATTCAAGTTTATTTATTTGCCACGCGTCACTGGATACAAGGCCGGCGCCATGACCATGGCCTATTCCTTTACAGCACCCGACGCTTCTATTATTGCGGTTATTGATGCCGATTATGCGGTTCACCCACATTGGCTGAGAGATCTTTGCCCCTGCTTCAAGGATCCTGGAATTGCCTTGGTACAGGCTCCCCAAGACCATAGAGATGCCAATGAGAGTCTCTTCAAGTCGATGATGAACTGGGAGTATGCTGGTTTTTTTGACATCGGCATGGTACAGCGCAATGAAGACAACGCTATCGTTGCGCATGGAACCATGTTGATGGTGCGGCGTACGGCCTTTGACGAGGTTGGGGGTTGGTCCACAGATACTATTGTTGAAGATACCGAGCTGGGTCTCCGTTTGTTTGAAGCCGGGTACGAAGCGGCATACACAAATCGGCGCTATGGTTGGGGAGTGCTGCCTGACACCTTTGATGCCTTCAAAAAACAGCGCCATCGCTGGGCTTATGGTGCTGTGCAGATCATCAAGAAGCATCGTCGGCATATGATGCCGAACTCCAAGACATTGACACCACAACAGCGGCGGCAGTTCATAGCAGGGTGGATCTTTTGGCTTTCTGATGCGCTTGGCGTCATGGTGGCAATGCTGAATCTGGTCTGGGTTCCCATGATCGTTCTTGTCGGCATGGTTCTTCCCATGATGTCCTTGACAATTCCTATCCTGACCAGTTTTGCAATCAATATCCTCCACTGCTTTCTTCTTTACAGAAAGCGTGTAAGAGCCGCTGTGCCGGAAATTTTTGGAGCAGCGATCGCCGCTATGAGTTTGCAGCTTGTTGTCGGGCGTGCCGTGTATACAGGTCTGGTCAAGGACAACCTGCCTTTTATTCGTACGGAAAAGGGGCGGAACAGCGATCGGGGACCTGCGCGGAGCCAGGCCCGGTTTCGTGACAGCCCGGTTTTTGGTGAAAGCATTCTTGGGTGCTCTCTGCTTGTTGCGGCATCTGTTCTTTTTATCATGAATCCGCTTGATATTATGGAGCAGGATGTTTTTGCCGCAACCGTTGCTGTTCAGGCCATTCCGTTCTTGTCGGCCATTATTATGCGGTGGATTGAAAAAAAGAGTGCGGGTGCCCAAATTCCGCCTGTGGTAGATGCTCAGAAACCTCCTGTTATTGCCATGAATGATGAACGAGAAGAGATGACGGTATAGTCAGTGTTTTTCTGTGTAATCATTGTGTAATCTACTTGAGCATGTAAGCTTGATGTCGCTATCATGGGAGTGGCCCGTTATGTGGCAGGTGGATCAGGGATGACTTTCCCAACTTGGTCAGTTGTATGTCTTCTTGTCTGTTTGGTCGTGGCGGTGCCATTTGCAGCCGCTAAGCCGCCTGTCAACTGTGAGACGACAGAGTTGGAGGCAGAACTTGTTTCGTGCGCCAAGGATGAGCTCAAGCGAACAGAATCTGCCTTGGAGGGGATGATGCGGCGCGTTATGCGCACCGTGCCGGCTTCAATTCATGATGCCTTGCAGAATGCCCAGTCAGCTTGGAACCGATACCGCGAGGCTGAGTGCGCTTGGAATGCGCTGGATCCTGAAACCGGGAAAGCTGACGATTTGATGCGTCTGACGTGCTTGAATGACTTGGCTCTAACCCGGATTGACGAGCTGGATGCCTCTCTCGGTGGCAATTAGGCTTCTTGCTCCGTCATGAGAATTGTTTCTGCATCAGGTATTCTATGTACTGATCCTCTCCGCCGGAGGAAGAGAAGGGGAGAGTGGCGAATGTTGTATACCCATGCTTTGTGTAGAGGTGTAGTCCATCCTGAAAATCAGCCGTTGACAACCTGGATCTTGATATTCCCATAGACTGGGCTTTTTTCTCGATACCAGACAACAGGCGCGACCCTATGCCCTGCCTGCGCCATGCAGGGGCAACCCAGAGCAAGTGGACGTGCAGCCAGCTAAATTGTATATACCCATGGATGCCGCCGATCATTTCCCCGTTCAGAGACTTTGCTGTCACCAAAAGGTGATGTGCATCATATGGGCCAATACAGGCTTGATTGAATGACCTCAGGTTTGCACGCAGCTGTTCGATGTTTCTGTCTTCAGGCTCATTATCGACAGTGATCGTGACAGATCTGCCGTGTTGGTGTTCCATAGGTTCTGTGCCTTGCCGAATATCAAAGGGGGTGTGCATTCTTAGGCTTTTTGTCCAGCGATGCGCGGTTGGCATGTTCTGGATAGATAAAGCCCGCGGTTTGGTAGACTGTAGAGCCCAAGGTTCTTGATGGCGAGTGCCAGACTCTTGTCTGGCTCCAGTCATTACCGGGTGAAATGTCAACGACGGCAACCTGCTTCTCGATGCGGCCGCTGCGGCTCCAGTTGGCATGATCAACAAGGATCTTCCGTGTTCCTTCAACAGAGCGCACAACGGCAACGTGTCCGCGCCGCATGATGGGACTTCTTTTAAAGACCAAAACGGATCCGACGGTAGGCTTCTTGCCCCGCTGATAGACACCAACTGCGGCATCCCACCATCGCCACGCATCGCCCTGTAAATGAATGTCGGATATTGATCGCGCGTAGGGTACGCAGCTCCAAGCGGCAAGGGCCTGCTGCGCAGGGTACAGAAGCGCAAGCAGGGCCAAGGCAAGGATGGATCTCTGAAGAAGACGCGCGCTCATACCTCTTTCCATGATTGTCAGTCGTCCAGCAAGGCAGACCGTTTATCTGGATAGAGCACATTCATGTGCTTTTCAAGTATTGGAATGCATTCTGACAAAAGCGAAGGCCCCGATAAACGGGGCCTTGCCTGTGCACAAACAAGTCATGCTTTTTACGGAATGACAATCTCTGCCCGACGGTTTTGCGGCTCACGGACACCATCGGCCGTGGGCACCAAGGGATTGGACTCACCCTTTGCCACGACGGAAATTTCCGAAGACTTGAGCCCCTGACGAACCAGATAATGCTTCACAGCTTCCGCGCGACGCTTGGACAGTTTCATATTATAGTCCGCACTGCCGGAAAGATCCGTATGACCTGTTACGGATACGCGTGCCATGTGACCTTTCTTGATGGCGGCAGCGGCCTGATTGAGGATAGCCATCGCTTCTTTTGTCAGCTCTGACTTGTTGAAGTCAAAGAAAACAATGTAGTTCTTGTGCATGGCAGCGGGGTCGGTCGCTGTTGGTGCCGGCGGCATGGCAGATGCCTTGCCAAAGCTGTAATTCAGGCCAACAAGCACTGCGTGATTGTTGTACTCGGCATCCAGTGTTGCGCCTGCAGGAGTCTTGACTTCGTAGTCCATGGTGCCGAAGTAGCGATACTGTGCGTTGATGGCCCAGTTATGGCTAACGTCGTAGGCTGCGCCCCCGAAGGCCTGGTAGGCAAACTGCCAGCCATCGCCCTTGTAGCGGTCGGTGCCTCCGGAGCGAACCATGCTGGTATCAATCTTGGCTGCCCCGATCCCGACCCCGACGAAGGGATGGAACTTGCCTTCCGGCACAAAGTCAACAACGCCGTTGATCATGGTGCTATAGGCGCTGGTATGGCCGCTACCATTGGTGTGAAGCACATCCTTGACGCTGTTGCGCCGCCACCCCAGCTCGCCTTCCAACTTGAAGTGGCCGAAGGAGTACCCTACATGCCCAAGAATGGCAGGGCCCCACTTATAGCTTGTTTCCAGGTTGGTGCTGCTCTTTTCAACGTCAGCTTTCTGGTTGAAGCCCATTCCGGCATCAGCACCGACATACCATTGTGCCTGCGAAGCAGAAGGTAAAGCTGCGGCGATGCCAGCTGCTACAAGCGCATGAATAACGCGCATCCCATGGTCCTCCCAAAATGCCAAGGCAGAAAATAGAGCACTATGATAGTGTTTAGTGCGTTCTATGCAAGCACTTCACCGATAATGGCATTGTATTTATTGTGAGTGTTGCGATCAGGTCACAGCTTGTGTCATCTCTATGTCTGAATCTCCTTTTAATAATGTGTGTACTTTTGTATTTTCTTTGTCTTGCTTTCCTGTTGATGGTATGTGATGAACGGCTCTACCACTATTCGCCTATTGTATATATCGAGATAAGCTTGTGTCCATTCTTCGTCTTGGTGTGAATATTGATCACGTTGCCACGGTGCGTAATGCGCGCGGTGGCATGCATCCGGACCCTGTAGCGGCAGCGCATGCTGTTGCCCGTGTAGGTGCTGATGGTATTACGGCCCATTTGCGGGAGGACCGGCGTCATATTCGTGACGACGATATTTTTCGCCTGAAGGAGCAAATCGCCCTTCCTCTCAACCTTGAAATGGCAGCCGTGTCTGAAATGGTTGATATAGCGCTGCGCTGTCAACCTGCTGCATGCTGTCTTGTGCCGGAGCGGCGTGAGGAAAGAACAACGGAGGGTGGGCTTGATGTTGTGGCCCTGTTTGATGCCTTGCGCCCCCGTGTTGCGGAACTTTTAGCGGCGGGTATCCGGGTGTCCTTGTTTGTTGCGCCTGATGTTGAACAGATACAAGCTGCCCGGAGTGTCGGTGCACGTGTCGTTGAGCTACATACGGGCCGCTATTGTGAGGCGAATGGTGAAGAGCGAGAGCATGAATTGCAGCTTATAAAAAAGGCGGCGCTTTGCGCAGATGCCTTGGGGCTTGAGTGTCATGCCGGTCATGGCCTGAGTTACGAGACGGTTGGTCCGATCGCCGCTATTCCTACGGTGTCCGAGCTGAATATTGGTCATTTCTTGATCGGTGAAGCCATTTTCACCGGACTTGAAGCGGCTGTAAAGCGTATGCGGAACTGTATGGAGACAGCGCGCAGGGCCTCGCCATGATTATCGGTATTGGTCATGATATGGTGGATATTCGCAGGATAGAAAGGGCCGTCCTGCGTTATGGCTCCCGTTTTCTGGACCGTATTTTCACCCCCGCCGAGCAAGCGCTCGCGGCGCAGCGCAGTGCGGATCCGGCTGTTTATGCGGGTACCTTGGCAAAGCGTTTCGCGGCAAAAGAGGCTCTTGCAAAGGCTTTGGGTACAGGGGTTGGGCGATGTGGGGTTTTATTCCGCTCCCTGGAAGTCACCGTTTCGGAGCAAGGTGCGCCCGGTATGGTGCTTCATGATAGGGCTGCATGTTATCTTCAGAATATTACGCCTGAAAACAGGGTGGTTCGCGTTCATCTGAGCATGACAGACGAGTATCCCTATGCATCGGCTTTTGTGTTGCTTGAAGCCGCCGTGGCAGGGCCAAGTTTCCTCCTTTAATATCTTGGCTTGACAGGGTAACCCTTGGCCGGTTTCACTCCTCGGCCAGAGCCAGCCTGTCTGCTCTGCGCCTTTGTCCTTTCATCCAAAAGGAAGTCATAGTCTGATGCCGCACAGAAAAGCTGGGGGGACGGGAGAGACTGTCAGAACAGTGGCCGCCGCTGTCTTTGTTGCTCTCCTTGTAAGAACGGTTGCTTTCGAGCCCTTCAATATCCCCTCAGGATCCATGATTCCCAATCTTCTGGTCGGGGATTATCTTTTTGTTTCAAAGTATTCGTATGGATACAGTCGTTTTTCGATGCCGTTGTCGCCCCCTTTCTTTTCCGGGCGCATGTTGTTCTCAGAGCCGAAGCGTGGTGATATTGCTGTATTCAAGTACCCTCGTGATGTCTCTGTTGATTATATTAAGCGTATCATTGGGTTACCCGGTGACCGCATTCAGGTGCGTGGGGGGCGTCTTTATATAAACGGTACGATGATGATGCGTGAGAGGGTGGAGGACTACGTTTATATTGATACAGAGGGTCATATCATGCGATCAGCACGATATATCGAGACCTTGCCTAACGGCACGCATTATCCGATACTGGAGGCCGGTGACGCGGCTAGGTATGATGATACCCCGGAATATGTTGTGCCCGAAGGGCATTACTTCATGATGGGTGACAACCGTGACCGTTCAGCGGATAGCCGTACTGTAGATGTAGGTTTCGTTCCTTCCGAGAATCTGGTTGGACGGGCTGAGATTCTCTTCTTTTCCACGAATGGGACTGCTCGTTTCTGGGAATTCTGGAAGTGGCCCGTGGCGACCCGCTGGGGGCGCCTTTTCCGTGATCTCAGGGCATCATCATCTGGTGATGACGTGTCGTAATAGTTACAGGAATCTGCTTTGTGTAGTCTGTTTATCGGTTTGGCCGCAGTGCTGGATCATACGTTTCGCGATGAGAGTTTGCTTGAACTTGCGATGACCCACCGCAGCCGGGGTCTTTCCCGGGGCCATAATGCTGGAACCAATGAACGCTTGGAGTTTCTTGGAGACCGCGTTCTTGGATTGGTTGTTGCAGATATGTTGTACCATCGTTTTCCTGCTGAAAACGAGGGAGCCTTGGCGCGCCGCCATGCGGCCTTGGTCCGTCGGGAAGCCTTGGCCGATGTTGCGTCGGGGCTCAATCTTGGGGACTTTCTGATCCTTGCCAAGGGTGATGAGGATTTGGGAGGAAGAACTAATCCTGCCCTTCTTGCAGATGCCTGTGAGGCCGTTATCGGTGCGATCTATCTGGACGGCGGGCTGGATGCGGCTTCTGGTTTTATCCGGCGTTTCTGGATACCGCTGATGGACAAGGTGACGGAACCGCCTAAGGATCCCAAGACAGGCCTTCAGGAATGGGCGCAGAAGAGGGGGCTTCCTCTTCCGGTTTATGAAACCGTTGCCGCTGATGGACCGGATCATAATCCCTCATTTACAATTCGGGTCATGGTGCAAGGTGTGCCGCCTGCAGTGGCATCCGGCCCATCCAAGCGGATGGCCGCGCAAATGGCGGCCCGTATTCTTCTGGAGAAATTAGGTTAATGATAGTTTCTGAGCCGACCCGCTGTGCTTTTGTGGCCGTTCTCGGGGCGCCCAATGCAGGCAAGTCAACATTGGTCAATGCGTTTGTTGGTACCAAGGTCAGCATTGTATCCCCAAAGGTCCAGACAACGCGCACCCGCGTTCGCGGGGTTGCCATGTCGGGAAATGCCCAGATTGTATTCATTGATACACCGGGTATTTTTCGTACAGCCAAGCGTCGATTGGAGCGTGCCATGGTTGCGGCTGCATGGGGAGGCGCGGCTGATGCAGATCGCTTGATGCTGACTATTGATGCCTCACGGGGTATTGACGATGATACCCGCGTAATCATCGATACGTTGAAGTCTGCATCAAGCACGGGTGTTATCTTGGTTCTCAACAAGATCGATCTTGTTGAGCGTTCAAAGCTTCTGGCATTAACCGAAAGCCTGTTCAACGAGGGGATTTTTGAGCGCGTTTTCATGATCTCGGCGAAATCAGGCGATGGTATTGCCGATCTTCTGGCCTGTTTGGTGGAATCTGCCCCCGAGGGGCCATGGATGTTTCCCGAAGATGAAGTGTCGGACGTGCCGCAGCGCCTTCTGGCTGCTGAATTGACGCGGGAGAAGGTATTCCTGAATTTGCACGAGGAGCTGCCCTACAGCATTACGGTGGAGACGGAACGCTGGGATGAGCGCCCGGATGGATCTGTGCGTATAGATCAGACGATTTATGTGATGCGTGACAGCCAGCGCATGATTGTCCTTGGTAAGGGGGGAAGCAAGATCCGTTCGATTGGTGCCAGTGCCCGCAAGGAGCTGGAGTCACTCCTGGAGCGTCGGATTCATCTTTTCCTGCACGTGACTGTGCGCGAACAGTGGGCCGAAGATCCGTCGCGTTATAATGCCTGGGGGCTGGACTATAACGTCTAGGGCGCGTAGCAGGGGATATTGACATGGCTGTGGCGTGGCAGGATACCGGGGTCGTTCTGTCTATCCATCCCGTTGGTGAGGGGCGTGTTCGTCTTTCTGTCCTGACAGCTACGCGTGGGCGGTGGAATGGTCTGGTCATATCATCTCGCCTGGTCCGGAAAGGGGGGGCGGGGGTTCTCCAGGCAGGTAATATCGTGCAGCTCTCCTGGAAAGCGCGTCTGGGGGAGCAGCTGGGAATGTTCGATGTCGAGCTTCTTGAAAGCATAGCCCCGCATTTCTTTGATCAGCCAATAGCCTTGGATGCTCTGGCTTCGGCCTGTACTGTTCTGGATACAGTCTTGCCTGAAAGACATCCGTATCCTGATATCTGGGCAGCGCTGTTGGCTCTTCTGGCTGCCCTGCGGGAATGCGGACGCGTGGATGTTTACGTGCGGTGGGAAGTCAAGGTTCTGGCCGGCTTGGGGTATGGACTGGATTTGTCCTGTTGTGCTGCGACGGGTTCTACCAGCAATCTGATTTATGTTTCTCCCAAAACAGGTCGTGCTGTCAGTGCGTTGGCCGGGGAGCCTTATCGTGATCGCCTTCTGGCCTTGCCGTCGTTTCTGGTTGATCCGGATGAAGATGCCGATCTATCAGCCCTGCTTCAGGGATTAAACCTGACAGGATATTTCTTGGAGAAGCATCTTCTTGTTCCCCCCCGCGATAGCCTGCCGCCTGTTCGCCAGCGCCTTGCACAGCGTTTCTTGTCCCGGCCTTGACCTGCAGGGGGTATGGCAAGGTATAGTGCGACCTTTGCTGGCCTGCTGTCTGTAGCTGCTTTTCCTTCGGGGTTTTTTGCATGAGCGCGTCAAAATCTGCCGAGATCATACGTCACCAACCATTGGCCGAAGCGCTTTCAGAGCGCTATCTCGCTTATGCCCTTTCGACCATTGTGTCCCGTTCACTTCCCGATGTGCGGGATGGATTGAAGCCGGTCCATCGCCGTTTGTTGTACGCCATGCGGCTTCTTAAACTGGACCCTGCCGGCGGGTTCAAGAAGTGTGCCCGCGTGGTCGGGGATGTAATCGGTAAATATCACCCCCATGGTGATGGGGCCGTTTATGATGCCTTGGTGCGTCTGGCTCAGGATTTTGCTGCCCGGTATCCATTGGTGGAGGGGCAGGGCAACTTTGGCAATATTGACGGCGACGGCGCTGCGGCCATGCGTTACACCGAATCTCGTCTGACAGAGGTGGCAACGGCCCTGATGGATGGGCTGGACGAGGATGCTGTTGATTTCCGCGAGACCTATGATGGGGAGGAGTCAGAGCCGGTGGTTATGCCGGCAGCCTTCCCCAATGTCTTGGCCAATGGGTCTTCTGGCATTGCCGTGGGTATGGCAACCAATATTCCCCCTCATAATATAGGGGAGTTGTGTGATGCTCTTCTGGTGCTAATCAAGAAGCCAGATGTTTCGGTGGATGGATTGCTGACCTGTATCAAGGGGCCAGATTTCCCAACTGGTGGCGTTCTGGTAGACAGCCCGGATTCCGTGCGCGAGGCTTATGCAACCGGGCGCGGAACATTCCGCTTGCGGGCCCGCTGGGAGATAGAGAAACTCTCGCACGGCTTGTTCCAGATTATCGTCACCGAGATTCCTTATCAGGTCCAGAAATCAAGGGTGATCGAGAAGATAGCGGAACTTCTGAATGCAAAGAAGCTGCCCCTTCTGGCTGATATCCGCGATGAGTCTGCCGAGGATGTTCGCGTTGTTCTGGAGCCTCGTAACCGGACTGTTGACCCGGAACTGTTGATGGAACACTTGTTCCGCCAGACGGATCTGGAAATACGGTTCAGCCTTAACATGAATGTTCTGTCTGCGGATGGAACGCCCCGGGTGATGCCCTTGAAGGATGTCCTTGAGGCTTTTCTGGAACACCGGATCGAAGTGCTGGAGCGGAGGTCGCGCTACCGCTTGGGGAAGATCGACCACAGGCTGGAGATCTTGGCAGGTTATCTGATTGCCTATCTCAACCTGGATGAGGTCATCCGTATTATTCGTGAGGAAGATGACGCAAAGGCAGCTTTGATGAAGGCTTTCGGGCTGTCTGATATGCAGGCTGAGGCCATTCTGAATATGCGTTTGCGGTCCTTGCGGCGGCTTGAGGAAGTTGAAATCCGCAGCGAGTATGACCGTCTGTCTTCAGAAAAGGCCGGATTGGAATCATTGCTGGCTGAGCCTTCCCTGCGGTGGGCTGAAATTTCACAGCAGCTGACAGAGACGAAAAAGAGATTTGGTCAGAAGACACGCCTTGGAACCAGAAAGACAGAGATTGCGGGGCCGCCGTCTGCTGTGGTTGTTCCGATTGAGGCGGTCATTGAGAGGGAGCCTGTTACACTTCTGTTGTCGGAGAAAGGTTGGATCCGTGCCCTGAAGGGCCATGCGGAAGATGTAACGGAGACCCGGTTCAAGGAGGGTGATCAGCTCTGGATTGCCCTGCATGCCTACACAACAGACAAAATTCTGATCTTTGCCACCACGGGGCGGTTTTATACCTTGGCAGCCGATCGGATACCACGGGGACGTGGTTTCGGCGAACCGTTGCGGTTGATGGTTGATCTGCCCAATGATGCAGAAGTCGCTGCTCTTATGGTGCACGAGGCGGGGAGAGAGCTTCTTCTGGCTTCATCCGGTGGGCGTGGTTTCCGTGTTGCGGAAGATGATGTTGTTGCCCAGACCCGTGCCGGGAAGCAGGTTCTTGTCCCGGGAGAAGGCGAAATAGCTGCATTCTGCATGCCAGTTAATGGCGATACGGTTGCAATCGTCGGGCAGAACAGGAAGCTGTTGGTGTTTTCGATCGAGGAGATTCCCCTGATGGCAAAGGGACGGGGGGTTATTCTTCAGAAATACAAGGATGGTGGAACCTCGGACGTCAAGGTTTTCAGGGCCGAGGATGGTTTGACATTCCGTTCCGGGGAGCGTATTCGCACCGAGATGAACTTGGTGCCGTGGCGTGGAGCGCGTGCGGGGCAGGGCAAGCTGCCTCCGACTGGATTTCCCCGTAGCAATCGTTTCTAGGGCGAGAAGGGCTGGAGAACGGGCGGACGCGGTGCCCCCGTTTTCTCATCCAGAAGGTGCCATCCGTTCCCCGTAAAAACTTCGAGCGGGGTGAACCGTTTCTTGTAGCTCATTTTCGGGCTTTCTGCGATCCAGTAGCCCAGATAGACATAGGGCAGTTCAAGGGTTCGGGCCGTCTCGATCATCCACAGGATGATGAAGGTACCAAGTCCCCTCCGGCTCCTAGAGGTGTCGAAGAAGCTGTAAACCCCGGAAACGCCATCGTCCATCTTGTCCATCAGGCAGACCGCTGTCAGTTTCCCTTGGTGATCACGGAACTCAACCAGGTGCGTTTCGATCGGGCTGTCTTCGACCATGGCTCTGTAGTCGTAGAAGCTCATCAAGGCCATGTCGCTGCCGCTGTGACGGCACGCTTGATAGGCGCTGAAAAGCCGGTATTGTTCGGCTGTCGCTCTTGGTGGCACCATCCGCCCATAAAGATCGGCGTTGCTGTTCCAGGTGCGACGAAAGCTGCGGTTTCTTGCAAAATCACGGACCACTACCCGCACCGGCGTGCAGGCTGTGCAGCTGGGGCATGCGGGTGCATAAGCAATGGAGTGGCTACGGCGAAAGCCGGATCGTGACAGCGTATCATGTAAAGCCCCGGCATCCGGGCCAGCAAGCTCGGTCACAATCTTCCGCTCCATCCGTCCTTCCATATAGGGGCACGGCATGGGGGCGGTTGTGAAAAAGAAGTGCGGTCGCCGTACCGGAGAATTTTCCATCGTTCATTACCGATGCTGTCCTGCCACCACTATGATGGTGAAGCGTGTTCCCTGTAAACACAGCCTTCCGGACCAGGAGTCCCCTCAGAAAAGAGGTATCTCCTTGTTTCATCGGGTATCGAGGATGCTGGGCAGGGGGCCGCTGCCCGGTGAACCCGGATTGCCGCTGTCGGCTGGGATGGCAGAGTCGTCCCGGAGGAGAACAATGCTGATCCGCCGGTTGCGCGGGCTATCCGGATTGGATGGTTCAAGGGGATCATTGGGGCCAACGCCTGCGATCCGGGCAAACCGGTCATCTGGTACGCCACCCTGTAACAGGACACGCCGTGCTGCCAAGGCCCTGTCGGCCGAAAGCTCCCAGCTTCCATAGCCAGACGGGTCCGTGAAGCCCCCCGAGTCGGCATGGCCGGAGACCGCAATCTTCTGTGGCATCAGTTTGACAACGCGGCTGACCAGCAGGAGAAGTTTCTGGGTATGTTCATACAAGGCGCTGGATCCGGCCGGGAACATGGGAAGCCTGTCCTGATCAATCAGCTGGATGCGCAAGCCTTCAGGAGTGTTGTCAATGATCAGGCTGTCTTGCAGAGCCTTCATTTGTGGTAACGCATTCAGGGCTTGCCTGATTTCGCGTGAGATGGTGTCTAGCTGTAGTTGCTCGCGTTGTCTGCGGGCATCTTCTTCCTTGCTTTGTTGCTGTTTCTGCTCTGCGGAGCTGTCCTGATCTTTCTCAGAACGCCCTTCCTGTGGATCGGTAAAATCCTGTCCGCCAGAGCCGACTGTAGAAGGGGGAAGGTTGATATTGGTCGCAGGTGGAGCTGAATTGGACTGGGATGCCCCTTCACCAACGACCAAGCCGCCGAGCATGCCGCCCGCTCCGCTTGGGCTTTGCGAAACAGCCGTGGGTGCAAAGTAGTTTGAAATCCCTTGTAGCTGTTCTTCGGTTACAGAATTAAGGAGCCACAGAAGAAGAAAGAAGGCCATCATTGCGGTCACAAAGTCGGCGTAAGCCACTTTCCAAGCACCACCATGGGCCGCGTGACCACCCTTCTTGATCCGCTTGATGATTATTGCATTTTTGCCTTCTTCCTCGGCCATTTATCCCGCGCTGCCTTTCATTCCGGACCGGATTTCCCTGGTTTTACATCAGTCGTGCGAAAGGTTGGTGACCGTTTCTTCCAGTTCCTGGAACGTTGGACGTACATGAGGGGGGACAATTTTCCGGGCAAATTCGATGGAAACCTGTGGAGCATAGCCCTGCATATGTGCGAGAAGGCCAGCCTTGATACAGTTCAGATATTCTGTTTCTGAGTTGAAGGCGGATTCCATGGCTCGTGAATAAGGTGCAAAAAATCCGTATGACAACAAAACCCCGGAAAATGTACCAACCAAGGCTGCGCCAATCAGGTGTCCTAAAACTTCCGGCGGTTCTGTGATGGATCCCATTGTGGTGATAACCCCGAGAACAGCGGCCACGATCCCTAGGGCAGGCATCCCATCTGCCATATCAGCAACGGCCTTTACAGCCAAGTGATGTTCGTGGTGATGACCCTCAATTTCTTCGGTAATGATGGTTTCCACCTCATGCGCGTTATTTGTGCCAAGTGTCAGGAGGCGAAGATAATCACAGAGAAAAACCAGTGTATGGTGATCAGCCGAGAAATTTGGGAATTTCTGGAACAATGGGCTTTCTTCCGGCCGTTCAACGTGGCTTTCAAGCGCTAGGTCACCCTTGGTCTTGGCAAGGCGGAACACCGAGTAAAGCATGCTCAGAACTTCAAGGTAGCTTTCTTTGTGATGTCTTGGCCCCTTCAGCATCGGTCCGAGGCCGTGTACGACTCCCTTCAGGACTGCCTTGGGTGTGCCAATAAGAAGGGCACCGAAGGCAGCGCCAAATATGATAAGGAACTCAAGTGGTTGCCACAGAATCCCGAGGTCACCGCCGTGCAGGCCATAACCGCTCAGGACGCAAACCGTGACAACTATTGAACCGACGATTACGAGCATGTGCCCTCTGTCCCATGCGGATTCCGTGCGGCCGCTTCCTGACCAAAGGAACCAGACCCTCTGGTTTTAGCCAACCGGGACAGAAACTGCAACACAGGTCGGGAATTTGCTGCCCCTGTTGGCAATTCTGTCATGATTGTGCCACGTCCGGTCATGTCATGCGGGAAAATCCTTGTTTGTAGGTTATACAATTTCGTAGTACTGGGGCACACTGGTGTGTACCGCCTGAAACAGGCCAGACAGGTGAGGGTTTATGCTGCTTGATGATCATAACTTTCGTAAGACTCTTGGGTGCTTCCCAACCGGTGTGACAGTCATGACCACCTCGGGGAAAGATGGTGCTGCCACAGGCGTCACGATCAGCGCCTTTAGTTCGCTTTCGTTGTCGCCTCCTCTTGTATTATTCTGCTTGGACAAAAAGACATCCTGCCTCGATGCGTTCCTGGATGGTCACTTTGGCGTGAACATTCTCGCACAGGATCAGAAAGCTGTTTCGGTTGCCTTTGCGCGCCGCAGTGGTGACAAGTGGCAGGGTATTGCGCAGCGCCGTGGTGTAACGGGCATACCTCTCCTTGAAGGCTGTGTGGCGTGCCTGGAGTGTAAGGTTGTTCAGGTTGTTGATGGTGGGGACCACAAGGTTATAATTGGTCAGGTCGAACACCTTGAAAGCGATGATGCAAAGCTCCCCCTTCTCTATTTCCGTGGTGATTACAGCCGGATAGGGGATGCCGTCTAGTACACACGCTTTTCCAGCCCATAACCGATGGGATCAATGTCTGGTGTTCGTCCGGATACAAGATCTGCCATCAGGCGTCCTGATCCAGCTGACATGGTCCATCCCAGCGTGCCGTGGCCCGTATTGAGAAAGAGGCCACGGTAGGGCGTCTTGCATATGTATGGCACGGAGTCCGGCGTTTTTGGGCGTAGGCCGCACCAGATTTCGCTGGCTGCGTAGTTTCCTGCATCTGGAAACAAGGATATCGCGTGTTTGCGAATGACATCAGCCCGCTTTTGGTCCAGCTTGGTATCCCATCCGGTCATTTGGGCCGTTCCTGCCGCGCGCAACCGATTCCCCAAGCGTGAGAAAACCATTTTGTTTTCATCATCGGTTACGGAAACAGCGGGTGCACCCGGGGCGTTATCAGCCAAGGGAACCGTGATGGAATAACCCTTGGCTGGGTATACAGGCAGATGAATTCCTAAGGAGGTGAGTAGCCTTGGGCTATAACTGCCAAGGGCAATCACGACGGTATCGGCCTTGTAGGTTCCCATGTTTGTCGAAACCCCGCCAATGGCTGTTCCGTCATACAAGAGGTGATCAATCTGAACCCCAGTATGGAAGGTTACACCGTTTTGTTGCGCTTTTTTGGCCAAGGCTTCCGTGAAGGCGCGGGCGTCGCCGCTTTCATCATCCGGGCTGTAGATTCCGCCGACCAGTTCATGGGCCTTGGCGGTCAGGGCAGGCTCAATGTCTGTCAGTTCATTTCTATTGACAACACGCTGTGGCAAACCTGCCGATGTCATGATGTCCGCAGAGCGGCACTGGAAATCATATTCATGTTGATTGCGAAAAATATGCAATATCCCTTTGGAAAGGCAAGAGTATTCAAGCGAAAGGCTTTCGCGCATTTGCTTGAGAGTTTCTCGACTGTAAAGGGCAAGATGCACGGTTCTAAGTGTATTTATTTCAACGGCTTGTCTGGGACAATTGGCAAGAAATCGCAGGATCCATCGCCACAAGGCGGGATCATAGCGTAGCAAGGGCATGACAAGCGGAGCATCCTTGTTTCCCAGCCAGCCAACCGCCTTGCGCAGGGTATGGAATGAAGCCCACGGCGTTGCATGGCTGACTGAAACCTGTCCGCCGTTGGCAAAGCTGGTTTCCCGCGCAACGGCTGGCTGTCGGTCCAGTACATGAACTTCGTGCCCATCCTGTGAAAGCCACCAGGCTGTACAGGTTCCAACCACGCCGGCACCCAGAACGAGGATCTTCACGGAAAACTCTCCTGTAGCCGTGACCCTTCTCCCGGCTTTATAGAAAGGTAGTGGGCGGAAGAAAAGGGGGGATCGGACATGGATGAAGCAGAGGAGGGCTCTGTGGTGTCGTTTTCCCTTTCTTCCAGCCATTTGGAAGCAGCCCTGCTGAATCCAATGGAGATGAGAGAGGCTGATCGTTTGGCCGTGGAAGCCGGAGTTTCATCCTTGTATCTGATGGAAGCGGCTGGTTTTTTGGTTGCCCGCGAGGTTGTTCGCCTGTGTGGCCGGAAAAAGCGAATTGTGGTGCTGTGTGGTCCTGGCAACAATGGCGGCGACGGCTTTGTTGTGGCTCGCATGCTGGCGCAGCGTGGTTGGCCTGTCCGTGTGGCCTTGTCCTGTAAGCTCGATGCCCTGAAGGGTGATGCCGTGATTAACGCACAGCGCTGGAAAGGCCCTGTTGAGCAACTATCCCCGCGTAGCGTGGACAGGGCTGCCATGGTTGTGGATGCCTTGTTCGGGGCAGGTCTGGATCGTCCCCTGGATGGGGATTCCGCGGCTGTTGTCGCCAAAATCAACAAGGATTCGATTCCCTGCCTAGCGGTAGATATTCCGTCCGGTCTCAATGGGTATGATGGCTCTCTTCAGGGTCCCGCGCCTGTTTGCGTGGCAACCATTACATTCTTCCGCCCCAAGCCGGGGCATGTGCTGTATCCAGGAAGAGATTATATCGGTCGTTTGACGGTTGCTGATATTGGTATACCAGCTTCGGTACTGGAGCGTATTTCGCCCCGAACCTTTGTCAATGATCCCCGTCTGTGGTCTTTGCCTGTCCCGAACTGGAGAGACCACAAATATTCCCGTGGTCACGTGATTGTTTTTTCCGGTGTGCACATGAGCGGGGCCGCCCGTTTGGCCGCCATGGCTGCCCGTCGGGCAGGGGCGGGCCTTGTCACAGTTGTGGCCCCACGGGATACTGCTTCCCTGTGTGCCCTTGATCCAGGGCTTATCGTCGTTCCTCAGGATGATAAAGGTGGATTTCTGACCTTACCACAGAATATTCGTGCCAATGCGGTTGTTATTGGGCCCGGATTGGGTCTTGTCCCATTGTTGCCAGAGATGATCAGAGACAGTGTATCCCGGCGACTGGCCATTGTTCTCGATGCGGATGCCATCAATACTTTCGCGGGACGATTCGATGAGCTGCGCGCAATCGTGCGTACGGCTGCTGCGCCCATTGTCATGACGCCTCATGAAGGTGAATTCGGGCGTTTATTTCCAGAAATGGGGACTTTACCCCGTCTGGTGAAAGCGCGTCAGGCTGCCAGAGATTTGGGAGTCTTTATGGTGCTGAAGGGAGCCGACACCATTATTGCAGCCCCGGACGGTATGGCTGCGGTCACAACGCATGCGGTTCCATGGTTGGCGACGGCTGGAAGTGGTGATGTTCTTGCCGGTATTATCGCAGCCAACCTTGCCGGTGGTATGGACGGATTTTCCGCCGCATGCGCCGGGGTATGGCTGCATGCCGAGGCAGGGCGTCATCTTGGAAAGGGAATGGTAGCAGAGGATATTTCTTTGGCCTTTCCGCATATTCTTGCACAATTGACGTGACCCGATGTACCCGGGGTCTGCCCCGGAGGAGATGAATAATGGCGCGGCATCAGGTTCCTGGTTTGCTGGATCGTTTGGGTACCCTGTGGCGGGAATTTGTTGCTCCCCAAGGAGGGGGAGCGCTGGCTCATCTCGATCCGGATCTACCGGATGAGCAGCTCTTACACCTGCGCGAGCAGATGCAGGCGTGTCTGGATGCGCGTGGTGGGGATGTTTCAGCCCGTACCCGTGCTGCGGCCTTGGGGCATGTGTATCTTGGCTTGAGTGAGTTGGGGCGGCGACGTTTTCTCACCCTTATGGCAACAGAGTTCAGCCCTGATCGTCATGTCGTTGACAGAGCTATTGCAGAACTTGAAGCTGCCGATGATGCTGAACGTGAGCAGGCTGCCTTTTATGTCTATCAGGCGCTGCAGCCCCCGAGGATAAATTTATTAAAGCAATTCAATATATTGCCTGATGGTGTGAAGTTTCTTGTTGATATGAGGGCTGAGCTGCTCAAGTTCCGCTCCGGGCATCCCGAGCTTGACGGTCTCGAGCGTGACCTGATGGAAATTCTGACAGGCTGGTTCGATATAGGTTTTCTGGAATTGCGCCGCATTACATGGGACTCCAGCCCAGCGGCAGTCCTTGAGAAAATTATTTCCTATGAAGCGGTTCATGAAATCAGAAGCTGGAATGATTTGAAGAATCGTCTGGACTCCGACCGTAGATTGTACGGTTTTTTTCATCCTAGGATGCCAGATGAACCCCTGATTTTTGTTCAGGTCGCACTTCTCAATGGGATAGCAGATAATGTTCATGATCTGCTTGATGTTAATGCTCCGGTGGGTGACCCGGCCTTGGCTGATACGGCGGTCTTCTATTCTATTTCCAACGCCCAGAAAGGGCTTTCCGGTATCAGTTTCGGGAATTTTCTGATCAAGAAGGTTGTATCAACTCTGTCGGCCGAGTTTCCTTCCCTCAAGGCTTTTGCCACGCTTTCGCCTCTTCCCGGTTTTCGAATCTGGTTGGAGCAGCAGGTGGAGAAAGACGGCGATGACCTTCTTCTTCCTGCTGAAATCAAGGCTGTTACGGCCTTGGTTCGACGCAAGGGGAATGGAGCCCGCCCTCCTGCACTGGGCTTGTTCGGCCGTCTTCTGTCTGCTGAGCTGTGGCAAAGCGACAAGGACACAGCTGATGTTATGCGTCCCATTCTTTTGCGTCTTGCCACGATTTATTTGGTTTCTGCCCGCCGTTTTCCCGAGAAGGGGAATGTTCCTGTAGCCATTGATCCTGTGGCGCATTTCCATCTGAGCAATGGTGCCCGTATTGAACGCTTGAACTGGATGGGGGACCGCTCCGAGCGGGGTATCAGGCAGTCTGCCGGTCTTATGGTCAACTACCTTTACCGGTTACAGGATATCGAGAAAAATCACGAGGGCTATAGCTCCCGGGGGACTGCAGCCCTGTCTTCAGCTCTTAAAGGGTGGTTGAAGGGGTAGGGCTGTTTGCCCCCTGAATCGGCTGTTCATGCATTCTTTTGTTGCCATTTGTATCTTGAATTGTCTATGTGTGTGGCTTCGTGCAGCCGATCTTGGTCGGCAGCCAGTGTTCTGCGTGGTTCAGGCAGTGGCAAAAACTGCTTTTTGGCCATAAAGTTGCGCTTGGCTGTAGATCAAGGTGTGGCAGCGCTGGCGGGCGTGGCGAAATTGGTATACGCGCCGGATTTAGGTTCCGGTGGCCTTGTGTCGTGGGGGTTCAAGTCCCTCCGCCCGCACCATAATTATCCGAGAGGATTGTCGCTGTGCCTGTATATCCGGGCCAGGACAGGACCCCGGTAAAACAGGGTTTTCGGTTTGTCATAAGGGGAAGCAGGGCCAAGATTGTCGCGGTCCGTTCGGTACCCAAGAACTTCGGGATATTCCATGCAGGTTACTCAAACGAATGCTGACGGTCTGAAGCATGCTTTCAAGATTGTCGTTCCGGCCGGAGACATCGGCAACAAGGTTGAAAGCCGCCTCAAAGAGGTTGCAACCCGGGTTTCTATCGCCGGCTTTCGTCCGGGGAAAGTGCCGATGTCCATTGTTCGTAAGCGCTATGCAGCCTCTATTATGGGCGAAGTTCTGGAAGATGCCGTCCAGGGCGGTGTGCGTTCGACCTTGGAGCAAAAGAAGCTGACCCCGGCAGCGCAGCCCAAGATTGAGGTTGTGTCCTTCGATGAGGGCAAGGATCTTGAGTTCACCATGGAGTTCGAGGCTCTCCCTGAAATCGGTGAGACAGACTTTGCGGTCGTTCAGCTGGTCAAGCCTGTTGTTGAATTCGACGATTCCGAAGTTGAGGAAGCCTTGGTCCGTATTGCGCAAAGCCGCAAGGTGAGTGAGGTTGTCGAGGAAGCGCGTAAGGCTGAAACCGGCAATATCCTTGAAATTGACTTCGTCGGACGTATTGATGGCGAAGAGTTCCCCGGCGGCAAGGGTGAGTCTTATGACCTGGAGTTGGGATCGGGATCTTTCATCCCCGGCTTTGAAGAGCAGCTTGTCGGTGCCAAGCCCGGTGACAGCGTTACGGTGACCGTAACCTTCCCTGAATCCTATCATGCCAAGGACCTTGCCGGTAAAGAGGCTGCGTTTGATGTTAACGTGAAGGCTCTAAAGCAGGCCAAGGTGCCCGAGCTTGACGATACGTTTGCGAAGTCTGCCGGGTTTGATGACATGGTCGCCTTGCGTAATGCTGTGCGTGAGCAGATCCGGTCGGATTACGACAATTTGGCGCGCGGACGCATGAAGCGTGAGCTTCTGGACAAGCTGTCCGAGATGGTCAGCTTTCCAGTCCCTCAGGGCATGATCAATGCTGAATTTTCAGGGATCTGGCCCGAAATTGAGGCTGCGATGAAGAACGATGCCCTAGAAGAAGAAGATAAGGGCAAGTCTGAAGATGATCTGCGGGCCGAATATACCGCGATAGCCGAGCGTCGCGTCCGTTTGGGGCTTTTGCTGGCTGATACTGGGCGTCGTAACGAGGTTCAGGTTACCCAGGAAGATCTTAACCATGCCGTGATGCGTGAGGCCATGCGCTATCCCGGTCAGGAACGTGCTGTTTTCCAGTACTTCCAGAGCAATAAGCAGGCACTGGATCAGCTGAGGGCTCCCATTTATGAGGACAAGGTCGTTGACCTTATTCTTGGCAAGGTTACATGCACAGATCAGAAAATGTCACCCGCTGAGCTGATGGAGACCGGAGAAGATTCTCCGGCCCCAAAGAAAGTGGCAAAAAAGAAGGCATCCAAGAAGTCCGGCGCTGCTGCTGAGTAAGTAGATCTGGGTTTATTACCAAGAGAAGGCGCCCTGTCTGGACCGGGCGCCTTTTTAATTGGTTGTCTGCTGCCCTCTGCCGTATAACAGGACTTTTCATTGTCCAGTCAGTAGCCTACAGTAACCACCGGCAGGTGTTTCCGTGTAATGAGGAAGAATAGCATGATGCGCGAGCGGGATCCTTTTGACGTTTATATGAACACGCTGGTGCCGATGGTTGTCGAGCAGACCAACCGTGGAGAGCGCAGCTACGATATTTATTCCCGCTTGCTGAAAGAGCGCATTATCTTTCTGACCGGGCCGGTCAACGATGTTGTATCCAGTTTGGTTTGTGCGCAGCTTTTGTTTCTTGAGTCTGAGAATCCCTCCAAGGATATTGCTTTTTATATCAACTCACCTGGTGGTGTGGTGACGTCGGGTCTGGCCATGTACGACACCATGCAGTACATCCGTTGTGATGTGGCCACGCTGTGTATCGGTCAGGCCGCTTCTATGGGGTCGCTGTTATTGACGGCAGGTGCAAAGGGCAAGCGGTTCTCGCTGCCAAATTCAAGGATCATGATACACCAGCCATCGGGCGGATTTCAGGGGCAGGCCACAGATATAGAAATTCATGCTAGGGAAATCCTGAGTCTTCGCTCTCGCCTGAATAGCATGTACGCAAAGCATACCGGCAAGCCAATTGAGGAAATTGAGCAGGCGATGGAGCGTGACAAGTTTATGCCGGCGGAGGAAGCTAAGGAGTTTGGGCTGATTGATGAGGTTGTGCAGGAACGCCCAAAATCTGTTGATACAGGATCGAAACCTGGTGACTGAGGCGTTTGTTGCAGATCGGTTTTGAGTTTCCCCGGTTGTTCCGGTATGCATATTATATCGGAACAACCGGGGTTCCTTGTCTGTTTCTCGGGTGAGGGGTTTCGTCATTCCCAAGCTGTTGGTTTTTCGGGTAGCAGGCATTTTGAGATTGTGCGTGCCTTGCTGTAACGGCTAACATAAGAGCTTGGAGCAAGGGCCTGTTGGCCGAGTATAGTCTTCGCGGTGAGATCAGGGTCGCTTCCCGATCCGGCGCTTCTTGCCGCATGGAGTGGAGATACAATGAGCAAGTCCCCGGGCGGCGATTCAAAAAATACCTTGTACTGCTCGTTCTGCGGGAAAAGCCAGCACGAAGTACGCAAGCTTATTGCCGGTCCAACCGTTTTCATTTGTGATGAGTGTATTGAGCTTTGCATGGATATTATCCGTGAGGAGCACAAAACTCATATGGTGAAGACCCGTGACGGCGTTCCTTCACCACGTGACATCATGAAGGTTCTGGATGATTATGTCATAGGGCAATCGCACGCAAAGCGCGTCTTGTCTGTTGCTGTGCATAATCACTACAAGAGGCTGTCGGTTATTGGAAAAGGCAATGATATTGAAATTGCCAAGTCCAATATTTTGCTGATTGGACCGACCGGTTGTGGAAAGACCCTTCTGGCGCAGACGTTGGCTCGTATTCTTGACGTTCCCTTTACTATGGCCGATGCCACAACGCTGACAGAAGCCGGGTATGTTGGGGAGGATGTGGAGAATATTATCCTCAAGCTGTTGCAAGCAGCTGACTATAATGTCGAGCGCGCGCAGAGGGGCATTGTTTACATTGATGAAATCGACAAGATCAGTCGCAAGTCTGATAATCCATCAATAACCCGTGATGTTTCCGGTGAAGGTGTTCAGCAGGCCCTGCTGAAGATTATGGAAGGCACCGTTGCATCAGTACCTCCTCAGGGTGGTCGCAAGCACCCCCAGCAAGAATTTTTGCAGGTTGATACAACAAACATACTCTTTATCTGCGGCGGTGCTTTTGCTGGTCTGGATCGTATTATCAGCCAGAGAGGCAAGGGAACATCGATTGGTTTCGGTGCTGATGTCCGCGATCCCGAGCAGAGAAAAACCGGCGAGCTTTTGCGTGAGATTGAGCCAGAAGATTTGCTGAAGTACGGCCTTATACCCGAGTTTGTCGGGCGTTTGCCGGTGATTGCCACGCTGGATGATCTGGATGAGGCTGCCTTGATCCAGATTCTGACAGAGCCAAAGAACGCGCTGGTCAAGCAGTACCAGAAGCTCTTTGAGATGGAAAATGCCCATCTGACATTCCAGGAAGATGCTCTTTCTACGATTGCGCAGAAGGCAATTGCTCGGAAGACCGGTGCGCGTGGTTTGCGTTCGATCATGGAAGGCATTCTGCTTGATACGATGTTTGATCTTCCTGGGAATGAAGGTATTGAGGAGGTCGTGGTCAACAAAGAAGCTGCTGAGTTGAGAGCCAAACCCTTGGTCATTTATTCCGAGAGGCCTCGTTCCGAAGAATTAGGCAGCGCCTGAGGATTCGTCCCTTCTTTGCAGTCCTACTTTTCTGGCCGGGGAGTATGATGCTCCCCGGCTTTTTTTGTGTCCGGACGGGCACTTGATGCCAATCGGCAGGGGTACTTGATTACAATTTTTTGGGTGGGGTTAGTCTCTTCTGCTCTGATGCAGCTATCGTATTGTTATTATAGGAATGTTTTTATCAGATAATAAGTTCGTTTCGCCGTAACAATACGATATAAAATTCCGGCGGTTCTAGGTAATCGGTCGTGATATATATTCTACACAAATGATTAACCATTAAATGGTTTAAATCTCATTGTGCGTTGCAAAACAGGGGGTTGGTTGTGGATTCGTGCTTGCAACTCCGTGATCTTTGGATACCTTTGCCGGAAATAAACAGAGGTTCCCGGCAGCCGGTGCAGAGACACGGCTCGTCGCGCTTTTTGTCGGGACCGCGTCTCGTTTGCCCCCAAATCCGGAGGGATCATGGCATCCACATCTCGCCGTAAACTGCGCTCCGATGCGCCAGACCATACTCAGTTGAAGACCTACTATCGCGACATGCTTTTGATACGCCGCTTTGAAGAGAAGGCCGGCCAGTTGTATGGCATGGGTTTGATCGGCGGCTTCTGTCATCTTTACATCGGCCAGGAGGCTGTTGTTGTTGGCATGCAGGCCGCAGCGATTGAAGGAGTTGATACGGTTGTAACCAGTTATCGTGATCATGGTCATATGTTGGCGTGTGGCATGGATGCGCGCGGAGTAATGGCAGAGCTGACTGGCCGTGAAGGGGGATATTCCCGGGGCAAGGGCGGTTCAATGCACATGTTCTCCGAAGAAAAGGGGTTCTACGGTGGTCACGGTATCGTTGGTGCCCAGATCCCCATCGGGACAGGTCTCGCCTTTGCTCACCAGTACAAGGGCGACAATGGTGTGAACTTTGCCTACATGGGCGATGGGGCTGTCAACCAAGGTCAGGTATATGAAAGCTTCAATATGGCCGCTTTGTGGAAGCTGCCTGTAGTCTATGTCATTGAGAACAACAAGTATGGTATGGGCACGAGCGTCGAACGTGCCTCTGCCTCGACCGAGTTGTTTCAGCGTGGTTATGCCTATGGCATACCGGGTGAGGCTGTTGATGGCATGGATGTTCTTGAGGTACGTGATGCCGCCCTGCGTGCCGCAGGTCATGCACGTTCGGGCAAGGGACCTTATATCCTTGAAGCCAAGACGTATCGTTACCGTGGTCACTCCATGTCGGATCCGGGGAAATACCGTAGTAAAGACGAAGTGACCAAAATGCGTACCGAGCGTGACCCTATCGACTTGCTCAAGGTTCAGCTTCTTGAAATGGGTGCCATTGATGAGGCGGGCTTGAAAGAACTTGACCGGGAGGTCAAGCAGATCGTTACCGAGGCGGCGGAGTTCTCGCAAAGCAGCCCCGAGCCGGATCCTTCGGAGTTGTATACCGATATTCTGGTTGGTGCCTGAGCGAGCGGAGGAAGTTCTATTATGTCGATTACCGTTCTGATGCCCGCCCTGTCACCGACAATGACAGAGGGAAAGCTGGCAAAGTGGCTCAAGAAGGAAGGGGATGTTGTTGCGTCTGGCGATGTGATTGCCGAGATCGAAACGGACAAGGCAACCATGGAATTTGAGTCTGCTGATGAAGGAATTCTGGGCAAGATTCTTATTCCCGAGGGAACGGAAGGTGTTGCGGTGAACACGCCGATCGCCCTTTTGCTTGAAGAGGGCGAAAGCGCCGATACGGTTCAGGTAAGCCAGGCACCACAGGTTACAGCCCGTGTGGCAGAGGCCCCCTCACCGTCTCAGGTCGTATCTGCACCTCGTCCTGTTCAGGTAGCTGGTTCGTCCAGTGATGGTGAGGGTTTTGAGCCGGCTGTGCCGACAACCACGGCTTATTCTCAGCCAATGGCAAGCGAGAAGACTTCCGGACGTTTTATCCGTCAGACGGTCCGTGAAGCTCTACGCGATGCTATGGCCGAAGAAATGCGTCGTGATGACAATGTATTCCTGATGGGTGAGGAAGTTGCCCAGTATCAGGGTGCATACAAGGTATCCCAGGGGCTTCTGGATGAATTTGGTCCCCGCCGGGTTATTGATACCCCTATTACGGAGATGGGCTTTGCCGGGCTTGCAACGGGTGCAGCTTTCAAGGGCTTGCGTCCAATTGTCGAGTTCATGACGTTCAACTTTTCCATGCAGGCGATTGACCACATCATCAATTCTGCGGCGAAGACCTTGTACATGGCCGGCGGTCAGCTTGGGTGCCCCATTGTGTTTCGTGGTCCTAACGGTGCTGCGGCCCGCGTTGGTGCCCAGCACTCCCAATGCTATGCGTCTTGGTATGCCCATGTACCGGGATTGAAGGTGGTAGCGCCATGGTCTGCTGCTGATGCAAAGGGTCTTCTCAAGGCTGCCATTCGTGACCCTAACCCCGTTGTGTTCCTGGAGAATGAGATTCTTTACGGGCAGTCTTTTGATGTTCCCGATGATCCGGATTTCGTCATTCCGATCGGGAAGGCCAAGGTTGAGCGGGTTGGTACAGACGTCACGCTGACAGCCTATTCCAAAATGGTTGGTGTCGCGCTGGAAGCTGCCGACGTTCTTGCCGCGCAGGGAATTTCGGCGGAAGTGATCAATTTGAGGTCTATCCGTCCTCTTGATGTTGCTACGATCCTGGAATCGGTCAAGAAAACCAATCGGATTGTATCTGTCGAAGAGGGCTGGCCCGTCGCTGGTATAGGGTCGGAAATTTCGGCTGTTGTGACTGAGCTGGCGTTTGATTGGCTGGATGCTCCCGTTCGCCGTGTAACTGGTGCCGATGTGCCGATGCCATATGCGGCAAATCTGGAGAAGCTGGCGTTGCCGGACATTGCCCAGATTGTCGATATGGCCAAGTCTGTTTGCTACAAGTCCTGATTCGGTGAGGGGAATATTGTTATGGCTCAAAAGATTCTGATGCCGGCCCTGTCTCCGACCATGACGGAAGGCACGCTGGCCAAGTGGCTGAAAAAAGAAGGTGATGCAATTTCAGCCGGTGATGTTATTGCTGAAATTGAAACAGACAAAGCGACGATGGAATTTGAGGCTGTCGACGAAGGTATTCTGGCGCGTGTCTTGATTCCTGCGGGCACGCAGGGCGTTGCGGTGAATGAGCCAATCGCTCTTTTGCTGGAAGAAGGTGACGATCATGCCGCTCTTGATGCACTGATGACGGCTTCTTCGCCCAAGGTTGAAGCAAAGGTCACTGCTCCTGCTGCTGCGTCATCTTTAGTTCCAGTGTTTCGGTCGGCTTCTGCGTCTGGTGGGGCTACGCGTGTATTCGCAAGCCCCTTGGCGCGCCGTTTGGCAAAAGATGCCGGTTTGGACCTTTCCGTACTTAAGGGAAGTGGTCCACGTGGTCGCATTGTGCGCCATGATATTCAGGAAGCTTTGGCATCCGGCGTGACAGCACGCATGGCTTCTGCTTCTTCTGCTTCTTCTGCTCCTGTAGCCCCCAAAGTATCTTCGCCTCCGCAGTTGCAGCCCATGCCATGGCAGCCTTATAAGGCTGAACCCAATACCGGTGTTCGCAAGACTATCGCCAGACGTCTTTCGGAAGCCAAGCAGACAGTTCCTCATTTTTACCTGACCGTTGATGTGGAGCTGGATGCCCTGATGGCTCTGCGCAAGCAGCTTAACAGTGTTCCTGACGCTGGGCACAAGCTGTCTGTCAATGACTTTGTCATCAAGGCATGTGCACTGGCTCTCAAGAAAGTGCCTGCTGCCAATGCCATGTGGACTGATGAAGCCATTCTGAGGTTCGATGAGATTGATATCTCCGTCGCGGTGGCGACAGATGGCGGTCTTATTACACCGGTTATCCGCAATGCAGACCGTAAGGGATTGGCAACAATCTCTACGGAGATGAAGGCTCTTGCGAAGAAGGCAAGGGATGGCAAGCTGCGCCCTGAAGAATTCCAGGGTGGCGGATTCAGCATTTCCAATTTGGGGATGTATGGCATCAAGTCATTCTCTGCCATTATCAACCCGCCACAAAGCTGCATCTTGGCTGTTGGCGCGGGTGAAGAACGCGTTGTTGTTCGTGACGGGGCTGTTGCCGTGCGAACGATGATGACCGTGACCCTGTCTGTTGATCACCGGTCTGTTGATGGAGCGGTTGGGGCCCAGTTCCTCGCGGCTTTGAAGCCGCTGCTGGAAGACCCTGTCCAGCTTATGCTGTGATTGCCCTGATCTGACCGAAACGGAGAAATGTAATGTCCGATACGTCCTTTGACGTTGTGGTTGTCGGGGGTGGTCCCGGCGGTTATGTGGCGGCCATCAGGGCTGCCCAGCTGGGCTTGAAAACAGCTGTTGTCGAGCGTGAACATCTAGGTGGTATTTGTCTGAACTGGGGCTGTATCCCTACCAAAGCGCTTTTGCGGTCTGCTGATGTTTATCGTACTTTCCAGCACGCTAAGGAATATGGCCTTGCGGTGCAAGGGGCCACGTTTGACCTGCAGGCAATTGTGAAGCGATCGAGAGGGGTTGCCTCCCAGCTTTCCTCTGGCGTTAAACATTTGCTCAAGAAAAACAAGGTCCAAGTTTTTGATGGTTTTGGCCGTCTTGCTGGAAAAGGCAAGGTTTCCGTTGAAAGCAACGGCAAGGTTATCGCAAGCTTGTCCGCTCCTCATATTATCCTGGCAACAGGAGCCAGAGCGCGTACGTTGCCGGGCATCGAGCCTGATGGCAAGATTGTGTGGACCTACAAGAATGCCTTGGTCCCTGATACAATGCCCAAGTCTCTTCTGGTGGTTGGGTCTGGTGCTATCGGCATTGAATTTGCTAGTTTCTTCAATGCTTTTGGTGCCGATGTTACTGTTGTCGAGGTGATGGACCGAATCGTTCCGGCTGAAGACGCTGAAATATCAGGGCTTCTCCAGAAGTCCCTTGAGAAACAGGGCATGAAGATCATGACCAAGGCTTCAGTAAAGGGCATCAAGACTTCGGCAACGAATGCGGTTGTGACTGTCGAGAAAGATGGTAAGAGCCAAAATCTTGTGGTGGACCGCGTGATTCTTGCCGTCGGTATTCAGGCCAATATCGAAAATATTGGGCTGGAAGGGACGGCTGTGAAGGTTGAGCGTGGTATCGTCCAAGTTGATGAATGGTGCCGGACAGGTGAGGCTGGCGTCTATGCGATTGGCGATATCACTCCCGGGCCGTGGCTTGCGCACAAGGCCAGCCATGAAGGCATCGTGTGTGTCGAGAAGATTGCCGGCGTGAAAGATGTACATCCCATCAATCGCTCCACGATACCTGGGTGCACCTATTGCCATCCTCAGGTCGCCTCTGTCGGTCTTACCGAAGCCAAGGCAAAAGAAGCCGGTCACGCGGTCAAGATTGGTCGGTTCCCGTTTGTTGGTAACGGCAAAGCGATCGCCATGGGAGAGCCGGAAGGGCTTGTCAAAACAGTATTTGACGCCAAAACGGGTGAGTTGTTGGGTGCTCACATGATCGGGGCCGAGGTGACAGAGATGATCCAAGGCTTTGGTATTGCCAAAACGCTGGAAACGACAGAAGCAGACTTGATGCATACTGTATTCCCGCATCCGACTCTTTCCGAGATGATGCATGAATCTGTTCTGGATGCATGGGGTCGGGCTATTCACTTCTGATAGCTTGATGCTGTATTCACGGTAATCCGTGAACAAACGAGGATCGCATGAGCACAATGGAATCTTTTCACGACAAGGAAGTAGCTCCTTTGCGTAAGCCGGACTGGATTCGTGTCAAAGCTCCAACGTCACAGGAGTTTGAAGAAACCCGTGCGCTTATGCGATCCAAGTCTCTGGTTACTGTGTGTGAGGAAGCAGCGTGCCCCAATATAGGGGAGTGCTGGAAAAAGAAGCACGCGACCATGATGATCATGGGTGAAATCTGCACGCGTGCATGCCGCTTCTGTAATGTAAAAACGGGCAAGCCAAACCGGCTTGATCCCAACGAGCCGCAGAATGTTGCGGACGCTGTTGCAAGCATGGGCCTGAACCATGTTGTGATTACCTCGGTTGACCGTGATGACCTGGAAGACGGTGGTGCGGCCCATTTTGCCAAGGTTATTCGTGCTATTCGTGATGCGGCACCATTTTCCACAATTGAGGTATTAACACCCGACTTTCGTCACAAGCAGGGTGCTTTGGAGGTCGTTGTTGAGGCTAGGCCGGATGTTTTCAACCACAACCTTGAAACGGTTCCACGGTTGTATAATGCCATAAGGCCCGGTGCACGTTACTTTGGGTCTTTGCAGCTTCTGGCTCGCGTCAAGGAGCTTGATCCGTCTATTTTCACAAAATCAGGCATTATGGTTGGTCTTGGTGAGGATCGGCAGGAAGTTCTGAACCTCATGGATGATCTGCGTGCTGCTGATGTTGATTTTATGACCATTGGACAGTATCTTCAGCCAACGCCTCGCCATGCGAAGGTGGAACGCTTTGTTCCTCCCGACGAGTTTGAGGATTACGCCCGTATGGGACGTGCAAAAGGCTTTTTGCTGGTTGCTTCTTCTCCGCTCACGCGCTCTTCATATCATGCAGATCGTGACTTTTATGCCCTGCGGCGTGCCAGGGATGAGCAACTCCGTGCAGCCGCGCCGTTGCCTTGTTCTGCGAAAGACAGTGGCTGAGACATGCCGACGCATGCTGAAAAGAGAAAGCTGCCGTATACAAAAGAGCAGCTCTTTGCCTTGGTCGCGGATGTCGAGCGGTACCCCGAGTTCTTGCCTTGGTGCCTTGCTGCCAGAATTAACAGGCGGGAAGGAGATGTATTCTGGGCGGACTTGGTTATTGGCTTCAAGATGGTAAAGGAGCGGTTCACATCCAGAGTTGAGCTAACATCACCAGATCGTGTGGATGTTTCCTACTCGGAGGGGCCCTTCAAGCATATGAACACGCATTGGATTTTTATCGAAGATCCAGATGATCATGGAACTTGGATCGATTTTTATGTCGATTTCGAGTTTCGCTCTCCCCTCCTGCAAAAGATCATAGGTTTTCTTTTTGGTGAGGCTGTTGCAAAGATGGTTTCCGCGTTTGAAGCACGTGCTGAAGTTCTTTATGGGTTAGAAGATTCTCAGCGATAGATTTTCTATCTCATTGCGGTAACATGATTTTTATCCGTTTTCTTTGTGCTTTCTTACCTTGCAATAGATTTATTCATTTTGTCATTGATGAAATGCATTTCAATAAAATATGATCTATTGACTTATAGTTGTTCTTATAAGCCCGAGTGCGCGAAGAACTGTTTCTTCCCTGACCTCGTGGCGTGTTCCCTTGATGATGTCTGCGCTATGCGCTATGCCCCCCAAGCTTGTTGTAACAGCGATGTGGACCAGCCCGACAGGTTTATCCGGGCTTCCGCCGCCAGGGCCGGCGATACCCGTTACGGCAACGGCCAGATCTGCTGATGAAGCCCGGAGTGCGCCTCGTGCCATTGCCAAGGCAACCTCTTCGCTGACGGCTCCCTTGATCCTGATCAATGAAGGAGGCACTCCCAGCATTGTTTCCTTTGCTACGTTGGCATAGGCCACAAAGCCCGCCTCAAGAATATCAGAGCTTCCCGGAATGGCGGTGAGGCACGCTGCAATCAGTCCGCCTGTGCAGGATTCAGCGGTAACCAATCGGACATCTTTATCACGACACATGCCCAGTGTACGTTCTGCCTCGGCTATCATTTGATCTGAGAACATGCATTATACCCTTTTCACTTTATGATGATCTCGTAGTTCAGGCAGAGCAGTGCGACAATGATGGCGTATAGAGACGCTGCAATGTCATCCAGCATGACACCCAAGCCCCCTTTGAGATGCCTGTCGATGTAAGAAACAGGGAAGGGTTTCACAATATCCGCGATTCTAAAAAGGATAAAAGCCAGAAGCCAATTAATTGGGGTTGCCGGTACAGCGCACAGGACAAGCCATTGCCCTACAACCTCGTCAACAACAACCTCTTTTGGATCATGTTGCGACGTTGCACGCATATAAACATTGCTATAGTACCAGCCAGCAAGAAAAAGACCTGATGCAGCGCCAAACAGTAACCAGCGACCAATCTCTGGTCCCCATGGCCACATCAGGATTACGGCAAATGGGAGTGCGGCCATGGAACCCACTGTTCCCGGCATGACAGGCGACAAGCCGCTACCAAACCACGTAGCAACTATCAAGACAAGGCAGCAGGGTTTGCGCGTCTGGTGCTGTTCTTCGGTTGTGGGCTCTTGTTTCATGGAGAGAGGCAGGTCCATATTTTTGCCGTATCAGGTAAAGACAGAGATAATGTAACTGTTTTTCTTGCGTTATGGCGGCAACCAAATGTAGCTTTCATTATGCGGGAAAGGTTCTTTTCGTGGTGGTTATGAGGTGAAGGTACCATCTGCTGAATTTTTTCTACAGTATACGTAGAGTTTTTATACCAGACCCATCTTGCTCAGGAAGGCCATGTCGCTCTACGATCCAAGAAAGTACAAGCAGACAAAGCTGTTGCGTGCGGTGGAGCGCGTGTTTCCCGAGCGCCGCCTTGTCTTATGCCAGGAAGGGCGCTCGTTGCGCTCGTTTCGGTTGACGACAGCATGTCAGGCAGCCTCTGTCTTTCTGTCTGTTGCTGCTCTAGGGTGGTCTGTTTATGCGACGTGGGGTGTGCGCGTCTATAGCGATGAGCTGGAACAGCGTTACCAGGAGATACAGTATTCCAAGGCCGCCCATCATGCCTTGCTCGACGAGATTGCTGATCAGAGGCGGCAGCTTATGGATGTTGCCGCTGGTCTTGACCGGAGCCACGGCCGTGCTGTTCAGCTTGCGGGCGAAACTACCAAGTCAGCAGGCAAGAAGGGACGGGAGCTTGATGATATCCGTCGGGAATATGACTTGCTGCGTGAAACGTTGGGTGCCGTAGAACAGAGTCTGGCCTCCTTGCCCGATCATGTGCCCTCTTCCGTTTTCTCGCTTGAGGATGTGGAGATTCAGCTCCGCCAGACAGAACGTGAACGTGACCTTGCCCTGTCGGAGCGTGAAGTTCTCCGTGGTCGGGTTGATGATCTTGAATATCGTATGGCCGAAATGGCTGAAAACCAGGTTGCTTTACTTCGCCGGTTCTCAGGTATCGCAGGGGATCGTGCCGAAGAGCTGCATGAGGCTATGGCGGGTACAGGTATTGATATCAACAAGCTGATGTCATTGCCCCGTAACAACAGTGGGCAGGGCGGCCCATTTGTGCCATTCGATCCGGCTGATACAGATACTCAGGAGCTGAAGAATTCTCTGGTCTCGTTGAACACGCATGTCGAGCGCTGGAATGCGTATCAGGGCCTTGTGGATACTTTGCCCTTGGGATTCCCGGTCAAAGTCAAGTGGAGCCTGAGCAGTCCATTCGGTGTTCGCTCGGATCCGATCAATGGTGTCAAGGCTGTGCACCAAGGGCTCGATATTCGTGCTCCCTGGAGGTCTTCGGTTTATGCAACGGGCCAAGGCACGGTTGCGTTTGCCGGTTGGCGCGGGCGCTATGGTCGCATGGTCGAGGTCGAGCATGGTAATGGCTTGAAAACACGTTACGGCCATTTGTCAAAGATCGTTGTGAAGAAGGGCGACCGGGTTGACCGGTCTATTGTCGTTGGGTTGTTGGGGAACAGCGGTCGCTCAACTGGTGCGCATTTGCACTATGAAGTTCTTGTCAACGATGTTCCGCGCAATCCCCAGAAGTTTATTAGGGCGGGTGCACATGTTTTCAAAGGATAGCAAGACTCGCGGCGATCACCGTTCGAAAGGTTCCGCTTCGGTACCTTCCATTGTTGCTGGCGATCTGTCTGTAACGGGCAATTTTGTCGGGACGGGCGAGATGCAAATTGACGGGGCTGTTGAAGGTGATATCGACTGCCAAACATTGACAATTGGGGTCAGCGGAACTGTATCGGGCCATGTCAGGGCGGAAACGGTGCGTCTGCATGGCCAGCTGATGGGGCAAATCCATGCCCGGAATGTTTTTCTGGCTTCAACCTCGCGCATGGTTGGTGATGTAACCCATGAAAGCTTGGCTATAGAGCCCGGGGCATTCTTGGAGGGGCATTGTCGCCGTATGTCGTCGGACTGTGGTGGGGCTCTTGATGCTCCTGACAAGTCCCGCGGTGCCGGCTTGCGCCTTACGGACAGCAGTCGCAGTGCTACGGTCAGCAAGGAAGAGGATGTTCTGGATACAGTTGTTGGTGCCTGATTTTTAACGGGCTTTGGCGATTTGCCTAGCTGCCTCAAGGGCGTAGTAGGTCATGATGGCATCGGCTCCGGCTCTTTTGAAGCACAGCAAGCTTTCCATCATCGCACGGTCACGGTCCAGCCAACCGTTCTGGGCTGCAGCTTGTATCATGGCATACTCCCCACTGACCTGGTAAGCCCAAGTCGGCATCTTGAAAGAGGTTCTTACCTTGGACAGAATATCAAGATAAGGCATCCCCGGTTTTATAATGATGGCGTCGGCCCCTTCCTGAATGTCCAAGGCAACTTCCCGCATGGCTTCGTCGCTGTTGGAAGGGTCCATCTGATAACTTCTCTTGTTTCCACCTTTGAGAGACTGAGCAGAACCTATTGCATCCCTGAAAGGGCCATAGAACGCAGAAGCATATTTGGCTGCATAGGCGATGATTTGTACATTGCTGAATCCGGCAGAGTCCAAGGCATCGCGCACAGCGCCCACCCGGCCATCCATCATGTCGGAAGGGGCGACAGCGTCAGCCCCTGATTTAGCCTGTTGCAAGGCTTGTTGTACCAAGACAGCAACAGTTTCATCATTGATAACATGCCCATTATGGACCAAGCCATCGTGTCCTGTATCTGTATAGGGATCCAAAGCGACATCGCATATAATTCCCAGTTCAGGGCATGCAGCCTTCAGTGTCCGGATGGTGCGGTTGACCAAGTTATCGGGATTATGGGCTTCAGTTGCTGCACTGTTTTTCATCGATGCTTCAATGCATGGGAAAAGCGCAATTGCTGGAACACCAAGAGAGTATGCCTCGTGTGATGCATCAACCAAGCAGTCAGTGCTATAGCGAAAGACGCCGGGCATCGATGAAACGGGTTCCTTCCTGTTCTTGCCTTCAACAATAAAAACGGGCCATATCAGGTCATTGACTGTTACGATCTTCTCAGCCATCAGGCGCCGGGACCATTCGTGTTGACGGTTGCGGCGCATGCGCAGGCGAGGGAAGGATCCAGGCAAGGAGGCAACAGTCATGGATGGGGAAGACCTTTGATGATGCAGAGTGATCGCCGCAATAATGGCCTATGACAGGCATGTTCGCCAATATCAGAATAAAGGTGAGTGAGCGTTTTATCTACTGTGTTTCTCGAGTGCCCACCTGTGAGTGAATGAGTGTGGTACAGAAGCATTGGGGGGTAGGCAGCATGTGCTTCTGAAGTGCTTTGTTACGGTGTAATGCATGCCTTCTAGGAATCAGACTATGTCGTGCTTTATGGCTTCAAGGGGGTTGTAATGGTGTGTATCTCCGAGATTCATGCAGTCTCTGACGAGGTTGTATTTTCTGCCCGGAATGGTTTGGGTCTGGTTTTATTGAACAGACCAGAGGCGTTGAATGCCCTGTCTCTGGGGCAGATTATTCTTCTTACGCAACAGCTCCAGGTCTGGATGCATGATGATACAATCAAGGCTGTCTTGATTGAGGGGGCAGGGGATCGTGCTTTTTGTGCCGGTGGTGATATTCGTGCCATGGCTGATGCTGGTCGACGTGGCGATTCTGTAGCACTGCAGCAGTTCTTTTCTTCTGAATATCGCCTGAACCGTTTGATAAAGATTTATCCAAAACCGTTTTTGGCTTTTATGGATGGCATCACCATGGGGGGTGGCGTTGGCTTGTCTGTACATGGAACGCGTCGCATTGCGACCGAGCGTACTGTCTTTGCCATGCCCGAGACTGGAATCGGCCTTTTTCCCGATGTCGGAGGAACTTTCTTCCTGCCGCGTATGCCGGGTCAGACCGGTCTGTATCTGGCTTTGACAGGTGCCAGGATGACAGCTGCTGATACGGTATTTACCGGTGCCGCTACGCATTTCATGCCCAGCAATCGTCGGGATAATTTTCTTGATGCGTTGGCCTGTGCTCTTGAAGGCTGTGATGTAGCACGCGCCCTTGACGCAGTGGATGGCGTTCTGGGGCAGTTTTCTGAGGATGCGGGGCCGGTGCCATTGCAAGCCTTGCAAGAAGAAATACGGCGGTGTTTTTCCGGGGCCTCTGTGGCGATGATCCTTAAGGATCTGGCGGCAGAGGGAACGCGGTGGGCGTGTCAGCAGCGTGAAGAGTTGCTCCGGAAATCTCCGCTGTCGCTTCTTGTTACGTTTAACCAGATGCAGCGTGGCGCAGAGCTTGGTTTTGATGCGGCAATGGCCTTGGAATATAGGTTGGCGCCAAGAATGGCGTTGGGGCATGATTTCCTTGAAGGTGTGCGGGCAGCTCTGATTGACAAGGACAGGAACCCGGTATGGGTGCCAGAAAACATCGATAGTATTTCTCCTGCTGAGGTCGAGGCTTATTTCAGGCCCGCAGAGGAGGGGGAGCTTGTGTTTTGTTGAGAGTGCTGAGAAGAAAGATCTTGACGCGGTTGAGGAACAAGACTTACAAAGTGCGCCTTCCTGAGCCTGCGTCCCCATCGTCTAGAGGCCTAGGACACCGCCCTTTCACGGCGGCGACCGGGGTTCGAATCCCCGTGGGGACGCCACGCATAAGAACGCTGACAAGCGTCTGGCTTTGTGTAGAGCTATGCGCCTAGTGTTGCGATCCACCTAATGCAAATAATGTATTGCCCCCACACTATGCATATGCGTCTTGGGTATGCATAGTCGTGTAGAGCTTGTTGCGGGGAAGGTATGCATGGTTGCGCCATCATCAGATGAGGTCCTGTTTGAAATAAGAGTTCTTGGGAATTCAGCACAAGTTTCTGCGATACATGTGCCCACAAATACGGAAGTAAAGGTTATTTGTCCGGCTGCCTTGCCGACGACCCTTATGCAAAAGGCAGCCCTGCGCCGGCTGCTTTGGGTCCTGAATCGCTCAAAGAAACCGTGAATGTATTGTCTCTGCCTCTTTTGAATGGCACAGGTAAACAAACGTGTATATAAGATTACCATCCGTTCTTCATTATTGCGGCAGTTCTGTAAATGACGCCAAAATCTGTGGCTATTGCCAATGATCATGCAGCGCTTGATCTCAAGAAAGCCTTGGTTGGACACTTGGTTTCGGCGGGCTGTGCTCTTCTCGATCTTGGAACGAACAGCCCTGATTCTGTAGACTACCCTGATTACGCTGGGAAAATGGCGGAATCCTTGGCGGCAGGTGCTGCTGATGTTGGAATTTTGCTGTGTGGGTCCGGTATTGGTATTTCCATGGCGGCCAATCGTTATCGTCACGTTCGCGCTGCGCTTGTGCATGATGCCCTTGGCGCACGGTTGGCGCGCCAGCACAACGATGCCAATGTCATTGTGCTGGGGGGGCGCACAACCGGCGTGGAGACGGCAATTGATTGTTTGAGTGTATTTATGAGTACCGCATTTGAGGGCGGGCGCCATTGTGCTCGTATTGAGAAAATAAGCTGACGCCTGCTGTTCCATCAGTTTTTTGGCCCGGGTGCATAATGCCCTGTTAAGAGGATGCTTGTTGATGACCTACGCTGTTTCTCCCGCCTACTTTACGCAGGATATCTCTGCTGCCGATCCTGAGGTAATGGCTTCATTATCCGCAGAGTTGCGTCGCCAGCAGGATCAGATAGAGCTGATTGCGTCAGAGAATATTGTCTCCAGGGCTGTGCTGCAGGCCGCAGGATCGGTGCTGACGAACAAGTATGCGGAAGGCTATCCAGGGAAACGGTACTACGGTGGCTGTGAGTGCGTGGATGTTGCAGAATCCTTGGCAATAGAACGGGCCAAGAAGCTTTTTGGCGTTGAGTTTGTCAACGTCCAACCACATTCCGGAGCCCAGGCAAACGGGGCTGTGTTCCAAGCCCTTCTTCAGCCTGGCGATACCATATTGGGTATGAGCTTGGCTGCTGGCGGCCATCTTACTCATGGTGCTCCTCCGGCCCAGTCCGGCAAGTGGTTCAATGCCATCCAGTATGGTGTGCGGCACGAGGATTCTGGCGTTGACTATGACCAAGTAGACCGTTTGGCAACGGAACATAAACCAAAGCTGATTATTGCAGGTGGTTCTGCGATTCCCCGTCATATTGACTTTGCCCGTTTTCGGGCTATTGCCGACAAGGTTGGGGCTCTGCTTCTGGTGGATATGGCTCACTTCGCAGGGTTGGTAGCTGGCGGTGTTCACCCCAGTCCTGTACCATTTGCTGATATTGTCACGACCACGACGCACAAGACCTTGCGAGGCCCGCGTGGTGGTATGATCATGACCAACAATCCGGAGTTGGCAAAAAAGATCAATACGGCCGTGTTCCCCGGTCTTCAGGGTGGGCCGTTGATGCATATTATCGCAGCTAAGGCTGTTGCGTTTGGAGAGGCGTTGCGTCCCGAGTTTCGTGATTATGCGGCCCAGATTGTTGCCAATGCCCGTGCCCTTGCTGATGAACTGGTCAAAGGCGGTCTGGATATTGTAACTGGTGGCACCGATACGCATTTGATGCTTGTGGACCTGCGTCCCAAGAGTTTGACGGGTAATATCACGGAAGCTTCTCTGGAGCGCGCCGGCATTACCTGTAATAAGAACGGCATTCCATTTGATCCGGAGAAGCCGACGGTAACATCCGGTATTCGGTTGGGTACGCCGGCTGGAACGACACGCGGTTTTGGTGAGCAGGAATTCCGGACTGTTGGTCGTCTGATTATTCGGGTCCTGGATGGATTGTCTGCCAACCGAGAGGACAATGGCGCGGTCGAAGTGGCTGTACGGGCCGAAGTGGGTGCATTATGCCACCAGTTCCCCATCTATCCTCATGGGGATAAAATGTTGTAAGCTCCGGCGAGAATGTGAAGTACCGCAGGGGATTACTATGCGCTGTCCGTTTTGTGGCAATGATGATACGCAGGTTAAAGATTCGCGACCGACAGAGGATAATTCAGCCATTCGTCGTCGTCGTTTCTGTTTGGCATGCTCGTCCCGGTTTACGACCTTCGAGAGAGTGCAGCTGCGTGATTTGATTGTTATCAAGAATAACGGACAGCGTGTTTCCTTTGACCGGGACAAGCTGTCCCGGTCTATCCACATTGCCTGTCGTAAACGCCGTGTTGACGAAGAGCGTTTGGAGCGTGTCGTCAATGGCATTCAGCGGCGACTTGAAAGTTCAGGCGATACGGAGATTCCTTCGGCCACCATTGGTGAAATGGTTATGGAAGCCCTTCAGGCTTTGGATCCTGTCGCCTATGTGCGTTACGCTTCTGTTTACAAGGATTTCCGCGAAGCTCGTGATTTTGAGGAGTTCGTTGAAACCCTTGGTGGTGCCGAGCCAACAGCGGAACGCTGATTATGGATGCAGGCAAGGTATACAGGGGTTTCTCTGACGCTGATCATGACTTTATGGGGCTTGCTCTTGGCTTGGCAAGGAGGGGGTTAGGTAATACGTGGCCCAATCCTTCTGTTGGCTGTGTCCTTGTTTCTCCTCAGGGTGTTGTTGTGGGGCGGGGGTGGACGAAACCCGGCGGCAGGCCTCATGCTGAAACCGTTGCCCTTTTGCAGGCAGGAAACCAGGCACGTGGCTCCACAGCTTACGTGACCTTGGAGCCTTGTAGTCACTTTGGACAGACTGCTCCTTGTGCCACGGCTCTGATTGAAGCCGGAATTGCCCGGTGTGTTGTGGCATCGTCTGATCCGGATCCGCGTGTGAGCGGTCGCGGCCTCGATATGCTTCGCAAGGGGGGGGTAGAGGTGTCGACTGGCCTTCTCTCTGATGCCGCGATTGATCTGCACCAAGGGTTCTTCTCCCGCATAAAGCGTGATCGCCCACTTTTTACGTTGAAGCTGGCAACTAGTATGGATGGGAAAATAGCGATAGCTTCGGGCGAAAGCCGCTGGATCACGGGAGAGCCGGCAAGGCATCTTGTCCATTGTATGCGGGCAGAGCATGATGCGGTCTTGGTTGGTTCAGGTACAGTTTTGGCTGATGATCCGGATTTGCGCTGCCGTCTTCCTGGTTTTGACCGGCGTCCGGTTGTGCGCATTGTGCTTGATGGGCGCTTGCGGTTGCCCGATCACGCGCAGCTTCTATCTTCATCGCGGGAAGCGCCGGTTCTGATTATAACATCGTCATCTTCTGACTCGGCGCGTGTTGCCTCCCTCCGGCATCGTGGGGCTGAGGTTCTTTGTCTGGATCATCTTGATCCTTGCCATATTGCCAAGGAGCTGGGATCACGTGGTTTTACACGTGTTTTTCTGGAAGGTGGGGGGGCTGTAGCCGCTTCATTTCTGAAAGCTGGTCTGATTGACCGTGTTGTCTGGTTTCATGCCCCGATAGTTATTGGTGCCGATGGCATTGACGGTGTTGGTGCATTGGCGTTATCCCGTCTTTCAGAGATAAATAGATTTCTATACAAATATTCTTATGCCTGTGGCAGTGATACAGTTACGGCCTTGGAGGCTGAGAATGCTTCCGTGGGCCGGGGTGTTGGCAAGGAGTTAATCTGAATGTTCACCGGCATTGTCACAGACTTGGGTGCCGTCAAGCATATTGAAAGGAAACAAGGAACCCGGTTCTTTTTTTCGACATCCTATCCGACGGGGGATATTCCTTTCGGTGCATCTATTGCCTGTAATGGCTGTTGCCTGACTCTTGTTGACAAGGGCGACGGGTGGTTTGCCGCTGATGTGTCTCCCGAAACGCTGGCCGTTACAACTTTGGGTGAATGGATTCCGGGGACGTCGATCAATCTGGAGAGGGCCATGCGTATGGGGGATGAATTCGGGGGGCATATTGTTTCGGGTCATGTTGATGGCGTTGCAACGGTGACCAACCTGATCCCCGACCATGATGCGGTCCGGATAGTTTTTCAGGTTGAACCGCACCTGTCTCGCTTTGTTGCGGTCAAGGGATCCGTGACTGTGGATGGGGTTTCCTTGACCGTCAATGCTGTGTCTGAAGCATCCTTCGAGGTTTCGGTCATTCCCCACACCAGAAAGGTGACAACGCTGGGAGGGGCGGGTATTGGTACCAGGCATAATTTTGAAATTGATCTTCTTGCGCGTTATGTTGACAGATTGACGGGTTCTGGCTTGACCTGACCGCACTGTTTCCTAGATCCGGAGCTTTGTCTGTGTCTTCTGATTTTTTTGAGTGTTTATCTCCCGCCCAGGAGATTATCGAAGAAGCCCGTAATGGGCGTATGTTTATCTTGGTTGACGATGAAGATCGTGAGAACGAGGGTGATCTGGTTATTCCGGCGCAGTTTGCAACACCGGAAGCTGTGAACTTCATGGCAACGCATGGTCGTGGCCTTATTTGCCTGGCCCTGACGGCTGACCGTTGTAATGCATTGCAGTTGCCGATGATGGACAGTCACAATCAATCGCGTTTGGGAACAGCTTTTACTGTATCAATTGAAGCGCGCGAAGGTGTTACGACCGGTATCTCGGCATCGGACCGGGCTCGGACAATTGCGGTAGCCATTGATCCAGGGAAGACCAAGAATGATCTTGCGACCCCCGGGCATGTTTTTCCTTTGATGGCCCGTGATGGCGGGGTTCTTGTTCGCGCCGGGCATACCGAGGCTGCGGTTGATATTGCCCGTTTGGCTGGACTGACCCCTGCGGGGGTTATCTGCGAGATCATGAACCATGATGGCAGTATGGCCCGGATGCCGGATCTGGTGGCATTTTCCCAGAGGCACGGGCTGAAGATTTCGACCATTGCTGATCTTATTGCTTGGCGCCGTCGTACAGAAAAGCTGGTGGAGAAGGTCCTTGAAAGCTCGTTTACCTCGAAGTGGGGAGGGGACTGGACCATGTCTGTCTACACAAATACTTCGAACTACGCTGAACATATTGCGCTTGCAAAAGGCGATCTGTCCCTTCCAGAACCGGTGCTTGTCCGGATGCATGCCCTGCATGTTCTGGATGACGTGTTGGGTGATGTCCATTGCGGCAAGGCAGGGCAGTTGCAGGCTGCAATGGATATGATTGGCCGTTACGATCGTGGCGTTGTGGTGCTGTTGCGCGAGCCAAACCGTTCGACATTGACCGATCATCTAAGGGAGAGAATAAAGGGGGGTGATGATCGTGGAAGGCTTGTCGATTATGGTGTCGGGGCGCAGATCCTTCTGGACCTGGGTGTGAAGGATATGATCCTGTTGTCAAACTCGGAAAAAAATATCATTGGACTGGATGGGTACGGCCTTCGCGTCAGCGGTTGGCGGTCAATCGATGAAGGTATGAGGGACTGAAGCCATGGTTTCTGCAGCGCCGCGCGTTCTGATTGTTGAGGCACGTTTTTATGATGATATTACAGATCATCTGGTGAAGGGAGCTATTCAGAAACTGACCGAGCATGGCGTAGGATATAAGCGGATTATTGTCCCCGGTATCCTTGAAGTTCCTGCTGTCATTCGTTTTGCAATCCGTGCTATGGAGCTGCGTGCCATAGAGGAACGCTATGCAGGGTACGTTGTCCTTGGATGCGCTATCCGTGGTGAGACCGACCACTATGAGCATATTTGCAGAGAGGCAATGCGTGGTGTCCAGCGCCTGATTCTTGAATACTCCTTGGCTTCTGGAAGCGGTATCCTGACATGTCACACCCGGGAGCAGGCAGTGGAGCGTGCCCGGTCTGACCGGAAAAATATAGGCGGTCAGGCGGCAGCAGCGTGCTTGGCCATGATGCAGATAAAAAAGGAAATAGGGCTCTGAGAGCTCGTACCAAACATGACAAAGCACAAGAATTCCGATACCGTTCTTCGTCGTAGTGCAGCCCGTCTGGCAGCTATTCAGGCAACTTATCAGATTATTCTGACATCGGCTCCTGTGGATGCCGTCATTAATGACTTCATGACCGGTGCAATTGGCGGTGAAGTGATTGAAGAGGATCTGGATCTGGAAACCGAGGATGTTGTGCCCTTGATAGAGCTGAATGCGGAGATTTTCGCGGTTCTAGTTCGTGGGGTTCACGCATCGGCTGCTCGCCTTGATGCCATTATTGATGGTTCTTTGGGATCCAGCTGGGATCCTGCCCGTTTGCAGCCGCTTCTTCGTGCTGTATTGCGCTGCGGTGTTTATGAGCTTTCTGAACGCCCGGATATGCCTGCGCGGGCCTGTATCTCGGAGTATGTTGATATTGCACGCTCATTCTTTGATGGATCTGAGCCCGGGATGGTCAATGCCATGATGGACAAGTTGGCTCGCCAGCTGCGCCCCGAGGAGATGAACGCCGTGCATAAACCCCGTTCTGATGGCAATAATGACGGCACGGTCTGAATTCCAGATTATTGCGGATCTGTTTGCGCCTTTAGCCCGTTCTTGTCCGGGAGCCTATGGCCTTCTGGATGATGCTGCCGTTGTTGGTGTACCAGCCGGGCAAGAGTTAGTGGTCACGGTAGACGCCTTGGTATCCGGAGTTCATTTCTTGCCTGATGACCCTCCGGAGTCCATTGCCCGCAAGGTGCTTCGGGTGAATTTATCTGATTTGGCGGCCATGGGTGCGGATCCCTGTGGCTTCCTGCTTACCTGTGCCTTTCCCGTGGGTACATCTGATTCCTGGCTGGTGGCTTTTGCCCGTGGTCTGGCAGATGATGTAGCCTTTTTTGGCATCCCCTTACTGGGAGGGGATACTGTTGCTACGCCGGGACCGGCTAGTTTCACTGTTACTGCCATGGGTACGGTTGCTTCCGGGACAGCATTGCGGCGTGGGTCTGCCATGCTTGGAGATCTGATTGTGGTTACAGGCACCATTGGGGACGGTGCACTTGGCTTGATGGCAGCTCAGGGGGGGATGGGGTTATCCTGTGATCAGGCAGGGAAAGGTTTTCTTGTCGATCGGTATCGTATACCCCGTCCAAGACTTTCTGTGCCGGCTGCTCTGTCCGGCGGTATACGGGCGGCCATGGATATATCGGACGGCCTTGTTCAGGATCTTGGCCATATGTGCCATCTTTCTGGCTTGCGGGCTGATATTGCGTTGGCCGATGTCCCTCTTTCTGGGCCAGTACACTGTTGTGTGACGAGCGATCCATCGCTCTATAAGGCTGTTATGGCCGGTGGTGATGATTATGAGCTTCTTATGGCTATTGACCCTTCCTTTGATCTTCCATCCGAGGTGGATGGCGTTCCCCTCAGTGTTATTGGTCGTTTTATAGAAGGGAATGGTTGTCATGTAACGGGGATTTCCGGGGGGACATGGCAGCCTAAAAAAACTGGTTTCAAGCACTTCTGATGGTATCGTCAGGCATCTCGGCAATATGAAAATGGGGACAGGGTCGATGCTCCGCCTCATGCTGTTGGTGGTTGCTCTGGTCGTTATCATTGCTCTTGGAGCTGTCGGCTTGGTCCGATTCGGCGTTATTCCCGATTTTACCGGGATGATCACTCCGATGGAGGCGCGTGTCGAGGAGCCAGAGACTCCGGCACCTATGGTGCAGCCTCAGGTTGATCCTGTTTTTGTTGACCTTCCGCCCTTTGTTGTGCCGGTTGTGCGTGATCGTGAGGTTCAGAAGAACTTTACCATTACCCTGCGTCTGGATGTCGAGCCAGGACAGCAAGAGGTTGTAAATCGGCATATGTCCAAGTTACAGGCTGCGTATTTGCAGATGCTTTATGTTGTTGTTCCTGAGCAAATTCATGCGCGTGTTACCTTGGATGTTCGTGCTCTCAAGCAGCGTCTTCAGGGAATAACGGACCGTATTGCCGGGCCTGGTGCTGTGCGCGAGGTGATGGTTATCTCCGTTTTTGATCGCTGATTCCATACTTCTGCCCTTGGGGTGTTGGGTATGGAATAGAGGGTCTTGTTCTTTCTTTTTACTTCTCCTTGGGCGGCAACCAATTGTTGCGGTCTGGACACGCTTCTGTCACGCTCACCCGTCGTCTTCGGACTGGAGGGTAAATGATGACAGCCTCTTATGTCTTTATCTTTGCCTGTGGATCTCTTGCCATATTGTACGGCGTTCTTGTTACGCGCTCTGTTCTTGCCACAGGGGTGGGGACGGAAGATATGAGGCGTATTGCAGATGCTGTTCAAGAAGGTGCATCGGCTTATCTTCGACGTCAGTATACAACCATTGCTGTTGTTGGTGCAGTAATATGCTTGTTCTTGGGTTGGCGCCTTGGGTTAGCTGTCGCCGCCGGTTTTGTGATTGGTGCGGTTCTGTCCGGTATTGCCGGCTTCATTGGTATGAATGTTTCTGTCAGGGCCAATGTTCGTACAGCCGAAGCCGCGCGCAGTGGGGGTGTGAAAGCCGCCCTGTCAGTGGCCTTCCGTTCGGGGGCGGTGACCGGATTCTTGGTTGTCGGGCTTGGGCTTATAGGAGTTGCCGGTTATTACTTCTTCCTGAATACGATGGATATTCCCCGGCGGAATGTGCTGGAAGCCTTGGTTGCGCTTAGCTTTGGCGCTTCTTTGATTTCCATCTTCGCCCGGCTTGGAGGTGGCATTTTCACCAAGGGAGCTGATGTTGGTGCTGATCTGGTTGGAAAGGTCGAGGCTGGCATTCCCGAAGATGACCCCCGCAATCCGGCTGTGATTGCCGATAATGTCGGCGACAATGTCGGGGACTGTGCCGGTATGGCGGCAGACCTCTTTGAAACTTACGTTGTAACGATGGTCGCAACCATGCTCCTTGGGGCTATCTTCTTTCCCGAAAGCTTGGCACCACTCATGATGCTCTATCCGCTGCTGATTGGTGCTGTGTGCATTATAGGGTCAGTTCTTGCAACCTATCTGGTGCGACTGGGGGCGGACGGTAATATCATGAATGCCCTTTACAAGGGCTTCATCGGTTCCGCTGTTTTCTCGGGTATATTGATTGTCGCCATTACTTTCTGGCTTTTCGATGAGGCTACTTTTGGCCAAGGGGTTGGGCTTGCAGGGGTCGCACCCGGGCCTCTCGTGATCTGTGCCCTGACGGGTCTGGCGGTAACAGGTCTTATCGTTTGGGTCACAGAGTACTATACGGGAACCAATCACCGTCCGGTCCATTCTGTCGCCGATGCGTCTGTTACGGGGCATGGTACCAATGTCATCCAAGGGCTGGCTGTTTCCATGGAAGCAACGGCCTTGCCTGTCTTATGCATTTGCGTTGGTATTATCGTTTCCTATATCGCAGCCGGGTTGTACGGTATTGCTATTGCAGCAACAACGATGTTGGCTTTGGCGGGTATGGTGGTTGCCCTGGATGCTTATGGCCCGGTAACAGACAACGCAGGTGGTATTGCTGAAATGGCGAACCTTGCGCCGGATGTACGCAAGGTCACAGATGCCCTGGATGCCGTTGGAAACACAACGAAAGCCGTTACAAAAGGCTATGCCATTGGCTCTGCTGGTCTGGCGGCCTTGGTACTTTTTGCCGCGTATACTGAGGATCTCCAGTATTACTTCCCTGATATGGAGATTGCCTTTGTGCTGCACGACCCTTATGTGGTGGTGGGGCTTTTTATTGGTGGTCTCCTGCCGTACCTGTTTGCAGCTCTTGGCATGCAGGCTGTGGGGCGCGCTGCTGGGGCTGTTGTGGTCGAGGTGCGACGCCAGTTTCGCGAGATGCCCGGTATTATGGCGGGTACTACAAAGCCAGAGTATGGAACATGCGTTGACATGTTAACCAAAGCGGCTATTCGCGAAATGATCTTTCCTTCTCTGCTGCCGGTTCTGGCACCGATTCTTCTTACCGCCCTGGTTTGGGCTATAGGTGGGCCTGTGCCAGCATTTACAGCTTTGGGAGCCATGTTGCTGGGAACGATTGTCACGGGGCTGTTTGTGGCAATATCTATGACGTCGGGTGGTGGCGCATGGGATAATGCAAAGAAGTTTATCGAAGAGGGGCATCATGGAGGGAAGGGCTCCGATGCTCACAAGGCCGCTGTTACTGGCGATACTGTCGGTGATCCATACAAGGATACGGCTGGCCCGGCGATAAACCCCATGATCAAGATCACCAATATTGTTGCGATACTGCTGCTTGCGATTGTTGCAGGATAAATAGCATTCTTAAAAAGAAAGGTGGGAGACTATGAGAAGTCTGCCACCTTTCTCTCATATCAGGAGTATCTGTCTGTTATTGACCTGGTATATTTGATTTACCGTCAAATGTACTTGTAGAATCTTTGTTAAACTTCCCGATGTTACCAAGAAGTTGCTCAAAAATGTTTAATTTATTCCCTGCAGTCGGTGTTTCGCGGGCGACCAAGGTCACATCGGCACCATCCTTCAGGCCATTGCGCTGAATGCTCTGGATTGTCTCTGAACGATCGAAACGTATGGCGATAACCGAGCGCTCCAGCTCCTCGTTCGGATAAAAAGCAAACTGCTCCTGCTTGGAGCCAATATAGTACCACGTTTCCTCTCCATCGAAGAGTGAGGTGGTCGAAGGAGAGCCCAGCGCAGCAGCAACATCAGCCTTTGAACTCCGCCCTTCCTGTATATGCTCCATCTGGGTAGCTGTTGGCAGCGCGCCGTGAGCCTTGATATCCGGAGAGCAGGCAGAGAGTAACGTGACGGCAGGCAGTACAAGCGCCAAGGCCGTGACTGTGCTGCGACGCAATAACGCAGAGAGTGATGAATGATCGATCCTTGGCATTGGCATATCCGTCAGGTATGGGTATCCGTTCATTGGTCGGCTGCACACTGGCTGCGCCAAGTCCCAATACATAGACCGAAACCTGGATCAGGTCCAGCCTACCCGTTGCTGACGCTGGGTGCTTTATATTTCAGGCATTGTCCACTTCGGACGGCCACGTTACACCAGATGTATCTGCGTTGATCCGGCTTTTAAAAGAGAGCGTAACCATGTTTTCAGCTTTTCTGTCCCAGCGGCGTCGGCGCCGTGCTGCCGAAGACCTGTACGTCTCCGCTGTGTCCCGGGCGCGTGCCCCGTTCTTTTTCGAATGTTGCGGTGTCCCTGATACTGTGGATGGCCGCTTTGATATGATAGCGCTTTATGTTTTTTTGTTGATTCATCGGGTCAGAGCTGAGAAAACCCAAGAATCGTCTGCCTTTGCCCAAGAAATATTTGATGCCATGTTTCGCGATATGGACCGTAATTTACGCGAAATGGGCGTTGGAGATCTGAGCGTTGGCAAACATATCAAAGGGATGGCAAAGGCTTATTATGGTCGTGTTGCGGCTTATGAGCCCCCTGTTGAGTCTGGCGATATCCAGGCACTTGAGGCAGCCTTGTTGCGAAATCTGTACCGCTCGGCTCCAGCGCCAGGCCCCGCAGCAGAACAGGTCAGGAGCATGGCTGTCTGTGTCCTGCAGATCGTTGAGCATATGACCAAGCAGTCTTTTCAGGATGTTGTGGGCAACCGGCTGGCGTGGTGGACGCCATCTACCGATGAACGAGCAAGGATTGATGCCTGATGGCAAGTGTACCAGATCTTACTGTGGAACCTGAGTTCTCACGACCAGTCAATGTTGAACGCCTGCCTGCCGGGGGGCGCTGGTTTGTGCTGTCTGCCTCGGCAGAGGAACGTCAGGCCTTGGCCGCCCGGTTTGGATTGGTCGCGCTTTCATCGTTTGAGGCGAGGGTCCATCTCAAGGCCGTTGCCTCTGGCGATATTATACGGGCTGAAGGTGAGTTTTCGGCAGAAATTACACAGGTTTGTGGCGTCTCCCTGCAGGATTTTGTAACTTCTTTTACCGAGCGCTTCAGTCTTTCTTATACCTTCTCTCCGGATGGGGCAGACTCTGCCGAAGTAGCTTTTGATCCCGAGGGCGAAGATCCACCCGAACCAATTGTTAATGGGATGATCGATCTGGGGGATATTGCGGCTGAGCATCTAGGATTGTCAATCAACCCGTTTGCCCGCTTCGAGGGTGCATCTCTGGCTGTTCCGCCCGGGGTCAGCGTGAATGAGCCCGAGAGAGAAAGCCCTTTCTCAGCCCTTGGTAAACTCCGCAAGGATTAAGGATGCGTATGATGCTTGCGGTTTTTGTGCTTTTTGTATATTAAGGCTGGCTTCCATGCAGGCCCGAACAGGATTGAAAGTAGCGAAAAATGGCCGTTCCCAAGAAAAAAACCTCCAAGTCCCGTCGCAACATGCGTCGTTCCCACGATTCTGTCTCTGCGGGTGCCCATAATGAGTGCTCTAACTGCGGCGAGATGAGGCGTCCTCATCATGTCTGTGGAAGCTGTGGTCATTATGACGGCCGCGAGGTTGTTGCTTCCGAAGCGGCTTGAGCCGGTTGTCTGTGGGCTGTGAAACCAGGGTTTGAGGTGATGTCTTGAGCAGTCGGCTCATTCTCGCGCTTGATGCTATGGGGGGCGACCAAGCCCCCCATATGGTTCTCGAGGGTATTAAGGTAGCGCGCCTGCGTTACCCTTATGTTCATTTTCTGGTTTTTGGCGATTCCGCAAAAATCGACCCCCTTCTTTCTGATGATATTCGTCCTTTTTGCTCTGTCCGCCACACGCCCGATGCTGTTGCCAGTGGGGACAAACCGTCTCTTGCTGTCCGGCAGGGTCGTAATTCAAGCATGTGGTTGGCCATAAAGGCTGTAAAAGACGGTGAAGCCGCTGGCGTTGTCTCGGCCGGTAATACCGGTGCTCTGATGGCAATGGCCAAGCTCAGTTTGCGGACATTGCCTGGCATTGATCGTCCAGCAATAGCAACCTTGATCCCCACGTGTCGCGGCGAGAGCGTTATGCTGGATCTTGGTGCCAATGCAGAGTGCTGTGCCCGTAATTTGGTCCAGTTTGCTGTGATGGGCAGCGTTTTTGCTCGTACCTTGCTTCATGCCAAGCAGCCTTCGGTCGGTCTTCTCAATATTGGTTCCGAAGATCAGAAGGGGACCGAAAGTCTCCGTGAAGCTGCTACTGTTTTGCGGGGTTTTCCCGGTGATTTTATGGCGTTTAAAGGTTTTGTGGAGGGGGATGATATTGGTGCGGGCACCGTCGATGTCGTCGTAACCGATGGGTTCACCGGCAACGTTGCCCTGAAGACTGCAGAAGGCACGGCCAAGCTGTATGGATCTTTCCTGAAAGAAGCTTTCCGATCCAGTATGCTGTCGCGCTTGGGCTATTTTCTCGCGCGTGGTGCCCTTGCGCATGTTCGGAAGAAAACGGATCCTCGGCGGTATAACGGGGCTTTGTTCCTCGGCTTAAATGGTATTTGCGTCAAAAGCCACGGGGGTACAGATCGTATTGGTTTTGCTAACGCGATTGGCGTAGCGGTTGATCTTGTGTCAGATAACTTGAATGACAAGATCAAGCTAGGTTGTCAGGATGTTCAATCTGATATTGCGGCTGTAAACCCGGGTGCAGTTGATAAAGGCATCGATGCTACGTTTGTTGCTACGCCGGACAGCAGTTCCGGGAAGACTATGGAAACGTGATGGTTTGGCGATCTGTTGTGTGTGGTACGGGATCATTCCTTCCCGAGCGTGTTATGACCAACGCCGAGGTGGCGTCTATCGTTGATACATCTGACGAGTGGATTGTCGAGAGAACCGGCATTCGGCAGCGTCATATCGCGGCCGATGGTCAGTTGACATCGGATCTTGCCTTTGCTGCCGCAGAAAGAGCACTTGATGCTGCTGGCGTTCATTGTTCTGATGTTGATCTTGTTATTCTGGCAACGGCGACTCCGGACAAGACGTTTCCCTCAACGGCAACGCGTGTTCAGGCCCGGTTGGGGTGCGTCGGTGGCCCGGCATTTGATATCCAGGCCGTGTGTTCAGGCTTTGTTTATGCCCTTGCTGTTGCGGATAACTTTATAAAAGCGGGCCAGGTTAAAACGGCGCTTGTTATTGGTGCGGAAACGTTTTCCCGTATTCTGGACTGGTCTGATCGTGGTACCTGTGTCTTGTTTGGTGATGGGGCAGGTGCCGTTGTCCTGAAAGCTGAGCAAGGGCAGGGTGATTGCGAAGATCGTGGCATCCTCACTACCCACCTGCATGCAGATGGAACGCATCATGACCTTTTGTATGTAGATGGTGGTCCGTCTTCTACAAAAACAGTGGGATCCCTACGGATGGCGGGGCGAGATGTTTTTCGTCACGCCGTCAATAATTTGTCGTCTGTTGTACAGGAAGCTTTGGACTCTGTTCAGCTTGGCATCGATGCTATTGACTGGCTTGTGCCGCACCAGGCCAATCAGCGGATCTTGGACTCAACAGCCCGTAAGCTTGGTGTTTCTGCCGAGAAAGTCGTTGTAACGGTTGATCAGCATGCCAATACGTCGGCAGCGTCTATTCCCTTGGCCTTGGATGTGGCTGTGCGTGATGGCCGTATTCGTCCGGGTCATCTTGTTTTAATGGAGGCTATGGGGGGCGGTTTTACGTGGGGTTCTGCTCTGGTCAGGATGTGAAGCCCTGTGGTTGACAATGTGTACGAGATGTCTCTTGTTCTGGACATCTTCAAGTCTTTGATATTGACGCTGTTACTTGGTGCATATACCGTCATGTGCGGTATTGGTTTAGCGAGGTCTCCATGTCGGAACGCACCATTACACGGGCCCATCTCAGTGAGTCTGTCTATCAAGAGGTGGGACTTTCCCGTAACGAGTCTGCAGACTTGCTGGAAATGGTCCTTGCCGAAATTTCCCAAGCTCTTGCCAAGGGAGAGATTGTCAAGATTTCTTCATTCGGCACCTTTTCTGTGCGGCAGAAGGGGCAGAGAATTGGCCGGAATCCCAAGACGGGGCAGGAAGTTCCTATCCTCCCGCGCAGGGTTCTGACTTTCCGGCCTTCACAGTTGCTGAAGGACCAGATTAATGATGGTTTGGCCAAGAAAGCAGGAAAAGCTCGCTAATACGGGCTCCCTGTTTCTTCCTTTTTCCGTTTTGGCGCCAGAAAGAGTTTGTGGCGCCCTGCTTTCTTTGTGCATTATCTGTATAGTTATGTAGGGTACACTAGTGTTTCAGCCTGTGGCGTCTGTGTCGGTGCAGGCGAGTTCAGGATGTAAAAACAGTGCAGTCTAGAAAAGAAAAACAGCCCGTAAAATCCGAGAATGCGTTCCGTACTATTGGTGAAGTATCGGAAGATCTTGGTGTTCCCCAGCATGTTCTGCGTTTCTGGGAAACACAGTTTTCCCAGATCAAACCTTTGAAGCGTGGTGGTGGACGGCGTTACTATCGTCCTGAAGATATCGCCTTGCTGATGGATATTCGCTCATGCCTTTATGACCAAGGCTATACAATTCGCGGCGTGCAAAGATTGCTCTGTACGAAACAGAATGCTCTTGAATGCCTTGTGCCGACTACATCAGAACAGGATAGTGACGTATCTCTCCCTCAGGGGTTGACCGGTGAGCAAAGGCGGGAGCTTGAGTCTGTGCTTGCTGAGTTGGAGGATGTTCGCGCTTTTCTTGGTATGCCTGAATTTGCCTGATCATGGTGGTCCGCGCGTGCCATGGGGGTGGCTGTGCTGGTATTATTGACTGATTTTGGGGTGAGTGGACCTTATATTGGTCAGGTCAAGGCTGTTCTGGCTCAGAGGGCGCCGTCTATTCCTGTCATTGATCTGTTTCATGATCTTCCTGCTTTTGAACCAGTTTTTGCAGCAGCCTTGATACCATCTTACTGCCGTTCTCCTTTTCCGAGGGGGACAGTTTTTATGTGTATTGTCGATCCGGGTGTTGGCACCAGTCGCCAAGCATTGATTGTATACTCAAGTGGTTTCTGGTACGTGGGGCCGGATAATGGGTTGCTTAGCCGGATTATCGACGATGATCCGCAAGCACAGATCTGGAGTCTTGATTGGTTTCCTGAATCGGCAAGTGCGACGTTTCACGCCCGGGATATTTTTGCTCCCGCGGCGGCGGCGTTGGCCTGCGGATATACCCCCGGTCCCACATGTAGAGCACCGCTTGTCGCCACTATTGTTGGTTCTGATGACATAATTCGGTGTTCTGCAGGCATCAGGCAAGCCGTATGGCAGAAGGTGGTTTATATTGACCATTATGGTAATGCCATGACAGGTATGCGTGGTGGGGAGATAGATAATCAAGATGCTTTAGAGGTTGGCGGATATCTGTTGCGCAAACAGCGCACGTTCGGGATGGGGGAAAGCGGGGTGCCGTTCTGGTATATCAATTCTAACGGGTTGGTGGAGCTTGCTGTACGCAACGGATCTATAGCCTCGGCTTTTGGGATCGTGCCCGGAATGCCTGTTTTTGTCAGGTCAGGTCTGTCATGAGCTTGCGTGTTAAATTCTGGGGCGTTCGGGGTAGCATTCCGTGCTCTTCCCCCTCTCATGTGATCTATGGCGGGAACACCAGCTGTGTAGAAATCACGGCCAACGATCAACACCTGATTCTTGACGCGGGAACAGGTATGCGTGGTCTGGGCAATGATATGCTCCGCAGGGGTATTTCGCAGTCCAACATGCTGTTGTCTCATACGCACTGGGACCATATCAGCGGTTTTCCATTTTTTGCACCTCTGTTTCGTGCCGATTTCTCCATGCGCATTTATGCAGGCCATTTGCACGATTACGGGGGGATTAAACAGGTTCTTTCGACCCAAATGGCAAGCCCCTTGTTTCCAGTCCCCCTTTCGGCTCTCAAGGCTCGTCTCGAGTTTGTAGATTATGACGCAGGTAATCCACTGGCATTCTCCGATAGTGTTCTGGTGCGTACTGCACCTTTGAATCACCCAGATGGTGCCGTAGGATACCGTGTAGAAGCGGATGGCCTGTCGATTTGTTATGTGACGGATACGGAGCATAAGCCGGGTGAGCCTGACACCGCAATTTTATCCCTGATTGAAGGGGCAGACCTCGTTATCTATGATTCAACCTACACAGATGAAGAGTTTCCTGCCAAGGTCGGTTGGGGCCATTCCACATGGGAAGAAGGTGTGCGTCTGTGCCAGAAGGCAGGGGCTAGAAATATGGCGCTTTTCCATCATGACCCTGACCACGATGACCTGATCATGTCCCAGATTGAGGAGCGGGCCAAACGGCTCTGGAGTGGGACCTTGGTTGCGCGCGACACAATGGAACTTATTTTATCCTGATTATCAGGACATCACCGTGGATAGACTCGGACCACAACACGCCGGTTTATGGCTTGGTTCTGGGGAAGCACATCGCCGTAAGGCCCCCGGTTTGCAACCTTTGGCGCCGTATCAGCCATTCCCACTGTTTTCATACGTGCCCGGGGAATCCCGGCTTCCTCGAAATACCGTACTACAGTGCCGGCACGGGCACCGGACAGTTCCCAGTTTGATGGGTACTGAGGTGTTTCAGGTGGGCTGTCATCGGTATGCCCCTGAACTTCAATCTGAAAGCTTTTAAATTGTTCTGCGCCAATTGTTGCAGCGATTTTGGCTAATATTTCCCGTGCAGACTCATCCAGCTCAGCACTGTCCGGGGCAAAGAACGACCCGGATCCCATTTCCATGACAATGCCCTGACTGTCTGTCGAAATGGCAACAACATCCTGCATTTTCAGGGATGTGACAGATTTTTGCACTTGCTGCTTCAGGTCCTCGGTCGGGGTTTTTATCTCCCGTTTTCCAACCCCCTTGGCCATCCCGGCGCTGACTTGCTCGAAGGCAACAGCATCGATTTTCGAGATGGCAGCCAGCAGTATAAAGAAAGCCAGTAACAAGGTCGCCATATCGGCAAAAGTCGCAATCCAGCTTTCATCATCTGCGGGTGGTGAGGGGCGGGAAAATTGATTGTTGCCATTGCCCATCATGATGGTCGTCTTCCTTCTGGCGTGCTGGCTCAGGCGTTGGAGCGTGACCGATCTATGCTGAAGTGTGCTGCTGGATCCAGGAAGGCATTCATCTTGTCCTGAATGTAGCGAGGGCTTTTGCGTTCTGCCAGAAGGGCAAGCCCTTCTGCAAGAAGGTAGTTCCGGAAGCGTATGATTTCTTCACGCTGTTGCACCTTGGAAGCCGCAGGCAACAAGATCATACGTGCAAACATGACGCCGTATAGCGTTGTGACCAAGGCAACGGCCATACCCGGACCAATGGAGGATGGATCACCCCCCATGGAGTCCAGCATGATGATCAATCCGACCAAGGTTCCAATCATGCCGAAGGCGGGGGCAATACCGCCCATGTTGCGCAGGATATCAGCCTGTACCGTATTTCTCTGGAACGTACTTTCAACTGTAGCCGCAAGAATCTCGCGGAGTTCTGGCCCTGTATAACCAGCAACCACAAGATCAATGCCAAAGCCCAGGAAGCGGTCGGATTTTCGCACCTTCCCGGAATCTGATTCCAGTCCGGCCAATCCGTTCTTCTGGATGATATAGCCCCAGCGGATAATCCGTCCAACTTCGTGGGTCAAGATGCCTTGCCCCACCTTGTTTGTGAATAAAATGGATTGCAGGCTTAGCATTGCCTGTATGACATAGCGTGGCTCATATGACACAAAGGTCGCGGAGAATGTGCCACCCACCACCATGATCAGGCTGGGAACATCGATAAAAAGCATGAAGTTGTCAGTGCTGAGCAGTATAGCACCGACAAACAATCCAAACCCCAGAATGGCACCGAAAACCGTTGCGAATGACATGGTTTGCCCCGCCTGCCCAACCGGCAAAACAGCAATACCCGACGTGATGCCAAGGTACCGCTTACACACGATGACTGGAAAATGCCATTTTCTGCAAGGGTTGCTGTGGTTCTGTTTCTGTTGGTCGGTCAGACCATTTTGGAACTGCTTTGCTTACGACACGTTTGGAGTAATGAAAATGTCGAGAAATTCTGTATCCGGTGCTGTGCGCACGATCCTGGTTGGGCATCCCGTCGTATCCAGCAAGCCATAATGCTGTAGATGGTTGAAGACTTTCAGGAAGTGTTGGCGATTGTGAAGAGAGGCACCACCCTCCAGCCAATTCTGTTCCAGGAACGCTAGGATCGCCGGGTGTCCCAGTTCAACTTCCCACAGGATGCCAAGTAACGAGGCCATGGCTTCTTCCATTTCCCGTTGTATGCCATGAACGCTCATCCATTGGTTTGCCTGAGTCTTGAGTCCTGTTTCAGGTCCTGCACCAAGGCCAAAGTCAGGAATGTGGCGGCGTTCAGGGGCGCAAACCTGCCAGTGGGCAACATCGTGAATAATAACAGATGGTTCCATGTTTCCGCTCAGGACCCGTCCGTCCCATGTAAAGCCGTCTTCAGGCGGTTGTGATGAGACAGACATTCCAAAGGACTGGGCAAGCTCAATGGCTTCCTGACGTTGTTCGGGGCACTGTGAAAGTGTGATGTCGTCCCCGGAATCCACATACGCCAAGGTAAAGGCAATACGCTCAACAGCAGCCTGCGCTGCGCCGGTACCTTCCAGAGAAGTCGAAAATACACCCAAGGCAGTGGGTATTTCGGACATGACAAGGGGGGAGAGTATCATTCCTGATCCAGGGCGGGTGCATACATCTTTTTGTGCCGTATCCTGTTTTCTGTCATATGGCAAGAGCCGTAAACTGTTCGGGGATGCATTGTATCGCTTTGCCGCCCTTGGTAGATAGAGTGCTCTTGTCTGGATTTTCAGGGTTTGTGGGAGTTTTTATCATATGACTGGCATCGACACCGTGACCGCCGTTGCTGAGTTCAGGACGGTCCGTGATTTCATCCGCCATGCTGTCAGCCAGTTCAATGCTGCAGACCTCAGCTATGGCCACGGAACCACTTCAGCGTGGGACGAGGCTGTTTTCATGGTTCTGGAGGCCCTGCGGCTGCCTGTTGACCAGCTTGAGCCTTATCTTGATGCCAGGCTGGCCACGCCTGAAAGAACTCGCCTTGCCGGTTTGATCGAGACCCGGGTAAAGACCAGGAAGCCAGCTTCCTATCTTCTCAATCGCGCTTATATTCAGGGTTTTCCCTTTTATGTTGATGAACGTGTGATTGTTCCGCGCTCCTACATTGGCGAAATCCTGTTTTCGGGTATTTTTTCCGGGGAAGGGTTGGCCTTGGTTGATGATCCGACTGAACCGGCCCATGTTCTTGATCTGTGTACCGGCTCGGGCTGCTTAGCAATTCTTGCAGCCCATGTTTTTCCCGAAGCAGACATTGATGCGGTGGATTTGTCTCCTGAGGCCTTGTCGGTCGCCCGGCGCAATGTAAAAGACTATGCTTTTGAGGATCGTATCCGTTTGTTCGAGGGCGATCTCTTCTCTCCCTTAAAAGGGCGAAGATACGACGTAATACTGACGAACCCGCCGTATGTTGATGCTTCGTCCATGGAGGTTCTGCCGCCGGAGTTTCGGCACGAACCCTCTATGGCTTTGGCCTCTGGTGAGGATGGGCTCGACCTTGTTCGCAGAATTTTGCGTGAGAGCCCGCACTATTTGACCGAAAAAGGCGGTATCCTGTGCGAATTCGGTACCGGGCGAGAGATTCTTGAGGCGGAGTATCCTGATCTTGACTTCTTGTGGATCGAGACCGAAAGCAGTTTCGGGGAGGTCTTCTGGTTGACCCGTCAGCAATTACTGGCCGGGGGGCACGGATAGGCACCGGCATTCAACAAGGCTCGCGCGCGGCTATACTTTGTTGTAGCCTGCCGTAACCGCTGTCTTACGCTGCCTGTCCGGGAAGGAAAGCATCCATGAGCAAAAGGCGCCTGCTTTTTGTGATCTGTGGTTCCATCGGCGGTCTTCTGCTTGTGCACTCTGCTCCTGCCTTGGCATTCAGGACGCCAATGGGGCGCCCGTATATCGTTGATCTTTCCCTCTTTTCACTTGTTGTGCCCGGACTTTGCCTTGGTCTTGGCCTTGCCTTGTGGCTGGCTGGACCATCCGGGCGCTACGGTCGCTCTCATTATGCAGGCGGCCTTGCGGTTCTTGCCGCGATGCAGGGAATTAATCTCGCTGACATCAGCCTGTTCTTCCCTCACCTGCTTATTCATCTGGAGACCATGGATCGGCTTACCTTGGCTTTATTGCCCATGGCGCCGGCATTTTTTCTTCTTCTCGTGCGCGATCAGGTGGTCAGCCGTGTTTTGTATCGTGTCGTTCCTTTTGTTCTTACCCTTGTGTCAGCAATCTTTTTGTCCGCTTTTTTCCTGCCCTATAACCACCTTTTGATTTTGCACACCATTGTCAGTGTTTTCTGCCTTGCCGGCTTTGCTATCGGCATTCTGGAGGTCGGTCTGGGTCGGGGAGGGGAGAGGCTTCGTCCGGCCCTGGTTATCCTGTGTGGTGCCAGCGTTATTCTTTCCCTCGTCAATGATTTGGTTTCCGGATGGAGCGGCGGCCGTGATACCTCGCTTCTGGCTTTGTCGCTGGGGGGAAGTGCTCTGGTGTGTGGTGCTCTTTCGGCCCGTGATATGAGACGAAGCCGCCGTAGCCGGAAACTGGAGCTGCGACACCTTCTTGACCTACGTGCCATTCTTGAACAGCGTATCAAGGATACATCCTCCAGAATCAATAGCTTACATATTCGTATTGACAATTTTCTTAAACATATACCGGAAGCGGTTTTGACCTTGGACTCTGAAGCCAGGATTCTTCGCTATGAGGGGGGTGCCGAGGCTCTTTTCGGCTGGAGTGCGCCAGAAGTTGTGGGGCGTTCAGCCATTTCTCTTCTTTCGGGAGAGTGGGCAGAGCGCTTCCTGCATGCCCTGAGACATCTGGAGCATGACGAAGAGGTTGAGTGGGGTGGTACGCGCCGTTTCGAGATCCATCTGCGTAATCGTGATGGGCGTGTGGTGCCGGCAAACTGTTCTATCTCGGTCGTACACGAGGAGGGGGCTAGGCTCTTTCAGGTGTTATTGCGCAGCACAGAAGCAGAGAAAAAAGCGCAAATGGATCTTTCCGCACAAAAGGCCCTTGTCTCCGAGCTACAGGACCGGTTGCGGCATATGGAGGAGTGCACGGCAACGGGATGGTATGAAACATCCTCGGCTACCGGGAAAACCCGTTGGTCAGCGGGACTGGAGACAATCTGGGGATTCCGGGATGGTGCAAAGCCTGCAGGGCTGAGGGATTTTGTCTTTAGAGTTACCGAAGAAGATCGCCCGCAACTCATTCATTCTCTTGATGATCCATCATGGGATGAAACCCGCCATACAGTACGCGTTCAGATTGATGATGTCAGAGTGGCCACAATCGAACTCTCACTGGTTCGTGAACGCGCCGCAGACGGTACCATTGTCCGTGAGACCGGTATAGCTCGCCGGTTATACGAGCAAAGTATTGCACCCTTGTCTTTTATGACGACAGGGAAGCCTACAGAACGGGAAACCTATGTCATGGGCAGTATGGATGTATCAGCTGGTCCGGATACAATGGCTCCCCAACCGGGGCGAGGGGAGCCTCTTGATATTCTTCTTGTAGAAGATGTCGAGGTAAATCAGAGGGTTGCAGTTATGTTCCTGGAACGTGAAGGCCACCGCGTGTCGGTTGCCTCTACAGGTAAGAATGGCGTTGATGCTGTATCACAGGGATGTTTTGACCTTGTGCTCATGGACATTCGCCTTCCTGATATTGATGGCGTTGAGGCTGTGCGTCGCATTCGTGCCCTTGATGATCCCGTGCGGGCGCAAATTCCTGTCCTCGCATTGACGGCAAACGTCTTTGAGGATGATGTGAAGCGGTATAGGGCTGCGGGTATGAATGGTGTTGTGGCCAAGCCTATACGCATAGAATCATTCCGGCAGGCGTTACGCTCCATACAGTCATCGGGTTCCGCAGATGATACAGCTTCTGCCGGGGGAGCTTTTGCATCTACTGCTTCGCCTTCTCTGGATGAAGGATTCATTGCAGACAGGCTGTCTGCCTTGGGTACGGAAAGCTTCAAGGCTATTTTGGGGCTGGGGCGACGGAGTATGGACAATGCGGTGTCCGAGCTTTCTGTTGCTTTGGGATTATCCGATCCAGATTTGCTTGCGCGTTCAGGGCACAAGCTTGCCGGTGCCGCCAGCAACTTCGGTTTTTCCAGGCTTATGAAACTGGGGCGGGATATAGAGGATCTTGCCTTGGGTGGTGATGTTGCGCAGGCGCGCGCAATGGCTGCGGAAGGAGAGGCTCTGTGGGTTGAAGCCAGCAGAGCCCTAGATCTTTGGTTGAGTGCGCGCAATCTTCTGGATCATCGCCAGGAGTTGTCAACGTTCCTTTAGATCTTTTAATCCGTGTTGCCGGGATTGAGTTCTGCACTGAAGCAGGTATGATCACGGCCATGTCAATAATACCTCTCTATGGACTTCCAGCTCTTTTTACCCTTGTCCCTGCCGCTCTTCTGGTTTTCCGGCATGGGGGAGGGCGCGATTCTGCATTCTGGGGAGCTTTGGGGCTTGCTGTGCTTGGGTCAGGGGCTCAAACTATTGAATTTTATCAGTATGGTCTTGGTGAGGGATTCTCTTTCTCCCTTTGGGTGACAATTACGTCAACCTTGGTCTTGTTTGTCGTTGGGGCCTTGGTCTTGCAGCAAGGGTGGCGCTTGCTGTTTCTTCTGGCTCCCTACCTTCTATTGCTGGGTGGGGCGGCAACCTTGTTCCACCTTCTGTTCGGGGAGAAGCATGTTTCCTTTCCTGTTGTGTCTGCGACGGATAGCGAAGGAATATGGTTTTTTCTGCATGTGGTTGTTGGCATTCTATCTTATGCTCTTCTTACATTTGCGGCGGTTGCGGCTCTGTCGGCCTTTTTGCAGGAGCGTGCACTAAAGCATAAGTCACCAAACAGGTTGACCCGGAAGCTGCCTTCCGTCGCCGAGAGCGAGGCGCTGTCCTTGGCCATGCTGCTTCAGGGTGGGCTTGTTCTTGGCGTTGGCTTATGTTCAGGTCTTGCTGTAAATTGGCTTGAACACAGGATGCTGCTTGATTTTAATCACAAGAGCATCTTGAGTATCCTGACATTTGTAACGGTTATGATCCTGATTGTGGCCCGTTTTGTCAGTGGCACGAGGGGGCGGGTTGCTGCGCGTCTTGTGTTGTTGGCGTGGCTCTTTTTGACTTTGGCTTGGCCCGGAGTCAAGTTTGTGTCCCAAGCTTTGCTCTGACCTTGGGCGGGTCTTGTCGGTGCATTACAGGACAATATGGGAAAAGCCTGAGTTCATGAACAATACCTTCGATCCTTTGCGGATTGGCCGCCTTGATGCGGTGTCGCCGGTTCTTCTTGCTCCCATGTCAGGGGTCACAGATCAGCCTTTCAGGCGTCTGGCCAAACGGTACGGGGCTGGCCTTGTTTTTTCGGAAATGATCGCCAGCGCCCAGATGATCCGTGCCCATCGGGATACCTTGCGTATGAGCACGGCCTGTCAGGATGAACACCCTATGGCTGTTCAACTTGCAGGAAATGAGCCTGTTATTATGGCAGAGGCCGCCAAGATGAACGAAGACAGGGGGGCTGCCCTGATTGACATCAACATGGGGTGCCCGGTGAAGAAGGTTGTCAAAGGGCACGCGGGATCTGCCCTGATGCGTGATGAGGCCTTGGCTGGGGCTATCATGGAGGCTGTTGTCCGCGCAGTTGCCGTGCCGGTGTCGGTTAAAATGCGCCTTGGCTGGGATTCCGGGGCACAAAATGTTGTTCGCATGGCGCAGATAGCGCGTGAAAGCGGTATTTCGATGATCACGGTGCATGGACGAACCCGTTGTCAGATGTACACGGGAAAGGCTGATTGGTCTGCCGTTCGTGCTGTGGTTGAGGCAGTGGATCTGCCTGTCGTGGTAAATGGTGACATCATTGACTTGGACACTGCACAGGCCGCTTTGGCCCAATCGGGCGCGGCAGCCATTATGGTTGGGCGAGGAGCGCAGGGCAGGCCTTGGCTGCCAGGGGAGCTGGCTCGTGCCTTACAGGGCGGGTGTCCGGTTGCTTCCCCTTCTCTTTCCGAGCGTCGGGATCTTTTGCTTGAGCACTATAGCGATATTATTGCCCATTATGGTCTGGATGTTGGCTTGCGTGTTGCCCGCAAGCACGTCGCGTGGGGGGTGGCAGGCATTCCCGGTGCTTCTGCCTTCCGGGAGTCTTTCAATGCTTTGACAGAGGCTCGGGAAGCTTTTCTGTCCATATCGCTCTTTTTTGAGCAGGTTATTGACAAAGCGCCATTGGCAGCTTGATATCCGAGCCTTGCCCGTATCCGGAAGGTGTAGAAAGTTTATTCCCTTGGTCTCTTGATATGAGAGGATAGTATCTCGGTGGTTTCACGTGCTTGCTCTGTAGATGGCTTGTCTTCGTCCGACGCTGCAAGCGGTATACCCAATAGGGATTCTTCTGAAGAAATCGCTTCGGTCTTGCCTTCCTGCCATGGGGCGGAAGAGCGTGCTGCTGTTCAGGTTGAAGGACTGGCCGAAGCCGTACAGCGGAGTTTGGCAGCCTACTTTGCCATGCATAAGGATGGGTTGCCCCCGGCCGGTTTATACAACCGCTTGCTCTCTGAGTTCGAGCGTCCCTTGTTGACGCTTGCTCTGGATGTCACAGGTGGTAACCAAATCCGGGCTGCTGCCTTGCTGGGGTTGAATCGTAATACACTGCGCAAGAAAATCAGGGCGTTGTCCATCAGTCCAGTCAGGGGATCTGTATGAAACAGCCCGCACAAGATGGTTCCGTCATGCGTTTTTATGCATGGTTGCGCCAAGGGGGTGTGGCCAGAAGGCTTGCCGTCCTTCTTGGGGCGGCCGCCATGGTCTTTGGTGCGGCAACATGGGCTGTTCTTGCCGGATTCTGGGAACCGGTTCCAGATGGGGGGCACGCCTTATCCGTCTTGTTGAATCTCGATCTTATTCTTCTTTTGGTGCTGTCAGCGCTGGTTATTCGCAGCATTGTTGCGCTATGGCTTGCGCGTCGAACCGGAGGAGCAGGATCAAGGCTTCATCTGCGCTTGGTTGGTCTTTTTGGTGCCGTAGCGATTACCCCTACAATTCTGGTTGCTGTCTTTTCAGCCTTGTTTTTTAATCTTGGGGTCCAGTTCTGGTTTGGGGAACGGGTTCAGACGGTCCTGTCCGAGAGTCAGGCTGTTGCGCAGGCCTATCTGGACGAGCACCGCCAAGCCATAGCTGGTCAGGCGTTGGTTGTGGCTGGTGATATCCAGCGTAACTGGGAAAGGCTTCTGCAAAATCCCGATGATCAGTCGCGCTATCTGCAGACCCAGGTTTATGTGCGTGGATTGACCGAAGCCGTCCTGTTTGAGCGCAGTGGTAAAGTTGGTGCGCGGGCAGGGTATACGTTTTCCCTTCAGTTTGAGGATGTACCCCTCTGGGCGCTCGAGAAAGCAGATCAGGGTGAAGTTGCGGTCCTGACAGGCGAGAATGAAGACAGGGTTCGTGCCTTGGTGCGTCTTGATACCCTGCCCGAGATGTTTTTGTACGTTGGTCGCTTTGTTGATACTGATGTCATTCGGCATATCGACAATACAGACAATGCCGTACAGCAGTACCAACGAATGCAGTCTGGTCGGGCTGAGCTTGAGTTGCGTTTTTCCTTGGTTTTCATTGTGGTATCGCTTTTGCTGTTGTTGGCAGCTGTCTGGGTTGGCCTGAACTTGGCCAACCGGTGGGCGATGCCGATCGTGGAGCTGATTAATGCCAGCGAGCGTGTATCTGTTGGTGATATGGCCGTACGTGTTTCAGAAGTTGATGCTTCTGATGAAGTTGCTGCTTTGTCCCGTGCCTTTAACAGGATGACCGCGCGTATTACAGCCCAGCAAAAAGAACTTTTAGAAGCCAATAGAACCCTGGATGAGCGGAAACGGTTTACCGAGACCGTTCTGGAGGGGGTTTCAGCAGGCGTTATATCAACGTCTCCCGATGGCTTCGTGACACTGGTCAATCGTTCGGCACAGACTCTTCTTGATCTCCCGGCTGTTTCTTCATTGGAAGGCCAGCATATCTCTATTGTGATTCCTGAGTTTTCTCCTCTTATGCCCGAGAAGGAGACTCTGTGCGAGGGGCAGTCAGCCCAGCGTGAAATGGTTCTGAGCCGTGGGGGGAAGGATTTGACCTTCTTGGTCAGGGTTAGCGCCGAGTATGTTGATTCTAGGGTTATTGGTAATGTCATTACATTTGATGACATTACCCTTTTGCAAGCGGCGCAGCGGACTGCGGCCTGGGCGGATATTGCCCGTCGTATAGCGCATGAAATCAAAAATCCCCTGACACCTATACAGCTCTCTGCAGAGCGCCTGAAGCGGCGTTATCTTAAACAGATAGAAGAGGGACGGGATGTTTTTGTGCAGTGCACAGATACCATTATCCGCCATGTGGGCGATATAGGACAGATGGTTGATGAATTCTCGGCCTTTGCCCGGATGCCTCAGCCTGTGATGAATAATGAAAATCTCTGCGAAATCATAAGGCAGTATAGCTTTCTTCAAAAAACGGCTTATCCTGGCATTCGTTTTGTGCTGGATATTCCGGAAGAAGAGGTTGTCGTTTTGTGTGACACGCGTCAGGTTGGGCAGGCATTGACAAACATTATAAAGAATGCGGTTGAAGCTATTGAATCACGGGATAATCCAACGGATCCCGGCTGTATAACCGTCTCTCTTCGGGAACAGGGTGGTGTCATCAGGGTATTGGTTTCAGACAATGGTCGTGGGTTGCCCAAGGCCAATCGGGAGCGTTTGGTCGAGCCCTATGTCACAACACGATCCAAAGGCACGGGTCTTGGTTTGGCTATTGTCAAAAAAATTCTGGAAGACCACGGTGGTGATCTGTTACTTGAAGACGCTTCTGACGGAGGAGCGCAGATTTCGATGCTGTTTACATTTCAATCTGCTGTAGTACAGGATGGTGTTTCTGCTTGATCCGGAGCACATTTCACATTTTCAGGCACAAGGCAGCACGTTGGTCTCATGGCACGTGATATCCTGATCGTTGATGATGAAGCTGATATTCGGACAGTTCTGTCAGGAATTCTGGAGGATGAGGGGTATGTGACCCGCGGGGCCGGCAGCACCGAGGAAGCTCTGATGTCTGTTGCTGATAAGGCTCCGGGGTTGGTTATCCTTGATATATGGCTGGAAGGCTCCGGGATGGATGGTCTCCAGCTTCTTGATATTCTGCGCCGTGATTATCCTTTGGTTCCCGTTGTTATGATTTCAGGCCACGGGACAATAGAAACAGCTGTTTCTGCCATTCGTAACGGTGCCTATGACTTTATTGAGAAGCCATTCAAGACAGACCGGCTTTTGCTGGTTGTCGAGCGGGCCTTTGAGGCCGCCCGCCTGCGGATGGAGAATCAGCAACTGAAGAGTGCCGTTTCTGTTCCATCTGATTTGCATGGCACGTCAATGGCTATTACGCATGTTCGACAGGCGATTGCCCGCGTGGCTCCATCGGGGTCAAGGGTTCTGATCGTTGGACAGGCTGGATCCGGCAAGGAAGTGGTGGCCCGGCTGATACATGCTCATTCCCGCCGTGCAGATGCTCCATTTGTTTGCGTCAACTGCGCTACCATGCACCCGGACCGCATGGAGATAGAGCTTTTCGGGACCGAAAGAGGCTATGAGGGAGAGCAGGCATCCAGAAAGATTGGCGTGTTCGAGCAGGCAGATGGTGGCACACTGCTCTTGGATGAAATCGGTGACATGCCATTGGAAACCCAGGGAAAGATTGTCCGTGTTTTGCAAGAGCAGACGTTCGAGCGTGTGGGGGGGTCCAAGAAGGTAGCGGTCGACGTTCGGGTTATTGCCACGACCACCCGCGACTTGCGTCTGTCTATTGCGCAGGGCGAATTCCGCGAAGATCTGTATTATCGTCTGAGTGTTGTGCCAATACACGTTCCAGCCCTGCAGGACAGGCGGGAGGACATTCCGGTTCTGTCGCGTGTTATCATGGAGCAGGCTGCTCGTAGTACCGGCGCTCTGCCCCGGTGCATCGGCGATGATGCCATGGCTGTGCTGCAATCCTATGATTGGCCCGGTAATGTCAGGCAGCTGCGCAATGTGATTGATTGGCTGTTGATCATGGCTCCCGGGGATAACGAGGACGTGATTCGCGCTGATATGTTGCCGGCTGAAATAAGCCTGATTGTGCCGGAGGTCTTGTTACGGCTTGAAGGATCGGCTGAAATCATGTCGTTGCCTCTGCGTGACGCCCGTGAGATGTTCGAGCGTGAGTACCTGTTGGCCCAAGTTACCCGTTTTAATGGCAATATCTCGCGAACGGCCGAATTCATTGGCATGGAACGTTCTGCTCTTCATCGGAAGTTGAAGAATCTCGGGGTGTCCAGCGAGGAGAAGGTAAGGGCACTGTAATCCTTACCTGTTGGCTTGTTCAGGACGGCGGAGACTGTTGACCATGAAGGTTATTATTTGTGGCGCTGGCCAAGTTGGTCACAACATTGCGCATTATCTTGCTGCCGAGAAGGACAACGATATTACCGTTGTTGACCAACGGCCGGAATTGATCCGTAAGATACAGGACACGCTGGATGTAAAGGCCGTGGTTGGTCACGCCTCTTATCCCGAGATCCTCGAACAGGCTGGTGCCCGTGATGCCAGTTTGCTAATAGCGGTGACGGCAGTTGACGAAGTGAACATGGTTGCCTGCCAGGTTGCGCATTCCCTGTTTTCTGTTCCGACAAAGATTGCCCGCGTACGGAGCCAGTCCTATCTGGATCCCATGTGGGGTAATTTGTTTAATCACAATGATTTGCCTATCGATGTGATTATCAGCCCAGAGATTGAGGTCGCCCGTGCGATTGCCCGTCGACTGCAGGTTCCGGGAACGACAGATATTATTCCGCTTGTTGACAACAAGGTTCAGCTTCTGGGGGTGCGTTGTACGCCGGATACTCCGGTTCTGCATACGCCCTTGCGTCAGCTTTCGGCCCTGTTCCCGGATTTGCATCTGGTTATCGTTGGTATCGTCCGCAATGATCGCCCGATTGTACCTTCTGCAGAAGATCAAATGCTTGAAGGAGATATTGTCTATTTTGTCGTGGCGACCGAGCATGTTGGCCGCGCTTTGGCCGCCTTTGGCCAGGAGGCACCGCAGGCCCGCCGCATTCTGATACTGGGTGGCGGGAATATTGCCCTGTTTCTGGCCCAGCAGATTGAGCAGGATCACCCTGATATATCCTTGCGTATGGTTGAGTTGCACAAGGACAGGGCAGAATACATTGCCAGAACCCTGAGCCGGGCAACAGTCATCAATGGCGATGTTCTGGATCCCGAAATTCTAAAAGAAGCTGGTGTCAGCCGCGTTGAAACCGTTATTGCGCTGACCAACGACGATGAAACAAATATTCTTTCGGCTATGCTTGCCAAGCGCTATGGCGCGGAGAGAACCATCGCCCTGCTCAATAAAACGACATACGGTGGTTTGGCTGGGCCTTTGGGCGTTGATGTTGTTGTCAATCCGCGTGGCATTACAGTTTCAAGCATTCTGCTTCATGTCCGTCGGGGGCGGATTCATGCCGTCCATTCCCTTCAGGAAGGGTTTGGAGAGGTTATTGAAGCTGTTGCCGTCGATACATCTCCCTTGGTGGGCAAATCCTTGCGTGATTTCAAGCTGCCTCCGGGGGTTATGCTCGGGGCTGTCGTGCGAGGGGAACAGGTTATCATGCCCCGTGGCAATACCGTTGTTCAGGGTGGTGACAGGGTGGTTCTGTTTGCTGTTGCGGATGCCGTCAAGAAGGTTGAGAAGATGTTCTCTGTTCGCTTGGAATATTTCTGAGTATTAGCAGCTCTGTACCATGAGATGAAGGTCATGATGGATCCTTTACCTGTGTCCCCGCCGCGGGCTGTGCTCTTTGACTGGGATAACACATTGGTTGATACATGGCCGTGCATCCTGAGGGCCATGAATATGACCTTGGTCCATATGGGGTACGATGCTTGGACTCGTGAAGAGGGGATAGCGCGCATTTCCCGTTCGTTGCGCGATAGTTTCCCCGGTCTTTTTGGAGAGCGATGGAAGGAAGCTCAAGATATCTTTTATGAATCTTTCCGGTCATGCCATCTGGATATGCTGACGCCTCTTCCCCACGCAGAAGCTCTGGTGCGACATATATGCGGCATGGGGGTATGGGTTGGTATTGTTAGTAACAAGACAGGGGATTTGTTGCGGATTGAGGTAGAGCATTTGGGATGGGGTGGCTTGTTCCATCGTGTGGCCGGAGCTGGTGATGCAAAGGCCGACAAGCCTCATGTCGAACACATTTTGCACGCTCTGCAGGGATCGGGTCTGAAGCCCGGACAGGATGTCTGGTTTGTTGGTGATCATGCAGTTGATATGCAATGTGCTACGGAAGCAGGCTGTACGCCCCTTCTTCTTCACCACCAAGGCCCTTTGGCCGACAATCTTTTGTTGTGGGTACCGCGGGGCATTTATGGTAGCTGCGGGGAATTTCTTGATGCTTTGCGTACTCTTGCTGTTCCCAGCAACGAAAATAGATGATAACGAAGGAGACCCGACCGAAGGACGGTCCCCCCTGATCAAGGGGCAACAAAAAGTGGAAAGGTCATGACTGTCATGCCCAGCGAAAAATCCCAGAATATACAGGATGTTTTCCTGAACCATATCCGCAAGGCAAAAGTTCCGGTTACTGTTTACCTTGTTAACGGAGTGAAGTTGCAAGGTATTGTAAGCTGCTTTGATAATTTCTGCCTTCTGCTCCGTCGGGATGGCCATACCCAGCTGATATACAAGCATGCTGTTTCCACCGTGATGCCGGGGGGGCCGGTGCAGCTTTTCGAACCCAAGCCTGAAGATGAACAAGAGTGAGCCATCCTTGCGCTTCATCCGTTATGGATTCTGATCGTTCTTCTGTTTCCGGGCGTAGTAAATCGGCGGTTTTGTGTCCGTTTTTGAAAAAGACGGCGAGTGGCGTCCGCGCTCCAGAGGCTCGACTTGCTGAGGCTGTTGGCCTCGCCAAGGCTATTGATCTGGATATTGTTCTGTCCGAGGTCGCCTTGGTCAGTGCCATCAGGCCAGCCACCTATGTAGGGGGGGGGCTGGTCGAGCGTCTTGCCTCGGTCCTCGCTGATTTGGGTGTGGATATAGTCGTTGTTGATGCGCGTCTATCCCCTGTCCAGCAGCGAAATCTTGAGAAGGCGTGGGGAACCAAGGTCATCGACCGAACCGGGCTTATTCTGGAGATCTTCGGTGCCCGTGCACGAACTCGTGAAGGTCAGCTACAGGTTGAGCTGGCCCATCTTGAGTACCAGAAATCGCGCCTTGTCCGGTCTTGGACGCACTTGGAGCGACAAAGGGGTGGCTTTGGTTTTATGGGGGGCCCGGGGGAAAGTCAGATAGAGATTGACCGTCGTCTGATCGGCGATCGTATTGTCCGCCTGAAGAAAGATCTTGAGTCTGTCAAGAGGACCCGGGCTCTTCACCGGAAGGCGCGCAAGAGGACACCTTTTCCCATTGTCGCCCTTGTCGGGTATACAAATGCGGGAAAATCCACGCTTTTTAACCAGATGACCCGCGCTGCCGTTATGGCGGAAGACCAGCTTTTTGCGACGTTGGATCCAACCATGCGGGCCTTGCAGTTGCCATCCGGGCGGACAGTGATTCTATCAGATACGGTTGGTTTTGTTTCTGATCTCCCGCATGAGTTGGTCGCTGCGTTCCATGCCACGCTGGAAGAGGTTCTTGAGGCTGACCTGATCCTGCATGTCCGGGACTGTGCGCATCCAGACAGTGAATCCCAGAAACTGGATGTTGAGAAGGTTTTACGTGATGAACTGGGTCTGGATCCTGCTGTTGAGGGCAGGGTTGTCGAGGTTCTCAACAAGGCGGATCTTCTTCTGGACTCTTCCATCGACCCGGATGCCGGGGCACTTCTTTTGTCAGCCTTGTCCGGGGATGGTGTGGGCAATGTGTTGCACCGTATTGACGATTGTCTGGCCTTGGCACGTGTGGCTGTAGAGCTGGTTGTTCCGCCTTCTGATGGAAAAATGCTGGCGTGGATCTATCGGAGGGGAGAGGTTCTGAGCCGGGAAGATCATGAAGAGGGAGTGCATCTGATCGTACGGCTTGATCCCGCTGATGCCGGACGTTTGGCGACCAAGACAACAAGTCTTCCCGATTGACATGGGCGCCCGGGCAGGTCCCATTGTGCTGGTTACTCCTTGATCTATGGGGTATACCTATGAAATGGACGATGCTTTTCTTGCCCTCGTATCAGATATTATCCGGGACACTGCGAAGACAGAAATCCTGCCCCGGTTCCGTGCATTGTCCGCAAACCAAGTACAGAGCAAGACATCTGCAAATGATCTGGTAACAGAAGCTGATATTCTGGCTGAGCAGAGGCTTTCCGTTTTGCTGACGGAAATTATGCCTGAATCTATGGTCGTTGGTGAGGAAGGTTGTCATGCCGACCCCGATTTGATACGGGCTATTGGAACGGCACCGCTTGTGTGGGTTGTTGATCCGCTGGATGGTACCGCCAATTTTGTCAGTGGAAATCCTGTTTTTGCAACGGTTGTTGCCTTGGTCCGTGATGGTGTAACCATGGCGGGGTGGCTGCATGACCCTGTTAACGATGTTACCCTGTGTGGATACCGTGGCAATGGGGTGATCCGCAATGGCGTCAGGGTTCGGTTGGAGCCGCATGATCGTCCGCTGTCAGAACGTACAGGATCACCGGGGGCCAATACGCCCAAGTCTCTTCAGGGGCGCTTTGCCCATAACATTCGTCATGGAAGTGCGGCCCATGATTATATGGCGTTGATCTCCGGACGTATAGAGTTTGCCGCTTTCCGCAGGCTTGCCCCGTGGGATCATGCAGCGGGGGTTCTGCTGTATGAAGAAGCCGGTGGTATTAGCGGTTTTATGGATGGTAGCCCGTACAGCCCAAGCATCCACGAAGGGTTCCTGATAGCAGCCCAGAGCCGTATGCTCTGGAACGAAATTGCTGAAGCTTTTCGCTCTGCGGTGCCGTAGGGATCTTATGAAAAGAAGTTACCCTTCCGCCATGTATCAAGATCGGCCAATGCGCGTTGTGCATATAGGGGCTTGCGTTCGCGTCCCTTGATTTTTTTGCCTCTCGCATCGCGATCATCGGTCAGCTCCGGGAAAAGGCCGAAGTTGATATTCATGGGCTGGTAGGTGTCTGAAACAGCGCCCCCGGTGATATGGGCAAGCATGGCCCCCATCGCGGTTGTGATGGGGGGGGAGTCAAGGTTTTTGCCCAAGACATCCGCAGCGGTAAAAAGCCCTGCCATCAGCCCGACAGCTGCGCTCTCGACATAGCCTTCACAGCCTGTAATTTGTCCGGCAAACCGGATGTCCGGTCTATTTTTCAGGCGCAGTCTATGGTCCAGAAGGCGAGGGCTATTCAAGAATGTATTGCGATGAATACCGCCCAGCCGTGCGAATTCTGCATTTTCAAGGCCGGGTATCATTCTGAACACGCGGCTCTGTTCTCCATACTTCAGCTTCGTCTGGAAACCAACGATGTTGTAGATTGTACCCAAGGCGTTATCTTGCCTCAGCTGCACAACAGCATAGGGCTTCTGCCCGGGTGTGTGGGGGTTGGTCAGACCAACTGGTTTCATGGGGCCGTAAAGAAGCGTTTGTCGTCCGCGTTCAGCCATGACCTCAATGGGCAGGCAGCCTTCAAAATACGGTGTGTCTTTTTCCCAGTCCTTGAATTCCGTTTTCTCGGCTGTCAATAGTGCATCCAGAAATGCTTCGTATTCTTCCCGTGTCATAGGACAGTTTATATAATCTGTTCCGGTGCCCTTGTCATAGCGTGACTGGAACCATGCCTTTGACAGATCAATAGAATCCTTGTGCACAATTGGAGCAATGGCATCAAAGAAGGACAAGGATTCCTCACCCGTAGCGGTGCGAATTTCTTCTGCCAAGGGTGATGATGTCAGGGGGCCTGTTGCAATAATTGTTTGGCCCCACGTTTCCGGAGGAAGTGTACGCAGTTCAGTGCGCTCGACACGTATATCCGGATGAGTTTGCACACGTTTGGTAATGAATGTGGAGAAGGCTTCCCTGTCGACAGCCAAGGCACCACCCGCTGGTACTTTTGTGTGATCTGCTGCTTCCATGATCAGGGATGAACAGCGCCGCATTTCTTCGTGCAAAAGACCTACGGCATTATACAGGGCATCATCAGAGCGAAAAGAGTTCGAGCAGACCAGCTCGGCGAGGTGATCTGTTTGATGAGCGTTGGTTGTGGTTTGTGGACGCATTTCATGGATAACAACTGAAACACCGGCCTTGGCCAACTGCCAGGCTGCTTCGCATCCAGCTAGTCCACCGCCGATAATATGAACGTGCCGGGCTGTGTTGTCATGTGTAGCCATGGAAATAGCGTCCTCTTTCCTGCACTGCATCCAGAGGATGCTCTCCTATCCCGGCGGTACAAAAACCTCAAGCAGCAATTCTCTATGGATGCACGCAGGGTGGATTTTTTTCTGTCATGTGCAGTGTATAGATCTATGCGTGTTTTTCCCATCTATCTATTTGATAGATAGAGATAATTATGTATTTCGACGTTCTTGATCTCGTTAATCGAGGTGAATATGATCTGGGTTCTTCGCCTTCAGCATATGGCTGGCGGGCGGAGAGGCCACCGGGCTGCAACCCGGTGCCCAGAGGGTCTTGCACACCCCCCGGCAAATCAAACTGGCCAGGATTGACCTGCCGCCGCCCGGTCCATGCGCATGGACAGGAGACGGCATAACATGGGGTGTTTTTCTATGTGCGAAAAAAGCCGGGGTTGTGATGGAATGTCTGTTTCAGATGCAGGGTTTGATCAGAATGATTATTTCGGAACGCCGATCTGGCGTGGCTCTATCCTCTGGAAGTACGGAATACTTCGTCTGCTGCCAACGCCTGATGATTATCCCGAATGGAACGCCGGGGGCGTGGATGATCCCAAGGGCAGCAGTGCCTGATAGGCACCAATAACGACGGCTATGACAGATGTATGAGGTGAATCAGGAGCCGGCCAGGGAATGGGCGGTAATATTGGGTCTGGTGATGGTACCGTCAGCACGCGCGAGCCATCTTTCTGGACCTTGAGGCGCCGTGCTGTCAATTCGTACCGATCGGGAGACGGCATGAAGCGTCGTACAATCACCCACATACCATCTGTTACAGAGACAGGGACATCTGCAACAGGAACGCATATGAGAACGCTGCCTGCTTGGAAGATATCGTATATGCCCCCCGAAGCAACCTGTAACCCGTATGCAGTTGACCAAGGGTTCCCGGGGGGCAGGGGGCAGATCCGGCGTTTTTCTGGGGGCCATTCGGGAAATTTCACCCACTTTCCCGGACAGACTTCCCCTCGAACAAGGATCTGTGAGGGTGTTGCGCCAGCTTTATGAGTGTTTTTTCCCTCATCGCATTCTAGGGTTTTGCCGTGAAGGAGCCAATCTGACGAAACGCCAAGAAATTCAGCCAGTTTGGCTAGGTTATCAGTGCGCGGTGATTTCGTGCGTCCCGACCTGATATCCCTCAAGAAGTCAGGCTTCAGTCCTGCGGCGAGGCACAAGGCCCGCTGTGACTTTATTCCTCGTTGAGAGGCCAGGAGCATCGCCCTGGCCACGATGCTTTTACTGGTCATGGCATTGGCCTGATTCTAACGAACCGGAGCGTGAAATATCCCTTATGGAGCCGTGCCTGTCATCACGGAAGTTTCCGTTTGACTTTTGAGGTATTTTTCCCTCATATTTATTATTATGATGAAAACGTGTTCAAGGGGAAGGGAAGTGGCTGGAGTCATGTTCCTCAAGACCGGATTAAAGCCAGAGTGGCTTTGGGCGGATTCCCTGAATATGTGCCATCATTTCAGGTATGGCCTATATACGGAGTGCAAGGACCTGCGCACTTTCCGCAAAAAGCTGGAGGAGGTGTTTTCGTCCTTTTCTCCGGACATCGTGTTGTATACGAATCCGTTCCAGAGTTATGGTGTATCGTCCGAGGGACTTGGTCAGGCTCTTGTTATAAAACAACTTTCTTCTATATATTATTATGTGTCTCAGGAGATTGACCTGTCTTCGGAGGGCTGTATCCTCAGTTCTTGTTTCATGAACGATGCGATATTGAATCCACGGTGTGATTGTGTCTGTGACCATCGTCTGTCAGGTATGAAATTTCCCCGTTGTGCTGCGGATTGCATTTGCAATGGGGTTATGCAGCAGTATATTCGCCGCCCGGAATGTTATCCGATGCCCGCTTTTCAGGAGAATTGCTGATGTTGATTTCCCCCGCCCATGCCCAGGCTGTTGATGCTGCGGCCGGAGGCATGCAGTCTGGTCTTCTGCAGCTTTTGCCATTGGCACTTATTTTTGTTGTTTTTTACTTTTTGCTGATTCGTCCCCAGCAGAAACGCATGAAGGCTCATCGCGAAATGCTGGCCAATGTGCGCCGCGGTGATGTCGTCGTGACGTCGGGCGGGATTATTGGTACCGTGACAAAGGTTATGGATGCCGAGCTTCAGGTTGAGATTGCAGAAGGCGTGAAGGTCAAGGTTGCCCGCGAAATGCTGGCTTCTGTCAACGCAAAGACTGAGCCGTCGAAGCCTGCAAAAGAAAAGGAAGACACCAAGGAAAGTGTCTAGTTTGGTCGCATGCTGATGGAGAGCACAATGGACATTACGCCGGTCATTCCCGCAGGCAGGCAGATTATCTCTGCCTATGGCGACGGTAACTTTCGTATTGCCGGTATTGTCTGGAGCTCTCCTGTCCTTGTGTTTCCGACTTTTTCCTGCTCGTGGGATGTTTCATCACCGGAAAGTTTGTCCGCAGGGTCCTTCCGGCCCGTGCAGGAGTATAAACCCGGTATTGAGATTGTATTGATTGGGGGAGGGCGGACCTCCCCCTTCCTTCCAACTTCTCTGCGTCAAGTGCTAGGCGAGATGTTTGCGTCCTGTGATGTTATGGATACCGGGGCCGCTTGCCGTACTTTTAATGTGCTGCTGGCCGAGGACCGCCGTGTCGCGGCGGCCCTTTTCCCTGTCTGAGAAACAGCACTACCCCGCTGGCAATAATGCGGTTGCAATAGCCTGTGCGGCTATGCCCTCTTTTCGTCCTGTAAATCCGAGGCGTTCTGTCGTCGTCGCTTTGATGCTGACCCGGGACTCCGGAATATCCATAATTCGTGCGAGGGACAGGATCATGTCCTGACGATAGGGACCAAGTTTTGGCTCTTCGCAGATTATGGTGATGTCGACATGGGTGATGCGGCCAGTCTGCTGGCGGATCAGGTTACAGGCGTGTTCCAGAAAGATTCGTGATGGTGCGTCTTTCCAGCGTGCCTTTCCGGGGGGGAAATGAACGCCGATATCGCCGGCTCCGATGCAGCCATACAGGGCATCGGTCAGGGCGTGCATGGCAACATCGGCATCAGAATGACCGGACAGCTTTCTGGAAAAGGGAATGCTGACGCCACAGAGGGTCAGGGTATTTCCTGTTGTGAAGGCATGAACATCAAAGCCAATACCCGTTCGTGTTTCCATGCTGACGCGAGGTGACGGACTGCTTTTGTCCAAATCATCTGACCAAGTAATTTTATAGTTTTCAGCTGATCCGGCAACCATTCGTACCGGTCCTTTGCCCAAGTGCTCCAGAAGGGCAGCATCATCTGTCAGTGACAGGCCGGCGCACTGTCTATGCGCATCAAGGATTGTCATGAAATGAAATCCTTGGGGTGTTTGTGCGCGCCACAATCCTTTCCGGCTGATAGAGTGGAGGACGACACAATCACTATTAACGCTTTTGAGCGTGTCTGCGACCTCCGTCCCCGGTATTGCGGCGGGAGCGAACTGTAGGGCTTGCAGAACAGCGTCAATCACATTCCGTCCTGCAAAGGGGCGGGCTGCATCGTGGATCAGGACAAAATCAGGAGTGTGTTTGCAGAGGGCCTCCAAACCGTTCCGGACACTGTCTTGTCGCTCTTGCCCACCAAAAACGGGCGTGCACAGGGGAAGATCGCCAACAGCTTTTTGGTACAGGGCTTCATCATCGGGGTGGATAACAACCTGTATGCCCGCAATATCCGGATGATTCAGAAAGGAACATACAGATTGCCGAATAACGGGTTGGCCATTGACCATGGCATATTGCTTGGGAACAGAGCCGCCAAAGCGGTTGCTGCGCCCTGCGGCAACAATGATGGCATAGACTTTCGGGGAAGCAGGCACAGAAGGAAACACCATGAACAGAAGGCTCCGGCACGGGATATCAGGGGGACGTTATAAAAGAGTTCAATGCGTTTCCAGAAGATCCAGTTCAACCTCGGCAATGTCAACATCAACATTGCGTACCCGCCGGAAACCAAGTTGTTCAACAAAGGTCAGCATCCTTTTGTTTTCTATAAGGATCTGCCCGGTCATTTTCCGTACTTCCGTACTGCGGCAGTAGCGGATCATTTTATTCATCAAGGCGTTCCCCAAGCCGGTTCCCTTCAGGTCGGAGCGCACAACAATCGAGAACTCAGCCTCTTCATGGTCCGGGTCATTGACAACCCGGACCACGCCCAGTGTCTCGCTTTGACCCTCTGCATCGTATCCTACGGCGATGAAAGCCATCTCTCGGTCGTAGTCGATCTGGGTCATCCGGGCCATCTGGCTGCGTGGCAACTCCTGGATCACGCCAAAAAAGCGGAAGCGGATATCTTCCGGATCGAGCCTTGATACAAAAATGTGATGATTTGGCTCATCCTCCGGACGAATGGGACGCAGGATGACATCCTGCCCGGTGCGCATGGTATAAACCTCTTCCAGCTCCTTGGGGTATGGTCTGATCGCCAGGCGGTCGACGAGGGATCCGCCTCTCCATGGAGCGATCTCTACCTTGGCATCTAGGGCAATAACACCTTGGTGGTTGCAGAACAGGGGGTTTATATCAAGCCACTGTATCTCCGGAAGATCTATAGCCATCTGGGCGACCTGCACCAACGCCAGGTACAGGGCTTCCATGTCGGCTGGTTCTTGATGCCGGAACCCTTGCAGAAGGCGGGACACCCTGGTTCTTTCCACCAGATCCCGTGCCAGTGTCATGTTCAAGGGTGGCAGGGCAATGGCATGATCATTGATAATTTCCGTTGCCGTTCCACCATGGCCAAAAAGAATGACCGGGCCAAAGACCGGATCAACATGTAAGCCAATGATAATTTCGTGCGCATTTTCCCTTTTTTCCATCCGCTGAACAGTGAAACCGCGTATTTCAGCATCGGGAAAATTATCCTTGATACGGGCCAGCATACGCCGGGCGGCTGTTTCTGTGTCATCAGCTCCGAAGAGACCAAGCCGAACACCACCCTTGTCGCTCTTGTGGTGAATGTCCGGTGACAGGATTTTCAGGGCTAGGGGGCCGGCCATTTCCTCCGCGATACTACGGACTTCCTCGGGCGAATGGGCAACCCGTGTTTCGACAACAGGAATGCCATATGCCGATAACAGGGCTTTCGCTTCCGGTTCGGAGAGGGTGCTGTGCCCGGCTTCCAAGGCTTCAGAGATAATCCGACGTGCCATTTTTGTGTTGGCCGTGAATTCTGTTGGCAGGCTTGCCGGAGTTTCCATGAGCAAGTCCTGGACCTGCCTGTATTTGATCATATGCAAAAAAGCCCTGACGGCTTGGTGCGGGGTCTGGAAATTGGGTATTCCGGATTGATGGAACAGGGCTCTTGCCTTCTCCACGCGATCGTCCCCAACCCAGCAGGCCATGACGCTTGTGCGCTTGTTCTGGCGGGCTGTGGCAACAATCTTTTCTGCGACTTCCAGGGGGTCACTTTGACAGGTGGGGGCGTGCATCACAAGGATACCATCCACCTCACGGGCTTGAGCCAAGGCACCAAGTGCCGCAGCGTACCTGGCTCCGTCTGAGTCGCCGTGGATTTGCACCGGATTGCCATGCGACCACGTGGCATTCAATGCCTTTGACAGGCTTTCCAGGGTTTCGTCCGATAGCTCTGCCAGCGTCCCACCTTCATCCAGAAGATCATCGACTGCAAGGATTCCTATGCCCCCGCCATTTGTCAGAATGGCAAGGCGTGGTCCCTTCGGGCGGTTGATAATGGCAAGCGTTTCGGTTGCTGAAAAAAGTTCCTCGATGTCGTAAACCCTCAACATGCCCGCGCGCCGTATGGCCGCTTCATATACGTCATCATTGCCGGCCAAGGCACCGGTATGGCTGACCGTGGCGCTTTGTACCGCAGGATGCCGCCCGGCTTTTATGACCAGAACAGGTTTGTTGCGCGCGGCCGATCGGGCGGCTGACATGAAGTTGCGGCGTTCGGGAATGCTTTCCATATACAAAAGGATGGCGCGTGTGTCGGGATCACCACCCAGGTAATCCAAGATATCGCCAAACCCCGTGTTCATCATGCCGCCAAGCGAAATAAAGTGTGAGAAGCCAATGCCGCGTGGCCAGGCCCAGTCCAGAACGGCTGTGCACAGGGCACCGGATTGCGAGACAAAAGCAATCTTTCCCGGATGTGCGGCTTGAGGGGCCATGCTGGCATTCAGGCCAAGGGCAGGGACCTGAAGCCCAAGGCTGTTGGGTCCAAGAAGACGGATGTCGTAGCGAAGGGCTATATTCAGCAGCTGTCCGGTCAGTGCCGGGTTGTCGGAGACACGCCCCAGTCCGGATGTAACTGATATGGCGGCCTTGGTTCCACGTTGCCCAAGGCTTTCAAGTGCGGCAACGGATTCCTCCGGCGGGACAGCCAAAATGGCAAGATCCGGTACAATAGGAATGGATGTAATATCAGGATAGGCCAGTACGCCCTGGACCGACGTGTACTTTGGATTGACCGGTAGTACGGGTCCCCTGAAAGCCCCATGCAGAAGATTCCGCATGACAACGGTTCCGACGCTGCCCTGTGCATGGGATGCACCAATAACCGCCAGTGAACTTGGACGCAGTAATTTTTCAAGATGGCGTACGCCCATGGTTTCCGACCTTCGGGAAGAGCAGGCCAACGAGGACAAAAAATTGCACCGGCAAGGATACACCACATGGCGCACTTCTGCACACAACACAAAGACCTGTGTGTCTGAAGATCAGGTGCCATGTTTCAGAGGGGGTGTTTTAGAAAGATGGCTCCGGCGGTAGGATTCGAACCTACGACAACCCGATTAACAGTCGGGGGCTCTACCGCTGAGCTACGCCGGAACATAAAAACGTTGGAGGCCGGGACCGGAATCGAACCGGTATACAAGGATTTGCAGTCCTCTGCATCACCACTCTGCCACCCGGCCTCGCGACTCGCTGCAAACTCGTGCCAAAAGCAGAACTGCAACCGAGGAAGCGGTTTATATCGATGGCCCATCATCCGGTCAACAGAGAAAATAGCCCCGAAGCGCCAATTATTTCCGGGATCGGACCAATCCGATGTGTCCATTGTCAAGACTACGACAGAAGGCTATAAACATGGAGTGTTGTGTCTGCACACAACCTGTCCACATTGAAGCATCACGTTTGCAAGGGGTTGCCGCATGGATTACGCCATTGCCCGCCACAATATGGTCGAAGGCCAGATTCGTCCCAACGGGGTGACCGATCCGGCTGTTATCGAGGCAATGGCCGCGGTCCCCCGCGAGGCTTTCGCCCCGCGCCATCTTCGTTCTGTTGCCTATGCTGATGATGATCTGGAAATAGGGAACGGTCGTATTCTGATGGAACCCATGGTTCTGGCCCGCCTGTTGCAGGCAGCCGAGATTGATCCGTCCGATGTGGCCCTTGAGATTGGCACCGGCAGCGGTTATGCGACCGCTGTTCTGTCGCGTATGGTATCGACAGTGGTTTCCGTTGAATCTGACCTTGAGCTGGTCAAGGGAGCAAGCACGACCTTGACCTCGCTGGGTGTCGATAACGCCGCTATTGTATCCGCCCCCTTGGTCAGCGGGTACCCAGCCCAGGCACCCTATAACGTGATACTGGTGAATGGGGCCGTTGAGTTTATCCCGGATGCCCTGCTGGAACAGATTGCCCCGGGTGGTCGTCTGGTTGCTGTTCTTGACAAGGGTGGGCAGGGAACCGCTGTGCTGTATACGCGTTCAGGAAATGCTGTTGGCCACCGGCGTCTTTTTGATGCAAATATCCCGTTGCTCCCGGGGTTTCGTGCGCCGCGACGTTTCCAGTTCTAGTTTCTGTTGCTGATTTGGTAGCGTAGCCAACAGTCGTGGGTTGCGTTACGCTTCCAACACTCTATAGTCTTACCCGCTTTATGTATTTTTGCGTGTCTGGTCTAATGACAGGCACGGTGGTTTTGTTGCTCCCGTATTTGTCGGGACGTTGCGGGTGGACACGACGGATGAAAAAAACGCTTTCAGTTTTTGCTGCTGCCGCACTCTTTCCGGGTCTTGTTTTTCCCGTTTGTACGCAGGCGATGTCGCTGGAAGATGCCTTGTCTGCTGCGTATGCCGGTAATCCGGAGCTGCAGGCCGATCGGGCGCGTGTTCGTGCTGTCGATGAAAAGGTGCCGCAGGCTTTGTCAGGATGGAGGCCTCGTGTCCAGCTTTCTGGAACGTCTGGTTACGCGCGTGACCATTCCAATACCCGTCAAAGCCGCGATGGATACCAAAGCTCGAATCCACGCACGGTTGGTGTAAAACTTGAACAGGAGATTTTTTCCGGCTTCAGGACTATCAACAACACAAAAGCGGCTGAGAATACCGTGAAGGCGGCCAGGGCCCAACTGGCTGTCACAGAACAGACCGTTCTGCAATCTGTTGCCGAAGCTTATCTGAACGTTGTGCGGGACCAGGCGGTTGTTGATCTGAACCAAAATAATGAACAGGTTCTGGCCCGGCAGCTTGAGGCAACGCAAGACCGCTTCAGGGTTGGCGAATTGACACGTACTGATGTCAGTCAATCCGAAGCGCGCTTGGCCAAGGCAACGGCGGATCGCATTAATGCTGAAGCCCAGCTGAAAGCAAGCCGTGCCAATTTTGAACGGTTGGTTGGTCTTCCTGCAGACGACATGCGGTATCCGTCCGAACCTCCACACTTGCCTGTTTCGCTCGATGAAGCGGTGCAAGCATCACAGGCCATGCATCCCAATGTTCTGGCTGCGGAGTTTTCTGCGGAGGCGGCCCAGAATACGGTTGATGCCACAGGTGGTGAGTTGATGCCTGCGGTGAAGCTCCAGGCCGATCAGACCAAAACCTATGACCAGTCACTGGATGGTGCCCGGACCAAAGGGTACCGCGTTATGGCTGTTGTCGATGTTCCCCTGTACGAGGCAGGTGCAACTTGGTCCCGTTTGAGGGAAGCCAAGCAGAAAGCTGGGCAGGCACGGCTCCAGGTTGACGATGCAAGAAACAAGTCGCGTGAGCTTGCTGTTCGGGCTTGGGAAAGTCTTGTTGCCTCGAGGGCGCAGATTGAATCAATCCAGGCTCAGATAGAGGCTGCTACTGTTGCACTGGAAGGTGTGCAGAGGGAGGCTCAGGTTGGATCAAGAACGGTTCTTGATGTTCTGGATGCCGAGCAGGAGTTGCTGAACGCAAGGGTCAGTCTTGTTATGGCCCAGCGGAATGAACGGGTTGCGGCGCATTCCCTGCTGTCTGCTGTGGGGCGTCTGGATGCTAAAACTCTTGGTCTGGATGTTGGTATTTATGACCCTGTCGAGCATTATAACGATGTGGAAGGGGCATGGTTCGGGTCCTGACAAGGGTATGATGCCCCTATTTTGGCTGACAGGACCAATCTTGGAATACCGCAGCCGAACCGGGGCTGTCCTGCCTAGAATGGCAGAAAAAGGCGTTCTTGGCCTGATTTCCTGTTTTTGCTCCAAGGGTTGCCTTGTCGCCTGCGTCGTGGCAGCATTTTTTTTGCCGCAATCGGATAGAAACAGCGATATCCTGTTGTTTGCAAAATCTTAGGCGGCAATGATATATCGGTTCCCCGGACGGTGGGCGTACGGGCAGAAAAGCGCGTTAGGGGCTTGGAGATCGTCATGGACGGCAAAGGTCAGGAACCATCGATGGAGGATATCCTCGCCTCCATCAGGAAAATCCTGTCGGAGGACGAAGAGGCAGAGACGCAGCAGCCGCCCCAGCAGGCTCCGGTTCAACCTTCCGAGCCGGCATCTGCTCCGGAGGCTGATGGTGACGATGTTCTTGAGTTGACTCCTGCCATGGTTGAGGATGATGAGGAGCCCTTGGTCTTGGGGGCAGCGCCCGAGCCGCCCCCTGCGCCACCGTCGCAGGAATCTTGGGCTGTCGAGGAAGATGAAGGTGAACTGGAACCAGCGCCCGTGAAAGTTTCTCCCACTCCGACAATGACAGCTGATGATGGCAGTGCCTTGCTGTCTCCACCTGCCGCGGCTCAATCGGCTGCGGCTTTTTCCGAGCTTGCGACCATTGCCCGGGTCAGGGCTATTGGCATGGGCCACAGTGACGTCACGCTGGAGGGGATGGTGCGTGACATGCTGAAGCCCATGTTGGCAAGTTGGTTGGATCAGCATTTGCCGGATATGGTCGAGCGTCTTGTACGCAAGGAAATTGAAAAGCTGGTTTCCGGGACCGAAAAGCAATAAAAAGCGATTTGATCGAAGGGATGTGCGCGTCAGCCCCCGTAAGAGGGTTGGCGCGTCCCCGTTTTGGGGGCATCCGGGTGTTACTACGTGAAGTGGAACAATAGAGATATGCTCGACAAAACCTATAATCCGGCTGGTGTTGAGGAGAAACTTTACAAGCAGTGGGAAGAGGGCGGAGTATTTCGCGCACATGTCGGGTCGGGCCAGGTGCCCTATACCATCATGATGCCCCCCCCCAATGTGACAGGAAGCCTGCATATCGGGCATGCCCTGACCTTTACCCTGCAAGATATTCTGACCCGTTACCATCGGATGACCGGGCGCGATGTTCTCTGGCAACCGGGAACCGACCATGCTGGCATTGCTACACAGATGGTTGTCGAGCGTAATCTGGAGAAGGATGGTATCTCCCGGCACGATCTGGGGCGGCAGGGATTTCTGGAAAAAGTCTGGGAATGGAAGGAACAGTCTGGCGGTACAATTGTACGGCAGCTGCGCCGCCTTGGTGCTTCGCCTGACTGGAGTCGTGAGCGATTTACCATGGATGCCGGCCTTTCAGAGGCGGTACGCACCATTTTCGTCAAGCTGCACAAGGATGGCTTGATCTACCGTGCCAAGCGCTTGGTCAACTGGGACCCGAAGCTGCATACAGCCATCTCGGATCTTGAGGTGGAGCAGCGCGAGATCAAGGGGAAAATGTGGTACCTGCGCTATCCTGTTGATGGCATGGATGGTACGTTCATCACGGTCGCCACCACCAGGCCGGAGACAATGCTCGGCGATACCGGTGTGGCGGTTCACCCCGACGACACGCGTTACGCTCATCTGATAGGCAAGCAGATATGTCTGCCGGTAACCGGGCGCCTTATCCCCATTATTGCCGATGAGCATGCTGACCCGGAAAAGGGAACCGGCGCGGTCAAGATAACGCCGGCTCACGACTTTAACGACTTTGACGTCGGCAAGCGGTCTTCCTTGAACCTCGTCAATGTTTTTGACCGGGATGCCCGTATCCTGGCGGAGCCAACACCGCTTTTGTGCTTTGTCAACGGACAGGCGCAGGCGGTTCTGAATTCAGATGGCTCGCCTGTTCTGGTTACTTTGCCTGCCGCATTCCATGGGCTGGATCGTTTTGTGGCGCGCGATAAAATTCTTGAGATCCTTGAGGCGCAAGGACTCTTGGAGCGGATCGAGGAAAACCCGATGACGGTCCCGTATGGTGACCGATCCGGCGTTGTGATTGAGCCATGGTTGACGGACCAGTGGTTTGTTGATGCACCCAAGCTGGCCAAGGGCCCCATTGAGGCTGTGGAAACGGGGCGCACTGTTTTTGCCCCCCGCCAGTGGGAAAACACGTTCTTTGAGTGGATGCGCAATATTCAGCCATGGTGCGTGTCTAGGCAGCTATGGTGGGGCCACCAGATCCCGGCTTGGTTTGGTCCAGACGGTACGCCCTTTGTTGAAATGAGTGAAGAAGAAGCGCGTTCAGCTGCGGAAAGTCATTACGGTCATCCTGTTGAGCTGGTCCGCGATCCTGATGTTCTTGATACGTGGTTCAGCTCGGCCCTGTGGCCGTTTTCCACGCTGGGATGGCCTGAAAAGACCTCTGACCTGGCTCGGTATTATCCCGGTGATGTGTTGGTCACAGGGTTTGACATCATCTTCTTCTGGGTTGCCCGGATGATGATGTTTGGCATGTACATCATGGATGATGTGCCTTTCCGTGACGTTTACATTCATGCCCTTGTGCGTGATGAAAAAGGGCAGAAGATGTCCAAGTCCAAGGGGAACGTTATGGACCCTCTGGATCTGATTGACCGGTATGGAACAGATGCCCTGCGTTTTACTTTGGCTGCCATGGCGGCTCAGGGGCGCGATATCAAGATGAGCGAACAGCGCATAGCGGGGTATCGCAACTTTGCAACCAAGCTGTGGAACGCCGCACGTTTCTGTCAAATGAACGCATGCCATGGTGTTGAAGGCTTTGATCCATCCGCCGTCAAGCATACGTTGGCACGCTGGATTGTCGGCAAGTTGGCCGAAACGTCGGAAAAGGTTTCTGTGGCCTTGTCTGCCTATCGTTTCAATGATGCGGCCAATGCGGCTTACCAGTTCACGTGGGGTACGTTCTGTGACTGGTATCTGGAGTTTGCCAAGCCCATTTTTAATGGCAATGATCCGTCTATCCAAGCGGAAATTCGTGCAGTTACAGCGTGGGTTCTTGATCAGATTTTGATCATTCTTCATCCCTTTATGCCCTTCATTACAGAAACTCTGTGGGCTGAAACAGCCGAGAGATCAGGCATGCTGGCCTTGGCCCAGTGGTCCGGTCTGAGTGGCCTGGGCCAGCAGGATGCCCGTGAGGAAATGGACTGGGTTGTGGACTGCATTTCTGCCATACGTTCTGTGCGCTCTGAAATGAACGTGCCTCCCTCTGCCAAGTTGCCAATCCTCGTCAAGGATGCCTCTCTTGCCACGCAAGAACGCCTGAAGACGCATCAGGCCTTGATCAAGGCCTTGGCTCGTCTTGAAGATGTGAAACTGGTGGACCGGGATGACATCTCCGGAGCAGCGCGGGTCGTTATTGGCGAGATAACGGTTATTATTCCGCTAGAGGGTATCATTGACCTTTCTGCAGAGAAGGCCCGCCTGACCAAGGAGCTTGACAAGCTGGACCTTGAAATCAAGAAGTTGGCAGGTCGGCTGGACAATCAGGACTTTGTTGCCAAGGCTCCGGTAGAGGTTGTTGACGAGCAAAAAGCTCGTATCAAGGATCTACAAACCACTAAGGCAAAAATGCAGGAGGCTCTGGGCTGTTTGCTGGCCTGAGATGTCCGGACAAAGAGCCCTGTCTGTTTTCTTGGTGGGGCTCTTCTTTTAACGAATGTTAGGTGTTGCCATCACTGGGCGCTGCGCGAGGCTGCCAGTTTATAGAAGAAACGCGTATTCTTATCGTGGCAAAGTATGGGATAACGCCGCTTCTCTTTTTGCAGAGCCTTATAAATCAATGCGTTAGATAGCGAAAATGGCGGAAGGGGTGGGATTCGAACCCACGGTGCGTTTCCGCACGCCGGTTTTCAAGACCGGTGCCTTAAACCGCTCGGCCACCCTTCCTGCTCAATACGCCAAAAAGAATCGACGTAATTTTCATCTCTGTTGCCATTTCAGCGTCCATAACCAGACGCTTCAGCAAGCAGGGCCCTGTACCTATCCGACCTGATCCATTTCGTCCAGACCCTTTTTGTTTTACAGACCGCTTCTTTGCCATATTGCTCGTCCTACATGCTCCATGAGACAACAACTGTCCACGCTGGGCTTTCATAGATGTGTTTCTGTGTCAGGTGGTCGTTGGAGACAGGCATGGCCAATCCTCTTTCATCCCGTTGTGCGGTTCTTGTTACCGCGTTTGCCTTGGTCCTTGTTGGCTGTGCGGCCAGTCAGAAACAGGAAGGGGGTGCAGAGGGTGCGCCGTCGGTGCTGTCTTTTTCTACGCAGGAGAAAGAGGATTTCTCACGGTGGCTTGACTCTTTTGTGACAGAGGCCAGGGCCGGAGGTCTGACCACACGCTCCTTGGCTTCCCTGCGAAATGTGCAGCCTAACGCCACTGTTCTGGATCTTGATCGTCGGCAGCCCGAATTTGTGCGAACACTGCGGTCCTACGTCGGAATCGCTGTTGACAAGAAGCGTGTTATGGAAGGCCAGGCGCTTTTGAAAAAACACGCACGCATTTTGGCTCACATTGAACAAGCGTATGGTGTTCAGCCCAGATTTATTGTCGCGTTCTGGGGAATGGAAACCTATTACGGGCAGAATTTCGGAGGGTTCTTTGTTCCCGAGGCACTGGCGACCTTGGCTTGGGACCAGCGGAGGCCAGATTTTTTCCGAGCCCAGCTGCTGCAGGCGCTATCCATTCTGGAAGAGGGCCACATAGAGCCAAAGCAGATGTATGGATCGTGGGCCGGCGCCATGGGGCATTTCCAGTTCATGCCCTCTACATTCCGTGCACATGCTGTTGATCATGATCGTGATGGACGTATTGATATCTGGAGAAGTCTGCCGGATGCTTTTGCCTCTGCTGCTCGCTACCTTGCTGCGACTGGATGGAAGAGGGGGCAAACGTGGGGCCGTCAGGTTACTCTCCCGAAGTCATTTGATTTCAATCTTGCCGATCTTTCTGTCAGCAAATCGTTGCATGAGTGGTCACGTCTGGGGGTAACCCAAGTTGGTGGTCAGCCTTTGCCAAAAGGGTCTGATGCCATGCAGGGCAGTGTGATTGTACCGGAAGGAGCCAATGGCCCAGCGTTTTTGGTATACGATAATTTACGCAGTATAATGGACTGGAATCGTTCTGTTCTTTATGCGCTGGCTGTTGGTCATCTTGCAGACCGGTTGATCGGTGCCCAGCCTTTTTTGCTGGCTAAGGTATCATCTCCTCCTCTGTCACGCGCTGATATAGCGGATATGCAGAGCTTGCTGAACAAGTCCGGTTACGATGCAGGAGCGCCGGATGGAGTGCCTGGATACAAGACACGCAACGCGGTCAGGGCGTTCCAGAACAAGGCCGGGCTGGTGCCCGATGCCTATCCCGGTCGGCCTGTGCTTGATGCCTTGCGTGCTGCTAACGTAGCAGGGCATGCTCCGCGCGATCCATAAGGCTTGTGTTGCGCCTTTGTTGTAATCCCTTTACCCTGCCCCTTGGTCTTGAGCATTGTTATTATAGTGGGAAGAGCTGCGGCGATCCTTGGAGGAAAGCCGTTAGGCACCCCCTTTGGGAACGGATCCGTAGCGGCATGCGCTTCTTTCTTGTCCGGATATTTTTTCTTCTGATGGGGGCAAGCCTTGTTACGGGGTGTGCTGAAACGCGTCTTGCAACAGACTTTGGCAAGGGGCAGCGTGTCGGAGCCTGGAAAATCGGTAAGCCGTACCAGATTAACGGGCAGTGGTACTATCCAGCGGAAGACTGGAACTACCGTCAGGAGGGTGTTGCCTCGTGGTATGGGGGGGAGTTCGGTGGGCGTGAAACGGCTAATGGGGAAGTTTTTGATCCCAATGCCCTGACAGCGGCACACAAGACGCTGCCTCTCCCCACCTTGGTAAGGGTAACCAATCTGGAAAATGGTCGGGCCCTTGTCGTGCGTATCAATGACCGTGGGCCGTTTGTGGGAGATCGGCTGATCGACATGTCACGCCGGGGCGCACAGCTTCTTGGTTTCAAAGAGGCAGGTATGGCCCGGGTACGGGTTGAAATCCTGGAGAAAGAAAGCCGTATCCTGAAAGCCAAGGCCATTGCAGGTGGCGGTGATTCCATGCCAGAGGTGGCAGCCGTGCCCCGGCCCCATGTGGTCAAGGCGGAACTTCTTGATTCTCCTGCCGATACGGGCCATCAGCTGCAGCGTGATGTTCCGCCTCCGGTAAAGCCACGTGGAATGGTTCCTGTGCAGGACGCAAGGAAAAAACCGGTTCCTGCGGAGAAGCCAGCGAGGGTGGCTGCAACCGGCAAAACGTGGGTGCAGGTGGGAGCTTTTTCAAGCCGCAGCAGTGCGGAATCCCTGCGCAAGCGTTTGGGCTCTGTTCATGGTGGTGAAATCAGCCCAGTGACGTCCAAAGGACGCACGATGTTCAGGGTCCGTCTTGGGCCTTTTGCAAGTCAGGGTGATGCCCGAAAAGTTCTTCCCCGCCTGAAGAAGCTTGGTGTTGACAAACCGCGTCTGTTAACAGAGTAGAGACAGTATTGTGATCCGGCCAGGCATTAACCTTGATGCGGCCGTATTACCTGCTTATTTCGTTTCCTTGTCCTGAATGCAGAATATCTGGGAAAAGCCATGTGCGTTGCGCGTAATATGAAAGCAGGGAATCCATTGTTGTCCGCCTCCAGACTGGCCTTCTGCCTTGCGCTTCTTGCAGGTTTTGCCGCTGTAGCACCCTCGGCTTTCGCCTTTCCTGTGGATACAAGGGCACGCGAGGCCTATCTTGTTGACTATGAAACCGGGACGGTTTTGTACGACAAGAATGGCGATGTTCCGATGCCTCCCTCGTCAATGAGCAAGCTTATGACGACGGCCATGGTTTTTGAGCGGCTGAAGGAAGGGTCACTCTCCTTTGATGATGTCTTCCGGGTTTCCCAGACCGCTTGGCGCAAGGGTGGGGCGGCGTCCGGTGGATCGACAATGTTCCTGGCCCCCAATTCCGAGGTAAGGGTAGAGGATCTGCTAAGGGGCGTTATTATTCAGTCTGGCAACGATGCCTGCATAGCACTTGCCGAGAACCTGATGGGGACCGAAGAAGCCTTTGCCAGTGCCATGAACAAAAAGGCAAAGGACATTGGTCTTACGGGCAGTTATTTCATGAACTCGACAGGCTTGCCAGATGAGGGGCATGTGATGACGCCTCGTGATTTGGCTGTCTTGGCCAAGTACCTTATCGGACATTTTCCTGAATATTATTCCATGTATGCGGAGAAGGAATTTACGCATAACAAGATCAGGCAGCAGAATCGCAATCCTCTTCTGTATACCATGACGGGTGCGGATGGCCTGAAAACAGGCCATACATCTGCTGCGGGATATGGTCTGACTGCTTCTGCACAGCGGGGAGACCGTCGTTTGATCTTGGTTGTCAATGGCTTGAAAAGCATGCAGGAGCGGGCTGATGAGGCCAATCGCCTGATGGATTGGGGCTTTGCCAACTTTGAAAACAGAACTTTGTTTGTTGCCGGAGATGCCGTTTCATCGGCCGATGTCTGGTTGGGTGAGCAAGAGGTTGTGCCCTTGGCTGTTGCCCAAGATGTCCGCCTGACACTTCCTCGCCGTGCGTCAAGAAACCTAGAGATGAAAGCTGTTTTCACCGGGCCGGTTCCGGCACCGATCCAGAAGGGGCAGCCTGTTGGAACATTGCTTATCAGCGGCACGGATATGGCGCAGGCAATCGAGATTCCACTCGTCGCAGCCGTTGATGTACCAAAGCTGGGGCTCTTTGGTCGTATAGGGGCTGCAATCAATCATATGTTGTTTGGTTCCGCCCATAAAGATGATGGAGAAACGGTGCTGACTGTTTCGGCCAGAAGCTGAGCGGGCAATGACAGCTGCACGGTTTATTACATTTGAGGGCGGAGAAGGATCCGGGAAGTCGACCCAGATTCGTCTTCTTGCCGACTTTCTGCGCCAGAAGGGGATTGGTGTTGCCATGACCCGGGAACCCGGCGGAGCGCCCGGGGCCGAGGAGATAAGAGCTCTTCTGGTTTGCGGGGAAGTCAGCCGCTGGGATCCTGTGTCTGAAACGCTTTTGCTGTATGCGGCACGCCGGAACCATGTTCTGCAAACCATACGCCCGGCCTTGATGGCTGGGCAGTGGGTCTTGTGCGATCGTTTCAATGATTCAACGCTTGCCTATCAGGGAGTGGGTCATGGTCTGGATCCTGCGTTTCTTGACACCCTGTTTCAAGTGTCTGTCGAGGGCACGCGGCCTGATCTGACCTTTCTGCTGGATATCGATCCCTGCGTCGGTCTGAACAGAGCCGAACGTCGTGGTGATGCGGATAACCGCTTTGAGTCCATGGATCTGTCTTTTCATGTGCGATTACGCGAAGGATTTCTATCCCTTGCGGCCAAGGATCAGAAGCGGTTCCGCGTTATTGATGCAACACGTCCTGTTGATCAGGTGCATCAGGATATTACCAAGGCCCTTGTTGGAGCTTTTACGCTATGACGGCGTTGCCTCCGCGTCAGCATACAGCCTTTGTGGGACACCGCGATGCCGAGCAGGCCTTTCTACAGGCTTGGAACCAAGGGCGTGTGCACCATGCCTGGCTTTTTTCGGGAATGCGTGGCATTGGCAAGGCAACACTTGCCATGCGGATTGCCCGATTTGTGCTTTCTGATCGTGTATTAGTCGGGGCAACCACCCTTGCTGTTTCAGAGGACGATCCGGTTTGCTCCCGCATCGCCCAGGACACGCACGGTGATTTTCGTGTTCTGGAGCGGACGTGGGACGAAAAGCGCAAGCGTTTGAAGGGCGATATCCCTGTCGATGACATACGGGCCCTTAGCGAGTGGTTATCAATGACATCATCACGCGGGGGGTGGCGTGTTGTACTTGTCGACACAGCCGATGACATGAACAGAAACAGCGCCAATGCGCTGCTGAAAATTCTGGAGGAACCTCCGCAGCGGACCCTGTTCCTGATGCTGTCGCATTGCCCGGGGCGTTTGCTGCCGACGCTGCGCAGCCGCTGTCAGCATGTTCCTATGCGCCCGCTTTCTGAAGCGCAGTGTCAGGATTTGATGGAGCGTTATGCGGCCTCATCTCTGGATGTTGAGGCCCGTCGCATTCTTGTGCAGCTGGGCGAGGGCAGTATTGGCCAAGCCCTGGATCTCGCCAGCCAAGGGGGGGTAGAACATTATCAGGCCTTGATGGGGATCCTGCGCGGCGTACTGGAAGGCTCCCCGAATCTACCGGCGTTGTATACTTTTGCTGATACGATCAGCCGAACAGAGGATGTCTTTCGCCTCGCAACTGATTTGATACTGTGGTGGTTGGGACGCGCGATCCGCTATGCCGGGCGTAAGATGGAATGCCCGGGGATTGTTCAGGATGATGCCTCTCTTGCAAGGATAGTTCTTGCGGCAGCTCCCCTTGATCAACTGATCGAAGTATGGGAAAAGATCAGGGCTTTGTTCGAGCGAGCCGAGGCTGTGCATCTTGATAGAAAACAAGTTTTTATCAGTGCCGTTCTGTCTCTTCAGGCGCTGGTCCGTTCCGTCCCGCAAACAGCTGGTTCTGTTCGCTGACGACCTATTTTCAGGAGATACCCGTGATGACCGGGTCAAGGTCTTATTACATTACAACCCCGATTTATTATGTGAATGACCGTCCGCATATTGGTCATGCCTATACCACCTTGGCATGCGATGTACTGGCCCGCTTCAAGCGGCTGGACGGGTATCGGGTGATGTTTCTGACCGGAACCGATGAACACGGGCAAAAAGTTGAGAAATCGGCTCATGCAAAAGGGATAGATCCTCAGGCCTTTACAGATGAGGTTTCCCGCAATTTCAGGGATCTTGCATCGGTCATGAAATACAGCCATGACGACTTTATCCGCACGACCGAGCCGCGTCACAAGGCTGCTTGCGCTGCGTTGTGGAAGCAGCTTGTCGACAGAGGCGATATTTACGCTGGAAAATATGCAGGCTGGTATGCCGTGCGGGACGAAGCATTTTATGCAGAAAGTGAGTTGCAAACGGCGCCCGACGGCACGCGTATTGCTCCAACAGGTGCTCCTGTGGAGTGGGTGGAAGAGCCAAGCTACTTTTTCCGTCTCTCGGCTTGGCAAGACAAGCTGCTGCGGTTTTATGACGAGCATCCAGACTTTATTGCGCCGGAAAGCCGCCGCAACGAGGTGATCAGTTTCGTTCAAGGCGGGTTGCAGGATTTGTCGGTATCCCGCACCACGTTCCGGTGGGGTGTTCCCGTGCCGGGTGACAGCGAGCACATAATGTACGTCTGGCTGGATGCCCTGACCAATTATTTGACGGCAACGGGCTATCCGGATACGGGGCACGAACGATACAAGGCGTTCTGGCCCGCAGATCTGCATATGGTTGGCAAGGATATTCTGCGCTTTCACGCTGTTTACTGGCCAGCCTTCCTGATGGCAGCCGATCTGCCCCTGCCAAAGAGGATCTTTGCTCATGGCTGGTGGACGAATGAAGGGCAAAAGATTTCCAAGTCTCTGGGCAATGTCATTGATCCCTACGAACTGGTTGGAACGTTCGGTCTTGATCAGACCCGCTACTTTTTGCTGAGGGAAGTTCCTTTCGGCAATGACGGTGTTTTCTCGCGTCAGGCCTTTGTCCGGCGGATGAATACTGAACTGGCCAATGACCTTGGGAACTTGGTCCAGAGGACCCTGTCCATGATTGCCAAGAACTGTGGCGGCAAGGTCCCGGAGGTTGGTGTTCTGGAAGACAGCGACCGCCACATGCTGGATTCCGCTTATGGCCTGCTGGATGTCTTGAGGGAGCAGCTGGATCGTCAGGCGTTCCATGAGGCTTTGGAGAGTATTTGGGTTATTGTACGGGCCGCCAACGCCTATGTTGATCACCAGGCACCGTGGTCCTTGCGCAAGACGGATCCCAAGCGGATGGAAACCGTTCTCTGGGTGTTGGCAGAATCAATTCGTCAGGTTGCCTTGCTGATGCAGGCGTTTGTTCCGGATGGAGCCGGGCGGATTCTGGATCAGTTGGGTCTGGGGCAGGAGCAGCGTGGCTTTGACACATTTGGTCCCCGGTTTGCCCTTGTTACAGGATCGGAATTGCCTGCGCCGCAGGGTATCTTCCCCCGCTATGCCGAGGAAGAGGTTGTGCGTTCGTGATGCTTGTTGACAGTCACTGCCATCTTGATTTCCCGGACTTTTCGGACACCTTGCCCGACGTTGTTTCGCGTGCCCGTTCTGCTGGCGTCTCAACCCTGTTGACGATTTGCACGCATCTTTCACGCTTTGACGGTGTGCGGGCTGTTGCAGAGCGTTTTGATTCTGTGTGGTGCAGTGTGGGCATTCACCCGCATGAGGCCGGCCATGAATGCCTTAAGGATGCAGAGACGTTGTTGCGTCTTGCCGATCATCCCAAGGTCGTGGCTTTCGGGGAAACCGGGCTTGACTATCATTACGAGCATAGCCCGCGCGACGACCAGAAAAAGGCCTTTCGTTTACATATGAAGGCAGCGCGGCAATCAGGGCTGCCTGTTATTATTCATACCCGTGATGCTGAAGAGGATACTGCAACGCTTTTGCGTCATGAAATGGATGCCGGTCCATTCCCGGGTGTTCTGCATTGCTTCAGTTCATCCTATGAATTGGGAAAGATAGCGGTTGATCTGGGGCTCTATATTTCCCTGTCGGGTATTATTACGTTCCGCAAGGCTGACGCATTGAGAGAAGCTGTTCGTGCTCTGCCGCTGGAGCGTATGCTGGTTGAAACGGATTCGCCGTATCTTGCACCGGTTCCCATGCGTGGTCAGTGCAATGAGCCATCCTTTACGGTTCTGACGGCACGCAAACTGGCCGAGATCAAGGGGGTTTCAGAAGATGAGGTTGCCCGGATCACAACAGAAAATTTTTTCCGTCTTTTTTCAAAGGTAAAGCGTCCGGAATCTGTTTGATATAAAGGGGTAGGCTGTGAAAGTAACGGTTCTGGGATGCGGTGTTTCAAGTGGTGTTCCTTCCTTGGAATCCGGGTGGGGAGCTTGTGATCCCGCTAATCCCCGTAACCGTCGCTCACGGGCCTCTATCTTGATCGAAGAGAAGGGGTACCGCCTTCTGGTCGATACATCACCGGATTTGCGCTGTCAGTTACTGGATGCCGGTATTACTCGCTTGGATGGGGTGCTCTATACTCATGCCCATGCGGACCATACGCATGGTATTGATGACCTGAGGGGTATTAACAGAAATATTGATGGGCCGCTTCCCACATGGGCGGATGATGCGACCTTTACGCATATCCAGTCTTGTTTTTCTTATGCCTTTGAAGGTATTCCGCCGGGGCAACCTATTTTTCGTCCTTGGTTGCAGCGTCATCCCTTTCAGGACCAATTTATGGCTGGCCCGCTTTTGGTTCGCAGCTTTGTGCAGGATCATGGCTATAGCCTGAGCCAAGGCATACGGATTGGATCCTTTGCCTACTCTACTGATGTTGTACGTCTCTCTGATCAAGCATTTTCCATCCTTGAAGGCGTTGATACTTGGATCATCGGTGTTTTTTCGGATCATGAGCATCCAACGCATGCCCATGTTGATCTTGCCCTAAGCTGGATTGAACGTGTCCGTCCCCGGCGCGCTGTGTTTACGCATATGGGCAACAGACTGGACTATGATGTGCTCAAGAGTTCATTGCCAGCAGGTGTGGAGCCCGCGTGGGATGGTATGGTTCTGGATATCCCGGACAGTGAAAAAGCGCCACCTTTTGGGTAAGGCGGCGCCTGTTTCATAAGTCAGCAGGCTCACTGCGCGGCGTTTTTCAACACGAACGAGCAAGGTTGGCGTTGACGAATTCCCAGTTGACCAAGTGGTTCAGGAACGTATCAACAAAGTCAGGGCGCCGGTTCTGGAAGTCGAGGTAGTAGGCATGCTCCCAGACATCCACCGTCAGCAGTGCATTCTGGCCGTGCACCATCGGTGTTTCTGCATTTGGTGTCTTGACGATCTTCAGGGTGCCATTGTCCATAACCAGCCAAGCCCAGCCCGAACCAAACTGACCGATAGCCGCTGCCTTGAAGTCTTCACGGAACTTTTCGTAGGATCCGAATGCGGCGGTAATCTTCTCTGCAATGATGCCAATGGGTGCACCGCCCCCGTTGGGCTTCATACAGTGCCAGAAGAATGTGTGATTCCAGACCTGGGCGGCATTGTTGAAAACAGGCGTATTCCCCGTCTTCCAGGATTCCAAGACAATATCTTCCAGAGCTTTGCCCGACAGGGGTGAGTCTTTCAGAAGATTGTTCAGGTTTACAACATAGGCGTTGTGGTGCTTGCCGTAGTGAAAGTCAAACGTCTGGGCCGACATGTGTGGTTCCAGCGCGGTCTTGTCATAGGGCAGGGGCGGAAGTTCAAAGGTCATAATGGTCCTCTCGAACATGGTGGTGCGAAATGTATCCGGTGCAGGGAAAACCTTCCCTGCGCAAAACATAAGAAGGCCGTGAAAAAAAGAAAAGCCCCCAGCGAGAAGGGAATGTGTTTGATGCGGCATACACTAACGCGAAAGCGCCGCTTGTGCCGCTGCTATACCTGACACCGCTGCGCCTTCCAAGGTACAGGGGAGTCCGGTTGCCGTCCAGTCTCCGGCAAGCCACACGTTATTCCAACAGGTTTGTGTTGGCGGTCGCAGGCGATCCGTTTCCTGCGTCAGCATCAGGGTTGCAGCGCGCTCCTTGATGAGGCGGGCAGGGGGAACATGCCCTGCCAAACCCAGAACAACTTTGACCTCCTCCCACAGCAGGGACAGGAGGCGCTCTGCGCTAATCGAGAGCAACATCCGGGATGCGCCAATATTTGCACTGACAAGGGGCCCCTTGGTTTGTATCCAGTCGCATACCCCTCCGATAACGCCGACCAACTGATGATCCCGATGCTCGCGGATACGGAAATGGGCCGTAATGATCGGGCTCATGGGAAGTTCCGGAATGTTTAGCATCAGCTTGTGTGCTATACGAGCTGATACTGCAAGAATAATTTTGTCGGACGGTTGAACCGCCAGCGTGCGACCCCTTACCTGGAATCCCGTCATTCCGGAACCAGATAGAAATACCTGCTGAACCGGGCTTTCAAGGCAAAACCGGCCACCTTGTGCTTCAATCGCGTGTATCAAGGGAAGGATCAGGTCACGGGTATAACCTGTTCGGGGCACCAGCGGTTCCATGGCCTGCGCACCGCGGAAGAATGTTTTACGGAGAACATCCCTGAGAGGGTTCCAGGATACGATGGGAACCGGCGTATTCGTGACAGCAAGCGCCAGAGGCTGCACAAGATGCGTGTAGATATGGTGTCCAATATGGTGTTCCATCTGCTCTGGATTAAGACTGCGGTTCAGCAGCTGTAAAAGCTTTATATGGTCGAGAAAGGAAGCTCCGGCAACGCGACGGTCTGGACGGCATAACCACCAAGGAACCCGCCCGCGATTGGGTTGAAGGCGCCATGCTCTATTGGAAGCGAGGTCAAAGAAATCAAAGCGGGCAGGATACTGAATCCATTGGTCTTGGGCGTTACACTGTGTGATCAGTGTTCGCACGGCTTGATTCGCGGACAGAACAAGGTGCGTCCCACAGTCAATATCTTGTCCCAGGGCAGGATCGTTAAAAGACCGGCAACGCCCACCAAGTTGTGAGGTAGCCTCGTATATAATGGGTCGTGCATTATTTCTGCATACTTCCAGTGCCGCAGACAGGCCGGCCAGTCCTCCCCCTATGATATGGACTGTCGGCCATTCTTTCATCGGAAGCACCCGGCCAGAATTCCCTTGATCCGGGCAAAACGGGAAGGATGTACCCGCCCTGTTATCTGACAGAACAAGCCCCAGTATGTTGCCAGCATCAGAAGGGCAGGCCACATCCGTATACGACTGGTCCAGGACAGTTTCTCAAGGGCTTCTCCCGCACGGTCAAATTGCTGTTCTGTGGCGTGGGCGAAAGCCTGCCTGGAAAAAGCGACGGGATCCGGCTGTTCACGTGCTGCATCCAGAAGGCTGGAGGGAAGATAAAAACGCCCCCGGCGGGTATCTTCATTCAGATCTCGCAGAATATTTGTATATTGCAAGGCTCTTCCGGCCTGATCTGCAAAGCTTTGAACCAGAGGGGTATTGCCCATGCCAAGGATGAAAAGAATAACCCGTCCGACAGCACCGGCAACGCACTGGCAATAGTGGTCCAAGCTGGCCTGATCCGGAGGAGGATAGAACGCTGGATCAAGGTCCATGCAGCATCCTGCCAAGACAGCTTGCAGTTCATGTCGGGGTAGATCGCCACGGAGCAATGATTCTGCAAGTGGAATGGCAAGAACAGGATCAGGGCATGGGAAATTGCCAGGATTACACAGAAAGTGCCCCCAGTCATCAAGCTCTGCTTGTCTGTATGCCCGTGGCTGATCGCTGTCAGCGCAGTCATCAACAGCCCTGCAGAACAGATAAAATATTGTCATAAGATCCCGTTTCCGGGACGGAAGAAGCCTGATGACAAACCGGAAGCTGCTGCCAGTTTGTAACAACCTTTCTTGCAGAACTTTGCGGGCTGATCTGTTGGGAAAGAAAGCCAGCAGGCATGCAGACAGCACGGTAAACAGGCTAAGCTTTCCTTGGTTCATTTTCAGGCGCGGAGATATCTTTTGCAACCTGCGGAGCAGGATTTCTGCCATGCCCAAGGCTACAGAAGCTTGGTATCGCAGACGTCTGTTACGGATTGACGCGGGAAGAAAAGACGCAATCTCGAGCAGGCTTTCCACCTGTTGCAGGCAGCGTTTCAGAACACTTTGCATGCGCGAAGACTCAAGCAAGCTGGACAGATCAGATGGATCCAGTCCAGCCTCACGCAACCATGTTGCGGGCATGTAGACACGTTGCAGGGCTAAAATGTCGTGGCGTATATCCTGCACATGATTCAAAATTTGATGTGCACAGCACAGGGCATCGGCCGGGCGTCTGTCAGGGTGCGATTCTTTGTGTATATCCAGTAGAAAATGACCAACAGGAACTGCCGAGTATGTGCAGTACCGGACCAGATCATCGAAGGTTTCAATATGGGTTCCCCTTGCATCCTGCAGAAAAGCCTTCATCATCGTCCGGGCATGAGCCTGGTCTTGCGGAGCTTTGACTTCCTTTGGCAGGTTGTCCTCTAGGGCCATAAGCTTGGTTATCTTGTCTTCTGTCGACAGGACAGGGTTATCAGCGATATCGTCAGCCTTCCGTACATAGTTATAAAAGGTCAGCACGCGCCGACGTAAAGAGGAGTCAAGAAAACGTGCGACCGGAAAATTCTCGTCCGATGGTGTTTTTGCGGCAGATGTTACCATCCGTATCACAGGGAACGGTTCCTTTTTGCAGTCTTTCCTTTTATATACCCGGCTGCTGGTGACATATCAGCTCTTCTTTATGGATGTCATCCCCACATGGATATTCATCAGCCGTTTTCCCAAGTGGTCAATGATGTGAAGCGTCATGATCCTGTCCGTTTCCTGACAACCCTTTTTGTACCGGACAGGGTTCGCCCAGCTCTGTGGGCTTTGTATGCCTTTAATGCCGAGCTGGGACGTATACGTGATGTTGTTACGGAACAGGTTCTTGGGCAGATTCGTTTTCAATGGTGGCGTGACACACTGGAGAATCTGGAGGCCGGTGTTGTTGCGAAGTCCCCTATTGTGCAAGACCTAGCAACCTTGGTCCAGACGTATTATGTTCCCGTTTCTTTGCTATGCCATATGGTGGATGCCCGATCTGCAGAAGTAGAGAGCCTTCCTTTCGAAACGGAGCACGCCTTGGAACAGTATTGTGATGGCTATGGTGGTGCTCTGGCAGAAGCCGTATGCAGAATTGGTGGCGTTCATGACGAGGTTGTTGTCAGTGCTGCCCGTCAGGTTGGGCAGGCCGCCGTTGTTGCCCGAACCTTGCTCGGGGTTCCGGCTTCTCTTGTTGCGGGGCATTGCCCCGTTCCCTCCGGCGTTCTGGATGCTTTGAGTCTTGATCCGGAACAGCTTGGTGATCCCGATGCTGTAGTAAAGCTTGCCCCATGGAGCTTGGATCTTTGTCGGATGGGGCGAGGCATGCTTGGTGCGGCCCGGCACACTGTTTCACGCCCACCGCGCGATATATTGGCGGTTTTCTTGGAGGCCATGGCTGCGGAGCGAACATTCTCTGTGCTGGAGAGAAATGGCGGTAATCTGACCGATCCAGACCTGCATCGTCCGGATAATCGGGCGCTGGGGATGACGTGGCGCGTTCTACGAGGCCGGTGGTAACCCCTGTTGCCGGCATGGGCCCGGCTGGGATGTGCGAACATGCTCGGGATTGCGGCGCCACCGGTCAAGAATGGCATCCGCTTCCTTGGCAGACAGACGAGAAAAGAAATCCAGGGCCGACGAGAAAAGCCTGGAAGGTTGGCAGTGTCCAAAAGGAACGATGCCATTGAGGCGCGAATACAGCTCCTTGAAAAGGGGCATGGAAACACCGTGGGAGCGACACAGGACAGCCAGTCCCTCACCATCAGCTCCGTACAGGACCCGCGAAACAGCAAAGGCAGGCAGGCGTGACAGGCGTGCAACCTCGGCTTCGGCCTGCGGCATCTTGCCATTGCGGACGGCGCTGACCATTGCCTCAACACCACTTGACAGGAATGCCTCGATGGTATGTGTCTCTGATGCTTCTGTCTCCTTGCGTACGTCCCGCACGGCTTGCTTCAGGGCATCCTTGACGTCCGGGGGGAGTTCGTCACCATAGGTTTCTGCCAAGGCAGACCGTACGGCATCATCAGCCCAGTGCACCATGACTGCGATCAAGCGGGCAGGCAGGATATGTCGGGATACAAGCGGCAGACGCAGCGCGGCCAGATGTTCGGCTCGCTCCAGAAGCTTCAGTGCTCCGTTCTCCGAGAAACGAGCCCCGGGATTCCGGACTAGGGCCAGACAGATTGTGTCATCGTCAAACGTCAGCAGAACGTCGCTGATCCGGACCGATACTTCGGGGCGCTGACATATGGCCAGACGATGGGCGTTGCTTTGGTTGGTGATGATGTCTTCAAGATCCTCATCGTCCAGAACAGGGCTGGACAAAAGCACGGGGTGCGCAATTTCAATTGCATCGCTCGCCATAAGTGTTGCCAGATTGCCGGGAACATCGGCCCGCCCGGCAATCGTTCCGGCAAGGCGACGACGGACGGCCAGTTCTATCCTGGGGTATAAGCGCCCCAAGATTTCATAGGCCATCGCAATTTCCGAAGGGCTGAGGGCATCATCCCCTTCCGTACAGAGAGAGGAGACCGCATCTGCAAGCTCGCCCCGATCTATGGGAACGCCGGGTTCGGCAAACCGGATCAGTCGTGTCCAGCGTGATTGATTCACGGCATCCCCCACCATACAGAGGTCTATGCCGTGAATAATAGCATATCTGCACAGTCAGGTCATGGCAGAAGGCAAGATGTGTACAATTATAACTCGTGATTGCCGAATCCGAACGCGCACATGACGGGCGTGTGATCTGATGCCTTCTCGCAGCCCCTGGGGGCACGGTCAATTTCAACGGAAAGCAAGGCGTCTGTGGCCTGTGGGGATAGTAGAAAGTGGTCAATACGCAGGCCATGGTCCTTGGGCCATGCACCGGCCTGATAATCCCAGAATGTGTAGCGATGAGGTTCACGGCTCATCACCCTGAACGCATCCCTGTAGCCAAGGTGAAGCAAACTTCTGAAGCGTGCCCGGCTTTCCGGTCGGCACAGCGCATCCTCTGCCCATTTTTCAGGTGCATAGACATCATCATCTGTGGGGCAGATGTTATAATCACCGCCCAGCACAACCGGAAAGCCAATCCCAAGAAGGGTCTTGGCCCGTTTATACAGGCGATCCATCCACTCCAGCTTGTACGTGTATTTGTCTCCGGGGGCAGGGTTCCCATTGGGGAGATACAGGCTGGCAACGCGGACTTTCCCGTTTATGTCAGCCTCAATGTAGCGTGCCTGCTGGTCTGCATCATCCCCGGGCAGGCCGCTACAAACGTGGGAGACAGGTAGGCGGGAGAGAATGGCCACGCCATTATAGGCTTTCTGTCCCCATACAAGGGATGTGTAGCCAAGCTCGGTAAATACGTGCTCCGGAAAGTCTTCTGTCTGGCATTTGATTTCCTGCAGAAGAACGACGTCAGGCACCCGCTCTGTCAGCCAAGCCGTGATGTTATCAAGGCGAGCCCTGACAGAATTGACATTCCAGGTAGCAATTTTCACAGGTAACGTCCTTTTCCTTGAAGTATCCGGGCTGGCCCCGCAGAGCGCCCGGGTATAGCACGGTCTTTCTCGGCTATCAGAGGGAAAAGGAGGTGCCGCAGCCGCAGGTAGATGCTGCGTTCGGATTATTTACCACAAAGGCTGAGGCCATCAGTGTTTCAGTGAAATCAATACGGGACCCCTTGAGGATATCAAGCGACGCCTCGTCAACAACCAGCACGACACCATCTTGGTCCAGAACCAAGTCATCACTGCCTGTTTCAGCATCCAGATCAAAGCCGTACTGGAAACCTGAACACCCACCGCCGGAAACGGACACGCGAAGCATCAGCCCGGGTTTGCCTTCTGCTTTGACAAGCGCACGAACACGCGCCACAGCGGCCTGTGACAGCGAAAGATCGGCTGGGTCCAGCGCACGCGAACTCATGATGTACCGTCCTTGCTTACATGCGTTATCGGATCTTTTTAATGTATGCTGAAGAATATATGCTTCGCAAGGGGTGTTCCCGGTTGCCTTGCCTTTTGCGGCACGTTACTGTTCGCCCCATGACTTTGTCCCAACCAGTTGATCTTGCACCTTATGCCTCGGACCCGTTGCGTTCCCGCGGTCGCCTGTACGATGAAGGCGAGCAGGCGGTTGAGCGCGATGCCTTTCAGCGTGACCGTGACCGGATTATTCACTGTGGGGCTTTTCGCCGTTTGCAGTATAAAACCCAAGTCTTTGTCTACCATGAGGGGGAAAACTACCGGACCCGCCTGACTCATAGCCTTGAGGTTGCTCAAATCGCCCGATCAATCGCCCGATCGCTGAGCTTGAACGAAGATTTGGCAGAGGCGCTGGCTTTGGCCCATGATCTTGGGCATACGCCATTCGGCCATGCCGGTGAGGATGCCCTGAAAGCCTGTATGGAGCCTTGGGACGGTTTTGATCATAATGCCCAGTCCCTCAGAATCCTGACAAAGCTGGAGCGGCGTTATCCCTGCTGGGACGGGTTGAATCTGACTTGGGAGACTTTGGAGGGGCTCGTCAAGCATAATGGTCCTCTTGTTGGTCCGAAAGCGGACAGAAGAAATGAGGGGCGGGAGTTACCTGCCGCAATTCTTGAATATGCTGCCCTTCACGATCTCGAGCTTGATTCTTTTGCCGGCCCCGAGGCCCAGGTTGCGGCCTTGTCTGATGATATTGCCTATAACGCCCATGATATTGATGATGGACTGCGGGCTGGTCTCTTTACGCCGCAGGATTTGCAGGATGTACCTTTGATTGGCCCCATTCTGGCAGTAACATCAAACCAGCATCCGGATCTGGAGCCTGTGCGCCTGATTTATGAGTCCGGCCGTCGGTTGATTACCTCCATGGTTCTGGATCTTCTGCAAGAGAGCCGCCAACGCTTGGCCGAAGCAAAACCGAAAGCGGTTCAGGATATCCGCCTGGCCGACGGGCCCCTGATTTCATTTTCTGCTGAGATGCAGGCCCATGACAGTGCTCTGAAAGGGTTTCTTTTTCCTAATATGTATCGTCATTTTCGCGTCAACCGCATGACGTCAAAAGCGCGCCAGGTGGTGCACGATTTATTCGATGTTCTTGTACATGAACCGGGGCTTCTGCCCCCGGACTGGCAGTATGGGTGCGATGGAGCCAGCACCCCCCGCACGGCACGGCGTGTTGCTGACTATATTGCCGGAATGACTGACCGATTTGCTCTGGACGAGCATAGCCGCCTTCTTGATCCTACGGTGAAACCATGAATGTGTTCAGTGTTTTCAGGGACCGCATTGTCTCTGTTCTTGATAAGTTGACTGCAGAGGGTACGCTTCCTGGCGGTGTGTCGTTTAATGCTGTAACAGCCGAGCCTCCACGCGATCCATCGCACGGTGATGTATCCACCAATGCAGCAATGGTTTTGGCTAAGGCAGCCGGCATGAAGCCTCTGGATTTGGCCGCTGTCATTGCTGAAAGGCTCTCTGCTGTCGAAGCGGTGGGGCATGTATCGATTGCCGGTCCCGGCTTCATTAATATCCGTATTGAACCAACGCTGTGGCACGATGTTCTGCGGTGTGCCCTGCGAGAAGGGACTGCTTTTGGTGACTCCCGGATTGGGGGTGCTCATGCTGTTAACGTTGAGTATGTCTCGGCCAATCCAACCGGTCCCATGCATGTTGGGCATGCCCGTGGCGCTTGCGTTGGTGATGCCTTGGCCAATCTGTTGAAGAAGGCCGGCTACAATGTTGCCAAGGAATATTATGTCAATGATGCCGGTGCCCAGATTGATATCCTGGCAACTGCGTTGTACTGGCGCTACCTGGTTGCTTGCGGTGCTGTTGATCAGGCAGAGTTTGACCAGCGTCTTGCGGCCAAGGAAATACAGTATGGGGGCGGGTATCTGATAGAAACAGCGCAGGCCCTCAAGGGACGGGATGGAACACGGTGGGTTGGTGTTCCCGAGACAGAGTGGCGGCCTGTCTTGCGGGATTTTGGCATCGAATCCATGATGCATATGATCCGTGATGATTTGGCTGCGCTTGGTGTTCATCCCGATGTCTTTTCTTCCGAGAAGGCCATTGTCGAAGCTCGGCGTGTAGAGGCTGCGGAGAAGGATCTGGCAAATCGCGATCTTGTTTACGTTGGCGTACTGGAGCCTCCGAAGGGGAAAACCCCAGATGACTGGGAACCCCGCCCGCAGACCCTCTTCCGTTCGACAACCTATGGCGATGATGTCGACAGGCCGCTGAAAAAGAGCGATGGGTCATGGACTTATTTTGCTGGTGACATTGCCTATCACTATGACAAATATCAGCGTGGTTTCCTGAAAATGATCGACGTTTTCGGGGCAGACCACGGCGGGTATGTCAAGAGAATGCAGGCCGCAGTGCACGCCATGTCGGACGGGAAGGCATCTCTTGATGTCAAGATTTGTCAGTTGGTCAAGCTGATGGACAAAGGGGAGCCTGTCAAAATGTCAAAGCGGGCAGGGACCTTTGTAACCCTGCGCGATCTGATAGAGCGTGTTGGAAAAGATGTCGTGCGCTTTATCATGCTGTCACGCAAGAACGATGTGCCGCTGGATTTTGACTATGCCAAGGTAACGGAACAGTCACGTGACAATCCGGTTTTCTATGTGCAGTATGCGCATGCACGCGCCTGCTCTGTCAGGCGCCACTTTGCAACAGTCTTTTCCGGTGTTGACTTGTCTGCTACGGCACTGGCTGACGCGGACCTGTCACAGCTTTCCGACCCTGATGAAATGGCTGTTGTTCGCTTGATCGGCGGTTGGCCGCGCGTGGTGGAAAGCGCGGCCGAGGCTGGAGAGCCGCATCGTATCACCTATTTCCTGGGCGATGTTGCTGCAGGATTTCATGCATTGTGGAACAAGGGACGTGAACACACGCATCTCAGATTTCTTGATCCGGATAATCAGTCCCTGTCTGTGGCGCGCCTTGCCCTTGTGCAAGGTGTAATGACAGTGTTAGCGTCTGGTTTGGCTGTTATTGGTGTTGAACCGGCAGAGGAGATGTAGCTATGGCCGATCCCAGAGGCTATGGCCCCAGAGGCGGAGACCGCAATGTTGGTCCGCACCGTGCCGCAGGAGGGGGAGGGCATTCTTCAGGAGACGATATTGCTCTTGATGAGATGTTCGCCCGTACATTCGAGCGAGATAGTACGCCATCTTCTGGTCACGGCCCATCGGCAGAGGATTTTGATCTTGCGCCTCCGGTTGATGCGGCGCGTGTTGCCGCAGCAGCCAAGCTGGCAGCAGGGCGTGTTGCGGGTCAGCGTAGTGAGCCTCATGACTATTTCTCGGTTGTGCCGGATCGTATTGCTGGTACGGGGCTTACGAAGGATGCTGATGATTCAAGGCGTGGCCGTGGACTGCTGCTTGCTGCTTTTCTTATCGGTATTGCGATTGTCGGATCTGCTGGGGTGTATATGGCGCGGAGCAATACATCAGGAACCGATGGCCGGATAACAGCGCCTACCATCTTGGCGGAAACAAATCCCTATAAGGTTCGTCCTGCTGACCCGGGGGGGTTGCAGGTTCCAAACCAGGACAAGCTTGTCTATGATCGTCTTTCTTCTGGTACGGTGCGCTCGTCTGGTGTGGAGAAGCTGTTGCCGGAACCCGTTGAGCCTGTGTCTCCGTCTCAGATGGAGCGCATGCCTTCGATCCTTGGCGGTGCCAATAACAGCCCGCCTGCTCCTGCAACAACACCTGATATCTCACCCCCGTCAGCGATTAAGTCGAACGCTACAAATACAAAGCAGTTGATACCCCTTCCGGATGTGCCGGCAGGAAAAATTGTTGCTGATGTGCCTGTGCCGGTTCCGCCTGTACAACAACAAGCGCCTGTGGTTGAAACACCATCAGTTACTGCGAACGCGTCTGTTATGGGCGAGAGGGCTCCTGTAGAGAAGAAACTCGTGGCCCCGTCAAACGAGCGTACACTTACGGACAAATCAGCGCCTGTCCGCCCGGGAATAACCGGGGGATCTTACGCTGTGCAGCTGGCTGCCTTACGGGATGAAGCGTCCGTTCGTAAAACGTGGGAAAATCTGAAAGCAAAGCATCCCCAGCAGCTGGCTTCGTTATCCATGTCCATAGAGCGGGCTGATCTGGGACAGAAGGGTATTTATTACCGTTTGCGTGCAACGGGACTATCGAGCGAAGCTGATGCGCGCCGACTGTGTGCAGAGTTGTCAAAGCACAAGGTGGGTTGTCTCTTTGTAGGAAAGTAATATGCTATGGGTGTTTCAGAGACATGCCGTGCCGTTATATTCGGCTGTTCAGGGTTAATTCTAACCCCTGAGGAGGAAGACTTCTTTTCCTCTGTCAATCCTGTCGGTTTTATTCTGTTTGCCCGCAATATTGAGGATCCAGGCCAAGTACGCGCATTGACAGATGCTCTCCGCCGCTGTGTTGGTCGTCCTGATGCTCCTGTTTTGATTGATCAGGAGGGGGGGAGAGTGCAGCGTATGGGGCCGCCACACTGGCCTGCTTATCCGGCCATGCGGACATTTGGTGATGCATGGCAATCTGATCCTGACGGGGCAAAAAGGATGTTGCAGGACTCAATTGCACGCATGTCACGCGATCTTGTTAATGTTGGTATCAACGTAAACTGCGCCCCTGTTCTGGATATACCCCAGCCTGATGCGTCAGATGTGATTGGTTTGCGTGCCTTCAGCACAGAACGCGATGTTGTAGCTCACCTTGCTTCGGTTGCCGTCGACGCTTTTCTCAGGAACGGAATTGTGCCCGTCGTCAAACATATTCTTGGTCACGGCCGTGCCAGGGTTGATTCCCATTTTGATCTCCCGATTGTTGATTCGGATCTCAAAGCCCTTGAGTCTTTTGATTTTGTTCCTTTCCAAGCTGTGGCAAATGCTCCAGTTGGGATGGTAGCGCATATTGTTTATACTGCCATTGACCCCCAGAACCCGGCTACTCTCTCCGAAGAATCTTTTGCGACCATAAGGGAGCGCATTGGATTTAAAGGCGTTCTTCTGTCGGATGATATTTCGATGAAGGCCCTGAGTGGTTCGTATGAGGATCGGGCCCATAACTCTTTGAACGCAGGGTGTGATACCATTCTACACTGTAATGGTGATATGGAAGAGATGCGTGCTGTCGTTAAGGGAACGTTTTTGCTACGTCCCGAGAGCTTATTACGTTGGCAGGCGGCACTTTCTACCCCGATCATGTCCAGCGTTACGCCTGTTGTCACTGAAATATAGAAGAATATATGCTCTCCTTGATTGCCGATATTCTCCACGCGGCATCAGTATGGGTTATTCCCGTTCTGTCCGCTGTTGTTTTTCATGAACTTGCCCATGGTTTGATGGCCGATGCCCTTGGTGACCGCACGGCCCGTTTGGCAGGGCGGCTGACCCTGAACCCTGTCAAACACATTGATCCTGTTGGAACAGTTATTCTGCCCGGGCTTTTGCTTGCTTTCTCATCTCCATTCCTGTTTGGCTGGGCGCGTCCTGTACCTGTTAATGCCGGTAATTTTCCTCGCCCACGACAAGGTATGGCCTTGGTTGCTCTTGCCGGACCTGCCATGAATGTGGCCTTGGCTTTTGTATCGTTTATGTTGCTGTGGTTGATTGATGATTCAGGGTGGTGGCCTTCGATGCTCTGGAACTCTTGCTACTTCAATATTGTGCTTGCTGTTTTCAACATGATTCCCCTCCTGCCTCTTGATGGGGGCAGGGTCGTTGCCGGTATTCTTCCCGAAGCCTTGGCAATACGATTCATGAAGATGGAACGAATTGGCTTTGGCGTCCTGATTGGACTCCTGATCATTCTTCCTCTTATTGGTCAGAAGATTGGTGTGGATTTGAACTTTCTTTCGTCTCTTGTCACGCGTGTCGTTCGTGCCGTTGTCGAGATCTTTTTTATGATGGCCGGCTGACAAGAAAGTGGTTGGGATCTGTCTCTTTCTGGGCGGGTATAGTCATGGGTTCGGCAACAGATCCTTCTGAGGCAATATCAAGCATGCGAGCCAGAATTTCTGATTCCTGCGCCCCGGCAATGGCGTAGTCATGATTGAATATGAAACAGGGAACCCCGGTAATATTCATTCGATGTGTTGCGGCATTTTCTGCCATGACGGTGGCAAGTGAAGTCTCATCCTGCAAGCTGTGTAGCACGTCATCTGATGCCAAACCAAACTGTGTAGCCAGCTCGTAAAGGATGTCATTATTTCCTATATCAAGGCCTTTTTCGAAATAGGCCGAAAAAATCACTTCAAGAAAGTCACTGGCAACTCCGTGTGTTCCTGCCAGCAGCATAAGTTGATGAGATGCTGTGGAGTTGGGGGCTGTTTCAATAGAAGAGAAATTGAAATGGATACCTTCTCTTGCGCCGGCCTCAACCTGTCCAGCCAAGATCCTGTTTGCGCGGGCCAAGCTCCCAAACTTGCGTTCCAGGTAAGCAGAACGCGGCATGCCTGTTTTTGCGATCTCTGGATTGAGAATAAAGGGACGCCACCGTACCCTGATGTCGGTTGCGGTATGCTTAGACAACGCTTTCGAGAGACGACGGCTTCCGATGTAACACCATGGACATACCGTATCAAAAATAATCTCGACAATCATATTGGGGTCCCCATAGGCACCGGATCAGCTCATAGATCTTTCGTCAAAGACGGGGCGGGCGCGTTCCATTAATGATTGTACAGTATCGCCGCTCTGGACTTCAGATGCCCCGACAAAAGGGGATACCGAGACAGGGCGAAACACGTCTTCAACGGCAAATTCTGTGTTACCGATAACACCAGCTATACGTTGCATGACGACATCGGCTTCATCCAACGGCGTATCAGCCAATATGACCGCGAAATTAACGGGTGTCAGGCGGGCAACCATATCTTCTGCCCTGACAAGAAGGGTAAGCCACTGCCCAATTTGTCGTAGCAAATCATGCTCGGCTTTTTCACCAAAATCATGCCGCATGGCATCCAAACCAGCAAAAGCAAATGTAACAAGGGAAAAACGGTGGCTGCGATTGCGCAGACTGGATGCTGCAGCCTCTTTGATTCTTGATTCCAAGGACTGTATCAGGAAGTTACGGCTGTAGACTTCCGGCATGTTGTTATCTGCATCACTGCCTGTCGTCAGAGTTTCTCCTAGACTGCGCCGTAATGCCCATCGCATTCTTTGCCGACGAATTAAGACATGCAACGAGAAGCGTAAGTCCTGGATAATAGGGACACCATCAATAACCCGGCTGGCACCCATGGAAAGAGGTGTTTGCGGATCAACAGGATGGGGCGTGCGGTTTATAAAAAGAACAGGCAGATTGAACAGTCTTACGTTTCTTCGCATTTGAAGACATAGATCAAGCCAAGGCTGCACCGTGTCTGATGGCGCCATCACCATTGCATCAAGGAAGCGATCTTCAAGGATACGGCTCGCTGTTGCAAGGTCTTTGGCAACAAGGAGTTCCGCATCTGGAAAGGCCGACAGGATTTTCTCACGCGTATCATCTGCCCCGGTCAAAAGGATGGAGGGCGCAGACACAGAAATATCCTCTGGCGCAAACAGCGAGGCATTGACGGCACGTTTGCCAATATGCCCAAGAACATGGATCCGATGCAGCAATTCCGCCCGCATGGTCGAGACACGTATCATAGGCCGAATATGCGACAGAATGAGCTCAGGGCTTGTTGGCCAATGAACAGCGTCGTCTATACCCGATTTCAGGAGTACATCAACCTGCTCTGCGACGGGAGCTGATGTCAGATAGAAAATGGAAAGATGGACAAAAGAAGGGTCAGCGCGCACAGTCCGGACAATCTGCTCCGGATTCCCGCTGCAAAATGCAGAATCAAGAACCAGAACATCAGGCTGGAACTTCTTCAAAACCCCGATAAGATCGGCCGGGGCCACCACGTGCTGGCAGTCGTAGCTGTCAGCCATGAGATGTCTCTCAAGGGACGCCGCATCTTGTGGGTCACGGACAGCAACTACTGCTGTGGCCAGATGGATCATCTCCCATTGCCCCTGTCACACATCATGCTGCCCAATCTGGCTAGCTTTCCCCCTCCACAGTAAGAGCCTTATTTTTATTGAACAAGCAGACAGTGCATCTCGTGTCCGTTCAGACCCGCGAGAATACCACCACTAATTCAACGTGCATGCTGCGATGGAACTGATTAACAGGGGTTATTTTCTCAATGACAAACCCAGCATCAGTCAGCCTGCGTGCATCTCTGGCACATGTGAAGGGGTTGCAGGATACCATGACAATCTTTTTCGGCCCTTTCTTTGGGGCACATTGCGCTATCTGTAGAACCTGCGCGGCCCCTCCGGCGCGAGGGGGATCGAGAACAACAGCCTCATAGTGTTCCAGTTCGCTTGGCAGAAGGGGATTGCGGAACAAATCCCTGACAAACGCCTTAACCATACCTGTTGCTGCCAAGCAGCTCACGGATTGCTGATCCGAGTCGATAGCTGTAACAGGGCGGTGGAGGTTGGCTGCAAGGGGAAGGGCAAATGTTCCCAAGCCACAAAAAAGATCCAATATGGGGCCGCCTGGCGCATTTAACTCTTTCAGCACTAGACCAACTAATAATTCTTGCCCCTCACGGCTTGGCTGCAGGAATGCGCCCGGTGGCAAGCAAACGGGGTGTTCTCCCATATAGACAATGGGTTCACGTTGCACGGCTATGGGTTCGATAATGGCTCCGATTCTCAGGGACAAACGCGCCCAGTCATGTTTATGGACCAAGGCGGCAAGAACTTCCAAGACTTGAAGGTCAGGCCTTCCAACCCAGTCCAGCACAACATCAATGCCGGAATCGCTGTCACAGATAGAAACAGCGCCTTTGCCAGACGGGAGCAAATCTTTTATGGCTTCACGTAATATAGCCGAGGCATCAGATATTGCCTTGGTCAACAGCATGCAGGCGTGTGTCGTAACAATGTGGTGGGTTCTGCGAGCATTATACCCCATCACAAAGTGCGACTTTGATTTCTTCCAAGATAACGTTGTTTTACGCCGTGTTCCGCATGGAACAGATGCAACAGGATCTACCACGCTTTTGGTGATGCCGGATTTAGCCAGTGCTTCAGCAACCAGATCCCGTTTCCAGGCTAGCTCGGCAGTTTCCGAGGCGTGCTGCAAGCAACATCCACCACACGAAGACGCAACAGGGCAGGGAGGTTGAATGCGCTCCGGAGAAGGATCCAAGATACGGTGAACATATCCTCGTTCACCTTCGACTCGAGCCAGCACTCTTTCGCCTGGTAAGGCACCGTCAATGAAGATGTTTTTGCCATTATGGTGTGCAACACCGTCTCCATGCCGTCCAAGGTGCTTAACAAGAAACTCCGGTAAGAACTCCGAGGAAACGGGTGACTGTTTTCTGATTGCAGGCATTGTAAATGTCTATACAAAAGAGAGAGGGAAAGGTGCACGTCCAATTGTCGCATAATGAAAATTATGAATAATTTATTAGCATATGAAACATTATGCGACAATTAGGCCCACTGCTTCTTACGGCTTCTTGGTTGGCGCCATGAACTGAATTTGCATGGATGGTGCTGGTTGATTGGGTCCGTTTACACTCCAGTCATATACGCTCCAGTCACGAAAGCTCCCATCATCAAAGCCATGCGATATTTGCTGCGCATTATGTTTAATGACGGCAGAATTTGTAATAACACGAATTTTCCCGCTTGGCCTTAAGCCTAAAGCTTCCAGCTGTTCTTTTGCCCCTGGCTTTGCTGTTGGAGCCGATGCGACATACAAAATACCACTGGTACGAACTTCAAGGCGAACAATGTCTGCACCTCTCCTTGGGAAGCTGACTTGGGATGTGCCGCTCAGGCGTCCTGTCTTTTCATAAGCGACCCTGAACCGCCCCAGTCCTACAGAAGTTATTTCCGAGAACCCGGTATCACGGCCCAGATCTTCTTTAATGGCAAGCTCTTTGGCCGCTATATCTTCTGGTTTCAACTTTGCCTCTTTCATCTCCTTGAATAGAGGCGCCCATATGAGAAGACCACGATAGATTATTCCGTAATCACCATTCTTCCCGACACGAATTTCCATAAGGAAGTCATCTGGGACATAACAGCTTGACACAAGAGGAAAAGCAAGAAAGGCCGCCCACACAGGCGGACGGACAAAACGCAACATTGCACTGAAGAAAGATCTAGTCATTGCAAGGTGTCTACTTTTCCTGACTTTTTACCTGCGCCCAGAATGATTCCATCACCTCAAGCTCTGAATTCTCCGGCGTCTTCCCTGCACCACGAAGCAAAGACTCCATCTGGCGGAATCGCCTGTCAAATTTTGCATTAGCCTGACGCAAGGCTGTTTCTGGATCAATATCGACCTTACGGGCCAAATTAATAACAGAAAAGAGTAAATCGCCTATTTCATCAGACAAACGACGATGAATCATGGGAGATGCATCAAGCTCATCCCTCACCTCTCCAATTTCTTCTATAACCTTATCAAGCACATCATTAATATCAGCCCAGTCAAAACCCACCCGCGCAGCCCTGCCCTGCAATTTGAGAGCTCTGGTAACAGCAGGAAGCGCCCGAGAAATACCGTCTAGTGCACTGTCTTCCACCTTATCAGCTTGCACGCGCTTGCGCTCTTTTGCTTTTATATCTTCCCATACGCCCATCTGCTCAGCTGCTGAAGAAACCCGACTATCCGACGAGAAAACATGAGGATGGCGTCGCAGCATCTTATTAGCACACCCTGCGGCAATATCATCGAAACAGAAAGCCTTATTTTCTGTGGCAATTTGGCTGTAAAACACAACCTGAAGAAGAAGGTCTCCAAGCTCATCCCGCAGAGATGCGGTATCTTTACGCTCTACCGCATCAACAACTTCATAGGCCTCTTCCAGAGTATAGCGAGTCAGAGACTCCCAGCTCTGCTCTAGGTCCCATGGACACCCCTGCTCCGGATCTCTCAGGCGTTGCATGATTGCAAGAAGCCTGTCAATCGGTGCAAGATCATCCTTTACAGGGCCTTGGGAAGCAGTTTCTGACATTAAAGACTCCAAATACGGCAAGGCCAAGTGTGTGATATCAGAAACAAACATCCCATGCCACCTGTCGAAGAGTTCACTTCCTTATAACAGAAGCGTATAACAAGGCACGGGATCTGCACTTTTAGCAAAAGACGGAAAGCTATGTCCGAAAAAAGATTTTATGTCATCGGGGGAGAATATTCCGATAGCGCATTCTCAACAATCGCTGCAGGCAAGAGCTTGGAAAAATATGGGCCATACACCGAGGTTGATGCTCATGCTTTCTGGCGCGACATAACGGGGCGTACGGTTGACAATGCGATGGTGCGCTATGTGGTGGAGGAAAATCACTCACAGCTAGATGATAAGAGCTACTATGTTGTTGGGGGGGAATATGCTGATACAACGTTTGCAACGATAGCGTCAGGGCATTCCCTCGAAGTATACGGTCCTTTTACACAGCAGCAAGCACAAGACTTTTGGCGAACAATTACAAGCCAGACCATCGACAGCTGCTTGCACAGGTACGATATTTCTCACGAGGACCCTCGCCGTTAGATCTGCATGGAGTTATTTCTTTCAAAAAAATCCAGCGCTCTTTTTATAAGGCGCTGGATTTTTTTGGTGTGCCCGGAAGGATTCGAACCTTCGGCCATTCGATTAAAAGTCGAATGCTCTACCGACTGAGCTACGGGCACCTAAGGTATTGTTTTTTCACCGCCACAAGTGACGAGGCCCGCAACATATTCGTATGCCTCTGTGTGGTCAACACCTAAAATGAAGAAATTGGGTATTTTTTGCAGAAAATCGATTTTAATCAACGTCAGCAGCCAGTTTCATCGTCACAATGCGGTCAGGGTAGGCAACCTTTCCGTTTAAGGCTTGGTCTCCCTTCTTGATTTGGTCAACATACTCCATGCCCTCAACAACCCGCCCCCAGATCGTGTACTTCCTGTCCAAGAATGAAGACGTATCGAAACAAATGAAGAACTGGCTGTCAGCTGAATTCGGGCTTGCTGCACGAGCCATGGAGACGGTTCCTCTTATATGAGGCTCCTTGGAAAATTCAGCCTTTATGTTCTGCCCGGAACCGCCTGTTCCCGTTCCTGTAGGGTCGCCACCTTGAGCCATGAAACCGTCAATAACCCGGTGAAAAGGTGTGCCATCATAATAACCCTGCCGCACCAACTCCTTGATTCTTGCAACATGATTCGGGGCCAGATCAGGGCGCATCTTGATGACAACCCGCCCGTAGTCTAGATCCATATACAGGGTATTTTCCGGATCCATGGCCGTTTCGCGGGCTTCTACCGTATTGACAGTCATAAGAAACATTACTCCAGCAAGAAAAAGTACAAATGAGCGGATCAGCACAGGGTTCCTCCAAGTCAGCGGGGTTACCATGGACGCTCACCCTCGGCAAAACGTTCTTTCAGGGCTTTGCGTACAACAGGGGGTACAAAACTGTCGATCTTGCCTTCCAAGAAGCTGATCTCTTTCACAAACCGGGAAGAGATAAACTGACTTCCCTCTGAAGCCATCAAAAAGATGGTCTCGACGCGTGAATCCAAGCGAGCATTCATGCCCGCCATCTGGAACTCATATTCGAAATCCGAAACAGCCCGGAGTCCACGAACAATAACGGATGCCCCCTGCTGTAAAGCAAAGTTCATGAGAAGACCATTAAAAGGCCTGATCTCTATGATAGTCCCCTCAAGCTTCAGGGCGTCCACAGCTTCCCTAGTCAGCTCGACACGCTGTTCCAGCGTAAAAAGGGGCCCTTTTCCAACATTCTGGGCCACGCCCACAATCAATCGGTCCAGAACCTTGGCAGCTCGGCTGATAATGTCCAAGTGCCCATTGGTGACAGGATCGAATGTTCCGGGATAAACGCCGGTTCTGCACTTTTCCATCAGGGTTCATGCCTCATCTGGAAGAGACGCTATGCCATCCATTTCCTGATCTTGTGCGCCATCACCGTTTCCTTCCCCGACATCCGGCAGCCGCGCAACAGAAACCACTTTTTCTTCTGCAGCTGTACGGAAGAGCGTAACACCTTGCGTTTTACGCCCGGCGATTCGCACATCGTGGACAGGCATGCGGATCAGCTGTCCTCCATCGGAGATAAGCATGATCTGATCATCAGTGCCAATTGGAAACGAAGCAACGACAGCCCCGTTACGCTCTTTCATCTCAATATTGGCAAACCCCTGCCCGCCTCGCCCGGTTACGCGATATTCATATGCAGACGTTCTCTTTCCAAACCCATTCTCGGTAATGGTCAATATGAACTCTTCGGCATCCTGCAACCTCTGGAAATTGTCCGGAGTCATGGCCGTGTCATCACCCTCGGATACGACACACTCTTCCTCGTCACCTTCCCCGGATGACCGTCGGATCTGAGCGGCCAGCCTCAAATATGCATCACGCTCGGCTGTTTCAAAGTCAACATGCTGCAAAACTGTCATCGACATGACTTCGTCTTGTGTGGAAAGGCGTATACCACGCACCCCTGTCGAGGTCCGGCCACTGAACACGCGAACATCGCCGACATGGAAGCGAATGCATTTGCCAAGGCGGGTGGACAGAAGAATATCCTGCTGTTCTGTACACGGGACAACTGAAACTAGGCGTTCCCCACCCTCTTCCAGCTTCATGGCTATCTTGCCGTTGGACTTGACATTGGTGAAGTCAGACAAGCTGTTACGGCGTACGTTCCCGGTTGATGTCGCAAATATAACGGTCAGATCAGACCATTGGTTCTCATCTTCGGGAAGAGGCATAACCGTAGCAATACGCTCCCCTTCCTGTATGGGCAACAAATTGACCAACGCCTTGCCCTTGCTTTGTGGACTACCCTCAGGAAGGCGATAAACTTTCATCTTGTACGCCATGCCCGAGGTCGAGAAGAACAGGACCGGCGTATGGGTATTGGCCACAAACAGATTGGTCACAAAATCTTCTTCTTTGGTTGCCATCCCGGAACGCCCTTTCCCACCACGACGCTGTGCACGGTAGGTCGAAAGCGGTACACGCTTGATATAGCCTGTATTGGTAATGGTGACGACCATGTCCTCTTTCTGGATCAGGTCTTCGATATCATGTTCAAACTCAGATTCTTCGATAACTGTTCGGCGAGGCGTAGCGTAAGCCGCACGAATATCCACCAGTTCTTCCCGGATAATGGCGTACAGCCTCTCGCGGCTACCCAGAATGGACAAATACTCTTCAATCTGGCCGCCTATTTCCCGTAGCTCTCCATGGATCTTGTCACGCTCCAACCCCGTCAGGCGATGCAGTCTAAGGTCCAGAATGGATTTGGCCTGAACCTCGGAAAGCCGATACCGGCCATTCACAACAACATGCTCAGGATCAGCGATCAATTCAATAAGGGGAGCAACATCCGCGGCATCCCAGTCGCGTGACATCAGCTCCTGTTTCGCAACATGCGGGTCAGAGGCCGCCCGAATCAGCTTGATCACAGGATCAAGGTTGGCAACAGCTATTCCAAGCCCAACCAACACATGCGCCCTGTCCCGCGCCTTTCCAAGCTCGAACATTGTGCGACGACGCACAACTTCTTCCCGGAACCGGACGAAGGCAGTCAGAATATCACGGATACCCATCAGTTCAGGACGACCACCGTTGATAGCCAACATGTTGGCACCAAACGATGTCTGAAGGGGTGTAAACCGATAAAGCTGGTTCAGGACAATTTCGGCAACAGCATCGCGCTTGACTTCGATGACAACACGAACCCCTTGGTGGTCGGACTCATCACGCAGGTCCGATATGCCCTCGATCTTCTTGTCACGGACCAGTTCGGCCATTTTCTCGATCATCGAAGCCTTGTTGACCTGATAGGGGATCTCGGTCACAACGATGGCTTCACGACCATTTCGTATTTCTTCTATCGCACATTTCGCCCGCATGACGATCGAGCCCCGCCCGGTCATATAGGCGGAGCGGATGCCTGAACGACCAAGAATACTTCCGCCAGTCGGAAAATCCGGGCCAGGCACGATGTCCAAGATAGCATCGTCCGGGAGGTTGGGCGTATCGATCAGAGCAATGCAGGCATCCAAGATTTCCCCAAGATTATGAGGGGGAATATTGGTTGCCATACCAACAGCGATGCCCCCGGCTCCGTTGACTAACAGATTGGGGAATCGGGCAGGAAGAACGGAAGGCTCCGATGTGCTTTCGTCGTAGTTGGGATGAAAATCGACCGTTTCCTTGTCAATATCATCCAGCAGGGAGTGCGCGGAACGGGCCATGCGCGCCTCGGTATAGCGCATGGCCGCCGGGGGATCCCCGTCCATCGATCCAAAGTTTCCCTGACCATCGACCAAGGGAAGGCGCATGGAAAAGTCTTGGGCCATGCGCACCATGGCATCATAGATGGCGCTATCACCGTGCGGGTGATATTTACCCATGACATCCCCGACGATGCGGGCTGACTTCTTGTAAGGGCGATTGTAATCGTATCCGCCTTCTTTCATGGCGAAGAGAATGCGGCGGTGCACCGGCTTCAAGCCGTCCCGAACATCTGGCAGGGCACGGGATACAATCACGCTCATTGCATAATCGAGGTACGAGCGTTTCATCTCGTCTTCGATAGTTACAGGCGCAATGTCACGATCAAACGGTGTCGGGATGGCGTTTTCGGTCAAGGCACAAACTCGATAGACAGCGAACGGGTAAAGATTCCGGGCCTACAGTGGCCAAAATTTACCGTTCCGCAGATTGGGACAATGAACTGAAACTACAGGAAGGGAACTGTAGCACAGGGTGCTCCCGACCGACAACCGGGGCCCACACAAAAGGCACCGGCGGATATCATCAACCAGCCAGGAAGGGGTGCCAAAGTATCAGAATGGAATTTCATCATCCAGATCATTGCGGGGAGCAGTATCCCAACTACTACCGCCAGGTCGGCTGCTTGGCTCAGGGCTTCCACCAAATCTCGGTGATGACCCATATCCCGGCGTGCTGTCCGCTCCCGCAAAGCCCGCTGTTTCCATGACCGGCATATCACCACCCTGTCCACCACCGGAACGGCTGTCAAGCAGCGTAAGTTCACCCCTGTAGGCCTGCAGGACAATCTCTGTGGAATAGCGCTCCTGACCATTCTGGTCTGTCCACTTGCGGGTTTGCAGCTGCCCCTCCAAGTATACCTTGGACCCTTTCCGCAGATAACGTTCTGCAATTTCACCCAGATTCGGGTTAAAAATCACAACGCGGTGCCATTCTGTTTTTTCCCGTCGCTCTCCGGTCTGGCGATCTTTCCAGCTTTCGGACGTTGCAACGGTCATGTTGATGATCTTCTGGCCGTTTTGTGTGCTGCGGACCTCGGGGTCACGACCAAGATTGCCGACTAGAATCACTTTGTTGACACTGCCTGCCATGGCAAGGGTACTCCTGTTTGTAACGTGGCCGAACTCTACCCCCCCCTGACCGGAAGGAAAAGACTGCTTTTACCCAAAGTCAGCCGGATGTTCGCTTTTTGTTTTTGACAGCCGTACAAAATATGCGAAACAAAGAATGTACTTTTGTCCCGAAACATCCCCCGGTTGACTATCAGGTTCTTGATACCATGCATGAAATACGCATCCGCGGAGCCCGTGAACATAATCTGAAGAATCTTGATGTAACCCTGCCTCGCGACAAGCTTGTTGTTATCACCGGTCTGTCCGGATCGGGGAAATCATCGTTGGCTTTTGACACGATTTATGCCGAAGGACAGCGGCGCTACGTGGAATCCCTGTCTGCCTACGCCCGGCAGTTCCTTGAATTGATGCAAAAACCGGATGTCGATTCCATTGAAGGTTTGTCGCCTGCCATCTCTATCGAACAGAAGACGACTTCGCGCAATCCACGTTCAACAGTAGGGACCGTAACCGAGATCTATGATTATATGCGCCTTTTATGGGCGCGCATCGGCGTTCCTTGGTCACCGGCAACGGGGCTGCCAATTGAATCCCAGACCGTCAGCCAAATGGTTGACCGTATTCTTGTGATGCCCCAAGGAAAGAAGATCCTCCTTCTGGCGCCAATTGTACGAGGGCGCAAGGGCGAGTACAAAAAAGAGATTCTGGAGCTCCAGAAGAAAGGGTACCAACGGGTAAAAATTGATGGATCCGTGTACCTGATTGATGAATCCCCTTCCCTGAACAAGAAAACCAAGCATGACATCGATGTTGTTGTTGACCGGCTGGTTATTCGTGAAGGGATAGAGACACGCCTTGCGGACTCGCTGGAGCAGGCCCTTCAGTTATCAGACGGTCTTGTATGGGTTGAAGATGCGGAAAGCGGCGAGAGAGTGACATTCTCCGCAAAATTTGCCTGCCCGGTTTCCGGCTTTACAATTGATGAAATTGAGCCAAGGCTTTTTTCTTTCAATAATCCGTTTGGTGCCTGCCCGGCGTGTGATGGCCTGGGAATCAAGCTTTACTTTGATCCCGAGCTGATTATTCCTGATCCCCTTCTGTCCTTGGCAGAGGGAGCCATTGTTCCTTGGTCGGCAGGTGGAGAACCATCACCTTACTATGCCCAGGCACTTGAAAGTGTTGCTGCCCACTGTGGCACAGATATGAAAATACCGTGGAAAAGAATTCCTGAAACAGCACGGGCTGTTCTTTTGTATGGATCTGGTCGTACATCTGTCGCCATGACCTATCATGACGGACGGCGGCGCTATAGCGTGGAGCGTCCGTTCGAGGGCATTATACCAAGCATAGAACGGCGGTGGAGAGAAACAGAGAGCCAGCAGGTTCGCGATGACCTGTCCCGCTATCAGGCGTCGTCTCCTTGCGAAACATGTGGTGGACGCCGCCTCAAGCCTGAAGCCTTGGCTGTACGGGTCCATGGGTCTGATATTGCAGCCATCAGCGATCTTTCTATTGCTGAATCGCTTGCTTGGTTCTCTAGCCTTGATCAGCACTTGACGACAAAGGATCGGGAGATTGCTGCGCGTATCCTGAAGGAAATTGTCGAGCGCCTCACCTTTCTGGGGAATGTCGGGCTTGGGTATTTAACATTGTCCAGAATGTCGGGAACCCTGTCCGGTGGCGAGAGCCAGCGTATTCGACTGGCTTCCCAGATTGGTTCAGGCTTGACCGGTGTGTTGTACGTTCTGGATGAGCCATCAATTGGTCTTCACCAGAGAGATAACGACCGCCTTCTTGAAACCCTGCGCAGACTGAGGGATCTGGGAAATACTGTCCTGGTTGTGGAACATGACGAAGACGCTATACGAACAGCTGACTACTTGGTTGATATGGGTCCTGGAGCAGGTGTAAACGGAGGAATGATTGTTGCAGCCGGTACACCTGATGAGGTGATGAAGCACCCGGACAGTTTGACAGGGCACTATCTTTCCGGGACCAGATCCATCACGATCCCGGATACAAGGCGCCCCGGCAATGGGAACGCCCTGACAATCATAGGGGCCAGAACCCATAACCTTCAGAACATTGACGTAACAATCCCACTAGGGACATTTACGTGCGTCACCGGTGTTTCCGGAGGAGGCAAGTCGTCTCTTGTCATTGAAACGCTTTACAAGGCACTGGCCCGTTCTCTTCACGGATCGCGGGAGATGCCCGGCTCTCATGATCGCATCGACGGGATAATCCATATTGACAAGATTGTTGATATAGATCAATCCCCAATTGGAAGAACACCCCGGTCCAATCCTGCTACATATACCGGTGCCTTTACGCCTATTCGCGATTGGTTCGCCAATCTTCCCGAAGCGAAAGCTCGTGGTTACAAGCCTGGCCGTTTCAGCTTCAACGTCAAGGGAGGACGATGCGAGGCATGCCAAGGAGACGGGTTGATCAAGATAGAGATGCATTTTCTGCCCGATGTCTATGTCACGTGTGATGTGTGCAAAGGAAAGAGATACAACCGTGAGACACTGGAAGTAACCTATAAGAACAAGTCAATAGCAGATATTCTTGAGATGACTGTTGAAGAAGCTGTTGACTTTTTCCAAGCCGTTCCATCTATCCGCGACAAGATGAAACTTCTGTCCCGGGTTGGACTGGGGTATATCCATATCGGACAACAGGCCACTACCCTGTCGGGTGGTGAAGCCCAACGGGTCAAGCTATCAAAGGAGCTTTCCCGTCGCGCGACCGGACGAACGTTGTATATCTTGGATGAACCAACAACAGGTCTACATTTTGAGGATGTAAGAAAGCTTCTTCATGTTCTGCAAGAACTAGTGCACCAAGGTAATACAGTTGTTGTAATCGAACATAATCTCGAAGTCATCAAAACTGCGGACTGGATTATAGATATGGGTCCAGAGGGTGGTTCAGGAGGAGGCCATGTCGTTGCAGCAGGAACGCCAGAAACGGTAGCAAAAACAAGTAAAAGCTATACAGGCCAATATCTTGCTCCGTATCTCATCAAAGGTAGGGTGAAGTCATAAGCCCCCTGTTTATCGGACTGCAACCATTTTTGGGAGGTAGACTTGGGGGTCGAGCGCTTGAGACCCCTTCCGGATTTCGAAATGAAGCTGCGGATGTTTTACATTGCCTGTAGACCCGATACGGGCAATGGTCTGCCCCCGCCGCACAATATCACCACGACGTACCAGAATATTGGAACTATGAGCGTAGGCTGTCATCCAACCTCCCTCGTGTTTTACAAGAATAAGATTGCCAAAGCCCTTGATACCATTTCCGGCATAAGCAACCGTCCCTTTGTCTGCTGCACGAACAGGCGTACCCGCTGGTGCTGCAATGTTGATGCCATCATTCCTGAATCCCTTGCCCGCAGGTCCAAAATTCCCAACTATCTTGCCTTGAACAGGCCACACAAAAGCTTGCCTGCCATGGGAAGATGCTCTTGTGTCTGGTGACGTACTTTTCTCTGTAGAGGCAGCGCGTATACCGGCTTGTTTTCTAGGCTGAGGCGAACGATTAGGCGTATGTGCTGCTACTTTCTCTACCTGAACCGGTAAGGACGTCCGGGATTTCACATCAGGTGGAAGAACAAGAACCTGTCCCGTGCGAATAATATATGGTGGGAAGAGATTATTTTTCTGAGCCACATCATCTACGCCAAGGCGATAGCGGCTTGCAATTACGCCCAAGGTTTCTCCGGGAGCAACTGTATACCACCGAGAGGCTGGTACATGCAGCTTTTGTCCCGCGATAAGGACATAAGGTGGTTTAAGATCATTTTCAGCAATAAGAACACGAACGGGAATCTTGTGGCGTCGAGAAAGTGCATACAAGGTATCGCCACGCAAGACAATAAGCGTCTTGTCTGCATTTGTACGACCAAGGCGGCCTGTTGTCTCTTTACTTGAAGATGATACCCAAGGCGCCTTGAAACGCTCGGCACCACCGCAACCTGTCATCACAGGAAGCAGCAGAAGCAAGACAACGTAAAATAATTGCAATGAACAGGGGCGTCTCATAAAAGGAACAATACGCCTACTCATGCTCCCGCGACAATCCAAAGAAATGCCTTCCGGCACTATCAAGCCTGAACGCGGCCGGGATTACCAATTCCCTGAAGCATGGGGACGAAACGAACAGGAAACAGGATTTCTCCGTTCAAGCACCCCGTAACATGGTCTTTCGTGTAACGCCAGAGCTGCTGGATACCAAACTCCGGGCCAACAGGAATGACAAGAACCCCCGATGGAGCAAGCTGTTCAGTCAAGGCACCGGGGACTTCGGAGGCCGCAGCTGTCACAATGATCCGATCGAAAGGAGCTTGTTCGGGCCATCCGCGCCAACCATCTCCTATACGGGGTGTTACGTTTGACAACCCAAGAGATACGAACCGCTTTTCAGCCGCCAGATAAAGATCCCTGTGCCGCTCCAAGCTATAAACACGCCGACACAGGCGGGCAAGAACAGCAGCTTGATACCCGGAGCCTGTCCCGATTTCCAAGACCTTATGCCCTTCTTTTGTATCAAGAGCCTGGGTCATTGCCGCAACCACAAGGGGCTGACTAATGGTTTGCCCACAGCCGATAGGGAGTGCGCGGTCTTCCCACGCTTCAGTCTCCAGCGTACTATCGACAAAAAGATTACGCGGTACCAGTTCGATAGCCTTCAGCAGGCGGGTATCTGTAATACCGGCCTGCCGAAGGTCCATGATCAAACGGGCAGTACGCGCATCCCTCATGAGAGAACCTGCGCACACAGTTCTTCAAGCGTATGATAATCCGTAAAATCAACGCATAGCGGTGATACCGTTATGGCGCCACGACTGATGGCTTCCACATCTGTTCCGGGTACGGGCTGATCGACGGGTCTTTGGGCGCCTATCCAGACATAGGGCCTTCCTCGTGGATCAAGGCGTTCGACCAGATCATCTCCCAGCTTGTGTATTCCTTGTCGTACGGCTTCAACACCCGTTACCCCGGAAGGAGAAGCATCAGGGAAGTTCACGTTCATCAGGACATTCTTCGGCCATCCCTTTGTCATCAAACGTCCAATGATTCCGGGACCGAACGCTTCTGCTGTTGCCCAATGAATATTCCCTTGGTCCTTGAAGACCTGTGACAAAGCTATGGAGGGAATACCAAGAAGCGTTCCTTCCATGGCAGCGGCGACAGTTCCTGAATATGTTACATCCTCGCCCAGATTGGCTCCCCGGTTTACGCCAGACAGAACCAAGTCGGGCATCCTGTCTTTCATTAAATGGTTAACAGCAAGCAGCACACAATCTGTCGGCGTGCCATTTACAGTCCATACATTGGTCGATACAGACTGGATACGCAGTGGATGGTGCAATGTTAGACTATGGGCTGAGCCGCTTTGTTCCTGATCAGGAACAACGACCCAGACATCATCGGACAAAGAGCGTGCAATGCGGATCAGAACCTGAAGGCCAGGCCCATGAATACCGTCATCGTTTGAAACAAGAATGCGTTTCCCGCAAAGATCAAAAACAGAATCATGCATGAGTGGAAATAACCTCCAGGCCGCCCATATAAGGACGCAAGGCTTCCGGGACGATAACACTCCCGTCTACCTGTTGATAGTTTTCAAGAACGGCAACCAGTGTGCGTCCAACAGCCAACCCCGACCCATTCAGGGTGTGCAGAAACTCCGTCCCCTTGTCTCCGGATGGCTTATAACGGGCTTTCATACGCCGTGCCTGAAAATCCCCTACATTTGAGCACGAAGAAATTTCGCGGTAACGGCCCTGTCCTGGCAGCCAGACCTCAAGATCATACGTCTTGCGGGCGGCCGCCCCCATGTCCCCGGCACAGAGCAGAACAACCCGGTACGGCAAGCCAAGGCGCTGAAGAATTTTCTCTGCACATACAGTCATGCGTTCCAGTTCATCGGCGGAATCCTCGGGCCGGGTAATAGACACCATTTCAACCTTTTCGAACTGGTGCTGGCGGATCATCCCCCGCGTGTCCTTGCCGGCTGCACCGGCTTCGGAACGGAAGCACAGTGTGTGCGCCGTCATTCTCCGTGGCAGCGAAGCCGGATCGACAATCTGATCAGCAACCATGTTGGTCAAGGTGACTTCAGCCGTCGGAATAAGCCAGTGCCCTTGTTCTGTACGAAACAGGTCTTCGGCAAACTTTGGAAGCTGACCTGTTCCATACAGGGCATTATCCAGAACCATGACGGGCGTATTCAGTTCGGTATAGCCGTGGTCAGCGGTATGCGTATCCAGCATGAACTGGGCCAGTGCACGGGACAAACGCGACAAGGCGCCCTTCAGGACGACGAAACGAGCGCCAGACAATCTGGCTGCAGACTCGAAATCCATCAACCCGAGGGACGTTCCCAAGGCATCATGTTCCAGAGGTGTGAAGTCCATACTACGAGGCATACCCCAGCGACGCACCTCGACATTATCATTTTCGTCACGCCCATCGGGCACATCTGGATCCGGCATATTGGGCAGGCTGTACAGAAGATCATCAAGGGCGGCCTGCAAGGATTGATGCTCAGCTTCCATATCCGCCATGCGTTTCTTGATATCAGCGACCTCATCGCTGAGAACGGCCGCATCGCTACCAGCCTTGCGGATGATCCCTATTTCCCGGGACACTTCATTCCGACGCGCCTGCAAAGCCTGTAACGATGTCATGAGGGAACGCAGCTGCCTGTCTGCCTCCAGAATATCAGAAGACAAGGCACCCTTGCCACGGCGGAGCAACCCTCGGTCAAGATCATCGGGATTTTCGCGGATCCATTTCAGGTCAAGCATACAGCACACCTCAAGGCATGGTTTTCAATATCGAATAATTGGCAGAGATACAGGAATTACACTACTTCAGCCATTAAAATCGGTCTCGTCAGGTCCCTTCCCGGTTGGCATAGGATCAGAATGATCAGGGTCACCTTCATCATCATTCACACTATGTCTTTCAACCAAGCGTGCTGACCAGATCGAACATTCGTAAAGCAGCAGCAAGGGCAAGGCTAAGCCAATCTGACTGATTACATCGGGTGGAGTAACAATACCGGCAACAGCAAAAACAGCCACAATGGCATAACGTCTTTTTGCAACCAGCGCTGATGACGAGACCATCCCAGCCCTTGCCAGAAGCGTAAGAACAACGGGAAGCTGGAAGCAGAAGCCAAATGCCAAGATCAGCTTCATGACCAGATCCAAGTACTCTCCAATTTTGGCCTCAAGCTGCACCGGCAGCACGGTTTGCTCAACACTGGTCTGGAAACCAAGCAGAAAGCGCCAGGCAACGGGCATAACAAAATAGTAAACAAGAGCCGCCCCACCTGCAAAAAGCAGGGGCGAGGCAATCAGACTTGGCAGAAACGCCCGTTTTTCACGGCGATAAAGCCCCGGAGCCACAAAGCGCCAAAGCTGAAAGGCGGTGAAGGGAAACGAGAGAACGACAGCACCAAACATTGCGACTTTTATGTAGGTAAAAAACGCTTCTGTCAGAGCCGTATAGATCATGCGTTGCGAGCCACCCAGTTCAGCCATAACGGCGGCCAACGGGCGAATCAAGAAGCCGTATATGCTGTCTGCAATGCTGTAACATGCGGCAAAAGACAGGATAAAAACTGCACCACACAGTAAAATGCGGCGCCGCAATTCAATCAGATGCCCTAACAGGGGCATACGAAATTCATCTGGTGAAGGGGAAGAGTACATTGTGTGCCCTGCCTATCTTATATCTCTGCTTCACCAGAAGGGGGGCTTTTCTTTCCGGGCAATGTACTATTTTTTTCCTCTTCCGGATCAAGAATCTGCCGACGCATCTGCCTTGCCTTCTCCTGCATGTCAGTAATTTCGGCATTGTATATCATGTCGTCTACATGGCGACGAAACTCACGGCTGACCGCCCGGAATTTTTGTACAAGACGAGCAAAAGCATGCATGGCACCAGGTATTTCCCTTGGCCCAAGAACAAGTGCTGCAACAACCCCGACAAGAAAAATCTCTGACCAGGCCAGATCAAACATAAGTATTTATCCACTACATGCCCGTAGAATGGTTCTTCTCTCGATTGACATGTCCGGCCTGTGAAGCTGACTCCCCTTCAGTCTTCTGGATCTGCCTTGAATCTGAACTTGTCACATCCTGTGTATCGGCCGAGGGAACGGACTTTCCTTCTTCCAGTCCCTTCTTGAAGGCATTGATTCCCTTGGCGAAGTCACCCATCAAACGTGAAATCTTACCCGAACCACCAAACAAAACGACAACAATGGCCAGCACAACCAGCCAGTGCCAGATACTAAAAGTACCCATAACTACCACTCTCCAGGAGACATGTGCCCACCATCGGGCAATACAACATGGCGGATCATCGCAGAAAGCCTGCGGTACCGCAATGAAACATCCCCGATTTGGCTATGATCAGACGGAGGGAAACACAAACGTCTGGGATCTATCAAGGGATATGGACAGCACTTCCCCTGCCGGTGGCAGAAAAGATCCCGGTGCACGCACATGGGCCACTACACGTTCAGCGCAAGCTGCTGGCCCTGCCTTTATGTAAACCAAACTGGTCCTACCAAGCATGCGGCTATCTATTACAGTGGCAACAAAGGCGGGGTAGTCGCCATCGGCAACCGACATAAGCCGGATAGCTTCCGGACGGATTAGTACCTCGACAGAGGAGCCCTCCTCTGTCCCGTACGGGGCATCAACCAAACCGAACGGAGTTTCAACAGAACCTCGTAGAACATGGCCTTTTACCAGATTGAAGTTGCAGAAGAATCGGGCGACAAAGGCAGAGGATGGGTGATTGTAAAGCTCTGCCGGGGTTCCGGACTGTATAATCCGCCCCTTGTCCATCAGGGCGAGTACATCAGCCATAAACATAGCCTCTTCCGGATCATGAGTGACCATTAGGGCCGAAATACCGCGATCTTTCAGAATCGTCAGTGTTTCGGCACGGATTTGGTCACGTAGGTAGCGGTCTAGGCCAGAGAATGGCTCATCCAACAATAAAAGGGCGGGATTGGGCGCAAGAGCACGGGCAAGGGCAACGCGCTGTTGCTGCCCGCCTGATAAGGTATGAGGCCAGGAACTGGCATAAGACGCCATGCCCACGTGCTCCAAGGCTTCATGAGCGCGCCGCGCTTTGTCGGGTTCAGAGATGTGGCGAAGTCCAAAAGTAACGTTATCGAGAACCTTGAGGTGAGGGAACAAGGCATAGTCTTGGAACAAAAACCCAACACCCCTCTTTTCCGGTGGAATCATGCGCCCCTCGCGGGACAGCATGGCGTGCCCATTAATCCAGACCTCTCCACTCGATGGTTTCTCGAGGCCAGCAGCAATGCGCAGGGTCGTTGTTTTGCCACAACCGCTTGCGCCGAGCAGGCACATAATCTCACCCGCGCCAATGCTCAAGGACAAACCGTCAAGCACCAAGCTATCCTCAAAGGCATGGCAAACATCAGCCATAGCCAAACGCGCGTTATCCTTTGACGGAGATTGACGGAAACGAACGGGACGTACAGGTTCGATACGCATTACGACCTTGGTCTAAAGTCTACCTCGCCGGCATTTCCGATGCTTCGGGGCTGTACCGGGATAAACAAGGAGTGGCGCACTTTTAGTGACAGCACAACCAGTAGAAGCGGCCATATGGCGGCTCCATGGATCGGGCACGCAGGAAAGCAGCCTCCAAGCGACGCTGCTGGCGGACAGTGCGACGCCTGACCAAATCGAAGGGCACTGTAAACACAAGGGCAAAAATCAGAAACTCAATCACGCGACCCCACTGCAACAAAGCGCTACCAGACACATCCGAAACAATGACGTTAACGGATCGTATTCATTATAGGACCGCAATGGAGCAAAGAAAAGACGGAATTACGTGAAAGGCTACACGCTTTGTAGAGTGCCTCAGCACGCGTATTTTATTTTCCTGAGATTTGGCGCGCGATGATTCTGCGCTCTCTTATTTTTGGCTTCATGGTCGGAGCGGCGGGATTCGAACCCACGACCCCTTGACCCCCAGTCAAGTGCGCTACCAGGCTGCGCTACGCTCCGAAACCAAATACCCATACAGAAACCGCCTCTGTGTGGGAGGCGGAATATATCGGCCCTTTACCGTAAACGCAATCACAGAATGATGCGCGCAGTCATTTTTTCAGATCATTCCGCATTTAACGAACTGGCTTAGGTGATGATGCTCCACGATGCAGCTGTTCATTATACCGACATGCTTCACGAAGAGCCTCCTTGCCACCATAACTCAACGGGTTTCCATTCAGAAGAATGGTTTGATTCTTTATAGTTATCGTTCCGATATAACCTTTTGACTCAGCAAGCGGAGTGAGCGAAAAATGACGCACAAGGCTTGCTTCCAGCTCGATAGCAATATGCTTCCCCGTCAGACTAGGATTCAGGGCTTGCGCTTCATTGCCATCGGCCGGAATAACGGGTTGCCCATGCACATCAACGCCTGCGATATAATCGGCACTGCCCCCAGAAGACAAATCAGCCTGTAAACGACAAGCTGCGGGGTCAACATCCAGTGTCCAGAATCGACGCACTTCCTCTGCCGACACGGATAAAGGCAGGCATGCGAACACAAGCAAGCAACCGCCATATAAAACCGCACGCCACATTACACCCGATCCTTTCACCATCTTATGGCTATGCAAACTAGCTAAAATAGTAGCAGGAAAGGCTGTTTTTATCCCGGAAAAATGCATACTTTTCTTTATAGCCATGCGTTTTGCACGTGACAACTCTGCCGCAAGCGCATATCTTTCTGCGTGCAAGGGACGTCCTGTTTCGCGGGGCAGCCCAAGTTTAGGGAGAAACACCGGAAAATTCCGGGGTGCTCGTTGCGCAAGTAGCATGTTTGCGGCGGGTATAGCAAAATAAAGACCAAGGCAAAAAATGTGTGCCTTGGTCTGTTTTGTTTTGGCCTATAAGCAGGCCGTAGCTTCTTCGGCAACCTTAGCCAAGTTTTCCATGAGCTGATAAAGACCGGCCATGCGATCCTCTGGCATCGGCCAGTGGCGCATGTAAACAATTTTGTGATCAGGCCTGACCTTGACCAAGGCAATGTTCTGGCTGATGAAGCGCACCAAACCCTCAGGGTTGGGGAACGTGTTGCCACGTAGGGCTAGCACAGCGCCCTTTGGACCTGCATCAACTTTCTCAATATGAGCACGCAGGCAAAGTTGTCGGATGCCAACGACAGACAGGAGATTACGTGCTTCAGGTGGCAGGGGACCGAAGCGGTCCACCAGCTCTGACATCAGATTTTCAATCTCGTCCGGTGTCTGCAATTCAGCAATACGACGATACAACCCAAGGCGCACTGACAAATCCTTGACATACTCCTCTGGAAGCAGGACGGGGATCCCAAGACTAATTTGCGGAGACCACCCGGTATCGCGACTTTCTTCTCCAGAGCTTCCTCCCCCTTTTCTGGCCGCTGCCACGGCGTCTTGCAAAAGGGTCTGGTAGAGTTCGATCCCGACTTCCTTGATATGTCCTGATTGCTCGTCACCCAGCAGGTTACCGGCACCCCGGATATCCATGTCATGTGAGGCTAGGGAGAAACCAGCACCCAAGGTATCCAAGGTCTGCATGACGGTCAGCCTCTTCTCGGCTGCTGGTGCCAGAATGCGCCCGGGGGGCAGGGTCAGATAAGCATAACCTCGCTGCTTTCCACGCCCCACGCGACCACGCAGCTGATACAGCTGTGAAAGCCCGAACATATCAGCCCGATGAATAATAATGGTATTGACCCGGGGCATATCGAGGCCGCTCTCGATAATGTTGGTGGCAACAAGGATGTCATAGTCGCCGTCTGCAAAAGACTTCATGACCTCTTCCAGACGACTGGCGGGCATCTGCCCATGGGCAACAATAGTTCGTACTTCGGGAACAAGAACCTTTAATTGCTCAACAGCCCTGTCAATATCAGCCAAGCGGGGACAGACAAAGAAGCTCTGCCCTCCCCTATAGCGTTCACGCAAGATTGCCTCGCGGATCACGACGCCATCAAACGGCATGACAAAAGTACGGACTGTCAGTCGATCGACCGGTGGCGTGGCAATCAGCGACAGCTCACGGACGCCGGTCAGCGCCAGCTGTAATGTGCGGGGAATAGGGGTTGCAGACAAAGTCAAAACGTGCACATCCGCCTTGAGTTGCTTGAGCTGCTCCTTGTGGGCAACGCCAAAATGCTGCTCCTCATCGACGATAAGGAGGCCCAGGCGCTGGAACTTGACAGACTTGGAAACAACAGCATGCGTGCCGATTACGATATCAAGAGTGCCCTTCTCCAGCTCTTCCCGTACACGGGCTGCATCCTTTGCTGAAACAAGACGCGATAGCTGGGCAATGCGCACGGGCATGTCACGGAAACGCTCTATAAAATTCTGGTAATGCTGGCGTGCCAGAAGTGTTGTTGGCACAACAACAGCAACCTGCGTACCGCTCATGGCCGCAACAAACGCTGCCCGAAGCGCAACCTCGGTTTTGCCAAACCCAACATCACCACACACCAGACGATCCATCGGCCGTCCCTTGGCCATATCATCCAGAGTATCGGCTATGGCCTTCAGCTGATCGTCCGTTTCTGCGTATGGGAACCGGGCACAGAATTCGTCAAAAAGACCATCCGGCACCGTCAGAACATCCGCGTCGCGCAGCTGACGCTGGGCTGCAACCTGTATCAGCTGGTCCGCCATGTCACGGATACGCTGTTTCAGCTGCGCCTTGCGGGACTGCCAAGCCGGACTTCCAAGCCGATCAAGGGAAACACCTCCCTGCTCTGATCCGTAGCGGGTTAGTACATCAATATTCTCAACCGGTACAAAAAGCTTGTCACCACCATCATAAACCAAGCAAAGGCAATCGTGGGCAGCACCGCCAATATCCAGATTCTCAAGCCCTACGTAACGTCCAATGCCGTGCTCGGCATGGACAACCAGATCCCCTTCCGCCAGGGCCGAGGCATCCCGTATAAAGGCATCGGCTTTCCCCTGTCGCTTGCGGGTCGAAGGACGCGCCAGACGATCACCCAGAATATCCTGCTCGGCTACCAAGACAAAACCGGGGCCAGAAAAACCGTGATCAAGCCCCAAAACAACAACCTGAACAGAGGAAGCAGCCTGTTTACAAGTTGTCGCCCAGTCATCAGGACATGAAAGATTCTGGACACCGTGATCGCGTAAAACACCTGACAGACGGTCTCGTGATCCATGGGACAGGGCAGCTATAACAACGCGATTCCCTTTCCCTTGCTCCAAGCCAATATGTGCCCGTACAGCGTCATAGACATTTTCACCATGGCGGGCACGAACATCGGCAAAATCACGCCCTGGCCGGCCGCCAGCATCCACACAGTCACTCCCGACGTCTGGTGCGGCAAAGGGTGAAAACAGCAACGACGGCACTGTTTTCAGCAATCGCGGAAACTCATCTGGTTCCATGAACAGCCATTCTGGCCGTATCGGGTGATAAACTGTTCCATTGCCATTATCTGACAGGTTGTTCAGACTGATGCGTGCGTCAAAATATTCCCGGATCAGCGCAATCCTTGCTTCCCACGCCTGCTCAAACTGGTGATCACAGGTCACAAGAGCTTGGGGGAGATAGGCAAAAAGAGTATCCAGCCCATCGTGGAACAGAGGCATCCAATGCTCTATTCCCTGCATGGTTCTGCCGGCTGAAACAGCCTCGTACAACAGGTCATCCTTGCCTGGCGCTCCGAACAATTCCCGGTACCGGGTCCGGAATCGGGCAATGCTATCTTCAGTCAGGATGACTTCGGACATGGGCTTGAGGAGAACCTCATCCAGATTACCCGTGCTGCGCTGCGTCAGGGGATCAAAGGTCCTGATGGTATCTACATCGTCCCCGAACAGATCAAGACGCAGTGGTTCCCCTGTACCGGGGGGGTAAAGATCAATAATGCCGCCTCGTACAGCATATTCCCCGGGTTCCATGACCTGTCCGGAGCGGGTGTAACCATTGCGCACCAGATACCCCATCAGGGCATCGACATTCAGCCGTTTCCCGGTCAGGATACGGAAGACTGCGCCATTAAAAACACGCTTGCCCGGCACCCGCTGGGTGACGGCAGCAACGGTTGTAATAACCAGACGCGGTTTGCCCGGATGTGGCCCGGCCAGGCGGGTCAAGGTGTCCGTACGTTGTGCAGCAAGGTCTGCGCTGGGTGAAACGCGGTCATATGGCACGCAATCCCAAGCCGGGAAGACCAGAACATCAAGATCGGGGGCGAAAAAACGAACCTCGGCGGCAAGGGTTGCCAACCTCACATCATCGCGGCAAATGTGCAGGACATCGCTGTATGCGTTGCCGCGTGCAAGGTTTGACAGAAAAAGGGCATCGTATCCCTCGGGCAGACCGTGGACTGTTGACTGATGACCGGTACCAAGGGTTTCTATCCGTTGAAGGGCAAAGGAGAAATCAGTCACTGTCTACACGAATCCGTCATAGGGTTTGAAGGCAGCCAGCATATGGAAAACATCATGATCATGCTGTTCAGGGACCGGCTTGCGACCGATCACCCAGTCCATGATGTCCATATCCAGCTCATCCAACAGGCTTTCAAGCCGATCGAGCTGGGGCACATCCAGCTCACTGATGCGGGCCGCAACAAAGCCGCCAATCATCAGATCAGCCTCTTTCATGCCTCGGTGGGAAGCCCTGTAAAGGATTTTCCTGCGACGCTCATCCATGATAGGTGCACCTTCCCCGCGTTTTATGAGAAAAGAACAGGGGCTCTGGTATAGATCCTTTCCCCTGTTGCGCAAAGACATTCTGCGGACAGAACAAGAACATTTTCTGCTACACGGAGAATAACGGTCCCCTATGCGCCCGTCGATCCTCAATCCCCTGTTCTGCCCATTGGATTCCCTGCCCGGCCTGGGAAAGCGGCTGGCCCCGCTTTATGATCGGCTAACTGGCGGTGGCGGGCATCTTGTTGACGCCCTGTGGCATTTCCCGACCGGTATCATTGACCGCCGGGCATCACCAACGATCATGCAGGCAACCAACGGCAGTATTGCGACTCTTGACATCATTGTTGAGAATCACATTCCACCGGCAAGGGGAAGCCGTGCCCCCTGGCGCATACGCTGTCGGGACCAGAGTGGTTATATATCCATCACCTGGTTTCATCCTCGCAAGGAATGGCTGGAGAAATCCTTCCCCGTCGGGCAGCGCGTTGTCGTATCGGGGAAAGTGGATGTATTTCATGATGAGCGCCAGATGGCCCACCCGGATCATGTGGTGCCTCCGTCACAGGCAGACCGCATCCGCATTGTAGAGCCGGTGTATCCCCTCTCTGCCGGAATTGTGAACAAGACAGCCACCAAAGCTGCCCGAACCGCTCTGGAGCGTACCCCCGAACTGCCGGAGTGGATCAATCCTCACTTGCTCAGCCAGAAGGGATGGCCGCGCTGGAAGGATGCGCTGGGCACTGTCCATCACCCACTAACAGAGGACGACCTGTCGGCCATCGGACCGGCGCGACAGAGGCTTGCTTATGATGAGCTTCTGGCAAACCAGCTGGCTCTGTTGCTTGTACGCCGCGCCAATCGCAAGCGGACCGGGCGTATCCTGCATGGAAACGGAAGCTTGCGCCGGGCTGTTGCTGCTGCCCTGCCCTTTTCACTGACCCAGGCCCAGCAATGCGCTTTGGATGAAATATATGCCGACATGCAGGCACCCGATCGTATGTTGAGATTGCTTCAAGGCGATGTCGGAAGCGGAAAGACGGTTGTCGGCCTTATGGCGATGCTGAATGCCGTGGAGTGTGGCACTCAGGCTGCCCTGATGGCCCCGACCGAAATTCTGGCGCGCCAGCATCTTGAGACCCTGGCTCCCTTGGCCAAGGCCTGTGGCATACGGGTTGCCCTCCTGACCGGGCGCGACAAGGGAAAACCGCGTGAAGCTCTGCTGCAGGATCTCAAGGATGGTGCCATTGATATCATCATTGGCACCCACGCCTTGTTCCAGGATGATGTTGTGTTCCGCGATCTTGGTCTTGCCGTGATTGATGAACAGCATCGCTTTGGCGTGCAACAGCGCCTGATGTTGACAGAAAAAGGAAAAGCCGCTGATGTGCTTGTGATGACGGCCACTCCTATTCCACGTACATTAACCCTGACCCTTTACGGCGACATGGATGTCTCCCGACTGGAAGGGAAACCACCGGGGCGGAAGCCCGTCGACACACGTATTATAGGACGAAACCGTCTGGATGAGGTGATTGCCGGACTTGAGCGTGTGCTGAATACGGGCGCCAAGGCTTATTGGGTGTGTCCGCTGGTGGAAGAATCCGAAACCTCGGATCTGTCTGCAGCAGAAGAACGCTATGCACAGCTGCAAGAGCATTTCGGGCACAGGGTTGCTTTAGTGCATGGGCGCATGAAGGGCCCGGACAAGGATGCTGTCATGGAGGGATTTGCCTCTGATCGCCACGATATTCTGGTTGCAACCACGGTGATCGAGGTCGGTGTCAATGTTCCCACCGCCACACTGATGATTATCGAGCAAGCAGAACGCTTTGGTCTGGCACAGTTGCATCAGCTCCGGGGACGGATCGGGCGGGGGGACAGGGCATCGGTCTGCCTGTTGTTGTATGGCCATCCCTTGTCGGAAACAGCACGCCTACGCCTTGAAACCATGCGTTCCACCGAAGACGGATTTGTTATTGCCGAAGAAGACCTCCGCTTGCGGGGCGGTGGAGAAATCCTGGGTCTTCGCCAAAGCGGGATGCCTGAATTTCGTACCGCGGACCTTGCTGTACACGGTGAGCTTCTGGCCACAGCGCGTGACGAGGCCCGTTATATCATGGAAATGGACCCAGAGCTGGCAACGCCACGTGGTGAAGCCCTGCGTATCTTGTTGTATCTTTTTGAAAGAGATGCCGCCGTAAGGACATTGCAGTCTGGATAACTGTAGCAGGAGGGAGAGATCGTCACCATGAATGATGATGATCCAACCACAATAGAAGTCCTCGTATGCCTGAACCGCCGTTACGGAGAGATGCAGAAAAGCTGTTCAGCCAGTGGTGCGGAGCTTGTCCTCTCTGCCCTGAAAGATGCCATTGAGAATGACCCTCTTCTTGCTGATCGCGTAGAGGTAAGCGGTGCACCCTGTATGGGGCGCTGTGTCTACGGACCCAATGTTCGCATTGTCGGCCATAATATGTGGAGCGAAGTTTCTCCCGGTGATCTGGGAGAAATTATGGCCGCGTTGCGGACTCTTGGCGGGCATCAGTCGTAAGAAAATCCATGTTCCATGGCTTTTCTCCATGGAGGGTTCGCAGCAAGAATGCGAGTATAAACGGGACATTGCGCGTGGTGTGCGCCGGGGAGCCAACCCGTTGACATCAGAAACTCCTTGACGATTTCGGGCCCGGTAAAGCGGAATGTTCGCCGAAAGACCCGAACCCAGTCCTTATGAACCAAGGGGTGGTGAGCATCTATCCAGTTGGCAAGACTACCATAGTCGGCTTTTAAACGCATCAGAATGCGAGCATTCTCAAGTATAGCCTCTACTTTCCGTCTGTTGCGTATAATGCCGGGATTTTGAAGAAGCAATGGCACAGCTTCGTCATTCCAGCTGGCCAAGATGTGCGGATCAAAACCGGCAAATGCTTCCTTCAGGGATGTGCGACGCTTGAGGATCAACTCCCATGACAAGCCAGCCTGAAAGATCTCCAGAGACAGCCGCTCCAACAACGTTTGATCATCCCGCAAGGGGAAGCCATATTCGCTCTCGTGATAAGCGTGATGCACCGGATGCCCCGGAGCCAGATCGCAGTACCAGCTCACCGTGTCCTGTTCTCCGTCGGGATCAGGCCTGTTCAAGCTCGATCAAGGTTCCGAACGCATCCTTGGGATGGAGAAATAAAACCGGCTTCCCGTGAGCGCCTGTTTTTGGTTCTCCACTTCCGAGAATACGCATCCCCTGTGCTTTCAGGTGCCTGCTTACCGCCAACAGATCCCGGACCTCATAACACATATGGTGCATGCCGCCTTCAGGATGGTCGGTCAGAAAGCTTCTGATTGGGCTGTCATCCCCCAAAGGGTGCAAAAGCTCAACCCTAGTATTGGGAAGTTCGACAAAAACAACGCTCACCCCGTGGTCAGGCAAATGAAGCGACGCAGTAACAGAGGCACCCATTGTATCCTGATAAAAGCGGGAGGCTTTTTCAAGATCCGGCACGACAAGAGCAATATGATTAAGGCGCCCGATCATGCCGTCTCTCCTCCCCCCGCTACACAGACCCTAGAGCCTGACGAGATGCACGTCAGTCAAAGGTTTCCGCCCTTGATCTTGATTCATGACACGACGCACAGCCCGCCGGACCGCTTCGCGGACCGTATCATCATTTCTGCGATCACGCGGATCGAGGTCACCAACAGCATCCGTTACCGCATCGGCAAGGCCGACACCCTGTGGCTCGTCATCGTCATCGGGGGTAAACAGGCCATGCGTTGTGACAAGCGGTGGTGCCATGACCTGCCCCTTGTGATCAAGGACCAAAGTAATGACAGCGGCCCCGTTGACCATCATTTTCTTGCGGTCCCGCAACACCGGGCTATCCATGGGAACGATGCGATCCCCCTCCAGGGTAAGACGCCCCACAGGTACCGAAGCAAAAACATGAGGATTATCTGATGATGTCAGATCAAGAACCTGTCCATTATCGAGGACAACAGCCTTCCGGGCCCCGTGATCGAGGGCAAAATCCGCATGAACCTGCAGGTGGCGACGCTCTCCATGCACGGGTACAACAACCGTTGGCCGAAGCAGACGGTACAGTTCACCGACCTCATCCTGGGACGGGTGGCCGGACACATGAATAAAAGCTTCCCGATCTGTCAGAACATCAACCCCGGAGCGCACAAGGCGGTTCTGCAGACGGAAAATAGCTTTCTCGTTGCCGGGAATAACCCGCGATGAGAACAGAACCACATCACCCCGTCCCAATGTAACGTGAGGATGATGCCCCCAAGCAATACGTGCCATAGCGGCACGGGATTCACCTTGAGATCCTGTACAGAGATACAAGACCTGACGTGCCGGCAAATCCGCTGCATCATCAGCCTCAAGAAGCGGGCCTATATCGCCGATATAGCCTGTGGAACGGGCTGTATCGACCATGCGCCACAGGGATCGCCCCACTAGGCAAACCTGCCTTCCGTTGGCACGAGCTGCCTTCACGATACTTTCAACGCGGGCAATGTTGGAGGCAAAGCAGCACACGGCCACGCGCCCGTCAAAACGTCCCAGCATATCAAAAAGACTGCGACGAACATCCCCTTCCGAGCCAGAACGACCCTTGTTCAGAATATTGGTGCTGTCGCTGATGCAGGCTGTAATACCCTCATCACCAATGGCCCGAAGCCGGTCATAGTCAACCGTGCCGCCAACCATGGGCTCGGGGTCCAGCTTCCAGTCCCCGGTATGATAGATGTTGCCATGCGCTGTACGAATGACAAGACCATTTGGTTCAGGAATGGAATGGGTAAACGACACAAACTCCACATTGAAGGGGCCAATGTCCACCCGCCCGCCAAGGGGGACGACGTGAACAGGTACTTCGCCATCCAGACCCTCTTCCTTCAGTTTATGCCTGAGAAATTCCGCAGCAAACGGCGTTGCATAAACCGGGCACCGCAAATCGGGCCATAAATAGGCAACCGCACCTATGTGATCTTCGTGGGCATGGGTGATCACGATACCGGCAAGATCAGCTGCATTCTCTTCCAGAAAGGAATGATCCGGCATGACAACATCGACACCGGGTATCTGATCATCGCCAAAAGTAACACCCATGTCTACGACCAGCCACCGCCCTTGGCAGCCGTAGACATTGAGATTCATACCGATTTCACCGGTTCCCCCCAAAGGAACGAAGACAAGCCGATCTTTCGGGGCTTTGGTAAGACGGGGCAGCGTTGCAGTATCAACAGCAGTCATGCGCGTTTCAATTTTTCTTCCGTAATGTTGCGTCGATAAATCTCGACAAGCCCTCGCAGGGTTAGATCACTGTCAAGATGATGAATAACATCGGTCGCTTCTACAAACAGGGGAGCAAGCCCACCAGTCGCAACGACCGTCATTGGTTCGCCAAATTCCTTGGATATCCTGCTGACCAAGCCTTCGATCAAGCCCACGTAGCCCCAGTATACCCCTGACTTCATGGCGGGAACAGTCGCCTTGCCAATAACGGACAAGGGGCGGCCAACAGCCACTCGCGGGAGCTGGGCGGCCGCCATGTGCAACGCTTCCAGAGACAGATTAATACCCGGGCAGATACAGCCGCCGTGATAATCCCCCTGGCGGTCGACAACATCAAAGGTGGTTGCCGTTCCAAAGTCAATCACAACAAGGGAACCCTTGTATCTGGTATGTGCCGCTACGGCATTGACCAAACGGTCCGCCCCCACTTCCTCCGGTCGATCAAGCAAGATTTGCAGATCAAGCCGGACCCCGGGTTCGCCTATAACCAGAGGTTCCGTATGAAAATACGCACGACACAGTGTCTTCAGCGCAAAGACGTTGGCCGGAACAACCGAGGCCATGACAGCGGCAGAAATATCTTGGGGCTTTAACCCCTTCAGTTGCATAAGCTGGGTCAACCAGACCCCGTACTCATCGGCTGTACAGTCCGAGCGGGTAGAAGAGCGCCATTCCCCCATGGCTTTCTCGCCGTCATAAACAGCAAAAACAATGTTGGTATTGCCGGAGTCGATAACCAGAAGCATTCCGCATAGATCCCAAATTCAAAGAATTCTGTGCCAGATATCAACCAAAGAAAACATCAGCAGCAAAAATGCGATGCTGTCCCGCCTCATTATGCAGCACAAGGGCACCGTCTGCATCGAGATCAGAAAAAATACCGCAAACTGATAAGCCATCCGGAAGATTTGCTACCACACTACCACCCAAGCCACAGGCCTTGGCTTTCCATGCCCGACGGATGGGAGCAAACCCCTCCTCTCTCCATTGCTGAAGTCTGATGTACAGGGCATGGCAGAAAAAAGAAGCAACATCAAGAGCAGAAACAGAGACGCCTCGTTCGGCAAGACTCGTGACAAGGTAGTTTGTAGGAATGACCTGCGGTCGATGCAACACGTTCACCCCAACCCCCACAATGATCCATGGCGTATCTGTTTCCAGCAGGATACCCGACACCTTTGCCCCGGAAACAAGCACATCGTTTGGCCATTTCAGGGTCACATCCAGTGCCGGGGACATGCGGGAAAAAGCATCTGAAAGAGCCAATGCCGCAATAAAGGATAATGATGCGCTATCAGCCACCCCTCGTGCAGATTGCTGTAAGCGGACAGACAGAAACAGGTTTCCCTCCGGGCTTTCCCATGAACGGCCACGCCGACCACGCCCGGCAGTCTGGGAACCGGCAACGATGACAAATCCCTCGCCTGGATCACTGTTACGTCGGCGCTTTATTTCTTCGTTTGTACTATCCGTTTCACGCAGGAAAACGAGGCGCCACCCTTTAGGTAGCGCCTCGTCCCTGTGTTCAAGGAACATGTCCGGCACGTAAATCAACAGAAGATTATCCCGGGAATAGTGCCTTGGCAGCTAGATCAGCCTGGGCAATCAGCGGTGCAGGCCAAGCCAGGAAAAAGGTTGTGACAAAAGCTGTTCCAGAAAGAATCAACGTATTTGATGATGGCACCGGATCAAACGTCTCCGACGGCTCATCAAAGTACATCACCTTGATAACCCGTATGTAGTAGAAGGCCGCAACAACACTGGACAGCGCCAGAATAATGGCCAAAGCCAACTGACCCCCGTCCAAGGCTGCGATAAAGAGCCCCAGCTTGGCAACAAAGCCAGCAAAAAACGGAATGCCTGCCATAGAGAATAAAAAGATTGCCAAGGCCGCTGCCAAACCCGGTGATGCTTTGTGCAGCCCCGACAGATCGCTTATTTTTTCCAGCGCCTGCCCACCGGAACGCATGGAGAGAATAACCGCAAAACTGCCAACACTCATAAAGACATACAGAGCCATATACAGCAGAGCCGCACTGACACCAACCTCGGTCCCTGTTACCAAGCCTACGAGCACATAGCCCATATGGCCAATCGAAGAGTAAGCCATCAGCCTCTTTATATTGGTCTGGGCTACAGCACCAAACGCACCAACAATCATCGAGCCCGCGGATACAAGCCACAATACTTGTTGCCACGCACCTACCAAGTCAGCAAACGGCCCGACAAGAAGACGGATAAACAAGGCAATCGCAGCAACCTTTGGGGCCGCCGCGAAAAAGGCCGTTACAGGAGTTGGTGCCCCTTCGTATACATCGGGCGTCCACATGTGGAAAGGAACGGCAGAGACCTTGAATGCCATACCACACAGCATAAAAACCAAGCCAACAATCGCCCCTGTCGGGGCATGCTCCCCCAAGACCTTTGCCAAGGCATCGAAAGACGTTGTTCCGGAGAAGCCATAAACCATCGACATCCCGTATAACAGCATACCCGAAGCCACAGAGCCCAAAACAAAATACTTCAAGCCAGCCTCGGTTGACTTGACTGTATCCCTCCGCAAGGCGGCAAGAACATAGGATGCAAGGCTCATCAGCTCCAGCCCTAGGTACAGGGACATCAGGTTATTAGCCGAGATCATCATCAGCATGCCAAGCGTGGCAAACAGCATGACAACCGGAACCTCAAATTTCTCCATCTGCTCACGTGCCATCCATGACAACGTCAGGATCAGCGTCAAGGCCGCAGCAAACAATGTCACAAGCTTTGCGTAGCGTGAAAAACCATCAGAGACAAACATGCCATTAAAGGTGCTCATCATTCTGGGTTCACCGGCAAAAACAACCGCCATAGTGACCAAGAGAGCCAGAACAGCCATCCAGCCTACAGCAGCTGTCGCATCCCCCCGGCGGAATACACCAACCATCAGCAGGGCAAGGCCGGAACAAGCCAGGATCAGTTCAGGGGCGGCGACCCCCAGGTTTGCGATCACAGTCATGGTGTCAGTTACCTCTCCAGTCGCCGGCCTCAGCGAAGTGCCACAGCAGTGCCCGAACCGGCATCTGCCAAGGCAGCATGATAATTTTCAACAAGGTTGATCACAGAAGCGTGCATGGGCTCCAGGAATGAAGACGGATAAATGCCCATCCACAGCACAACAAGGATCAAGGGAACAAAAATCGCCACTTCACGCGGGTTCATGTCAAGCATGGCCTTCACGTCATCCTTGTCGAGCTTCCCAAAGCAAATCCTGCGGTACAGAAGCAAGGCATATGTAGCCCCCAAGATCAACCCTGTCGCAGTAAACAGCCCAACCCAGCTGCTGGTCTGGAAAACACCCAGAAGAATCATGAACTCCCCGACAAAACCGGATGTACCCGGCAGGCCGACAGACGCCATGGTAAAGAACATGAAAACCAGCGCATATTTGGGCATGACATCAGACACGCCACCATACCGGGCCATCTCACGCGTATGGAGACGGTCATAGACAACGCCAACGCACAGGAAGAGAGCCCCGGAAACAACTCCGTGCGAAAGCATCTGGATGATCGCGCCCTCAATCGCCTGCTGATTCAGCGCAAAGGTACCAACGGTCACAAAACCCATATGCGCTACAGAAGAATAGGCGATCAGCTTCTTCATATCCTCCTGCACCAACGCCACCAATGATGTGTAAATAATGGCTGCAACAGACAGCGTAAACATCAATGGTGCAAAGTACTGCGTCGCCTCTGGCAGCATTGGAATAGAGAAGCGCAGAAAACCGTACCCGCCCATTTTCAGCAAGACACCGGCAAGAATCACAGAACCTGCCGTCGGGGCCTCAACGTGTGCATCAGGAAGCCATGTGTGGAATGGCCACATCGGCACCTTGACGGCAAAGGAGGCAAACATCGCAAGCCACAGCCAAAGCTGCATATCCCGCGCAAAACGCGTTTCCATAAGAGTCGGGATATCGGCTGTTCCGGCAACCAGAAGCATGGCAACAATTGCCACCAGCATCAGGACAGAACCAGCTAAGGTGTACAGAAAAAACTTGAAAGCAGCATAAACCCGACGCGGACCACCCCAAACACCAATCATGATGTACATGGGGATCAGGACAGCTTCGAAGAAGATGTAGAACAGGACGTAGTCAAGAGCACAGAACATACCAACCATCAAGGTTTCCAGAACCAGAAAGGCCAACATGTACTCTCTGACCCTCTTCTCTACAGCTTCCCAAGCCGACAAGATGCAAAGAGGTGTCAGGAACGTCGACAGCAAAACAAAGAATAGAGAAATGCCGTCCAGCCCCATGTGGTAGCTTATGCCCCATACGGGTAGCCATTCCACCTTCTCGACAAACTGGAATTCTGCTGTGGCAGGATTGAACCCTTCCCACAGACCAAGGGATATCAGAAAGGTTGCAACAGAAGTCAACAAGGCCACATTACGCGCGTTACGCGCAACGGCTTTTTCGCTGCCGCGCACGAACAAGACAAACGCAGCGCCGACCAGCGGAAGAAACGTGACGATTGAAAGAAGAGGAAGGTCGGTCATTGGCGCTTATCCTGCATGTCTGATGATATACCAGGTTACAAACACCGCTACGCCAAGAATCATGGCAAAGGCGTAATGGTACAAATAACCGGACTGCATCCGTGAAAACCGGGCCGCTATACTGCGTGTTGCAGCAGCAAGCCCATCAGGACCAACACCGTCGATCAAGGCTCCGTCGCCACCTTTCCAGAACCCGCGGCCCAGAACAAAGGCGGGACGCACAAAGATGCGGTCAAAAAGCTCGTCAAAGTACCACTTGTTCAAAAGGAAGAGATACAGGGGACGCAGAGCTTTGGCGATGACACCGGGTACCTTGGGAGCAAACATGTATAGGATGTAGGCCAGTACGATACCACCAACGCTCATATACAGGGGCATCAGCTTGACCCAGGAAGGAACGTGGTGGGCTGCACCGACAGTATCATGCCCTTCCAGGACCAGAATGGCATTCCCCCAGAAGCTGGAACGCGCATCCCCGACAAAAAGATCATAGCCAATCCAGCCAGAGAACACGGCCCCGACAGCAAGAACCAGAAGGGGAATCACCATAATCGCCGGGCTTTCATGAACATGGCTCATGACATAGTCATCAGCGCGCGGCTTGCCGTGGAACGTCAGAATGAGCAAACGCCAAGAATAAAAAGCGGTCATTCCCGCAGCAGCAATCCCCATCCAGAAGGCATAGGTACCAACGGCACTGTGAGCCGCAAAAGCCGTTTCCAGTATCATGTCCTTGGAATAGAAGCCGGCAAAGAACGGAATCCCGGCTAAGGCAAGAGAGCCAATCCACATCATCGTGTACGTGACAGGGATATGTTTCCATATTCCCCCCATCTTGCGGATGTCCTGTTCGTCAGACATCGCATGGATAACAGACCCAGCCCCCAAGAACAGAAGTGCCTTGAAAAAAGCGTGCGTCATCAGGTGAAAAATAGCGGCCTGATACGCGGAAACACCAATAGCAAAGAACATATATCCCAGCTGGGAACACGTTGAATAGGCAATAACCCGTTTGATATCGTTCTGAACACACCCGACAGTTGCTGCAAAGAACGCAGTTGTTGCGCCCACTACAGCAATGATAGCCAGAGCATCAGGAGCTAGTTCGAACAGGGGTGACATGCGGCTGACCATAAAGACACCCGCCGTCACCATCGTTGCCGCATGGATCAGGGCCGAAACCGGGGTTGGACCTTCCATGGCATCCGGAAGCCACGTATGCAGACCCAGTTGGGCCGACTTGCCCATGGCACCGATAAACAACAGAAAGCCAATGATGGTCAGGGCGTGCCATTCCGTTCCAAAGAAACGGACCATGCTGTGCGCATGATCTGGTGCTGCAGCAAAGATTGTGTTGAATTCCACTGACCCAAACAGGAAGTAGACGCCAAAAATACCAAGGGCAAAGCCAAAGTCACCGACACGGTTGACGATAAAGGCCTTCATGGCTGCTGCACAGGCCGACTGTTTCTCGTACCAGAAACCGATCAGAAGATAGGACGCCAGACCAACGCCTTCCCAGCCGAAAAACAGCTGAACAAGGTTATCAGCCGTAACCAGCATCAACATCATGAAAGTAAACAGCGATAGATAAGCCATAAACCGGGGAATCGACTTATCATGGTGCATATATCCGCATGAATAGACATGCACCATCGACGAAACACCATTGACGACAATCAGCATAACCGCCGTCAAGGTATCGAAACGCAGAGCCCACGACACCTGAAAGTCGCCCGATGAAATCCATTTCAGGAGTTCAACCGTGACAGGCTGTTGTCCCATGGCAACTTCAAAGAAAATAGCAACCGACAGCGCTGCTGATAAAAGAACAGCGGATGTGGTGACCACCTGGGCACCGGTATCTTTCAACCAGTGGCGGAAGAACCCTGCGATTACGGCTGCCAGCAGAGGCAGAAATATGGCTGCGACGTACATCTGCTTTCTCAGCCCTTCATCTGGTTGATGTCTTCAACAGCGATTGAACCCCGGTTACGGAAGAACACAACCAGGATTGCAAGACCAATAGCAGCTTCAGCAGCAGCAACTGTCAAAATGAACAAGGTAAACACCTGACCGACCAGATCCCCCAGGAAGGAGGAAAAAGCCACCATGTTGACATTGACGGCCAAAAGCATCAGCTCGATCGACATCATAATAATCACGACATTCTTGCGGTTCAGGAAAATCCCGACCACACCCAGCACGAAGAGTATCGCGCCGACTGTCAGATAATGCGACAGACCAATCTGTAGCATCAGATCCCTCCCCTAGTCGGAACTTTCTTCAGCTCTACCGTACGCCCACGATCAAGCTGGCGGGTAATGTTCTGCTTTCTCACACCCGGACGCACACGATGCGTCAACATGATGGAGCCAATCATGGCCACAAGAAGCACAAGACCAGCGGCTTGGAACAGATAGATGTAATCTGTGTAGATCAGGTTACCCAAGGCCGCAGTGTTATGAATCTCCGAGAGAGGCGGAATAGGAGCTTCGCGCACCGACTGAACATCCGGCGACAAGACCCAGCCACCCGTTACTGCGACAATCTCCGCCAAAAGAATGGCACCAATTGCAACGCCGACCGGCATGTATTCAGCCATTCCCTCGCGCAGACGCAGTGTATTGAGATCCAGCATCATCACGACAAACAGGAACAGCACCGCAACTGCACCGACGTAAACAACAACCAGCAACATAGCCAAGAACTCGGCACCGAGGAGGATAAACAAACCCGCGGCATTGAAGAACGTCAGTATCAACCAAAGTACGGAATGAACCGGACTACGGGCCGTGATTACCATAGCGGCGCTGAAAATAGCCACCACGGTAAAAAGATAAAATGCCAAGCCCTGCAGGATCATCGGTCCCCCTTCCCGAATACGCCGGGTACATAAATCAGACAGTGCATTTTCCAAACCTTGAGAAGGCATCCCACATAAAGCGGGTCTTCTGAATCAGCGATACGGGGCATCAAGTTCAATCCGCTTTGCCAGTTCTTTTTCCCAACGGTCACCATTGGCAAGCAACTTGTCCTTGTTATAGAGCAGCTCTTCGCGTGTTTCCGTGGCAAATTCGAAGTTCGGCCCCTCGACGATGGCATCAACCGGACACGCTTCCTGGCAGAACCCACAGTAGATGCACTTGGTCATGTCAATGTCATAGCGCGTGGTACGACGGCTTCCATCATCCCGCGGCTCAGCCTCAATCGTAATAGCTTGGGCAGGGCAGATAGCCTCACACAGCTTACAGGCAATACAGCGTTCCTCGCCGTTTGGGTAACGGCGCAAGGCATGTTCACCACGGAAACGCGGGCTTAGCGGCCCTTTTTCCATCGGATAATTAATAGTGACCTTGGGCTTGAAGAAATACTTCAAGGTTAGTCCCATACCCTGCAGAATCTCCGTCAGCAGGAAAGACCGGACAGTACGGTCAATAAAAGCCATTGTCCCTCTCCTACTCAGGCCAGCGGCGACCAGCCGGTCATTTTCAACACTGCAGCCGTCAGAACCAGCCAGATCAGCGAGAAGGGAAGAAAGACCTTCCACCCCAAGCGCATAAGCTGGTCATAGCGATACCGCGGAAACGCCGCACGCGCCCAGATAAATACATAAAGAAGCAACACTACTTTGATAAAGAACCAGATTGGCCCAGGTATCCAAGTGAAGATCGGTAGATCAGCCGGTGGCAACCATCCTCCCAGGAACAAAGTTACCGTCATCCCGCTCATCAGGATCATGTTGGCATACTCGCCCAGGAAAAACAGGGCAAACGTCATGGCCGAGTATTCGACGTTATAACCGGACACAAGCTCTGCCTCGGCCTCGGGCAAATCGAAAGGATGACGGTTTGTTTCAGCCAGTGTCGATATGAAGAAAACAACGGCCATAGGCAGATGGAGGACAATGAACCAGACACTGTTCTTCTGTGCCATCACAATATCTGTCAGGTTGAGTGAACCAACCGTCAGAAGAACAGAGATCATGATCAAGCCCATTGCCACTTCATAGGACACCATCTGCGCTGCCGAGCGCATTGCCCCAAGAAAGGCATAGCGAGAATTGGACGCCCAACCCGCCATGATAATGCCGTACACACCCAGCGAGGAAATTGCGAAAAGGTACAAAATCCCAACATTGAGATTGGCGAGAACCCACCCGTCGTTGACAGGAATAACCGCCCAAGCCACAACAGCCAGAAAGAATGTAACCATCGGTGCCATAATAAAGACAGCACGGCTAGCGCCAGTTGGAATGATGGTTTCTTTCAGGAAAAGCTTTACGCCATCGGCTATCGGCTGCAGCAAACCAAAGGGACCAACCACGTTTGGGCCACGACGCATCTGCATCGCCCCGATCACCTTGCGTTCAAGCAGGGTCAAATAGGCCACGGCAAGCAGCAGCGGCACAATAATAGCCAGACACTGGGCGACAATTATAACGCCAGGCCAGACGTATCCTTGCCAGAGTTCATCCATGGGTCCCGGTCTTCCGCTGTTGGTTGCCGTTTACGTACACCTCCGTACATTCAGCCATTGTGGCCGATGCACGGCTGACAGGATCTGTCATGTAATAATTCCTGATCGGGCTTGCAAAGGGAGCAGCCTCAACCGGTCCACTTTGGCCCAAAGGACTCCACGCTGCAGACGGGGGAGCCGCGTCATCGTCAAATACAGGGCTGACGGCTGTCATCCGGTCACGAACTTGGGCAAGCGTATCTTGCGGAAGTTTACGCCCGATGACCTCAGACAACGCTCTGATAACAGTCCAGTCTTCCCGCGCCTGACCGGGAGGAAAAACAGCCCGGGCCGTACGTTGCACAACACCCTCTGTATTCAGGTACGTCGCACTTTTTTCCGTATAGGCGGCTCCGGGCAGAATGACATCGGCACGCATGGCACCGGCATCACCATGGCTGCCTTGGTAAACGACAAAAGCTTTGCCAAGGCGTGTCATTGGCAGTTCATCTGCCCCCAAGAGATACACAAACTCGATCTCTCCCTTCTCGGCACCAGACAAGATGCCTTCCAGGTCACGCCCGTTCGGTCCGGGAACAAAACCTAGCTCCAATCCACCAACGCGTGCGGCCGCAGTGTGCAGAACATTGAAGCCATTCCAGTCAGCACGAACCATGCCCGTGCTTTCGACCAGCTTTGAGACCAAGGAAAGTACAGCTTTACTGTCCTTCCGGGTCAGTGCCCCCATCCCGAGGATCAGCATTGGCTTTTTGGCCGCCTTAAGGACACCCATAAAATCATGGCGTCCGTCAAGAAGGGCTTGCAGGGTCTCTGGCCCCGTACCCAGATGCTGACAGCGATACGTTAAGTCAACCTGCGGCCCAACAGCCGCGATCTTGACCTGCCCCGTCACATAACGTTTGCGAATGCGAGCGTTAAGAACAGGCGCTTCCCACCGCGGATTGGTTCCAACCAGAAGGATCGCGTCCGCTTCATCAATGCCGGAAATCCCGGAGTTAAACTGCCACGAAAGGCGATTGTCGGGATCAAGAGCAGCGCCGTCCTGACGACATTCCAGACTGCGGCTTCCCAGAGCCGACATCAGATCCTTGAGCATGATCATGGCCTCGGCATCGGCCATATCACCCGCAATGGCGGCCATGCGGTTTCCGCTCATACCCCGAATCCTAGAGGCTATGGCAGAGAATGCCTCTTGCCACGTTGCGGGGACCAGTTTTCCGTCTCTGCGAACATAGGGCGTATCAAGACGCTGGCGGCGCAAACCGTCGATGGCATGACGGCTTTTGTCACCGAGCCATTCTTCGTTAACTGCCTCATTCAGACGAGGGAGAACCCGCAACACCTCATTGCCACGCGCATCAATACGAATATTGGCACCAATCGCATCAAACACGTCGATGCTTTCCGTTTTCTTGAGTTCCCAAGGACGGGCATTGAACGCATAAGGTTTGGATGTCAGCGCGCCAACAGGGCACAGATCAACCAGATTGCCGGATAGCTCGGAACCGATGGCTTTTTCCACATAGGTACCGATCTCCATATGTTCCCCGCGATTAACCCCACCAAGGTCAGGAACACCGGCAACTTCCTGCGCAAAACGCACACACCGGGTGCACTGTATGCAGCGGGTCATTTCTGTGGCCACCAAGGGCCCCATATACTTGTCCTTGACCGCCCGCTTGCCTTCCCGGTAACGGGAACGATCATAGCCAAAGGCAACAGCCTGATCTTGCAGATCACATTCCCCACCCTGGTCACAGATCGGGCAATCCAGCGGATGGTTGATCAGCAGGAACTCCATCACACCCTTGCGTGCCTTCACGGCCATCGGGCTGTTGGTCTTCACCACCATGCCATCGGCAACAGGCATTGCACAGGATGCTGCGGGCTTTGGTGGACCTGGCTGCACTTCAACCAGGCACATACGGCAGTTTCCGGCAATGGACAGGCGCTCGTGGTAGCAAAAACGGGGAATCTCGATTCCGATTTGCTCAGCTGCCTGCAAAATTGTTGTACCTGCTGGTACTTCAACTTCGATGCCGTCAATCGTCAGCTTGGGCATAACCCTCTGCACTCCCTATTCAGCAGCGACGGCCCGACGACCGAGGCGAGCCTCAATCTCCGGCCGGAAATGACGGATCAACCCCTGGATTGGCCATGCTGCCGCATCCCCAAGGGCACAGATGGTATGACCCTCAATCTGCTTGGAAACATCAAACAGCACGTCAATTTCCCCAACATCGGCATTACCTTTGGCGATACGCTCCATGACACGCCACATCCACCCGGATCCCTCGCGGCACGGCGTACACTGCCCGCAGCTCTCATGCATATAGAACTTTGCAAGGCGGGTAATAGCGCGAATGATGTCTGTAGACTTGTCCATCACAATAACAGCAGCAGTACCAAGCCCCGACTGAACGGCACGCAGGCTGTCAAAGTCCATCAACACATCGTCACAGATATGCTTTGGCAGAACCGGAACCGAGGAGCCGCCGGGAATCACAGCCAGCAGGTTGTCCCAACCGCCGCGGACACCACCACAATGCTTCTCTAACAGCTCCTTGAGCGGGATGCCCATCTCTTCTTCGACGTTACACGGCTTGTTGACGTGTCCGGAAATACAGAACAGCTTGGTCCCTGTATTGTTTGGACGCCCCAACCCCGCGAACCATTCCCCGCCACGGCGCAGGATAGTCGGCGCAACCGCAATAGATTCCACATTGTTGACCGTCGTCGGACATCCGAACACGCCAACGCCAGCCGGAAACGGAGGCTTCAGGCGTGGTTGACCTTTTTTCCCCTCAAGGGAGTTTATAAGGGCCGTTTCTTCACCACAGACGTACGCACCCATTCCACGGTGGATATAAAGGTCAAAATCCCACCCGGAGCCACAGGCATTCTTGCCGATAAGCCCGGCAGCATAAGCTTCGTCTATAGCCTTCTGGAGAGCCTCGGCCTCACGATAAAACTCCCCACGGATGTAGATATAGGCAGCGTGGGCTCGCATTGCAAAAGATGCTATCAAACATCCTTCAACAAGCTTGTGAGGATCATGACGCATAATGTCACGGTCCTTACAGGTTCCAGGCTCACCTTCGTCAGCATTGACGACCAGATAGTGCGGTCGTTCACCAACTTCTTTTGGCATGAACGACCACTTGACCCCGGTGGGGAAACCGGCACCACCACGACCACGCAGGCCGGATTGCTTCATCTGCTCGATGATCCAGTCACGGCCTTTCTCAAGAATAGTCTTGGTATTGTCCCAATCACCACGGGCACGGGCACCGGCAAGGAACGGATCCTTGAACCCGTAAAGGTTGGTGAAGATACGATCACTGTCTTTCAACATATCAGGCACCTCCCTTCAGCGTGGTCGGCCCACCTTCGGGGCAGGAGGTCTGACGGCCGGTTTGCGAACCAACCTTGACCGACTTTCCATCCTTCAGGGACTGAAACAGGGATTTAGCGTTTTCATAAGTCAGATCTTCGAAGTAGTCATCGCCAATCTGGGCAACCGGCGCATTGACGCATGCACCGGCACACTCAACCTCTTCCAGGGTTGCCTCGGCACAGGACTGACCAAACGCAATGCCAAATACCTCTTCTGCCGCACGCTTCACATCATCGGAACCGCGCAGCCAGCACGAAATGTTTGTGCAAAGCTGAACATGATGTTTCCCGACAGGGCGCAACCGATACATGGTGTAAAAGGTCGCAACCTCATACACTTTGATGGGCGGTATCTCCAACAGGCCGGCGATGTAGTCCATGGCTGCACGTGAGAGCCAGCCGTCCTGCCGCTGTGCCAGATCCAGAAGAGGCATAACAGCACTGCGCTGGCGTCCAGCTGGATATTTGGCAATAAACGCCTTGGCCTTGGCCATCATGTCTGGCGTGAAGGCAAACGTATCCGGCTGGGGTACGTTGGGATCTGGATAGTGCGAACTCATCGGTCAATCTCGCCGAAAACAACGTCAATGGAACCAATAATGGCAGGAATGTCAGCCAGCATGTGGCCTTTTGACATCATGTCCATCGCCTGAAGATGCACATATCCGGGAGAACGGATCTTGCATTTATAAGGGCGGTTTGTGCCGTCGGACACAAGGTAGACCCCAAACTCACCCTTCGGGGCTTCGGTTGCAGCATAGGTTTCACCCTCCGGAACACGAAAGCCCTCGGTGAACAGCTTGAAATGATGGATCAAGGCCTCCATCGATGCCTTCATCTCACCACGGCGTGGGGGTGTCGCTTTCCTGTCATCCGTTTTGACCGGACCCCGTACTTTTTCCAGCCGGTCCAGGCATTGGTGTACGATGCGCAATGACTGGTGCATTTCTTCAACGCGAACCAAATACCGATCATAGCAGTCGCCTGTCTGGCCAATCGGAATATCGAAGTCCATATCCTCGTAGGAATCATAAGGCTGCGCCTTACGCAGATCCCAAGCGATCCCCGATGCACGCAAGTTAGGGCCGGTAAAGGCCCAGTCCAAGGCCTGCTCAGGCGTGACCACCGCAATATCAACCGTTCTTTGCTTGAAGATGCGGTTGTTGGTAATCATCGTTTCCATATCACGAACGTAGGCAGGAAACTCGTGTGCCCACTGCCGGATACGGCCGGGAAGATCCGCCGGCATATCCTGTGAAACGCCGCCCGGCCGGAAATAAGCCATGTGCATGCGTGCGCCACAAACAGCTTCACAATATTCAAAGAGCTTTTCCCGCTCTTCAAAAGCCCAGAGCATTGGCGTCATTGCTCCAACGTCCATGGCATAGGAAGGTACATTCAGCAGATGGTTGGCAATACGCACGAGCTCAGCAAAAAGCGTGCGGATAAGTTTTGCACGCTCCGGCACCTCAATGCCCAGCAGCTTCTCGACGGCCAAGACGTAGGAATGCTCCATATTGATCGGGGAGCAATAATCAAGACGATCAAAATAGGGCAAGGCCTGTACGTAGGTCTTGTGTTCGATCAGCTTCTCTGTACCGCGGTGCAGAAGGCCGATGTGAGGGTCTGCACGGTCTACAATCTCACCATCAAGCTCCAGAACCAAGCGAAGCACACCGTGGGCTGCCGGGTGCTGCGGACCAAAGTTGATGTTCAGGTTTTTGATCTGCTGTTCTGCCATATTACTTTTCCCCGGCTTTTGGCGGTTCAACGCCGGCTTTTTCATCACCGGGCAGCCAGCGACTGGTCATGTTTTCCCACGGGCTCAGGAAGTCAAAAGTACGGAAATCCTGCGCCAGCTTGACAGGTTCATAAATCACGCGTTTCTGGTCTTCGTCATAGCGCATCTCGACATATCCCGTGAGAGGGAAGTCCTTGCGCAGGGGATGCCCCTGAAAACCATAGTCAGTCAGAATACGCCGCAGGTCTGGATGTTCCGCAAAAAAGATTCCGTACATGTCCCAGACTTCGCGCTCAAACCAGTTTGCAGCCGAGAACACTGACGTGATGGACGGCACAGGCGTCTCTCCGTCAACCATACACTTGACCCGAACCCGCTGGTTATGCGTCATGGACAGCAGACAGTATACGATCTCGAACCGGTTCTCTCTTTCAGGATAGTCGACAGCGGTCAGTTCAACCATTTGCGTAAACTTGCACGTCGCATCATCACGCAGGGCCGTCATTACCCTGATGACACTGGTAGGATTGATGGTTACCACCAGCTCCTGCTTTACAACAGCAACAGAGACGACATCATCGGGCAACATGGCCGCGATGTGCGCTCCCAGATCTTTCAGGGCTTGTACCTGGTCTTCGGTCAGCTTCATCGTCTTGTTCCGACTGTCTTTCACGTATCAGCGGTGAAGGCCGCCCGTACGGCGGATTTTCTTCTGCAACTGCATAATCCCGTATACCAGTGCCTCGGCTGTTGGCGGGCAACCGGGAACGTAGATATCAACAGGCACAATCCGGTCACATCCACGCACAACAGAATAGGAGTAATGGTAATACCCGCCACCGTTGGCACAGGATCCCATAGAAATAACCCAGCGTGGCTCGGCCATCTGGTCATACACCTTGCGCAAGGCAGGCGCCATTTTGTTGGTTAATGTGCCAGCAACAATCATAACGTCGGACTGGCGTGGACTGGGTCGCGGCACCACGCCCAAACGGTCCAGGTCATAACGGGGCATGTAGGCGTGAATCATCTCCACAGCACAGCATGCAAGTCCGAACGTCATTGGCCACAGGGAGCCAGTACGCGCCCAGTTGACAAGACTGTCCACGGAGGACAGCAGGAAACCACGCTCCTGCAAAGCATCATTGACCGTCTGGACAAAGGACTCGCCCTGCCCGGAAGGCGTAACCGGAACACCGGCGCCGGATTGTCCGCTCACTCCCATTCGAGAGCCCCTTTCTTCCATTCATAAATAAAGCCGATGGTCAGAACGCCCAGGAAAATCATCATCGACCAGAATCCCAGCAAACCAATGTCTCCGAAGCTGACAGCCCACGGAAACAGGAAGGCAACTTCCAAGTCAAAAATGATGAAAAGGATAGCGACCAAGTAGTAGCGAACGTCAAACCGGGCCCGTGCATCGTCAAATGCCTCAAAACCACACTCGTAGGCCGAATCCTTCTCAGGATCAGGTCGCTGGGGAGCAACAATACGGGACGCCAGGATGGCAATCCCTGAAATAGCGACTGCGATTCCGAGGAAAATCAGAATCGGCAGGTATTCGCGGAGCAGATCCTCCATGAGTGGCCCCAACCTCCTGCTACAGCGGACAGTGTGGCATCAGGATAAAGACACTGGAAGATACAACGGATTCCACACAGACCAAACAGCCTGCATCAAACGAAACCGGAGGCAGAACCATAGATTCCGCCCGAAGTATCCACACGCCTCCTGTACAACACACAACCACCCGCGTGCTTCTCTCCAAAATGCCGCACGGGCCCAGCTTGCGCTGGAACGTCGCCATATTAACCCAGACACCCGACCTGATCCAACGGACAGGTCATTGATCTGTTACAAACTTCCCCCCAGACACATAAGGAATGCTTTGCGGTGAAGCTTGATGAAAAACCCGGCAAAAACGGGCCCATACGGAAACGGCGTGATGTAATCCGGGTGATTGTCACAAGTCAAGAAAACATGCGTATTGACAGTCGCGTTTTCATCTCGTCACAAGGAGAGTGCCGTGAAGCGTTACGCATCACACTCCGACCATATGTCTGCTCGAAACCACAACACCCGCCAAACCTCACCGGGCTGACATGCCCCGTAAAAATTAAAGGGGGCACGACAATGACATCCCTGACTGTTGGCAAGAAGGTTCCCCATAAAGCAGCACAATTATTTGCCTTGGTTGCAGATGTTGCCCGTTACCCTGAATTTGTGCCTTTCTGGCAGGCGGTTCGTGTAAAAAGCGCTACGGATAAACACTACAAGGCTGAACAGATACTGAGAGCCGGTCCTTTGCGCTATAGTTTCCACACAGACACATTTCTGGACTACCCGTCATCAATCTCTGTACGAAGTCAGGACGCACCATTTCGCTTCATGTTTCTCGACTGGACCTTTGCGCCGGCGCCACACGAAAACTGCCTGGTAACGCTGCACGTGGATTTTGACTTCCGCTCCGGAACCCTGAACACACTCTCTGGCCTTTTTTCCGAGTCATCAATCCAGCGTATTGTTGATGCCTTCGAGAAAAGAGCGGATGCGCTCTATGCAAAGACCGGGGCGAAGACCCATGCCTGATGGAAATAGTGGCCCCGTACGCATCGCGTCAGAAGCGGATGAGTCGCTGGTACCAAACTATCTCAGGGAAACCTATACATGGGCCTATCTTTCACCGCTTGGCACGCGTTTCTTTGATCACCAGGCGATCGTCAACACGATCTTGTGGGGCAATGCATCGCGTCTGTGCAAATGGGCCTGCCAAGAAATACAGCCTGGTAGCCACGTCCTGCAACCGGCGGCCGTTTACGGAAATTTCTCGCGTATGCTAGCCAATGCTGTTGGCCCAGCCGGTGTACTGGATATATGTGACATTGCGCCCATTCAAGTCAGGCTTACGGCGCGTAAAATGCGAGATATTACCCATGCACATGTTTATCAGTACGATGCCCGCCAGCCTTCCAAAAAGCGCTATGACTCGATAGTATGCTTTTTTCTTTTGCATGAGATTCCGGAGCAGGACAGACCTTGCATTGTAGGAAACCTTCTCGAAAGCCTTGCACCGTCAGGGCGTTGCATTTTTATAGATTACCATCGCCCTGCCCGATGGCATCCCCTGCGCCCCGTTCTGTCGGCCATTTTCCATTACCTGGAACCCTATGCCAGCAGCATGGTCGCACATGAAATTTCACATATATGCGCAGGAATGGAAGGCTGGTTGTGGAAAAAGGAAACATGTTTTGGCGGACTTTATCAGAAGACAATAGCGCAGCGTTGCCAGCTCAGCTCGCAAAACACAACGAAAGAGAGTTCATTTCTTGTTACCGGAAACCAAATATCCAAATGAAAAGATGATGCCGCCCATGATAACAGAACACGAACTGATTGGCCGTATTGATGAGCTGGAAATTCACGTAGCGCATCTTGAAAGAACACAACAAGAGTTGAGTGATGTTATGGCCCGCCAATGGGACACTGTCACGTCCCTTACCAAAACGGTAACTGCACTGCGGAACATGCTGGATGCCCTGGAGCCATCTCATGAATCCCACAAGCCCCCACATTATTGAGGAACAATGAACATGTGATTGTAACTGTGGAAGCATCAGTCCGGTTGGCTTTCAATCCGGAAATGGTGGGCGGTGAGAGTCTCGAACTCCCGACATTCGCCGTGTAAAGACGACGCTCTACCAACTGAGCTAACCGCCCCACCTATTCGATGCGGAGGAGTAAATAGCCCACCGTCTTCTTGTTTGCAAGAAAAGATTTCAGTCTTCCGGGGGAAAAACAAAGGCATTCTGCCGTTATTATCGTTTTCTCTCGATTGACCTGTGGTATCTATCGCCCTGCCCTTTTGGCTATATATTTCAGGAGCGACTTCGTGAAGACCTGTCTGGACCTGATTGGCAACACCCCCCTGATTGAACTGATGTCTTTTGATACAAAAGGATCACGTCTTTTTGCCAAGCTGGAGAACCATAATCCCGGTGGATCCATCAAGGATCGTATCGGCCTGAGCATGGTTCGATCCTTTGAAAAAACAGGGGCTCTTAAACCTGGCGGCACTTTGGTGGAAGCTACGGCCGGAAATACCGGACTTGGGCTGGCCTTGGTGGCAGCAACCCGTGGATACCGGTTGATCCTGGTCATTCCCGACAAAATGAGCAAAGAAAAGGTACAGCACCTGAAAGCCATGGGTGCAGAAATTGTTATGACGCGCTCTGACGTAGAAAAGGGACACCCGGATTATTACCAGGAAAAGGCTGAACGCCTTGCTGCCAGCATCCCAGGCGCTGTCTATGTGAACCAGTTTGCCAACCCGGCCAATCCGGCGGCTCACGAGGAAACAACCGGCCCTGAAATCTGGGAACAGATGGAGCATGACGTTGATGCTGTTGTGTGTGGTGTTGGCTCGGGCGGTACCCTGACCGGACTGTCACGTTTTTTCAAACGAGTCAGCCCCAAGACGCGTATTGTACTGGCTGACCCGCGCGGCAGCATTCTGGCTGAATACATCCGGAGCGGCAAGATCGGACAGGCCGGAAGCTGGCTGGTCGAAGGGATAGGCGAAGATTTCCTCCCTCCTATTGCCGACCTCTCAAACGTTTCACATGCCTATACGATCGGTGACCGGGAAGCCTTTGAAACCGCACGTTCCCTGCTTCGGCACGAAGGGGTGCTGGGGGGATCCTCCTGCGGCGTCCTTCTGGCTGCCGCATTACGTTACATTCAGGAGCAGGACAAGCCGCAGCGCGTGGTCACCTTCGTGTGTGACAGCGGCAACAAGTACCTGTCAAAAATGTTCAATGACCAATGGATGGATGAGCACGGCTTCCTGGACCGCTTGAAACACGGTGACCTGCGTGACTTGGTCAGTCGCAGTCACCAACGTGGAGAAACCATCACCGTCGGCCCGGATGACACGTTGAAAACAGCCTGTAACCGGATGAAGCAAGCCGACGTGTCCCAGCTGCCCGTCCTGTCAGGCGACAAGCTTGTTGGCGTACTGGATGAGTCCGATATCCTTCTCGCAGCCCTGGACGATCCGGATACCTTGGCCGATACTGTATCCTCGGCGATGACAAAAAATCCGGAAACCGTTCTGCCATCTGCCACTCTCAGGGATCTGGTGCGCCTGTTCAACCATAACCGGGCTGCGTTGATCGTCGGGTCTGATGGGACCTTCCACGGCCTGATTACCCGCATAGACCTGATTACTCACCTGCGCAATCGGCTTGATACCTGATCTGCTGAGGAGCTTTTCCCGATGTCCTCTAATCATTCCCGTGGCTTTTCCACACGTGCCGTGCACGCTGGACAGACCCCCGATCCCTCGACCGGGGCCGTTATGACTCCGATTTATGCTACGTCCACTTATGCCCAAAGCAGCCCTGGGCAACACAGAGGGTGGGAATATTCAAGATCCGGCAACCCGACACGGCGTGCCTTTGAAGATTGCCTTGCCAGCCTGGAATCCGGTGCCCGTGGCTTTGCCTTTGCATCCGGCCTGGCTGCCGAGGCAGCCATTCTTGACCTTCTTGACCCCGGTGCACACATTATTGCCGTTGATGACCTGTATGGAGGAACATACCGCCTGTTCGAACGTGTTCGCAAACGTACGCAGCATATCGGAGTTTCGTATGTTCCTGCCGATAACATCGATGCCCTGCAGGATGCTATCCAAACTGATACCAGAATGATCTGGGTTGAAACCCCGACCAATCCCCTGCTGAAGATTGCTGATCTAGCTGCCATTGGAACCCTTGGGCGCAAGCACGGTATCCTGACCGTTGCCGACAACACGTTTGCTTCACCAGCCCTGCAGCGCCCGCTGGAACTGGGTTTTGATCTGGTTGTTCACTCTGTAACCAAGTACCTGAACGGGCATTCCGACATGGTTGGGGGAGCTGTTGTAACATCGTCTGACGCCCCGGAGCTTTCGGAACGGCTTGAGTTTCTGCAAAATGCATCGGGCGCTATTTTATCCCCCTTCGACAGTTTCTTGGCCCTCAGGGGCTTGAAGACACTTCCTTTGCGGATGGAGCGTCACTGCCGTAGCGCCATGACCTTGGCTACGTTCCTGTCAGGACACAAGCTTGTTGACCATGTCTGGTACCCGGGCCTTTCCGGGCATGCCGGACACAGCATTGCACAGCGGCAAATGACAGGTGGGTTCGGGGGCATGATCTCCATCCGTCTGAATACAGATCTGGTTGGAACCAAGCGTTTTCTCGAAGGTTTGGAGGTCTTTACCCTGGCTGAGTCTCTCGGTGGTGTTGAAAGCTTGGTCAATCATCCGGCTTTGATGACCCATGCCAGCTTGGGGGAAGAGCGCAGACAAGCCCTTGGAATTACAGACAGCGTTGTCAGGCTTTCCGTCGGGGTAGAAGACCCCGATGATCTGATCGCAGACCTGGAACGGGCCTTGACTGCCATCAATCCGGCCTGAAACAAAGAAGGCTGCATCTGACTTCCGGATGCGGCCTTTTCTCTTACCCCTTGTCGCGCATCAGCCTTTGCTTCTGGCGGTTCCAGTCCCTTTCCTTGACCGTCTCCCGCTTGTCTCCCTTCTTCTTGCCGCTACCCAAGCCAAGCTGAAGTTTGGCAATGCCACGATCATTGAAGTACAAGGACATCGGCACCAAAGACATGCCCTGCCGTGCCAAAGCGGCAAGAAGACGCCGCGCCTCCTTGCGATGCAAAAGAAGCTTACGGGGACGCCTTGTTTCATGCGAGAAGGGGGACTTGGACTGATATTCGGGGATATAGGCGTTGTAAAGCCAGACATCAATCCCATCGCCCATACGCCCTGCATAGGCCTCGGTAATATTACAATGCCCGTGCCGCAAGGACTTTACCTCGGTCCCGGTCAGGACAATCCCGGCTTCGAAGGTATCACTGATCGCATAATCAAAACGGGCACGACGGTTCTGAGCAACAGGCCCCTTGCTGATGAGGCCATTCCCGGAAGGCTTTGACATATCAGGCAACAGCCTCCAGAAGACCGGCATCCGTCATAGCGGCACGCACACATTCCCGGGCATTCTGACTGGCTGGAACCAAGGGAAGGCGGACACGGTCCGAACAATGCCCCAACAGGCTGGCAGCATACTTGACCGGGGCTGGATTGGTTTCACAAAACAGAGCATTGTGTAACGGTACGAGACGATCGCGCAAGGAACTTACCTTTTCCATGTTTCCCTCTTGCCACGCACGGTGCAAATCAGCACATAGGCGAGGGGCAATATTTGAAGTTACAGATATACAGCCATGCCCACCTTGGGCCAGAAAGGCAACTGATGTATGATCATCCCCGGAGAACTGGCAAAAATTGGCGCCAAGAGCAAGACGCAGCTGCGCAGGACGCGACAGGTCAGCCGTAGCATCCTTGATACCGGCTATCCTCGGCAACTCGGCAAGACGCTTCATCGTGTCCAGTGACATGTCAACAACACTGCGCCCGGGGATATTATAAATGAATACAGGCAGACCACAGGAATCGTGTATTGCCTTGTAGTGTTGGTACAGTCCTTCCTGTGTGGGCTTGTTATAGTAGGGCGTTACAACCATAACGGCGTTGGCACCAACCTGTTCTGCGTACCGTGAGCGATCTATGGATTCAGCGGTACAATTGGTGCCCGAGCCAGCCATGACGACAGCACGGCCAGAAGCAGCTTCCACACACAATCTAAGAAGCCCTTTATATTCATCTGGGCTGAGTACCGGCGTCTCCCCCGTTGTTCCTGCCGGAACAACGCCATTGGTACCTTTGTCGATTTGCCAAACGACAAAGTCTTGGAAGGCCCGCTCATCAACAGACCCATCCGCAGAAAATGGCGTAATCAGGGCTGTAAAAGACCCGCTGTACATGGTTGGCTCCGTCAGGCATGGTTTGTTCGGGCACATCAAAGGCCCCAAGCCAAGGCAAGACAATAACGATCCATCAATCCAGGGGCAAGCATTCCCGAACCATGAATTCTGCAAAAACAAGAAACACACAGCATGTTGCTGTCATGCAAATTCCATATGCCACAGTGCGTCCTATCTGCTATACAGCCAAAAGTGTAAAGTTGTTCCGGAAAGCAGGGCATACCCTGCAAACTTGGGGGCAGGCCGAGCGTTGCTGATCTTGCGGAATATACGGAACTCCGTCGCGGTCCTAGCTTTTGTTGCCGGGCTGCAGGTATCAACTTCGTCAGTCTTGGCATCTATTCATTTCAGTGGGTTGAACGCTGGGGATCAGGTTCTGTATACACGGGCCTTGTCGGATGCGGATTCTGACCGATGGGATGATGCCCTACGCAATGGACAGCTTGCCGACAACCCGGTGCTTGTGAACTATCTCAGGTGGCGCTGGCTCACTGATAACGACAGCACCCCAAGCTTTTCCGATGTCCGCGACTTCATCGCAAAATACCCAGACTGGCCCATGATGTCGGTCCTGCAGCGCAAGGCTGAGGAACGAATGACAGGCGATGAGGCCCCCGAAGATCTTCTGAAATGGTTCCGGGCTTGGCCACCACGGACAGGGCGTGGCCGTATGTTTATGGCCGAAGCACTTCTGGCCACAGGCAGGAAGGGCGAAGCCGAGGAGTTGATCCGTGACACATGGATCAGTTACGGCTTGGCACGAAGCGACGAAACCCGTCTGCTCGCCCGGTTCGGGAAGTGGCTTAGAAGTCAGGACCACAGAAAACGCCTTGATGAGCGCCTGTGGGCCGGGGATCTTGGCGATGCCCGTTTCCTTCTGAAGGAGCAACGGGTCGATGCCGATACCCGCACAGTTGCCTTGGCCCGCATCGCGCTGCAGGAACGCTCTGGCGCCGCAGATAGGCTTGTGCGTAACGTTCCCCGCAGCCGCGCCGACGACCCGGGCTTTGTCTTTGACCGAATGGTGTTCCGACGCCAGAAAAACCTGGAAGAGTCCGCTGCCGAACTTCTTGCTCATCCTTCTGCCGACAAGGGAAAACCGGATCTGTGGGCAAAAGAGAGACTGGTCCTGGCCAGAGCGATGCTCGACAAGGGAAATTATCGCAGGGCCTATGACATGGCTCGTAGGCATGCCATTCAAGGCGGAGCCGTCTACGCAGATCTGGAATGGCTGGCCGGGTGGATCGCCCTACGCTTTCTCGATCGCCCCAAAATGGCCCTGCCCCATTTTCGCAATGTTGCATCGGCCGTCAGCTTTCCCATCAGCGTTGCCCGGGCCCACTACTGGATCGGGAGAACACTGGAAACGCTTGGTGACAGCACAGAAGCAAGGAAGGCTTATCTCCGTGCTGCAGACGAACCGACAACGTTCTACGGCCAGCTGGCAGCCGAGCGTACAGGCACCATACCGTCACTGCCTCCCGCGCCACGGGCTTCCGGCGATGAGAAGGAAACCGCCAGCGCACGGTCGCTGACCCTTACAGCCTTGGCCTTGGCCTCATTGGGACGGCAGCAGGAGATGATGCCTTTCCTTATTCGCCTGATCGAAGATGCCAAAACACCGGGAGAGAGGGCCATTGCCCTGAATATCGCACGCGAAGCCGGAACAGAAGCCGGTGTTGCGATCGCGCGCCGTGCAGCACAAAAAGGGCATCATGACCTGGATACGGCATACCCCCTGCCGAATTTTGCGATACCTGATGGTCCGGAAAAGGCATTGATTCTTGCTGTTATTCGCCAGGAAAGTAACTTTGGTACCGACGCAATCAGCGCAGCCGGCGCCCGCGGTTTGATGCAGTTAATGCCCGCCACAGCCAAGGCTGTGGCCAAGCAGCGCGGTGTGTCCATGAAAAATAGCGAGGCGCTGAACCGGCATCCGGATCTGAACGTCTCATTGGGCTCACATTACCTCTCGACGCTTCTGAAGCGCTTTGATGGGTCCTATGCCATGGCCATTGCAGCCTATAACGCAGGGCCAGGACGCCCTGCCCGCTGGGCCCGGGAATATGGAGACCCCCGTACCCGAGAAATTGATACGCTTGACTGGATCGAACGTATTCCGTTCCCGGAAACGCGCAACTATGTGCAAAGGGTTATGGAAGCTGTGGCTGTTTATCGCTATCGTCTGGGATACACTCAGAATGCCTTCCGGATCGGCCGTGATTTGGGAAGCTGATAAACATCATAATTCAAAGTATTGAGGAAATCCAGCTCCTTAAAAGGTCTATCTGATCTTCTTTCATAAGAGATGGCGCATGGCCACATTCTTTGACTTCAATCACGGCAGTACCGGGGCGCATGCTCATACGGTGCGCTGTTTCACGGGATAAAAGACCGGACCGTTCCCCTCGCAGAACCAGGACTGGAATTGTCAGGCTTTCCCATACGGGCCATAGCCCAACATCCTGACCAGCTGTCGCCCGCAACGAAAGCCCGATAGCTGGGTCGTAATGAAAACGAAACCCCCCACTCTCTGGATCTGACTTTAGAGAATATCGCACAAAGTGATCTTGGCGGGATTCCGGAATTGGCCCAAAATCTGCATACCTGTCAAGTACTAGTGACTTTGCAGCAGAATAATCGGGAAATAAGGGGGTATCCCCTACATAATTACGGATGCTCTCTAATGACGCATCATCAATGAATGGCCCCACATCATTCATAACAAGGTATTGAACAGGTGATCCGGGAAGGGCCGCCATAAGCATACCGATAAGCCCACCCATAGATGTTCCTATCCATAGAGTAGGAGGAGAGCCAAAGCGGGATATCAACGTTGTCATATCAGACAGATAACCCGGGTAGGCATAACCAGCAGGATCTACCAGCCAATCGGATTGACCTCGGCCCAGAATATCCGGACAAACGACATGATAATGGGATGCCAACGCATGAGCCAGAAAATCGAAATCTCTCCCGGAGCGCGTCAATCCATGTGCACAGACAACAAGTGGATGCTCTGACCGTCCCCACTCGACCCAAGCCATACGTCGAAAGCCCTCCGGCCGCAGGCACAAGGTACTTCCTGACTGCGGCTCAGGCATCTGGGACATCTCCTGAACAGAGAGTGGCGCTTCTATACGACAGGGAAACCGGACGCAACTGGACTAGCGGCTTGCTGTACGGGCTTCCTGCCCGGAAACCTTGCATTGTGGAAGACCGTCATCTTGGGCTGGCATGGAAGATACAGCAAAACGCTTCAGGCTCTCGGCTGTTTCCAAGGCATTGACGGCATCAAGAACCTTGGCCGCATCCTGACAATACGAAACAACTCCCTGACTGCGGACAGATGCATCGTTGGCCAGGCGAGTCATAAAGCGGTCGAAATGATAGGTAGAGTTCTTCCCGTAAGACCGTTTGAAGTAACCACGCAAATCATGGGCGTTACTCGATAACGCGCTGCTATGGGCTTGGACATAACGGCCATAACTATCGCGAAGGCCAGCCCCACTGTTTCCACACTTCAGGGCCGCAACCATCAGCTCAATATGAAGTTGACGGACGCGAATCGCCTCATCATCGGCTTTATAAAGGCAAGACGATGCAAAAACGCCCTCTGACAACAGAGAAAGAGCAAAGAAGCCGGCCGAGAAAAAAGAAACTCTCACGCGTTCACCATAAATAGGACTTTACAATTAAAAGGCATCATATTGCCTTACCCATCACAAGCACAATTACTTTCTTGCCCTCTCGACCGAGCTGACAGATGGAGTTGCCCTGAGAGCTGCTATTATATTAATAAGATGCTTCACGTCACGAACATCAATATCAACAATCATATCAAAGAACTCGGCCGTACGGCCCGTTATCTTGAGGTTTGTTATATTTCCCATATTCTTGGCTATTATGGTTGATAGAACGCCAAGACTCCCCGTTTCATTAGAGACAACAAGATTAACACGTCCAATATAATTCTGCCCTGTTCCCTCCTGATCCCAAGCTAGGTCAAGCCACCGCTCAGGCTGGTCTGAAAAAGGCCCCAACTGTTCGCAATCAATAGTATGGATTGTAACACCCTTTCCAGTTGTTACAATGCCAACAATACGATCACCGGGGAGAGGGTGGCAGCATTTTGCATAATGGAGCGCCATTCCCGGAATCAATCCCTTGATAGCAACAGCATGCCTCCTGCTACCATTCTTCTCTCGATGGCGACCATCCAGATGCCGGGGCCGTGGCAGTGTCTCTTCTACAGGCTTGGCCATGCGAAGACCGGGGTAGACGGCCAGCACCACCTCCCGCCCGGTATGAATCCCCTCCCCTACATGAGCACAGAGATCATCGACTGTATCAACCTTGAATTTCTTCAGAACGACAGACAGCGCCTTGTCTGTCATCTCGTACCCTTCATCACGAAAGGCTTGGGACAGAATTTTGCGCCCAAGCTCCGTATGCTGGCCTTTCTGCTGATTGCGGATATAGCGCCGAATCCGGGCCCGGGCCTTACCAGAAGCAACAAAACGCTCCCATTCAGGATTGGGCGTTTGCTTGGGACTGGTGATAACCTCGACCTGATCACCATTGGACAAAATGGAACGCAGGGGAACGATCCGGCCATTCACTTTAGCCCCGACACAGGTATCACCAACGTGGGTATGCACCGCATAAGCAAAATCAACCGGCGTTGCGCCTCCCGGCAGAGCGATAAGATCTCCCTTCGGGGTGAAGCAGAAAACCTGATCCTGAAACATCTCCAGCTTGGTATGTTCCAGAAATTCCTCTGGGTTGGTTGCGTGATCCAAGATTTCCAGCAACTCACGCACCCAGCGATACTGCCGTCCATCTGTCAGCGGCCCGGCGGCAGGAACAGCCTCCTGCTTGTAATTCCAGTGCGCCGCAACACCCATCTCTGCGATATCATGCATGGCATGCGTTCGGATCTGGATCTCAATCCGGTGGCGCTGCGGCCCGATAATACCGGTATGGAGAGACTGATAGCCATTAGGCTTAGGCGTTGAAATATAGTCCTTGAAACGCCCCGGAACCATCGGATAGGCCGCATGCAGCAACCCAAGAGTCCTGTAACAGTCTTCTACCGAAGGAACAAGAACCCGGAAGGCCATAATATCTGATAGCTGCTCGAACGCGACATCCTTACGCTGCATCTTGCGCCAGATGGAACAGGGCGTTTTCTCCCTGCCTGATAATGTTGCCTGCACACCCCCATGAGCCAACGTATCACGAAGCTCACCAATCACGCGGGAAACCAGATCTCCGCCCTGCTCTTCAAGGTAACGCAAGCGTGCCACGATCGAGGCATGCGCATCGGGATGCAGCTCTGCAAAAGCGCTTTCTTCAAGCTCAACCTTGAATTCCTGCATGCCTATACGCTCGGCCAAGGGAGCGTATATTTCCATGGTTTCCAGAGCAATACGACGGCGCTTTTCCGGCTTCTTGATGTAGTGTAGCGTGCGCATATTGTGCACGCGGTCCGCAAGCTTTACGAGCAAAACACGAATATCTTCGCTCATGGCAAGAAGGAGTTTACGGAAATTCTCTGCCTGCTTCGTCTGGTCCGACTGAAGCTCTATGCGGGCCAGCTTGGTCACGCCATCAACAAGACGCGCCACATCCCCGCCAAAAAGGCGTGTAACCTCATCAAGGGTTACATCGGTATCCTCGATCGTATCATGGAGAAGAGCCGTGATGATAGTTGCAGTATCAAGGCGATAGCGGGTAAGAATACCAGCGACTTCAACAGGATGAGAGAAATACGGGTCCCCGCTTGCCCGCAACTGTGATCCGTGCCTTTGGACCGCGAAAACATAGGCACGATTGAGGGCATCCTCGTCCGCTGTCGGATCATAGGCCTTGACGCGCTCAACAAGCTCATACTGCCGCATCATTTACCGGGCACCTGTTTTTTCTTCTAGATCAGACCAATAGCATGTCCAACACAAGGGGCCGGTCAATACATGCCAAGGGCAGAACAAGAAAGGGCTGCATACCCACAGCTATGGTATTACAGCCCTTTCAGCAACACAAATACTAACCCGGGATTGATATCAAAATACGATCATAAACCCTCTTCATCAAAGTCACTGTCCTGCATGACGAAGGCACCTTCTCCTTCGGTCTCTGCACTATCCTGGACGGTCAGCGTATCGTCTGTATCATCCAAGATAATCATGGAACCGATTTCCCCGACCGCTTCAACAGAGAGGCTGCCAAAGTCGTCATCTTCAGGCTCATCAACCTCGACGTGACGCTGCAGCCCCTGAATAAGGGCGCTCTGCAAGCTATTCACATCAACCTTGTCTTCTGCGATTTCCCGAAGAGAAACAACGGGGTTTTTATCATTGTCACGCTCGACAAGCACAGGAGCCCCGGACGATATCTGCCGTGATCTTTGGGCAGATACAAGAATCAGATCGAAGCGATTGGGTACCTTGACAACACAATCCTCAACGGTAACTCGGGCCATCGGGCTCTCCCGCAAACAGAACAAGGGACAAAATGGAGGACAGATAAGTCTGCCTGTATAGACGAGTGTTCATCCTCTGACAAGAACCATCATTACTGCGCCGCAAGGCAACGAATTTCCTGTGAAGGATCCAAGGCAGCCATCATATCGGGGATATCTGCCCCTGAAAGCGGGTGAATCCAGTTCGGAGCGATTTCCTGCAAGGGAAACAAGACAAAAGCCCTCTCATGCAGTCGTGGGTGCGGTAACAGCAACCCCTCTCCGCCTTTTTCACCAACGGCGTGAGCATGATAGGCTAAAAGGTCAAGATCTATGACCCTGGATGCATTGGGTTCAGAACGAACCCTGCCCATCACACTCTCAATACGATGCAAGAGGTCCAGAAGATCAGGGGGTGGCAGGTCTGTGTCGACCTGTACAACGGCATTGACGTACCATGGCTGTTCGGATCGTGGCACAGGAGCACTCTCCCACAGTGACGAACGCTCTATAACAGGCACACCATGCTGCTCAAGCAATGTAACAGCTGCATCGAATGCTTGAGCAGGGGAACCCCAAGGCCCTGCAAGATTGGCCCCAAAAGCAACAAAAACAGACACTAGAAACGCTCCCTGTCCTCGATATCCATAACGATACTGGTGATGAATACTGCAAAATTGTTGATTCTGCCTGCAGCCCCGTTGACCTACCTTAACACTGGGCTATAACCTTCACAGAAGTTAACGACAGTACGTATTGCCACCGTTCCGGCATCACAAGGCCTGACCGAAACATACTGAAGGAATAAAAGACATGATTTTTTACCCTGCCGAACGTATTGCCCTGTTTATTGATGGATCCAGTCTGTATGCGGCAGCCCGGGCACTGGGCTTTGATATAGATTACCGCAAACTTCTGGACCTGTTTGCGACCAAGGGACGCCTTATCCGGGCCTTCTACTACACCGTACTGATTGAAGACCAAGATTACTACGCGGCTAAATCACCAGCTTCGCCAGTTCCACAGACCAAATCCCCCTATTCATCTATCAAGCCCCTTGTCGATTGGCTCGACTATAACGGCTACACAATGGTTACAAAGCCTGCGACAAAGGAATATATAGACGCATCCGGCCGACGCAAGGCACGGGGAAGCATGGATATCGAAATGGCCGTTGACGTCATGGAAATGTCCGAGCATCTGGACCACGTTGTCCTGTTCTCCGGCGATGGCGATCTACGCAGACTTGTCGAATCTGTCCAGAAACGTGGACTGCGTGTGACGGTTGTTTCAACGGTCAAGTCCGCATCGCCAATTGCCTCCGACGATCTCCGTAGACAAGCCGACAACTTCCTCGAACTTCTGGACCTTGAACCACTGATTTCCCGCAGCGGTATTGTTCGCCAGGATGAACGCCAGCATTACCAAGCTCATGGCACAGCACAACAGGATGCATCTGTTACGCAAGATGAAAATGCTGCTTCCTGATCACAACTGCTCTCTGTGCCCACGTCTGAGCCATTATATTGCTGAGGCACGGGCAACAAACCCGGGCTGGTTCAATGGGCCCGTGCACCCTTTTGGCGACAGGAATGCACGGCTGCTTATCGTTGGCCTCGCTCCAGGTCTGCGTGGTGCCAACCGCACAGGACGGCCTTTTACCGGTGATTTCGCTGGTGAGGTCCTGTATCCAACCTTGGTAAAATATGGCTTGGCACAAGGTGTCTTCCGGGCGGACCCATCTGATGGACTGGAACTATCCGGGGCCCGCGTGACCAATGCAGTCAAGTGCGTTCCTCCTGAGAATAAACCAACGCCTGAAGAACAGCGACAGTGCCGTCACTTTCTTGCTGCTGATATCGCCGCTATGCCTGACTTGCGGGCCATTCTTGCATTGGGCCGCATCGCACACGATTCTATCTTGACTGTCCTGAATGAGAAAAAGTCCCAGTGGCCGTTCACCCATGGACGCATACACCATATTCCAGGCAAGTCCATTGTCGTGGATACCTATCATACCTCACGCTACAACGTGAATACAGGGCGTCTGACACTTGATATGTTTGAGCGCGTCATTGCATCGCTCTTGCCAATACTAGACGCATAAATAAATGCCGGGGCTTTTATCTAAAATCCCCGGCATTTTTACGCAATTTCTTGTTATTGGACAGCTTCTTTCAGGCCCTTGCCGGCACGGAATTTTGGCTGCTTGGATGCCGGAATCTTGATGACATCCCCTGTACGTGGGTTGCGCCCTTCTGTCGCCGCACGCCGGGATATGGAGAACGTACCAAACCCCACAAGCCGCACCTCATCACCTTTTTTCAGGGATGAAGTGATTGTGGAGAATATCCCATCAATAGCACGCCCCGCATCATTCTTGCTCAACCCGCTTGTCTCGGCAACGGCAGCAATCAATTCACTTTTATTCACGTGAAGCTCCCTTCTGTCATGACAAAAACAGAACTGGCAGAATCTGCGGAAGAACCGGACCTGCACAATGGAAATCAGATCATCAGCGCTGCATTCCGTCAACGTCATACTGATAGAGGAAGAGTATATTTCTCTCATTCACCCTCTTACCTAACTTGTGGATTGATATATTTCTAATAAAGAATCCATGCATCAATAGCATTCAACAACAAAACGGGGTCCAGAAAGGACCCCGTCATGCGCATGTTTGAGACTGGTGGAAACACTCAGTGAGGTCGAATATCCGTCACATCATCGTCACGGGAACGTGCCATATCTGCAGCTTTGTTTTCTTCGTCCTCCGACCATTCGATCGGAATGGGACGCTCAACCAAGGCATGGTCCAAGACTTCATCAACTGTCGAAACAGGAATGATTCGTAGTCCCTTCCTGACATTGTCAGGGATTTCAGCCAAGTCCTTCTCATTCTCCTGCGGAATCAGAACAGTCTTGATACCGCCGCGCAAAGCGGCCAGCAATTTTTCTTTTAGCCCGCCAATTGCCAAAACGCGTCCTCGCAGAGTTACTTCGCCGGTCATCGCCACATCAGCCCGAATCTTGATGCCAGTTAACGTCGACACGATGGCTGTCGACATGGCAACCCCGGCAGAAGGCCCGTCTTTGGGTGTCGCCCCTTCAGGAACATGGACGTGGATATCCTTACGATCAAAAATGGTCGGTTTCAGACCAAACGTCGTTGCCCGTGAGCGGACATAGGATCGGGCGGCTTCTATAGACTCTTTCATGACGTCGCCCAGCTGACCTGTAACGGTAAACTTGCCTTTTCCGGGAACAGTAACCGCCTCAATGCACAAGAGATCGCCACCAACCTCTGTCCAAGCCAAACCCGTTACAACACCGACCAAGTCCTCCAGCTCCGCCTCGCCATAGCGATACTTACGGACCCCGGCGTATTTCTCAAGGTTCTTTGGGCTAACCGCGACTTTTTTCAGGCCACGCAACAGAATTTCCTTGGTTGCTTTGCGGGTCAAGGTTGCCAGCTCTCTTTCCAGGTTACGAACGCCGGCTTCACGTGTGTAATAGCGAACCAAGTCACGAAGGGCCTGATCCGTAATAGACCATTCATCTTTCTTCAGGCCATGGGCTTCCATTTGCTTGGGTATCAAATGGCGCCGGCAGATCTCCACTTTCTCATCCTCAGTATACCCGGACAGCCGTATAATCTCCATCCGGTCGAGCAAAGGCTGCGGCATCCTGAGCGTATTGGCTGTGCACACAAACATCACGTCGGAAAGATCGTAATCCACCTCCAAGTAATGATCCTGGAACGTCGTATTCTGCTCGGGATCCAACACTTCCAGCAAAGCAGACGACGGATCACCGCGCCAATCCTGCCCCAACTTGTCAACCTCATCCAGGAGGAACAGGGGGTTGGATGTCTTGGCCTTCTTCATGCCCTGAATAACCTTGCCCGGCATCGACCCTATGTAGGTACGACGATGTCCCCGTATTTCGGATTCATCACGCACGCCACCAAGCGAGACACGGACAAAGCTACGATTTGTCGACTTTGCGATGGACTGACCAAGAGACGTCTTGCCGACACCCGGCGGTCCCACCAAGCACAGGATAGGCCCCTTTAGTTTGCGCGTACGCTGCTGAACAGCAAGATACTCCAGGATGCGTTCCTTGACCTTCTCAAGACCATAGTGATCCGTGTCAAGGACCTTGCCTGCCGCCTTGACGTCATTGCGCACTTTAGAGGGTTTTTTCCAAGGAATAGACAGCATCCAGTCAAGATAATTGCGAACAACCGTTGCCTCAGCCGACATGGGACTCATTGACTTCAGCTTACGCAACTCGCCCTGAGCTTTTTCCTTGGATTCCTTGGAAAGCTTAGTTTTATTTATGCGCTCCTCAAGCTCGGCAATTTCATCTTTTCCATCCTCACCTTCGCCAAGCTCTTTCTGAATCGCCTTCATGCGCTCATTCAAATAGTACTCGCGCTGAGTCTTCTCCATCTGCCGCTTGACACGGTTACTGATACGCTTTTCAACCTGTAAAACGCCAATCTCGGACTCCATATGCCCCAGAATGCGCTCCAGGCGTTCTGTAATGGTCTGGAGCTCAAGCAGTTCCTGCTTCTCAGAAATTTTCAGCGAAAGGTGAGAGGCTACGGTATCTGCCAGCTTGGCAGAATCTTCGATCTGATTGATCGAGACAAGAACTTCAGGCGGTATTTTCTTGTTGAGCTTTATGTACTGCTCGAAACGGCTGGTTACGGAACGGGCAAGAGCCTCAAGCTCCTGACTGTCGCCCTCTTCCTCTTCCAGCAGAACGACCCCTGCTTCATAAAACTCTTCACGCGGGCCATAAGCAGTAATACGGGCACGTTGCCCACCTTCCACCAGAACTTTGACCGTCCCGTCAGGCAGTTTCAGCAGCTGCAAAACCGTCGAAAGTGTCCCAACGTCATAGATATCCTGCGGAGACGGATCGTCCTGTGATGCATTTTTCTGGGCAACAAGCAGGATCTGCTTGTCATCCGTCATAACATCCTCAAGCGCACGGACACTCTTCTCACGACCCACAAACAGCGGGACAATCATGTGCGGGAAGACGACAATGTCCCGCAAGGGCAGGACAGGGAAAGTTTGCAATGAGCCCGTCTCCACAATGAACCTCTTCTTTCCGACAACCGGCCCTCCCAGAGGCACCAAGTCGCTTTTGTGACTTCAAAATCAAGGCAAGAACCGCGAAAAACGGCCCTGAGCACCAAGTGTAGATGGGATATAAGCAGAAACCAAGCTGCCAGCCACTGTTATTGCGTTAAAAATCGATTCTGACGGCAAAAATATGCTTCCAGGAACGTAGATAAGGCAGCAGAAGAGCAGCACACTCACTGTAAAAGGTGCTGCTCGGAAGGCAACAAGGACCTATCTTCGGTGGAAAATTGCGGGAGAAGAATAACCTGCTCACCCAGGCGCCCCATATTAAACATAACACGTGCCCGCTCTTCCAGAAGATCCGGATCTATTCCTTCTGGCCGGAGTAAGGAAACCCGATTTTCAAGATCAGCCCGTTTTGCCTGCAAGGCTTGAAGGGCAGATTCTGCGCGCACTATTTCCTGACGAATTTGCCACCACGAGAACAGGCCGCGGTCACCTTGGATGGCATGAAATGCAAAATAAAAAACCGCAGCCATGCCCAGAAGGGGAGCAATAGCCTTGTTCAGCCTTCGACGTATTTCTTCAACCATGGACATGGTTTACAATAAACACCGCATCTCATGTGGGTCAATATAGCACAGCAGGTGATAATACTCTATACCACCTGCTGTGCACTGAAAACTAACCCCGCAGAATACTGCGCCCGGCGTAAACAGCAGAACCGCCCAACAGCTCCTCAATGCGAATAAGCTGATTGTACTTGGCAATACGATCCGACCGGCTCAACGAACCCGTCTTGATCTGCCCGCAATTGGTCGCCACAGCAATATCAGCAATGGTGCTGTCTTCTGTTTCACCAGAACGGTGGGAAAGAACAGACGTATACCCTGCCCTATGCGCAACCTCTACAGCCTGTAAAGTTTCGGAGAGCGTGCCGATCTGGTTGACCTTAACAAGAATAGAGTTGGCAACACCTTCGCCCAGACCGCGGGAAAGGCGCTCGGCGTTGGTCACAAAAAGATCATCACCAACAAGCTGTACCTTCTTACCCAGTGCATCGGTAAGAAGTTTCCAGCCGGCCCAGTCATCCTCAGCCAATCCATCCTCAATGGAAAAGATCGGATAGCGACCAGAAAGATCCTCATAATAGCGGACCATCTGCCCCGCATCGAGCACCTTGCCTTCGCCTTCCATACGGTAACGCCCATCACGGAAAAACTCCGTCGAGGCTGCATCAAGCGCCAGAACGATGTCGTCCCCCGGTCTGTAACCGGCCTTCTCGACAGCCTTTGTGATGAAACCAAGCGCTTCATCCGCTGACTTCAGATCGGGGGCAAAGCCGCCCTCGTCACCCACATTGGTGTTATGGCCTGCGTCGCTCAACTGCTTCTTCAGCGCATGAAAAACTTCTGCCCCCATACGTACCGCATCCGCCATGCTGTCGGCAGAAACCGGCATAATCATGAATTCCTGGATATCAATTGGATTATCGGCATGTTGACCGCCATTGATGATATTCATCATCGGAACCGGAAGAGTCCGGGCGAACACCCCGCCAACATACCGATAAAAAGGCAGACTGACCTCATCAGCTGCAGCCTTGGCAACAGCCAAGGAAACACCAAGAACAGCATTGGCACCCAGACGAGCCTTATTCGGTGTGCCATCGAGGTCAATCATAGCTTGGTCAATATCAATCTGCTCTTCAGCATCCATACCGGCCAAAGCTGGAAAAATTTCATCATTGACCGCATCAACAGCTTTCAGAACACCCTTACCCAAATAACGGGCCTTGTCCCCGTCACGCAGCTCAACAGCCTCATGGGCACCCGTTGACGCTCCGGAAGGAACAGCAGCACGTCCAAAAGCACCACTTTCCAGGACAACATCAACCTCAACGGTCGGATTTCCACGTGAATCAAGAATCTCACGTGCGTGCACGTCGACAATAGCGGTCATGACAGAACAAACTCCTCAGGAAAGGTGTACCGGATGCTGTTTAGCCAAGCGATCAAATGCGGAAAGCTCGCGCAAAAGGGCCGACATCTGGTGAAGGGGGATCATATTCGGGCCGTCAGAAGGCGCCCTGTCCGGATCTTCATGCGTCTCGATGAACACACCGGCCAAACCCAAAGACAGGGCAGCACGGGCAAGAACAGGAGCAAACTCACGCTGCCCACCAGAAGAAGAACCGCGTCCACCTGGCTGCTGCACGGCATGCGTTGCATCAATAATAACCGGGCACCCCGTATCACGGGCCATAATGGGCAAACCACGCATATCCACAACCAAGGTATTGTAGCCAAAAGATGCGCCACGCTCAGTCAGAAGGACAGAGGAATTCCCGGCATCATCCAGTTTGGAGACAACGTTTTTCATGTCCCAAGGCGCCAGAAACTGCCCCTTCTTGACATTGACCACACGTCCTGTACCAGCTGCCGCTACCAACAGGTCTGTCTGTCGGCACAAGAAGGCCGGAATCTGTAACACATCAACGACAGGGGCCACCTCCGCGCACTGCCACGGCTCGTGTACGTCTGTAAGAACAGGGATGGAGAAAAGCCTGCGAATGTCGTCAAAAACAGGAAGCGCCGCCTCCAGTCCCGCTCCCCTCTTCCCACTTGAAGATGTCCTGTTGGCTTTATCAAAAGACGTCTTGTAAATCAGCGGGATACCAGCCTCGGTACAGATCTCGACGAGACGACCCGCTGTATCCAGCGCATGATCGCGGCTCTCCATCTGACACGGCCCTGCAATGAGAACCATCGGCAGGTCATTGCCAAGAACAAGACTACCGACAGAAACGCGACGCGGCGGAGTAACTGAGTTTGACATCAAAACCGTCCTGACAGGGTTAAGCTACACAATCCATCAAACCAAACGGGACTTTGTAACCGCAGCCTGAATAAAGGATGTAAATAGTGGGTGTGGGTCAAAAGGCTTGGATTTCAACTCCGGGTGAAACTGCACACCAATGAACCACGGATGATCTGGATACTCAACAATTTCCGGCAACAAGCCATCCGGAGAAAGCCCAGAGAAACGCAGACCCGCTGCTTCAAGCTGCTCACGGTAATGCACATTCACCTCATAACGGTGCCGATGGCGCTCAGAAATACGCTCATGCCCATATATGGACCGTACCTTGCTACCCTCTGCCAAAAGACACTCATAGCTCCCCAAGCGCATGGTTCCTCCCATGTCATTGGTAGAGGATCTTTTGACAAGCTCTGTGCCACGCAACCATTCTGTCATCAACCCAACCAAGGGCTCACTGGTCGGGCCAAACTCCGAGGACGAGGCATCAGGCAGATCGGCCAGATGGCGTGCGCATTCGATAACGGCCATCTGCATACCAAAACAAATGCCGAAATAAGGAATCTTATGCTCTCTCGCAAAGCGGGCAGCACGGATCTTGCCCTCAGCCCCACGTTCTCCAAAGCCACCGGGCACCATGATGCCATCAACGGACTCAAGAAAACGCGCAGCATCCTCTCGTTCGAAAATCTCGGAATCAAACCACTCAAGCTGAACCTTGACATTATTGGCAATACCGCCATGAACCAAAGCCTCGGAAAGAGACTTGTAGCTATCAAGAAGGCTTGTGTATTTGCCAACAATACCAATCGTCACAACACCTTCGGGCTTTGTAACCCGCCCGACAATTGTGTGCCAACGCCCCAGATCCGGAGAGACATCACAGGGAAGGCTAAAGTGACGGCAGACCTGCGTATCCAGACCCTGTGCGTGATAGTCTATCGGCACCTGGTAAATCGTGGGAGCATCAAGGGCCGCAATTACATTCTTTTCGTTGACATTGCAGAACAGCGCAATCTTCCGACGTTCGCTTTCCGGTATAGGCCTATCGGAACGGCACATCAGAATATCAGGCTGGATCCCGACCGACAAAAGCTCCTTGACGGAATGCTGTGTGGGCTTGGTCTTCAGCTCACCAGCTGTCGGAATATAGGGCAAAAGGGTGACATGAATCACCATCGCCCGTTCGCGACCCAGCTCGTTACCCAGCTGGCGAATGGCTTCAAGAAACGGCAGGCTTTCTATATCACCAACCGTACCCCCAATTTCGCACAGGCAAAAGTCTTCATCAGTCAGATCAGACAGGATGAACGTTTTAATCTGGTCCGTAACATGGGGAATAACCTGAACAGTTCCCCCCAGATAATCGCCCCGACGCTCTTTCTCTAGCACGGTACGATAGATACGGCCCGCAGTTACGTTGTCGGAACGACGCGATGCGACGCCTGTAAAGCGCTCATAATGACCAAGGTCAAGATCAGTCTCCGCGCCGTCATCCGTGACATAAACCTCGCCGTGCTGGGTCGGACTCATGGTGCCGGGATCAACGTTAAGATAGGGGTCAAGCTTGCGAAGCCGTACCTTGTATCCCCTTGCCTGAAGACTGGCCCCCAGCGCAGCAGAGGCAAGCCCCTTGCCAAGGGAAGAAACTACACCGCCTGTAATGAAAATAAAACGGGTCATGGTCCGCTAACTCTTGCCTTCAAAATAAAAACGACGCAGAAGCCCAGATCGACAGGCACCGGAACAAAGTCCGGTACTGCATACAGTCAACACGCAGAGCCGCCTACTGACCAGAACAGGGCCTCAAGGGAATAATGCCCGAAAATCCCGGCACAAAACGGGGCGCCTGCCACACTGTGACTTTACTCAGGAAGGGGGACCGAAGGCTCACCCGAAGCCTGACCAGACGGCGCAGAAGCAGGTTGCCCCGGAGCATCCAGAATGGAATCAGCCCGGTTCCCACCCGCCAGAACAGCCAGAATCATGCTGGTTGAAAAGAATGCAACAGCCAAAAGAGCTGTCGCACGGGTCAGAATGTTACCCGCCGCACGCCCCGAGACAAAGCCCGCATTCCCGCCGATGCCAAGAGCACCTCCCTCGGAACGCTGAAGCAAGATGACGCCTACAAGAGCCATGGCAATCAGAAGATGAATAACAAGGACAACCGTAATCATGAGATAGTGCAACCTGTCAAAGGGCTGGTCTGCGACATCCGTATCCAACCCACATGGGTATCTGGGATTTCAACGCACGGCCTGAATCATCAAACGGGCATTTTTAATGCCCTTGACGCCAGGATGCCAGAACAAATTACCATTTTTTATATTCATCTGACCGCAGCAGTCACAATGGCCCAAAAATCATCCAGGATCAGACTGGCTCCACCGACAAGGGCACCATCAACATCCCCCAAACCCAGGATCTCCGCCGCATTGGAAGGCTTCACAGAACCACCATAGAGGATGCGTGTGGCGCCAGAATCATCCCCAGTTGCCTTTACAAGAAGACGCCGTATCTCCCCATGCACATTCGCAATCTCTTCCGTAGACGGCACCTGACCGGATCCGATGGCCCATACCGGCTCATACGCTATGATCGTATTGGCATATGTTGCGCCGGCCGGAAGCGACTCCTGCACCTGTCGCCCGACAACAGCAAGAGTTTCCCCCCTGTCCCTTTCCGAGCTGTTCTCGCCAACGCATATAATCGCAACCAAGCCAGCAGCTTGGGCTGCCTGAGCCTTGTCTTTGACCTGCGCACTGCTTTCTGCATGCCCCGCACGCCGCTCGGAGTGCCCCAGCAGAACATGGGAAGCACCAACATCACGCAGCATCCAAGCCGACAGATCACCGGTAAAGGCACCCTTCTCGGCACGGTGGCAATCCTGCCCCCCTATGGCTACAAGCGTATCATCAAGGGCACGCGCCATGTAGTCCAGCAGGGTTGACGGGGGGAAAAGCGCAATGTCAACCGCAACATTGCCTATGGCATGACAACGGGATGCAAGGCCCTCCGCCATAAGCTCCGCATCAGCACGCAGACCGTTCATTTTCCAGTTTCCGGCAATCAAAAGGCGCTTCTGACCCATAGGCTCGGCTCCTTACCTTCTTGAGATACACCCGCTTGATTCCGCACACAACGGAGCAAACAAAAGCTGCCCTTGTCTAACACGTTGGAAGCGCCTTTCCAATGAACGAACACGCCAGAAAATGGGTTTGAAAAGAAAATTTCCATACTCAACATCACGATCGATCCAGGATGCCGGTTGCCCGTACGCCATGGTATGCTTATCATATGCTCCCCGATGTCACTCTGGACTGAACCAGGAAAAAACATGCTTGATGCGCTGCGCAAATCTACCGGCTCTCTGGTGGCGAAAATTCTTTTTGCTGTTCTAATTCTCAGCTTTGGCATCTGGGGGATCGGGGATGTTGTCAATTCCAGAGCCAATAACAAGCCTGCCCTCACGGTAGGTGATATCGAAATCAGCGGCCTTATGCTCAAGGACCAACTGGCGCGCCAGATGGACAGGCTCCGTCAGATCTTTGGCCCGGGCTTTGACGCTGATGCAGCCCGGCAGATTGGCCTGATAGAAAGCACTGTCTCGTCGCTTTCAGCCTCCGCCGCACAAGAAATGCTGGCACGTGATCTTGGTATTGTCGTTTCTGACACTGCCCTGAGGGAAGTAACCATACAGCAGCCGGCTTTCCAAAATGCTGAGGGTGCATTTGACCGTGTACGCTTCAACCAAGTTCTGGCTGCCAATAACCTGACAGAACAAGGCTGGCTTGACATGGCCCGCAAGGACTTGGTTCGCGCCCGCCTTGAGGATGCCTTGACCAGCGGCATTGTGACACCACTCAAAATGGCAGAGGCATTATACCGCATTCGCGAGGAACGCCGCGACGCCTATGTCCTGCAAATCAGTGCAGCTGCACAGGACGTGGCAGTTCGACCGGATGACAGCGCTCTGCACGCCTTCTACGAAGAGAATAAAGGTGTGTTTGCAGTGCCTGAGACACGGGATCTTTCTGTTCTCATCATGAATTCAACCATGCTTGAAAGCAGAATAACGGTTAGTGACGAGGATATTGCCAAATATTATAGTACAAACCAGGACCTCTTTACGACCCCAGAGAGCAGACCGGTTACGCAGGTCATTGTCGAAACCGAAGATGCCGCCAAACATATCCTGTCGCAGGTAGAGGCCGGTTCAAGCCTTGCCGATGCCGCGATCAACACCGGATCAGGAAAGCCTTTGGATATGGGGCTCATCACCAAAAATAGCCTGCCCGAGGATATTGCAGCCGCCGTCTGGTCCTTGCCCGGGAATGGGGTGTCCCAACCAGTTCAGTCAGCTGTGGGGTGGCATGTCTTTTCTGCTGGGCCCCGTGTTCCAGCACAGACAAAACAAGTTGAATCTGTATCAGAAGATATCAAAGCCCAGCTGAAGCGTGAAAAAGCTGCCGAGGGATTCTATGATGTCGCACAGCGCATTGAGGATAGCCTTGCCTCCGGTAAAGGCCACAAGGAGATTGCAGACACGTTCGGCATCAAGCTTATAGAAGCTGTTTCAATTGCGGCTGATGGGTCGAGCCTATTGCCAGCCGATCTTGAAGAAGATGTTCTCAAAGAAGCATTTGCGTTGGGTCAGGGCGAGGAAAGCCGCCTGATTCACGTGGATGGCGGCGCTTTTGTTGTGAAGGTCAACGCCGTTCATGCGCAGACAATCCAGCCATTCCAGGAGGTACGGGAAAAAGTTGATGCCTTGTGGAAGAAAAATGCACAAAAGACTGCTGCCGCTGCTATGGCAGAACAACTCGCAGCCGAACTGACATCCGGGAAAGCGCCGCACGACATTATTAACAAGGCACGCGGTATAACGGCCAGCAAGATATCGGAAATTGGACGGGACGGACGGCAAGTCAACAAGACAGACAACCCCATGCCTCCACAGATTGTGCAGACCCTCTTTACCCTGCCGACCGGAACAGCAGCCGTGATAAAAGATGATCAAAACGCCTACGTCCTGCGCGTAGACATGATCAGACCCCCAGATCCAAGCAAAGATGGCCATGGCGTAGCGACCGTGCAGAACAATGTACATTCTGCCTTGGTCAACGATGTAACCAGAATCATTACTGATACTCTCATTGACCGTTACGGCATGCATGTCAATCAAGACGTTATAAACAACCTGTTGCCATAAATCACACAGCATGCTTTAACCGCTGGCGCGTACGGGGCTTCTAGAACAAGGCCCCGTACAGTTCCCTTACAAGGAGTCTTGCGCGCCATGCAAACCAATGTGTCATTCCAGACGTTTGAGTCCTCTTGGAAGGCTGGAAAAGCACAGGTTCTCTGGCGCAGCATATCCGCCGACATGGACAGCCCCCTGTCCGTCTTTATCAAGCTGAAGCAGTCAGATCCCCTCGCCTTTATCATGGAGTCCGTCGAAGGTGGAGCTATCAGGGGGCGTTATACCTTCATGGGCCTCAACCCTGATCTTGTCTGGCGCAGCCTGTCCGGAAGTGCCGAAGTTAACCGCACAGCCAATCTTGCTCCCAACTGCTTTACGCATGACGGAGAGGCAATGGAATCACTGCGTCGCCTTATCGAAGAAAGCCACATTGATCTTCCGGACCACCTGCCCCCAATGTCAGCCGGTTTGGCTGGCTATATGGGGTATGACATGGTCCGGCTGGCTGAAAAGCTTCCCAATCCGAACCCCGATACCATTGGCATACCGGATAGCCTTTTTATCAGGCCAACGATCATGGCTGTTCTGGATAATGCGCGTGATGTCCTGACAATCATAACGCCTGTCAGGCCAAATAGTGCGATGTCTGCGGAACACGTGTTTGAAGCAGCCATGGGCCGTATCAATGAGGCCATTGCACGTTTGCAAAAACCAGCTACGGAAGCCACCGCAGTCTGGAAAGAAGGTCTGCAGGCCAATAACAAACCCCTTGCTCCAACCTCTAACACAACGCGGGAACAATTCAGGGGCATGGTGGAACGGGCAAAGGAATATATTGCAAATGGCGATGTCTTTCAGGTTGTTCTGTCGCAACGCTTCCGTATCCCGCTCAAAACATCACCTCTGTCTTTTTACAGAGCTCTGCGCCGCACGAACCCCTCCCCGTTCCTGTTCTTTTTTGACCAAGGTGAATTCTCACTGGTTGGCTCCAGCCCGGAGATACTCGTCCGCCTCCATGACAAGACTGTAACGGTTCGTCCTTTGGCTGGGACACGAAAACGCGGCGCAACGCCAGAAGAAGACAAGCAGCTGGAAGAGGACCTTCTTTCGGATACGAAGGAAATATCAGAACATCTGATGCTTCTGGATCTTGGGCGGAACGATGTTGGGCGTGTTGCACGCCCGGGGACCGTTCGCGTAACCCAGAAAATGTCTGTCGAACGCTATTCGCATGTTATGCATATCGTTTCCAATGTCGAAGGACAGATTGCAGACAACCATGATGCCATTGCCGCACTCATGGCCGGTTTCCCAGCCGGAACAGTATCGGGAGCCCCGAAAGTCAGGGCCATGGAAATTATTGATGAACTGGAAAGCGAGAAACGCAGCTTCTATGCCGGTGCTTTTTGCTATATCTCGGCAAATGGGCAGCTTGATACCTGTATTACACTGCGGACTGGACTGATCAAGGACGGTGAATTGATTATACAGGCTGGTGCCGGCATTGTCGCTGATAGCAACCCTGACAGCGAATATGAGGAGTGCATCAACAAGGCGATGGCGCTTGTGCGCTCTGCACAGACAGCAGGAGAATCTCTGTCCAGAGCAGAAGAGCAAGCCTACATCTGACACGCTCTTTCCATATGGAATACCTAGTCTGCCTGAATATCGAATCCTGCTTGCTCTACAGCTTTTTGCACAGCGGAAAGCTGTAGAGCCTCTTCGGCCTCAAAAGTTACCTCTTGGCGCGACAGATCAACGCGAGCCGAGGTCACACCGGGAATGCTCATAACGGCTTTTTCTACAGTACGGACACAGCCAGTGCACGTCATACCGGAAATCTTTATTGTAACCTCAGCCATTACCTGCTCTCTTCGGTTTGATTAGATCGGCCGCCGGGGTTCCGTAACGCATGTCAATCAGTGTCGACACAGGAACCAAGGCAATACCCTTGCTGGAAAGAGTTGGCAACCAGCGACGCAAGGCCCCTATGGTAGCATCGCGCGGGTGACCGATGGCTATGGCGTATCCACGCCTCTTGGCTAAATCCTCTGTCAGTGCCAATTGTTTCTCGACATAACCCGGCCTGTTCTCATGATCGAGAAAAATATCGCGATCAATGGTACGCACACCTTCCTCCTCTGCAATGCGACCACCGACACTTTGCCCACTGGTGCGGGAATCAAGAAAGAATAGCCTTCGCTGCTTCAAGGCCGTCATCACAACCTTAAGACCGGCCTCATTTTCTGTGAACTTACTTCCCTGATGATTATTGATACCAACATAGTCTTCCATACGGTCCAACATGTTGTGTACCCGGCTTGCAATCTCTTCTTTACCCATGCGAACAAGCAATGCATCGGGACCAGGAGATACCTTTCCCTTCGGCTCCATCGGCATATGCATCATCAACTCGTGCCCGGCAGCAGCAGCAGAACGCGCCTGATGCTTCAGGTCATGCGCAAACGTAAGAAAAGATGTCGTTAACGGTCCCGGCAAATCAATAACACGCCGACTTCGAACTTGGTCAACACCCATATCGTCAATGACAATAGCAACAAAGACAGTGGAGTGTGGTAATGCAGGGTAAGAAGAGCCAGGAGGCAAAGATGCGGTTTTTACTTCAGGCTTCCGTGTTTGTGGTAACGCAGCCTTCTCCTTGACAGAATGAGGCACAGGCAACAACGGGACAACCGCACTGTCTGCTGCAGACGTATTTGGCGATGGCTTTGGCGACGCTTCACGTGGGGCAGAACGCCACTGATCTGAGTACGCTTCTGGTTCCGCCAAAGGTGAAACGCCTTGCAAAGGGGCATCAGCTCGTTCTGCAAACAACGGATCCCGGCCATGGGTTATGTTATCTGCCATAACCCCGATGGGATCACTGCCTTGAGCAGCTAAAAATACAGGCGAAGCAGAACGGTAAATATGCCCGATCACCAAGCCAATAACGACAGCCAGAACCAGTATAACAGCAACCATGCCACCAAATATCGCAGGACGCCGAGAGATTTTGTCAAGAGAACGGAAGAAAGATAAATGCCCGCTCAAGCTGCCTGCCCCTTTCCGGGCACCACGCCTCTCCTTTCGCCCTCGTACGGTTTTTCTGGAAGACGAAACCTTGGAACGCGTTGGTCCGGTACGCGAAAGGCGCTGCTTTGGCAAGGTCCTGATCCTGTTTTGTCTTTACTCTATTATGAAGGGGGGCAGTATACGTGCCAAGGATTCAAGGTGCCACCCCTGTTCTATCCCGGTATGTCATCCGCGGGATAAATCGGGAGGATTCCAGCGCAACAGCGCCAGCGAGCCCAAGACAACGCTGACACTGGAAAAAGCCATGGCTGCCCCGGCAATCACCGGGTCAAGAAGACCCGCAGCAGCCATTGGAACAGCCAAGATGTTATATACAAAAGCCCAAAAAAGATTTTGGCGTATTCTGCCCAGAATTGCTTCAGCAATCGCAAAAGCGTATGGCAACAGGGCAATATCACCGCGCATCAAGACAACAGACGATGATTCCATGGCAACATCAACACCCGAGCCCATTGCAATCGCAACATCAGCCATCGCAAGCGCAGGAGCATCATTGAGACCATCGCCAATCATGCCAACGCCATACCCTGCCGTTTTGAGAGATGTGATAACGTCCGCTTTCTGTTGGGGTAGCGTCTCGGCATAGACGTTGGAAACTCCAACAGCCATGGCAACAGAGCGGGCAGAGCGCATGCTGTCGCCTGTCAACATCACAACATCCAAACCACGGGACTTCAGCCACTGAACAACCCCCGGCGCTTCAGGACGAATACGATCTGCCAAAGCGAAGACAGCTGCTACCGGACCATCATCCGGGGCCAGCCATACCAAGGTCTGCCCCTTATCTCTCCGAAGATCGGCCCACTCCTGCCATGGCTCGCATTCCTTGCCTTCCTGCTGCATACAGACCGATGATCCCAGAATCCAACCGCGCCCGCCAATTTTTCCGCGTATACCCAAGCCGGGCATTTCAATCCAGTCTGTAACAGTTGCGATCTCACACCCTTCCTCCTGTGCCTTTTCCACAAAAGCACGGGCAAGGGGATGAAGGCTCCCCTGCTGAAGGCTGGCAGCAACAGTCAGCATGCCGTCAGGATCATCAGCAAGACGATCAACCACCGCCGGCCGACCTTCCGTCAAGGTTCCTGTCTTGTCCATAACAACGGTAGAGAGCGTGCTTATCTTCTCGAGCGCCGCCGCATCACGCAGAAGAACACCATGGCGGGCAGCAACAGATGTGCCGACGACAAGTGCCGTTGGCGTCGCAAGGCCCAGTGCACAAGGACAGGCAACCACCAGCACCGAAATTGCCGCGATCATTCCCACCTCGAGATTCCCGGCAATCACCCACCACCCCGTAATGGCCATCAAGGCAAGGGCCATAATGCAAGGGACGAAAATCGCTGAAATCCTATCCACCAAAGCTTGCACAGGTGGCTTTGAAGCCTGGGCTGTCTCGACAAGATGAATGATGCGGTTCAGCACAGACTCTGTCCCAACGGCCTGTGCGCGAATTCTCAGAACACCATTGATATTCAGGGAGCCCCCGACAACCGTATCACCAACGCGTTTTGATACCGGCATACTCTCACCGGACAGAAGGGATTCATCCACATCGCCCGCTCCCTCCTCAAGACATCCATCAACCGGTATTCTCTCGCCCGGACGAACGCAAACCACCATTCCCGGAATCACCTGTGCGGCGGGCAACATGTAAAGCCCCTTGTCCGGTATATGGACGCACACCTCATCAGGACGCAGCTTCATCAGGGACTGCAGTGCTGCACCGGATGCGTCACGTGCCCTTCCCTCCAGCCACTTACCAAGAAGCACCAAGGTAATAACCACCGCAGATCCCTCGAAGTACAAGTCCTGGTGATGTCCCCCGGCGCCCCATATGACCCTTTGGACAGACAGACCCCACGCAGCAGATGTTCCAAGGGCCACAAGGCAATCCATTGTGGCATACCCCTTCTTCAGGGCAGACCAAGCCCCACGATAAAAACGGGCTCCTCCGGCTATCTGCACAACGGTCGCCAATACCGCCTGTATCAATACAGGAACACGCCATGAAGAAGACAGCAGGTGCAAAACCATATCAGCGACAAGGGGAAGAGAAAGCAGTCCAACACCAACAAGAAGAACAAGCTCACGGCGCTGTCGCTGTTTTTTGTCATGCTCATAGGCCCGAAATCCCGCCGCCGTTTCGGGCAGGTCTCCGGGAATAAAGCCGGCATCACGAACCGCTTGGCGCAGCGCCTCCTGCCCACCGGCAAATGAGGAACTAATCCAGATATCGGCCCGCTCCAGAGGGAACGAGACACTTGCATGCTCCACACCCTCCAGCCTAGACAAGACTTTCTCAAGACGTGACGCGCAGGCAACACAGGTCATCCCCTGTATGGAAAGACCGATATGACCGGCAAACGATGCAACCTGGGTGCGACGAGAATCCATAGACATCTCTCCGGGCACGATGTACCAAGAACGAGCGACGTGCAGCAGGCATGTCAGAAGCTATCCCTTCGTAATAACAGGCAGGGATACGGGTCAACAGAAATGAAATGCACAACCACATTGTGTGCTTGTATCTTGATTAGCATAGCGTAACAAAAAAATGCCCACAGACGTGCAGTCCCAATCTCCGGAACAGACAGTCATGCCATTGGTTTTAATCGATAATTACGACAGCTTCACCTGGAATCTCTGGCATTATCTGGCAGAGCTGGGGGTGGAAGCAAAAGTTGTGCGTAACGATGCTGTAACAGCCAAGGATGTCATGGCGTGGCGACCAAGGGGGATTGTTCTGTCACCCGGACCATGTGACCCTGACAAGGCCGGCATTTGCCTGGAGCTGATTGAAAAGGCTGCCGGACAGGTTCCGGTCATGGGGGTATGCCTAGGGCATCAGGCCATAGGCCAAGTTTTTGGAGGGCGTGTTGTCCGCGCACCGGAGCCAATGCATGGCAAGATTTCCCCTGTCCATCATACCGGGCAAGGGCTTTTTTCAGGCCTGCCCAATCCCTTCCGGGCTACGCGCTACCACTCTCTTTTGGTCGCTCGCGATTCTCTGCCGGACTGCCTTGAAATCACGGCACAAACTGAAGACGGTTTGATTATGGGCCTGTCGCACCGCACCATGCCAATCCATGGCGTTCAGTTCCATCCGGAAAGCATCGCCAGCGAACATGGCCATGATATGTTTCGTAATTTTCTGAATATAGCTGGTTATACTTGCAATGAAAGGGCCGCCTGAACCATGAGCGGAGGACTGGGAAAATTTCTGCCGCGCTTGGCTGATGGCGAGGTTCTATCTTCAGAAGAGGCCGCCGAGGCTTTTGATGTCATCATGTCAGGACGAGCTACCCCTGCCCAAATCGGTGCCTTCCTGATGGCCATGCGCCTGAGAGGTGAGACCGTTGATGAAATAACAGCAGCGGCCAGGACAATGCGCTCTCATGCTGTGCGGATACAGGCTCCGCCCGGCGCCATCGACATTGTCGGAACCGGTGGTGATGGCAGCGGAACCTACAATATATCTACCGCTGCGGCCCTTGTTGTCGCTGCGGTAGGGGTTCCTGTTGCCAAGCACGGCAATCGCGCTGCATCGTCGCGCTCAGGATCTGCGGATGTTCTGTGCGCACTTGGCCTGAATCTGGACGCCGATTTCACAGTTGTCGAAAAGGCCATGCACACGATTGGAATTGGTTTCATGATGGCTCCTCGCCACCATTCGGCCATGCAGCATGTTGCCCCCGCACGCCGGGAAATTGGTGTCAGGACGATTTTCAATCTCCTTGGGCCGCTGACCAATCCTGCCAGTGCTGATTATCAGCTGATGGGTGTATTTGATCGCAAATGGCTTGAACCGGTTGCCCACTGTTTGGGAAAGCTGGGGCTCAGGCGGGCAACAGTCGTATGCGGTCACGACGGCCTGGACGAAGTAACAACGACAGGCCCAACCTATGCTGCCGAACTCAGGGATGGTGATGTACGGTGCTTTGAGATTGTTCCGGAGGATGCTGGCCTGCCGCGGGCAACTTTGGCTGAACTGAAAGGCGGATCCCCCGAACACAACGCGGAAATGATCCGCAAAATACTGGGAGGTGAGCCGGGTCCATTCCGTAATATTGTGGTTCTGAATGCAGCAGCAGCGCTTGTGACAGCCGAAAGGGTCAATACCTTGCGCGAGGGAGCTGAACTGGCTTGTCGCGCAATCGACAACGGCAAGGCATCCAGCATACTGGCTTCATTGGTGCGCCTTTATGGATCGCATCACTCTGTCAGCGTGCGTGAGGTCAATGTATGAGTGACGTGCTCGAACGCATCTGCGCACAAACCCGTTTGGATCTGGAGCAAAGGAAGAAGAAATTTTCCCTGCGTGACCTGGAAGACAAGGCTACAGCAGCAGACCCGGCCCGTGGCTTTGCCAAAGCCTTGGACCAACATGTGGAGCAAGGACGCTATGGTCTGATTTGTGAAATCAAGAAAGCATCACCGTCCGGTGGATTGATACGCCCCGACTTTGATCCATCTGCACTGGCCAAAGCCTATGAAAAAGGTGGGGCATCATGTCTCTCTGTTCTGACAGATGTTCCCTTCTTCCAAGGATCGGATGCCTATCTGGTTGCGGCCCGCGCCGCTTGCTCCCTCCCTGTCCTGCGCAAAGACTTTATGCTTGATCCATGGCAGATCGTTGAATCCCGTGCCTTGGGAGCGGACTGTGTATTGCTGATTGTGGCAGCACTGGATAAAGCCTTGATGGCAGATATGGAGGCACTGGCCCTGTCGCTGGGAATGGATGCCCTGATTGAAGTCCATAATGAATCTGAGATGGAATGCGCTTTGCTTCATACGCGATCAGGATTGATCGGTGTCAACAACCGTAACCTGCGAACCCTCGAAACCAATCTGGAAACAACCGAGGCATTGGCCGCCATGGTTGGTAAAGACCGCGCCCTTGTTTCAGAGAGTGGACTGAAACAAAAAGCAGATCTCGACAGAATGGCAAAGTCAGAAGCAAAACGGTTCCTTGTCGGTGAAAGCTTGATGCGCCAGAACGATGTTGAGGCTGCTACACTGAGGCTTGCTGTCGCATGATATCGTAAAACCTCTTCTCACATCCAGCCTGTTGGCGTTGACCTGGAGAAAGAACTAAAGTAGAACATATCATCGTTCTTCTGATATCTTGGCTGGCGCCTGCAGCGCTGGGTGGGGTGGGGTCCATGCTTACAAAAAAACAGCACCAGCTTCTCTGCTTTATTGATCTCAAGCTACGCGAGAATGGGGTATCTCCATCTTTTGACGAAATGAAGGATGCCTTGGGACTACAGTCAAAGTCTGGCATTCATCGCTTGATTACGGGATTGGAAGAGCGAGGCTTTATCAGGCGCCTACCTCACCGTGCCAGAGCACTTGAAGTCATACGCATGCCCGAGAAATCATCTGTGCAAGCAGGAATAAAAGGACGCCCTGACGAAACAGTGCGGACAATCAGTCATGTTCGCAGCAACTTCGGGAAACCCCTCTCAGGAATTCCCATTCCTGGTAACAGCGAGGCTGTACAACTCCCCCTCTATGGCAAGATTGCTGCCGGAACACCAATCGAAGCACTATGTGATCAAACAAGCCTAGTGGAAGTTCCTGCCTCCATTCTGTCGGGAGGAGATCACTATGCCCTTACCGTGGAGGGCGATTCCATGATAGAGGCCGGCATTCTTGATGGTGATACCGTGATCATACGGCGCTGCGAGAAAGCCGAAAACGGCACTATCGTTGTTGCGTTGGTTGATAACGAAGAAGCCACCCTCAAACGTCTGCGCCACAAGGGTAATGCAATCGCACTTGAGCCCGCCAACCGTACGTATGAGACACGTATATTTGGCCCGGATCGGGTTACGGTACAGGGACAGCTGGTTGGACTCCTGAGAAGCTACTAGATGAAAAACAGGGCATCAGAAGACATCCACCATTGGCACAGAAGCTTCCGTTTCGTCTTCCTTAGCTTGTAACGCCGGGCGTTGCGAATGGCTCCATAGCCTTTGCCCCTGATCATCGACGACCGTACGAACCTGTATGCCCGTATTATCAAAATAGAAAACATGAGTCCCTGCCCGCTCAAGAGTCCAGCCATCGATAAAGCGATTTGCGTTGCATCTGCTTCGCAAGGGAGAGTTTGATGAAACCTTCAGGGGCGTTATAATAACGTCCACTTGGCTACAGTCTTCAAGGATCGCTTCTTCACGATAGGCAAGTGCAAGACGATACCCACCATGCCGATACAAGCAACCATACGGGTCACAGCGCCAAGGCCTTTCACCCGTACTCCAGCGATCCCAACTTTCCGAACTTTGTCCCCACCTCTCCAGCCATGTGGAACGGGTAAAACGACCGGAACGTCCAGGTAAAAGGATCAACCCTTCCCCGTCACTCACGGCGATTACCCTCGCGTCTCCGCTGACAACAAGTTGTGGAATATCCCGCCATACCCAAGGCGACATGAGCGAAACCAGCAAAACAGGCACCCCCCACCAACGCCATGCACCTTGCCAAACGCAAAGCCAGAAACCTGACAGAGTTGCTAAAACCAAGGCAGTCAATGTCATAGGTGGGATATGAAGGCTGGCATGCGGGAGAGCTGAGATAAGAATAGCAAGCTCCCGGACAAGATCCACGCCCCACGCCAAGGGCATCAAGGCCAATGCTTCCATATCAAACGGCATCAGAACCAGGGCCAGAGCCAACCAAGGCATGATCCAGACAGCTGTCACAGGCACAGCAACCAGATTGGCCAGAAGGCCATAAAGAGGAAGACGGTGAAAATGATAAATGGCGTATGGAGCCGTTGCAACAGTTGCCAAAAGAGTGGAAGAAACAATACCAAACACATACACTGCGCCTGATCGCCAGGCCGCCGACACTGGACCACCCGACCGGGCACGCCAGTTTGTAAGGCGTGGTTGCAAAATCATATACCCCGATATCAAAGCCAGAACAGCGGCAAATGACATCTGGAAAGTGGGCCCGAGAATACTGTCAGGCCTGAAGAGCACAATCAGCAGGGCTGCAACGGCAAGAACGCGGAAGGAAAGAGCCTTACGGTCCAAGACGATGGCACACAACACAACCCCGCTCATGATCCAGGAACGTACAGCCGGAATGCCACTGCCAGAAATCAAGAGGTAAACAGTTGTTGCCAAGAGAGCCAAAACTGCAGCCAATTTCTTGATATCCCACCGCAACGCCACGGCGGGTACCATAGCCAGCCCCCCACGCACGACAACAAAGATAATTCCGGCATAAATTCCTATATTCAGACCAGAAATAGCCAAAAGGTGTGACAGTCCGGCATCGCGATAGGCATCAATTGTAGCAGGAGAAATAGCCTGCCGCTCTCCGGTCACCAAAGCTGCAGCAACAGCCCCCCCATCTCCCGGAATCCCTGCCCTCAGTCGCTGGCCAATGTGTTGGCGCATTACCTCGGTAAAGGCCCAGACAGAATCAGACGGATCCTCACCAATAAACTCTGGAGTACTGACACCGTAACCAACAGCTCCGATCTTCTCGAACCAAGCTATACGCTGAAAGTCATAGCTACCCGGTGCAGACGGCGGCGATGGCGGCAAGAGACCCGCCCGTAGACGTATTCTCTGGCCTGGTAATGCGTGAAAGTCCCTGCGCATGACCAAACGCACACGATTCGGTGTATCTTCAGGTTTAAATCCCATAATAACAATATGTTCAAGAAGAATACGGGATCCGACCGGTAATGGCTCGATCCTGACAACAACCCCCTCAAGAATGACAGGAGGAACCTCCCGCATCAGGACCGGGGCGGATACACTCACCGCAGACTGCTGTGCACACATAAAACCAGCCAGAAAAGCCAAGCTGGCAATAGCGCACCCCATCCAGAAACCACGCCGCACATAAACAGACCATGCCAAGACACACGCACTGACAAAAGCAATAAATACCAACGCACTGATAAGGTATATGGATGGTTCTATATGTAAAGAGAAGTAAACCCCTGCCCCACTGGCAAGAAAGACAGCCCCCCACGGCAAGCCCCAATCCTGCTCCGCCACCATTTTCCAACGAATTTGATCAAAAACATGTGATATGCGAAGGAAAAGACGAAGGAACACCGTGGCTGACAGCCACGTCCGGGCGTACATGTTTACGATCTCCCTGCTGCAAGTGCGCAAAGAATATGCTACGAAGGGCTGCTGCTTGCAAATAGCCTCTGAGGCAGGGCAGTATAGGATCCTTTTTTTGGCATTGGCCCCAAACCTAGGCTTTGTCTATGAATGTTGTTACACGATTTGCACCGTCGCCTACGGGCTTTCTTCATATTGGCGGTGCCAGAACAGCCTTGTTCAACTGGCTGTACGCCAGACATAACGGCGGAAAATTTCTTGTCCGGATTGAAGACACTGATCGGGCCCGCTCAACCCAGGATGCCGTTGACGCCATCTTTGACGGTTTGAGCTGGCTGGGGCTGAACTGGGATGAGGAGCCTGTCTTCCAGTTTTCCAAAGCCCAAAGGCATGCTGAAGTTGCCCACATGCTCGTGGAGCAGGGTAAGGCGTATTACTGCTACTGCTCTCCGGAAGAGCTTTCAGCCATGCGAGACGAGCAAAAAGCCGCCGGGCTGCCTATGCGTTACGATGGTCGCTGGCGTAACCGCCCCGCAACAGATGCGCCAGCCGGCATCAAACCCGTTGTCCGCCTGAAGGCACCCCAGAACGGTGAGACGGTTTTATCCGATCTGGTTCAGGGGGAAGTGCGTGTTGCCAATGCACAACTGGATGATATGGTCCTGCTGCGCGCAGACGGCACACCAACCTACATGCTGTCTGTTGTTGTCGATGACCACGATATGGGCATAACCCATGTCATCCGTGGTGATGACCATCTGACAAACACATTCCGACAGATCCAGCTTTATCATGCATGCGGCTGGGACTTGCCGGTCTTTTCCCATATTCCCCTGATCCATGGACCGGATGGTGCAAAACTGTCCAAACGTCATGGCGCATTGGGTGCAGAGGCCTACCGTGACATGGGCTTTTTACCCGAAGCCATGCGCAACTACCTGCTGCGTCTTGGCTGGGGCCGTGGCGATGAAGAAATTATTTCCACACAACAGGCCATTGAATGGTTTGATATTGCCGATGTAGGCCGGGCACCATCCCGCTTTGACATGGCCAAGCTGACCAACCTCAATGGCATTTACCTCCGTCAGGCTGATGATGCCCGCCTGTGCGACCTGATTATTCCGCTCCTTGAGAAAGAGATACGCCAATCTCTGGACAACAAAGCTAAGGACCTTCTGCTCCGGGCCATGGACAGCCTGAAACAAAGGGCAAAAACGATCAACGAGCTGGCACAATCCGCCCTGTTCTATGTGCAGCCCCGGCCGCTGGCGCTTGAGGAAAAAGCAGCGCGGCAACTGGATGACAACAGTGCCCGACAGGTTCTGGAGGATTTGGTCGTTCGCCTTGACGGTGCAGAGCCTTTCTCGAGAGAGGCCTTGGAAGAGCTTGCGCGTGTTTATTCAGAAGAGAAACTGTTGAAACTGGGAAAGGTCGCCCAACCGTTACGGGCTGCACTCTCTGGCTCAACCGTATCGCCACCCATCTTTGAGGTTATGGAGCTTTTAGGAAAACAAGAAAGCCTGGCTCGCCTGCGCGATGCGCTCGACCGTGCTATTGCGTGATGTTTACTGCTGCCCGTAGGTTGCTCTTCAAGAAAGAGACCTTGTACCAACGCATTTCCAGAGGGGTTTACCAACATGTCGAAAACCAAGAAGACAGTCACGGTCACAGACAACCGGAACGGAAAGTCCTGGGAATACCCCGTCATGGACGGCAGCATTGGCCCCAGCGTCGTGGATATCCGCAAGTTTTATGCCGATACAGGCATGTTCACATATGATCCTGGCTTTACCTCAACGGGATCCTGCGCATCAGGGATCACCTATATTGATGGCGATGAAGGCATTCTGCGTCATCGCGGATATGGCATAGAGGACTTGGCCCAGCACTGCACGTTCCTGGAAGTTGCCTATCTGCTTCTAAGAGGTGAGCTGCCCAACCCAAAAGAACTGAAAGAGTTCGAGGGCACGATCACCTATCACACCATGATCCATGAGCAGGTAACACGCTTCTACCAAGGCTTCCGCCGGGATGCCCATCCGATGGCCATCATATGCGGGGTCGTTGGCGCACTGTCTGCTTTCTACCATGATTCACTTGATATCAGCGATCCACACCATCGCATGATATCCCAGCACCGCATGATTGCCAAAATGCCAACCATAGCGGCATGGGCTTATAAGTACTCCATAGGGCAGCCGTTCATCTATCCCAAGAATGAGCTGAGCTATGCCGAGAATTTCCTGCGGATGATGTTTGCCACTCCGTGCGAGGAGTACAAGATCAGTCCAACCTTGGCAAAAGCCATGGATCGCATCTTGATCCTACATGCTGACCACGAACAAAACGCTTCCACATCAACCGTACGCCTGACAGGATCATCCGGCGCAAATCCGTTTGCTTGCGTTGCAGCAGGTATTGCCTCCCTGTGGGGACCAGCACATGGCGGTGCTAATGAAGCCGTTCTCAAGATGCTGGCCGAAATCGGTACAGTGAAACGGATTCCGGAATGCATCAAACGCGCCAAGAGCAAGGATGATCCGTTCCGCTTGATGGGCTTCGGGCATCGTGTTTACAAAAACTACGATCCCCGCGCCAAGATCATGGCACAGACATGCAAGGAAGTGCTGGACGAGCTGGGCATGAAAAATGAGCCTCTTCTCCAGATTGCGATGGAGCTGGAACGCATTGCCCTGGAAGATGACTACTTTGTCCAGAAAAAGCTCTATCCCAACGTAGACTTCTATTCCGGAATTATCTTCAGGGCTATGGGCATACCGGTAAGCATGTTCACATGTATCTTTGCACTGGCCCGGACAACCGGGTGGATATCGCAGTGGAATGAAATGATTGGCGATCCAGACCAGAAGATTGGCCGCCCACGCCAACTGTTCACAGGGCACGCCCAACGCAAGTTTGTACCCCTGAAGAAACGGTGATCTCTCAGGAGGAAGTGACCGTGACATGCGGTCGCTTCCTCTTCTTCTGGATCAGATCGAAAAAGGCTATGATTGCAAGGATCGTATGTTCATCGAGAGGTCGTGATGCTGAAGTCCCTGTATGGCGCGGCTGTCTCCTTGGCTGTCATCCTTAATGCCGGTGGGGTACAAGCCCAGACCTTCGTCTTCAATACGGAAGAATGGTATCCCTATAGCTATAGCAGCCGCGGAACATTCGTAGGAACTGCAACTGAGATTGTCAGGCTTATGGCCGAGAATGCGGGCATCGCATACACAATTGCCGTTCATCCACGGGCCCGATCCTATAGCATGACGACGAGCAAAAACTTTAACTGCTCATTCCCCGTGCCCCTGTCTGATGAATACAGCAAGAGGCTGAAGTGGATTGCACCGATAGAAATGAATCGGTGGGTTGTTTACAAGAAAAAAGACAGCACATTGGCCCTACAAAACTTGGGGGACCTGAAGGGAAAAACCATCGGTGGCTATGTAGGGGGTAGTGTCAGCGCTTATGTCAAAAGCCTTGGGCTAAAGGTTAATTATGAAACTGTTGATGACGCGAACCCAAGAAAACTTGAGGAAGGAAGCATCGACGTCTGGGCAACAACAGAATTCTCTGCCCTGACCTTGGCCCGAAAAGCAGGCGTTGAAATCGAAGAAGCTTTTGAGATTGAGAAAAATATCATGGGTATTGCATGCAACAATAATATTGATGACCTGACAATAGACAGGCTGCAACAATCCCTCAACGCACTCAACAACTCCGGAGAGGCCGACGCAATCCGTCGGTCAAAATTCTAGGATACGCCGGAAGCCATACCAAGGTCTCCGGCGTATCCCTTTCCAGCTACCCCTTTGTTTTGAGAAAACGGACGTCAGGGTGGTCTTCTGCCGTACGATCCAGATGCCACGCGTTACGAGCAAGGAAAACAGGCTGGTCCTCATGATCATCAGCTATTGAAGCCTGGTTGGCATCAATCATTTTTTTCAGGGCTACAGGATCTGCGCTCTCAACCCAGCGGGCTGTAAACAAAGACGTTGGTTCAAAAATAACCGGCACCTCATATTCTGTACGAATACGATCCGCCATCACTTCAAACTGCAAGGCCCCGACCACACCAACAATCCAGTCCGCACCGAAGCGGGGCTTGAAGACACGAGCGGCTCCCTCTTCAGCCAGCTGCAGCAAGGCCTTGCCCAAGTGTTTCGCACGCAAGGGATCGCGTGGACGAACTTTTTGCAAAAGCTCTGGAGCAAAGCGGGGAATACCGGTGAAATGCAGCTCTTCACCTTCTGTCAGGGCATCACCGATAGCCAAATTGCCGTGATTGGGAACGCCAATGATATCGCCGGGGAACGCTTCTTCAGCCAATCCACGATCCTGCGCCAGAAACATGACCGGATTGTGCATGGTCATGATCTTGCCGGAACGCACGTGCTTGAGCTTCATCCCTCTCTTGAAGTGACCGGACGCCAGCCTGACAAAGGCTATGCGATCCCGGTGCCTTGGGTCCATATTGGCCTGCACCTTGAAGACAACTCCCGTGACATGCGACTCTATCGGCATGACAGAGCGCTCAACACAAGGCTGGGGCCGAGGGGGAGGAGCTTGACCCGCCAAGCCGTCCAGAATCTCCCGGACACCAAAATTATTGACCGCCGATCCGAAAAAGACGGGAGTCATATGCCCTTCACGATACGCCTGGATATCAAATGGCTTGCAAAGAGCACGAGCCATTTCAACATCATGCCGCAAAGCCTCCACAGCCAAGGCAGGCAATTGCCGATCCAGCTCGGGGTCATCCAGACCGGTACAGGGCGCCCCAAGCCCGGGCATTCCTCCCTTTGAACGCTCCATCAGAATCAACTGATCCTTCCAGAGGTCATAACACCCCAGAAAGGCCTTTCCCATTCCGATCGGCCATGAGGCAGGCGTTACATCCAGTGCCAAACTCTGCTCTATTTCATCAAGCAGGTGGAAAGGATCTTGCCCTTCCCTATCCAACTTATTGATGAACGTCATAATCGGGACATCACGCAGACGGCAAACCTCGAACAACTTGCGGGTTTGCTCTTCTATCCCCTTTGCGGCATCGATCACCATGACAGCGCTGTCAACGGCTGTCAGGACGCGGTACGTATCCTCGGAAAAGTCCTCGTGACCCGGCGTATCCAGAAGATTGAATGTACAGTCTGCGTAGTCAAAGGTCATGACTGAAGACGCCACCGAGATGCCCCTTTCCCGTTCGACCTTCATCCAGTCAGAATGGGCACGTCTCTGCTCTCCCCTTGCCTTGACAGCACCGGCCATCTGAATCGCACCCCCAAACAGGAGCAGCTTTTCAGTCAGTGTTGTTTTTCCGGCATCAGGGTGCGAAATAATAGCAAACGTGCGCCGCCGGGATACGGCATGAGAAAGATTGGACATGGAATACGATCGCCTGGGCAACAGAGCAGAAGCGGGAAGCGGTAGACCTAACCGATGCAGGCAATCCATGCAAGAGCCATGGATGCAAGGCCGATCTGCAGGCGTTCTCTCACACATAAAAGAACAGCTACAGGATTATAGTGCCCACGCGACACAATCTGGAATACTTTTCCGCCTTGTTGGCATTATATCACTCGCACTTGCCGTTTCTGCCTGCAGCAGTGATACAAACAGCCACATTATTCCCCGGGAACGTGGCTCTGCCTGCCTTGTTTCTTTATCCTATCATGCATCAGCGTTTGATACTGCGGCAAAGAAACCCGGCATGAAAACAGGCTGCTCCGTCGAAACACCCGTTTCCCTGTCCGGGACTCAGGTTTCCCTGTCCAGACCCGCGCTGATGGACTGTACGTTAGCTTTGCGCTTTTCAGCCTTTGAGGCTGCTTCCATCCAACCCTTGGCAAGAGAGATCTTTCATCAGGAGGTGAAGGTCTACCACCACTATGGAGCCTATGCCTGCCGGGGTCGCAGCTCAAACCGCAAACGGCTGTCTGAGCACAGCTATGGCAAGGCACTGGACATCGGCGTTTTTGAACTCAGCAATGGCACCCGGATCTCTGTTGCCAAGGATTGGAAAGGTGCCGGCAAGAAAACAGAGTTTCTCAGAAAACTGTCACAATCAGCCTGTAAATGGTTCAGTGTGGTGCTTACCCCAAACTCTGACAGGGACCACCACGACCACCTTCACCTTGATATCGGACCATGGAAAAAATGCGGCATATGACCCGGACCCGCTTCTTGAGCATAAGCACCCTGATCTGGCTTCTTGCCGGAACCTCGCTGGCTGCTTCAAGCAATACCGATGCATACGTGGAAGGTGATATCACCGATAAAGCGGAACCGTCCTTGGTCATGATGGCAGAGGAAATTAGAAAGAGGCTGCGAACAGGTTATGTACTGATTGATATCAAAACGGGTGCCGTCCTAGATGCAGAACAAGCGCGGGAAACCTTCATACCAGCCTCCGTAGCCAAGATCCCTTCTCTCATCGCCCTGACAAGCCTGACTGATGTAACAAAAAGACCCAAGACCCGTATTATTGCAACGGGTCCTGTGAATAAGGGCGTTGTACGTGGGAACTTGGTCCTTGTCGGCAGCGGAGATCCGATGTTTGACACACCTGCTGCGGAAAGAATCGTTAGTGATTTGAAAAAGAAAGGGATTAAAAGTATAAGTGGTAGCTTCCTCTTTTATGATGGCGCCCTTCCTCATCATCATGCCATCAATGCCAAGCAGCCTGCCGATGCGCCCTACAATCCTGGGATTTCAGGATTATCCATCAATTTCAATCGCTATCGGGTGGCCTGGAGAAATGGTCAGGCAGAAGGAACAGAGATTCCTCTCCGCCCCCTTCCCGTCAGCTCACAACTGCTTGAATCAGCCGATACGGACAGAAGCCGCGAATGGCTGCCAGTCAATAATCCCGGTCCCTTTGCCGCCGCTATCTTTCGTGCTGTGGCTGAAAAGAACGGCATCAAAATGTCGGCGCCCGAGCGCATTGATTCCATCCCGGATGGGACAGAATTAGCGTCCTATCTAGGAGATAGCCTGCAGACAGCAATCAGCCGCGCTTTTCACTACTCCAATAATGTGGCCTTTGAAATGATGTCACTTTCCGTAACCGGTGAAAGTAATTTAGAGAAATCTGCAAGCGTGCTGCTGTCAAAGGTCAAGGATGTCATGCCTCACGTCTCATGGACAAACGCAGAACTTCCCAATGCGTCCGGCCTGTCGTCCGATGCCCGCATGTCGCCGGGACAATGCGCTGCAATGGTTCGTTACATGGCAACAACACGCGTTAACGGCAAGCTGCTGTCAACTTTGCTTCCCGGCCTGAAACTGATCCCCTTCGGGAAGCCCGATGAATTGCCGGAAAGCTCATCACCCCTGCACGCAAAAACTGGAACCATTTACTATGGCCGTGCCTTGGCGGGAACAATCCGGGCTGACAGTGGAAGGCTGCTTGCTTGGTGCATCATGAGCGATGATCAAAAGGAAAGATCTTTGTACGACAACATGTCAGTTACAGAGCAACGAACAGAGCCGGTCCGGAATAATGCGCAAGCTTGGCTGATGGCCGCCAAACGGACAGAGGCAGAGCTTGTCCTGACGTGGAAGTCAAAGTACTAGACCACATCTTTCCTGCGCCGTGTGCTTGATATGGACAGGCTGAGGATAATCACAGGCACGATACCGGTAAGAACGATGGCTAGAGAAGCCAACGCGGCCTGTTCCAGCATTTCTTCACTGGCAAACTGGTAAACGTGCGTTGCCAAGGTTTCAAAATTGAAAGGACGAAGGAGCAAGGTTGCCGGCAGCTCCTTCATACAATCAACAAATACTAGAAGAACCGCTGTCAAAAGGCTGCCCCTTAGCATAGGGACATGCACAGACCAAAGAACACGGCGTGGTGAATAACCAAGCGTTCGAGCCGCCATTCCCAGAGAAGGACGGATACGACCAAAGCCTGCCTGCACCGTGCCAAGAGAAAGCGCCAGAAATCGGATCACATATGCCACAACAAGACCAATAAAAGATCCAGACAGGATCTGCTCCATCGAAATGCCGAATATTCCGGAAACCCACTCCTGCAAGGCTGTATTGAAATAACCAACCGGCACCAGAATGCCCACGCCCAGAACCGCCCCCGGAATGGCATACCCCAAAGATGCTGCCTGCACGAAGAAAGAAGCCAGCTTCCGTCCCCGACGGATAGTGCCTGCGTATCCCATGAACAAGGCAAGGAGAGCTGCCACAGCCGCAGCAACAGACGACACCAGCAAGCTGTTAAAGGCATAATCAACAAATTGAGGAGTCCAGCTTTCCTCAAAGCGCTTGACCGCAAAAAAAAGAAGCTGAAGGGCTGGTATAATAAAACCAAGAACAACAGGCAGCACACATATCAAGAGCGCCATCCACCGCCGTATACCCGGTAAAGAGAACCAAACCAAGGACATACGGCGGGTTGACAGATCATGATAACGACGACCACGCCGACCATGTCTCTCCAGGACGATCAAGGACACCACAAAGAATAGAAGAACGAGGGAAACCTGAGCACCACCACCCAGATTACCCATAAGAAGCCAGACATTAAAAATTCCTGCCGTTAATGTTCTAACCGCAAAGAAATCAACGGTTCCAAAATCGTTCAGTGTCTCCATAAGGGCCAAAGCCAATCCAATAACCAGAGAAGGACGCGCCATCGGCAAGGCTATGCGAAAGAAACTTTGCCATGGGGTGCATCCCAAGGTCCGGGATGCTTCCATCACCGCAACTGACTGATCAAGAAAAGCAGAACGTGCCAGAAGATAAACATAGGGATAGAGAACCAATGTCATCATCAAGATAGCCCCACCCAAGGAGCGAACATCCGGGAAATAGTAATCCCGAGCAGACTGCCAACCAAACAGAGCCCGAAGAACTATCTGCACAGGCCCTGCATATTCCAGAAGATCGGTATAGACATAAGCAAGAACAAAAGCCGGAACAGCCAATGGCAAGAGCAACGCCCACTCAAGAACGGCACGGCCAGGAAAGCGACACATTGTAACCAGCCATGCTGTTGATGTACCAATCAGAAACGTCCCGACTCCAACACCAATCATCAGAAAAAGCGTATTACGAATATAACCGAACAAAACAGTATCAAAAAGATGTGGCCATATGTTCTCGACCGGGAAAAAGGCAAGATACATAACGGATACAAGGGGCAATAAGACAACGCAGGCCACGGCAAAGCTGCCAATAAGCCAATAGTTTGGAACAAAAAAGGCCCGAATGGACGCAGCCCACCCGGCTCTTTGGGTCGTGTCAGGCACAACAGTATACGCGCGCATCATGCCCCGGCGTTGAAGTCAACTTCATTAATCAGCTTCAAGGCATCGGTACGATAACCTGCAACTTCAGCCAAACGGATTATATCAGCCTTGAAATCACCCCACGCACGAACTGTTGCAGACCATTCAACACCAGGCTTAACGGGATACTCGTTGTTAATCTCGGCGTACATTTTTTGCGCCTCGCCTGATGACAGGAATTCCATCAACTGAATGGCATTCTCGCGGTTCGGGGCGGATTTGGTCAGGACCATACCCGACACATTCACGTGCGTCCCATTCCCTTTCTGGTCCGGAAAAACAATCCGCACGGCCTCTGCCCAAGCCCGTTGTTCAGGGTCCTTCATCATAGCAGCCATGTAATAGGTATTACCTATGGCAATATCACAAACGCCCTCTTTTACAGCCTTGACCTGGGAGCGATCATTACCTTGAGGCTTGCGCGCAAGATTGGCCTTCAGGCCATTCAACCAATTGCGTGTTGCATCAACACCCTTATGAGCAATCATGGCTGCCGTAAGGGCAACATGATAGTCACTGTCGCCGGGACGCGTGCAAATACGCCCTTTCCACTTGGGATCGGCCAGTTCGGCATAAGAAGAAATTTCGCCAGGCTGAACACGGTCCTTGGAAACATACAAAACCCTTGCACGGGATGTCAGTGCCCACCAAGCTCCATCAGGAGCGTGATACTGTTCCGGGATGTTATCTTTCAGCGTATCCGTCAGAATGGGTTGCGCCACACCGGCCACGACTAGGTCGTTCAACCGCCCGATATCAACGGTCAATACCAGATCAGCCGGACTTCCCGGCCCTTCCGCCTTCAAGCGCTCTTCAATACTTTTCTTGTCAAAGACTGTATTGACCCGAATGCCGGTCTTGTCAGTAAATGCCTTGAGCATGGGCTCGATCAGGAAAGGCTGACGGGCCGAATAGACATTCACTTCCCCAGCCAGGGACGAACAGGAAAACAGAAGAATCGCTGCAAACGAAACAGCAGCAGGCAAAGAGCGGGCAGTGAACATTACGGTGCTCCCGTCCATAAAAGATAAGCACAGCTGCCCTGAAAAAATACCGGCGCACCTCACGCGGAATGATACGCTCAGCCATCAAGGCAATGAAAATAGTTCGCAGTGTCATCTAACAGATATGGCGTTGAATGGCAAGCCAGAAGAACAAAAAGCCGCGTTACCGGCTATTCCGGATCTTGGCGAATGCGTTCTGGCGTGGCATGGTGCATGCTTTGATACAGCAATGCATATGATTGATTGCCCCATGATCTCGAAGACACTGCATCTCTTTAATTCCCTCGGACGTGAACTGCGCGAATTCACGCCAATTGACCCTGATCATGTGCGCGTCTACTCCTGCGGGCCAACTGTTTACAACTATGCTCATATTGGCAACCTCAGGGCTTATGTCTTTGTTGATGTCCTGCGCCGCACCTTGGCTTGGAAAGGCTATGACGTAACCCATGTCATCAATATTACCGATGTCGGCCACCTGACATCCGATGCCGATGAAGGCGATGACAAGATGGAGGCCGCCGCAACCCGGGACCAGAAGTCTGTATGGGACATTGCGGCACACTATACCCTTGCCTTCAAAAACGATTTGCAACGCCTTAATATCCTGCCCCCGTCCCTGTGGTCAAAAGCGACAGACCATATCCAGGAAATGATAGCTTTCGCCAAGGTTCTGGAACGTAATGGCACAACATACATGCTGGAAGACGGCCTGTATTTTGATTCATCAAAAGTTCCGGACTACGGGCGTTTGGGATTGCTCAATCTAGAGGGACAGGAAGCCGGCAAACGTGTTGCTTATGGTGGTAAAAAGAACCTTTCAGACTTCGCTGTCTGGAGAAAAAGCCCCACCAACGCAAAACGATTGATGGAATGGCAGTCTCCGTGGGGAACAGGCGCGCCCGGGTGGCATCTGGAATGCTCCGTCATGGCAGCAAAGTATCTGGGAAAGACATTTGATATTCATACGGGCGGCATTGACCATCGCAGCGTTCATCACTGCAATGAAATTGCCCAGAACCAAGGCTACAGCCGGTGTAGTCACCCAGGCGCCAACTGGTGGATGCACAATGAATTCCTTGTTCTACGCGCCGAAAGCGGGGACGAGAAGATGTCAAAGTCAAGTGGCAACTTCCTGACACTTCAGAGCCTTGTTGACCGTGGCATTCATCCGCTTGTTTACAGACTATTTTTGCTGGGTGCGGCATATCGCTCGAGTATCGAGTTTTCGTGGGAAGCTCTTGCCGGAAGCCGTGCACACCTGCGCCGGATATTACTACGGATAGCACGGATCAAAGAAAACGCGGATAATGAAACCCTGCAACTGGCCAAGGCTGTTACGCATGATGCATACTTCCAGAGCGGGGGACCGTTTACGTTCCTGATCGAACGACTAACGAATGAGGCTAAAGAAGAGGAACGTAGCTATATCCTTGCTGTGGACCAAGCACTCTCCAATGACCTCCACACCCCGGAAGTTCTGGTTATACTGGGAAAAATCCTAGACGATCCAGCCCTGACCCCACAGGCAGTCATTCGCTTGGTTGCGCTGGTTGATCTTGTTCTTGGAACAAAGCTTCTGGATACTGACCCGGATGCGCTCTCCGTACGCCCACTGTCCGCATCCATAGGCGAAGAGGCAATTACACAAAAGATCGCCGAACGTACCGAAGCTCGTGCACTAAGAGATTTTTCGCGTGCAGACCAAATAAGAGGGGAACTTTTGGCTGCCGGCGTTGAGATTAAGGACACCACAGAAAGAACCGATTGGGAGTGGAGGATTACGCCTTACGAATCATGAGGCGAAAAACTTTTGCGTAGGCTTTACGTTCACCCAGTCTGTGAATGCTGAACCCGGCATTGGCTTGGCAAACAGGTAGCCTTGGCCGATCTCACAATCAATATCTCGCAGAAAGTTGGCGTGAAACTCACTTTCAATCCCCTCGGCAACTGCCTTGAGGCCAAGGCCGTGCGCCATCTTGACGATCGTGCGCGTCATGGCCTGATCATCCGTATTCTGGTCCAGATAACGCACAAAAGATTGGTCTACCTTCAAGGTAGTCAATGGAAGCTGGCGTAAGTAGGACAAGGAAGAATACCCCGTACCAAAATCATCTAGGGCAATGGAAATTCCAAGCTCACGGATAGCATCAAGAACATTCTTGGCTTGCTCCAGATCATGCAGAAGAGCGGACTCTGTGATTTCAACTTCCAAACCGACAGGATCAAGCCCCGTTTCACCCAGAAAGCGTTCAACAAGCCCCGGAAGATCAATGCCAGAAAACTGACGGCCGGAAACGTTAACTGCAACGACGATATCATAACCCTTCTTACGCCAAGCCGTGCAGTCAATCATAGCTTGCTTCAGAACCCACTCCCCTACCGGAACAATTGCGCCTGTTTCTTCCGCAACAGGGATAAACTGCCCCGGAGATACAAACCCCATTTCGGGATGAATCCAGCGGACCAATGCCTCCATCCCGATGGCAACACCATCACTGAGGCGAAGCTTTGGCTGATAGTAGAGTTGCAACTGATTACGCTCGACAGCTCTTCTCAGCTCACGTTCGATACCATGGCGTTTTGCTGCCTCTTCTTCCAAGGCAACGCTGAACGGATAGTGATCAACACCATGTCGACGACCTGTAATCATTGCAAGCCCTGCACGTTGGACCAAACGGTCAGCCTCAACACCATCGTCAGGGTAAGCACACGTGCCGATGCGGGCATCCAGAACAACCTCTACCCCATCGTAGACAAGGGGTTGAGAGAAGTATTCCAGAACCTTGCGAACACAAATATCAATATCACCCCCAGGAACATACACAAAGAAATCAGAACCACCCCAGTACCCCATCAGTGAATCTTTTGGCATGCGATCGCGCAGTTCCTCTGCGCAGGACCGTAACACCATTTCACCAACGGCAGGCCCCATGACGTCGCTGACATTCCCCAGACGTTCAATAGCAACCAGCATGACAAGGCCTTTGCCCTTGCCCTCCATCCGGGCAACATCACGCCGTATGGATGCACGATTCGGAAGACCGGTAATCAAATCATGGCTGGCCATATGAGCCAGCTCCTGTGTTCTCTCGCTTACGACTTCTTCCAGAAGAGAGGCATGTTCGCGACGCTCATTATAAACCAGCTTGGTTTCAAGCGTATTCCGAATGCGATGCAGCACCTCGGCCTGATCAAATGGCTTGGACAAAAAGTCCTTTGCCCCCCCAGATAATGCCTTAATCCGGGTTTCCTCGTCAGTTTGCGCTGTTAAAACAATAATGGGGAGGTACTCTTTTATTTCGCTGGTAATTCGCGCCATGACCTGGTGCCCATCCATGAAGGGCATGCGAATATCAAGGAGAACCAGATCCGGTGGTGCTTTTAGAATAGCATCAAGAGCAACAACAGGGTCTGTAAATCCCTCAACAGCCTCGTATCCATCTGCCTCCAGCATTGCCTGAAGCAGAAGGACGTTCGCCGGCGTATCGTCAACAACGACGATCCGTGCAGACCGGAGCACCTGGTCACTAGCCTTCATGCACAGAACCCCCCTAGAAGGGACAAGACGCTACCGGCAGAACTGACTGGTGACAGTCAGATAACAACACCCCCCCAGATATGCAGCAAGCCCGAGCGCTATTGTGCTATGCGCTGTCTCCCACTGTCCATAAAAGCCCTGTCAGAGCTTACTCCTGTTTCTTGGCGGCAAAAATCTGAGCATCAACAACCGAAAGCGCCGTCATATTCAACAGACCGCGTACCGTAACCGACGGTGTTACGATATGCGCAGGATGCCCAAGCCCCAACAAGACTGGTCCCAAAGGCAACCCATCCCCCAACACCTTGATCATATTAAAGGAAATATTGGCTGCATCAACAGAAGGTGCAATCAGCAGGTTTGCCTGCCCGTTCAGACGACTACCCGGGAATATGCGTTCACGTATGTTTTCGGACAGAGCAGAATCCGCGTGCATTTCCCCCTCTATCTCCAGATCAGGGGCTGCTTGGTTAACAAGCTCCAATGCCTTGCGCATTTTCAGGGCTGAAGGGCTGTTGGAAGTCCCGAAATTCGAATGTGACAACAAGGCCACTTTCGGCTCTATACCAAAACGGCGAACCTCATCCGCAGCCATCAGGGTGATGGCGCAAAGCTCCTCGGCTGTCGGATCATGGTTAACGTTGGTATCCGCAATGAAGAAAGTACCTTTTTCCAGAATAACCGCATTCATGGATGCGCAGACAGCAACGCCTTCACGCAACCCCAAAACATCGCGCAAATTGGTCAAATGCTCCACATAACGCCCTGCTGTCCCGCATATCATCGCATCAGCCTCGTTACGCCGCACCATCATGGCTGCAAAAATAGTGGAATTTGAACGAACCAACATACGGGCATGTTCAGGGGAAACACCTTTCCGACGCATCAATCTCCAATATGCATCTGAAAAGTTATGGTAGCGTGGATCCCTGATGATTTCGATAATCTCGATATCCTTGTCCGGGCGCATCCGCAAACCCAGATTGGCGATCTGATCCAGAATGGCTGAACGACGACCGATCAACAAAGGGCGGGCAACACGTTCATCCAGAGCGGCTTGGGCTGCACGCAGAACACGGTCATCCTCACCTTCTGCATAGACAACACGGCGACATTCCTGCCGGGCCCGATCCATAACCGGGCGCATTGTCTGGCCGGAACGGAAAACGTACTGCCCAAGATCCTGCCGATAACGCTCCAGATCAGCAATGGGGCGCGTTGCAATGCCTGTTTCCATAGCTGCACGTGCAACTGCCGGGGCGATAACCTGTATCAGGCGGGGATCAAACGGCTTTGGAAGAATGTATTCAGCCCCGAAACCCAGCTTCTCCCCAACATAGGCGCTGGCCACTACATCATGCGTTTCAGAGCGTGCCAGTTCTGCAATGGCTTCCACACAGGCAATTTGCATGGGCATGTTGACATCTGTTGCCCCAACATCCAGCGCTCCTCTGAAAATAAAAGGGAAGCACAAAACATTATTGACCTGGTTGGGATAATCTGAACGTCCTGTAGCGATAATGGCATCATCCCTCACCGCTTTTACCTCATCGGGCATGATCTCGGGTGTGGGATTGGCCAGCGCCATGACAATCGGCCGGGGCGCCATTCCTGCAACCATATCTTTGGCAAGGACGCCGGGACCGGAAAGCCCAAGGAATACATCAGCGCCTTCCATCGCCTGACCTAACGTGGTTGAACGTGGCAAATCAGACCGGGCATAGACCGATTTGTGAGGATTCATATCCTCTACACGATCTTCGTACACCAGACCAAATTTGTCGAACAGCGTAACATTCTCACGCTTTAACCCCATGCCAACCAAAAGATTGAGACAGGCCAGACCAGCAGCACCGCCGCCAGTTGATACCAGCTTTATGTCTTCAATCTTCTTCCCGACCAAGTGCAACCCATTGTGAACGGCAGCACCAACCACAATCGCCGTACCATGCTGATCGTCATGAAAAACGGGAATCCCCATCATGCCGCGCAACCGGGTCTCAACCTCAAAGCATTCAGGGGCCTTGATATCTTCCAGATTAACAGCACCAAAGGTCGGTTCCAATGCGGCAATAATGCGCACCATATCGTCGGCTGTCTCAGCGTTGATCTCTATGTCAAACGCATCGATACCCGCAAATTTCTTGAAAAGGGCTGCCTTGCCCTCCATCACCGGCTTGGCAGCCAAGGGGCCGATTGCCCCTAAGCCCAAAACAGCGGTGCCATTGGTCACGACAGCAACCATATTGCCCCGTGATGTCACATCATAGGCAGCAGCAGGATTATCCACGATTGCCCGACACGCCGCAGCAACCCCCGGCGAATAGGCCAAGGCCAAATCACGCTGGGTTGCCATTGGCTTGGTCGCAACAACGGCAATCTTTCCTGGTCGCGGCGAGCGGTGATAGTAAAGGGCGAGATCGTCAAGATTTTCATTCGGAGTTTTCATCACAGCCCGAACCAGATGTTTGCGAGTCAGAACTGCCTGACTGTAAAGGCTGTTTGTGCGCCTGACCAGCGTCATTCCGATGTGCGCGACACATTGTCAAGAAACGGCAAATATTGTGCGGAATTCAAGCCCGGGTAGATCTTAATGTACACATATGAATATCAGTTATGAAAATTCCATAATCACCTGATCAACCGAGACAGAACCACCTGCCGCGACATGAATCTTTTTGACGGTTGCATCCTGTTCGGCACGCAGGACATTTTCCATCTTCATCGCTTCGACAACAGCCAGTCTTTCCCCGGCCTTTATGGTCTGCCCCTCGGACACATCAATGCTGATCAGAAATCCTGGCATTGGCGATAGCAGAAATCTGGAAAGATCAGGCTTCGTACGAGAGGGCATCATGCGATTCAGCGCAGCAACATGCGGATCAAGAACGATAATATCGGCACAGAAGCCATCAAGATGCATCTGAAAAGAGGTACCTTTACGTTCCACCTGCGCCACAACACTTTTTCCATTCACCGTGCCATGCCATATGGGATCACCAACCTGCCATCCCGATACAACATGATGAGCATGCCCCCCACAAAAAACGGACCACGCATTCAACCCTTCGACACACGACTGACGCTCAAGCTTGACCTCCAGATCAAATAAACCAGAAAAGCGAACAACAACACTGTCGCTTATCGCTTTTTTGGACAGGTTTTCATGTTGGCCGGGGAACAGAAATACCCTTTCTGTGTACAAACGTTGAACAACGGCTATGATACAAGCCATCGTAACCCTGTAGGCAGGAGATGGAGCCGTTGACACGATCTCCCGCCCGTGCACATCTAGAAAACCTGTGGTACAGGCACCATCCCTGAACGTCTTGTGACGTACAATAGAGCACAAAAACGGGATGTTGCTGGTAATGCCCCGAATGTAGAACCCCCCGAGCGCAGCCTGCATACCACGAAGAGCGGCGTCCCTGTCCTGCCCCCACGTCACCAGCTTGGCAATCAAGGGGTCATAGTGGACAGAAATCTCCCCCCCTTCACAAACACCACTGTCAACCCTGATCCCGTTTTCCGGTTCCGGTTCTCGATAACGAACCAGACGGCCACAGGAAGGAACGAAGCCACGCCCGGAATCTTCTGCATAGATACGACTTTCCATCGCCCATCCCTTCAGGACAATTTCATCCTGGGACAGGGTCAGACGTTCCCCGGCTGCAATTCGAATCATCCACTCAACCAAGTCAAGACCGGTTACATATTCTGTGATCGGGTGCTCAACCTGAAGACGGGTATTCATCTCAAGAAAATAGAATTGCCGTTGTTCATCAACAATAAACTCAACCGTTCCTGCAGAGCGGTAGTCAACAGACCGGGCCAACGCTACAGCCTGATTAACCATGGCCTGCCGCAGGGGACCGTCCAGAAAAGGAGAGGGTGCCTCCTCTATCACCTTCTGGTGACGTCTCTGGATGGAGCATTCCCGTTCATAGACATGCAAACAGGTTTCACCATCGCTGAGAATCTGGATCTCTATGTGCCGTGGATTGCTGATATACTTTTCAAGCAGCAGACGATCATCACCAAAAGCAGAGCGGGCTTCAGAAGCGGCACGACGGAAGCCCTCCCGGATATCCGCTTCGGTATGTGCGATACGTATGCCCTTGCCGCCCCCACCGGCAGAGGCCTTGAGCATGACGGGCAGCCCAATATCCCTTGCAATGCCAACCGCACGATCCTCTGTTGACACCGCTCCGTCATAACCAGGTATGACAGAAAGTCCTGCTTTTCTGGCCAGCTCCCGGGACCGAATCTTGTCTCCCATCAAACGGATGGCCTCAACCGGTGGACCAATAAAGACTATACCTTCTTTTTGCAGAGCCTCAGGAAAAACACTGTTCTCCGAAAGAAAGCCATAGCCGGGATGAACGGCATCCGCTCCGACATCACGACAAGCTTGGACGATACGATCAATCAGCAGATAGCTCTGCCGCGCCGGGGCAGGACCAATGCATACCGCCTCGTCAGCCATATCGACATGAAGCGCACCTGCGTCAGCTTCGGAATAAACAGCGACGGTCGCAATGCCCATTCTACGGGCAGTGCGGATAATGCGGCAGGCAATTTCACCACGGTTTGCAATCAGAATTTTTCTGAACATGCTCGCCTCCCCTATTCGTCGCATGTCCATTTCAAAGCGGAATATTGCCGTGTTTGCGCCATGGATTTTCTATTTTCTTTCCGCGCAGCATAGACAATGATCGACACAAACGCTTCCGTGTTGCATGTGGCATGATGATATCGTCAATGAAACCACGAGCGCTGGCAACGAAAGGGTTGGCAAATGTGCGGCGATACTCGTCTGTGCGAGCCTGTATTTTTTCATCATCATCACGCTCATGACGAAAAATAATTTCAACGGCACCCTTGGGTCCCATCACTGCAATTTCGGCTGTCGGCCAAGCATAATTGACATCGCCACGCAGATGCTTGGATGCCATGACATCATATGCCCCTCCATATGCTTTGCGTGTAATGACCGTTACCTTGGGAACCGTTGCCTCGGCATAAGCGTACAACAGCTTGGCTCCGTGCCTGATAATTCCCCCATGCTCCTGGGTTGTGCCAGGCAAGAAACCTGGCACATCAACGAATGTAACCAAAGGAATATGAAAGGAATCACAGAAACGGACAAAGCGTGCAGCCTTGCAGGCACTGTCAATGTCGAGGCAACCGGCCAAGACAAGAGGTTGATTGGCAATCAATCCAATTGTTTGTCCGTCCAGGCGGGCAAATCCTGTCATGATGTTGCGGGCATGATCGGGGGCAATCTCATAAAAGTCACCCTCGTCCACCACTTTGGTAATCAACTCCCGCATATCATAGGCCGCATGTGGATTCGCCGGCACAAGCGTATCAAGCGAAGGTTCAACCCTGTCCACAGAGTCCGGCGTTGGACATTCCGGCGCCCTGACACGGTTGCTTGATGGCAGAAAATCAATCAAACGCCGCACTTCGAGCAACGCCTCAACATCGGTTTCAAACGCCAGGTCTGCAACCCCTGACCGCCCCGTATGGATCGCAGTTCCCCCAAGTTCTTCGGCAGTCACGGTCTCATGTGTAACGGTTTTGACAACATCCGGACCTGTTACAAACATGTACGATGTTCCCCGGACCATTGCGATAAAGTCAGTCATTGCAGGCGAGTAGACAGCCCCACCGGCACAGGGTCCCATGATAACGGAAATCTGCGGAATAACACCTGAGGCCAAGACGTTGCGCTGGAACACATCCGCGTATCCGGCAAGGCTGTTCACTCCTTCCTGAATACGTGCCCCACCCGAGTCATTCAGCCCGATAACCGGCGCACCAACACGCATTGCCTGGTCCATGATCTTGCAAATTTTCTCGGCATGAGTTTCCGACAGGGAACCACCAAAGACCGTAAAATCCTGACTGAACACAAAGACAACACGGCCATTGATCGTCCCGTATCCGGTTACAACACCATCACCGGGAACAGGATCTACCTCGGTCATGCCAAAGTTGGCACACCGATGTTCCTTGAACATATCCCATTCTTCAAAAGAACCTGCATCAAGAAGAACCGCAAGCCGCTCCCGCGCTGTTAGCTTGCCTTTCTTGTGCTGATTATCAACACGTTCCTGCCCCCCCCCCATACAGGCAGCAGACCGCTTGTCTTCAAGTTGCCTCAAAATATCCTGCATGGGCGTACCTCGCTTCCCGGAAAACAGAACTGGCAATGGCACTCAATAATAACGGCAACCTTTCCAACGGGGATAACACTGCTGCCTATTTTTAAGGCAGACTGTAGAAACCAAGTTATTTCAAAATGGAAAAGGATAAATAAACAGAGTTATGCACAGATTACGTGGACAGGTCACTGGGCCGTCCAGCCCCCATCAACTGACAAGGTCGCTCCTGTGATGTTGTGGGCAGCATCCGAACACAAGAAAGCAGCCAAAGCCCCGATATCTTCCGGTGCAGAAAACCTCATGGATGGCTGCTTCTCCCCGACAAGAGAACGAACACCATCGTCCAGCGTCCCACCAATGGCTTCGGCACGGGCCTCAATTTGCGGCTCGACCAACGGCGTACGCACCCACCCCGGACAAATAGCATTGCAGGTAATGTGGCCCTCGGCATTTTCTAGGGCCACAACCTTGGTCAATCCGACCAGACCATGCTTGGACGCTACATAGGCCGCCTTGTTGACAGAAGCCACCAGACCGTGCGCCGATGCAATATTGATGATACGACCCCACCCGTTTTTCTTCATGCCCGGCAAGGCCGTCCGGATGATATGAAAGGCAGACGAAAGATTGACGGAGAGAATTTGCTCCCACTTCTCGACGGGAAATGCTTCAACAGCCGAGACAAACTGGATGCCTGCGTTGTTGACCACAATATCGACACTTCCAAAAGCCTTGATCGCCTCATCAACCAGAAGCGAGCACTCGCTTGGCTTGGACAGGTCAGCCGGACAAAGACGCACATCCACCTTGTAGCGCCCCTCCAGCTCACCTCTTGTTCTTTCCAAGGCAGCAGCGTCACCAAGACCGTTGAGCATAACACGCACACCCTGAGCTGCCAGGGTTGAAGCTATTCCAAGCCCTATGCCGCTGGTTGATCCCGTCACCACCGCCGATTTACCCTTGAGCATAACCCCCTCCCCCTTTTCTTGTTCAGGCGGACTCTTGTCAGGTCCCCCCGGACCTGAACAAGGTCTCGGCAGCCTGCCTGGCTGAAACCTTGTTTCCGATAACCCCACGCACACGCACAACCTCTGCCTCAAGGGTTGTGATATAATCCTGCAACTGCTCTATACTCATGGCATCCAGATCAGGAAAACAGATCAGGGCCGCTTGTGAAAGAGGATCATCCATGTCCATCACGGTTACTCCCCCGTATCGCACATGGACAAGAAAGTATCAGACCCTGACAGCACCGCAAACCTTCCACTTTCATCAGGACTCTCTTTTCTCATGTCACAGCCCGATCTCATGCGCTGCATAGAAATTTCCGCTCCCGGTGGCCCTGATGTTCTGCGCTTGGCAACGCGCGCCATCCCAACCCCCAACGCAGGGCAGGTCTTGGTGAAAGTTGATTATGCAGGGGTCAATCGTCCGGACGTCCTGCAACGGGAGGGAAAATATCCACCTCCGCCGGATGCATCAGATCTCCCCGGACTGGAAGTATCCGGCACAGTTGTTGCGACCGGAGCGGATGTATCTTGGCCCCTGCCCGGTACAAGCGTAGCCGCACTGGTGGCAGGGGGTGGATATGCCGAATATGCCGTGGCAGACAGCGCCCTGTGCCTTCCTGTAACGGGCACACTACAAGCAGAAGAAGCCGCAGCACTGCCAGAGGCTTTGTTCACGGTGTTCCATAATGTCCTTGAACGCGGACAGCTTAAGCCCAGAGAAGTCTTTCTGGTCCATGGAGGCGCCTCGGGTATCGGAACAACAGCGATACAGGTTACTCGCTCTATTGGGGCAATCGTGTATGCAACAGCAGGGTCAGAAGACAAATGCGCTACATGCCTCCGGCTGGGAGCAGACCTTGCAATCAACTGGCGCAACGAGGATTACGCCGCAGTCATCAAGAAAGCAGGACGCGGCGTGGACGTCATCCTGGACATGGCCGGGGGCGAACGGATCCAGAGAGATATCCGCCTTATGAATCCGGACGGAAGGCATATCAACATTGCCTTTCTGGAGGGATCAAGGGTTGAGCTGGACCTTATGCCCGTCATGCTGAAAAGGCTGACCCTGAGCGGCTCTACCCTGCGTTCACAGTCAGCCACAGCAAAAGCCAGGATGGCAGAGGCGATTCGACAACAGCTGTGGCCCCGGGTCCTGAAGGGCGACATCCGTCCCCTGCTGCACAGCACATTTCCGTTGGAACAAGCGGCAGATGCCCACCGCCTCATGGAAAGACGCACCCATAAGGGGAAAATAGTGTTATCAAACAATTCAAAATAATACAGTCTTGGCAAATATCCCCAAACACTCCATATTTCCCCCTAATTCGTCCTGCAGTGGGGCACACCCCTTGTCCGGGGCTGCAATTTCCCGTAAACAAGCACGACGCTTACCGTTCAAAGACACATCCGAAAGGGACAACACAATGGCGCTGCCTCTCATGCCGAAGGCAACGGCCGTCTGGCTGGTAGAAAATACATGCCTCTCGTTCGAGCAAATTGCCGCCTTCTGTGGAATGCACGAACTGGAAGTCCAGGCCATTGCCGACGGTGAGGTAGCTGGCGGGATCGTCGGTCTTGACCCCATCGCCAATGGTCAGTTGACACGGGCCGAAATTGCCCGCTGTGAGAAAGACGATGCCCTGCGCCTGCAACTCTCGGCATCTGATATTCCGCGACCTCAGGCCCGCTCCAAGGGAGCACGTTATACGCCTGTGTCAAAGCGGCATGACCGCCCGGATGCCATTGCCTGGATCCTGAAGCATCACCCTGAACTGTCTGATGCCCAGATCTGCAAGCTGATCGGCACTACAAAGCCGACTATTGAGTCAGTCAGAAGCAAAACACACTGGAATGCCACGGCCATCAAGCCACGTAACCCGGTTATTCTTGGCATGTGCTCCGAAGCGGATCTGGAAAAAGAAATTGCCTTGGCTCCGCGTCGTGCCGGTGGCACCGTTCCGCAAGTTGACTACGGAAACGAGCCGGAAGAAAAAGTCGAGCACCACACCCGTAAGGAACAGGAAGAAGAAATTCCTGCATTCCTCCGCAGCAAGCCAAAAGCGGATACGCGGGATGAGGATATCGAACTCTAGTTTTTCCTACACAGTTTTCTTGGTAAAAAGGCCGCTGCATACAGCGGCCTTTCTTGTAATCAATCCATGGCCTGAAGATCGTCAATAAAGCCCTCGATCACAGACAATCCCTTTGCCCAGAATCCGGGATCAGACGCATCAAGGCCAAAGGGTTCCAGCAATTCCCGATGACGCAAGGTTCCCCCTGCAGACAACATGTTCAGGTATTTGTCCTGAAAACCGGACATGCCCTGTTCGTAAACACGATACAGACTGTTCACCAGACAATCACCAAACGCATAGGCGTAGACGTAGAATGGCGTATGGACAAAGTGTGGAATGTAAGCCCAGTAATGCTGGTATTCCGCATCAAAGCGGAAAGCTGGCCCCAAGCTCTCGGCCTGGGTCTGCATCCAGATCTCGCCAAGCCTGTCTGTCGACACCTCTCCCGTTGAACGGCGCTCGCTGTGCACTCTTCTCTCGAATTCGTGGAAAGCTATCTGACGCACAACGGTATTCAACATGTCTTCCACTTTGGCAATCAGCAGAAAACGGCGACGCCTTGTATCAGTCTCGGCATCCAGCATGGCGCGGAATGTCAGCATTTCCCCGAAAACAGAAGCAGTCTCGGCCAAGGTCAATGGTGTATCAGACATAAAGCATCCTTGACGGCCAGCCAAAATCTGATGGCAACCATGTCCCAGCTCATGGGCCAAAGTCATGACGTCACGCCCTCTTCCCATAAAATTGAGAAGAAGATAAGGGTGCACACTTGGAACTGTTGGGTGAGCAAAGGCACCAGATGCCTTGCCAGGACGTGCAGGAACATCAATCCATGCATTATCAAAGAAACGCTGTCCGACAGCGGCCAGTTCGGGAGAAAAACGCCCATAGGCAGCAAGAACAAAGTCCGCTGCTTCCTTCCAGCTCCAGGTCCGGCTGCTGTCCCCTGGTACCGGCGCATTACGATCCCAGTAATCCAGAACATCAATACCGAACCACTTGGCTTTCATCGCATAATACCGATGTGACAAGCGCGGAAAAGCGTCCCGCACAGCAGAAACCAAAGCATCGACAACAGGCTCTTCAACCTGATTGGCAAGATTACGGGCAGCCATAGGGCTTTTGTAACCACGCCAGCGGTCATCAATTTCCTTGTCTTTGGCCAAGGTATTTGTAATCAGCCCGAACAGACGAATATTATCGCCCAGAACCTGACCGATACTTTTAGCGGCACTCTTCCGACGCTGTGGATCGGTTTCCCCCAGCAGATGGGTAGCTTCGGTGATGGTCAGGTCCTTGCCATCAACAGGAAACCGCAGCGACGCCATGGTTTCATCAAACAGACGAACCCATGCCCCAGCGCCTGTAATCCCCTTCTCGCTCGACAGCTTCTCCAGTTCATCGGAAAGCTGGTGATTCTTGCTCAGGCGAACATCCCGGATCCAAGGAGCATACCGTGCAACCACCGAATCTTCCGCCAACCGTGCAGCCAGCGCGGCATCATCCATGCGATTGATTTCCAGAACAAAGAAAAGTGTTCTGGTCTGAACCTCGGTCGCCTTCTCATTGATATCCTGTACAAACCGTCCTGTTTCAGGGTCGGTCACATGACCGGCATGCAAAAGTTGAGCATATGACAAAATACGGTACAGGCGCTCACACAAGGTTTCATATTCAACAATGGCGGCACCGAACTGTACTGCACTGAGCGCGCTGACTTTCCCTTGATAGCTGGCCTCAAATTTTTTGGATTGCGTGTCAACCTGACCAAGGTCCGCTGCCAATTCAGCGGAATCACGCCCCGGGTACAAATCTGACAGATCCCATTCCGGTACCCCGCTATGGGCTGCAGAACCCGTTCCCTCGCTGTCACGGTTGATGATTGGCAACATCCCATTATCTCCTTATGATCCCCGTTGATCCACGGGGCAGAACAAAAAAATGACGACAGCCCCTACACACCGTAAGCCCGTTGTGGTGCTGCCGCCCAGTTTATGGCACCCAGTGTGCCGAGACTCGAGGATTTCCACAAGACCGGACAACAAGACCGGACAACAAGACCGGACAACAAGACCGGCCCATCAGGAGAAGGCATTTGAGGGGACGTGCCGTCAATTATGAAACCACAACCAGTCTGGTTTCCATGTTCTTCGAACAGGCCGCATTCTTTGGTCCTGCACCCTTTCTATGGAGGGTGGTCAAAGGATCTTACTGCCCGATAAGCTGGGAAGATGCCGCCATAACAGTGCGGTCCTTGGCCCATGGGCTGACTGAAATGGGAATCAAAACCGGTGACCGTGTTGTCCTGGTCTCGGAAAACCGCCCGGAATGGTGCCTTGGCGATCTGGCCATCATGGCCGCCGGTGCCATTTCTGTTCCAGCCTACACAACAAATACACCGAATGATCACAGGCATGTGTTGACCGATTCAGGCGCCCGCGCCGTTATTGTTTCCAGCGGTCGACTGATGCGACCTCTGTTACACGCAGCAGCCCACATCGCACACCCGCCGCATGTTATCCTGATCAACGCGGGGGACCTGAAGCAAAATCCGGGGGTTTCGCTGTTCTTTTGGGACGACCTGATTGCAAAGGGAGCCAAGAAACAGCATCTCCCCTTGCCTACCCTGCCGCAACGTACAGATACAGCCTGTATCATTTATACATCCGGGACCGGTGGGGCACCCAAGGGGGTTATGCTGTCCCATGCCTCTATTCTTGCCAATTGCCGGGGTGCCCATGATGTTCTGGTCAAGCTGGGATTGGGGCAAGAACGCTTTCTGTCCTTCCTGCCACTCAGCCATGCCTATGAGCACAGCGCGGGTCAATTTTTTCCGGTTTCGATCGGGGCGCAAATCTATTACGCAGAAAGCATCGATGCGCTTGGTCGCAACATGGCTGCAGCCAAGCCAACCCTTATGGCCGCCGTACCACGCATTTATGAAGTCATGCGGACAAAAATGCTGCGATCGGCGGAAAAAAGTTCCGGACTCAAGACTTGGCTGTTTCACAAGACCCTTAGCCTGGGCACAAAACGTTATTGCCATAAAACACAAATTGGCCCCTTGGAACTCCTGATAAATGTCGCCTGTACACTTCTTGTACGACGGAAAATTGCAGCAGGCTTCGGCGGACACCTGAAGGCCTTTGTATCAGGCGGTGCTCCTCTTAACCCTGACGTCGGATACTTTTTCACAGCCTTGGGGATCCGCATTCTTCAAGGATATGGGCAAACTGAGGCAGGCCCCCTGATTTCGGTCAATACGCCGGATAATCCAAAAATGGAAAGCGTTGGCCCTGCCCTGAATGGCGTTGAAGCAAAGATCGCAGAAGACGGGGAGATTTGCGTCAGGGGCGAAATGGTCATGCAGGGGTACTGGAACAACCCGGAAGCAACAGCTGCAGTTATTGACCCCGATGGATGGCTTCACACAGGTGACATCGGGCATATCGACCCGGAAGGGCACATCTTCATCACAGACAGAAAAAAGGATATTATTGTCAATTCCGGCGGTGACAACATATCTCCGCAAAGGATAGAAGGCTTCCTGACATTGGAGCCTGAAATTGCACAGGCCATGGTTTACGGGGACAAGCGCCCGCATCTGGTTGCCCTTGTCGTTCCAAGTGAAGAACTGATCAGTGCTGTTGCAGCAGAAAAGGGCGTGCCACCCGATCTGACTATACTGGCCAAGGAACCGGAAATACTGCGACGTATCAGTGCCGCCCTTGAAAGGGTTAACAAGGAACTCTCCACCATAGAGACCGTGCGCCGCTTTGTCATTGCCCCCGAAGCCTTCACCATCGACAATGCCATGCTGACGCCCACTCTGAAAATAAGACGCCACGTTATCCTTGAGCGATGGAGAGCGACTCTGGATCAGCTCTATCGGTCGTAATATATGATTCTTGCCCGCCTTCAGTACTTGGGCGCAGGCAAAACAATCTTTGTTCTTCTGTGGACCAGAAGAAAACATAAAGATGCGCCGAATACGTTGGCCTCATCAAATCAGAGCCCATAACAGGTCAGCATAACAGTCCTATTGTATTTTCTCCTGCTCCCCCTATCCTTTTTCCGGGGACCATATACCGCAAGATCAAAACGACTGCGGAAAGAGAACGGCCTGAAAAAAGAAAAGCTGTTCCAGGGAGGAAAACATGGGGATTGATCATCGCATCACTCTTGAAGACAAGTATGCTGCATCATCCGGAAGAATCTATCTGTCGGGGATTCAGGCCTTGGCCCGCATACCCATGACACGGCGCATTCTGGACATCGGGAATGGCCTTGATACAGCCGGCTTTATATCGGGGTATCGGGGATCACCGGTTGGCACTCTTGATACAACGCTGCTCGCAGCTCAGAAGCACCTTGAGAAACACCACATTGTATTCCAGCCGGGGCTTAACGAAGATCTTGCGGCAACAGCCGTGTGGGGAAGCCAGCAAGGATCAATGTTCCCTAGACAACGGTATGATGGTGTCTGCGGATACTGGTATGGCAAAGGCCCAGGCGTTGACCGATCCGGTGACGTCTTCCGTCACGCAAACATGGCAGGAACAAGTCGGCATGGCGGGGTTGTTCTGTTCTCCGGTGATGATCATGCAGCCAAATCATCCACTGTACCCAGCCAGACCGACTACACCTATATGGATCTGCAAATACCGGTTCTATACCCGTCCAATGTTCAGGATATCTTGGACTATGGAGTTATGGCGATTCAGATGAGTCGCTATTCCGGATGTTGGGTTGCCCTGAAATGCATCAGCGAGGTTCTGGATAGCTCATCAACGGTTGAGGCTGATCTTGGGCGCTATACTTTCTCAGATCCTGAACAGGGAAACATGCCCGAAGACGGTCTTCATATCCGCGTACCAGACTCACCGCTGGAACAGGAGTACCGCCTCATAAACTACAAGATTCCGGCAGCCGTCGCCTTTGCCCGCTACAATCGGATCAATTTTGTTTCCTTTGACACCCCTGCTGCACGTATTGGCATTATTGCTGCGGGAAAGAGCTGGCTGGATACCCTGCAAGCTCTTGATGATATGGGCATCAAGGAAAATGAAGCCCATAGCCTTGGACTAAGGCTTTTCAAGGTTGGCATGCCGTGGCCTCTGGAACCAGATGGCATCCTCTCTTTTGCAAGGGGGCTGGAGCATCTTGTTGTTATTGAGGAAAAGAGGCCCGTTATCGAAACACAGGTCAAGGAGCTGCTGTACAATCAGCTTCGGCATAACGCCCCCAGAATAACCGGCAAACACAGCCCCACCGGAGAGCCCGCTTTTCAAGCCACAGGAGAACTGGGACCAGATCAGATTGCCCTTGTCCTCGGCCCCATTCTTTCCAGCATAAACCCTCTTGCCTCTATCAGGGAACGCTTGCTCTTTCTTGAACACGCCAAACACAATGAACCCATCGCGGTTAAAAGAATTCCTCACTTCTGTGCCGGCTGCCCACACAACACGTCAACAAAGGTACCCGAAGGATCGCGGGCAATCGGTGGCATCGGCTGCCATTACATGGTGACGTGGATGGATCGGTCAACCAGCACATTTACCCAGATGGGGGGAGAAGGCGTTCCCTGGGTCGGACAAGCCCCATTCACCGAAGAAAAACATGTGTTTGCCAACTTGGGGGATGGTACCTATCTTCATTCCGGACTTCTGGCCATACGCCAAGCAATCGCAGCTAACGTCAATATAACCTACCGTATCCTGTTCAATGATGCCGTTGCCATGACGGGTGGACAACGCTTCGATGGCCCACTGACAGTTCCGTCCCTGGTTGCACAGGTTGCAGCTGAAGGTGTCAAACGCATTGCCATCGTTTCCGATGCACCCGAAGTATTCCGAAAGGTTATGCCATCCCTACCGCCGCACACAACACTTCACCACCGCGACACACTGGATGAACTACAACGCCAGCTGCGCCAATCACCAGGCGTCAGCGTCCTGATTTATGAACAAACATGTGCCGCCGAGAAACGCCGTCGTCGTAAAAGAGGCAAAATGCCGGACCCTGACAAACGGGTCTTTATTCATGATCTTGTCTGTGAGGGATGCGGAGACTGTGGCTCACAGTCCAACTGCGTTGCCATTGAACCCTTGGAAACAGAGTTTGGGCGCAAAAGAAAAATCGATCAGTCTTCCTGTAACAAAGACTTCTCGTGCATCAAGGGCTTTTGCCCCTCGTTCATTACAGTCACAGGTGGAAAGCTACGGAAACGCGAAGGACATGCATATCTCTCAAACCTTGAATGTCCTCCCGAACCCATGATTCCCGCTATTGAGCCTGGCTCCTATAACATTGTTATAACAGGAATTGGTGGAACAGGGGTCATTACCATATCAGCGTTACTTGGCATGGCCGCCCACCTGGAAGGCAAAATAGCCTCGGTTCTTGATCAGGTTGGACTCGCCCAAAAGAATGGAGCGGTTATCAGCCACCTGCGCATCGCTCAATCGACAGACCATATACACGCTGCCCGTATTTCACAGGGCAAGGCACATCTTGTGCTGGGGTGCGATGGTCTGACAGCAGCGGGGCATGATGCGATTCTCAGGATGGGTTTCGGGCACACCTCGGCTGTTATCAACACACAGGAAACCATGACAGCAGAGTTTACGCGTAACCCCGATGCTGTTTTCCCCGGAACAGATATTATTCAAACGATTGAAAGCACTGTCGGCAAAGAGCATACCTCTTTTGTCAATGCATCAGAGCTGGCCACAACCTTGATGGGAGACAGCCTAGCAACCAACCTGTTCCTGATTGGCTACGCTTGGCAGAAAGGCCTTATTCCCCTCTCCCGGGAATCGATCATGAGGGCCATAGAACTTAATGGTGTCAGGCCAGAGTTCAATCGCATGGCATTCATGTGGGGGCGTCACACCGCCGTAGCGCCAGAACAGATTGCCGGCATAGCCTTCCCAGATAAGGCACCAGCACACCATAACCTTTCAGAAACACTGGATAATATTATATCCAGGCGTTCTTTATTTCTGGAAAGCTGGCAGGATCGTCGTTGGGCCAATCGTTATGAAACCAGCATCAAAGAATTGCGCAGTGCTGAAGAAAAACTGAGAATAAACAGTACGGCCCTGACTGCCGCAGCCGCACGCTCTTTGTTCAAGCTAATGTCTTACAAAGACGAATATGAAGTTGCCCGCCTGTATACCGACAGCAGCTTCATGTCTAAACTGAAGTCCCAATTTGAAGGGAAACTGAAGCTGACATTCTATCTTGCACCTCCCCTTCTTGCACACCGCAATCGTGAAACTGGACATCTTGAAAAATCAGCCTTTGGAAGCTGGGTTTTGCCCGTCATGAAAGTTCTGGCCCGGATACGAACAATCAGGGGAAGCTATATAGACCCCTTTGGCTATACCGCTGAAAGGAAGATGCAACGACAACTGATCACCGATTTCCAAACCTTGCTTTCAGAAATAGCTTCCAACCTGAGCGCCGAAAACTTGGATACCGCTGTCAAGTTGGCTTCACTACCGCTTACCATGCGGGGATACGGCCACATACTGGAAGATAATGTACGCAAGGCACGCCGGCAGCAGGAACACCTTCTGTCCGAGTTCCGGGCGAAGCGACACGCCATGGAAGCCGCTTAAAAAAGTCTCTCTTCCCTGAAGAAAGCTATAGGAGCCTTTCTTCAGGGAAGGATACGTTCCCTTATATACTTTGCTCAGACCCCGACAGCCATACGGTAGAGTGTCAGCAACTGCTCTTCTTCTTCCAGCTCATGGGGCTGCTTTTTACGCAAGCTGATAACCTTTCGTATGATCTTCACATCGTATCCCATTGATTTTGCCTCTCCATAAATGTCCTTTATGTCAGAGGCAATGTTGGTTTTTTCTTCTTCCAGCCGCTCAATACGCTCAATAATTGAACGCAGCTGCTCAGCTGCAGAATTGTCCATACTTTCCATATGCAGATGTACCTCGAATTTGCACGGGCAACAGAGGCAGGAAAAGCCCCTGGCCCCGGACTTGGCCACGGGTTTCACAGTTCCTCTGTCTTACTCCGAACCCTCCGGGTTTGGTCAAGAGAAAGGACGCCCGTGCAGCCATTAATAATGATAAATCCTGTGCACATCAGGGTGACCGACCAACGGATCCAGAACCTCAGCAAGGCGACAGGCCCATACATGCGCCTTGTCCTTGGTATCAATTTCATCCTGCCGGACTTCGATGCCCGCATGGGGTAAACCAGCAGAAGCTGCATGGCGATCAACGGTAAAGGCAATATCACGCCCGCTGTAAGGTTGATTATCCCCAATGCAAAATCCGTCACCGCATGCACGCAGCCCCTCCATCAGTGGAACCGCAAGCCGGGGATCACGATTCCACAAAAGCCCCACCTGCCAAGGACGGGGGGGATGCTCGATCGACAGCAGCTGCGGTGTAAAGGAGTGCATGGAAAGCAAGGCCGGTGGTACCGTAGGACAACGACGCCACATATGAGCCAGCGTGTCAGCCACAGCCTGGTGATAGGGATTGAATATATCCGTTGTACGGACTTCCTGCCCTGCCTCGGATAAACCGCAGTTTCCGGGAATAACGGTCCCGTCAGAGGACACAGGAATTGAATCCGGGTCTCCGGGCAGCCTGTTACAGTCAATGACCAAGCGCGAATAACCACACAAGACAGCAGGCGCATGCAACAAAAGAGATAGGGACATGGTCAGATCAGCAGACCCAATATCCCAGGCGATATGTCTTTGTTGATCGGCGGTAGACAATCCAAGACCACCAAGACAGCGTGGAATGCGGTTGCTGGCGTGATCTGCCACAAGCAACACAGGGGCTTGCCCACCCGGATTAAAAATCTCGAAAGGAGCGGGCTCATCTGCATCAAGCAGCGAGGCAGTATCAAGAAACGTAACCATATCCAGTGTACCAAGGCATAAATTTATAGAAACAACCTAAAGAAAAACGCTTTAGCATCATCACACTCTCCGGCAGAAAATCACAGGTCGCTTTTGCGTCTGTGTCCTGCTAAAAACATGACCTCATAAAAGAATTCAGATGATCACCCGGGACTTCATCAATCCTGCATCACCCTATGAAAAGAACAGTAATTCCATGAGACGCGAACGCCACGCCAAAATCATTGCCACCCTCGGCCCTTCGTCCTCAACGGCCGAACAAATTGAAATGTTGGCACGCACAGGTGCCGATGTTTTCCGGCTGAATTTCAGCCATGGATCACATGAGGACCACCGGGCCCGTTATAATATGATCCGGGCTGCTGAAGAGAAAACCGGACGGCCGATCTCCATTATCATGGACCTGCAAGGCCCGAAACTACGGGTCGGAACCTTTGCCCAAGGGAAGGTTACTCTTGAGAATGGCCAAGATTTTTGTCTGGACATGGATAAAACTCCTGGCGACAAGACCCGTGTCTGCCTGCCACACCCGGAAATTTTCGCCGTACTGAAGGTCGGCACCGAGCTCCTGATGGATGATGGCAAGATCAGGGTACGGGTTACAGCGCGCGGCGAGAATCACGCTATGACAACGGTTGTTGTCGGCGGCACTCTCTCCAACAACAAAGGCCTGAATGTTCCCGGTGAAGTCCTCCCCATTTCTGCCTTGACCGAGAAAGACAGGAAAGACCTCATGTTCGGCCTTTCTCTTGGTGTGGACTGGGTCGCCCTGTCGTTTGTGCAGCGGGCAGAGGATGTTGCTGAAGCACGCGCCCTTACAGGCAATCAGGTTGGTATTATTTCCAAACTTGAGAAGCCACAGGCCATCACAGCCCTGCACGATATCGTAAACTTGTCGGATGCCGTTATGGTTGCCCGCGGCGATCTAGGTGTCGAGTGTCCACCGGAAGTGGTTCCCATCCTGCAGAAGAAAATTCTGTCTGTCTGCCGCCAACAGGGAAAGCCCGTTGTTGTGGCAACCCAGATGCTGGAAAGTATGATCAGCGCCCCCACACCAACCCGGGCTGAAGCATCCGATGTGGCAACAGCTGTCTATGATGGGGCTGATGCTGTCATGCTTTCCGCAGAAACAGCAGCCGGGCAATATCCCGTAGAAGCTGTTTCAATCATGAGCAAAATCATAGCCAGCGTTGAACATGATGAAACATATCGCCAAATTATCAACTCCCATCCCTTGAAACCTGAAAATACCGCTGCTGATGCTATCTGCGCAGCGGCGAGCCAAGTCGCCGCGACGGTTGAAGCTAAAGCAATTGTTACATTTACCTCATCTGGCTCTACAGCCTTCCGGCAAGCCCGGCAACGGCCCCCCGTACCCATTCTGGGCTTGACGCCTGATGTCCGGGTTGCCCGACAACTGGCTCTGGTTTGGGGCATTCACGCCGTGACAGCTGAAGGCGTTCGTGATTTCGGGGACATGGTGCAAAAGGCAACCCGGCTTGCTGAACGGGACCAATTGGCACAAGCTGGAGACAAGGCCGTCATCATTGCAGGTGTCCCGTTCGGTACCCCCGGCAGCACAAATGTCCTGCGCATAGCAGAGATTGGCGACAATCTGTAAGCTCCAAGCCGCGCAGTAAACAGGGTAGCCCTAAACAGGAAAGGGCTACCCTGTTTTGGAGTGGAATAGACACAGACAATAAAAAAGCCACGCTTTTGCGTGGCCCTTCTACGGATACTGATTGCAAAACCTCACCAAGAGATCAAACAAAGCAGGAACCTATCAAAACATAACGCTGCACAAGATATCAGCCCTGACGCACTTTCATGCGCGGATTCTTCTTGTTTATAATGTACACGCGGCCCTTGCGACGAACTACACGGCAGTTCTTGTCACGAGTCTTGGCCGACTTAAGCGAATTCCGGACGCGCATAGCTCCAACACCCTCAAACACTTTCTGGTCTGGAAAGAGCGCGCACACTATATCCTTGCCCCACAGCTGTCAAGCTTCACTTATCTTGGTACATCAGAAATCAAACCAACTTCCCGGATCTGTCACCAGCCACACAAGGGAGACTGTCAGGTAACAGGCCCTAACAGACGAGAGCGCAATCCAATATAAAACAAAAAACAACAGAAAACTACACACATCTCCAAGATCTCTTGGATCAAATATTGCATCATAAGAAGTAAAATATAAAAAAATTATCCCAAGACAGAATTGAATGGGTGGCATGAAAAAAGCAAAAACCACGCTATAGCTTGGCAACAAGGGGATACAATGGCCCAATGCTTTATGAGTTTATCACCCCACATCATTAAGATAGAAGATGATATAAGAATACTACCTCAAATCTATCCTTTTTGGCTACAGGATCCGCTATGCAACGTAAACTGACTTTGACGTTGGCAACGTCGATGATGATGTTTCCCCAGGTGGTGGAAACCATTTACAGCCCGGCGCTGACGCACATTGCGGATGGGCTCCGGGTGAGCGCCGAAATGGCGGCGCAAACGCTCTCTTGTTACTTTCTCGCCTTCGCTCTGGGGGTGGTGGTGTGGGGACGCAAACCACGATCTGTGACCGTTTCGACAGTTATGAGCTGGCGCGGGTGCTCTCGGTGATGGGGATCGCCATGGCGATCAGCCCGGCGATCGGCGTACTAAGCGGCGCCCTGCTGACCCACTATTGGGGATATCAAGGGGTATTCGGTGGCCTGGCGCTGCTGGCGGCCTTGCTGTTGGGTTATGCCGATTGGCAGCTGCCGGAAACGCGCCCGCAGCAGGTTGCCCGAAGTTCGTTTTTCGGCACCCTGGGAAAAATGACAAAGGATGCCGACATTTGGTACAGCGCGCTCCTGGTGGCGCTGTTCAATATCTGCATGTTCAATTATTACCAGTTGGCGCCGTTCCGCTTTGCGGCGCTGGAACTGCCTGCGCAGTGGTTCGGCTATACCGGTCTGGTGCTGGCGGCCGGGGTCGGTATCGGCGCCGCGATCAACACGTTCTTGATCGGTAGACGCTGGCCGCTTACCGCGCTGTTGACGCTGGCGTGTACGCTGTCGCTGATCGGCGGCGTGTTGGCGTTGCTGCTGGAAGCAGACGATGTGGTTTGTGCTGCCGATGATACTTGTAGTAATGGCGTACGGTATCTCAATACCCAATATTCTGGCACGCGCACTGCGCCACTATAAGGACTGCACGGGCACCGCCGGCGCCATCCTTGGCCTGATGTACTATCTGATGCTGGGCGGTGGCCTAGTTCTGGCCGGACTGTCGCAGCAACTGGGCTTGGTACTGACGCTGGGCGGCCCGTGGGCGCTGCTGCTGGCGTGGCGCGTGGTGTGTAACGAGCACCGACTGGCGATGCCGAAAAGCGAACACGCCTGAACAGAGCATCAGACGCCAGCTGGATGCATTAAAGGCATTAACAATGCCCCGTTTCTCCTCCTACCGGATCAAACTGTCCACCAGAGTACGGAAAACTGGGCTATCTGCTGTACCAACCCATTCAAAAAGAAGCATTTCCGTTGTAACAATCTGACAACCCAGCGCTTGCATACGCGCCATAGCAACCTGCTCTTCGTCAGCATGACGCGATGAGCAGGCATCAGAAACCACAAACACACGATAATCCGCAGCCACAAGATCCAGAACGGTCTGGAGAACGGAAACATGGGCCTCTACGCCACCAATAATAACGGATCGCACGGCCTTCCCTGTCAACCGGGTTGCCATAGAATGCTCATCTTGGTCAGTCATACAGGACAGGGTACGTCGGACAACAGAACGATGACCCGAAAGAAGATTGCGCAAATCAGGCATGACAGGCCCAAAGATATCGGGACACAACTCGGTAACAACGGCAGGAATCCCGAACATGGATGCCCCCCTCAGCAATCGGGCACAATTAAAGATAACCTTGCGAGGATTATCAACAACGGGGCACCGACCTTCCTGGACATCAATCACAAACAAGATAGAATCCTGTACCCGCGCCCTCACTACACTACCCTCCCCACTTGGCATTCGCACATATTTAAGGTAGCGCAATGTAGCATTAGCAATCAAAGATAAACATGTTATGACAAGTGACTGCGGCAATGATTGACAGAGCCGGAGGACTATCTATTATCGCCCCCCAAACTCCATGATGATGGAACCGGGCAGCGGCTTGTCCATGCCACCGCCTCTCCATCGCCAACTGTACAGGCCGCGCTGCGACTTCCATGAACTTTGCCGATCTGGGCCTGAGCCCTGAAACACTCCAAGCCGTTACCGAAGTAGGATACTCAACGCCTACCCCCATCCAGGAACAGGCCATCCCTTGGGTTCTTATGGGCCGCGATGTCATGGGCATTGCCCAAACCGGAACCGGCAAAACGGCAAGCTTTACCTTGCCCATGATCGATATTCTTGCCAACGGACGCGCCAAGGCGCGCATGCCCCGGTCCCTTATTCTTGCCCCTACACGAGAGTTGGCAAATCAAGTGGCCGAGAACTTCACCCTATACGGGAAGCATCACAACCTTTCAATGGCGCTGCTTATTGGGGGAGAAAGCTTTACCGAGCAGGAAAAGCTTCTTGACCGGGGCGTCGATGTTCTTGTGGCAACACCTGGCCGGCTCATAGACCTCTTTGAAAGAGGTCGGATCATCCTGCGCGATGTAAAAATTCTGGTTATCGATGAAGCAGACCGCATGCTGGATATGGGCTTCATCCCCGATGTTGAACGCATTGTTTCCCTTTTACCTCCCCTGCGGCAAACCCTGTTCTTTTCGGCAACCATGGATGAGCAAATTCGCAGACTGACAAATGTGTTCCTGAACAATCCCAAGGAGGTCAAGGTCGCGCGCCAGGCTACTGCGGCTGAAACCGTGCTGCAAAAGATGCTTATTGTTCAATCCGGCGCAAAACGGGAAACTCTGCGGCGCATTCTTCAGATGGAAGACGTCCGGAATGCCTTCATCTTTTGTAACCGCAAGCGCGATGTCTCCATTTTGCATCGCTCGCTCAAGAAACACGGCTTTGACTGCGCACAACTGCATGGGGACATGGCCCAATCCGAACGGACTGCAACACTGGCAGCCTTCAAGGCAGGAGAAATCCGGCTGATGGTCTGCTCCGACGTAGCGGCCAGGGGCATTGACATTGCTGATGTGTCCCACGTTTTCAATTTTGATGTCCCTCTCCACGCTGAAGACTACGTGCACCGCATTGGCCGCACAGGTCGCGCCGGACGCGATGGTGTTGCTTGGACCATAGCAACGGAAGAGGATGCTAAGCTGGTTGCCTCTATTGAAAAGCTGACAGGCAAGGAAATACCCCGCATTGCCATTGAAGGAGCAGATCCCGCCGTTCCGTTACCCGAAGTACGGAATGAAAGCAATCCGCGCAGACAGCAAGAAGACATGAGGTCAGACAGCACCCGTGGAGAGCGACGCCCACGTGACAACAGACGACATGAGGGGCGTGGACGTGACAAGACGCACCCTGCCTATGAAGTTGCAGAAATGACTTTTTCTGATAATGCGGTTGCCTTCGGCGGAATAACGCCTGCCTTCCTCCTTGCCCCACTGACACGTACGGAGGAAAATGCCCTGCGCGTGGCATCAGGCCTCACTCCTTTACCCGCTCCTTTCCCTCCTGAAGAGAAAGAGGAAAAACCGGACAGGAACGTAGATCCGAATGCAGACATGACAGAACTGGCAGAAGACCAGAGGCCGTTCGCTGCACACACGGAAGATACAATCGCCCCTGAGGCGAAACACCCTATCAGCACACGCCGTACACGCAAGCGCCCCTCCAGAAAGCGGAACGCATCAGCGTCTGCCGAGCCGGAAAACACGGGGTCGGATTCTGCAGACGAAAATTCCGAGGCCAGTGAAACCCCCAAGAAGGACTCTGCGCCGCGTCGAAAAACGCGCCGCAGTTCCAGTCCAGCCTCTGACGAAGCAAACCAAGCACAGGACAGCGCTACAATAGACGAAGGCGATGGGGCGACATCAAAAACCCCCAGGAAGTCAACACGCCGCCGATCCCCCTCTGCTGCTGGGGCCCAGGAAAAAACCGAAGAGACCGCGCCCACCAAGAAGCTTGCAAAACGGCGCACCCCTGCCAGAATTGCAAAGAAAGCAAAAGAAAAACTGGAATAACAAAGCTACACATAGTCAACAGGGATGTACCCAATGTCTCTTTCCGGGCCAGAATACCGTCACCCCGCCAACTCCACTGTCCGGCAGGCGATCATTTTGTTGCATGGCTATGGTGCTGACGGCCATGATCTTGTCGGACTTGCCCCACAGATGGCAGAAGCCTTGCCAGGGACCGCTTTCTACTCTCCACATGCCCCTGAACCCTGCGAAATGTCTCCTTCAGGTCGGCAATGGTTCAGCCTTGCTTCTTATGATCCAGAGATGATGCGGCGGGCACCGGAAACCATGTCCCCTATCCACGCTCGTCTGCTGCAAGGCGCACGTACAGCAGCACCCTCCCTACAAAGCTTTATTGATAGCATTACTGAGAAAGAGCAGATTCCATTAGAGCGCATTGCCTTGGTTGGATTTTCCCAAGGAGCGATGATGGCTATGCATGTGGCACTGCGACAAAGCACGTCCTTGGCTGCTGTCGTTGGTTTCTCGGGGGCCTTGGTTGGGACGGAAATCCTTCACGATGAAGTCACTTCGCGCCCCCCCATGCTTCTCGTTCATGGCGATGCTGATCCCGTGGTCCCCTACCCGGCAATGGCATTGGCTGAACGGGCCCTGAGGGAGAACTGCGTTGATGTGAATACCGTTACATGCCAAGGATTGCCTCACGGTATTGACAAGCATGGACTGTCCCATGCTATCCGCTTTCTGAAGCAAAGCTTTGCTCTTGGAGATCATAAAGCGGATCATCTGCATGACCTAGAAACACGTGAGTCCTGAAAAAATTTCAGGGCCTTCCTTTAACATATTGACCTCTAGTTCATATTTCGATAGAAAGCACCGTGTTCAGCGTCATGCGCCATGTGAATTCAAGGAGCGGTGGGTGAGTGGCTGAAACCAGCAGTTTGCTAAACTGTCGCACGGGGTAACTCGTGCCGAGGGTTCGAATCCCTCCCGCTCCGCCATATTAGCCCTCTAACGCCTTGATTTATAAGGCTCTGAAAAAAGAGAAGCGGCGCTGTCCCACACTTTGTCCCACACTTTGCCGCGATAAGAATCGGCGCACCATCTTTGGGCCTGCTTTTGTGGAGGCACTCCGCCGCCCTCTTTTGCCCTGGCCTGTTCCCTCCCGACCGTCTCCCACCGCGGCGAGTACAGCGACAATGAGTTCTTCGCGCATCCGCCGCAAGGCCCGGAGATCCATCAGAGCGAAGAGCCCATACACCAGGGCATTGATGATGGCGGCACCCATTGCCAGCCCGGTTGCAATCTGTGACCAGAGCGGGCGCTGCAGATAGACGCTCACGCCGCCCGTAACCACATCCTTGACCAGCAGGCCCATCATCAGCCAGAGCGCAATGACCAGAACCCACGGCACCGTCGGCACCTTCGGTGGTATGTTTATACTTATCCGCATACCGTTCCGGGGGAGGCATGAAGGATCTTGTCCCCGCGCTGGGCTCATTTTGCAGCCCTCGCCTGCACGCGCTTGGTCTTGAGGGCGCGAACAGCCTGGATGGTTTCAAGCGGGTCATAATCGCCGGGCTTTTCAAGTGTGGCACGGCATGGCGGAATGTGGCGCAGCGGCGGTTGCCCGGTCTGTTGTTTGTTGATCACCAGCCAAGCGTAAGCGGTTGCCGTCGAAGTGTCCGGCGCAACCAGCCCTTCTTCCATCGGAAGCCGCTCGACGAACGGAGCGACCGTGATATGCCCGCGCCACGGCTTCCAGATGCTGTGCCAACGCTCGATGCCTTCCAGAAGTTGAAGGCGCCCCAGCATGGCTATGCCACACCGGGCTTGTGACAGGCCTATGCGGATAAAATCACCGACGTGCCGAAAGGGCGGGTTTGTGATGACCCAGTCAGCCGCGGCAAAGGGAGGTGGCGTCTGGTGCGGGCTTTCGAGCGCCAGGAAATCGAAAGGGGTCCCGAAGCCTCTGGGTACAATGTCGCTGGCCTCGACACAGGCCGCGTATTCCGCCAGGGCGCGGGCCATATGACCGCCGCCACAGGCTGGCTCCCAAACACTCTGGCCGCGCAGGTCCAGAATATGTTCGCAGAGCGCCCGCGTACCCCACGGGGGTGTAGGAAAATATTCGTGGCGGTCCAGACCCGTCCCGGAAAATCGTTGTGCCATGACCGCCTGGGCCACGGGCTTTGTTCGTGTCGCGTTCATGCGCTGACGCTCCCCCATTGCGCGGCCATGGCTTCGGCGATCCCGGGATAAGTCCGGCTGCGAAGCTTCCAGCGCTCGGGCGATGGCGGCATGTGATGGATGCGTGCTTGCCGTCCTTCAACAACGTGGGTGGGCTGCAACAGCGGCAAGCCTTTCAGCCACAGACACGTAGCCTTGGTTTCCCCGTGACCGAATTGCCATGGCTGGATGATCTGATCCGGCTTCCGCCAGAGCCTTGACAGAACCGAGATCGGATTCTCTATGGCGATGCGCGGAATAGCACTGCGGGCCAGATGCATGACGAAGGATACGGCGGCTTGTTGCCGCCCGTCCTGACGCTTGGCCTCGAAATGCCGTGCGCCGGACACAGCCAGGTCCGTACACGGCGGATGGAAAACCGCCAGGTCCCACGGGTAGTCCAGAACGTCACTGACGTCCCCTTGGTAGTGCGGTCCGGGCGCTTCCGTCTCAAGCAGGTCACAAGATAAAGCCTCATGACCCGCCGCCCGGAATGCGTCGCGCACGGTGCCGGAAAATTCACACCCGATGAGCACGCGCATCAGTCCGCCCCTGCGCTGGCAAGCCGTTCCAGGGGAGCTATTGCCAGCGCCATCCGATAGAGCGCGAGAAGTTGTTCTTCTTCCTCAAGCTCATGCGTGCTCTTTCGCCGCAGGCTGATAAGCTTACGAATGATCTTTGCATCGAAACCTGTTGATTTTGCTTCGCTGTAGACTTCTGCGATGTCGGCGCAAAGGCCGCTTTTCTCGTCTTCGAGCTGCTCAATACGCTCGACGAAAGACCGCAGCCGATCAGCGGCGGATGTATCCATTGCTTCCATGGCGCATCTCCCCTTACTTTCCGCACCGGCAGGACAGGTAACCTGTGTATCGCTCAAGGAAGGAGATGAGGTTGAGCAGGGTGCTCCCCGCACCGCGTCGGCAGGTTGATCCCCCACCACCAAGGCACTTGATGAATGCAAGCAGTCCGTTCATGAGCTTTCCCCTAGAATGGTATGTTGTCGTCTGAAATGCCCGGCAACGCAGACGGTTCGGAGGCGGCGTACGTCTCTCCGCTTTCCTGTGCCGGGCGGTCGAGCAGGAAGATGCTGCCCTTCCATTGCCCGAGGACAATCTCTGTCGAGTAGCGTTCCATATTGTTCCGGTCCGTCCACTTGCGCGTCTGCAAGCTGCCCTCCAGCAGGACCCTCGACCCCTTGTGCAGATATTTTTCCGCCAGCCCGATCAGATTTTCGTTGAAGATAACGACGCGGTGCCATTCGGTTTTTTCGCGGCGCTCTCCGGTCTGGCGGTCTTTCCAGCTTTCCGACGTTGCGAGGGAGAGGGTGACAACTTTTCCACCCTCTTGGGTCAGCCTTATCTCGGGGTCACCGCCCAGATTACCAAGCAACGTAACCTTGTTGATGCTGTTCACGGCCCCACCCCTTCAGCTTGATTGTGTTCCAAGATGAAGGGCTACGCGTTCGTTATCGTTTCCCGGCGCCTGCGGCGGGTCCGAGACCGCGATGTCGCACGCGATGCCCTCTTTTTTCAGCTCGTCTTGCAGGTAGACCAGAAGCCCGCTCAGGCGTGACAGCCGGTCCTTGCTTTTTTCGGTGTTGGCAAGCTCGCCCAGAATGGTTGCTGTAAGGGAGTCGAGGGAGTGTGGCTCCTGTACCCCGCCGCGGGCGGGGCCAGACGTGAAGAGCCGACCAACACTGTCGATCCGGATTTCACGGCCTGTTTGACCGCACCAACCCCGGATCTCGCGCAGAGTGACCTCAGACATGGCACGCCGCCTTCCGTTCCCGTACGCTTGCCGGGTCTACAATGTTCTGGTCCTCCCAGCGGATGACCTCCGCAACGGGGTAAAGAATGTTGCTGCTGATCTTGATATAGGCGGGGCCACGGCCCAGGCAGCGCCAGTTCGTCAGCGTCGCGCGGGCCATGTTCCAGCGCTGGGCCAGTTCGGTTTGTGTAAGGAATTTGCGGTCTTCCATAGTTTCCTCCGTTGGCTGCACGGCAGCGCAAAAGGCTGCCCGGTTCTTGTGCCGGGTCATCGCTGATGGATGTCAGAGCTACAGCGTGATCAGAAGATCGGGGCCAGGTGATGCCAACGAAGAAGACATGGCGTGCCCTGCTTTGTCGTCATCGCGAGCCAGACTGTAACGATTTTCATCCCCTTGTTTTTGAAAAGAGTGCTTGCCGATGGGTTGCACAAACACTCGATGAGTGAACACAGGTTATGCATTCGCCCGGTGACCGTCAAGGACGTTTTTGCTTATTAAGGAAATAAATGTGCTTTTTTGTTTTTTACATTCGTCGCCCGGACCAGATCACCCGCCCTACAGCAGAGATATTTGAAGTATCTATATTTTCGCCCTCACCGTACGCCGGGTTATCAGGCCTGATATGTACAAAGCCGCTGTTAAATGTGGTGGAAATTCTGCGGACGCCCTTGAATGTGTCTGTGCAAAAGAACAACAGTCCCGGGCGGTCCGGACGAACGTCACGCGTATCGATCAGAATCTGGTCACCGGGTCGCAGGGTGGGCTCCATATCGTCGCTGTCGATAGTCACCGCCCGGAGGTTGGACAGCGGCCGCCGCGTGATGGTGCGCAGGTACTCCGGGTGAAGGGTTAGTGGAAGGTCCATGTCAGAAAACCCATCTATAACAACAGCATGGACAGCCAACTGCCCGTGGATGGCGATAGGCGGTTGGCTACGCCCATTCGCGTCGGAGGCTCCGGTAAGCTCGCTTTCACTCACTCCAAGGGCTTCGGCAAACTGCCGAATCCGAACAATGCTGAGCAGGCTGTCCTCGCCGTTTTCTATCCGCGACATCGTGGTTACCCCGAGGCCCAGCACATCGCCGACCTGCCTTTGGGTTAGCCCCCGGGACTTGCGTAGCCTTCGTATTGTCTTTCCGATCGACATGAGTTGGTCCTTCTTTTTTTGTATTCTGCATAGCCGGGTAAACAGGCTGAGGAAATTCAGGCCTGATAGAAAGTTTTACCAGCAAAGGTTGCCGGATGAAAAAATTATCCGGCGATGATGAAAATTAGCAGCCGTTATAAAGCGGTATAAGCATCATTCAAACGTTATAGAGCAATCTATTAGCCGGATTTTGCAAATTTCGCTTATTGCTGTTCATTTTTGCCCGATCATTGGGCTTGGAGGAACGAATGCCCCGGGATTGGGCGAATCGGTGCAGTCCAGCCGTTTCCGCCCCAGTCGCCTAGGGGCGGAAAGCAACTGGGATGCCTCCCCCCGCGAGCCGTTGATCATAGAGGTTCCGCCGCGTGGAAATGCGCTTGCGCTGAAAATAAGCAGTAATTTTCCATTAACATATTGATTGTAAAGAATTCACCTTATGCTCCGAGCATTGCTCGGCATGTGCAGAGGCATTCCCAAACAAAAAAACAGCCATGACGGCCAGGCTAATCCATTGATTAAAAAGAAATTATGCTATGCCCGCGCATGCGTACGCGTTAAAAATCCAACCAACTAAATAAATAACTAAAAAAATAAAAAATTAAAACAGGCGCACGCACGCGCGTGTATGGGCAGGTGGGGGTGGACGCGGTACGACATTCAGAAAATAAGATTCCTTAATTTGCATTTTTTCCTTGAATAGCAACTTATCCTGCGTTACCACCATGGGTAACGCCCCTGATACGGGCTTCACCGCCAAACCACCCGGAACAAACCCACCAGTAGGAGGTCACCATGACCGCCCACAGCGCCCCTGCACGCGTAGCCGTCAGAGAAGTCGTCCCCGTCAGCAAGAAAGTCGTGCCGGTTGATCTGCTTGGCGCGCTTACTCGTGCCGTCATCGATCAGGACGGATGCACCTGGCTCTATCTCGCCGATGTTTGCGCGGTAATCTGGGAGACTGCCGAGATTGAAATGACCCCCGAATTCATGCAGTCCGACTATTTCGCCGCCACCCCGGACGGCGCCATGCTGCTCAGCGGCACGGTCCCGATCGCCATGCACGGCGACGTTATCGGGGTTGTACGGTTCAGTGACGAAGGTCTTGAGTGCTCTCCGGGTCATCTGTGATACCCGGTCAACCGTAGCGGCACCGGGCAGCCCAGCGCAGAGACAAACCACAGGGGCGGACGTTTGAGATCCGTCAGGGAGCAGGCCATGAATGCAACGTGTACCCCATTCACAAAAAATATTGACAGGGCGCAAAGCTGCCGACACAGTGCGAACGTCGTGGCAAATTCCACGACCGGGTTTCACAGCTCGCACTACAAAAGGCGCCCGAACCGTGCCAATAAAAGCGCGGTTTTCCTATGGTCGGGCGCACAGGAGAGCCTTCGGGCTCGCCGTTTACCTTTTGGCGGTACTGTGAATCCTGTACGTCCGGCCACCAAGTTTCACAGCGCGGTGGCTGGGTTCCGCAACCCGATCAAAAGGAGGTTCGCCATGCGCGACCACAGCACCCCTGCGCACGCTCCCACAAAAACCGTTGTTCCGCTTGCCCTCTCGGGCCACCCCGTCCGTACCATCGTTGATGAAGACGGCTGCACCTGGTTCCAGTTCGCCGACGTATGCTGGGCTTTGGCGGTGCACGAGCCGTTTGACGAGGCCGCCGAGGCCTTGGGCCCCTGCTATTCCGGCGTCACGCCTGACGGCATCACCCTGATCAGTTCCGAAGGCCTTGCCTGCCTGATGGCCGATATTGCGGAGAGAAAGGCGGCAGAAAAGAACAAGCGCCGGTCCGCACGGCTTTCCCACTCTGTCGCGGCCACCCCTGACAGGGTCCCCGCCTGCGGCTGATACAGCCCGTTTACAGCGACATTCGTCTCCACATGGAGGGGGAGGACAGCATGACCTGCTATCCATTCCACATCGACGCCTACATGAAGGCGGCTTATCATCTGACCTGGGACGAGGATATAGCCTACAGGCGGCTGCTGGACCTGTATTACACCACCGGCAAGCCTCTTCGACTGGACCGCCGCGACCTGTATCGGCGGGTCCGCGCAACTACGCGCAAGCAGAAAGCCGCCGTGGACCGTGTTCTTGAAGAGTTCTTCGTCCAAACGCCGGACGGCTGGCGCCAGCCACGGTGCGACCGCGAGCTTGAGGCCGCACGGCTGCGGCGGGAACGGGCGGAACAAGCGGCAAAGGCACGCTGGAGCCAAAATAAAGAGACCGATGCACTACGGCCAGAGGGCAAGCCAACTCCCGCAGAACCGGCGCCGGGGGCAAAGGTTGCCGCCAAAAAGCCCAGGAAGCCGGAAACCCCGGTGCCCCCCGATTTCTGGCCCGACGAAACCGGGTGCGAGATTGCGGCGAAACACGGCGTAGACCTGGCGCGGGAGAGCGCGCGGTTTATCAGCTATCACCAGTCAAAAGACAGCCGTATGCGTGATTGGCAAGCCGCGTGGCGGGGGTGGTGCATGCGGGCGCAGGCGTTTTCGTACCCGGCCCGGGCAGCCCAGCGCGGCACATCACGTCACAGCGGCTTTGATGCCTTGGATTATCGAGCGGGGATTAACACCGATGGAACATTCGCCTGACCTGACCCCTTTGTCTGAACCCACCGCTTTCCCGGCTCCCACTGCGGCGAGGGAGCACATGCAGACGTGCGACCGCCACGGGGCGTACCGGAATACGGGGGTGCAGCTGCGCGATGAAATCCTGTGGGTCGGCTGTCCCCGCTGCAATGCCGAGGCAACCGACAGGCGGCGGCGCGAGGCCGAGGAACGACGCCTGTCGGAGTGGCGGCAACAGCGGGCAAAGGCCGAGGAGGAACGCATGCTTGCAGTTATCCGCGCCGCCCGGATTCCGCTCCGTTTTTCAGGGTTCGGCCTTGAGTGCTTTGAAGCTGTATCTTCGGGTCAGAAGCAGGCCCTGTCCGTCGCCCGCAACTATGCCGAAGCCTTGATAGAGGGGCGCACGGGTGGACGGGGCCTTGTGTTCTCCGGTCGTCCGGGAACCGGGAAAACACACCTGGCTGCCGGAATCCTGCAAGCCGTTCTGCCGGGTCGCCGGGGGCGCTACATGACGGCGCCCGACCTGATACGGGCTGTTCGGGCAACGTGGCGCCCGGAATCGCCGGAACGCGAGGACGAGGTTCTGGAACGCCTCACCGCCTTTGATGTGCTTGTGCTCGACGAAGTTGCGGTCAACAGCGGTACTGAAAATGAGCAGACCATCCTGTTTGAACTGATCGACCGCCGTTACCGGGCTCTGATGCCAACCGTCCTTGTGACCAACCAAGACCGTGCCGGATTACACCGTGCCCTGGGCGAACGCAGCTTCGACCGCCTGACCGAGACCGCCCGCTGGGTGGTATTCGACTGGCCAAGCCGCCGCCCCGGCATGCAGGGTCTGACACCGTGCAGGGGAGTAGCGTGAGATGATGTACCGGGCAAAAACGAAGCACGCTGATTTGAAAGGCGTTTTCTTCAGGGACCGGCTTCTCCGGTACCTCGAAGATAGTGGCGTTCGCATCTTCAAGAGCCTCTCTTATTCAAAGCAGTGGTGGTTTTTGGCCCAGGATGTATGCCGGCTTCTGGAGATCCGCAATTCCCGGGCGACACTAGCCCGCCTTGATGAAGATGACAAGGATACCCTCACTGTTGGCACCCCTGGATCCACTCGGGCACTGACCATAATGAGTGAAGATGGCGTGCGCAGACTGGTGCGGACCGGGCGCACATCAGGGGCAAGGTGGGCGAGACGGCGGATGAAAGACTGATGACCATTATCAACAAGCCCAGCCTGATTCCGGTCGTTTCCCTTGATGAGCCGGGCGGTCCAGGGTACTATTCAAAAGTGGCCGGACGCCCAGGAATACAAGTAAGCGACTGTGATCCGCCTTGTATGGTTATCGCCTGTACGTCCGTCCACTTTCAGCGGCAACGACTGGTGAGCACGTTTAGTACCGTCCCGGATCGGGACGGTATTCCGGGCCGCCTGATTCCATTCACAAAAAATATTGACAGGGCGCAAGGCTGCCGACAGAGTGCAGACGTCGTGGCAAATTCCACGACCGGGGTTCGACTCCCGCACTACAGTAGGCGCCCGAACCGTGCCGATAACAGCACGGTTTTCCTATGGTCGGGCGTGCAGGAGAACCTTCGGGTTCGCCGTTTTCCTACTGGCGGTAAGTCGAATCCTGTACGTCCGGCCACCACGCTTCGACTCGCGGTGGTCGGGTTCAACAACCCGATCAGTAGGAGGTTCGCCATGAGCGACCACAGCACCCCTGCGCGTTTGTCCGATCAACTCATTTACACATCCGCCCATATTGGCCGCTCCGTCCGTTGTGTCATGACCCGGGACGGCGGTCTGTGGTGCTGGCTCTCCGATGTCGTGGAGATTCTGGCGCAGCCCGAGTGGCTTGATAACGCCCGCTGCCTGGTCGAAGACGAAGCCTGGCTTTCCCTTGCGCGGGCCTGCCAGGGTTCGGCACCGGACGGCGCCAGACTGGTCCACCACGACGGGCTTGAGTGCATTGCAGACGCCTTATCGAAACTGGAAAAGGCGAGCCGGAAAGAGCGGTCCCGGGCACGGGTTCCCGGCTCTGCCGAAAAAACATCCACGTATACATTAGAGGGAGTAGCGTGACATGGGTAATATCGTTCCATTTTCTTTTGAAGGGCACAGTGTCCGCACCATCATCGATGAGAACGGCGCGTCATGGTTTAATGCCTCCGATGTTTGCGACGCCCTGGAGATGGGCAATCCGTCTCAGGCAATCAAGTCTCACATCGATGTAGAGGACCTCCAGAAATTGGAGATCCTCGATAACCTTGGGCGTACACAGCATGCCAATCACGTCAATGAGTCCGGCCTTTACGCCCTGATCCTCGGCAGCACCAAACCCGCCGCAAAGCGGTTCAGGAAGTGGGTAACCAGCGAAGTCCTTAGGCACATATCCTTGTTCACACCAGGAAATGATCATTACATCGTAAAAGGGGAGTAACGCGTTATGGGTAACATCATTCCATTTTCTTTTGAAGGTCACGGTGTCCGCACCATCGTCGATGAAAGCGGGCAGCCGTGGTTCGTGGCTTCCGATGTATGCTTGGCGCTGGAAATCAGCAATTCGCGGGATGCCATTTCTCGCCTGGATGACGATGAGAAGAACGTCGGTATTGCCGACACCCCCGGTGGTCCGCAGGAAATGAACATCATCAACGAGTCCGGCCTGTACTCGCTGATCCTGACAAGCCGCAAACCCGCCGCAAAGCGGTTCAAGAGGTGGGTAACCGGCGAAGTCCTCCCCTCGATCCGCAAGACCGGGTCTTATGGCGCGGACAACGTGCAGTACCTCAACGACCCGAGCTGGCTGCGCGGGGCCTTGATCACCTATACAGAGCGGGTCGAGCGTCTGGAACGCCAGGCCAATGACAACGCGCCAAAGCTACAGGCCTATGACCTGATCGCCACCAGTGATGGCTCCCTGTCCGTGACGGAGGTCGCCAAGCTGCTACAGCAGCGCCCGCGTGACCTGTTCACATGGCTGGCCATGAAAAAGTGGCTGTACCGTCGTGCCGGTGGCCGCTCCTGGATCGCCTACCAAAGCCGCATCCAGAGCGGATTCATGGAGCACAAGATAACCGAGGTCACGCAGCCCGACGGCCAGCCCCGCTTCATCGAACAGGCCCGCATCACGCGTCGGGGCTTGTTGCGGCTGGCCCAGGCCTTTGGCGTTGACCTGCCCGAAACAGCCACAGCCTGATAGAAAGGACTTAGGCCGTAAACTCATAAATCGGCCAGCAGGGTCGATCCGTCACCCAATTCTCCATCCAGCAAGGCCTCGGCCTCGACGCTGTCGTGGACCTGCCCGGCGGTCAGACGCAGGGTGACGGAACGTCCCATGCCACCATCGTCTTCGCTTTCTTTCGTGACTCCGTTCTGGTGAATGCGGGCAACTGCCCATGTTCGGGTAAAAGAGACCATCACTCGATTTCAGGAGCTGGTGCCGCCATCAGAATCTTCCGGCAATCGGCAGCTCTTGCGGTGAGGACATCGGAAAGCCGCTGCAAAATCGCGTTGTCGAGACCGTCGGCTCGGGCCGTCTTGATGACGTCGGCCAGTGCGTCGGGAAGCCGCTCGGCGAGTTCCAGGCAATTCGCGCGCACCTGCTCCCCACCCAGTCGAACCGATGACGCCAGCTTGTTCCAATGCCGCAGCGAGATATCGTCGAGGAGATATTTGCCCCCGATTTTCATCGCCAGATTGAGCTTTTTGAAATCGAAGTCATAGGGAAACGTGCTGGCAATGTCGTAGAGCGGTGCGAGACGAGCGCGCCCACCTGCACCGATCAGCACGGAATAGTTCTTCGCATGAGCATCCGTCCCGCCAATGATCCAGTTGAGCGCGATTGCCTGAATGAATGTCCAGACATCGTCGATCGGCCGACTGGAATAGGTTCGCAGGAGCTCGACAATCGGCTGCGCTCCCGGCCCACCTTCATTCTCGTATTTTCTGGTCGGTGGCAGTCCCAGCGCCTGGCACATGTCCTCCTGGTGCAGGCGACGGATCGTATCCCCCACGCTCACGCGGTCGTAGCGCTCGACGACGATCGCCACCTCACCCTCGAATACGCAGACTTGCGACGCGGCAGCGGGCAGTCGAAGGGCCCGTGCTAGAGCGAGGCAGACGTGCTCGTTTTCGGCATGCCCGTCAAAGGCCTCGATCGGCGGTTTGACGATATGGGTGGTAGGGATTCGTCCCGAAGGGACTCCCCAGCGGCCATTCTCGAAGAGGAAGGCTGTTTTCGGCTGCGCGCCTGCGAGGCTGAATTGGCCGGAATCGCGCGCAATGCGCCATGCCGCATGGTCTTTGCGCAAGGTGCGGATGCGCTCTGCTATGTCTTTGTCGTTGAGCCATTCGACTTTCCCGGCAGGCTGCGTGCGAAGGACGTCTGCGCGCTCGGGCTGAACAATCTGGATGGCGCCGGCGCAGTCTTCGCCGACATGGGCAAGCAGCGCAAACGGATTGCGCGGCGAGACCTGGAATCGCTGCCCCCAGCGGGCCAGGATGGCTTCGTTATCGGGGAGAAGGCCCCACAGCCAGGGTTCGATCTTGGCGTGCTCATGCTCGGCGACAACGAGCGGCATGGAAAGCGAGAGCGGATATGCGTCCGGTGTCTGACGCCAGTCGGCGTCGTAGGCGAGCGTGAGACGCGCGCGCTTGTCCTTACGGATCTCGCCCATGATCCGACCATCGACGATGATCGCGAGATGATCGGTCATGGGCGGCGTCCCTTCGCGGCATCGACGACGGCGTCGATGTCGATCGGCGCCACGCTACTATCCTTGCGCATGTGGGCATCGCCGTCGCCATCCACGGCCAGAGCGAGGTCGAGGGCGGCAAGCGTGCGCAAGACGAGCCCCAGCTCCGACCGCGCCTTCCCCTGCTCGATGGCCACAATCCATTGGCGGCCGACGCCGACGCGGCTGGCCAGATCGGTCTGGTTGAGGCCGAGGCGGCGGCGCTGCTGACGGATGACCAGCCCGAGGTCTAAGGGCGTTCGAATATGCATGGCGCTTTGTCCGGTTGTCGTCGTTCGCGGACAATATAGCAATGGCGTCATTCGGCGACAAGTCGAAAAGTCGTCGTTCGTGGACATTATAGCAGTGTCGTCATTCGGCGACATTATAGAATAGCTCGGAACGCGGCTTCGTAACACGACAACATTGACCGCCTGTTCCGTTTCGGTAGAATAATCCATTTCGTTTTTTGCGCTGGGCGCGGGACACAACCATTTTCGCCAAATTTGCTTCCAAGGCTTGACACGATACAACGGGTGGCGCATCGTGCTGCGCAATACACCCCCCACGCCTCTCGAAGACGCGCACCATGGGGGGTAATTTTTTGCCGCCAGGATGCACCAAAAGGGCCTTTGTTTTACTGGGACCCCGGGTTATAAGACACGGCCATGGAACAGGTTGCCGAACTCCCTGAAAGTATTCAGGAAATAGCCAGCGTGATTGGCCGCGACCGGGCGCTTTATCTTGTCGGCAGCCTTGCGCCGTCCGGAAAGCGCAGGTGGAGGCGCATTCTCTACGTTCCCCACCCCCGTAACCTGAAAATGTCCTCGAAAATCGTCGAAATCCTTGGATATGAGGATGCCGCCCGCATCTCCCGCGCGTTTGCCGGGCTGATCCTTCAGCCCGCGAATGGCAACAGTCTCTCCCGCCCCCTGCGTGACAGCCGCATCTGCGACATGGCCCGGAGCGGCGTGCCGACGACAGATATCGCGGCACTGTTCGTTCTCACGCCGCGTCGGATCAGGGACATTCTGAAGCGGGAAAAAGCGCCACAGGACGTATAGGGGCCGGTCTGCCACGCTGCCCGACAGTTGATGACCGATGCCATGGTGTGGAGCGAATGCAGGTGGATCAGATTGTGCCGCGGCTTGCTGCGGTTGAAGCGCGGCTTGATAGTACAGACCGGACCCTGGCCGAAGTCGCCCTTACCCAGCGTGAGATATCACGGACCTTGACCGCGCTCACCGTCCAGGAAGTTGCGCTGGACCGGCTCGGCCAGGAGTCCGTCCGGATGTGGGAGAAGATTTCCGCAGCGGAATCATCGCTGACCCGGATTCAGGCCGAAGCCCGCATTGCCGCCTGTATCGGCTCCTCGTGCCTTACAGGTGCCGTCGCCTACATCATATGGTTGATGCAACATGTGAGGCTTTAACCATGCAGAACTCGACCCACTTCCACCGCCATGAATTCGCCTGCCGCTGTGGATGCGGCTTTGACACCGTGGACGCCGAACTGCTGACAGTTCTCCAGGGCGTGCGGGATCATTTCAAAACGCCGGTAACGATTACATCGGGGTGCAGATGTGCGGGCTGGAACCGTGAAAACGGCGGGCGCCCACAATCCATGCACCTTCTGGGGCGAGCCGCCGACATCATTACCGTCAGCCCACTGCACGCGGTTTATGTGTGGCTGTGCAAGCAGTACCCGTTCCGGCTCGGTCTGGGGCTTTACCCCTCTTTCATCCACATCGACACGCGCACGGGCCCCTGTGCGCGGTGGACACCATAACAGCGGGGCGCGTCATGCAATGGTCTGATGTCGGGCAATGGATCAAGAACAACGGTGGTCATGGGGCGTCGCTGGTAGGGTCTCTTCTGACGGGCAATCTGCCCGCAGCGGTGGCCAGCGGCATCGCCATGGTCAGCAGCGCAACAGGCACAGACAGCCCCGAGGCGGCCTTGCGAGAGCTCCAGAGTAATCCAGCGGCGGTCATCCGCCTGCGCGAGATCAGTCTTGAAGACGATAAATCAACCCGGGCGCATATCGAGGCCATGGCGCGGGCCAACCTGGAAGACAGCCAGCACGCCCATCATGAGACCCAAGAAACCATTCGGGCCGGGGACCGGGCCTCCGACCGCCTGATCCGCTGGATCCGCCCCGGCCAGTCCACCCTGTCTCTGGTCGCGGGCATTGCCTATGTGTGGCAGGCCCCCGCCCCGGACCCGTACGCGATGACGCTGCTGTTCTCGCTGCCCGGCGCCTACTTCGGCCTGCGCGAGTTCGGCAAGGGCGCCGAGCTGCTGGCCGCACGCCGTGGGAGGAGTGTGCCCTGAAAAAAACAGGTACTTCCGCGAGGGGTCCGGCCTGCGGGTGGAAAGGCCCGGGCTTTTATGTGTGCGTGGCCCTTGCCCAAAGGGTTTATTATTATATAGCGAGGCGGCAGGCAGTGCGATGAGTGGCAGAAAAGGAGCGGGCCAGGAGGTCAACCGCACGGCCATCGCTCAGGTATTTGGCGTCGCGCTACCAACAATTGACCAGTGGGTCCAGGTCGGTTGCCCCTTCGTGTCCCGTGGAAGCAAGGGCAAGGCATGGATTTTCAACACCGCCGATGTTGCTGCCTGGCGCGAGGACAGGATCCGGCAGGAAGCAGTGTCAAGTGCGCCTGCCGATGAACAAGAACTGAAGCTCCGTCACCTTCTGGCGGTGACCCGCAAGGCCGAACTGGCGTTGCTCCGTGAAAGCGGTGAACTGGCACCCCTGCCTCAGGTCGAGAAAGCCATCGCTACCGCATTCGCGGAAGTGCGGGCGAACCTGAGGAACATACCGGGCCGGGTCGTCGCCCGCCTCATCGGTGAAACAGACGCCGCCCGCCTGAAAGCCGCTCTTCTTGATGAAATCGACGGGGCTCTTGAAACATTGGCGTCTACCCCCCTGATTTCAGAGGTGGATCTTGAGCTTGAGGAGGAGTCCTGACGGTGACCGAGGGCTTTCCAAACCCGCGCGGCATTCTGGCGGCCATGCGACGGGCACAAGGCTACCTGCGCCCCCCGCCGAAGCTGAAGCCCAGTGAATGGGCCGAGGCCAATATCCGTATACCAATCGGTAATGCGGTCCCCGGCCCCTTGCGCTTCGACAACGCGCCGTACCAGCGCGAGCCCTTGGACATGCTCATGGATCCGGAGTGTCAGCGGGTCTCCATGAAGTGGGGCGCACAGGTCGGCAAAACAACCCTCGCCCTCTGCGCCCAAGCCTACATGATCGCACAAAATCCATGCAGCCAGATCATGATGTTGCCGTCCCAGGGGGACTTGGCAACCTGGCTGGAAACCAAGTTCAACCCCATGGTCGATGCCAATAAAGATTTGCAGGAGCTTCTGGCCAAGCCGCGTGGCAGGGAGGGCGTCAACAACCAGCGAATGAAGTCTTATCCCGGCGGCTTTCTGATGTTTGCATGGAGCGGCAGTCCAAAAACCATGCGGGGGCGTTCCGCGCCGTTCATTGTCTGCGATGAAACCGACGGATATGACCGCACATCCGAAGGCCACCCGGTCGGGCTTCTGTGGCAACGGGCGGCGACATTCGGGGACCAGCGCAAGCTGCTTGAAATCTCGACCCCTACATTGAAGGCGGCGTCGTGGATCGAAAGCGCCTTTATCGCCGGGGACTGCCGTCGCTTCCTTGTTCCCTGCCCGGACTGCGGTCACAGACAGCACCTGTCCTGGTCCGGCGTCCAGTGGAATAAAAGCAGTGACGGCGAACATTTACCGGAGACAGCGTGTTACGTGTGTTCGGAGTGTGGCTCTCTTTGGGATGACGGGCGCCGCATTGCAGCCATCCGGCTTGGTGAATGGAAGGCCGAGCGCCCTTTCCGAGGCCATGCCAGCTATCATCTGAACGAGTTATACTCGACGTTCAGGCATATGCGCGACATTGTCCGCTCCTTCCTAGACAAAAAAGCAGCGGGCGACCTGCAAACATTTGTCAATGTCTCGCTCGCCGAGACCTGGGAGGAAGACGGGCAGCAGGCCTCTGCAATGGATTTGATGCAGAGGGTCGAGGTTTTCTCTGCTCCTGTGCCCGAGGGCGGCCTGATTCTCACGGCTGGCATTGACATGCAGCAGGACCGCCTTGAAATGGAGGTGGTTGCCTGGGGTGCGGATGAGGAAAGCTGGTCCGTCGATTACCTTGTTTTGTGGGGTGATCCACTTGGCGCGGCTGTATGGGCGGAGCTGGACCAGGCCCTCAATGAAACCTACCTGCACCAGTCCGGGGCCCAGCTTGCAATCAGTGCCGCTTGCTTGGACACCGGTGGCGGGCGGGGCCATACCTCTGCCGCCTATGACTACGTGAGGCGGCAAAACGGTCGCCGCGTATTCGCCATCAAGGGGGTCGGAGGTTTCGGGCGGCCCCTGGTCTCACCGCCAAGCCGCACGCGGTCCATACGGGGCGAGCGTCCGATCAATCTTTTCGGTGTTGGTGTCGACGAAGCCAAGATCATGATCATGCGGCGCCTGGAGGTCAACACGCCGGGCCCGGGCTACAGTCATTTTCCCGCCGACCGGAGCGCAGAGTACTTCCACCAGCTGACCGCCGAAAAACTCATTACACGCTACGTAAAAGGCTTTCCCCACCCCGAATGGCACAAGACGCGGCGCCGTAACGAGGCCCTTGATTGTCGCGTCTACGCCTTGGCCGCCCTGAAAATCCTGAACCCGAAATTCCATAAACTTGCATCCCGCACCGCGCTGGGCCGTGGGGAAATAGCGCCACAGGACAGCGCCGATCCCGGGCTCCACCATACTGCGCGACGGTCGCGATTTCCCACGCGACGGCGGGAATAAACAGGTTTACAGGTGCCTATGTTCGCCATCCAGAAAGAGATTACAGCGGGTACATCGCTGGATATTCGTGCAACGCTCCCCGCCTATCCACCCCCGGACTGGACTCTCCGCCTGCTTCTCAGGGGTCCCGCACCCCTTGACCTGGAGGCAGAGCCTGACGGCCTTCAGCACCGCATAAGCGTACCGGGGAGCCGGACCACGCTGTGGCCGCCCGGCACATACTGGTATACGGCACGTGTATCCGACGGATTCACCGTATACGACCTGAAATCGGGCGCGATATTGGTGCGTGATGACCCCGATAATATTACCGGCCTTTTTGACGGTCGCGGCCATGTCATGAAGGTCCTTGAGGCTGTCGAAGCCGTTATCGAGGGGCGGGCCACGATCGACCAAAGCAAGTACAAGATCAACAACCGTGAGCTGGAACGCACACCGATCCCCGATCTCCTCCGCCTCCGGGATACGTACCGGGCGGAACTGAAAAGAGCCCGGCTTGCCGAACGCGGTCAGAGCCTTTTGGGGCGGCAGGTTCTGGTGAGGTTCTGATGAAAATCCTGGACCGGCTATTCAGGCGTACGGCTTCCGCAGTCCGCCGCCGCCCCGGCACCCGTTTCTCCCGTAACTTTTTCGATTCCGCCTCGACGGACCGGTTGACCCAGTCCTGGAGCACAACGCCTGTCAGCGCTGATGAGGTCGTGCGCAGGAACTATACCTCATTGGTTGCCCGTTCCAGACATGAAGCCGACAACAATGACTACGCGAAGAAATTTGTTCGGTTGTGTGTGCAGAACATTGTCGGGCCCAAGGGGGTTCTTCTCCAGGCGCAGGCCCGCGATTTCGACGGCAACCTGGATAATTCGGCCAATGACGCACTGGAAGATGCCTGGGACCGGTGGGGGGCCGCCAAAAGTTGTGATATCGGGGGCCAATTGAGCTGGCGGGCCCTACAGTCTCTTTGCATCACCAGCGCCGCCCGGGACGGCGAGTTCTTTATAAAAATAGTCCATGGCCCGGATGCAGGCCCGTGGGGGTTTGCGCTCCAGGTGATTGACCCTACCCGCTGCCCTGTGCACCTCGACCAGGACCCCCGGACCGGAGGATCATTCATCCGCCAGGGTATTGAATTCAATATGTCGGGGCGCCCCCTAGCCTATTACTTCATGACAACAGATGACGGGCGCCCTGACTATAGCGTTGAGGGCAAGAATTATCGCCGCATCCCGGCCAGCGAGATTATACACGGGTTCCTTCCTGACATTGTCGGGCAGAAGCGTGGCTTGCCCTGGATGGCGACAAGCCTGTGGCGCCTGCACATGCTGAAAGAATTCGAGCATGCCGCCCTGGTCAACGCAAGAACAGCTGCTGCAAAGTGCGGCTTCTTCAAGCACGAATTCGAGACAGGTGACACTCTTGACGAAAACGAAGAGCTCTACATGGAGGCCAAGGCCGGGGTCTTCCAGGAGCTTCCCGCAGGTGTGAGCTTTCAGGAGTGGAATCCGTCCTATCCCTCCGGCGAGTTCCACGCCTTTCAAAAAGCCATGCTGAGAGGCGCGGCCAGTGGCATGGGGGTCGCCTATAACAACCTGGGCAATGATCTGGAAGGCGTGAATTACTCAAGCATCCGGCAAGGCACACTCGACGAGCGCGAACACTGGAAGTGGCTCCAGGAATGGCTGATCGAGACCCTGCATGAACCCGTCTTCAAAGCCTGGCTCCCCAAAGCCCTTCTCCATGGTGTCGCGATGGAAAACGGAGGAACCCTTCGCCCGGACCGGCTGGAAAAATACAGCCGCGTTGCCTGGCAGCCGCGCCGCTGGCAGTGGATCGACCCCGCCGCCGATATAAAGGCTGCGATCGCCGCGAAAAACAACATGCTGTCCTCCCCCTCGCAGATCATTCGTGAACAGGGCCGGGATCCGGATTCCGTGTGGCGGGAAATCGCCCGGGATATCTGCGCGATGGAGGCGGCAGGCATCCCGAAAGAATACATCGGCAGTGCAATTGGCTTGGCCCTCGGGGCGCCCACGCAAGCGGGCGCGGAAAAAACCGGAGAACCTGAATGAGTAGTCCACAAACCCTGACCCCCGAGATGATCAATACGCGCGATGGCGAGCGCCCGGGCCTGACCCGGTCCGGTCGGGTGCGCGCGTTTGATGAAGGAAACCGCTGCGTCGAGCTGGCGTTCTCGTCCGAAACGCCTGTTTTGCGCTGGTTTGGTGAGGAAATTCTCGACCATGCCCCGGGCGCCATGGATACCAGCAGGCTTGACGACGGGGCCCCATTTCTGGTCGGGCACAACCCGGAGGACCATGTGGGCGTCGTGGAAATGGTTGAAACAGGCGCAGACCGCAAGGGCCGCGCCCGGGTCCGCCTTGGTAAATCTGCACGGGCTCAAGAAATCCTCGACGATATTCGCGATGGCATCCGCCAGCATGTGTCGGTCGGCTATACGGTCGATGACGTCGAGGTCCATAAACGTGACGGGCAGCCGGACCTTGTTACTGTACGGCGGTGGCAGCCTTTTGAAATCTCATTGGTTTCCATCCCCGCCGACCCGTCCGTCGGGGTCGGGCGCAGCATGGAAAAACCGCCACAGGACTTCAGGCCGCACGTCGCGGAGACTGACGACAACAACACCCACATGAGGATTGGAGCGGGAATGGAAAAGACGACAGACACGGTCGAAGCCAAGGTAGCGACTGCCGAGGACCCTGTTCAGGCTGAGCGGGCGCGTGCGACGGCTATTCTTGATCTCGGGCGGCAGTACAAGGCCGAAGCCCTGGCCAGCCAAGCCGTGACGGCGAACCGCAGCGTCGATGAGTTCAGAGACGACCTTTTGAAGCATATTGCGGCTGGCTCCAGTCCCGCCCTTGATGTGAGGTCCATCCCAACTGTCGGGCTGACCGATAAAGAGTGTCGGTCGTTCAGCATAATCCGGGCCATTCGTGCGCTCGCAGAGCCTGCAGACCCCGATATTCGCGAGGAAGCTTCTTTCGAGCTTGAGGTAAGCCGGGCTGCCGCGCGTGCCATGGGGAAAAAGCCTCGCGGGATCATAATCCCCCACGAAGTCCTCGAACGCGCACTCAACACCTCAAAGGACGGCGCGGCGCCGGGCAATACAGGCGGTTATCTTGTTGCCACCGATTATATGGCCCAGTCATTCGTACAGATTCTGCGCAACCGCACTGTGGCTATGAAGCTTGGCTCACCGATGACAGGCCTGGTGGGCAATGTGGAAATCCCGGTACAAGTCTCCGGAACAGCGGGTTACTGGCTAAAGGAAAGCCAGAATGCACCAGAGACGGTCCCTTCATACAGTTCAAAGACACTCACGCCACGGACAGTCGGCGCTCTGGTGCCGATCACGCGCCGCCAGCTTATGCAATCCAGCCTCGATGTCGAAGCAAAAGTGCGTGCCGACCTGGCCGCCGCCCTCGGGGGAACAATCGACAAGGCTGTCTTTTACGGGACAGGCGACGAAGCCCCCCGCGGACTGTCCCGCTTGGACGGGATCAATGTCGTCCGTCCGGCCACTCCCGGCAAGCCTACATATGACGAGCTGGTAGAGATGGAATCCGTGATCGCTGCCGCCAATGCGGACACCCCGGAAATGGCTTATGTCCTGTCCAGCCGGACAAAGGGCTGGTTGAAGACGGCACAGAAATTCGAGGGAACAAATGGGGCGCCCATCTGGGAGCCGGGTGACACCGTCAATGGCTATCGCGCCGAGACGACAAACCAGGTTGAGCCCAATGATATCTTTTTTGGCGATTTCTCTGAACTGATTATCGGCCTGTGGGGCGGGCTTGAAATCACGGTGGACACAGCAACAAACAGTGCGTCTGGCGGAATCCGGGTCATTGCGTTCCAGGATTGCGATTTTCTCGCCTGCCGCCCCGAATCATTCTGCCTAGCGCGCTGATTAGGACGGAGGAAAAGAGATGAATGTTGCGTCTGGCTCCAGTCCCGCCACTGATGTGCGGCCCATCCCGACTCTCGGGCTGACCGAGGAAGAATGTCGGTCGTTCAGTATAATCCGGGCCGTTCGTGCACTGGCATACCCCGGCACCCGCGTGTCAGCTTCTTTCGAGCTTGAGGTAAGCCGGGCTGCCGCGCAAGCCATGGGTAAAGAGCCTCGCGGGATCATCATTCCCCACGAAGTCCTTGACTGTACTCTCGGCACATCAAGGGACGGGGGCGCCTTGGACAATCCAAGCGGTTGTCTTGTCGCCACCGATTATAGGGCTCAGTCGTTTATGCAGACCTTGCGGAATCATGCTGTGGCTATGAGGCGCGGCAGGCAGCTGACGGGCTTGATCGGGGATATTGAGGTCCCGGTGCAAGTCGCCAAGGCGACCACGTACTGGGTTGCAGAAGACGAAGACGTGCCGGAAACAGTGCCTGCGTTCAGTTCAAAGACACTCACGCCACGGACAGTCGGCGCTCTGGTGCCGATCACACTCCACCAGCTCATGCAACCCAGCCTCGACGTCGAGGCCCTGATTCGTGCCGACCTGGCCGCCGCCCTCGGGGGAACAATCGACAAGGCTGTTTTTTACGGGACAGGCAGCAAAGAAGAACCGTGTGGGCTGTCCCGGATTGACGGGGTGAATGTCGTCCGCCTGGCCAGCCCCGGCAAGCCCACATATGACGAGCTGATAGAGATGGAAGCCGTAACCGCGGCCTCCAATACAGCGGCCAAGGGAATGACCTATGTCCTGTCCAGCCGGACAAAGGGCTGGTTGAAGACGGCACAGAAATTCGAGGGAACAAATGGGGCGCCCATCTGGGAGCCGGGTGACACCGTCAATGGCTATCGCGCCGAGACGACAAATCAGATTGAGCCCAATGATATCTTTTTTGGCAATTTGTCTGACCTGATTATCGGCCTGTGGGGCGGGCTTGAAATTCCGTTTGACTCGATAACAAGGAGCGTCAGCGGCGGAGCCCAGTTCATTGCATCCCAAGGCTGTGATTTTCTCGTTCGCAGGCCCGAATCATTCTGCCTGGCTCGCTGATTATGAGGGAGGAAAAGATGACTGAAGAGACTGGGGTCCGGGTGCAAGTCCTCGGGCCGTTTGTATACGATGGTCTAATCCGTAATGCGGGTGATGAGGTCTGCGTCCCCGCCCATCTTGCAACCAATCTGGTTGCGCGGGGCAGCGCGACCTTTGCGGCTCCAAAACCGGCTCTGGAGAAAAAGGCCAAGTGACAGGGTTTCACACGTGGGAGGAACTGGGGCTGTTTCTCAACCCGAAAGAGTTTGCAGAAACAGCTGTCCTCCAGCTGCAAAACGGCACCGAGCGCACTGTTACCGTTCTATACGATGAACCCTACCTTGATGTTGAGTTGGGGGAGTACTGCGGTGACCGGACAGAGCCGCGCCTGAACGGAAAAATGTCGGATCTTGGAGACGTCCGGCGTGGCGATACGGTCTTGATACTGCGGACGGGTGAGGTTTTCGACGTTCTTGGGGGCGCTCAACCCGATGGGACCGGCTGGGCTGTTGTTCCTCTCGCGAGTGTAAACAAAGATGCTGGGTTTTGAAATCAATACAGCAGAGTTAGCGCGGATTGCAGATGAGTTCTATGCATCTGAGTCCGTCGTCCAGCACGCCCGCAGCCGCGCTTTGCACAAGACTGCATTATACATTACCCGCCTTGTCAAAAGCGGGCTGTTGGGTGAGCTCCAGCTGAGCAATGCAAAGGCGCTGCGGACGCGTTTGAAGAGTCTCAAAGGTGACGGAGCTTCAGCCGGGTTGTGGATCGGGGCCAACGCCATTGAAATCTGTCGATTCCGCGGGAAGCCCCGGACTTCAGCCAGAGGGGTTTCGTTCCGCTCGCAGGATTTTGCAGGCTCTTTCATGGCCCGGCTCCCAAGCGGTCATACATCTGTTTATCATCGCTCCAGGAAGCGTCGTCTTCCCATCGAAGAGCAGGCTCTGCCTGTGCACGAGGCCATTGCCGCGTTCACCGAGACAAAGGCAGTACCTGAAATCAGCAGCGTATTTTATCAGTATTTCTCGGATGAAATCCGCATGCGCACTGTTTACGGTCCGAAAGGGCGCATATGAACGCCAGGACGCAGGTTACAGTCGAGGAGGTCCAGGGCGCGATACGGTCTGCTGTCCGCGCCGCATTCCCGGCGATGAAGTGCGCAGACTTTTATTATGATGACAGGGCGCGCTTGCCTGTTCCCGCATGCCTTCTGGAACTGACCGAGATGGAGCCGTGCGCGGAAAGCGATCCGGGGACCGGCCAGCTGGCCGTGACAGCGCGTTTCAGCGCATATCTTCTCATCGGATTCCGGACTGAGCGGGCGCACCTCAGCATCTGTACCCTGGCGGCGGCTTTTGCCCGGCTCGCACACCGAAACCGCTGGGGTCTGCCGGTTGAGCCCGCGACGGTCACCGCGATCAGCCCCGACCACTTCAACCCCGAATTTGATCAATACCTGGTCTGGCGCGTGGACTGGCAGCAAATCATCCATCTGGCGCCGAGCGTTTGGGATGACGATGATCCTGTACCCCGCGTCGCGCTGGGCAGCTGGTCACCAGAGATCGGACCCGCCTACGAGCCTTCCTATACAACGACAGAAAAAGACAGCGTATGAGCTGGGGCCTTGGAGAGCTGGAGAGACGGCTTGCGAACATCATCCGGGCCGGTGTTGTGGAGGCGCTTGACGCTTCGGCGGCCCGTGTTCGGGTGCGCAGCGGCGACCTTTTGACAGGCTGGCTCCCATGGTTGACACAGCGTGCCGGAACTGACCGGACCTGGTGGGCGCCGGAGCCCGGGGAGCAAGTCCTTGTCCTCGCGCAAAGCGGTGACCTTGCGCAGGGGTTTGTTCTCCCGGCTCTCTACAGGGCTGCGCATGCGCCCCCCGCAGATCAAGCGACAATCCATCGTACGGAATACGCCGATGGCACTTTTTTTGACTATGACAAGGCCGCCAGCCGGCTGACCATCAGCAGCCCCGGCGAGGTCGTTGTACGCGCCGCCCGGACTCTCACCGTTGACTTTGACGGGGTAGTGACTGTCCGGTCCGGCGCGCACATTACGATAGACGCACCCACCGTCACTGTAACAGGTGATCTGACGGTAGAAGGCCGCTTGACCTATCTTGCCGGGATGTCGGGGTCTACAGGCGGAGCTGATGCGGCGGCGATGATCAGCGGCAGCATTCATGTTGTTGACGGCGATGTGACAGCCGGGGGCACAAGCCTGCGGAACCACGTTCACACCGGCGATTCCGGGGGGACCACAACCGCGCCGACAGGCTAGGGGAAAAACCGCCACAGGACGCAGGAGCGCTGTGTTCACAAGATGGACGCATGAACGGCACCAACGCAAAAACGGGCAAGCCCCTCTCCGGGCTCGATCATCTCTCACAAAGCATCAGGGATATCTTGACGACCCCTGTTGGGAGCCGGGTTATGCGGCGTGATTACGGCAGTCGGTTGCCATCCCTGGTCGATGCGCCCGTCAATCGCAGCACCATACTGGAGCTTTACGCGGCCACAGCCGAGGCTCTCGCCCGCTGGGAGCCGCGTTTCAAGCTCCAGCACGTGCGCATTCTCGAAGCCCATGTCGGCGGCATCCTCATGGACCTGACCGGAATATACCTGCCTGAAGGCCGTCAGGTTTCTTTGCCCGGAGTGCGCGTCCAGTGATGAAAGAAGCCCGGTACAGCGCCATTGACCTGTCGCAGCTTCGACCGCCTGATGTTGTCGAACAATTTGATTATGAGTCTGTTCTCGCCGACATGCTCGCAGCCCTGCGAGCATACAAAAACCAGAACGGCGAAGCCATTTTTACAGCGCTGGTTGAGAGCGACCCGGCGTTAAAGATCCTTGAGGTCGCGGCATACCGGGAAATGATTGTCCGGCAGAGAGTCAATGAGGCGGCTCGGTCTGTCATGCTGGCCTATGCCACAGGCACAAATCTCGATCATCTGGGGGCTTTGCTGGGTGTCGCCCGCAAGGTCCTGCAAGCGGCCAACCCGCAGGCATTCCCCCCCGCAGCCGCAGTGCTGGAGAGCGACGACGACTACCGCCGCCGGATTCAGCTCTCTCTTGAGGGCTTCAGCTCTGCCGGACCAACCGGGGCCTATATCTTTCATGCATTATCCGCAGCGCCGGGGGTCAATGACGTTGATGCTTTCAGCCCCGCGCCCGGCGTTGTGGCGGTAACGGTCATGTCAAATGACGGCGATGGGACGCCCGGCGCAGACCTGCTGGCAGCGGTGCAAGAGCGCCTGTCTGATGAAAGTATCCGGCCCCTGACTGACCGCGTTGTGGTTCAGGCTGCAAAGATCCGCCCATACACCATACGCGCCCGGTTGCTTTTCCATGATGGCCCAGACCGCGAGGCCGTCCTGGCCCACGTCCGGACTATGGCCGAAAAGTTTTGCCGCGACCACCACCGCCTGGGGGCCGATATCACGATATCCGGGCTATATGCCGCGCTGCATCAGGCCGGTGTTCGGAAGGTAGAGCTTCTGGAGCCGACAGAGACAATCAGTATTGACCGGGCCGAGGCTGCGTGGTGCACAGACGTAGACATTCTGGAGGGCGATGCCCCATGACGGACGATTTGTTGCCGCCGAATGCCTCTCCCGAAGAAAAAGCCCTCAGCCGTGCCATGGACAGGCTATCTGCTGTCCCGGTGCCTGTCGGCGGCATGTGGAGGCCAGAAGAAATCCCCGCTTCCGCGCTCCCCTGGCTCGCGTGGGCGTTGTCGGTGGACGTGTGGAACCCGGACTGGCCGGAAGCGCGGAAGCGGGCGGTGATTGCGGCTTCGTTTCAAGTCCACCGCCACAAGGGGACGCGACGGGCGGTGCGCGAGGCGCTTGAATCGCTTGGGGTTGACGTCACGCTGACCGAATGGTTTGAAGCTGACCCGCCCGCACCCGTCCATACGTTTACCGCCGAGATTGCCACCGATGGCCCGGTCTCCCCCGCGCTGTCTGAAGATGCCCTGTCCATGATCCGCGCCTCCAAGAATGTTCGCTCGCACCTGACCGCCCTGCGCGTGGTCATGCAGCAGGCCGGCGCAACCCCACAGACGGCGGCGGCCTTGCTTCTGGGTGAGACCGTCTGCCTGCGTCCCGCCCCCCCGGTCGATCCGGTTTCCCTCGCCCCCGCCCCCCTGATGGCCGCCGCCCTGTACGGCGCGGAAACGGTCACTGCCTATCCGCTGGAGGCCGCATGAGCGCACCCCACTATTACACTTTGGTAACCGACGCGGGTCATACCCGCCTGACTGGAGCCCTTGCTACATCCAAGCCGGTTGTTCTGACCCATTTTGCTTTCGGCGACGGCAACGGCGCTGCCTATGACCCGACGCCGGATCAGACCGCCCTGCGCCGCGAGGTCTGGCGGACAGAGATTAACGCCATCCGCACCGATCCGAAAAACCCCGCCTGGCTGACCGTCGAGGCGGTGATCCCGGCGCGGGTCGGCGGCTGGACCGTGCGCGAGGCCGGTGTGTTTGACGCCGACGGCATCCTGATTGCCGTCGCTAAATATCCCGAGAGCTTCAAGCCTCAACTGGATGACGGCGTTGGTAAAGACCTGTGCTGCCGCATGATTTTGCAGCACGGCAACGTGAGCGCCGTGACCCTGAAAATTGACCCGTCGGTGGTGCTTGCAACCCGTGATCATGTTTCCGCAGAGGTCGCCGCCGCGATCGCTTCTCATGCCGGTCCCGGTCACAGCCCGCCGGATGCGTCAACCACAGTCAAGGGACTGGTCGAGCTGGCCACCACCGCCGAGGCCCGCGCCGGGTCGTCCACCCATCTGGCCGTCACCCCGGCAGGCCTGAAAGCGGCCATGGACGCCGCCACCATTCCTGCCGCCACCCCCATAACACGCGGCATTGTTCGGCTGGCGACGGCGGACGAGGTCAGTGCCGGAACGGATGCGGAAAAGGCGGTCACGCCTGCTGCGCTGGCCCAGGCTTTTCCCGCCCCGGTGGGCAGCGTGATCATGCACGCCGGGCAGGAGCCGCCGCCACTCTACCTCAAATGTGACGGCGTGGAACTAAAACGGGCTGAATACCCTGAACTGTTCGCAGTCATCGGAACCACATTCGGGAGTGGTGATGGTTTTACAACCTTTGCCCTGCCTGACCTGCGTGGTGAATTCCTGCGCGGATGGGACGATGACCGGGGCGCAGATCCGGCGCGGAAATTCGGGTCGTGGCAGGTCGCGACCGCATTTTGCGGTGATGGCGATGGCGGTCACGCCTTGATCCCAAACCTGAATGATCCAACTCACGCCCGGGTGCTTGGGTGGGATCTGGATACGGCGCCGAATAACACTCAGACAGTGCACGCCGCCTGCACATCAACTTTTCCGGGATCCTACCCGGCTGCGGGTATCCACAGGCCCGGCACAGCTTCGGTCGGAACGGATTTCGCCCGCGTCCGCCCCCGCAACGTCGCCCTGCTCCCCTGCATCCGCTTTCGGTGAGGTCCATTATGAACTGTACTGTCTATCGTGTCTCCGACGGCCTTTACGCGGGCGAACGTATCTTGGGTCGAGGCAACCTGAACCCCCGCTCGCCCGGTTCATGGCTAATTCCAGCCGGGTGCGTCACCGTCCCGCCGCCTGCTCTGGCCGAAGGCGAACAGGCCCGCTGGGATGGAACGGCGTGGGTGGTTGAGTCTGTGCCGGACACCGCCGCAGAGGTGGCCCCGGACGCCGCAGCCGCAGCCGCTGAAGCCGTACTGCCTTCTGCCGCGCTGGTTCAGGCCGAAGCCCGTCGCCGCCTGGCTGCGACGGACTGGTACGTTGTCCGCCAGATCGAAACCGGCGAGGCTGTCCCCGCGCCCATTGCCCGCTTCCGCGCCGCCATCCGCGAACGCTGCAACGCCCTGGAAGCCGCAAACCCCATCCCACCCGATTACTACGCCGATCAACACTGGCCACACACGCCGGGTGGTGAGGAAGAGGAAAAAGCGCCACAGGACAAGCCAGGTAAAGCATAGATGATGACGAACGCTTCTAGGTGGAGGTTCAAACGTGCCTGAAACATTTCTTCATGGTGTCGAGGTTCTGGAAATTGATGCCGGACCACGCCCGGTGCGGACCGTCCGGTCTTCGGTGATCGGGGTTGTGGGGACGGCGCCGGGGGCGGATGCGGATCGTTTTCC
>NZ_JAAVTA010000010.1 GCF_012102705.1 Haematospirillum sp. H1815
TCGTCGCCTTCTTCGCCGTGGCCTTCTTGGCTACCGTCTTGCGGGCTGTCGTCGCCTTCTTCGCCGTGGCCTTCTTGGCTACCGTCTTGCGGGCTGTCGTCGCCTTCTTCGCCGTGGCCTTCTTGGCAGCGGTTTTCTTGGTTGCAGCTTTTTTAGCCGTTGTTGAAGCAGCTGCTTTCTTGGCCGTAGTCGCCTTCTTGGTCGCAGACTTCGTCACAGACTTGGCAGAGGACGTCGCCTTCTTGGCTGCGGCCTTCTTGGCTGTCGTCTTTTTCTTGGGAGCGGCCTTCTTCTTCACAGGCTTGGCCGTAGTCGACGTCGAAGAAGACGAAGCGCTACCTGAAGCCGAAGACTTAGCCGGCGTCCCTACAGGACGGGACAGCGGCGTGGTTGGGCGTGTCAAAGATGAAGACAAGGAGCCCACAGGACGTACCAGAGGCGAGAACGGCCGGCCAAGGGGCGGCGTTGGCTTCAGGCCGGAGGCTGCTCCAACGGAAGGAGCAAAAGCAAGGGGAGCCTTGGGAATGGGCATGGAGGACGGGCGAGGAGAAGCCTTGCGCGCCCCCTTGCGCGATGACGCCTTTCGAGAGGCGGGGGAAGACGGTTTGCTGGTGGTCATGATACTTTTGCTCCTCACGGGAATAGCCGATGACAAAAACTGAGAACGGCCATGTCACTTGTCCCAAGCAGGACTGACACGGAACACCCCCGGAACGTCATCTGCTTTTCCGACTGCACGCCCCTGGCAGACCTTCCACCAGAGATCAGCAACACAGACAAAGACTCCCGGGCCACTACGGTGCCAAAACGCAGCAGGCGCCCTCGTTATCAGGTTATTTTCACAACCGGGTCAACAACCCCTCCCCCATGCTTGTCCACACAGAATATCGGCAGCAGACAAATCTTCCCCCCACCTGTGTGGACACTGCCTCTGCTTTTTCTTATTGTACGGGTGGAACTGTCTTGTCATTCCGGCCCGAACATCCTGAACAACATGGGGATATCCAGTGTACGCAGCCCGCACCTTCCTGGACATGAAACGGCTTGTACGGGTAATGGCGCCTGCCTTGGTCCTTTTGGTCATGGTATCGGGGCATTCTGGAAATGCGTCTGCACGGACGTATGCATCAATCGTTGTTGATGCCGATACGGGCAGAGTCATCCATGAAACCAACGCGGATGCCCGTATTTACCCCGCATCTCTTACCAAGATGATGTCCTTGTATCTTCTTTTTGAATCCATTGAGAAAAAGAAGATCAGACTCAGCGACAGCATGAAAGCATCCCAGCGGGCAGTGCGCCAACCTCCCAGCAAGCTGGGCTTGAGAGTCGGGCAAAGCATTGCCGTGGAATCCGCCATAAAAGCGCTTGTGGTCAAGTCAGCCAACGATGTTGCTGTTGTGGTCGCGGAACACCTGGGCAGCACAGAAAGCGGATTCGCCGCCATGATGACCAAAAAAGCAAAAGCACTGGGCATGACGGGAACTGTGTTCCGCAATGCTTCTGGCCTACCTCACAGGGGGCAGTTTTCTACGGCACGGGATCTGATGAAACTCTCTGTCGCGCTAAAGCGCGACTTTCCGTCCTACTATAAATATTTCTCGGTGCAGAGCTTTGACTATGCAGGAGCCACGCTGGAAACCCACAACCGGGTCCTGAAGAACTATGATGGCGCCGATGGTCTGAAAACGGGCTATATCAATGCATCGGGTTTTAATGTTGCGACCTCTGCACGTCGTGGACACGTATCCTTGGTCGGCGTTGTGATTGGCGGCCGAACCGCTATGGCGCGGGATCGCCATATGATGGACCTTCTGGACAAAAGCTTTCTTTCAGCCGGAGTCACGGCACCGCACGCGTACCAAAGAGCTCAGGCTGACGGCAACCATGCCGACGAATACAGGGTATCTGCCGCTGTTCCAGCATCCTATAAAAAGGGGCAAGCTGGTGAGAATCGCCAGAACAAGCGGAAAGACATAGCAAGCCAACGCGCAGCGGGGGAAACCTGGGGCATACAGGTCGGTGCTTTCAAGGGTATGGAGAGTGCTGACAAGGAAGCCAAGAGAGCAGCCTCTGCCCTGAAAAGGGGAAACGGTGGCATTCCCTTGGTTGTTCCAGCTTCGTCGGCAGGATCAAAGAATCCGCTATATCGGGCCAGGCTTATTGGCTTTGATACGGAACGTCGCGCCCGCAATGCCTGCAATGCTCTAAAAAAGAAGGCGTTTCGCTGTGCTGTTGTCAGCCCAGGGCCTGTTGAAGTCGCCATGACCCCCTGAACCCGACTCCAAAACTCAGGTCACGAGGGACGGCTTGCTACGCCCTGTACGCGCATGGATCCCTGTCAGAATCTCCACTGCATGCATCAGAGGCATCAACGCAATGCCCGTTTCTTGATTGTGATACGCAGGGTCAGGTTCAAAACGCTCGAGATAAACGCGCAGCGTGGAGCCTCCAGTCCCGGTTCCGGATAAACGAAGGGTAGCGCGAGCCCCCCCGAAAAAAATGATTCGAATCCCCTGCTTGGACGAAACCGTTCCATCCACAGGGTCAGTATAGGAAAAATCATCGGCCCCCTGCACCATCATATCTCCCACAGTACGACCAGGTAGATCGGGCAGAGCCGCGCGCACATCATGCAAAAGAGAATCGGCACAGACAGAACTGATGTCCTCGTAATCATGGCGCGCATAGAATGTACGCCCGAATCGTTTCCAGTGTTCCTGCACCAAGGATCTAACCCCCTGACCATGGCGAGCCAAGATATTCAGCCACATCAGGACAGCCCATAAACCATCCTTTTCCCGCACATGCCAAGACCCCGTACCAAAGCTTTCCTCCCCGCACAGGCTGACCTTTCCGGCATCAAGAAGAGAGCCAAAGAATTTCCAGCCTGTTGGAGTCTCGAAGCAGGGAACTCTCAACACCTGCGCTACCCGGTCAACAGCGGTTGACGTTGGCATGGAGCGTGCGACCCCGACGATCCCACCCGCATATCCTGGACACACGGCCGCATGCTCAACCAACACGGCCAGACTATCGGAGGGAGTGACGAAGAACCCCGGCCCCATAATCATGTTACGGTCGCCATCCCCATCAGACGCCGCCCCGAAATCAGGTGCATCTGGCGCGGACATGCGCTCTACAAGGTCACGGGCATATACAAGATTGGGATCAGGATGCCCCCCGCCAAAATCTTCACGGGGAATACCATTAATTACACTGCCCTTTGCCGCCCCCAGACGATTCTCAAATATTTCAACGGCATAAGGGCCTGTCACGGCGTGCATGGCATCAAAACACATACGAAACCCGGATGCGAACAAAGAGCGAATCGCATCAAAGTCAAACAGGGTTTCCATCAAGCGGGCATAATCCGATACAGGATCAATAACCCGGATCGTCGTACCGCCGATTCGGACGTCACCACATTTTTCAAGATCAAGGTCCGGTATATCCGCAATACGATACTGGCGAATCGTTTCAGTTGCCTGAAATACAGACTCGGTCAAAGTCTCCGGCGCCGGGGCACCCGAGGCGATGTTATACTTGATCCCAAAATCACCATTGGGCCCGCCGGGATTATGGCTGGCCGAAAGAATTAACCCACCCAAGGCACCAGAGGAACGGATGATACAGGATACGGCTGGAGTCGACAGTAACCCACCCTGCCCAACCAGGATGCAGCCAAACCCGGCTGCAACCGCCATCTTCAGAATCGTCTGAACAGCGTGGCGGTTATGCCAACGACCATCACCCCCGACAACAAGCGTCCCACCGGCTGGATCATCCAGACAGTTAAAAACGCACTGCACAAAGTTTTCCAGATAATGCGGCTGCCGGAAGACCCGCACAGGCTTCCGAAGCCCGGACGTACCGGGCCTCTGATCAGGGAAAGACGTCGTACACACTGTCCGGATGACCGGAGCCATAATTCCTCCAACAGCCGCAACAGGTAGCACTACGGCCTATCCACCTGTGGGCGGCCAACACTCTGGTAACGGAAACCAGCCGCACGCATGTCATGCGGATTATAAACGTTACGCAGATCAATCATGGCAGGCTCCTTCAGCAACTCACGCATCTTCGGAATGCTGAGATTCCTGAACTGGTTCCATTCCGTCAGGATAACAACGGCATCCGCCCCCTGCATGGCAGCATAGGCATCGTCACAACACACCATACCGGGAATAAGATGGCCGGCCTCGCGCATGCCTTCCGGGTCATAAGCCCGAATTGCAGCACCAGCCTCCATCAGGGCCGGAACGATATCAAGGGCAGGAGCATCCCGCATGTCATCGGTGTTGGGCTTGAAGGTCAAACCAAGAACAGCCAGCGTCTTACCCTGAACAGACCCGCCAACAAACGCGATGATGCGATCTGCCATCTGCCTTTTACGGCAGGCATTCACATCAACGACAGTCTCGATAATACGCAGCGGCGCACCAGAGTCCCGGGCAGTCTGAACCAAGGCCATGGTATCCTTGGGGAAGCACGATCCCCCATACCCGGGACCAGGGTGCAGGAACTTCTTGCCAATACGCCCATCAAGCCCAATACCACGGGCCACATCGTGGACATTCGCACCAACCTTTTCACAGAGATCTGCGATTTCGTTGATGAAGGTAATCTTCATCGCCAGAAATGTATTGGCCGCATACTTGGTCAGCTCACTGGATTCAAGACCCGTGAACAGGATGGGGGTCTCGATCAGGTGCAGCGGACGATACAACTGCCGCATGACATCACGGGCGCGATCACTTTCAACACCAATGACTACCCGGTCAGGGCGCATGAAGTCCTCGATCGCTGATCCCTCACGCAGGAATTCGGGATTGGAAACAACATCAAAGTCTGCACCAGGGCATGTTTCGCGAATAATACGCGCCACTTCCCGCCCTGTACCCACCGGCACCGTCGACTTCGTCACGATCACGGTATAGCCACTGACAGCCCCGGCAATTTCACGCGCAGCGGCATATACATAAGACAGGTCTGCATGGCCACCACCACGACGGGTTGGCGTTCCAACTGCAATAAAGACCGCATCCACCCCTTTGACAGACTCAGCCAGATCCGTGGAGAAAGACAGACGACCGGCGCGGACATTGCGCCCCACCATCTCGTCCAACCCGGGCTCGTAGATAGGAATTTCCCCGCGACGAAGGCGCTCTATCTTGGATAGGTCCTTGTCGACACAGATGACTTCCGTTCCAAACTCGGAAAAACAGGCGCCCGATACCAACCCCACATAACCGGTGCCAATCATGGCAATACGCATGGCAAACGTCCTTGGCAACATATGTGATGGTAAAACAGAAGAAACGCTTCAGAACCGGCACCATCACCCAACCGGACAGAAAACACAGCATAAACATTTGGTCAAAGAACGTGGGCATAAGCCTTGATAACATTACCCAGACGCTCTTTCATTCCTTCCCGAGCCAAACCAAAGGCAATATTGGCTTCTATAAACCCGACCTTGTCACCGCAATCAAAACGGGTTCCTTCGAACCGGTAGCCGTGCAACGGAACCTGACCCACCGTAGCCGCAATGGCATCTGTCAACTGGATTTCCCCCCCGCTGCCCCGGGGAGTTTGCTCCAAAGTCCGCATAACAACGGGATCAAGGATATACCGGCCAATTACAGCCAGCGTCGACGGTGCCTGCGCCGGCGCAGGCTTCTCCACCATGCCACGCGCACGGGCCAACCGGCCGCTCTCGCTTTCAATATCCAGAATGCCGTACCGGTCTGTCCGGTCGCGCGGAACATCTTCCACCGCCAGAACATTACCCCCACCCACACTGTTCCAGGCTTCTATCAACTGACCGATACAAGGGCGATCGCTCATGACCAAGTCATCGGGCAAAATAACGGCAAAGGGCTCATCACCGACAAACGAACGGGCACACCACACGGCATGTCCCAGTCCCTGTGGCTCCTGCTGCCGTGTGGAAACAATGGTTCCGGGCTGGGGCATACCCCCCATCAGCTCATCCAGATGCTCATTCTTGCCTCGCTCGCGCAGCAGAGCTTCCAGCTCGGGGGCGTGATCGAAGTGATCGACCAGAACAGCCTTCCCTCGACCTGTCACAAACAGGCAGTACTCAATACCGGCTTTCCAAGCCTCTTCGACAGCGTACTGTATCAGGGGCTTGTCAACGACGGGCAGCATTTCCTTGGCCACCAACTTGGTCGCAGGCAGGAAGCGGGTCCCCAGGCCAGCAACGGGAAAAACAGCTTTACGTACACGACGGGTCATCAGAACCTCATCCGGACTATTGTACCAGTGCCCTTGCGCAGGGAACCGGGATACAACACACAATACGCCAACGGCTCACACAAAGCCCCGACAAGGGACCATCTTCTGCCACGACGGCAGAAACATGGCAACTGATCTTGGGGTATATCCACCCCCGGCATCTGGAATACCTGCCTTTTTAACCCTTCAGCAGAACCTGACGGGCCTCGTTCAGGCGTGCGGCCAAATAAGTACTCCCGCCCTGATCTGGATGAAGCTTGTGAATCAATCTAAGATAAGCAGACTGAATAGATTCCCTGCTAGGGTTGGCAGGTAAATCCAGAACCCGCAAAGCCTCTGCCCGATCCATGGGGCTTGAGCCTGACGAAGCACTTTCCTTCCTTGAAACACGATCAGGATCCGACTCCACCCACATGGATCGTAAAAATGAGAAAACCCAAGGGGCCACAAGAATCAGGCCAGCCAAGGCTACTCCAAGACGTCCACTGGCTGCCAGCAAAACACATATCAAGAGGGAGAATACGAGACATGCAATCCTGACGGATCTGGAACCACAGGGCCGGGCCGGACTCCTGATTATCCACCCACTCGCCATCACCAGAAACAGGCATAACAAGATCACTGGAACAAAAGGCACCATGGGCTGCCCCCATTCATCACCCAGCAACAGCCATATGGGCCCTGCCAATCGCATCCAGAAGTGCACGCAGTTCCTGTTTTGCCGCAACATGCGACATACTCATTTCCAGCGCAACGCCATCCTTGTTCAAATCCAGTAGCGTCAAACCGGACAAAAAAAGCTCGCGGTATATCACCCGCTCCCCCAAGCCACGAATGCTGACAAAGCGCAAACGCTGCGACAGTTCTTCGACCAAGCGCTCCATCTCAACCTTATTGCGCGCAGCAAGATGGGACAAACGGTTACGCAGGACCACCCAGGCAATCTGGCCACCATCACGGGCAGCGCGGCGCTTCTTGATCTCGAACACCATGGAAGAATAGTGGCTGAAGCCCTTGATGGTCAGCGTCTCGGGATCAACCCGGGCCAAAACATCCAGATCGATGAAACTGTCATTAAGTGGCGTAATCAACGTATCGGCATAGGAATGGCCAGCTCGGGACAAATAAGTATCAGCGCCGGGCGTATCAATAACCACTGTGTCACAGCGCGTTCGCAGATCATCAACAATCGCCTTCAGCTTGGCCTCATCCAAAGCTTGGTTCCCGCTCAACAGCAAAGGGTAATGCTCGGGCATTGGCAGAGAAACAGCGTGACGGCATGCATAGGCACGACGATTTTCTATGTAGCGAGTTAGCGTCGCCTGGCGGGCATCAAGATCAATGGTCCCGACCCTTAGCCCACCGCGGAGCAAACTGACGATCAGGTGCATGGAGACTGTTGATTTACCCGACCCCCCCTTCTCGTTACCAACGACGATAATATGAGCCGAGGACTGGACCATGCGCTATCCCGATTGATTTCAGGACCACCCATCACTGTGGTACCCGATACGATTTTCCCGACGGCACACGACTTGCTTCCTGAATTCAATCAAGGGACAAACCAAAAGGCCGCACTGTGGCAGGACTTTACAGCCGTCTTCCAGATGGCGCAATGCTCCTGCCAAGCTTGCCCAAATGAACATCGTCTTGATATAACGTGCGCACATAATAAACCTTTTGTAAGAAAAACGCGCTGGAGATGCAGATTTCATGGCCATTACCCTGGAGGCACGCCACTCCTCGGTTACCCGCGAACCATTGGAAATAGGCCGTTTTCTCGACCAGCTTGAAAGGCGCATCCATTTTCTGTCCGACATAGCCGAAAATGTTTGCCGACGCGCCCAGTCTCCGGGAACCGAGGTCCTGCGCTTTACAGAGTACACGCGCTGCCGGGATCGGGCGTCGGAATGCTGGGCTTTTGCCATCATCATCGATCGCAGGCTGCAGGATTATGACGGCCTGGACAGAGGCAAACTTCTTGAGCGATTCAACCGCTTGTCTGTTGATATATGGGCTATTCTTCTTCGGGCATCCCTGACCTTTCTGACCGCTCTTTCCAATGAGCCTCATCTTCCCTTAGGATCACGAGACATTTTCCTGCGGGAAATTCGCACCCTTCACGACACCCACCGCCTGCTCTCAAAACCCCGCTATGCCAAACTACTTGACGAAACAGCGCACAAGAGCCGCAAGAAAGCTGCAAAAATACTGAGTGAAATCATTGCCCGGGCGCCCTCCTTGCTCGACTTTGGCACCTGAAGTCCGGTGCAAAAACCACGAGACCGACAAACAAACATTCTTTCAGGACAATATGCAGCGTAGACGGACCCTTCATGCGGTGTAACATAGCATCGGAGAAGAGAACCGTGGCTCTGGCCCGGGCATACAGCAGCCCCGCAAAGGAAAGCCTTATGCATAGCCTGTACCGCTCTCTGGCAATTCTGGCAGCCCTCTTGGCAGGGGTTGGTACCAATATATCGACCTCTCTTGCCCAGACAGCACCCGTTGCCCCGGGCAACATACGGGTTGATGGCCGTATTCTAGGCGAAAGCCCACCACCGGCACCCAACGAACCACCCTTGGTCATTCCTGATTTTCGTAATGCCATGCGTGATATGATCGTTTCACTGGGGGAATATGCCCATACACGCAACAGCCACTTTGTCGTCCTGGTCCGTCATGGTCTGGGTTTGTTGATGAAGAGCGAACGGGAAGCCAAGATCGAGCGGATGACCCTGGAACAGGATAGCGGCCCCGTTCCACCAACACCCGAGCCAGCCGGAACTTTCAACCGTCGCCTTGTGCAAAGCCTTGATGGTGTGGTTGTTGATGGTCAGTTCTGCACCGAAGAACCAACAGCATCCCCGGGATTTATAGCAGCCCTGCATGATATTGGTCTGAACATCCTGACCATTGACCATTGTGGAACACCGGATACAGCCGAGAAGGCCCTGCGGACCGCACAAACACAGCGTATTGTGGCCCATGCCGATTCGGGAACAGGCCCCTTGGCCGGACCAGGGCCGACGGTGCTTGCCGGGAACAATCCACAGGGCGTCAACTCCCTGGCCCAAGCCACCAATGCCCTGTTCGTTGAAGGCAACAGCAGTGAAGGCAGCAAGGAGCTGTGGCTGATTCGCCTACGGGATACAAACCATGACGTCTTGGTGATTGATCCCTTCTGGAGGGACCGCATCCCCCTGTCTGCAGCAGACGTTGCAAGCCTGCGATTGAAGCAGACCGGATCCCGGCGCCTTGTGCTGGCCCGCCTGCACCTCAGTCAGGCCGCCGATACCCGTTACTACTGGAACAACGACTGGAAGATTAACGACCCAAAATGGCTGACAGGACCCGTCCCGGGGAAACCCGGGACTTATGTAGTCGCTTATTGGGAAAAAGAATGGCGCGAGCTTGTCGGAAAAATGTTCAACGGGATGATGGACCTGGGGTTTGACGGCATTGTCCTGGAGGGTGCTGATGCCTACGCCCCCATGGAAAGTAAGATCTTCATCAAGTGAACAACGAGGTTGCTGACCTCAGGAATTGGGAAGGCAGCATGCTTTCATACGCAGATCCCCTGCCTGGCCCAGCGCCCGCTCATACTCCTTGGACAAGCGCGTAACCAGTTCGGAAACCGTCGGAATATCCTGAATACAGGATACACCCTGCCCAGCAGACCACACGGTCTTCCATGCTTTTGCTTCACTGCCAGTATCCTTGAGGCCAGCACCATGGTCCGCTGGAAGATGATCCGGATCAAGACCAGCCGCAACCAGAGATGGGCGCATAAAATTGGCAGGAATGCCGGAAATGGCTGGCGTATAGACGATATCTTCCGCCGCAGAAGAAACGACCATGTCCTTGTAAGATGATTCGACAGCGCATTCGCGGGTGGCAATAAAACGGGTTCCCATATAGGCAAGATCAGCCCCCAGAAGACGCGCCGCGGCAATCTGCTCGCCGGTCGAAAGAGCACCGGCAAGCAGCAGGGTCCCGGTAAAAAACTGGCGCACTTCCCACAGCAAGGCAAAAGGATTGATAGTTCCGGCATGCCCCCCGGCACCCGCTGCTACCAGAATCAATCCATCAACACCCGCCTCAGCTGCTTTTCTGGCATGACGCACGGTTGTGACATCATGAAACACAACACCACCATAGTCGTGGACTTTATCAACAACATCCCTTACAGCCCCCAAGGATGTAATCACAACCGGCACCCGGTGGCGGATGACCATTTCAAGATCAGCCTGCAGGCGTGGATTGGAGCGATGAACAATAAGGTTAACGCCAAAGGGGGCTTCAGCAGCCCCCAGCGAAGACTTCAACGTCTCTAGCCAGCTGGCAAAGCCCTCTGTCGTACGCTGGTTCAGGGCCGGGAAAGTCCCCACAATACCGGCACGACAACAGGCAAGAACCAGATCCAGGCCGGATGCCAGAAACATGGGGGCGGCCACAACAGGCAACTGCAAACGTCCTTGCAAAAGATCTGGCAACGGCATGATCCCCTCCCCCTTATGGTCTTGCATTACCGGATTGCAAGGCTACACGTCTCCCCGAATACAAGCCAGCCCTGTTGTGCAAAACAAAAAGGCCCCGGGCAACAGCCCAAGGCCAGTATCATGCAAAAGAAGGATCAAGCTCCTGCACACGCCAGGGGATCAGGGCCATAACGGTTATCCCCATCCGTACCGGGTATAAACAAAACAGCAAAAGCAAAGATTACACCAACAAACGGAATCAACCCGATCAGCACGGACCACCCCGTCCATCCAAAGTCACGGCAACGCTGCGCCTGAACAAAGCAATGCGATATAGACGTCACCACAATCAATACAATGGCAAGCGACATGGCCAAGGGATCTTGGACCGCAAAGATCAGAATCGAGGACACGATGTAGCAAAAGATCAATGTCAACAAAAACAGAAGGTAAGACTTGCGATTCCGGCGACCGGAAGCAGAAAAAAGAGAAGACATAACAGGCTTTGACATAAAAATCCCCCAGACATAAGTGTTTAGTTAAGGCTGAAATTGCGCTCTCAACCCAACCTAAATAACAAAACACAGCCTAGAGTTTCCACACAATAATAGCCCCGACACTGGGCCGGGGCTGGATTACAAAAACATGAAGAAATAGCGGGTTACCCCCCCTTCAGGGTTTTGGTCAAGGTTGCCTCCAGACCGCTGATCATATTCTCACCCGCACGACCGCCATCACCTTGCATGCGCCCTGAAATCACCAAGCGCAAGGCATCAACGTGGACCTTGATCACGGCCAGATAACTGGAACGCCAGTCATTCTCCAGTTTCTCTATCAAACGACACAGCATATTTCCAATGACGGTTACCAAACCATACCCGAAGCTTCCCCCCTGGCCTTTCATGTCATGAGCAAGAGAGAAAAGTTCGCGCAAGACGGGCTTGGCTTCAGCCGGTGGCGTTTTCTCCAGACGCTCATAGAGGCCCTGCAAACGCTGCAGATCTTCCTCCGCCCAAGCAAGATAATCACCGGCCATAGACGTCATGACCTTCTCTGCACGATCCAGCATTTCTGGACTGACTCCCGAAGCAGAAACAGAAACCTTGTCCTTGATTTTGTGAGGTGGCTGAACAACCTCAACGCCCGTACGGGACAAAGCTGCGGCTTTGGCATCTGCCAGTTGGCGAAGCATCTCCTCCAGCTCTTCCGGGCTGACGGGGGGACGTTTCACCTCCTCCTCGCCAGCGGATGATACCTGGTTATTCTGCTTCTTTTCAGTCGTCACGCTCGGGCCTCCTGTTCCGAAAGTTCGGTTACACGGGGCGATAATGGCAGAAAGTTTCTTATCCGCCCAGAAGAGCTTCAACTTCAGACTGGCTCAGGCCTCCATCCTCAACCTGATCCACAGCCTGCTTGATCGCTTCTTGGTTGACCTTGCGCCGCTCCGGTCCCTTCCAGTCAATCTGGCGACGGCGCCGATCCGGGCCAAAGTAAAGGCCTGCCCGCACAAAGGGCCGCGGACGCTCGATAATCGACCGTATACGCGAATAAAGTCCCTTGGCCGAAATAGGCTTGGCCAGGAATTCGTGAATACCGGAATCACGGGCTTCAATCACCCGGTGCATTTCCGTATGCCCTGTCAGCATAATAATCGGGACAAACGGGTTTGGGCTGTCCTTGCCGGTTCGCACCAGACGTACGAAGTCCAGCCCGTCCAATGGGGACATGTTCCAGTCGCAGATAATAACGTCAGCCGGAAAATGGCGCAGCTCCTTGAAAGCATCGGCACCATCTGCGGCTTCATGAACGTTCTTGGATCCAAGGGCATGCAGCAAGGTCTTGACCAACGCACGCATGTGCTTGTTGTCATCCACGACAAGGAAGTTGAGGCGATCCAGGTTATAACCGCTCATCCGCTACCCTTTCTGCCGCCTCGCCCCGCGTGGGGGATTCGGGGCTGCCATACTCCGGCGCCACCAGAAGATCCGGGCAGAATCAACCCTGAACCCACATAGTCTGGCCGATTATCAAAGAGACTGTATGTAAAGTCTATGTCATACCAACGGACCATGGCTGGCCAGACTACGCTTCACGGGCCAAATCCAGCCCAAAAAGGCCCCCTGAACATCCGGCTCTCAGACACATAATCCGGCTACACAAGGAAACACAGGCCCATACCCCCCTTCAGGCCACAACACCCTACTGTAACAGAGGTGTACTTGCGCCAAGCTCAAGCATTATCCACAGAGCCCAAGGCCGCAAACAATCGCGACACAATGGCCCGGCACTGGTCAAGAAGAACACGCGCAGAGGCCAATGACGCGCGAGCGGCATCATCATCAGACTGAAAATCAAGAAAAAAACGGTGAGCCAACAAAGTATAGACCGGCTTCATATCACGCAAGACAGCGCGATCATCATCCGTCAAGACATCCCGGATAGCCTGGGCTGCCGCTCCGGAAGCCAGAATGCCGGTCAATGCATCCAAATCGCTGTGAAAGCTTGGCGAATCAAAATCATCATGCACGCCAACGCTGGTTACCAGCACCGATAAATCACGTGCCAAACACTGGGAATCCCGCGCCAGACCGGCAAAGACGCATAACGTGCTGTCTTCCCACACATTACCGTTCGACTCGGCTGCCATGCCACACCCCTTCTTGCCCGTGATGGAGGAAACGCACTCCATCAGATACCCAGACGTAACCCCACAGCAACAGACGCCACCGTACCACCTGTATCAGCCCTGTTTCCAGTCTATTACCCTCACAACCGGCGGCACCACTTTAACCGGCCTTGTAGCAACAGGCGAGACAGAAGCAACAGCGCCTTACCCATCAGGCATGGAGACAACCGCACCACCCGCGTCACGCCAAGCCCGTAACCCCCCGCCAAGATGACAGACGGAAGACACCCCCATCTCCATCAAAGTCTGGCACGCAAGGGCGGAGCGCCAAGCCGAGGCACAGTAAAGAACCAGCCGACGCCCCTCTCCGAAGACACCGCGAAAATACGGGCTGTCCGGATCAACCCAGAACTCCAGCAATCCACGGGGCGCATGAAAAGACCCGGGTATCACGCCATCGCGGGCCAGCTCACGGATATCACGGACATCAACAAACAAAACGCCCGAATCAGCGTGCAGAGCCAGGGCATCTGGCACGGAAACTGTCTCGACACGGGCATAGGCATCATCAAGAAGCTGACGAAATCCACGAGCCAGAGCCATTTACCATCCCCCGCTTTGCAACCACTCCTCCACCATCCACAAACGATCGGCTCCCCAAAACATTTCTCCGTCCACAACGGTCACAGGGGCGCCAAAAATCTTGCGCCGGACAGCTTCGTCATTGATGCCCTTGAGCCGTTCCTTGATCATTGGCTCTTCCAAGGCTTCATCCAGAACATCACGGTCCAGCCCGATCTTTGATGCAGCATCCAGCGCGACATCCTTCTCGGCAATATTGTGACCACGGGAAAAGAAGGCATCAAAGACAGAACCAACAAAATCAGCTGCTTTTTCTGGCTTGTAGCGCTCGACCCAGTAAAAGATCCGGGCCGGGATCAATGTGGAAACCGGAAACGGATCCGGCCAGACAAAGTCCATTTCATAAAGACGGGCAAAGCGCGGAACATCGCGACCCATGTATTCTTTCTTGAACAGATTATCCACGTTTGGCTTGGCCCCGGTTTCCTTGAAAACCGCGCCCAGAAGGAATGGCCGCCAGACAACCGAACGACCGTGTTCATCCGCAATTTCCTCGATCTGGGCTGACGCCAGATAGGCATAGGGACTGGAAAAATCAAACCAGAATTCAACAGGCTTTTTACTGGACATCACGCACTACACTCCTGAGCGATGGCCCGGGCGATGACCATCCGCTGGACATCGCTGGTTCCTTCATAGATCTGGCAAACCCTGACATCACGGTATATACGCTCTACTTCGCAGTCCCGCATATACCCATACCCGCCAAAAATTTGCAGCGCTGCTGAACATACACGCTCTGCCATCTCCGATGCAAAAAGCTTGGCCATGCTGGCTTCGGTCAAAGCAGAACGACCACTGTCACGACACGCGGCGGCCTCAGATACCATAAGACGGGCGGCAGCGATCTGCGTTTTCATGTCCGCCAAACGAAAAGCCAGCGCCTGATGCTCTATCAGGGGGCGACCAAAGGTTTCTCTTTGGCACGCATAATCACGGGCCATTTCAAACGCCGCCCGAGCCATACCCACGGCCTGGGCTGCTATGCCGATACGGCCACCTTCCAGATTGGACAAGGCAATGCGATATCCCTCCCCAAGCTGTCCCAACATCAAGGTACCGGGAAGGCGTATGTTATCAAGAGCAATCTGGCAGGTATCAGAGGCATGCAGCCCCAGCTTTTCCTCGACCCTGAGCACCTGCCAGCCCGGCAGGGATGTGGGCACAATAAAAGCAGAGATTCCCTTCTTTCCCGCATCGGGATCTGTCACGGCAAAAACAATGGCAACATCGGCATTGCGCCCCGACGTCACGAACATCTTGGAGCCATTCAGGACCCAGGCATCACCATCCGCAACCGCACGGGTCCTCAGGGCAGAGGCATCCGATCCAGCCTGAGGTTCGGTCAGACAAAAGGCACCCAGCATCTGCCCTTGCGCCAAGGGACAAAGAAACGTGCTCTGCTGTGATTCAGTCCCGTAGAGAAGAAGTGGCATGCATGCCACCGAATTGTGCACACTCATAATCGTTGAGACAGCACCACATCCGGCGGCAATTTCCTCAACCGCCAAGGCATACGACTGATAATCCATACCAGCACCGCCCCATTCCGGAGGGACGAGCATCCCCATAAAACCAAGCTCGCCCATCCTGGCCAGAACAGAACGAGGAACCGCATGCTCCTGGTCCCAACGGGCTGCATGCGGGCGAAGCTCTGCACAGGCAAAGGCACGGGCCATGTCACGCACCATGGCCTGCTGATCATCAAAAGGCATCCCTGTTTCCCCCTTCTTATCCACCCCTGACGACAGTCCTAGACCATCTGCACGAACGTGTCACTCTCTTGGTCAAGCTGCCACAGGATGCCTTCACGCATGTCAAACCACCAGCCGTGCAAAGCAATCTTGCCTGCATTCTCGGCATCGCGGACAAACGGGAATGTCCTCAGGTTGGACAACGACCTACGCAAGGAACTCTGGCTGACCGGATCGGGGTCATCATCCTCATGCCCGGCGCAATCCCCCATCAGCGAGATCCAGGGATTGATAAACGGGCGGTCCATCTTCTGCCCCTGACGAGCGGCGACCAAGGCCCGCATACCACCACAGCCGGAATGAGCCAGCACAATCACATCGGCAACCTTCAGGTCGCGCACGGCATACTCTATTGCCGCCGAGGTGCCGTGGTAGGCTCCATCCTGTTCACACGGGGGGACCAGGGCGGCCACGTTACGCACAACAAACAGCTCCCCCGGCTCGGCATTGGTCAGGATAGCTGGATCAACACGGCTGTCGGAACAGGCAATCAGGAGCACCTCCGGCTGCTGGGCACCCTCGACAAGAGATACCGCTCGCTCTGGCCTTTGCTCGTAATAGGTCGAGCGAAAAGCCCGAAAGCCAGCCACCATTCTGTCAATTGTCCTGATTTTTTCCATTGTTCCTGTCATCTCATAAGCTCCTGTGTGTCACCCAGTTGCAACAGCACCCGGCCAAGCCTCTGCCCGGAAGCAACGGACGCCACATTGGTGCACATACGTCCTGCAATCAAGACTGTTTTTGTACTCTTTTATAACAAAGCTGGTCGGGTGCCGAGTGTCCCGGATTCACATGACCAGTTCAAGTGCCAGGGCCGTTGCCTCTCCACCACCGATACAAAGGCTTGCAATACCACGCTTCAGGCCATTCTGACGCAAGGCTTGCAGCAAGGTCACCACAATGCGTGCCCCGGATGCCCCGATCGGATGCCCCAGGGCACAGGCTCCCCCATGAATGTTCACAGCATCATGGGGCAACCCAAGATCGTGGATTGCTACCATGGTCACCACGGCGAATGCCTCATTGATTTCCCACAGATCAACGTCCCGTTTCGACCACCCTGCTTTGCCAAGAACCCTCTGGATAGCGCCAACCGGAGCCGTGGTAAACTGCGATGGCTCCCGGGCCTCCGTGGCGTGGGCTACCAACGTGGCCACAGGAGAAAGCCCACGCCGTTGCGCATCGGACAAGCGCATCATCACCACAGCGGCAGCTCCGTCGGAAATGGAAGATGCATTGGCTGCTGTTATCGTACCATCAGGATGAAATGCCGGCCTCAAAGTGGGTATCTTCTCCGGCCGCGCCAAGGTAGGCGGTTCATCAACAGTAACTTGGGCCTCACCATTCCCGGCAGGAACGGCCACAGGAGCAATCTCGGCAGCGGCTGCACCACTGCGGGCTGCAGCAAGGGCACGCTCCAGACTACCCAAGGCAAAGGCATCCTGCTGTTGGCGGGAGAAGCCATAAGCAGCTGCTGTATCTTCCGCAAAGGTACCCATCAGTCGCCCGCGATCATAGGCATCCTCCAGTCCATCCAGGAACATGTGGTCCAGCACCTTTCCAGATCCCATTCTCAGCCCAGATCGGGCATTCTTGATCAGATGGGGGGCATTGCTCATACTTTCCATGCCACCGGCCACAACGACCGAAGCCGAGCCAGCCAACAGCATGTCGTAGGCCATCATTGCTGCCCGCATTCCGGAACCGCACATTTTGTTAACAGTCGTCGCCGCGACGCGATCCGGCAAACCGGCCCCCCGCAAAGCCTGACGAGCAGGAGCCTGCCCAAGCCCGGCAGACAGAACGCACCCCATCACCACTTCATCGACGTCAGCGACATCAACCCCCGAACGTTCGACAGCGGCACGGACAGCAACACTGCCCAGCGCCGGACAGGAAAGGGAGGACAGACATCCCCGGAACCCCCCTGTCGGGGTACGCGCAGCCCCCACAATGACAACCGGGTCATCTCCCCTTCTGGTCATATATCCCCCCGTTACACCATGATCGCGACACCCGACTCGCCCGGACCAAAATCACGATCTAAAAACACAACGCCCCTTGTATGAACACCTTAAGTCAAAACGCCTGATACGCTAAGTTTCCATACGGCAACCGTCAACCAAAGAATGCAAAAGTCTGGATAAATCAATCTCTGCAATAATGAAATGGTTAAGAAATTGCTGGCATTTTTCGTCTTTCAGACACACACATACCACCATAACAAGCCATCTATTGACCGTGGTTCCCCTTCGGAGCCAGCATGATGGTCAACAACGGACGGCGCAGGATCTGGAATGTCGGATGTCAGGGCTCAACTGGAAACCCCCCTTCTGATCATCGGCGACGGCGAAGGTGATGGCCCTGTCCTGTCCTTAGTCCCTCCCCCATTCAAAGGAATCCTTCGCAACACGTTCAATAAAATGGAGGGACAGCGCCAGGACCGCCTGATGCGTGTCGTCGGCGAGATTTACCCCATCCTGCAACGGATAGAGGCCAAGGCCTTGCCAGAAGGTGAGCGACGCTTGGCCGGAGTATCGCTCACCACAGCCATGCGCAAGGACGAATGCATTGAAAGAGCACTGCGTATCTTTGTTTCGGCCTGGAATTCCAATGTGTTCCGGCTGATTGACACAACAGGAAAGCAGGTAACTCCGGACAAGGGGCGCTCGTTCATGGGGGCCTGTGGGCTGACCATTGAACAAGCCCAGATGTATTTCATCGACCGGGCTGTAAAATCGATCTTCCGCAAGAACCCCAAAGCATTGAAAAGACTGGTTGGTGTCATCCGCTCACCGGATGCCCTGCCCCGTCTGCGCGTTCTGTCCCAATTCCAGCAACTGGCCATGACCGAGCTGATTCAGGGATTCGGGACATCAATCGGGCAAGCACTGGTCGAAATAGACCCTGATGTTCTCTATGCCATGGCAACCCTGAAGGCTTATCACCTGCGGGCCTTGCGACAGGTCCTGCGCTCGGGCTTCAAAAACATCGCAGCCTGGCAGCCCGACACAATCCGCGCCCTCGGCGTACACTTCACATGCGTGGAGCAGATCCGCGACATTGGCGAGGCTTTTGGATCCATTACAGACCCGGAGGCGATTACCGTCCTTGGAAAGTGGGAAATACGGGACATCACCGACAAGGTCAACGAAGAGCGCGCCAGCCGCGGAGAGCCCAAGGTATCCGGACACAAGTTCGAGACAGACTTGGGCCTTGCAGATAAAATCTTCGGGTCATGGTTTACGGCCATGCTGGGCATGCCGCCAGATATCCTGGAAGGGCTTGGAAACGTGGTCAAAGACATCCGGACCACGGACAAGGTAGACCGCAAGGATAAAATCGACCGCATTCAGCTGTTCTGTGACCGCTATCTGGAAATGCTGCCCTTGGATGTCTTGCGAGCACTGGGGATTGTGGGCAAGACACCATCCACCTTCGGGGAAGCCCTATATATTTGTGAAGGCCTGTTCACCAAACCCGGCTTGGGCCGCAAGTTCTTTGAAGGACCCCTGCAAACACCGGAGGGCATCAAAGCCCTGACAGCTCTCAAGGAGCAGGTGGGCGACATGCGCAAAAATGGCTCGATCAAGAGCGAGGCCGAGATCCAGCAACTGATCCAGAATTCAGACATGCTGGACGGCCCCGTCGCCCAGTACATCACATTCCGCTAGGTCGATGCGCCAGAAGAAGGTGCAATAACACCAAGCAACGCACCAGCCGCATCCTTCAGGATGGCCAGACACCCGACACCCGGCATATCAAACGGACCAACCGCTATGGAACCGCCGGACTGACGCGCCATCGCCATACAAAGATCCACATCAGGAACAGCTATATAGCTAAGCCAGAGATCACCAGCGCCAGCAGGGCGCCCTGCGGTACCGGCCTGACAGAACCCGCAAACCGGTGTGTCATCCGCATCAAAGGCCAACCAGTAATGCCCGTCCGGTGTTGGTATTTCAGAGAAAGACCAATTAAAAACAGCCCCATAGAAATCACGCGCAGCTTCCACATCTGCGGCAATCAGTTCGGTCCAGTACACATGTCCATGCATGATCAATCTCCGGCCTTCCTGGACCTAGCCCCTAGGCTCACAGGGACAATACCAAAATAAAAACCCGTCACCACAGGAGACGGGTTTCTCATTTCTACAATGGTGCGGTCGAGAAGACTCGAACTTCCACGGCCTTTCGGCCACAGCGACCTCAACGCTGCGCGTCTACCAATTCCGCCACGACCGCACTGTTGTAAAAACGATCTTCACAAAACTGTCCAACCCTTTGCGGCATAGCACTGTTTCTACACAGCCTCTTGCCATCAGGGAGCCAGTGGAATAGCACTTCATCTTCCTGCAATCAAGCATGATTTTACGAGGATCCCTATGTTTTCACCCGCCCCGGAATGGTGGCTGTCCGACACTCCCGTTCCCTACCTCGATGCTGTTGCCACCATGGAAGAGCGAGTTAACGCCATATCAACCGGCCATGCCGGGGAGTTGGTATGGCTTCTGGAACATCCTCCGCTCTATACAGCAGGTACCAGCGCACGGGCAGAAGAACTTCTACGCCCCGACGCATTCCCCGTTTATGAGACCGGGCGCGGTGGGCACTATACCTATCACGGGCCTGGACAGCGGGTTGGATACGTCATGCTGGATCTGAAGCAACGCACACAGGACATCCGCTGCTACGTCCATGCCTTGGAGGAATGGCTTATCCAAGCCTTGCGCATCCTGAACATCAACGGGGAACGGCGGACGGACCGGGTTGGAATATGGATCAACCGGGGCAATGGCCGCGAAGACAAGATCGCAGCCATTGGTGTACGGGTCAAACGCTGGGTCACCCTACACGGCTTTGCCCTTAACATTGCCCCTGATCTTACGCACTTCCAGGGCATTATTCCCTGCGGCATCAGCAGCCATGGCGTTACAAGCCTACAGGATCTGGGCGTGTCCATCTCGATCAAAGACATGGACACGCTGTTACAGCAAACCTTTGAGACGGTTTTCGGAGCACAGGCCACAGGCCCGATGCAAAAATGTCCGCCTATATCCCCGGAAACACAGGCATGATCATGCAAAAGCCGGGGCTGCAACAGCAGAACCCCGGCTTGCACTCTATTCAAGACTGAATATTCACTCGTACTCTATGATGGCAATCTCGCCAGACAGGGCCGCATCATAAGGCGCACGCAGGTCATTGTCGGGAGCTTCATCAATTTCCCCGACCTGCTCGATCTCCACATCTTCGAAACCATCTTCTTCCAGGGCATCAACGGCATGCTCAACAGCCTGATCCGGATCGTCAGCCGTCAACATTACGCTGATGGCAACGGGATCACTGCCTTCATCTGCTGTATCAGGACGGGCTTGCCCGACAACAACATAAACCACATTCTGAGCCATGCTCTCGTTCTCCAGTTCTTTTCAAGGCCAGTTCTCGCGGGGAATGCCAGACAGACCCCGGATACCCGCAGGGCAATGGCCAGCCCGTCGTTACCCGACACCGATACCGTCTTTTTCGGAAAGACACCAGCCCAAACCGCCTTCAGGCTGCTGTCAGGGTCAGGCCCAAGCCTTTGGCTGCAAGGCATCCCTGCGCTGACGAACCAGCTCTTCTGCAATTTGCACGGCGTTCAGGGCGGCTCCCTTCAGAAGCTGATCCCCGCACAAAAAGAACTCCAGCCCATGAGAACCAAAAGCCAAGCTCTGCCGGATACGCCCAACCTCCACATCATAACGGCCCGATGCGGTCAGGGGCATGGGGTACAGGCGTTCCTGGGGATCATCAACTACAACAACACCGGGGGCTGCCGCCATAATATCGCGGGCAAGAACTGGATCAACGGGCTTCTCGGTCTCAACGACAACGGTCTCGGCATGGGCGCGCATGGTTGGAATACGCACGGACGTACAGGAAACCGGCAAATCAGCCAACCCGAGTATCTTACGGGTTTCCCAAGTAACCTTCATCTCTTCACGGGTATAACCGTTATCTTGGAAGGCATCGATATGCGGGATAAGGTTAAAAGGCAGAGGATGAGCAAAAACAGAGTGCCCGGCCTTGCCCGTATCCAGCCATGCACGGGCCTGCTCTTCCAGCTCTGCCATACCCTCAGCCCCGGCACCGGATGCCGCCTGGTATGTGGACACCATGACCCTTTTCAGGCCAAAGGCCTGATGCAAAGGCCACAGGGCAACCGACAGGATCGCCGTTGTACAGTTGGGATTGGCGATAATCTGCGAATCTATAACAGCCGATGGATTGATCTCCGGCACAACAAGCGGAGTCCCCTCATCATACCGGAAGGCGGAGGAGTTATCGATCACCACAACCCCACGAGCCGCCAACCGTGGAGCATGTTGCTGCGCAAAATCGCCTGATACAGCCAGCAGGGCTATATCACACTCAGCAGCGGCATCAACTGAAAATGCCTCCACCGTCTTGGTGCCATAGGCCGTCTGGCACGTCTTGCCGGCAGAGCGGGCAGAGGCAAAAAGGCGCAGATCAGAGAGGGGAAAAGCACGGTCGGCCAAGACGCGCACCATCTCCTTCCCGACAGCCCCGGTTACACCGACAACAGCAACACGGGGACCAGCGGCAACATGGTGAGACATGAAAAAGAAGTCCTGTATATGAACCTTGAAACACGGGGGATTTATATCAGGCGATACAGAAAAGGAGAACAGGAAACCCCGCACACAGGGAGTATTTGCCCAAAATGCCGCAATCTGGCATGGTGCCGCCCTTGACCGGAAAACAGATACTGCACGGATACCATAGCTGTCATGAATAAATGGCTGAAAATTACCTTGGAGATGGGCCCTTTACTGATCTTCTTTTTTGCTAACAGTCGGTTTGGACTGGTAACAGCCACAGCGGCATTTATGGTGGCACTGATCGTTTCGCTGGGGATCTTCTATCTCCATAGCAGGACCATTCCCCCCATGCTACTGATCGGCGGGGGCTTTGTTGGTATACTGGGCGGGCTGACAATTGCTCTCGACAACGACATGTTCATCAAGCTGAAGCCAACCTTGTTTAGCCTTGGCATGGCCGCCGTTCTGGGCGCAGGGCTTCTTTGCGGGAAGATCTTCCTGCGCACCCTGCTCGACGGCAGCATCAAGCTGACGGAACAGGGCTGGAGACTGCTGAGCCTGCTGTGGATCGGCTACTTCGTCATGCTGGCAGGCGTAAACGAAATTGTATGGCGAACCATGGATACAGATACTTGGGTCAGCTTCAAGGTCTTCGGGATCCTGCCCCTGACCCTTCTGTTTGCTGTTGCCCAGACACCGGTTCTCCTGCGCCATCAATGCACAGACCAAGAAGAGGCCGAGACATCCTGAACTATCGCGTGCCCAACAAAGAAGCGTAGACCTCCATCTGCACCAGATCATGGCGCAGAGCTGTGCGGCGTTGCACGGCCTCGTGATCCTCTCCCCACAGAGACGACTGGTACAGCTCGTCAAGAAGGGAGGCATCAAACGCCGTCGCCGCATCAATGTGCCTACGCACAAGGGCCAAGGCAAGAATCAACGAGTTGCAACCCGATGCAACGCCATGGAAAACGGTCAGCATCTCGTTGGTCAGGCCCATTATAGCCTGCCTCATCGCCGCGACATAGGCACTGTCCTGCTGCTGTGGCATAAGCCCACGGGTAGCCAGAGGCTTCACATCCAAGACGTCCCCAGCCCAAGCCAGCAGCGGACCCCACGTCACGGCCTGTAGCTCAACCAAGTCAGCCGGATCTGCGGCATGATAAAAAAGGACATCACCGTGTACATGGTCCATCAGCCCTTCAATCAGGGCTGAACGTTGATCTTCCATACGATCCACAGCCGCGCTGGCCAACCGGGTCATCGGCATGGCAGCAAAAGACAGGCTGTCCCCCTGATCGTTCCATTCGCGGGCAATGGCTTCGGCCAAGACACGCGACTGCACCTGCAACGGCCTGCCGGAAGCGACGTTGATAGACTTACCGTCCAGCTCAACGCCGTATCCCGCATCACCATCACAACAAACGGAAGCCTGCTTCCAGAATCGCCGGGGCCGTTGCATCTGTTCCAAAATCACTGACTTACTTTCCACAATGTACGCACCACTTCTAGCGCAGAAGCCCTTTCAGCCCCTTCTTGATCGAGTCAACCGGGTTATCGGGTGCTGCCGGGGCCTGTTTGGACGGTTGCGCCCCATCAGAGGAAGAGGATTTTCCTCCCTGACCCAAGGCCGTCGCACACGGCGATGAATCAGCAGACGACGAACCCGCAGCATTCCCCCCCTGCAGGGCTCCCAACAGGCTCTTGCCTCCGCCGCCGCCAGCCAGCGCGCCGGCTATGGACAGGGCTGTCTTGGCCACGCCAGCAGCATCAACACCAATGGAAGGACTGGCCAATGTACCCTGCAAGCGCAGGAAATCGGCCAACGCCCCGACACCAACCCCGACACCTCCCTTGGCAGACGGACGGACCCCGACATCCAGAGCTTCCCGGCCAAGGTCCACCTTGCCTGATGACACTACGTTCATCTTGGCTGTTTCAAAGGCAATCTGCTTGTCCCAACCAAGGATACCATGGTTGGCCTGCACATTGATCACACCACACATCAGGTGGGTGTTGGGCTCACGCTTGCCGACAGGATTCAGCTGTTCAGTCAACTGGTTGAGAATGTCGGCACCAGCCCAGTCGATCAGGGCATTATTGATGCGCCCCTCCCCCATACGGACCAGGATACGACCGTCTAGAGAAGCCATGAGGGCAGCAACCGATGCTCCATTGGCTTTCAGCGAAACCGTGGCATCAGAAGACACACCCGACAACAGGTCGGTTTTACCAATCTGGCTGAACACACGGCCCAGAACCACCTTGTCCGCTTTGGCATCAAGCTTGAAATCAGCGGGACCAGCCGGTGCGGCAAGGTGGATGTTGGCAGTAACGGTTCCATCACCCAGACGCATGCTGGCCGGCGTAATGCCAAGTCGCCCGTTGACCAATTCCCCTTTTGCCGCCACGGCTTCAAGCTCAACCGCATCAGGCATCACCAAGCGGGATACCTGAACATCAAAGCGGGCATCAACAACTTTCAGGCCTGAAAGATCAAGACGCTCTGCTGAAAAGACCTTGCCGGAATGTGAACCCGCCGTCCCCCCGGCAGAAACAGACCCCGTACCCGCGGTTGGTGCAGCCTTGCCTGCTGACTGCGATGGAGGCAGCAATGCCTTCAGGTCAAGAAGAGGGGACTGCAGGGCAACATCGACGCGAGGACGAGCTCCTCCGGTCTCTATCCCCACGGTCCCTGTCACTTTTGATGAACCGGATGAAAGGACAAGATCCGATACCTTCCAAGCTGTTCCACCACCCGAAACAGACGCCGCAAGATCCACAGCCGGAATTTTTGGAACATCCCCGAGCAAAGGCTTCAGCTTTTCCAGGGATGATGCGCGAACATGCAGCTTCAACGCCAATCCGGCCCCAGACAATGGGTCCTTGATGGCACCATCGGCTGTAAAATCAATGCCGCCAACATCGCCCTTTACAGACAAGGGCCATGGCTTCCCGTCCCTGTCCTTGTTCAACAAGGCCGCAACGGGACCCAGCCCACCAGCTACATCAAATCCAACAGCATTAAACGAACCACGAATATCAAGCGAAACCGGATCATGAGGGGACGAAGCCCCCAAACTGACACCTGCAAGCTCAAGAACCTTGGTCGCACCGGTCTTGCCATCCCGCCAGGTCAGGCGGCCATCCTTGATCAGAACCGATGCCAGGAAGGGTATGGGAGCTCCTGCCGAAGGGGCTGCGTCAGGTGCGGGGGATCCAGACGGTGCCGATGCCGCGGGCTTCTTCTGCCCCTCGGGCTTGCCAACCGGGAATTCCCAGTTTCCAACCCCCTTGGCATTGGTTTCCAGAAGGATATCCGGCCTGACAAGAACCAGGCGCCCAACGCGGATATCACCGAACAGGGCCGGAATCAGCGCCAGTTCAGCCTCAACCCGTTCAACAGACACCATGTGAGGGCGCGATCCCCAAGACGCATTCGCAAAGCTGGCCTGATTGACAACGATCGCCGGGCTGAACCCCAAGGCGAGGTCCAGGTTTCCATCAAGGGTCAGACGACGGCCTGTCATGGCCTCAACCTGGGCGGCAACCACATCCTTGTACTTGTTGACGTCCAGCGTTGATAACACAACGGCCACACCAATAACCGCCACCACAACAAGAGCCACAAGGCCCTTCAACACCGTTGAAATACGCATTATTCCTGTCCCCTGCCCAACACACGCCCGATCAATGCCGGCAAGACAACCGGCTCTTCTGCCACGGCTTCAGCACCAGCCTGCCACAACCCGGATATATCATGATTGCCCCATGCCACGCCAATGGCTGATACCCCGGCAGCGCGGGCCATCATCATATCAAAAGATGTATCACCAATCACAACCGTATTTTTCCGCTCTGCACCCGTCTGGCGAACAGCCTGTTCAACAAGGAAGGGACTGGGCTTTCCCGGCCCGTCATCCGCTGTACCAACCGTCACAAAATAATCAGCCAGACCGTAACGCTCCACAAACGCAAGAACACCGCGGCGTCCCATGCCCGTCACAAGCCCCATCAGGATCTCTTGCTTCCGCAAATCATCCAGCACGGACCGGATATGTGGGAACAGACGGTCATGACCATCGCCCTTCTCTCGCAAAGCAGGAAAGATCTGACGGTACGCCACAGCCACGCGCTGATGAACAGCAGCATCATAATCTGGCAAAACAAAGGCCACCATGTCCACAAGAGGCAACCCCGTTCCACGGGCAACAAGGCTTGCAGACGGGCAGGCAATCCCCTCTTGCCGGCATGCCTCATGTATGGTTTCCAGAATCAGGGAACGGGTGTTCAGAAGTGTCCCGTCCACATCCCACAACACAAGACGTAGAGGCGTGGTCATTTTTTCTTGCGTGTTGTTTCAGGAAGCACGGCAAAAGGATCGGCAACCTCCTTCTCATCAAACCCGAAGGCCTCAAAGCTACTGACCATATGTCTGGGCAATGGGGCCTGTATCGTCAACTCCCCCCGTCCGGACGGATGCGGGATACGTAGCGCCCGCGCGTGCAGATGAAGCTTCCGCGATATACCTTCGCCCTGAATGTGGGCCTCGGCCCCGCCATATTTCCCATCCCCCAGAATGGGTGTTCCCAGATAGGCACAATGAACACGCAGCTGATGAGTCCGGCCAGTCAATGGCTCCAGATGCAGCCAGGTTACACAGCGCCCGGCCTTGTCCAGAACCGCAAACTCGGTACGGGCGGCCTGCCCCTCTTCCACATTGACTTCCATCTTCTCAACGCCAGCGACCGGAACCTTGGCAACCGGTGCCCGGATACTCCCCCGGGACGGATTGGGATACCCGACAACCAGCGCCCAGTAGATCTTGCGGGCAGCACGGGAACGGAACGCAGCCGCCAAGGCAGACGCAGAGCGGGCGGAGCGGGCCAGAACCAGAATGCCAGAGGTATCTTTGTCCAGACGATGCACCAGACGGGGGCGTTCCCGGCTGTCAAAACGCAGAACATCCAGCAGGGCATCAACATGCACCTTGGTATTGGTCCCTCCCTGCACAGCCAACCCGGGGGGCTTGTTCAGCACAAGGACATCATCATCACGGTACAGGATGGATTCCAGGATCATCGCCTCGTCATCAGGGCGAATGGCAGGTGCGGCACTGCGAGCCGGCATTGCATCGGCATGATCTGCTGGATCTGCCGGCAGAGGGGGAATTCTGACCATCTGCCCTGCTTCAAGCCGTTGCCCTGCCTTGGCACGGCGCCCATCAACACGCACCTGCCCCGTGCGCAACAACTTTTCCAGACGCCCCTGGGATACGGCTGGCCAACGGCGGCGGAACCAGCGATCCAGACGCACATCAGCTTCGTCTGCCGCAACAGGGATCAATTGAACACTCATGACATACTCCAGCGTACCAAGGCCATCCCCACAAACAGGGCTGCCGTTCCCACCACAACGGATCCAACCGCATAAACAGCAGCCAGACCGGCATGACGATCCATCAGCATCGCCAGATCCAGGGAAAACGTAGAGAAGGTTGTAAACCCGCCAAGAACGCCGACAAACAAAAAAACCTGCCAGAAACCGGGTAATGACCATTTTCTGGCAACAATCTCGACCAGAATCCCCATAATCAGGGAACCAGCGACATTGACCACCAGAGTACCCCACGGAAAGCCCGATCCGGCCCAACGTCCAACACCCGCCATCACAGCATACCGCAGCACAGACCCCAAGGCTCCGCCAACCGCCACTGCCACAACAGCCCACACACTCATGACTTGCCTTTCATCGCGACACGACGAGCCCGCAGTCGGCCCCAGTAATCCAGACGGCGGCGTATTTCCCTCTCGAATCCACGCTCGGGAGGGTTATAGAACGGCACCCGCTCCATCCCCTCGGGGAAATAGTCCTGCCCGGAGAATCCATCCGGTTGATCATGATCATAGGCATACCCCGCCCCATACCCCAAAGTCTTCATCAAGGCGGTCGGGGCATTGAGAATATGGGGCGGAGGCATCAGCGACCCTGTCTGCCGGGCCGCCTTGCGGGCCGCCTTCCAGGCCACATAAGCCGCATTGGATTTCGGGGCTGTCCCCAGATACAGGACAAGTTGCACCAAGGCCAGCTCCCCTTCCGGAGATCCCAGCCGATCAAACGCATCCCACGCCGCGATCGCCTGGTCCAAGGCTGCGGGATCAGCAAGACCGATATCTTCCACAGCAAACCGGACAAGCCGTCGCAGAATATAGGCAGGGTCCTCACCACCCTCGATCATACGGGCACACCAGTACAGGGCCGCATCCGGGTCCGATCCCCGAAGAGACTTATGCAAGGCGGAAATCAGGTTATAGTGCCCCTCTCGGTCCTTGTCGTAAACGGGTGCCCGCTTCTGAAGCAGGCGGACCAGATCCTCCGTTCCCAGGAACACGCCAGTTGCACTTCCAAAAACCTCTTCGGCCATCGCCAGCATATAGCGCCCGTCACCATCAGCCATCGCCCGCATTTGCTCACGTGCCTCAGGCTCCAGGGGCAAAGGCCGGGCCATGATCTCTTCTGCGCGGGCCAGGAGCTGTTCCAGCGCATCATCGTCCAGGCGCCTGAGAACAAGGACCCGCGCCCGCGACAGCAAAGCCGCATTCAACTCAAAGCTGGGGTTCTCGGTGGTTGCCCCGACCAAGGTAATGGTTCCGTCCTCCACGTAGGGCAAAAAAGCATCCTGCTGTGCACGGTTGAAACGATGGATCTCGTCCACGAACAACAAGGTGCCCCGGCCGACAGAACGCCGCTGCTTGGCAGCATCAAAAACCTTGCGCAAATCAGCCACACCGGAAAAAACGGCTGACAGGGGCTCAAAGTGAAGCTCCGTCTGTTCGGCAAGAAGCCGGGCAATCGTGGTCTTTCCACACCCCGGAGGCCCCCAGAGGATAACCGAGGACAGGCGCTGTGTCCGCAGCATGCGCCCCAAGGGCCCGTCCTCTGCCAGAAGGTGAGCCTGCCCGACCACATCCGAAAGCCGCCGGGGCCTGAGGTGATCCGCTAACGGACGTGGCGCAGCTTGTTCAAACAATCCTGTCATAATCACCGGATCCGGAAATTCATGACATTGCCGTCACGAAGCACGGTAATGAGCCACCCACCCGGTGCAGGCTGATCCAACAGGGAAACCGCGTCAGGCACCGCAACCACTTTCTTGCTGTTGATAGACTGCAAGACATCACCCGGCTGTATACCAAGACGGGCTGCATAGCCGTTACGGCGCACCGCTGTCACAACAACCTGTCCCGCAAAAACATCCCACCCGGTTTCCTCGGCCAAGGCTGGGTTGGCATTTGCCAGACGGATACCATCCAAGGGATTGCGGGGCCCCTTGATTTCCGTTTCTTGGCGCGGTGGGTTTTCCGGCGGCGGCTCCAAGGTGAAAGCCAGCTGGACCGGCTTACCCTTGCGAATGACGGACAGCTCCGCACGGCTCCCCAGCTCCAGACTGGCAATCTGATAACGCAGGGCCTGCCAATCCATCACATCATGACCATTAACAGCGATAATCACATCGCCGCGTTTCAATCCAGCCCGATCTGCCGGACTGTCAGGATCAACGCGCGCCACCAGCACACCACCCGGACGATCCAAGCCCAAGGATTCAACAAGCTTCGAGTCAGCAACCTGTCCACCAGCACCAAGCCAAGGACGAACGGCCTTTCCTGTCGCCAGAATACTTTTAACCGTCGTATTCACCATAGTGGCAGGAATAGCAAAACCCAGCCCCAGACTGCCGCCATCACGGCTATAGATCGCCGTATTGACACCAGCCAGGCGACCATCCGTCGTAACCAGGGCCCCACCTGAATTACCGGGATTAATGGCAGCATCGGTCTGAATAAATGAACGGTAATCAGAGACGCCGATATTGGTCCGCGCCAATGCGGAAACAATGCCACTGGTGACCGTTTGTCCAACACCAAAAGGATTCCCGATCGCAATCACCAGATCGCCAACCTCCAGCGCGCCAGAATCAGCCAGCTCAAGAAAAGGAAGGGATTGCGGCCCATCCTTCAGCCTTAGAACCGCCAAATCTGTACGGGGATCCGCCCCGACCAGCTCTGCCTCAAACTCCCTGCGATCCGACAGGACAACCGTAATCTCGGCCGCGCCATCGATAACGTGGTTATTCGTAACGATAACACCATCCGGACGCAGAATAACCCCCGACCCCAAAGAATTCTGAACCCGTTCACGGGGAATACCAAAGCCCGGAGAATCACCCAAAAAACGACGGAAAAATGGATCTGCCATCAAAGGCAACGTCTCGCGGGTAACGATAACCTTCTTGGTGTAAATGTTCACAACAGCCGGAGCAGTACGCCTCACAACCGGAGCAAATGAAAGGGTCACCTGTTGACGAGAGGATGGAACCTCAGGATTTGCACCCGCAGCAGACCAGACGGAGCCTATCAGAAAACACAGCAACACCAGATTCAGAAAACGCACAACAGCATCCTCACCAACACGACACAGCCTGCTTGTAACGTGGGGTATCAAAACACGAAATACCAGCCCGGATTAGCACCCAAGGCCAGAAAGCAGAAAGGGCAGCCTGATCAGGCTGCCCTCCACAACAACACACGCGGCAGATTGATTATTCCTGCTCGGCAGCTGCCAGTTCCGCTGCAACACGAGCCTTGTCTTCGGCCCCCTTCGCAGCAGGATCACGATCAACCAGCTCGATAATCGCCATAGGGGCACAGTCACCATAACGGAAACCAGCTTTCAGAACGCGCGTATAACCACCTGGTCGACCCTGATAACGCTCTGCCAGAACAGAAAACAACTTGCTGACGACCGTCTCGTCACCAATCTGAGCAATCGCCTGACGGCGAGCATGCAAGTCACCGCGCTTGGCAAGCGTAATCAGCTTCTCGGCAATCGGACGCAGATCTTTTGCCTTGGGCAAAGTGGTACGAATTTGCTCGTGCCGGATCAGAGCGGCAGCCATGTTGGCAAACATAGCCTTGCGGTGGGACGATGTGCGATTAAGCTTGCGGCCGGACATTCCGTGACGCATGGCTGTCTCCTTTCCAGTTTCTTGGCCCCGCTCGCGGAGCCGATGAGAATTCTTGTTCCCGCCGCCAGTTTAAAATTTATGGAAGCGATGCAGAACAAGACTGGGACATTATGTCCCCGAACCAAAACAACACCGGCCTGCTCAAGAACACAGTTCTAAGGAAGCAGGCCGGAGCCGATGATCAATAAGGGTCCTCGAGCTTCTTGGCAAGTTCTTCAATATTCTCAGGCGGCCAGTTCGGCACTTCCATACCAAGATGCAGGGACATGTGCGCAAGCAGGTGCTTGATCTCATTCAAGGACTTACGACCAAAGTTCGGAGTACGAAGCATCTCTGCCTCGGTCTTCTGAACCAAGTCACCAATGTAACAAATATTGTCGTTCTTCAGGCAATTGAATGAACGAACACTCAACTCCAACTCATCAACCTTCCTCAAAAGATTGCGGTTGAATGGCAGATCATCTTCCTTATACGCTTCAGAAGCAGCCTGCGGCTCGTCAAAATTGATGAAGAGAGCAAGCTGATCCTGAAGAATACGGGCTGCCAAGGCAACAGCATCTTCCGGCGTCACAGCACCATTGGTCTCTACGTTCATGACCAGCTTGTCATAGTCCGTCACCTGACCAACACGCGCATTCTCAACGCGATAGGACACACGACGAACCGGAGCAAAAATCGAATCAACCGGGATCAAGCCAATAGGTGAATCCTCGGAACGATTATTCGCAGCCGGCACGTAACCCTTGCCGGTATCAACGGTCAACTCCATGTTAAAGGAGGCGTTGGTATCAAGATGACAGATCACCAAGTCGGGATTCAGCACCTCCACACCATGACCTGTTTCAATGCTTCCGGCAGTCACAACGCATGGACCCGTTACCTTGAGGTTCATGCGTCTGGAACCTTCACCCTGCATTCTCAAGGCAAGAGCCTTGATGTTCAGAATGATATCCGTGACATCTTCCCTGACACCGGGGACAGAGGAAAACTCGTGGAGGACGCCTTCAATCTGGATCGCGGTAACAGCCGCACCCTGGAGGGAAGACATCAAAACACGACGCAGGGCATTACCCAAGGTCATGCCAAAGCCGCGCTCAAGCGGTTCTGCAACAACGGTTGCCGTGCACGCGGGATCGTCACCGGGCTCGACGTTGAGTTTTTGCGGTTTGATTAGTTCCTGCCAGTTTTTCTGGATCACGGATGCACCCTCTTGCTAACGGGGCCAGGCCAAACCGTGCTGACAATAACCGACCTTGGAATCAGTAGAAAACTGAAACAAGAGACGCATCATCGCAACACGGCATTCGGTTCATCACACCAAAGCCGCCATGCCCCGGAATATTCCGGGGCGGCGGTCACACAAAACGAATCTGACAGTCAGACCCTACGCCGCTTACGCGGACGACAGCCATTGTGCGGTATAGGGGTAACATCACGAATGGAGGTAACGGTAAACCCGGCTGAAACCAAGGCTCTCAGTGCGGACTCACGACCAGAGCCCGGTCCGGCAACCTCAACCTCCAAGGTCTTCATACCATGATCCAGAGCCTTGCGACAGGCGTCTTCAGCCGCCACCTGCGCGGCATACGGCGTAGACTTGCGGGAGCCTTTGAAGCCCTGCATACCAGCAGAGGACCAAGAGATTGAATTCCCCTGCACGTCCGTTATGGTAATGATTGTGTTGTTGAAGGTCGCATTCACGTGGGCAATTCCGGACGTGATGTTTTTGCGTTCGCGACGACGGGGACGCGCAGCAGCTGCCTTGGCCATTGCCGTATCTTGCCTTCTCTCTAATTACTTCTTCTTGCCGGCGATCGGCTTTGCCGGTCCCTTGCGGGTACGGGCATTTGTGTGGGTACGCTGGCCACGAACAGGAAGCCCTTTGCGATGGCGCAGACCGCGATAGCAGCCAAGGTCCATCAGACGCTTGATGTTCATTGCAACTTCGCGACGCAGATCACCTTCCACCTTATAGGCGCTGTCAATCAGCTCACGCAGACGAAGAACATCTTCGTCTGACATTTGATTGACCCTGAGGGACGGCGCAAAGGACATCTTTTCGCAGATATCTTTCGCATGCTTTGGACCAATACCATAGATATACGTCAGCGCGACTTCCACGCGCTTGTTGGTCGGAATGTTAACGCCAGCGATACGCGCCAAGGCCCGTACTCCTTAAATTTTCCAAACGACAAAGAATGCCGCCAATGTTTCTGTCCGCAGTCAGACTCGGAAGGAGCGCGATTATATTCACTGCTACCGGCAAGTCAACCATGCCCATGACACACAAGGCCAGAAACCTGACACACACTCCACTTTACGAACCAAGCAAAGCTTCGAGCTCGCTTGTCACAACACCGATATCTCTTGCGCCATCAACAACATACAAGAGATTACGCGCTCTATAATAGGGGATCAAGGGCGCTGTTTGCGCATGATACGCAACCAGGCGCTTGCGAACCGTATCTTCATTATCGTCAGCTCGACGGGAGAACTTGGTCCCCCCACACGAATCGCAAACTCCTGTGGCTTTGGGATTCTTGAAGGTATCATGATAGCCGGCCCCACACGCATCGCAGGTAAAACGTCCTATAATCCGCTCAACGAGAAGATCATCGGGCACCTGCAACTCGATAGCAGCATCCAGCACAACACCCTTCTTGGCTATCAGTATGTCAAGCGCCTCTGCTTGGGCAACATTGCGCGGGAAACCGTCCAGAATAAAGCCCTGACGGGCATCATCACAATCCAGACGGTCATCAATAAGATTAATGACAATCTCATCTGAAACTAGATGGCCGCTATCCATCACAGCCTTCGCCTTCAAGCCCGTTGCACTCTTTGCAGCCACAGCAGCGCGAAGCATTTCGCCTGTTGAAAGCTGGACAATGCCGTAGCGTTCACGAAGCCTCTGGGCCTGAGTCCCCTTGCCTCCGCCGGGAGGCCCCATAAGAATCAGTCTTTTTCCCGCCATCAGCCTCGCCGCCCTTTCAACTTCGACTTTCTGATAAGCCCTTCATATTGATGTGCTAACAGATGAGACTGGACCTGCGTAACCGTATCCATAGTCACACTGACAACAATCAGAAGGCTAGTCCCTCCAAAGTAAAATGGAACAGCCAAACGTGTAATCAGAATCTCAGGCAGAATGGAAATAAAGACAAGATAAAGTGCGCCAACAACCGTTAGACGGGTCAACACATAATCCATATACTCAGCTGTATTCTTTCCCGGACGAATGCCCGGAATAAACCCACCGTGCTTCTTCAGATTATCTGCCGTTTCATGAGGGTTAAAAACAACAGCTGTGTAGAAGAAAGCAAAGAATGCAATCAGCGCAGCATATAGCAACATATAAACTGGTTGCCCATGACCAAGCCAACCAACCAGTCCCTGAAGCCAGTCAGGCCCGCTGCCCGCATAAAAACTGGCTACAGTTGTTGGCAGCAACAGTATTGAGCTAGCAAAGATGGGCGGTATCACACCCGCAGTGTTAATCTTCAAGGGCAGGTGAGTGCTTTCGCCACCATACAAACGGTTGCCTACCTGGCGCTTTGGATATTGTATGAGGATACGGCGTTGCGCACGTTCCATAAACACAATAAAGGCAATAACGCCAACAGCCATCAGCAGAAGCACAAGGATCAACAACGGGTGCAATGCCCCGGTGCGGCCCAGCTCCAGAGTGGCAACAAGGGCCTGCGGCAGATTGGCTACAATACCAGCGAAGATAATAAGCGAGATACCATTACCGACACCCCTTGCCGTTATCTGCTCTCCCAGCCACATGAGAAACATCGTCCCACCAACAAGGGTCACGACGGTTGTAAAGCGGAAGAAAAAACCAGGATCAACAACAACAGCGCCACCGCTACCAGTCATGGACTCCAGACCAGCCGCGATTGCCCAAGCCTGGAATGCTGCGATCACAACGGTAAGATATCGCGTATACTGATTAATTTTCTTACGACCAGCCTCGCCCTCTTTCTTCAAAGCAATCATTGACGGCGCCATTGTCGTCAAAAGCTGAAGAATGATAGAGGCCGAAATATAGGGCATAATATTAAGAGCAAACAGGGTCATACGGCTGAGGGCACCGCCAGCCAGCATATCAAACATCCCAAGGATGCCACCCTGATTACGGGAAAAAACGTCTGCCAATGCGTGTGGGTCAATACCAGGCAAAGGAATATACGTGCCGAGACGATACACAATCAGCGCACCCAAGGTGAACCAAATGCGCTTTTTCAGCTCCGTAGCCTGGGCGAAAACGCCCCAGTTCATATTGGCAGCAAGTTGCTCGGCAGCAGAAGCCATGCGACGCTCCAGGTATCAAAAATGTGCAACGGGGAGCCGCCTGACATTGGTGCCACTAAAGCACCATCTGCCGACGCTCCCCGCAAGAGCAGACAATAACCTATCACAAGGTCAACGTCCTATCTTGATCGTGCGATCAGGTTGTCTCGCCTTCGATAACAGGGGCAGCCAACATCACAACCTTGCCGCCCAGTTTCTCTACTGCATCAACAGCAGAGCGGGAAGCACCTGCAACTTCGATGGTTACCTTCGCACTGAAATCACCATGCCCCAGAAGACGAATGCCATCGCGAACACGACGCACAACACCTGCAGAAACCAGTTTCTCGGCTGTAATAACAGCAGATATATCTAGTTTGCCTGCATCAACCGCTGTCTGGAGACGTCCGAGATTCACGGCAACATAGTCTTTACGGAAGATATTGGTGAAGCCACGCTTGGGAAGACGACGATAGATAGGCATCTGCCCACCTTCGAAGCCATTGATCGAGACACCTGTACGGGATTTCTGTCCCTTGACGCCACGACCACCGGTTTTTCCCTTACCAGAGCCTATACCACGACCAACGCGCATCCGTTTCTTGGTTGCACCTTCGTTATCGCGTAATTGATTTAACTTCATATTGAAGGATCCTGTCTTACTAACCCCGGAAACAAGCGAAGACCAAATGACCTTCGCCTCTTCCGAGTCGGCTTACGCCTCTATGACCTTCACGAGATGAGCCACCTTGGCAATCATCCCACGCACCGACGGCGTATCTTCCAATACCCGGGTGCGATTGATCTTGTTCAGACCAAGCCCGACCAAAGTTGCTCTCTGGTCAGCCTTGCGGCCAATCGGGCTTCCTGTCTGCATAACTGTCAGCGTCTTTTTCTGGGCCATCATTCCGTCTCCTTATTCAGCAGAGGCGGCGTCTGCCTCAGCAGCACCCGTCATTTCACGACGACTGACGATTTCGCCAACTTTCTTATTACGCTTTGCAGCAACCATCCGTGGGCTCTCAAGATTCGCCAATGCAGCAAACGTAGCCCTGATCATGTTATAAGGGTTGGTAGAACCAACACACTTGGCAACAATATCTTGGACACCCATAGTCTCGAACACCGCACGCATCGGACCACCAGCAATAATACCGGTACCCGCTGGAGCAGATCTCAAAACAACATGGCCTGCACCAAAGTGACCGGAAATATCATGGTGCAAGGTACGTCCTTCACGCAAAGGAACGCGAACCAAGCCGCGCTTGGCTCTTTCACTGGCCTTGCGAATAGCCTCGGGAACCTCACGGGCCTTTCCCGTGCCAAACCCGACACGGCCTTTGCTGTCACCAACAACAACGACCGCAGCGAATCCAAAGCGACGGCCACCTTTGACCACTTTGGCAACACGATTAATAGATACAAGCTTGTCGGTGAACTCATCCTCGCGCTCACGCTCCGGAGCACGATCGCGATCACGACGATCACGACGCTCCTGAGAGGAGCGTTCAGCAGTGGGGGTACGTGCCATCTCGACTATCCTTTAGAACGAAAGTCCGCCTTCACGCGCCGCATCCGCCAGAGCTTTCACCCGGCCGTGGAACACATAGCCCCCACGATCGAACACGACATCCTTAACGCCGGCTTCAAGAGCCCGCTCGGCCACCAGTTTGCCAACAGCAGCAGCGGCTGCTGTATCGGCACCGGTTTTCAAATGCTCACGCAATCCTTTGTCCAAGGTCGAGGCAGCAACAAGGGTACATCCCTTGGCATCGTCAATAACCTGGGCATAGATATGCTTGGATGAGCGGAAAACCGAAAGGCGCAAACGCCCGGCGGCCTTCTTCCTGAGCTGATACCGCACGCGATCGCGGCGGCGCTCGAAAAGAGACAAATTTTTCGCCATTTCCGTTCGCCTTTACTTCTTCTTGCCTTCCTTACGCAGAATCTGCTCGCCAACATACTTGACGCCCTTACCCTTATAGGGCTCCGGCGGACGGTATGCGCGAATCTCAGCAGCGACTTGGCCAACAACTTGTTTGTCCATACCACTGATCTCGACCTGAGTTGGCTGCGGGGCCTTAATTACGACATTATCCGGAATCGGGAAGATCACATCATGCGAGAAACCTAGGGCAAGCTGAAGATTTTTACCCTGCACCGCAACCTTGTAACCAACACCGACCACTTCCAGATTCTTCCTGAAGCCCTCTGAAACACCCTTTACCAAGTTGGCAATACGGGCGCGGGTTGTTCCCCACATCATACGAGAATTCTTGGAATCACCAACAGGAGTCACAACAATCTTACCGTCCTGCAACTTTGCATCCACCAAGTCCGGCGAGAGAGAGAAGCTCAACTCACCCAGCTTTCCTTTAGCTGATACAATGCCATTGGCAATGGTCACAGAAACACCCTGAGGAACTTCAACCGGATACTTTCCTACGCGAGACATCCAGGCACCCTCCTCAGAATACGCGACACAGGACTTCGCCGCCAACATTGGCAAGGCGGGCCTCATGGTCGCTCATCAACCCACGCGGGGTTGAGAGAATAGAGATACCGAGACCGTTATAGACCTTGGGAAGATCCTTGATCTTGGAGTAACGGCGCCGACCGGGCGTCGAAACACGACTTATTTCCTGAATGACAGGCTTTCCCTCATGATACTTGAGCTCAACACGAAGCTCCTCAACGCCAGGACGAACAACGTAGCGCTCATAGCCGCGAATATAACCTTCGCGCACCAGAACCTCCAGAACCCCGGCACGCAAGCCGGAGGCAGGGGAAATAACGCTGGATTTCCCTGCACGTTGACCGTTACGGATACGGGTGATCATATCACCCACGGGATCAGTCATTGACATGGTCTGTCCTCCTTACCAGCTTGACTTGACCATGCCAGGGATCTGACCCTGGGACGCCAGATCGCGCAAAATAACACGACCCATTCGGAACTTACGGTACACACCACGCGGGCGTCCGGTAACCTCGCAACGATTACGATAACGTATCGAAGACGAGTTGCGGGGCAAAGAACTGAGCTTCAGAACAGCAGCCATACGCTCCTCGGGGGAAGTATTCTTGCCTGAGATCAGAGCTTTCAACGCAGCACGACGGTCAGCGTACTGCTTCACCATACGTGCACGTTTTTTGTTTTTCTCAACAGAGCTAACTTTCGCCATAAAATCTACTCCCCGCCCTTACGCCTTGACGAACGGAACCTGGAACTGCTCAAGCAGAACCCGGGCCTCGTCATCAGTTTTGGCGGTCGTGCAGATGGTGATATCCATACCACGCACCTTGTCGACCTGGTCATAGCTGATCTCAGGGAAAATAATCTGCTCTTTCAGACCCATATTATAATTCCCACGACCATCGAAGGCTTTCCCGTTCAAACCACGGAAGTCACGGACACGAGGAAGGGCAATCGTAATAAGACGATCAAGAAACTCGTACATCCGATCAGAACGCAAAGTAACCTTGCAGCCGATCACCATACCTTCGCGCAGCTTAAAGCCTGCAATCGACTTTTTCGAACGCGTGGGAACGGGCTTCTGGCCAGAGATAGCGGTCAGATCGGAAATTGCACCTTCAATTTTTTTCCGGTCCTGGGAGGCTTCGCCAACCCCCATATTAATGACCACCTTGGTCAGCTTGGGAATCTCCATGGGATTGGCGTAACCAAACCTATCCTGAAGAGCCTTACGAATAACCGTGTCATACTGCTCACGAAGACGCGCAGCCATAGACATTCTCCTCAATTCGCTATGACTTCGCCGGATCGCTTTGAAAAGCGAACCTTCGAGCCATCATCGAGGACACGAAAACCAACTCGCGTCGCCTTTCCGTCCTTGGGATCAACATGAGCCACGTTGGAAACGTGAATGGAGGCTTCTTTCTCGAGAATACCCCCTTGGCTCGTCTGCGTCGGACGCAAGTGACGCTTCACCACGTTAACGCCCTTGACCACAACGCGACCCTCGGAAGGAACAGCGCGAACCACCTCGCCTTTCTTACCAGCATCTTTGCCAGCAAGAACGATAACAGTGTCACCCTTGCGGATCTTCTGCATAATTACAGCACCTCCGGGGCAAGCGATATGATTTTCATGTACTTCTTGGCACGCAGCTCACGAACAACGGGACCAAAAATACGAGTTCCCACTGGCTCACCCTGCTTATTGATAAGCACAGCAGCATTACGATCAAAGCGGATCATGGTTCCGTCCGCACGGCGAACGGGGGCGGCAACGCGCACCACAACGGCAAGCTCCACAGAGCCTTTCTTGACGCGACCGCGGGGGATTGCTCCTGTTACGGAGACCCGGATCACATCACCGACACTGGCAGCCTTACGCTTGGAACCGCCCAGAACCTTGATGCACCGCACCCGACGCGCGCCGCTGTTATCAGCGACATCCAGGCTGGTCTGCATCTGAATCATGGTTTAAATCCTTAAAAGTCAAATTAAACCGGAACCCATGGCCTTAATCGGCAGAGTCCGCAACCAACTCCCAGCACTTACGCTTGGAGACCGGACGACATTCGCGAATACGAACGACATCCCCAACCTTTGCGTGATTGGCTTCATCATGAGCGGCATATTTCTTGGACCGCTTGATGAACTTTTTATACAGCGTGTGCATGAAGCGACGCTCGACTTTGACCACAATGGTCTTATCCATAGCATCACTCACCACCACGCCCTGTAGGATACGCTTGGGCATAGTCTTACTTTTCGCTCCTTATAGCGACAAGCCGGCGATATTACACAGCAGCCTTACATTCGTGAAGCACTGTTTTAACCCGGGCTATATCTTTTTTAACCTGCCGCTGACGAGAGGTATTCTGAAGCTGTCCGGTAGCCTTCTGGAAACGCAGATTAAACTGCTCTTTCTTTAAGCCAACCAAGTGATCAACCAATTGCTCAGGTGTCTTGTCACGCAATTCTTTTGCAATGCTCATGATCACGCCTCTCCACCCAAACGGGTAACAAACTTCGTCTTGATCGGAAGCTTGGCATCAGCCAGTTCAAGAGCGTGTCGAGCCACATCTTCCGATACGCCATCAATCTCAAACATAACGCGCCCAGGATGAACACGAGCTACCCAGTATTCAGGTGCACCTTTTCCTGATCCCATACGGACTTCAGCAGGCTTCCTAGAAACAGGGAGATCTGGGAATATTCTGATCCACACACGACCTTGGCGCTTCATAGCACGGGTTACGGCACGGCGAGCAGCCTCAATCTGGCGTGCTGTAATACGCTCTGGCTCCAGAGCCTTCAGGCCAAATTGACCGAAGTTCAGACTAAATCCACCTTTGGCATTTCCGTGGATTCTGCCTTTATGCGCCTTGCGGAACTTTGTACGTTTCGGCGAAAGCATTGTATTCGTCCTTTAGTTCACAGCAGATACGACAGCTCAACGAGCTGCCGTCTGCTCCTGGGCACGCCGCTCTTGAGCCATAGGATCGTGCTCAAGAATTTCACCCTTATAGACCCAAACCTTCACACCACAAGCCCCGTAGGTAGTGAATGCTGTAGCCTGACCGTAGTCCAGATCTGCCCTCAAGGTATGAAGAGGAACCCGCCCTTCCCGATACCATTCGGTACGAGCAATTTCAGCCCCACCCAAACGTCCCGAGCTGTTGATACGAATTCCCTCGACACCAAGACGCATCGCGGACTGGATCGCACGCTTCATCGCACGACGAAACGCCACTCGCCGCTCCAGCTGACTTGTAATGCTTTCCGCAATCAACTGCGCATCTGTCTCCGGCTTGCGAATCTCCACGATATTCAGATGCACTTCGCTTCCTGTCATCTTCGACAGATCGCTACGAAGTACCTCGATATCAGATCCTTTTTTCCCGATAACAACACCCGGACGAGCTGTGTGTATTGTAATACGCGCCTTTTTAGCAGGACGCTCGATAACAATACGGGAAATACCTGCCTGATGCAGACGCTTTTTGAGGTACTTGCGAATGCGCAAGTCAGCATGCAAAAGATCTGCGTAGTCGCCTTCCGCAAACCAGCGGCTATCCCAAGTCCTGTTAATACCAAGACGCAAGCCGATCGGATTTACTTTCTGACCCATTATTCAGACTCCTCGCGTTCACGCACCACGATTGTAAGGTTCGAGAACGGCTTCAGGATCTTTCCAGTACGTCCACGAGCGCGGGCACGCCAGCGCTTCATCACCATCGCCTTACCAACAAAAGCTTCAGCCACAACCAGACGATCAACATCAAGCTGATGGTTGTTCTCCGCATTGGCAATTGCAGACTGCAAAACCTTACGAACCTCGCCAGAGACGCGGCGCGCATTGAACATCAGGGAAGTCAAGGCTTTCTCAGCACTCAACCCACGAATGGACGACGCAACGACGTTCAGCTTCTGCGGACTGGTCCGTATAGTGGCAGCAAAGGCACGGGCCTCATTATCTGCCAACGCACGCGGGGCATTAGGCTTACCCATGTTATTTCCTCTTCGCCTTCTTGTCCGCAGCATGCCCGTAATAAGTACGGGTTGGCGCAAATTCACCGAACTTGTGACCGACCATATTTTCGGTCACCAGAACAGGGACGAACTTGTGCCCATTGTGGACACCAAACGTAATACCGACAAACTGCGGCAGAATGGTCGAGCGTCGAGACCAAGTCTTCACCACCTCATTTCTGCCCGAGCTGCGCACAGCATCGGCTTTCTTCAGCATATAACCGTCGACGAACGGTCCCTTCAAAACAGAGCGAGCCACGTCCGTTCTCCGTTACTTCTTCTTGGCCTGATGACGTGACCGCATGATCAGTCTGTCAGTAGCCTTGTTGCTGCGGGTTTTCTTACCCTTCGTAGGCTTGCCCCACGGGGTAACTGGATGGCGACCACCGGAAGTACGGCCTTCACCACCACCATGCGGGTGATCAACGGGGTTCATTGCAACGCCGCGCACATGCGGACGCCGACCAAGCCAGCGACTTCTGCCAGCTTTCCCCAAATTTATGTTTTGATGATCAGGGTTGGAGACAGCACCAACCGTCGCCATACACTCGCCGCGCACCAAGCGCACCTCACCAGAGGACAGGCGCAACTGGGCATAACCAGCATCTTTACCAACCAACTGGACATAGGATCCAGCGGAGCGTGCTATCTGCCCTCCCTTGCCTTGCTTCATCTCCACGTTGTGCACAATCGTGCCAACGGGCATGTTCTTCAGAGGCATAGCATTACCGGGCTTAATGTCTGCTTTCTCAGCAGAAACAACGACATCACCCGCCTTTAATCGCTGTGGAGCAAGGATATATGCCTGCTTTCCATCTTCATACGTGATAAGAGCAATAAAAGCCGTACGATTCGGATCATACTCCAATCGCTCGACAGTAGCACTCATACCAAGTTGCTCATTACGCTTGAAATCGACAATCCGGTAACGACGCTTATGACCGCCACCGCGCTGCCACGAGGTAATACGCCCCGTATTGTTACGTCCACCGGACTTTGTCAGACCCTCTGTCAGGGACTTGACAGGCTTCCCCTTCCACAATCCGGCACGATCCACCAAAACAAGCTGGCGCGTACTCGGCGTAACAGGGTTGAATGTTTTCAGTGCCATAGACCTCAGACTCCCGTCATCACATCGATAGACTGACCTTCAACAAGCCTGACCATGGCTTTCTTTACATCGGAACGCCGCCCGATAGTACCACGGAAACGCTTGAGCTTGCCCTTCGTGATCGAGACATTAACCGCCCGAACCTTCACACCAAAAACACCCTCGACAGAAGCTTTGATTTCAGGCTTTGAGGCATCCAAAGGCACACGGAAGGTAACCTGACCGTATTCAGACGCCATAGTAGCCTTCTCGGTAATAACCGGGCTTTTTATGATGTCGTACATGCGCTCTTTCGAGACTTTGACTGCACGGCACTTCATTTCAGGCGCTCCTCCAGCTTTTCAACAGCCGCCCGAGTCAGAACAAGGGTATCCCGACGCAAGATGTCGTAAACATTGGCACCCTGAGTTGGCAAAAATGACAGCCCTGGAATATTTGAAGCTGCGCGAGCGAACAGAGCATCGACCTCAGCACCATCAACAACCAGCACAGACGACCAGCCCAAGGCCTTGACCTGAAGCGCCAAGTCCTTAGTCTTTCCAGTCACACCCGCAAAGTCAGCAACAACCAGCTTACCCTCACGCGCCTTCGCGGACAAAGCCGTCTTCAAACCAAGCTTGCGGAACTTCTTGTTCAGATCATGCGCGTGAGATCGCACAACAGGACCGAAGGCAACACCACCACCCCTAAACTGGGTAGCACGCATTGACCCCTGACGAGCACGCCCGGTCCCTTTCTGCTTGAACGGCTTGCGGGTTGTTCCAGAGACCATGGAAATGGTCTTCGTTTGATGCGTACCAGACTGACGCCGCGCAAGCTGCCAACGCACAACGCGCTGCAAAATATCGGAACGAACATCAAGGCCGAAAATATCATCCGGCAACTCTATGGTTCCCACTGCCTTATTCTCAAGGCTAATAACGTCCAGCTTCATGACAGCCTATTCCTTGCTCTCACTTCCGGCAGAATCCTCGGAAGAAGAGACACCAGAAGAAACCTTGACACCGGCCGGCAAGGGAGCCCCTTCAGGTATTCCTTTTTTGACCGCATCACGAACCAGGACCCAACTTCCCTCGGAACCGGGAACAGCGCCCCTAACCAGAAGCAGGCCCCGCTCGGAGTCCGTAGAGACAACTTTCAAATTCTGCAATGTCACGCGCTCAGCGCCAAGATGGCCCGCCATCTTCTTGCCCTTGAACACACGACCAGGATCCTGACGATTACCAGTTGATCCGTGGGACCTATGAGACACAGAGACGCCATGCGTCGCCTCAAGACCACGGAAATTGTGGCGCTTCATTCCACCAGCAAAGCCCTTACCGATAGAGGTGCCAACAACATCAACCAGCTGACCAGCAACAAAATGATCGGCAGACAACTCAACCCCTGAATCAAGAAGATACTCAGGACTGACTCGAAACTCCGCAACCTTCTTACGCGGCTCCACCTTTGCAGCAGCAAAGTGACCACGCATAGCCTTGGACACATTCTTAACCTTGGCAGTACCAACACCAAGCTGAACCGCTGTGTAGCCATCCCGATCCTGTGTGCGAACAGCGACGACATGACAGCCATCAACTTTCAGCACCGTAACCGGGACATGCTCACCTTCTGCGGTAAACAGCCGGGTCATACCGACTTTCTGGGCGATAAGACCGGAGCGCATTATTTCGTTCCTTGCATTGTTTATCACGCTCACAACTTAATCTGGACATCTACACCGGCGGCCAGATCAAGCTTCATGAGCGCGTCGACGGTCTGCGGAGTTGGATTGAGAATATCCAACACACGCTTATAAGTACGGATCTCAAACTGCTCTCTCGACTTTTTATCAATATGTGGAGAGCGGTTCACTGTGAACTTTTCAATCCGGGTCGGCAGGGGGATAGGCCCCCGCACCTGGGCGCCAGTACGCTTGGCGGTATTAACAATCTCATAAGCACTTTGATCAAGCACACGGTGATCAAATGCCTTGAGGCGGATACGGATATTCTGGCTTTCCATAGTGGCCTGACCCGAACTCTTTCTTCAGTGGTGTGATAACCCGGCGCCCGGGGAAGAACGGCTTATACCGCATCTTTCTCCGGGCGCCCACCTTTTTTTGTCAAACAGCGAAGTTGTAAAACGACTTCGATTTTGGATTGTTACTTGTTAATTTTGGAGACGACACCGGCGCCGACGGTTCTGCCGCCTTCCCGGATGGCGAAGCGGAGACCTTCATCCATAGCAATGGGCGCAATCAGGCGAACGCTGATACGGATATTGTCTCCGGGCATGACCATTTCGGTACCTTCCGGCAGCGCAATTGTTCCGGTTACGTCGGTGGTACGGAAGTAGAACTGTGGACGGTAGTTGGAGAAGAACGGCGTATGACGGCCACCTTCGTCCTTCGACAGGATATAGCATTCCGATTCAAACTCGGTATGCGGCGTAATCGAACCTGGCTTGGCAAGGACCTGACCACGCACCACGTCGTCACGCTTCACGCCACGCAGCAGCGCACCGATGTTATCACCGGCCTCACCCTGATCCAGAAGCTTGCGGAACATTTCCACACCGGTACAGGTGGTCTTGGTGGTGTCTTTCAGGCCAATAATCTCGACTTCATCGTTGACCTTCAGGATACCGCGCTCCACACGACCGGTCGCAACGGTACCACGACCAGAAATCGTGAACACGTCTTCAATCGGCATCAGGAACGGCAGGTCTTTCGGACGATCCGGCTGCGGGATGTATTCATCAACAGCGCGCATCAGCTCCAGAATCGCTTCCTTGCCGATCTTCGGGTCGCTGTCTTCAAGAACGGCCAGCGCAGATCCCTTGATGATGGGAATATCATCCCCGGGGAAGTCATACGAGGACAGAAGCTCCCGGATTTCCAGCTCAACCAGCTCCAGAAGCTCCGGATCATCAACCTGGTCAACCTTGTTCAGGAACACAACCAAGGCCGGAACTCCAACCTGGCGAGCCAACAGAATGTGTTCGCGGGTCTGCGGCATCGGGCCATCCGCGGCAGAGACAACCAGAATGGCACCATCCATCTGCGCGGCACCGGTGATCATGTTCTTCACATAATCAGCGTGACCCGGGCAGTCAACGTGCGCGTAGTGACGGTTCGTCGTCTCATACTCAACGTGGGCCGTCGAGATCGTAATACCGCGGGCGCGCTCTTCGGGGGCCTTGTCAATCTGGTCGTACGCGGAAAACGTAGCACCACCCGTCTCAGCCAGAACCTTCGTAATAGCCGCCGTCAATGACGTCTTCCCGTGATCAACGTGGCCAATCGTGCCAACGTTGCAGTGCGGCTTCGTCCGCTCAAATTTTGCCTTGCTCATTGTCTACTCCATTAGGCCGTAAGGCCACGCTTTCATCAACCAGCCAACTTGGCCTTGATTTCTTCAGAAACGTTATTCGGTACTTCAGCGTACTTATCAAACACCATACTGTACTGGGCACGTCCCTGGGACATCCCGCGCAGGGTATTCACATAGCCAAACATATTCGCCAAGGGAACAGATGCATCAACAACACGGGCATTGCCACGCTGATCCATACCACTAACTTGGCCACGACGAGAGTTAAGATCCCCAATGATATCGCCAAGATATTCATCAGGGGTGACAACCTCAACTTTCATTACGGGCTCAAGCAAGCGAGGCCCCGCATTTGGCATGGCCTCACGGAAAGCAGCACGAGCCGCAATCTCGAAGGCAAGCACACTGGAGTCAACGTCGTGGAATCCACCATCAGTCAACGTAACCTTGAAATCCGTAACAGGGAAACCAACGATCGTACCCGTATCCATAGCGGAACGCAGGCCCTTTTCGACACCAGGGATATATTCTTTTGGAACAGCACCACCAACAATGGCGCTTTCAAAAACAAACCCTGAACCGGGCTCCAACGGCTCAAACCTCAACTGGATCTTGGCAAATTGCCCCGTCCCACCAGATTGTTTTTTGTGTGTATAATCGCAAACATACGTTTTTGAGATCGTTTCGCGATACGCAACCTGCGGCGCGCCCACGTTTGCATCAACCTTGAACTCGCGACGCATACGATCAACAATAATCTCAAGATGCAGCTCGCCCATCCCCTTGATCACGGTCTGACCCGATTCTTGATCACTGGATACACGGAAAGAAGGATCTTCGGCAGCTAAGCGCGCCAAAGCCATTCCCATTTTCTCCATATCCGCCTTAGTCTTGGGCTCAACAGCAACCTCAATAACCGGCTCAGGGAACTCCATGCGCTCGAGAATCACTGGCTTGACAGGATCACAAAGCGTATCGCCAGTCGTTGTGTCTTTCAACCCAACAACAGCAACAATATCTCCAGCAGAGGCGACCTTTATTTCTTCACGATTATTTGCATGCATCAAAAGCATGCGACCGATACGCTCACGCCTTTCCTTGACCGTATTCATGACATACGATCCAGATTCAAGGATACCGGAGTAAATGCGAACAAACGTAAGGGAGCCAACAAATGGATCGTTCATGATCTTGAACGCAAGAGCAGAAAAGGGCTCAGCATCAGAGGACTGACGCGTAACTTCCGTTTCCCCGTCAACCAGAACTCCCTTGATAGCCGGCACATCAACCGGAGCGGGAAGAAAGTCGATGACAGCATCCAGCATTGTCTGCACGCCCTTGTTCTTGAAGGCAGAGCCACACAGAACAGGGACAAAACGACGCTCGATCGTTCCTTTTCGAATGCAGGCCTTCAGCGTAGCTTCATCAGGCTCATTGCCTTCCAGATACGCTTCCATCACAGCATCATCAACCTCAACCGCTGTCTCCAGCAGCTTTTCTCGGTATTCTGCAGCCTTGCCTCTAAGGTCATCCGGGATATCAACGTATTCATACGCCGCACCAAGATCGTCACCCTTCCAGACAACAGCCTGCATCTTGACGAGATCAACAATACCGGCGAAATCCGATTCCACACCAATCGGAAGATTAACAACCAAAGGCACAGCCCCCAGCCGGTCAACAATCATGTCGACGCAGCGATAGAAGTTCGCGCCCATGCGGTCCATTTTATTGACAAAGCACATACGTGGAACGCCGTACTTGTCCGCCTGACGCCAGACGGTTTCTGACTGCGGCTCGACACCAGCCACAGAATCAAAAACGGTCACTGCGCCGTCTAGAACGCGCAGAGAACGCTCAACTTCAATCGTGAAATCAACGTGGCCCGGCGTATCAATAATATTGATACGATGATCTTTCCAGAAGCAGGTGGTCGCAGCAGAGGTAATAGTAATACCACGCTCCTGCTCCTGCTCCATCCAGTCCATGGTCGCAGCACCTTCATGGACTTCGCCAATCTTGTGCGATTTCCCTGTGTAATACAGGATACGTTCAGTTGTCGTCGTTTTACCGGCATCAATGTGCGCCATGATGCCGATATTACGATATCTCTCAAGCGGAGTTTCGCGCTTCATAATGAGACCCTGTACCTTCTATTCACGTTACCAGCGGTAATGAGAGAAGGCCTTGTTGGCCTCTGCCATACGATGGGTATCTTCACGCTTCTTGACAGCACCACCACGATTATTGGCTGCATCCAGAAGCTCACCGGAAAGACGATCAATCATCGTGGATTCAGAACGCTTGCGCGCAAAGTCTGCCAACCAACGGAAGGCCAACGCCTGACGACGCTCGGGACGCACCTCGACGGGGACCTGGTAGGTCGCACCGCCAACACGGCGGGAACGCACCTCAACAGAGGGCTTTATGTTATCAACCGCACCATGGAACAGCTGCACAGGATCAGAACCGGATTTGGCACCAATCTTATCCAGAGCACCGTAGACAATCTTCTCAGCAACGGCCTTCTTTCCATCCAGCATGATGGAGTTGATGAACTTGGCGATTACAAGATCACCAAACTTCGCATCAGGCAGAATTTCGCGCTTTTCAGCTCTATGACGACGAGACATGGGTTATATTTCCCTGGAACCTGAGGACTTACTTCGGACGCTTCGCGCCATACTTCGAGCGACGCTGCTTGCGATCCTTCACGCCCTGGGTATCCAGGGTACCGCGGATGATGTGATAACGCACACCAGGCAAGTCAGGCACACGCCCGCCGCGCGCCAGCACAACGGAGTGCTCCTGAAGATTATGACCCTCACCAGGAATATAGGCTGTCACTTCAAAACCATTGGTAAGGCGAAGACGCGCCACCTTACGAAGCGCCGAGTTCGGCTTCTTCGGGGTCGTCGTATAAACACGAGTACAAACGCCACGCTTCTGTGGGCAACCCTGCATAGCCGGGGCCTTGTTCCGTTTTACAGCCGGCTGGCGGCCTTGACGGACCAGCTGATTGATTGTCGGCATTGCCGTTCCTTCTTTACTTACGCTTGCGCGTTGCCTTTTTCGACACCTTTAGCGGCGCCACTATTCCGCACGGCCGACGCCAAAAGACGCCTGCTCACACACCCCCGACCCAAAGCTGCTCCAGGATAAATTCCGTAGAACAAATGAGCACACAACACCTCAGAGAGACCCAAAGGCGATTCGGCTCCTATGCACGAAAGAGGCAGGCTTCAGAAAAACCGCCACACAATCGTGGCACACGATAAAACCGGGCAATCGAGGCGCGCATACTATGACCAGCCCCTGCCAGCGTCAAGGAAAAGCTTCTGAACGGGATTTCTGACACGCGTTGATATGAAAAAGGCCCGGGTCATAAAAATAATCATGCCCCGGGCCATCTTGGCAAAACATGTTAAATCAACGGCAAAATGCCAAATCCTGCACGAAATTACTCAGCAGGAGGAACGACTCCAGCCGCCGATAATGATGAGATAACAGGTACCGACTCGGCTGCTGCTTCTTGGACAGCCGCGAGTTCCCGATCGCGACGCGCCGCAACCTGACGGTACTTGTTCATCGCAGCACCCGTTCCGGCTGGAATCAGGCGACCGACGATCACATTTTCCTTCAGGCCCACCAGAGCATCCACCTTGCCAGAGGTAGATGCTTCGGTCAGAACACGGGTCGTCTCCTGGAATGAAGCCGCAGAAACGAAAGAGTGTGTCTGCAAGGATGCCTTGGTTATACCCTGAAGAACCGGAACACCCGCAGCCTCACGGCCACCCTCACGAATGGTCTTCTCGTTTTCGTTCTGGAAGTCGATACGATCAACCTGCTCACCAACAAGGAAGGTGGTGTCGCCAGCCTCGGAGATTTCAACCTTCTGGAGCATCTGACGAACAATGACCTCAATGTGCTTGTCATTGATCTTGACGCCCTGAAGACGATAAACGTCCTGAATCTCCTTGATCAGGTAGTCAGCCAAAGCCTCAACACCCATGACCCGCAAGATATCGTGCGGAACGGGGTTTCCATCCATCAACGGATCGCCTCTCTTGACATAATCGCCTTCCTGGACGGCCAAGTGCTTGCCCTTGGGAACCAAGTATTCCATCGGCTCGCCCGGACCATCTTCCGTGATGGGAACAACCAAAACCCGACGCTTGTTCTTGTAGTCCTTACCGAACTCAACCCGACCATCGATCTCGGCGATAATCGCGTGGTCTTTCGGCTTGCGCGCTTCAAACAACTCGGCAACCCGGGGCAAACCACCGGTGATGTCGCGTGTTTTGGAGCTTTCACGCGGAATACGAGCCAGAACATCACCCGCACTGACACGCTGTCCCGGCTCGACAGAAAGGATGGAGTCGACAGACATGTAATAACGTGCTTCAACCCCGCTCGGTAGCATAATCAGCTCGCCGGCCTCATCACGCAGAGTAATCCTGGGACGCAGATCCGCACCACGCGGCTGCGATTTCCAGTCCACGACCACGCGCGAGGAAATACCAGTCGCTTCGTCCATCTGCTCACGCATGGACACGCCTTCGACGAGATCCATAAAGTGAACCGTACCTTCTTTTTCGGTAATGATGGGCAGCGTATACGGATCCCACTCGGCCATCTTGGTCGCTCGCGTCACATTCTGCCCATCTGTCACATACAGCTTTGCACCATACGGGACACGATGACGGGCACGCTCACGACCCGAAGCATCCAGCAGGACAACTTCGCAGTTGCGCGACAAGACGATATTGATGCCTTCGGAATTGCGGACAATACCAAGATTTTCCAGCTTTACGCGGGAGTCGAATGAGGCTTCAATGCTGGACTGCTCCGCACCACGCTGAGCCGCACCACCGATGTGGAACGTACGCATGGTCAACTGCGTACCCGGCTCACCAATGGACTGCGCGGCAATCACACCGACAGCCTCACCGATATTTACCGGCGTTCCACGTGCCAAGTCGCGACCGTAGCACTTCGCACAGGTTCCTGTCTGCGTTTCGCATGTCAGGACTGACCGAATAAGCAAGGATTCAATCCCGGCTGCCTCAATCCGCTCTACATCGGCTTCGGTAATAATCTCACCTTTGGGGAAAACAACTTCACCCGTGGAGGGGTTCAGCGCATCTTCAGCAGCCGTCCGACCAAGAATACGTTCGGCAAGGGAAACAACCAGTTCACCACCGTCCATCACCGGAACAGCGGTCAAGCCGCGCTCTGTTCCGCAGTCTTCTTCGGTAATGATGGCATCTTGGGCCACATCGACCAAACGGCGGGTCAGATATCCGGAGTTTGCTGTTTTCAGGGCTGTATCCGCAAGCCCTTTACGAGCGCCGTGAGTAGAGTTGAAGTACTCGAGAACCGTCAAACCTTCCTTAAAGTTCGACAGGATAGGCGTCTCGATGATAGAGCCGTCCGGCTTGGCCATAAGACCACGCATCCCGGCCAGCTGCTTCATCTGGGCTGCTGATCCACGCGCACCGGAGTGTGCCATCATGTAAACCGAGTTGATCGGCTTACCTGGCTCGATGCGCGAGATTTCCTTCATCATCTCGTCGGCAACACGATCCGTACACTGCGACCAAGCATCAACAACCTTGTTGTACTTTTCGCCTTGGGTAATCAGCCCTTCCTGGTACTGCTGCTCGAACTCTTTGACCTGGGTCTCGGTCTCCAGCACCAGCTTTTCCTTGGTGGCTGGGATGACCATGTCATCCTTACCGAAGGAAATACCGGCTTTTGCAGCCTGACGGAAGCCCAGAGCCATGATGCGATCACAGAAAATCACGGTCTCTTTCTGACCGCAGTGACGGTAAACCGTATCAATAACGTCCTGGATATCCCTCTTGCGCAGCAGGCGGTTGATCAGCTCGAAAGGCACCTTGGCGTGGTGCGGCAATACACTCGCCAGAATCATCCGGCCCGGGGTTGTAACCACCGTACGCACGACAGGCTGACCTTCTGCATCCACGGTTCTCAACCGGGCCTTTACCCGGGCGTGCAGAGAAACAGTACCAGCATTCAGGGCATGCTCAATTTCGGCCAGATCACCGAACGTGCTCCAACGCTCGTGCTCAACGCCATCAACCATGACCTTGGCGACACCGCCCTTCTCACCTTCGCGTTCCAAGCTCATGTAGTACAGCCCCAGAACCATGTCCTGGGTTGGCACAATAATGGGCTTCCCGTTCGCCGGGCTAAGAATGTTGTTGGTCGACATCATTAACACACGGGCTTCCAGCTGCGCCTCAAGGGACAGCGGAACGTGCACGGCCATCTGGTCACCGTCAAAGTCGGCGTTGAATGCCGTACACACCAACGGATGCAGGTTAATCGCCTTACCTTCGACCAGAACCGGCTCAAATGCCTGGATCCCGAGGCGGTGCAGTGTCGGAGCACGGTTGAGCATCACGGGATGCTCGCGGATAACCTCTTCCAGAATATCCCAAACCTCGGGACGCTCCTTCTCGACCATACGCTTAGCCGCCTTGATGGTCGTGGCCAGACCGTACAGTTCAAGCTTGGAGTAGATAAAGGGCTTGAAGAGCTCCAGAGCCATCTTCTTCGGCAAACCACACTGGTGTAGTTTCAGCTCCGGACCAACCACGATGACCGAACGGCCGGAATAATCGACGCGCTTGCCAAGCAGGTTCTGACGGAAGCGACCCTGCTTGCCCTTGAGCATATCAGCCAAGGACTTCAGCGGACGCTTGTTGGCCCCGGTAATCGCACGACCGCGACGACCGTTGTCAAACAGGGCATCTACAGACTCCTGCAGCATACGTTTTTCGTTACGGATAATGATTTCCGGACAACGCAATTCGATCAGACGCTTGAGGCGGTTGTTACGGTTGATCACACGCCGGTACAGATCGTTGAGATCCGAAGTGGCAAAACGACCACCGTCAAGAGGGACCAGCGGCCGCAATTCAGGCGGGATAACCGGAATGACTTCCAGAATCATCCACTCCGGACGACAGCTGGATTCCAGAAAAGCCTCAACGAGCTTCAGACGCTTGACCAACTTCTTGCGCTTCGCTTCCGAAGAGGTCTCACGCATTTCTGTCCGAATCTGAACCTTGAGCTCCTCAAGATCCAGAGCCATCAGCATATCGCGAATCGCTTCGGCACCAATTCCGGCTGTAAAGCTGTCCTCGCCATATTCTTCCTGGGCACGCTGGTACTGCTCTTCTGTCAGCAGTTCATACTGCTTCAAAGGCGTCAGACCAGGTTCGATAACCAGGTAGTTTTCAAAATACAGAAGGCGTTCCAAATCCTTCAGCGTCATGTCCAGCAACAAACCGATACGGCTGGGCAACGACTTCAGGAACCAGATATGAGCTACGGGGGCAGCAAGCTCGATATGCCCCATACGCTCGCGGCGGACTTTGGAGAGGGTGACTTCAACACCGCACTTTTCGCAGATAATGCCGCGGAACTTCATGCGCTTGTACTTGCCGCACAAGCACTCATAGTCCTTCACTGGCCCAAAGGTGCGGGCGCAGAAAAGCCCGTCACGCTCTGGCTTGAAGGTACGATAGTTTATCGTTTCCGGCTTTTTGATCTCGCCAAAAGACCAGGAACGGATCTTCTCAGGGCTGGCGATGGAAATCTTGATCTGGTCAAACGACTGGCTGCCGCTGGCCTGACCGAAGATCTTCATGAGGTCATTCATGCCTGCTCTCCTGTCGCGGGAAGGGATGATACCACTCTTTGGTTTTCATCCCGCTGTCCGCGCTCTTCCTCTAAAAATGGTTACGTCGGGGGCTGTTCGATATGGACAGGGATTGCCTAGCTGTCGCTCTGCAAAAGCTCCACATCCAGACCCAACGACCGCATCTCTTTCACCAGAACGTTGAACGATTCAGGGATACCTGCCTCGAACGTATCGTCACCACGCACGATCGCCTCATAGACCTTCGTACGCCCGGAAACATCGTCCGACTTGACCGTCAACATTTCCTGCAGGGTATAGGCTGCCCCATACGCCTCAAGGGCCCACACTTCCATTTCACCAAAGCGCTGTCCACCAAACTGGGCCTTACCGCCCAGAGGCTGCTGGGTCACCAGCGAATAGGGGCCGATGGAACGGGCGTGTATCTTGTCATCGACCAAGTGGTGAAGCTTGAGCATGTAGATATAGCCCACAGTGACTTCCCGGTCGAATGGCTCACCCGTCCGACCATCATACAGCATCACCTGACCAGATGTCTGCAGGCCGGCCATGGCCAGATGCTCGGCGATATCGCTTTCACGTGCACCATCGAACACAGGCGTAGCAATGGGGATACCATTTCTCAGGTTTGAGGCCAGCTCACGCACTTCCTCGTCACCCAGATCGGCCACCTCGGCCTTGTAGGCTTCTGGCCCATAGACAGCTTTCAGCTTGTCACGCAGATCATCCATGGTCCGGTTATTATATCGCACGGCATCCAGATACTCACCAACCTGCTTGCCAAGACCACGGCAGGCCCAGCCCAGATGGGTCTCCAGAATCTGCCCGACGTTCATACGGGAAGGCACGCCCAACGGATTGAGCACGATATCCACCTGCGTTCCATCAGCAAGGTAGGGCATGTCCTCAATTGGAACAATGCGGGAGATAACACCCTTGTTCCCATGGCGCCCGGCCATCTTGTCTCCAGGCTGCAACTTGCGCTTCACAGCCACGAAGACCTTGACCATCTTCAGAACGCCCGGGGGCAGCTCGTCACCACGCTGCAGCTTCTCCACCTTGCTCTCAAAGCGAGCCTGAAGCTGGGCGATAGCCTCCTCGTGGGTCTTCTTCATCCCCTCGATCTCGGCCATAACATCATCCGCCTCAACAGCAAACTGACGCCACTGCCCCGGAGTATATTCCTTCAGAACCTCATCTGACAGCACGGCTCCGACACGGAAACCACGTGGGCCGGCCACAGCCTTCTGCCCCAGCAGCTTCTCTTTCAGGCGATTACTGAAAGAGCCATCCAGGATAGCCCGTTCGTCGTCACGATCCTTGGCCAGCCCCTCGATCTCGGCACGCTCAATCGCCAAGGTACGCTCGTCTTTTTCCACACCACGGCGGTTGAAGACACGCACCTCGACTATGGTGCCCTGTACACCCGGCGGCAAACGCAGCGATGTATCACGGACATCAGACGCTTTCTCACCGAAAATGGCACGCAGAAGTTTTTCTTCCGGCGTAACAGGGCTCTCGCCTTTTGGCGTTACCTTGCCAACCAGAATATCCCCGGCCTTGACTTCAGCACCGATGTAAACAATGCCGGCTTCATCAAGATTGCGCAGGGCATCCTCACCAACATTGGGAATGTCGCGGCTGATTTCTTCCTGACCCAGCTTGGTATCACGTGCCATGACTTCGAATTCTTCGATATGAATCGAGGTAAACACGTCATCGCGCACGATTCGTTCGGAAATGAGGATCGAATCTTCGTAGTTGAAGCCATTCCATGGCATGAAGGCAACCAGCACGTTACGCCCAAGAGCCAGCTCACCCAAGTCCGTCGACGGGCCATCGGCAATAATATCGCCCTTACGAACGACATCACCCACCTTAACCAAAGGACGCTGGGTAATACAGGTGCTCTGGTTTGAACGCTGGAACTTGGCCAGACGATAGATATCCACACCGGAACGCGCCGCGTCCACATCTTCAGTTGCCCGGATCACGATACGCGTTGCGTCAACCTGCTGGACAATACCGGTCCGGCCAGCCGAAATGGCTGCCCCGGAATCACGGGCCACAACACCTTCCATACCAGTACCGACAAAAGGTGCCTCGGCACGGATCAAAGGCACAGCTTGGCGCTGCATGTTCGAGCCCATGAGAGCGCGGTTGGCGTCGTCATTTTCCAGGAACGGAATCAGGGCCGCAGCAACAGAGACCAGCTGCTTGGGTGACACGTCCGCATAGTCAATGTCCGAAGGTGGCACCATAACGTAGTCACTAGCCGCCCGACAGGACACCAGATCGCCAACAAAGCGACCCTCTGCATCCAGTTCGGCATTAGCCTGGGCTACTGTGTAGCGACCCTCTTCCATTGCGGACATGTAGATGACTTCATCGGTCACACGCCCGTCGACAACCTTGCGATAAGGAGCCTCGATAAACCCGTACTGATTGACACGAGCATACGTTGCCAAGCTGTTGATCAGACCAATGTTCGGCCCTTCCGGCGTTTCAATCGGGCAGATACGACCATAGTGGGTCGGGTGCACGTCACGAACCTCGAACCCGGCACGCTCACGCGTCAAACCACCTGGGCCCAAAGCCGACAAACGCCGCTTGTGCGTCACTTCCGACAGCGGGTTGGTCTGGTCCATGAACTGTGAGAGCTGGGAAGAGCCAAAAAACTCGCGCACAGCTGCAGCAGCAGGCTTGGCATTGACAAGATCATGAGGCATGACCGTATCAATATCCACGCTGGACATACGCTCACGGATTGCGCGCTCCATACGCAAAAGACCAACGCGGTACTGGTTTTCCATCAATTCGCCGACAGAGCGAACACGACGGTTACCAAGGTGGTCGATATCATCAATCTCCCCACGCCCATCTTTCAGCTCTACCAAGACTTTAATAATGCGCAGAATATCATCGCGACGCAGAACACGAACCGTATCCGGAGCCTCATCCATCGACAGACTCAAGCGGGAGTTCATCTTCACGCGACCAACGGCCGAGAGATCATAACGCTCCGGATCGAAGAACAAACCACGGAACAGCAACTCAGCCGCTTCAAGCGTCGGCGGCTCACCCGGGCGCATAACACGGTAAATGTCGATCAGCGCTTCTTCACGGCAGGTATTCTTGTCCGCGAACAACGTGTTACGGATATATGGCCCAACCTGAACGTGATCAATATGCAGGGTTGGCAGCTCATCAATGCCATTCCTGTCAAGCTCTGCCAAGGTTGCTTCGGTGATTTCCTGACCTGCTTCCAGGAATACCTCCCCTGTCGCAGGATTAATGATGTCTTCAGCAACATAACGCCCGACGAGGTCCTCGACAGGCACGCGCATCTCCGAAAGCCCGTCATCGATCAGCTTCTTGCCAAGACGTGGGCTAACCTTGGTACCGGCTTCCGCTTTCAGCTCACCCGTAGCAGCATCGATCAGATCATAGGGAAGCTTCACGCCCTTCAGACGTTCGGGAACAAAAGCCGTCTTCCACCCACGAGCATCAGCCGTATAGACGATACGGTCGTAGAAATAGTTCAGAATATCTTCGGCACACAGCCCGGTCAGCTCAGCTGGATCCAGCGGCTGGCGGGCACGGGCACGCTCCACGCGCAAAGCCTCTGCAGCCTTGGAGTCAAGCGCATACAACAAGGTGCTGACTGGCAGCTTGCGGCGACGGTCGATACGGACATAGACCATATCCTTTGCATCAAACTCAAAATCCAGCCACGAACCACGATAGGGAATCACGCGCGCGGCAAAGAGGTATTTGCCCGACGAATGGGTCTTACCCTTGTCATGATCAAAAAACACACCTGGAGAACGGTGCATCTGGGAAACAATAACACGCTCGGTACCATTCACAATAAAGGTACCATTACGGGTCATCATGGGCATATCCCCCATGTAGACATCCTGCTCCTTGATATCACGAACAGAACGGGCACCCGTATCTTCATCAATGTCCCAGACGACCAAACGAAGTGTCACCTTCAGCGGAGCAGCAAAGGTCATCCCACGCTGCTGACACTCGTCAACATCATACTTGGGCTCTTCCAGTTCATAGCGGACAAACTCAAGCTCGCCCTTCCCGGCAAAGTCCTTGATCGGAAAAACCGACTTGAACACTTCCTGCAAACCCGAAGGGGCTCTTTTATCCGCAGGGATTCCTGTCTGAAGGAACTGATCGTAGGAGTTCTTCTGAACCTCGATCAGGTTCGGCATAGGGGCTACCGTGCGGATGCGCCCAAAACTCTTACGTACCCGCTTCCGACCTGTAAAGGACTTGGCCATTGTCGCTCCTTAGTCTGTGACATGCCTGCATGAATCTAAAGAATCTTGCAGACTGAACGCAGCCCGCTCCTGAAATCTCCAGAAGAAGGCCGTGGCAGAAGGTGCCAGAGCATGCACCAAACCGCCATTCCCGAAATACAAGGTGGCTCAGTCCCACTGCCCGCATGTGCCCTGTCATACGGCGTCCGGACTGACCTCCGCAAAACCTGGAAGAACCAGATTCTGGGGAGGAACCCTGATCTATCAAAATCCGCTGCCACGCAGCGAGCCACGCTTTTCTAACACCCCACGCCTCATCCTGCAATTCAGGATTAAAAACGGCAGCGTGCCGGGGGTCACGAACGCAACCCCCGGCAAAACTGGAACAGCAGGACGGAAATTACTTCAGCTCAACCTTGGCACCAGCCTTTTCGAGCTGGTCCTTGATCTTCTGGGCATCTTCCTTAGAAGCAGCTTCCTTCACGGTCTTCGGTGCGCCTTCGACCAGATCCTTGGCTTCCTTCAGACCCAGACCGGTGATTGCACGAACTTCCTTGATCACGTTGATCTTGTCTTTCGCATCGACAGAAGCAAGAACAACATCAAATTCTGTCTTTTCTTCAGCAGCCGGGGCAGCAGCACCCGGGGCAGCAGCAGCAACAGCTACAGGAGCAGCAGCAGAAACACCCCACTTCTCTTCCAGCAACTTGGACAATTCAGCGGCTTCAAGAACAGTCAGGGAGGACAATTCATCAACAAGCTTGGCAAGATCAGCCATTTTCTTACTCCGTATGTCAGCCGGGCCCAATACACATCAAGCAATCCGGCAAATGTTTTTCCTTCCCCGCTTACTGCGGGAAAACAGCGACTCAGGCGGCCTCGCCCTTGGTTGCATAGGCACTGAGAACACGAGCCACACCGGCGCCGGGCTGAGACAGCACGGTCGCCACACGCGTGGCCGGGGTTTGCAGCATGCCAACCAGCTTGGCACGAAGTTCATCGAGGCTGGGCAAGGATGCCAAGGCTTTGACGCCATCGACGTCCAAGGCATTTCCATCCATAACACCGCCAAGAATAATCAACTTTGGATTCGTCTTGGCAAACTCGACCATGGCCTTCGCAGCAGCTACCGGGTCAGCCGACACGGCCATGCCGGTCGGTCCGGTAAGAAGGCTGGAAAGGCCATCAAACTTCGTACCCTCAAGAGCAATACGCGTGAGCCGATTCTTGGTTACACGGAAACTGGCGCCTACTGCGCGCATCTGTTTACGAAGAGATTCCAGATCCGCCACGGTCAGCCCGGAATAATGGGCAACCACGACGGTAGATACTTCTCCGAACAGACCGTGGAGTTCGGACACCAACTCCTGTTTCTGTTCACGGTTCACGGTGCGTCTCCGCTTCTTCACCCTGACCCGGCAAACATACCGGACAGGATTGGTTGCGACGTCCTCCAATACAAAAAGTACGGAGGGTATCATCTGCCCCGGAAGCTGAAACTCGACAACGGAACTCTGACACACAGGCATCAGGAAAACCGACTGACAAACTCTTCAACTCCCGTCTGTACAGGCGGGGCGCTCCCCTCTTAGAACCTTGCCCACGCAAGGTACCCGTAGTCTTGGACAGGTCATAAACCCCGGATCAACCAGAGCCTCCGCCAAGGCGGCATAAAAACCGCCCTGACAGACAACAGCATTACCCCGCAATGGAAGGAATGCTGACCTTAACACCCGGCCCCATGGTGGAGCTGAGCGAAACTTTCTGCATATAGGACCCCTTCGCCCCAGACGGCTTCGCCTTCTGAATGGCATCAACAAAGGCCCGAACATTCTCTACCAGCTTACCCTCATCAAAGGAAGCCTTACCGATACCCGCATGAACAATACCGGCCTTTTCGACACGGAACTGAACCTGACCTGCCTTGGCTGCCTTGACAGCAGAGGCCACATCAACCGTCACGGTACCCAGTTTTGGGTTGGGCATCAGACCACGAGGACCAAGGATTTTTGCAACACGGCCGACCAGACCCATCATGTCAGGCGATGCAATGCAGCGATCAAAGTCGATCTTACCCTGCTGGATTGATTCCAGAAGCTCTTCGGCACCGACAATATCAGCTCCAGCAGCCTTCGCTTCATCAGCCTTGCCAGCCTTTGCAAACACGGCAACCCGAACAGCCTTGCCTGTTCCGTGCGGCAACTCCACAACACCACGAACCATTTGGTCAGCGTGCCGGGGATCAACACCCAGATTAACCGCAACCTCGATCGTCTCGTCGAACTTGGCCCGAGAGCCTTCCTTCACAAGACCAACCGCCTCAACCAATGTATACAGCTTCTCGCGATCAACGCCTTCATAAGCTGCGGACAGACGCTTGCCAAGCTTTGCCATCGTCCCTTACTCCTCAACCACCAGACCCATGGAACGGGCAGAACCCCTGATCATCTCAGCGGCCGATTCAACTGTGTCGCAATTAAGATCAACCATCTTGACCTGAGCAATCTTGTGAATCTGCGCCATTGTGATCCGACCAACGCTGGCACCACGGCCCGGCGTTGTAGATCCCTTGGCAACACTGGCCTCTTTTTTCAAGAAGTAGCTGACAGGCGGCGTCTTGAGAACAAAAGAGAACGTACGATCACCATAGGCCGTGATGACAACCGGAATTGGTGTACCCGGCTCAATTCCTTGGGTTGCAGCGTTGAAGCCCTTACAGAACTCCATGATATTCAGACCACGCTGACCAAGCGCCGGACCAATCGGCGGGGACGGGTTAGCCTTGCCCGCAGGCACCTGCAGCTTGACGTAACCAACTATTTTTTTTGCCATTTTTTACCTCATCACAAAGAAAGGCAGTGGTACAGCCCGGCACAGACCTCCCACATAAAAACTCCCGCACTGCATAAACATATGCCGCAGCGAGAGGAATACTCCCCCCTAGACCTTCTCGACCTGGGAAAATTCAAGATCTACGGGCGTAGCACGACCGAAGATAGACACAGAAACCTTCAGACGAGCGCGCTCCTCATCGACTTCTTCAACCATTCCATTGAAGGAAGCAAACGGACCATCAGCAACACGAATTTGCTCACCCACCTCGAACGTAACAGAAGACTTGGGATGCTCAACACCCTCACGCACCTGGTTGATAATGCGCTCGGCCTCTTGCTGAGTGATCGGAACAGGGCGCCCGCGGCCACCCAGGAAACCAGTGACTTTCGGTGTATCCTTCACCAAATGCCAGCTCTCGTCCGTCATCTGCATCTTGAGAAGAACATAACCCGGGAAAAACTTGCGGTCAGCATGAACCTTGGAGCCGCGACGGATTTCCACCACCTCCTCGGTCGGCACCATAATTTCCTCAAACTGCGCATCCAGCCCCTTGCGAACAGCCTGCTCGCGAATGGACTGGGCAACCTTGTTCTCAAACCCGGAATAAACGTGCAGAACGTACCAACGCGCTTCCATAGATCAGCCTCCCAGGCCAAAAATCAGCTTCACGCCCCAAGCAAGAACCTGGTCTACCATCAAGAAAAAAAGCGCTGCGAGAACAACCATCACAAAGACCATGACGGTAGACACCGCCGCCTCCTTGCGGGTTGGCCACACAACACGCGCAACCTCTTGGCGGACCTGCCGCACAAACTGACCAGGATTGGTTTTTGCCATGGCTCTACTCAACACCCACCGGAAAACTGCACAACACCAAACGCCGGAAACGACACAACTAAAGAGGCTCCGGACCAACTTGTGGATGGAGCCGCCACAGGCACCAACACGATATGACAGCGCCCGGCACTGGCCGGGCACGGTCTTTCAGAAATCCTTGGCAGGGGCGGCAGGGATCGAACCCGCAACCCCCGGTTTTGGAGACCGGTGCTCTACCAGTTGAGCTACACCCCTTCAGGACGCCTGGACCGAACCAAAGCGCATAACACGCACATTAACAGTGCAAATTTTGCCTTGGCTTTCTCCGGAATGACCGGAGCGGCAGGATATAACCGGACACCCCGGAAAGATCAAGTCCTTTCCGGAAGATTTCATTCAAACCTCCCGGAACGACTTCGATTTTGGATTGTTACTTGTTAATTTTGGAGACGACACCGGCGCCGACGGTTCTGCCGCCTTCCCGGATGGCGAAGCGGAGACCTTCATCCATAGCAATGGGCGCAATCAGGCGAACGCTGATACGGATATTGTCTCCGGGCATGACCATTTCGGTACCTTCCGACAGCGCAATTGTTCCGGTTACGTCGGTGGTACGGAAGTAGAACTGTGGACGGTAGTTGGAGAAGAACGGCGTATGACGGCCACCTTCGTCCTTCGACAGGATATAGCATTCCGATTCAAACTCGGTATGCGGCGTAATCGAACCTGGCTTGGCAAGGACCTGACCACGCACCACGTCGTCACGCTTCACGCCACGCAGCAGCGCACCGATGTTATCACCGGCCTCACCCTGATCCAGAAGCTTGCGGAACATTTCCACACCGGTACAGGTGGTCTTGGTGGTGTCTTTCAGGCCAATAATCTCGACTTCATCGTTGACCTTCAGGATACCGCGCTCCACACGACCGGTCGCAACGGTACCACGACCAGAAATCGTGAACACGTCTTCAATCGGCATCAGGAACGGCAGGTCTTTCGGACGATCCGGCTGCGGGATGTATTCATCAACAGCGCGCATCAGCTCCAGAATCGCTTCCTTGCCGATCTTCGGGTCGCTGTCTTCAAGAACGGCCAGCGCAGATCCCTTGATGATGGGAATATCATCCCCGGGGAAGTCATACGAGGACAGAAGCTCCCGGATTTCCAGCTCAACCAGCTCCAGAAGCTCCGGATCATCAACCTGGTCAACCTTGTTCAGGAACACAACCAAGGCCGGAACTCCAACCTGGCGAGCCAACAGAATGTGTTCGCGGGTCTGCGGCATCGGGCCATCCGCGGCAGAGACAACCAGAATGGCACCATCCATCTGCGCGGCACCGGTGATCATGTTCTTCACATAATCAGCGTGACCCGGGCAGTCAACGTGCGCGTAGTGACGGTTCGTCGTCTCATACTCAACGTGGGCCGTCGAGATCGTAATACCGCGGGCGCGCTCTTCGGGGGCCTTGTCAATCTGGTCGTACGCGGAAAACGTAGCACCACCCGTCTCAGCCAGAACCTTCGTAATAGCCGCCGTCAATGACGTCTTCCCGTGATCAACGTGGCCAATCGTGCCAACGTTGCAGTGCGGCTTCGTCCGCTCAAATTTTGCCTTGCTCATTTCAGCGATTGCCTTCTGAATGCTACCTGTTAGGGGGTTGACGTGCGCCAAGGCCGCCCCCGGCACAACACCAGAGAATATTCAGTGCATTGGAGCGGGTGATGGGAATCGAACCCACGTAGCCAGCTTGGAAGGCTGGAGCTTTACCATTAAGCTACACCCGCACACCTGTACCCTTGATACAGGCAGCGCAAAGAGCTGTATGACGCTGCTGTATGGTGGAGGGGGTAGGATTCGAACCTACGTAGACATCCGTCGGCAGATTTACAGTCTGCTGCCATTAACCACTCGGCCACCCCTCCATGGGTACCGCGATAACCCGCATCAGCGGGAGGCCCGGGTTTACTAGGACACAGCCCCCCTTGTCAACGGGAAAATAAGCCCTACTCTGCACGCCAACCTATTCCGGCACCCTTACTTTTCAGGAGTCCCCCATGTCCCGCAAGCCGCGTTCCCAAACCTCCGGACGACGCGACACCCCGCGCTCCCGTCCAGCAGGTCACCAGCGCGAAGAGCATACCCGGCATCCCGATGCGGGAGCAGGCATCTGGCTGTACGGAAAGCACCCTGTGGAAGCCGCACTGCTCAACCCGGATCGCCCGTGTATACAGCTGATGGCTACACGTGACGTGCTGGAGACACTGGATACAGTCGCCAAGCAGGCACTCCGCCAGATTCCCACCACGATCATGGACCGGGAAGAACTGGATCTTCTTCTACCACCCGGCAGCGTGCACCAGGGCCTTGCCCTGCAGGTCAGAGCCTTGCCCGCCATTGGCCCAGAAGATGTTGTTTCCAAAGCCAGAAATATGGATTCAGCAACCGTGCTGATCCTGGATCAGGTGACAGATCCACACAATGTCGGAGCCATCATCCGGTCAGCCGCCGCCTTTGGGGCATTGGCCGTTATTATACAGGACCGGCATTCGCCGGAAGAAACAGGGACACTGGCCAAATCCGCATCCGGTGCCTTGGAACGCATGCCCCTGATACGCGTTTCCAACTTGGTACGGGCCATGTCTGTTCTTAAGGACGGCGGTTTCTGGATTTCCGGATTGACCGCGGATGCCCCCTCCACCCTTCCGGAAGCACGACTATCAGGAAAAATAGCGCTGACACTTGGATCAGAGGGAAGCGGCCTGCGTCGGCTAACCCGTGAAAACTGCGATATTCTCACATCCCTACCCATGAGCGGAGCCGTTGAGAGTCTGAATGTTTCCAATGCCGCCGCCGTGGCCTTGTACGAGCTTTTCCGGACACAAACAGCAAGAACAGTATAAAAAACATACTGTCAGACATAAAAAAGGGGTTTCCCTCTGGCGAGCAGCAGTTTATTTAGTGCCGCAGCCAGATCATGCCCCTATAGCTCAGCTGGTAGAGCACCTGATTTGTAATCAGGGGGTCGCGGGTTCAAGTCCTGCTGGGGGCACCAGATATTACAAGGGCCCCGGACGTCGCCAGAAGTCCGGGGCCCTTGTCTGTTCCAACCCCATCCGGTTTGGAGCAAGTCAGTTTCGTCTCGCCAGAAATGCGTGATTGATCATTCGATCCCCAAAATAAACGCCTGAAAATCAGCATTCTACATACTCTTCCGATAATCCTGGACGGGACTACCGAAGGAAAAATGCATAATCACATGCATGCATGTGGACGCTGGGCGCCCCCGGGGTAAAAGTGGAGGGAGAGATGCGCACACATACGACTGACTCTGGCTGTTGTGGCGCAACAGGGGCACAGCAGGATTCTGCGTATGGCAGATTCGCCACATACAACACCAACGCTTCTGTATCCGGGCATCTTGGTCATTGCCCTGATGCTTTGGCTGCCACCGCGCCCTGCCTTCGGATCTCCCGAGACCGGGGCCGATGAAAGCATCATGCAAATCTCCGTGGCTTTTGCTGAATGCTCTGGCTTCTATCGCGCCTTGTCGATGGCGAGTCGCAACCACAGGACAGCAGAACAGATAGGGCAAATAGGCACCGACGTTGGCGTAACGGCAACCCTGATCGCATCCCTGTCCATGGAATGGGACCAAGCCATGTCCTTTACCCGCCACGTTGCCGGTCAATCCGCATCACGCTGGAAACCTGCGATCACCGCCCGCAATCCGTCTGTTCTCCAACACTATCTCGCCTGCGAGAGCTTGGGCGCCCTTCATGGAGACCTGTCCATAGAGGGCCAGGACAGAACTATTCCTGACAACCCATGACTGTGTTAGCCTGTGTCATCAACGGGCTTTGAAGCGTGCTGCCATGACCCGCCCCTCTGTTTTCCAGACTGACGACACGGAAGGCCTGCAGCAACGGCGCAGGTTTCTGGACGAGGTTGAGATCTCCATCAGGTCAGCAAACCGTGAAATTATTCACGAAAAAGTTCCCCGCTTTACTAGGGACTCCTTTTTTCGCGTCGCTGTTTCCGTTGCCCGCCTACGGGCCAGCTATCTGCTTGCTGTCACAACCATGGACTGGCAATGCGCCTCGGAGACAGGCATTCGGGATATCGGACGCCTGCGCACCATGTATGAGGAGGCACGCGAAGGCCTGGTTGCACTGGAACACGCCATAGAGGTCGGCTACGTCGACATTGTTGAAGATGCCATCCCCATGCCCCCACCACCACCGGAGCCACAGGAATGACACTCCCTCCCCGTCAGGATCGTCCCTTGCCACCACCGGTTCGGCGCGGCGAAGGTCCGGGCCTTCCCTTGCCGGGTCGTCCTGCCACCCCCACTGCAAAAGCGCTCGGATTACGGGGATCAAAGGCACCACGGACAGCGCCCAACGAAAAGGTATGTCAAAAATGTGGCGCCCTGTTCCGGTGGGAGCACCCCGGGGCCGACCAGCAGGGAGCGCCGCTGACGCTCAAGCTGATGACACCGGGGCAAAAGTGCGACTGCGGGTATGGGGCCGTACGCGCCAAACCCCGCAAACCCTGACCCCTACCACAAGACTGGCAGGTGTCGGTCCAGGACAACAGCCAAGAAGACAAGGGACAGATATTGCATCGATCCCAGAAAGACTTGCCGTGCCTCTGACCGGCCCGGGGCACGAAACAGTCGTATATTCTGCCAAAGAAACAGCAGCGCCGCTCCTGTCGAGACAGCACCATACACCGCCCCCAGAAGCCCCATCATCCAAGGAACCGCTGCAGACATAACCAGAAGAATGGTGTTGCCCAGAATCCACCGTGAACAACGGGCCTCCCCAACCAGAACCGGCAACATGGGAACACCGACACCGGCATAATCATCCTTGAGCAGGATAGCCAAGGCCCAGAAGTGGGAAGGCGTCCAGAGAAACAAGGTAATCGCCATAAGTACGGGCAACAGCCAAACACCGGGATCAAAGGCCGCTGCACCCGCCAGAACAGCAAAACTGCCCGCAGCCCCACCAATAACAATGTTCAGCCATGTGCGACGCTTGAGCCAGACCGTATAGACAATGGCATAAATAAATGCCCCCAAGAAAAGGTGCAGCGCCACGGCCCAGTTAAAAGCCCCCAAGGCCAGCCACAGGCCCGCCACAAGAAGAAGCCCCGAAAACCACAAGGCATGCACCGGCTTGCTGATAAGTCCAGCAGCCAAAGGACGACCGGCCGTGCGCTTCATCCGGCGATCAATGTCACGATCATAGAAATGATTGAAGACGGACGAGCCCGCAGACCCAAGAAGCATGGCCAAGACCAGAACCACCAAGGCGGCCGGATCCAGGCTTTCGGCAACGGCTGCATAGCCAACGGCTGCAGTCAGCGCAATCATGACACCAATTCTGGGCTTGCACAGCTCCAGATAACCAAAAAAATTCATAGGACTCCCCTTCCCTCCAAACCCCTCGGATCATCACCCCAGAACAGACCACTCAGGTCTTTGCCAAATACCTGCCTCCACTCTCCGTCAGGGATTCAGACAAGACAGATGGCGGCCCCAGCAACCGGGATCCAATAATCCAGACAAAAGACGCACCCCCGATAACAGCAACCAAGGCTCCACAACCCATCGCCATCATCGACACGATCTCAAGGGGCGTATCCAACCCTTGGCTTCCCCCGGCGGTCTTGCGCGCAATACCAGAACTACCGGCAACAAACAGTCCACCGGCGTGCAAGAGCTGCCCGGCTCCATACAGTCCCAGACATCTCAGGACGGAGCGCATACGAGCCAGGGAATAGCCAAGCCACGGCAACAACACCGTGGCAAGAAAAACCATCAGGGCCAGCATCACTCCACCAATCACAAGGTGATAATGAGCCGGCGTGCGCGTGTCTCCTCCTCCCAGGGCATAGCCAAACAGACCACCGATAACAAACAACAAACACGACAGCCCAAGCCCTGCTCCCTGCACCGTTCCTGGCTTCAACCCCCTGCACAACAGGGCGCCCACAAGCCCTGCGACAGCAAGAAAAGGCTGACCAATCAACCCAAGCTGATACAGCAGGGTAAAGTGCGAGAACAAACGCGCATCACGTGGATCCAGAAACAAATAAAGAAATGGACCAAGCAAGGCCACAGACACGACAAGAACAACAATAGTGCGCAGCAAACCGGAAGAGAGTGGATATTCCCCGTGCAGGCGGCGCCCAACGTCTTGCCAGATCAGCACCATCATCAGGAAGTTCAGGAACTGCAACAGATGACCTGTTCCCCAAAACAGGGTTTCGTTGAAAGGAACGGACTGAAGCCCGGACGGCATAGTCAGTGCCGCCAGGACACAGCATACCAGCGCCAGAAACCATACCGCCGCCAACCCACGGGCGCAGAACAAACAAGCTCCGGAATCCCGGCCATCGGGCCACATCAGAACACGATAGAAAGGAGCACTGAATGCAATGCCAAGCAACACCAGACCAAGCCCGAAAACGGGATGACCAATAACCGGCACATAATTATTCAGGGATGGCTCCCCAAGGCCAAGAGAAAATGGAACCAGAAGAAGAACCATTCCCCCCGTCGCCAAGGACGGAGCAAAACGGAAGAGATCCGTCCGTTCTTCTGAAAAATATGGACTGCTGCGTGCTGCAACAAGATAGGTACATACAGCGGCTGCCATGCCCAGATACCATATAACAACGCTGAAAATAACGTGCGTAACCAGCGCCGCCCGGAAAAAGTGAACTGGCAAATACTCCTGCACGCCCGGCGTCCGCGACAAGGCAAGCAAAAGAGCAAGACCCCCGGCAAGAGCAAGAGAAGACAGCGACAGCAAAACCCAGTACCGCGTTTCCGAGCGCAGGCTTCCAGGCACCGGGATCATGGACCAGAGAACGGTTCTGCCCTTCATGGCAATACCCCTAGAGGCCAACAAGTCCTATCTTGACGATAATGCCAACATAGAAACCCAACGCCAGAACCGTAAGAAATACCCCAAGAAGAACATTCCGCCAGAACAAGCGTGAAGAATGCTTCTGCCTTATATCAACAGCAACTCCTGTTATATCGGTCATAATTCCCCCTTACCGATCCCCTTGAATCAACACAAAACGACCATCCCCTGAAATGACCGGAAGGGACTTTATACACTTCACAAGAAATCTGGAAGATGTATTATTGTCGATGCATCTATACAATCATTCGTAATAATACATATATGACCATCATTTACTGTAATAGATACAGGTCGTATTATCAAACAGCCTTCCAGATCAACCTCCTTCCCCGTATAGTACATGGCATGTGGATCCAAGACGCGGAGACTGGTCATGTCAACAGAGACGTCCGAAGAGTACCATCGCAATGCGCATCCAGAACAAGCCGTCTCCCCCGAGGCCGCCGCTAGCTTATGGTATGGAAGCACCTCGTGGCCGGGGATACGCAGCGTCAGCGTTGATCAGACAACACGCTGGCTGGCCCGGGGATGGGATGACCTGATGACAGCTCCCGCGATCAGCTTGGGGTACGGGGCTGTTTTTTCCGTTATTGCCTGGCTGATGGCTTCCGGTCTTTTTGCCGTTGGCATGGAGTCCCTTCTGGTCCCCCTGGTTGCCGGCTTCATGCTGATTGCTCCATTTGCCGCCGTTGGCCTTTATGAAATCAGCCGCCTGCACGCTGAAAACCAGCCTGTGACGTTTTCGGATACGCTCAAGGTCTACAAACGCAATTCCATGCAACTTGGCATGATTGGCATGACCTTGATGGTTGCCATGATGCTGTGGTTTGTTGTGTCACTTGTGCTGTTTGCGATCTTTTTCAGCAGTGCACCGCCAAATATGAGCAACTTCATCGGCTCACTGCTGGCATCGCCGCAAGCCCCCCCCTTTCTGGCACTGGGCACCCTGATTGGCGGCTTTATCGCCGCCGGTGTTTTTGCCATATCGGCAATCAGCCTGCCTATGGTGATTGACCGCAACATATCCGCCTATGCCGCAATGATTACGAGCGTCCGCGCCGTATACGGCAACAAACACGCCATGTTCGGCTGGGCTGCAGCCATTGTCCTGATTACAGGCGTCGGAATCGGCACGTTCTTTATTGGCCTTATCGTGACCCTGCCCCTGATTGCACATGCATCATGGCACGCATACAAAGCCATGGTTGACTAGCGATAAAAGGTTATTTTGCTGTTGGCAGAATCGGGACGGCTGATCAGCATGATCTGCTGTCCCCGACCTTTGTCGCTTGATACCAGCGTCACGCCAGCCTTCTGACACAGTGCACGAAAGTCACTTTCATCAACATGGCCATCACAAATAACTCTCAAACTCTCGCCAGGATGAAGGTCTGCGACCGCGCGAAGAGTTCTCAAGACAGGCAGCGGGCAGGACATGCCACGACAATCCAGCTCATAACAGGGCACACGACCCAAAACCCCACTCCCTGCATAATCTGAACATAGAGATGCACTTACAGCATCAGGGTAGTATGAATACAGATCCGTTTCATGTCTTGTGGAAATCCGCCATGCACGCTTCACACACAGAAGACAACAACAAACCCCGTATCCAAATTGAAACCCCGGAAACCATCATGATGTGGCTGGAACGTGGGGAGGCCATCCTAATTGATGTGCGGGAAGAGCACGAATATCACGCAGAGCACATCCCGGGCTCTGTTTTAATACCCCTCAGCCGCTTTGACCCCTCAGACTTTCCGGATACAACGGGTAAAAAACTGGTTCTCCACTGCCGCAGCGGACAACGGTGCGGCATCGCTTCTGGCATCCTGGCAGCAGCAGGATTCTCACAAGACCTGTTCCGTATGGAAGGAGGGATCCTGAACTGGGTGCAAAAGGGCGGCAAAACCCGACACAGTGGCCCATAATCCAAATCATGGAATAGGGCCATTTGGCTGCATGGCCCTGTTTCAGCATAACAAGGGCTCACAGATTGCAATCTGACCGTCACTAGACATCATGAGAACAACAGGCATTGTCCCTGCGACAATAGCCCAACCTGTGCGCCACCTCCGAAGGGGAAAAACCCATGGCTTCGTTTCTGGCATTGATGAAACGCCTGATGGGGATAGAAAAACCCCCTCCCCTTGCTTCTGACCCTCCCTCAGCCTTACCAGCATGCGCCATAAGAGGCGAAAATGGTCTGCGTGGGTTCTTGATACTGATTGACGAAACGCCGGAGATTCAGGCCGTCATACGTTATGTCGCCTGGAGGGCCTATAATGAAGCCGCCCGTATAACCCTGCTGAGCGTTGCTCCCTCCTCTGAACAAACAGACTGGATCTTTGTTGGCTCCAGAATACGTGATGATTCCGTGCAACAGGCCGAAGAACGCCTGCAACGAGCTGCCGCTGAGATACACCGGATCAGCGGAGTCTTTTCCCAACTGATCCTGCGGGAAGGCGATCCCCTGCAAGAGATTCTGTCTGTCCTGGACGAATACCGGGACATTACCATTATGGTCACGGCATCCAGGCCGCATGGGGAGGGGATGGCCCCTCTGATACAGGCTGTTACAGCGACATCCCTGCCCGTTCCAGTCACAATTATTCCTGGATTCCTGACACCCGTGGATATTGACGCACTGTGCTGAATCACCGTATTGCGAAGCTTGAAAACACTGCAGCCGGACATGACATGCCCGGCTGCATAGCAACACACAATAAAGAAAAAGATCAGGTCAGTCGGCGCAAAAGACGGAGAAAAGTCTGCTGTTCCCGCGGCGTCAGCGGAGCCAACGTCTGTTCCGCAGCCCTGGCAACAGCCTGCACAGCAGAAGAAACCATCCGACGCCCATCAGACGTAGCCGTCAACTTGACACGCCTGCGGTCTCGCTCGTCAGCGCAACGCTCTATCATGCCCCTTTCACTCAATCGCCTCACCACACCCTGCATAGTTGCGGCATCCATACCGATCAGGCGACCAAGAGAGTTCTGGGAAACAGTCCCCTTTTCCAGCAACTTAACCAAGGCAGAGAACTGCGGTAATGTAAATTCCGCGCTTCCCAGCTGGGACTGGAAAATGGCGGTAGCCCGCTGATTGGCTTTACGAAGCAGATGTCCAATCTGCTCTTCCAGCACAACTGGAGCGGGACTCTCATCGACCCGGACGTTTCTCTGATGGTGATCCGGAACTTCGGAAGCATGGTCTTTTGTCAGCGTCAGGACGTCTTCATACATCTCTTTATTACCCCACACTGTTACGTTCGGGACCGGTGTCCTCGCCCGCACCGGTTTTCCCTTCATGCACCGTGATACAGAGTTATCGGTATGATGGCAAAGAAAAAGAAAGCCTATGGTTGCAGGCATTATACAGCAAAAGTATAGGCAATATGTGAGCACTAGATAAAATATTATTATATTACATTGCATTAAAGATGTGCATCATGATGGGAGCCAACAAAAAGAACGTCGTGCAACCTGTAAATTTTAACAGGTTACACCATTCGTAGGCTCTACCAACCCAACCGCACTACGGCCCCTGAACCATCGAAAAAATAAAGAAAGGAAGCACGGAAAGACCGAATGCACGCATGAGATCGGGCACAAAAACTATCGCAAGAAGAGTATTCTGAAACAAAGAATTCTGCATCCCTGTCTGCAGGGTACACACAGGATACAGACATGCCTTTTTCTTGCAGATTGCCCCAGGCAAAAAAGGTCGATATGGTGTGCCCCCAACGGCGCAAGCCCCCCTGCCACGATTTGCCGAAAAACGCAAGATATTGACGCAAATCAAAATACATTTACTATATATAGACGCGATGGCAATCACGCTGCCAAACAGGGCCTACCGTAAAAACGGGGCACTGCGGTGTCCGCAGCGGGCTGTTCTCACCCGGTTGACGTCGCGCTGCTTGAATGTATCTGGACCCCATGGAAAGGAGCTGAAAAGAGCCGCCGCGTGCCTGAAAAAGGTACAACTCTGCCATCACCGCACTGTTCAGTGCCCTGACCATGTCCTGCAAAGACCCCCCCGGGAGATATCGTCGTGCTTAATGCCGTACAGCTTGCCACCCCCCCTCAAATCCAGATCAACACCGCGCACGATGATCTGCTGACCAATTTTGGAAAAGCCGTTCTTGCAGATCGTTACCTTCTCCCCAACGAAAGCTACCAGGATCTTTTTGCGCGGGTTGCCAGTGCCTATGCTGACGACGATGGGCATGCGTGCCGTCTGTATGACTATATTTCCAAGCTATGGTTCATGCCGGCAACACCAGTTCTATCGAACGGCGGATCAAGCCGCGGGCTCCCCATATCCTGCTTCCTGAACGAAGCGGACGATTCCCTTGCTGGTATCGTTGACTTATGGACTGAAAATGTATGGCTGGCTGCCCGCGGGGGGGGAATTGGCAGCTATTGGGGGAACCTGCGCTCAATCGGTGAAAAGGTTGGAACGGTTGGAAAAACGTCGGGTGTTGTCCCCTTTATCCGGGTTATGGACAGCCTGACCCTAGCCATTTCCCAAGGGTCATTGCGGCGCGGTTCCGCTGCAGTGTATCTGCCGGTCTGGCATCCGGAAATCGAGGAATTTATCGAGCTGCGCCGTCCGACCGGGGGCGATCCCAACCGCAAGGCCCTGAACCTGCATCATGGCATTTTGCTGTCTGACGCGTTTATGGACGCTGTGGAAAAAGACGGTGACTGGGCCCTGATCAGCCCGCGCGATGGTCAGGTCATGCGACAGGTCAAGGCTCGCGCCCTGTGGATCCGCATCCTGCTGGCCCGGGTTGAAACCGGGGAACCGTACATTATCTACTCCGATACAGTGAACCGTGCCCTCCCCGAACACCAGAAAAGGGCCGGGCTGAGCGTACGCACATCCAACCTGTGCGCCGAAATTACCTTGCCGACGGGGCGGGATCATCTTGGACATGACCGCACAGCGGTGTGCTGCCTGTCGTCCCTGAACCTTGAAACCTATATGGAATGGAAAGACGAGCCCCGCTTTATCGAAGACGTCATGCGTTTTCTTGATAACGTACTGCAAGACTTTATCGATCGGGCCCCGGACAGCATGGCCAAGGCCAAGTACTCTGCCATGCGGGAGCGTTCTGTTGGCCTAGGAGTCATGGGGTACCATTCGTTTCTTCAGAACAACATGATTCCGTTCGAGTCTGTGATGGCAAAAGTCTGGAACAAAACGATCTTCCGGCACATCAAGACGCAGGCTGATGCAGCATCCCGCGCCCTGGCTGCCGAGCGGGGCCCATGCCCTGATGCTGCTGATTATGGAATTATGGAGCGCTTCTCCAATAAAACAGCAATCGCGCCAACCGCATCCATTTCCATTATCTGCGGCGGCACCAGCCCGGGTATCGAGCCCATTGCCGCAAACGCCTTTACCCACAAAACGCTTTCCGGCAGTTTCTTGGTACGCAATCGCGCCCTGGAAAAAGTATTGGCTGACAAAGGGCGAAACGACGAGGAAACGTGGACGTCGATTACAGTCAATGAGGGTTCAGTACAGCACCTGGATTTCCTGACCCAGGACGAAAAAGATGTTTTCAAGACAGCCTTTGAACTGGACCAGCGCTGGATTATCGAACATGCGGCAGACAGGGCGCCGCTGGTTGACCAGGCTCAGTCCCTGAACATTTTCCTGCCCGCAGACGTACACAAGCGGGACCTGCACCAGATCCACATGCTGGCGTGGAAGAAAGGCGTCAAAAGCCTGTACTATTGTCGCTCCAAGTCGCTGCAAAGGGCAGAGGTAGTATCGGCCCGTGATCGGGTTGCCAGCAACACGCTCCCTGTTGAACAGGACAATGCAGGCAGTACCCCAACTAACTACGAAGAATGCTTGGCCTGCCAGTAAACTGCTTACCGGGCCCCGCTCTCGCTCTGTACTCTATATCCGGACGGTATCATTGCCATGTCACTGCTGACCCCCACGAATCACGTCTACAAGCCATTTCGCTATCCTTGGTGCTACGATGCCTGGCTGATACAGCAGCAGCTTCACTGGCTTCCGGAAGAAGTGCCCTTGGCCGAGGACGTCAAGGACTGGCGCCATAAGCTGAGTGAAGGTGAACAGCATCTCCTGACCCAGATTTTCCGCTTCTTCACTCAATCCGATATCGAGGTGAACAACTGCTACATGCGCAACTACACGCGCGTGTTTCAACCAACCGAAGTGCAGATGATGCTCGCGGCCTTTTCCAACATGGAAACCATTCATATTGCCGCGTATGCCCATCTTCTGGACACCATCGGGATGCCCGAAACGGAATATGCCGCCTTCCTCCACTACAAGGAAATGAAGGACAAGTACGACTATATGCAGCTGTGGGGCGTTGAAAGACCCGCAGATATTGCCCGAACACTGGCCGTCTTTGGTGCCTTTACCGAAGGACTCCAGCTGTTTGCCAGCTTTGCCATCCTGCTCAACTTCCCGCGCTTCAACAAAATGAAGGGTATGGGGCAGATTGTGACATGGTCTGTGCGCGATGAAACCCTGCACTGCAACTCTATCATCCGCCTTTACAAGACGTTCCTGGGGGAAAACCCAAGTATTGACCAAGCAGCCCTAGCACAAGACCTGAGACAGGCATGCCAAACCATTGTAGGGCTGGAAGATGCATTCATCGATCTGGCCTTCGAAGCCGGTCCGGTAGAAGGCCTGACAGCACACGATATCAAACAATATATTCGCTATATCGCAGATTTGCGCCTGACCCAACTTGGACTGGAACCCGCTTACCATATTGCCCGCAATCCATTACCCTGGCTGGATGCAATCCTGAACGGGGTCGAGCACACCAACTTCTTCGAGAACCGGGCAACCGAGTATTCAAAGGCGGCCACACGCGGCAGCTGGGAAGATGCCTTTGCATAAGGACGTTGTGCTTTACATTGATTCGGATGCCTGCCCGGTCAAGGAAGATGCTGTCCGGGCAGCCCGGCGTCATGGCATTGCCGTGGTGCTGGTCGGGAACCAGTGGATCCGCTCGCTGGAGGGAGCACACATCCGGCAGGTTGTTGTACCGGTAGAGCCAGATGCCGCAGACCACTGGATTGCCGCCGAGATTGGAAATGGCGATATCTGCATTACAAACGACATTCCTCTGGCCGCCCGCTGTGTAGAGGCCGGTGCAACGGCCCTGTCTCCATCCGGGCGTATCCTGGATGCAGCCTCGGCAGGCATGGCCTTGGCTGTTCGTGACTTGATGACCAACCTGCGTGACAGTGGCGAAATCACGGGAGGGCCGCGCCCTTATTCATCCCGTGATCGGCAGGCTTTTTTGAATGCCCTTGAACGTCTTCTTGTCAGAGGCAAAACGTAGCACATACCCGAAAAGAGGGCTTCTAATGACATAACCTTCTCTATGCCGACCCCTTGTGTGTCGCGGCAGAAATACTGGCAGTTGACGATGATAGCCAGCTAGGCCAACCGTTATGGTGATCTATAGCCTGCCGGCAATACTTTTACGAAGTGCTCAAGGTTCAACACACCGAAAACAAAGGAACCCTGATCAAACGCCCCACGTTCCCGGCCCTGACCGGGCATATACCCTAGTCACTTTGCCTGCCTTGACCCCCGGCACCCCCTGCCCGATCATCAGGGCCTTGGCGTGGACCACAGCGTGCAAGCTTCTGGTCCATGGCTCGCTTTGTGCATGCACGACAATGCAGGTGGAGTTCTGATGACCAAGCAGTCAGACGAGCCAGAAGCAGTCCTGGGGCGCGAGTTTGGTAATCTTGCCGCAGCCGTTACTGCCATGTCCCGGGAGATTCAGGGTGCTGTGGTCAAAGCCATACGCGATGAAATCAACCGCATGGCTGCAGATGGTATTCTGATCAAGCCGGTTACTCCTGAACAGCCCGAAGCGAACCGCCCACGCTCACTCCACGACGGAAATTTCAGCCTGGTACGGGATGGATTGCAGGAACTGGTAGAACGGATCGAAATGACCCGTGACCATGTATCGGCACTAACCCCGGCCGCAGGAGAAAGTGATCAAATTCTGGCGGCAACATCGGAATTGAAGTCGGTTGTTGATGCAACCGAGCAAGCAACCCAGACCATTTTGACCGCAACAGAAGCCATACAGGCTATCATCGATCAGGCACATACCGCTGGCGATCTTGATACCGGCCTGTACCAGAAGCTGGGCGAACAATCGATTCAGATCATGACAGCCTGCAGCTTCCAGGATTTGACCGGGCAAAGAATATCCGCAACGGTCAACACCCTGATGCATGTGGAAGCCGAACTGAAACGACTGGTCGAACTGTGGGAAATCGAAGAAGGGCTTGCCAAAGCAGAAAATGTGCGCAACCGCCCCGACGACAACCGCCCGGACAAACACCTCCTCCACGGGCCGCAAGCCGATGGCAAGGGCGTATCCCAAGACGATATCGACTCCATGCTGCGCAACTGGTAAAAGCCCTGCGGCATCATCCTTGGCATGGATCATGGAGGGGACGAGTCATCTGCTCGAGCCACGCCCTGTCCTCTTCTTTGAGAAACGAGCTGACATCCCTGGAAATGCGATGGTGATAGGCATCGATCCATTCACGCTCGTCATCTGCCAGGAGGAAATGGTCAATCAGACGATGATCCAACGGAACCAAGGTCAGGGTTTCAAAACCCAGCATGGTCCGTGTAGCATCAGCGGGCTGGGGAAACAGCTCGACAACAACCTGCAACATCTCGATCCGGATCCCGTACGCCCCGTCCTTGTAATAGCCGGGTTCATTGGACAGGATCATGCCGGGACACAGGGGCACAGAGGCAGGAAGCTTGGATATACGCTGAGGCCCCTCATGAACAGACAGATAACTGCCAACACCATGCCCGGTACCATGGTCATAATCCAGACCATCATCCCATAAAAAGCGGCGCGCCAGCACATCCAGCTGACTCCCGGTCGTCCCTTCAGGGAAACGCACTGTGGCCAAGGCAATATGGCCCTTCAGAACCTGGGTATAACGGCGCCGATGCTCTGGCTCCACAACACCACTGACAACAGTCCTAGTCACATCGGTTGTGCCATCAAGAAACTGACCGCCACTATCAACCAGATATAACGGCCCAGATGTCACCGGGATATCTGATTCCCGGGAAACGCGGTAATGGCAGATAGCGCCATGATGCCCGGCAGCCGAAATAGTCTCGAAGCTTGGACCCTGAAAATGCTCCAGATCACGACGAAACCCCTGAAGCATCTCTGCAACCTGGTACTCGCCGGGCATTTCCCCCGCTTGCAGGGTTCGGTCAAGCCAGCCCAGAAAACGAACCATGGCTATGGCATCACGGTGATGGGCAGCCCGGGCCCCACGCAGCTCAATGCTGTTCTTGCAAGCTCGCGGCAAGGCGCAGGGATCATCGCCCACACACACCACAGCGCCGGAAGAAGAAAGGATATCCGTGATGGCAACGGTACCTGTCTGCCGATCAACACGGACCTTCTTCCCTGACAGCGCACGTAACCCGTCGACGAACAAAGCCCTGTCATGCAAACGTACAGAAACCGGGCTGGCCATATCTGCAAGGTGATCACGCACCTCCGTCGTAACCTTGACCGGATCGATATAAAGATCCACCGTGGCATTGGCGTGAACAAGCGCATAAGACAGGACAAGGGGCGTACACGGAACATCACTTCCCCTGATGTTCAAAAGCCAGCACACGCTTTCCGGCACCCCCAGAACGGCAGCATGAACCCCGGATGCCGATAAAAGACCAGCAATCTGCAAGATTTTTTCGCTGGCAGAAACACCGGCATATTTCAGCGGATGCGGGACGGCCGGTGCCTCGGGCAAAGCCGGACGATCGTCCCAAACCACATCGACAGGGTTTGGAACCAGCGGAGCCAGACGCGCCCCAACCCTTTCCAGCACGGAGCGTATTTTCTCAAGAGAACCCGCAGTATGCAACCATGGGTCAAACCCTATGACCTGCCCCGGACGAATATGACTTTCCAGCCACTTTGACGGTGGAAAATCAGTCAGATGGCAATGGCGGTACAAACCACCATCGGTTTCCTCCCGCGCCTGGATTGTATACCGCCCATCGACAAACAGACCGGCCTGATCCGGCAGCACAACAGCAATCCCGGCAGAGCCCGTGAAACCAGTCAACCAGGCAAGACGCTCGCTGGCAGGGGGAACATACTCCCCCTGATATTCATCCTGTCGTGGGACCAGAAACCCATCAACTCCTTGATTTGAAAGAGCATCACGCAAACGGGCCAGACGGCTGGCCTGCTGTTCCCGGTTCATGAATCCTCCCATTCTATGAAATCAGTTAGCTGAAATTATGTCTGCCAACAGGCAGTATTGGCATACTATCGCACGCCTTTTCCTATGGCTTCACAGAAAAAATGATTCCCTTTCATGAATAGAGAGCTATGCTTTATTGTCAGAACCATGCACAGGATGCATTACTGCATCGCGAAAGAAGCGTATATTGGTCTGCAAGAGTCCGAATTACAGTGTCCTGAGTTTGGAGGCGCCCCAATTGGCAACGGCTTTGCGTCGTCGATGCGGTGCTTGGTACCTGTACGGGGACGGATTTTTTCCGAATCCCCCTTGATGTGTCGGTTATACAGAATGTCGGTTGTCTTCAGAAACCCCTGCCCGGTCTCGGAGCATTAACATGAGCGCAAGCACAGTCTTCGGAAGCCTTATCGAGCAGTTCCGCTCTTGGCGCGACCGCACGCGGGAGGCAGATCTCCTCAGGTCCATGAGTGACCGTGAGCTGATGGATCTTGGCCTGTCCCGCGGAGACGTGGAGCAAATCATTGCCGGCACATATCTTGACAGACGGAAAGTGCAGGCACGTCGCCAGCACCCTGAGTCTTGAGGCTGGTCAGCACTCCCAAAGGATGGCAACACGCCATCTTCAGGACGGGGTATTTTGCTGCGCCTCAAGAACAAGGGTCACCCAAGGATCCAGCTCGATGCGTTCGCGCAGGCACAGACCAGATGCCCGATAGGCATCCAGCACCATATTTTCCTGGTTGATCAGAAGCCCGGCCAGGATGACGCGCCCACCGGGGGCCAGAACCTTGGCCATGTCAGAGGCCATCTCACAAAGAGGACGCGCCAGAATATTGGCACAGATCACGTTATAAGGCGCCGGGTCCTGTACACCGGCATTCGTGAAGCCATCCCCCGGAAAAACGGTCATCAGGTTGGAAACCCCGTTCTTCTCAGCATTAAGATGAGCTACCCGAGTACTTTCCTCATCAATGTCTGTCGCAACAACCGGGATTCCCCAACAGCGCGCCAGCGCCAGACCAAGAATACCCGAGCCACAGCCCATATCCAGAGCCCGTCCCTGCCCTTGGCTCAGAATCTCCCCGGCAGCAGCCATACGATCCAGAGCCAACAAGCAACCGTACGTGCTTTGGTGCTCACCAGAACCAAAGGCTGTAGAAGCATCAACCTGCAGGGCAATGGTTCCTTCTGGTGGCGGCTCGGCCCAGTGGGAGCCATGCACAAAAAAGCGCCCCGCTTGAATCGGAGGAAAAGCCAACAGGTTCTCGGCCAGCCAGTTGCGCGGTGGCTCATGTTCAACCGTCACCGCGGGCTCTTCAATCCCGGCCGCTTCAGCGGCCAAGGACAAGGACACAGAAACAGCCGGCTTGTCGTATGGGCCATCTGAATAGGCATCAACAACCCATTTCCCGTGTTCCGGTCCACCATCTTCTATTTCAAAACACAGAACCGCATCAAAGTATGGCTCAAGCGCAGCTTCATACAGTTCCAGTGCTGTGTGGGGAACAACCAGACGGATACGCCACGTATCCTCAGCTTTCTTGATGGACATGGGAACTTTAGAAATCCAGATGAAGAATGATCCGACCGCTTCTAGCAGACCAGAACACGAAAGTCATGGCCAACCTTGCCCTAACTAGGCAGGGCACGTTGCATATGTGCTTTCAAAATCAGCCGCTATGCGCTGGTCCCGCAAGGGGCGAACCCGACGAATTGATTCCTCATAAAGGGGGTGTTTCTTGTAGGCATCCAAATCTTCAAGGGAATCAAACTCGCAATAGACAACAACATCCATCTCGCGGGACAGCGTATCGCGTTTCGTATTATAGCAAACCTCGAAATTATGAGCCCCGGGAATACCAGCCAGAATCTCCAGCCCCTCCTTGATGGCTGGCAAATACGCTGGATCCTTGGCGCTGAACAGAACAACGTGGCGAATCACGATCTCGTCTCCGGAAAATACAAGGAATGAAAAAAGACAGGGAAGGGTATCATAATCCAGCGAACCCGCAGGAAAAACATATCTGAACCGGACATTGGCAAGATCCTGTCAGAAGGGAACATCCCCCCCATCATCGGCCGAGGACGCATTCACAAAACTGGCCAGAACACGCTTGACGCCTGCTTTGTCGAACGCAACTTCCAGCTTGTCTCCATCGACCGCGAGAATTGTACCCGGTCCGAACTTCTGGTGAAAAACACGATCCCCAAGGGACCAGCCACCAGCAGATTTTGCCGACGTCGCCCGCGAAGACAATGAGACACCTGCACCGGCCCAAGAAGAAAATGACTGCCGGTAATAACCCATGGACGCCGCACCGGTGTCAGAGCGCTCCTCAACACACTCCTGCGGCAATTCCCCGATAAAGCGCGATGGCAAACACTGTTGCCAATCGCGAAAGATACGGCGCTGCGAGGCGTGACTGACGAAAACCCGCCGACGGGCTCTAGTCAACCCGACATAAGCCAACCGACGCTCCTCTTCCAAGGATTGCTGACCACCGTCATCCAAGGCCCGACGATTGGGAAAAACGTCTTCCTCCCATCCCGGCAGAAAAACCGTATCGAACTCCAAGCCCTTGGCAGCGTGCAGGGTCATCAGCGTTACGCTCTCTCCCGTGCCGGCCTTGCTGTCATTTTCCATGACCAAGGCCACATGCTCCAAGAATTCCTCCAGAGCCTCATAGTCCTCCAGTCCACGGACAAACTCCTGCAGGTTCTCCACACGCCCCGGTGCCTCGGGGGTCTTGTCGCGTTTCCACATCTCCATATACCCGGACCCATCCAGAACCATGGACGCCAGCTCGGATGGAGGCAGGGAAAGCCGCAAGGTCGCCCATTCATCAAGACGTGCGATAAAATCAGCCAGAACCGCCCGGGGACGGGGCTTCATTTCATCGGTTCCAATAACAGAACGGGCTGCATCCAGAAGAGACAGGCTTCCGGCACGGGCTACGCGGTGAATCACCTGAAGCGCCGCATCACCCAAACCACGCTTGGGCGTATTGATAATCCGTTCAAACGCTAGATCATCTTGTGGCTGGCAGATCAAACGCAGGTAGGCCAAAATATCCCGGATTTCCAGACGCTCGTAAAACCGCAGCCCCCCGACCATCCGGTAGGGGGTTCCTGTCGCAATCAGACGTTCTTCAAATTCACGGGTCTGGAACCCGGCCCGCACCAGTATAGCCATACTGGACAAGGACTCACCGTGCCGGCGCAGATCCTCTACCTGACTGACGACAGTCCGCGCCTCCGCGGAGCCATCCCACACAGCAGACACCACAATCTTCTCACCACGTTCGGTGCTACCTGCCGCGTACAAATCCTTGCCCAGGCGACTGTTATTATGGCGAATCAAGGCAGAGGCCGCACCTAGAATAACCGGGGTGGAACGATAATTGCGTTCCAGGCGCACAACTGTTGCACCGGGGAAATCGTGTTCAAATCTCAGGATATTGCCAACTTCGGCCCCGCGCCACGAGTAGATAGACTGATCATCATCACCAACACAGCAAACATTACCGTGCCCCTGCGCCAGAAGACGCAGCCACAGGTACTGGGCCACGTTGGTATCCTGATATTCATCAACCAGAATATAGCGGAACTGCTGCTGATAGCCCTGCAAGATATCCGGACAAGATCGGAACAGCGACAACACATGCAGCAAAAGATCGCCGAAATCACAGGCATTGAGTTCCATCAGGCGCGCCTGATAGGACCGGTACAAATCCTTCCCTGTCCCGCCAGCCAGACTACCAATCTTAAGAGCAGGGACGTCATGCGGCGTCCAGCCGCGATCTTTCCAACGCTGAAGAATGGCCATCACCATGGGAACCGGCCACTTCTTGAGATCAAGACCGGCCTCCAGCATCAAGGCTTTCAGAACCCTCTGCTGATCATCGGTGTCCAGTATGGAAAAGCCGCTGCGCAGCCCGACTTGCTCCCCATGCCGACGGAGAATCTTCACACACAGGGCGTGGAAAGTCCCCAGCCAAACCTGATCCGCTGTCGGCCCCAGCAAGGCCGACACTCTTTCCCGCATTTCGCGGGCAGCACGGTTGGTAAAGGTGACGGCCATAATCTGCCATGGGCGGGCCAGATGCGTACCCGCAATGTGGGTCAGGCGGGCCGTCAACACCCGGGTTTTGCCCGTACCAGCCCCGGACAGAACCAGCAGCGGGCCCTCGGTTGTCGTAACCGCCCGCAGCTGCTCGGGATTAAGGCCGTCAAGCCAAGGTGTTGCAACCGGGCCCCGGTCCGCATCAGCAGGGGAGAAGGGAGTGTTGCTGTCATCAGCAAGATCAAAAGGATCGCTATTCATGGCGGTTACTATAGGGGTTCCTGCTCATTGAAACAGCCCTAAAACGCCATCGGGATCATCCATACTAGACCTTGAAGTACTTGGCTTGGGGATGATGCAGGACAATAGCGCTGGTGGATTGCTCGGGGTGCAGCTGATCCCCTTCACTCATCTCCAGACCCAGGCGGCCTGCACCCAGCAAATCCAGCAGCTTCTCCTGATCGGCCATATTGGGACAGGCCGGATAGCCAAAGGAATAGCGGGCACCCCGGTACCCTTGCTTGAGCAAATCGGCAATATCGCGGGCATCCTCGGCAGCAAATCCCAACTCCGCCCTTATCCGCTTGTGCACGTACTCGGCCATGGCTTCCGCCATTTCCACCGAAAGGCCATGCAGGTACAAATAATCCTGGTACCGGTTTTCCGAAAACCAGTGTCGCGCCACATCAGACACATGGCTGCCCATCGTAACAACCTGCAGGGCGACGACATCGCGGGGGCCATCGGCATCAAGCTCCCGAACAAAATCGGCCAGACACAGGCCCCCCTTAAAACGCTGGCGCGGAAATGTAAACCGGGCTGCCTCACGCAGGCCATCTTCGTGAAACAAGATAACAGTGTCCCCTTCACTGCCTGCCTTCCAGTATCCGTAGGCCGCCTTGGGGTGCAAGATAGTCTCGGTATTACAGATATCAAGCATCCGTTGCAGGATGGGGCGCACCTCATCCTTGGTCCATGCCCGCCATTCCGCACGGTCCCGCCCCTGTTTACGGAATCCCCACTGGAACTGATACAGCATCACTTCATTCAGATAGGGCACAAGAGCCTTGATCGGCACCTGTTCCACCAGCGCCGCACCCCAGAAAGGCGGTACCGGCAAGGTAGACGTTGCGGCCAGTTCCTGCCGACGAAGGGAGACTTCGTTCCAGTCAACCGGTCGTTCTGCCATTGTATGCACAGCGACTTTTGCTGTCTCTGCAGCCGGGTGAGTAGATCGCGAAGGCCGCCCTGCCCGCTTGACCCTGGCAGCCTCCACATGCTCTGCAAAGCGCCCCTCCACCACCTTGGCCATCAGATCCAGGCCATCAAAGGCATCCCGCGCATAGGCTACCAGCCCATTATTCCCGTTAGCGGCATAAGCGTTGGAACAGTCTGTTTCCACAAACGCCCGCGTCAGGGCTGCTCCACCGAGCATAACCGGGATGGACAGTTCCTGCCGGGCCATTTCCTCCAGATTTTCTTTCATGATCACTGTTGATTTGACCAGCAATCCAGACATGCCAATAGCATCCGCATGATGCAAACGGGCAGCCTCAATAATGGCCGAAACCGGCTGCTTGATGCCAAGGTTGATGACCCGGTATCCATTGTTGGTCAGGATGATATCAACCAGATTCTTGCCGATATCGTGCACGTCACCCTTCACGGTGGCCAGCACCAGCGTTCCCCTGCTCTGACCATCGGCCTTTTCCATAAAGGGCTCCAGCCATGATACCGCAGCTTTCATGGTCTCGGCAGATTGCAGGACAAACGGCAACTGCATTTGACCGGCCCCGAATAATTCACCGACTTCCTTCATCCCATCCAGAAGATAGATGTTGATAATGTCCAAGGGCGGATGAACCTTCATCGCCTCTTCCAGATCCACCTCCAACCCCTGACGATCCCCGTCGATAATACGCTGACGCAACCGTTCCTCAACAGTTGTGGCCACAACAGTCCTTGGGCCGGATACACCCTCCCGGTCACGGAACAGGGCAATAAAAGCATGCAGGGGATCATAGCCCGGCGCACGACGGTCAAAGATCAGGTCTTCCGCACACTTGACCTCTTCCGGAGCCAGTTTGTGCAACGGCATGATCTTGGACACGTGCACAATGGCCCCGGTCATGCCACGCTTGACCGCATGGTGCAGGAAAACCGAATTCAGGACCTGTCGCGCCAATGGCTTCAGGCCAAAAGAGATGTTGGAAAGCCCGAGAATAATCTGGCATTCCGGCAGGACACGGGCAATTTCCTCTATGGCATCAAGGGTCTCCATCCCCAGGCGCCGGTCATCATCATTTCCGGTACAAATGGTAAATGTCAGGGGATCAAACATCAGGTCAGAGGCAGGCAACCCGTGGCGCGTACAGGCAAAGTCATACAGGCGTCTGGCAATCCTGACCTTGCCGGCACAGTCTTTTGCCATCCCATCCTCATCAATGGTCAGGGCAATCACCGAGGCACCAAACCGGCGGGCCAGCCGCACCCGGTCTGCTGCATGCCCCTCTCCATCCTCGAAGTTGATGGAATTGATAACAGCCTTGCCGCCATACAGCTTCAACGCCGCTTCAATCACCGGGGTTTCCGTGGAATCAATCACCAAGGGAGCGTTGACAGTCCCCCGCATCCGGCTGACAACCGCCAACATGTCTGCTGTTTCATTGCGCCCGACAAACGCGGTGCAGACATCCAGGGTATTGGATCCCTCCCGCACTTGCTCACGGCCCATGGCCACAGCGCCGTCCCAGTCCTCTGCCTCCTGGAGCTGGCGGAACTTTTTGGATCCATTGGCATTGCAGCGCTCTCCGATCGACAGGAACGCATTTTCCTGACGCAGATCAACCCGGCTATAAAGCGAGGCGACTGCCGGCACCCAGTGGAACTGCCGACGGACAGGGGCGGGGCGCATCGAAGCATCGCCCATACGCCGCAACATGGCATCAACAGCCATGGTATGCGCGGGCGTTGATCCACAACAGGACCCGACAATATTGACACCGTCTTCCCTGATGAAACGCTCATGCCAGCTGGCCAGTTCCGGCGGTGTCAGGGGATAGAACGTCTTCCCGTCCCTCAACTCGGGAAGGCCGGCATTGGGCTGCAACGATATGCATCCCGGCCAATTCTCTGACAGCCAGCGCACATGCTCTGCCATTTCCGCAGGCCCGGTCGCACAGTTCAGGCCCAGACAGTCAACCCCCAAGGCATGAGCCACCGTTGCAGCCGCACCAATATCGGTTCCGACAAGAAGGGTACCCGTAGTTTCAACGGTCACCTGCAGCAAAATTGGTATGTAGCGCCCCGCATCCTTCCGCGCTGCCTTGACCCCGTTTACAGCCGCTTTGAACTGAAGGGGATCCTGACATGTTTCAATCAACACCGCATCACAGCCACCGGCAATCAAGCCACGGGCCTGCACGGTGTAGGCTGTTTCCAGACTGTCGTAATCAATATGCCCAAGGCTTGGAAGCTTTGTACCAGGGCCAATCCCCCCAAGGATAAAGCGGTCGCGCCCGTCACCGGCAAACTGTTCCGCAGCCTCACGGGCTATCTCAACTGCCCTTCTGTTAATCTCTTCAGCCCGGTCCTGAAGATCAAACTCTGCTAGGGTTACAGGACTGGCACCAAAGGTATTGGACTGCACCATGTCCGCACCGGCAGCAAAGTACCGTTCGTGGATTGAGCGCACCACGTCAGGACGTGTCAGGTTCAAAACCTCGGTACAATTTTCCCGGCCATCGTAGTCATCTTCTACAGTCAGTGGCATAGCCTGAACCAAGCTGCCCATTGCCCCGTCACACAGGAGAACGCGCTCTTCAAGGGCATTCAGGAAAGTACTCATTGGCACATCATGCTCCGGGAAACAGGATCAGGGGGAAGAACAAGCAGGGGGCCGGACACCCAAAGTGTGGCAAATCGCAAAAACAAGGTCGGCCCGGTTCAGGGTATAGAAATGGAAATGACGAACACCATCACGCTGCAATTCCTCGCACAGTTCGATCGCAGTTGTTGCGGCAACCAGTTCCCGCGTGCGGGGGTCTTCATCCAGTCCCTCGAACCGATCCCGCAGCCACGCCGGAATGGATGTGCCGCAGGCACGGGAAAACTTCACCACCTGGGAGAAATTGGTAACCGGAAGAATGCCTGGAACAATAGGGACCGAAATACCGGCTGACCTGGCCCGGTCAACAAAACGCCGGTACGTATCAGCATCGAAGAAATACTGGGTAATGGCCCGGGTTGCACCGGCATCAATCTTGCGGCGCAAATTCTCCAGATCATCACGGGCTGAACGAGCAGCCGGATGAACTTCAGGATAGGCCGCAACAGAAATTTCAAAGTCCGCAATCCGCCGCAACCCAGCGACCAGATCAACAGCAAAAGGATATCCGCCCGGATGAGGCACGTACTCCACAGATCCCTCCGGGGGATCTCCACGCAGGGCAACAATATGCCGGATACCGGCATCACGGTAATCACGGGCAACAGCATCAATGTCGTCCCGTGTGGCCTGCACGCAGGTCAAGTGTGCCGCAGACGGAACACCCCACTCTTTCTGAAGGCGGATCACGGTATCGTGTGTACGCTCACGGGTTGATCCCCCAGCCCCATAGGTTACTGAAACAAACAATGGTGCCAAAGGAGCCAGTCGCTTGACGCAGGCCCAAAGGCTCTCCTGCATTTTTTCCGTTTTTGGCGGAAAAAACTCGAAACTGACCTGAAGCGCACGCTGTACAGAAGCCGTATTCGGGCCTGTTGCCGTATGCATTCCCACTATACCCCACCCTGTATTACCCAGACAAAGAACAAGCCTTAGCGCCTGGTCGTTCTGCCAACCAGATCATAACCGTCAACATTCCGGGTTCTCTTTCCGTCCCGGAAAGGGACACAGACCGTACTGGCTCCAACCCCGCCGCTATAAGCCAAGCGTGGACCTCGTGATCCGCAAAGCCCAATCTTAGGTGGTTGTGATCACAACACAACTCCTCATGATCATGCGGGGCAAAATCAACAAGCACCAGACGCCCCCCCGGACGCAGAACACGCGCGGATTCGGCAATAACAGCAGATGGAGAGTCTGCGTAATGGAGAACCTGATGAACAGTGACCAGATCAGCCGCATCATCAGGGAATGGAAGCGCATACATATCACCCAGACGGACCGTACAGTAGCGCAAGGCCTCATCCGCCTCCAGAGCACTACGCGCCAAGGCCAGCATTTCCCGACTGAGGTCAAGGCCAACAGCTCTCCGGGCATAACGACCCAACAAGCCCAGGATACGGCCAGTTCCAGTTCCTACATCAATCATATCGGCAAAGGGCTTCTGCAGAGCTATCTCAAGCAAAGTACGCTCGATCTCTGCTTCATCGACATGCAGGGCACGAATTGCATTCCATTCCCTGGCATTGGCACTGAAGTACGCTTCTGCGATACGCCGCCGTTCATCACGCAGTTGATCCAGGCGCACACGGTCAGCCATCAGGACACTATCCGAGGAGGGCAGTAAAGCAATAATCTGTGCAGCCAACTGCGCACCAACCCCATCTGGAGCCAAGCGACAGAAAACACGGCTCCCCTCGCGAAAGCGTTCCAGAAGACCGCTGTCACACAATATTTTCAAATGACGGGAAATACGGGGCTGACTTTGACCAAGAATCCGGCAGAGATCGGAGACTGTTCGTTCACCATAAGTACAGAGCACCAACAGACGAAGCCGGGTTTCCTCTCCCGCAGCTCTTAATCCAGCCAGAACGTGCTCCATCTTCCGGTCATCCCGCAGAAACAAAACAGGACATAAGGATATATTTATATATGTATGTGTCCAGCCTCTCGTATTTGTCTACAAGGGATTACGGTTGCGTGTGTCCGCACCGGCACGCTGTATTCCATATCTGTACAACTGACCCAATGTGGCTGGCTTTTTCAGGGGCCATGTGGTACCGCTGTGCAAGTATAAAGTGCCATTGTGAGGCTGTTCACGGACACACGACGACGGACTTCCATATATACCGTGTCCGGGTGTAGCCGGCCTACGGCCTCGCATCCAACAAACAAGTAGAGTTGAAGGCCAAGATTCGGCAATGTTGCACAAAGAGAATAAACCGGGGATGCATTGATGAGAACTGAGCTTTTCCCACGCATGAGGATATTTCTCGCCATTGCCTCCGTTGCTTTCATGTCGGCCTGCACAACGCATACCGATGAAGATGCCAACGATCCGATTGAACCCGTCAACAGGGCTGTACATGGTTTCAACAAGGCTGTTGATACCGTCGTGATACGGCCTGTTGCCTGGACCTACCGCGAAGTTATACCCGACCCGGTACAGGAAAGAATCGGCAACGGACTGCGCAACCTGAAAAGCCCGGTGATTCTGGCCAATGATCTGATGCAGGGAGAGTTTGACAACGCGTGGGTAACGTTCATGCGCCTGCTGATCAACTCCACATGGGGTCTGGCAGGCCTGCACGATGTCGCCGGCGAAATGGGCTTCGCTTATCATAATGAAGATTTTGGCCAAACCTTGGCCGTTGCGGGTGTGGAAGAAGGTCCTTATCTGGTTCTGCCAATTCTTGGCCCTTCCAATCCACGTGATACGGTCGGCCTTGTTGCTGACTGGATCTTGGATCCCTTCCGGCTCTATACGGCAGCCAAGAACGTGGAAGAAGCCAACTACGTCAGAACCGGCTTGCAGCTAATCGACACACGTGCTGGACTGATCGACGTCCTGGATGATGTGGAAAAGACATCTCTGGATACGTACGTATCCTACAGGACACTGTATCGCCAGAGACGTGCAGCAGAAATCAAGAACCAGACGCTTGGGCATGAAGTGGACGGGGAAGCATTTGACTTCAATGATACACCAGAGCAGAACACCCCTGCACCCAAGTAAAATTGATACGTAGAACTCTCAGAGCAACACAGAACACATGACACCAAGAATACCCTTTACTATCCCCGTCTTTGGGCTTTTTCTTGCGATCGGCCTCGTATTCTCACAGGCGCAGGCTGCCCCGGATATCGAGGGTGCCCGGAAGGTCGTGCAGAAAATTGCCGACACCGGGATCAGCGAAGTTGTAGGGGCCGACGTCTCCTATGACGAAAAAATAGAGCGATTCCGGAAATTATTCGACACATGGTTTGACATGCCGGCAGTCTCCCGCTTCGTTCTGGGACGTTTCTGGCGCACAGCCCCTGAAGAAGAACAAAAGCGCTTCATCGAGTACTTCAGGGAACTGAACATCTATACGTGGGCGCAACGCTTCAACGAATACAATGGCCAGAAACTAGTTGTTACCACGGCTACGGCCGATGGAGACGGCGGAGCTTTTGTTGAAAGCCAGATCGAAAGAGAGGCTGCAAAGCCCATGATCGTTCTGTGGCGCCTTCGCCTGCGCGGATCAGAATGGAAGGTCGTTGATCTTAGCATCGAAGGCGTTTCCATGGCCATCACGTTCCGGTCTGAATACGCGGCCAAGCTTTCGGAACCCGGGGCAAGCTTAGCATCCCTGAATGCATTGATCGCCGCACAGACCCATCAGCTCTCAAGTCAAACACGTCGCTAGAATTACAAGGATCTTTATGGGGACGACTGCCTGCTTCATAAAGATCCTTGATTGCAATTCCCCAATACTCCCACACCGCACAGAGTAAAGATACCACATAATTTTCCGCTTAATATCCCGTGCACATAAAGATATAATTTCTGTACAATACAGGAATAATATTCAGCAATTAACATCAGATATACTCCGGTGAAACTACAAGCGCATCTATTTCCTTTTATTGCCTTGTGTTTGTGCATGGTGTGCATACAGCTTGATTCATTTGCTGTGAATACGGCGTTAGTACGCATGTCACATGACTTTGGGGCCGATCAGGACACAATGAAGTGGGTTGTTGCCGCCTATCTAATTGGGGTTGGAGCCTTAATGTATCCAGCTGGAGTCATCAGTGATTCAATTGGATATCATCGTACCTGTCGATGTGGGATGATTTTTGTTTTTAATTGCGACCGCACTCTGTGCGCTTGCGCAATCTTCAGTACACTTAATCGGTTTTCGCGTCCTGCAAGGAGCGGCGGCTGGTATAGTTGTCTCTTCGGGAATTGCCTTACTCACAACATATTATGAGGATTTCCGTGAAAAAATAGCTTTTGTCATGGCCATAGGAAGTTTTTCTATGGCCATAGGACCGGTTCTTGGAGGAATCGCCAGTGACTATGCTTCATGGCGGTTCATTTTTGCCATTTGCATTCCTTTAGTTGGGCTCGCAACCCTCCTTTTGTACCTCTCCCCCCTAAAAAACAAACCTCAGGCCGTGTATCATGATTACCGTGTACTTATAAGTGTGACCGCGTTTTCTCTTTTGGTTGCGTCGATGTCTCTGCTTATGGATGCTCGCTTTGGTTCACAAAATTTTTTACTTTTTTGTGGAGCATCAACATTCTTTTTCGCCTTGGTACTATATAGACAATTCTTTAGTCCATATCCCGTCGTTGATCCCGGATTGATGCGTCAAAAAAAGTACTTAATGGTTACAGCCTTGGGTGTTGTTTCCAATATTTCTCTTTTAACAGTCATTTACCTTTTTCCTTTATCACTTCAGGCCTATTGGGGTCTGTCCTTGGCACACTCAAGTGTAAGCTTTTGCGCTGTTGCCATCATGGTTGGGCTTGGGGGGTATTGTTCGGGGCGTATTTCGCTGTCACGCGAAATTTCTGTTCTTGTGGGCAGTTTTTGTGCGGCGAGTATTCTTTTTTACGTTCTATCCTTCGATGTTTCTTTAATTTTCTATTTTATATTGATGGGGAGCCTTGGTTTCCTCCTGGGCATGACAAATTCGCTTACCCTCGTTGCCAGTCAAAACGCCGCCCCAAAAGGGTTGGAGGGGGCCGCCTCTGGATTGACCAAAACGCTTGTCACAATATTGGGAGCTGTGGGAATCTTATTTGCAGGTGCTTCCGTTGCCCCCTCCACAGAGGCTTGGAGTGTATACGAGCGCATCTACATGAATCTCTCTCTCTTGTTATGTGGATCCTTAGTTCTTCCTTTACTTTGGTACCTCAATAAAATCCAAAGAATGGAGGAGCGTAAAAATAATCCGATGAGGCGAAGCTGAAGCTGATGGAGCTGCAGCTGAGCGGTCAGCTTGAAGAGATCACGCAACAGCAGAGTGTAAATCGTGTTGAGGCTGGATCTGGTAGTTTGTTTGTATCGGGTTGGCGCCC
>NZ_JAAVTA010000011.1 GCF_012102705.1 Haematospirillum sp. H1815
CGCCATCAGGCGTGCTGCGTCGCGTACAGAGAGAGAGGAGGATACGATAGCCAGCGTTTGTTCGTTGATAACATCAGGTACAATTCTGGGCATGGACTTGTCTCTCCATCTTGTTTCCTGTCTCCGCTTCGCCTGATGGCGAGGGTGTACGGGGACGGGATCCGTGCCTTGATGTGCAATCATAGAGGGAGAAGTGGTCAAGCCACAACACTAACATTTCATCCGAAATGTGTCTTCTCGAAGAACGAGCGCCAGCATACAATTTATGTGTCGCAGCAGGCCAGACTGCAGGTGGACTGCGTTATTCGATTATTTTTCCGGGACAGAGATTTCAACACCGCTCCGGCTACTGGGCAGGTCAAACCCAATCCAAGTTAAAGGTGCTGACAATGTCGTTATTATCTTCATCCTGTTCTTCAGACGTTTCTGCCAGAACAGGTGTGGTCGCAAAAACTTGAGCTCGTGACAGCAAGTTTGCGCTGACCACGATATTGGATACCAAGTATTGTTTCCCGTTATGGGCCGGGCTGACAAGGATCGCCGGGCTATCTTCCGGCCATTCTGCAATTATTTGAGCCATAGAAACACCTTTCCCTGCCGGCCGAACAAACCGCCGGTATGCATAGAGACAATCGTGATGATCAGGAAAGCAGCCCCCGGGAGTTTTGCCTCCCGGAGTCTCCTGTTTTTCCCGGGATTATCCGGGAAGGCTACGGGGTATCAACCCTTGGCAGCCTCGGCCTCAGCTTCGCGAGCCTTTACGTTGGCTGCGATATCTTCAGCAATACGTGCCGCACGACCGCGACGGTCACGCAGGTAGTACAGTTTTGCCCGGCGCACCTTGCCGCGGCGAACCAGTTCGATGCGATCAACAGCAGGCGCATACAGAGGGAACACACGCTCCACGCCTTCCCCGAAAGAAATCTTCCGAACGGTAAAGTTGGAGTTGATACCTGCATTCTTGCGTGCGATCACAACGCCCTCGTACGCCTGCAGGCGTTCACGGGTGCCTTCGACCACCTTTACATACACGCGAACGGTATCGCCCGGGGTAAAGGCCGGAATTTTCTTGCCTTCAGTCAGTTTGGCAATCTGTTCCTGGTCAAGTTGCTCAATAATGTTCATGGAACTAACCCTCTTGCTCTTGCTTCTGTGCACAATACCGTTCCCACAAATCAGGACGGCGGTGCCGGGTAATGTATTCCGACTGAACGAGCCGCCATTGGGCAACCCGCGCATGGTGCCCCGAAAGCAGAACCTCCGGGACAACCCGGCCTTTCCAGTCGGCAGGCCGGGTATAGAGTGGGTACTCTAGGAGCCCCCGCTCGAAACTTTCTTCTTCCAGCGACTCCGTTTTTCCAACGACGCCGGGTAACAAGCGAACAACAGCGTCAACCAAGGCCATGGCCGCGATCTCTCCCCCGGTCAGGACAAAGTCACCCAAGCTGACTTCCTCCATGTCCCAAGCATCAATCACCCTTTGGTCTACCCCTTCATACCGTCCGCAGAGGAGCGTCAGGGCAGGCTCAGCGGCCAGTTCCTTGGCTAGAGCCTGGTTCAGGAGCTTTCCCCTGGGTGACAGGTACAGAAGGCGCCCGGGGCGAGGCTTTACAGCCCCAAGGGCGGCATCAATGACATCGGGTTTCATAACCATGCCGGCTCCCCCACCAAAGGGGGCGTCGTCCACCGAGCGGTGTTTATCGCTCGCGAAGGCGCGGATGTCCACTGTTTCCAGAGACCACACTTCATCCGCCAAGGCCTTTCCGAGAAGGGAAAGTCCCAGAGGCCCCGGAAACATCTCGGGAAAGAGGGTCAGAATCCGGACAGAAAAAGGGGCCTGATTGTTCTTCGCATGCGCAGTATCAGCACACGCATCCATCAATGCCAGTCCTCCTCGGGCCACTCATCCGTGCGAATCACGGACTCGTGATCACGAATCGGTGGCTTCTTTTTCCCTCGTGGGGGGTGATCCCGGGAATCGGTGGCTTGAGCTACCGGTGCCTCCAGAAGACCAGGGACAGGGTTCACAACAACGCGCCCTGAGGCAATATCCACGGTTGGCACAGTTTTACGGGTAAACGGGATCATGGCTGCCCCGCCCGTGTCGCCCCGAATTTCAAGGACATCTCCCGCACCAAAATCATACAGGGCGCCAACAGTCCCGACCTTGGTGCCATCCGGAAAGAAAACGGGTAGTCCAAGCAAGTCAGAGTGGTAAAATTCTTCTTCGTGATCTGGACAGGGGAGGGCATTACGGTCGATGTACAGCCTCTGCCCTTTCAGGGCATCGACAGCCGAACGATCATTGACGCCCTCGATCCGGCACAGAATGGCACCTTTTACCCTGCCGGCAATTTCCAGGTCAAAAACCTGGGAACCGCTGAGGTCGGTCAGGGGGCCATAGGCCCCCAGATCTTTGGGCGTTGCTGTAAAGGATTTGACCTTCACAAGGCCACGCACGCCGTGTGCGCCCACAATGATACCAATGCATATGCGTTGGGTGGAGTCATTGTTAGCGGAATGCACAGGTTCCCGGATCATGACCGCAAAATCCTTGGCCGTCTTATTCAGAGGCGGCTTCAGCAGCAGCGGCTTCGGCAGCAGCCTTGGCGCGCTCCTCAGCCATACGCAGGCGTTCCTGAGCCTTGGCACGGGGCTGGTTCTTCTTGGTCTGAGCCGGGATGGCAGGGGTCTTCACAACGCCGGCCAAGCCAAGGATGCGCTCGACACGGTCGGATGGAACCGCGCCCTTTGCAATCCACTGCCGGGTTACTTCATCCTGCACGCGGATGCGATCAGGGTGATCGGCAGGGAGTCTTGGGTCATAGGTGCCGATCTTCTCGATAAAGCGGCCATCACGCGGTGCGCGGGAATCAGCGACAACAATGCGATAGAACGGTTTTTTCTTGGCGCCACCACGGGCCAGGCGAATACGAAGGGACATATGTGTTTCCTCAAGACAGTTGGTACGGGGTTGTGCTGATGCGCATAACCCAAGTAAGCCTCAGCGTTTCTTGCCACCTTTACGTGACATGGAACGCAGAAGATCAGGGGGAAGTTTCCCCGGTAGCCCGGGCATTCCGCCCGGAAATCCCGGCGGGAGCCCACCGGAGAATTGAGACAGATCAGGAAGCGCATTGGTTTGACCGGTCAGATCGGCTTCAGCAGGCAGTGAACCTTTGCCGAACAGGCCCCCAAGGGCCCCCATCAGGCCTTTCTTGCCCCCCATTTTCCGCATCTGCTTCATCATGTCAGCCATTTGCTGATACTGCTTCAGCAGGCGATTGACATCAGCGACGGTAACCCCGGCTCCGGCGGCAATCCGCCGTTTCCGGCTTGCTTTCAGAAGGTCTGGTTTGCGCCGTTCCGTCGGGGTCATGGAGAGGATAATGGCTTCCTGCCGGGCAACCATGGTGTCGCTGATGTTGGCATTCTCGATTTGCTTTTTCATTTTCGAGATGCCGGGCATCAGACCAAGAAGCCCTTTGACGTCGCCCATCTTCCGGATCTGGCGGATCTGGCCCAGCATGTCGGCCAGGTCGAACTTGCCCTCCATCATCCGGGCGGCCAGCTTCTCGGCTTCGTCCTGATCCAGTGATATGGCAGCTTTTTCGACCAAGGCCACAACATCGCCCATTCCCAGAATGCGGGAGGCGATGCGATCCGGGTGGAAATCATCCAAGGCATCGAGTTTTTCACCGACGCCGATCAGTTTGATGGGGCAGCCAGTGACCGCACGCATTGAAAGGGCTGCCCCCCCACGGGAGTCCCCGTCCATGCGGGTCAGGACAATGCCCGTAACGCCAACCTTTTCATTGAATTCGCGGGCCAGGGTAACGGCGTCCTGGCCAATCATGGCATCTGTGATCAGAAGCGTTTCCGCAGGGGTTGTTATGTCCCGTACGGCAGCGACTTCAGCCATCAGCTCATTGTCAATGTGCAGCCTGCCGGCAGTATCAAGGATTACAACATCATAACCGCCCTTGCGGGCCTCGCCCATGGCCCGTGCTGCAATCGCCACCGGCATTTCACCGACAATGACCGGCAAGGTATCAATGCCGGTTTGCTCCCCCAGAATGCCCAGCTGCTGTTGTGCTGCCGGACGGTATACATCCAGCGAGGCAAGCAGTACTTTCTTTCGCTCACGAGTCTTGAGGCGCAGGGCAATTTTCGCTGATGTCGTTGTTTTACCTGATCCCTGCAGGCCAACCATCAAAATGGGCACGGGCGGTGTGCGGTGGATGTTCAGGCCATTGTCGTCTTTCCTACCCCCGAGCATGTCAACAAGGGCATCGTTGACAATTTTGACAACCATTTGCCCAGGGGTAACAGAGCGGATGACCTCTTGCCCGACCGCTCGTTCCTGTACGGCAGCAATGAAATCCTTGACGACGGGGAGGGCGACATCCGCCTCCAGAAGCGCGACTCGAACCTCCCGCATTGCATCAAGAACATCCTTCTCGCCAAGCGCACCGCGCCCGCGAAGTTTGTCAAAGATGGTTCCCAAGCGTTGCGACAGGCTGTCAAACATTCTTCTTTCCGCGTCCTTTCTCTCGCTCTGCCTCGTGTTCCGGGCTATGCCGGAGAATCTTCCTGTTACACAACAGAAAATGCGCCAGTGCGCGTATCTTCGCGGACTGGCGGACCCCCTCGGGAGGAAAAGGAACCCGAAGCAGAGAGAAACCGGCCTTTGCCGGTCCGGGCTTCATACGCTGTACAACCCGGTAAGTCAAGATTCCGCGTTATCCACAGATGTGGGCGCTGTTACCCATGGCCTGAATCCGGTTTGGCGGGCTTATCCGGGGTCATGCGGACCAGTACGATCTGGTTCCGCTGCCGTTCAACAACTTCGAAGCGGAAGCCATGGAACCGGAATACCTGGCCTTGTTCCGGTATGGACCGGGTTTCATGCAGCAGAAGCCCGGCTAGGGTTGCTGCCTCTTCATCCGGCAGGGACCAGTCAAACTGACGGTTCAGGTCGCGGATGGTAACATCGCCGTTGATCAGCCAGGTTCCACCTTCTTCCTGACATATGCCGTAGGCAGGTTCATCGTGTTCGTCTGCAATGTCGCCGACAATTTCCTCCAGGATATCCTCCAAGGTCACAATGCCTTGCAGGGCACCGTATTCATCGACAACAAGGGCAAAGTGCTCCCGGCGCTGGCGAAAGGCTTGCAGCTGGTCCAGAAGGTTGGTGGAGTCCGGTATAAACCAGGGGCTGGATGCAATATCGTCGAGTTTGAGCTGGTTGGGGGTATTGAAATTGGCCCGTACGGCCCGCAGAAGATCCTTTGCGTGGAGGATACCGATAATGTTATCCGGGCGCTCGCGCCAGAGCGGAATCCGTGTGTGCGGACTGGTCAATACTTGGTCAACGATGACATCAACCGGCTGGTCTGCATCAATCGTCATAAGATTACGCCGGTGCACCATAATCTCGCTGACTTCGACGTCAGCCAGGTCCAGAACGCTTTTCAGCATGGCGCGTTCGTGCCGGACATCGTGATCTTGGCTGGCTATGGCCTCGGTGTGCAGGTCAATGGCCCCTCGCAGTTCTGCCAGCAGAAGATCTGCGGACTGATGACCCGCCGAGCTGGCACCGAAAAAGCGCAGGGTCAGGCTGACGACAGCCTGTAGCAAGCTGACAATCGGGTGAAGAAGCCAGACAAGAATGCTCATGATGCGGGCCACGCGCAGGGCCGTTGCCGTAGTGTGCATCAAGGCCAGAGTTTTGGGTAGAATTTCCCCGAAAATAAGCAGCAAGGCTGTCATGACGGCTGTGGCATAGGCGACGCCGGCATCACCGAACAGGTTGATCATGATGCTGGTTGCCAAGGCAGAGGCAAGAATGTTGACCAGGTTGTTGCCCAGCAAAATAGTACCGATCAGCCGTTCCCTTTTTCCCAGCAAGCGGTTTACAAGACCGGCCCGGGGGTCATTGTCTTCTTTTTCCAGGGCATGCATCAGGGGGCGCGATGCGGCGGTCAGGGCTGTTTCCGAGCTGGAAAACAAACCTGAAAGCAGCAAAAGAAACAGGATGATGATCAAGGTTGTAATCATGGTCTATGCCCGCATGGGCCTTTCCAGTTTGTTCTCAGGGACCGGTAACGGTACTTCGGGCAGATGTCAGCGCCTGTTGCAGGATACCCGAAACATCGGCAGGCACAACATCCCGGCACAGGAAAGCCTGCCCAATCCCGCGTGAAAGAACGAAAGTCACGGTGCCGTCCTTGGCTTTCTTGTCTGATGCCATATACTCGACAAGGCGGTCTGCATCCAGAGGGTGTCCCTCATGGTGGGGGGGTACAACCGGCAGGCCAAGTGTTCGGAAGTGATGGCGGATCCTGTCAGTGTCTGCAGGTTGGCACAGCCCCATGTGTGCCGAGAGGTCAAAGGCCATCACCATGCCAATCGCTACAGCTTCACCATGCAGCAGGGTGCCGTCATAGCTGTACGCACGCTCCAGGGCATGACCGAATGTATGCCCGAGATTCAGGAGGGCGCGTACACCGCGTTCGCGTTCGTCTGCCCCGACAAGTCTGGCCTTGGCCACGCAGCTGGTATGGATGGCCTGTGCCAGTGCCGCTGTATCCAGTGACAGCACAGCAGGCCCGTTGTCTTCCAGCCAGTGCCAGAATGCGGCATCGTCGATCAGCCCGTATTTGGCAACTTCGGCATAGCCGGCCAGACGCTCCCGTGCAGGCAGGGTGGACAAGGTTTCCGTATCCGTGATGACCTTGAGGGGTTGGTGAAAGGCCCCGACCAGATTCTTCCCATGCGCGGTGTTGATTCCCGTTTTACCCCCTACGGAACTGTCAACCTGGGCCAGAAGGGTTGTTGGGATCTGAACGAAATCAATGCCTCGAAGCAACGTTGCGGCAGCAAAACCGGCTATGTCGCCGACAACACCACCCCCCAGGGCTATGACCAGGGAAGAGCGCTCGCAGTGGTTGGCGAGCATTTGTTCTTGTAAAGCCTGCAGCGTCTGGAACGTTTTGCTGTGCTCGCCAGGGGGCAGAATGGCCTGTCCAGTACGAAAGCCGTTCTCTGCCAAGCTATGTTGCAGGGTGTCCAGGTAAAGGGGAGCAACATTCTGATCTGTGACAATAAAGGCGTGGCGTCCCTTGGTTGTTTCTGCAACCAACCGGCCCGCCTGTGCCAGCAGCCCGGGACCAATCAGGATTTCGTAGGACCGTGGACCAAGATCAACAGTCAAATGACGGTACATTTCCGGAGCAGGCATCATTCAGAATCCGTGACAGAGCCGTGGGTGAAGTGGGCAAGTGCCCTGCGAATACGGCGACAGGTCATGCCGGGAGACTCGTCCTTGGCCTCGATGACGATGTCAGCGCTGGCGTATATGGGGTAGCGTTCTCGTATCAGGCGTTCCAGTGTTTCACGCAGATTGCCCTGGTTCAGCAGCGGGCGGTGCATACGCCCTGTGGTACGTGAAACCAGCAGATCCAGCTCTGCCCGCAGCCATATTGAAATCGCACGATGGGTGATGAGGGTGCGCGTTTCCACGGCCAGAAAGGCCCCGCCGCCTGTTGCCAGAACGCACGGTTCACCATTCAGGAGGCGGGCAATCACTTTGGCCTCTCCGGCCCGGAAATCCTCTTCACCAAACCGTGAGAACAGATCGTTTATGGTACAGCCGGCCGCTTTCTCCACTTCGGCATCAGAGTCATGAAAAGGTAGACTCAACTGCTTGGCCAGTCTCCTCCCGACCACGCTTTTCCCGGCTCCCATCAAGCCAACAAGAACCAGGCTGCGTGAGGAGGGATGACAGTGCGAGGGAGAGGTGGCTTGGTTCGGGGCGTGCGACATTGAGAAAGTTTGTATTCTTCACTGAGAGTTCCGCATTGTTTCCGGGTTTGCGGTGCAGGGCAAGGGGCAACCGTATCAGGCATGCATGCCAGCAGCCAATAGAAGGTAGCCTGCTCATGCATTGGTTCCATTATAGTCTACAGTCACTTTTCTTCATGCAGCATCGGTGCTGTTGCGCAGCAGCGGGCAGTTGGTCTTGGTGGGTACAGGAGTGCTCCAGCGTAATTTCAGGTCGATGGTTCTCAAAGTGTCATGGATGTGAAAACACCACGGAGATGTCCCGTGGTGTTTTCTTTTTATCTGCCGGAAGTACGTCTGTGGTCCACTGGCTCCTTTGGCATCAGGGGTTCAAGTGACTGTGTTCGACTTTAGGCAATCTGTCCCCTGGAGCCTCATTGCCAAGACTACACATGCGTTGTTATTTTTATGATTGTCGGGCGGGTTTGCTTCTTCAGTAAGTCGAGAGCGCTGATTCCAGAACAGCATATCCAGTTCTGCGGTCGAAGAATGTGCCACCAATTTGCAAGAGAAGCTTCTCGCATTCGCCTTTTAATTCCAAGGGAGGTGCTTCAAGAAAACTTACGTCACGACGTTGACGACGTGAACAACTGCCTGCGTCCGGAACGACCCACCGTGGGGTTAGCGCAACCGCCAAGACAGCTCCCCAGCTTTGCAGATGGTTACTGATGTCCCTCAGGCTTGAACTAACCCAGATTCTTGGCTCGTCCGAGGGACGCCGTCGCCCCCTGAGTTCCATCCTTTGGGATATGCTATCAGAATCTGTATCACTACTGTGTAACGATGTTCTCGAGCCAAACTCTGTTAAACTTCTCCAGTTATTTGTAACAACAGCAGCTCGATAATCGACAGTCCATGAATGTCCCTCATCAAGGCGTGCTTCATGTATCCGGTTTGAAATGTCATGGAAACGCATCCCTTCAAAATAGGCAACAACGATGCGCAGGAGTGACATGGCTACTTCTGCATCGGCCTCCTGATCATGAGGTGTTCCATCATACTCAGACAGAATTACAACAGACTGTCTTAATGTGCGCATAGATATTCTGATGCTATTGGGCTGGAGGCCATCGTATTGATCATGGCTCTGCCCGTACCGAGAAAGTCCTGCTACCCGTTCGATGTCTGGATAATCATAAGAAAAAGGCAAATTGATAGCTCTTGTGCCGGGCCAAGTCTGAGTTGATGGCGTTGACCCCCTAGAATCTTGTTGCGGTTCCCGCATTCTGAAGAAAACACGCCTTCCCGGTGGTCCATTAATGAAGCCCAGAACGTAAAGATCCCTGTCACGAACAACCAAGCTTACAGAATTCCCTATGGGGGTCCTGTTATCTCTATCCAGATTAATGAAATCCACTAAAGACCGGCCATTGCTGATGCGCGTATATCGCAATGACCCAGGGGCGTAGGGCGGTATCCGTGATTCCGATGGGGCAGATGCGACTGTCAACGCTGAACGCAATCTCTCAATTTCATTGAGATATGTGCGATCATCAGTGCTGCTGTCGGCAGATGGTGATGCATGGCGCAGGTATACAACATGAGGTTTTGTTTGCGCAACTGCGGGGGACGATAAAAATCCCAGTGTAAATGCTAGTATAATTAGATGCATTATCTGGCGAAATTTATTCTTGAGGATATATAAATTCATTTAAAGGACTCATTCAGAAAGAATGGTAAGGCTCTTTATATTTTGCTCTCTGCAGTCGCTTTCATAATCAGCCTCTCCGCGTACTTTTATTCCTGTCGCTAGAGCCAAGGAGAGCATCTTATGCATACCTTGTGTACTGGCGTAATTAATTCCGCTCTTTGTCTTACCGTATTTGAAGTCCCTCCCGTTGGTTGATCCAGTTGTTGAAAAATGAACGTCATAATTGTCATGAACTTTTACCAAGGTGACTCTTGCATGATCAAAGCATACAGCGGGACCTTTAGCTTCCGCGTCGTTGTTCATTGTGAATGAGATAAAAATAGTGGATACGATGGCTATGACTTTTTTCATCTTTTTTCATCCTGTAGCTTAGAAAACAGAAACGAAGAAATACACGTGTGCACATTCATTCGTGAACATCATAATGATATGATATCAGTGAATTTTTCTCATCTCTAGTGAGGTGTGTTGTGTCCTGGAGGTCTGCGGCAGAAAAAGTAAGTAGGCGTGCAGGGCCTGACCGTCTAGACTGTCGTGGTTTTGCGCGTAGGTGGGCTATAGGCGTGTGTTGTGATTATGGAAGAGTGTGGTGATGCGTTTTCTTTTGGCCGTCTTGTTGTTGTCTTTGGTGGGTGGTGCAGTTTTCCTGGCTACATGGGATATGCCTCCCCCGCGTGTTTCTTTCGAAAAGGTTGTGCGCTCTGAACGCGTGACGGGGTAGGCATGTGGGCAACCTTTTTTGCCTGACCTGTATCTGTGGGGGGAAATAAGGAGTGGGCGCGCAAGGTTTGCACCACGTTGAATCTTTTCTGGAAATGATGGCGGTAGAACGCGGTGCAAGCCTGCGGACGCTGGAGGCATATCGTCGGGATTTGCTGGATCTGGCTGAACATTGTCCGCATGTGAATGTGGCAGCCTTGTCTGAGGCTGATCTGCGCTGCTATGTTCGCTCCCTGGATGAACGGGCGATGTCTCCGCGCACGGCATCGCGTCGTCTTTCAACATTGCGTCAGTTTTTTGGTTTTCTTCTGGTGGAAGACATCAGGAGAGATGATCCAACCACAAATCTTGACAATCCCCGCCTGGGGCGCATGTTGCCACGGTTCTTGTCCGAGGAAGAGGTTTCACGTCTTCTGGATGCAGCCCGGATGTCTTCCGGTTTTGCAGGGATACGGAGCACGGCCCTTCTCGAGATTCTTTATGCCACTGGCATTCGTGTGTCAGAGCTTGTCGGGCTTCCGCTTTCTGCTGTTGCGCGGGATCAGGAAAGCCTGCGGGTCATGGGAAAGGGATCCAGGGAGCGTCTTGTCCCCCTTACACGGTCAGCGCGCAGTGCTATCCGGGATTGGTTGCCTGTGCGTGAGCATGATCTTCAGAAAGCAAAGAAAGACAGCCGTTGGCTTTTTCCCTCTACAGGAAAGAGCGGATATCTGACCCGTGATGGCTTTTTCCGCATCCTGCGTGAAATCACAAAGACAGCGGGTATGGATCCTGCCCGCGTATCGCCTCACGTTTTGCGGCACTCGTTTGCGACCCACCTTCTGGCTCGTGATGCTGATCTGCGAAGTGTACAGCAGATGCTGGGGCATCGGGACATCGCAACAACCGAGATCTATACCCATGTGATGGAACAGCGTCTGCACGATGTTGTGATCCGTGCCCATCCCCTTGCCCGCAAAGCGGCTGATTCATCAGGTAAAAAGACCTGAGCCGGTTTTGCGGGCTAGGTTGGGCGCGTCGGGGCTTTCAATGCAAGGGGCGGTCTGTCACTTGCTGTATACCCTGTTCCGGATCTTCCGGATTTGTGTGGTTTCCGCCCGATGTCTCGTTCGGGTTTCCTGTCCGGGCACGTTTCTCAAGGCGCAGGAAGGATGAGCGTGCAAAGGGAATGCTTCCCAGATAAATCAGCCCCACTATGCCCAATGTTGACCACGGTTCCGTCACCAGGAATGTTGCCAGCAGGCCGATCCCGATCATGAAAGGCAGAACCCAGCGGGTTGGGATGCGGAACCGTTTCATGGAATAGGTCGGGATCCGGCTGACCATCAGAAACGATACGCCAAGCATGTACGGGCCAACCAGCCACGGGCTGGAAAACATACCACCTTCGAATTCAAAGGACATGACCATGGGCAGGACGCCCAAGAAGGCCGCTGCTGGTGCCGGGGTGCCAACAAAGTAGTTATGTGCGTACGATGGCAGGTCCGGTTCGCCCAGCATGGTGTTGAATCGTGCAAGACGCAAGGCCATGCACAGGGCAAACAGGACACAGATGGCCCACCCGATACCACCGGCGCTGCTCATGCTCCACATATACAGGAGAACAGCTGGTGCAACGCCGAAGCTGACCACATCTGAAAGGCTGTCCAGCTCGGCCCCGAATTTGGATGTGGATTGCAGCATCCGGGCTACGCGGCCGTCTATACCGTCAAAGACAGCGGCAAAAAATATGGCAATGACAGCGTGACCGAATTCACCGCGCAGGCCGTAGCGTATGGAGGTCAATCCTGCGGACAGGGCCAGCAGGGTAATCAGGTTCGGCAGCATTTTGTTGAACGACAGGCTTTGCAGGCGTGCCGTATGGTGCAGCGGCATGATTATACAGCCTTTCCTTCACGGGCTGGTTCGTCTGCTGTCAGATCGGCCAGCACGGTTTCACCGGACACGCAAACCTGACCAAGGACTACCAAGGGGTTGATGCCGGGAGGCAGATAAATGTCCAGACGTGATCCAAAGCGGATCAGGCCAAAACGATCACCGGTCTGGCAAGTCTGGTCTTCATGAACATCGCAGCGAATGCGCCGTGCAATTAACCCGGCAATCTGTACGACACCATACTCACGGCCATCGGGCAGGGCGATGCGCAGCCCGTTGCGCTCGTTGTCTTCGCTGGCCTTGTCCAGTGTGGCGTTTACAAATCGCCCTGGCTTGTAAATCACAGAGCGTATTTCACCCGTGCATGGGATCCGGTTTACGTGGCAGTCAAACACGCTCATGAAGACGGATACGCGTGTGACCGCTGTATCACCCAATCCCAATTCAGGGGGGGGAACCATTTCCCCGATCATTTGCACCACACCGCTAGCCGGGCTGATCATAAGTCCGGGTCGTGTCGGCACATAGCGTACCGGATCGCGGAAGAAGAAAAAGCACCACACAGTACCAACCAAGCCGATCAGGCCGCCAGGCCACCCTGTCAGCAGGTACAGGACAAGGGCTAGAGCTGCGAAGACGGCAAGAAAACGAGGCCCCTCCTCATGCAGAGGGGGCATCAGGAAGCGGCTCCAGGGGACGTCGACAGATTTCACGATCAACCTTCTTGCAATGGACAACACAGCACCGCAAGCAACCAAGGGTACCTATGCGGTTCGGCCAGAATAGACCTCTCTTGTCATGATAGGAAGTACAGTGTTTCCCGGCAGTGAATCTGAGCGTTTGAGCGTAGCCCTCTTCTGTTGGGGATGCCATCATGGGCTTGTGGGGCCGGATGCCTCTATATCAGATCCGGGGCCTATTTACAGGAGAGGTGTAGCGTGAGCGTTTCCATCCTGCATCATGAAGAGGCCCTGAGCCTGAAGTCGTTGTCCTTTGACGAAGAGGGTGCGGTTTCGCGCCGCCGGACCATTGGTCCTCTTGACTTCTCTTTTTCCAGTCACGGCCTGACGTGGAGTTGTCGTTTTCTTGAGAAGCAGGGGCGGGCTCGTCTGACAATGGCAACCAGTATCTGCACGGTTCCAGGGCGCCCGGAGCGGATGGAGGCGATTGCGGCCCTGATCCGGGCTGCAAAAACTGCGGGCCTGCACTTTACCATCCAGGAGGGGCATGTGCTCCTTTTTGATCACCATCCCCTGTCGATACCTGTAACGCCGGTGCGTCTTCTGACGGCCCTGACGAAGAAAGTCCTGGTCTGCAGGCCATGGGCTATTGCGTTACAGGATGCTGCTTCCGGTGCCCTGTTCCGCTGAGGGCAATGGTTCAGGATTCCTTGCTGCGTGATGATGGAACCACAAAGATCTGGCCTGGATAGATCAGGTCAGGATCCCGGATTTGACCACGGTTCGCATCGTAGATAACGGTGTAGGCCAGTCCATCGCCATACGCACGGCGAGCCAGTCGCCACAGACTGTTTCCTTCCTGCACAATAACGCGGCGTCCTTCGGGCATAGAGTCCATCTCTATCCTTTGGAAGGGTAGCTCAATACGGGCTTTGACCGCCCCCTTGTCATCCACAAAGTCGGCCCGCAGAGTGTGATCACCCAAGGCGGCTTTCTGCTCCGGGCGGATGCGCCATATTCCTGCTTCCCGTGACTGAGCCTCCCCTGCCGGGTTGTTGTCCAGATACAGGCGGATCAGCCCCGGTCCGGATGAGCGGCCAGACACGGCCAGGGTGCCGTTCCGGTCGTAATCAATGGTATCGAGGGAGAGAAGGCTCCCCTCTGGAAGGGGTGCGGCACCTTGCAACAAGGTACTTTCACCGGTCTTCTGGTCGGAACGCACAGCCAGTGTCCGCGTGCCTTTGTGTTCCGGCACAACCAGGATCACAACGTCGCGTGACGGAATATCCGCCCCATTCTGGTCTGTGGCTCTCAACGTCAGCTCGCGGGAGCCTGGTGGCAGAGGTTGATCCGGAAGGAAGACCCATTCACCGCGTGCGTCCGTGATGACTTTGCCCAGTTCCCGCACGCCGTCCATTACAACAACGGTGCTGCCCACCGGTGCCCGTCCGGCAATGACGGTATTGCCTTCTGGGTCAATACGTACAACGTCAAACGACGCTTCCTGGGTTGCATACATTGTTGGGGCAGGCATGGATGTGGGGGTGTCTGTTCCGGGCGTTGGCAGAACAGCCTGCATATCGGTTGATGGTCTCTGGATTGCGGGGGTTGCGACAGACAGGGGAGCAACCGTATTGCCTTCGTACGTTATCCAAGCCAGAAGCGCAGCTGTTCCTGCAAGTCCAACCCCGACGGCGACAAGGAACAATGGCTTGCGGAACAAGGGTGTGGCGCCACGTGCGGCCTTGGTCGCTGTCTGGTTTTTCTTTGCTGTCATGTCCGCAAGTCCAATGTCCGGCGCAAACTGTCTTGGGAGAGTATCTTGCCCTTTATGCCTGAAGATGCACCGTACGGCAAATGTTCCCGCTCAATCATGAAAAGCTATACGGTGAAAATCCATCTATGGGTTGCGGTTGGCAAGGGCAAGAATGCATCCGGCCATAACAGGGATTGAGGCAAGAAGAGCAGCCCATAAGGGCTTGGCCCACACAGGACCGGGCATGCGGCGTGCTGTTGGGCCGGCAAAAAGGCCAAGCCCTGTAATCAGGAGAGGCATAATGGATCCGGGCCACCGTGCTCCCAGCCCTTGCGCCAAGCCAAGAAGAGCGCCACCCCCACCAAGAATCGCCGATGATGACAGTCCTGTTCCCAGCGGACTGGCCAGAACCAGAACGCCGGCTGTCGCAGCAGCCAGGGCAAAGGCCGGTCCTGTCACCGGCTCTGCCTTGATAACCGAGGCGATCAGTCCGATGCCAATGGCAAGCACCAAGAGAATAGACAGTCCCTGTGTGCTGCGTTCGGGTTTGTGATGAAGGTCAAGGCCAAGCAGTGTTGTAACCCAGACCATTGTTAAAAGGATGCAGCCGACCATAAGTTCCATGCGCGTTACCGGTCCGGTTGGAAGGTGGGTCGGGAAGCCGAAAGCAGCCCATATACACACAGCCGTAAACAAAAGAATGACCGGAATGCGCAGCCATCGGCGGGCATTGGTGCTGTCCAGCGCTATACCTGCCAATGCTCCTCCTAGGGCAACATGTGCCGTTTGTTCAAGAAGCCCTTCTGTGCTGAAAGAAAACCCCGACATCCAGGCCCAGCTTGCGAGAAACCCTGCAGGAATGCCACTGGCTGCCAAGGCCTGACCATGGTCATGGCCTCCGGTCATCCGAATGATACATGAGACAGTCACGGCTAGGCCGAAAGCAAAGGATACAGGTGCAATCAGGTCATTCATTTTATCTTCTGGGATTGGTCGTTCGGAAGGCTGCTCCAGAGTTCGGGGCACAGCTTTGAAGAAGGGGTTGTCTGTGATGTCTGCTCTGGTCAAAGGTGCATGCACCCCCGATACACAACAGATACAAGGTACCCAAGAAGCAGATTACCCGGTTTCCAGTTCGCTGTCCCAGTAAAGATAATCGCGCCAGCTTTCGTGTAGCCAGTTGTGTGGAAAAACTCGGCCAATGTCCCGGAGCTGGTGACTGGACGGGCGGAACGGTTCACGTATCAGGGGCATGTAGGCTTCCGAGGGAGTCCGGTTTGCTTTGCGGAGATTGCAGCATCCGCACGCAGCCACCACATTGATCCAGTTCGTCCGCCCCCCGCGTGAGCGGGGAATAACATGATCGAAGGTCAGGTCGTGTGTTGGCAGTCGTCGCCCGCAGTACTGACAGCGGAACTGGTCGCGCAGGAAAACATTGAAGCGGGTGAAGGCGGGGTTTCGGGCAGGGGGGGCGTAGTCTTTAAGGGCTATGACGCTGGGGAGTCGGAATTCTACAGATGGCGATCGAACAACTCTGTCATATTCCGATATTACATTGACCCGCCCTAGAAACACGGCCCTGACGGCATCCTGCCAAGACCACAGGGAGAGCGGGAAGTAACTCAAGGGCCTGAAATCAGCATTCAGGACCAAGGCCGGGGATTTTTCGAGCGTTGCCAGCAAGGTCGTTCCCCTCTTGCTTTGGGAACGGGGCTGTGCGATGTCCGTTCCCGATGCTCCCATGGTGCGCGTCTTGTCTGTTCTTGTCAAAGCCCCGGGGTGGGTTGCTGTTGACCGGACATGTCAGCCCGCAATCCCCGGAAAACAAAATGCCTGATGTTACGCGCTTTGCCCCCAGCCCTACGGGCTATCTCCACCTGGGCCATGTTTTTTCCGCGTGTTATGCCCACCATCGGGCGGGTTCCGGCGGGAGGTTCCTGCTGAGGATTGAGGATATTGATCAAGCACGCTGTCAGGACAGGTATGCTAACGCCCTGATTGATGATCTCGCATGGCTTGGACTGTCCTGGGAGCATCCCGTCCGTTACCAGTCGCAGCATCTTGGCGCATACAGGCTTGCCTTGGAGCAGTTTTATGATCAGGGGCTGATTTACCCTTGTTTCTGTACCCGTTCCGATATTATGCGGGAAGTCGGGGATATTCACCGTGCCCCCCATGGTCCTTATGGTCTTTTGTATCCGGGTACATGCCGTTCCTTGTCGCGTCATGAGTCCGAACAGCGCCGGGAATCCGGGGTTCCATACGCCCTGCGTCTGGATATGCAGGCGGCCTTGAGGCGAACCGGTCCTCTCAGCTGGAGAGATGGTAGACAGGGTCTTGTCAGGGTGCCAACGGATGGACTTGGCGATGTTGTCCTGGCGCGCAAGGATACACCGACCAGCTACCATCTTGCTGTTACCCTGGATGATGCTTTGCAGGGGGTGACATTGGTAACGCGGGGCGAGGACCTGTTTCAGGCCACACATGTCCACCGTATCCTGCAGGCGCTTCTGGAGCTTCCGGTCCCGCAGTATCACCATCACCCCCTTCTGCTGGATCCGCAGGGGCGGCGCTATGCCAAGCGCAACCGGTCTGTCACGATACGATCCCTCAGGGCAGCCGGGGCCACCCCTCAGGATATTCTGGCTATGGTCGATGGAAAAGGGTGATCAGATTTCTGTCGCGCCTACAGTGTTTTTATCGTGTTTTGGTGTCTGATCCATGTGGTGAAGTCCGGCGCGGAGGTAATCCCACCCGGTTACAGCTGTCAGAAAGGCAGCAATCCATAGCAGGGCCATTCCGATATGTTCTGCCGGTAACCAGGATGGCGCAGCTGATCCCACCAGCAGAACCGGCAGGGCAACCATCTGAACGGCGGTTTTCCACTTGGCCAAGTTGGTCACGGGCAACCCCACTTTGGCTTCAGCCAGAAATTCCCGCAAGCCTGACACCAGAATCTCCCTACACAGGATGACCAGCGCCGGGAGAACACCCCATGCATCGATCCGGTGAAAAGCAACCAGCATCATCAGGACAGAAGCAACCAGAAGCTTGTCGGCAATCGGGTCCAGGAAACGCCCTAGACTGGACACCTGTTGCCATCGGCGCGCCAGCCATCCATCCAGAAAATCGGATATTCCGGCCAGGGAGAACAGCCCAAGGGCAATCCAGCGCATGGTTGGCGAATCAAGGTAAAACGTGGCAACCAGCAACGGGATTGCCACAATGCGGAACAACGTCAGCAGGTTTGGCAGGCTGGACACGATACAAGAAGCTCCCCGGAGCATGGACAATGAAACGATCCGGCACAGTTTAGCGGCCGGGATGGAAGTAACCATAGATTTTTTTTGCCAGTGCCTGGCTTATTCCTTCTACAGCAGACAAATCACTGATACCGGCTGCAGCGATGCCACGTGCTGAACCAAACGCGTTTAAAAGGGCTTTTTTACGGCGAGGACCAATGCCGGGCAGATTGTCCAGGGTTGATGTACCGATCGCCCGTGATCGTTTTGCCCTGTGTGTGCCGTTGGCAAAGCGATGCGCTTCATCCCGCAGTCTTTGCAGGAAGTAATGTACTGGATGGGATGGTGGCAGGGTAAACGGCTCCCGTCCGGGTTGGTGATAGGTTTCGTGTCCGGCATTCCGGTCCGGGCCTTTGGCAATACAGATCAGGTGGACGTCATTGATGTTCAGGCTTTCCAGAACGCCTAGGGCGGCATTCATCTGTCCGACGCCGCCGTCAACCAGGATAACATCTGGATAGGTACCGCTTTCGTTATCCCCGGCCCTGCCACGGCGAAAGCGTCGGGCAAGAACTTCCCGCATCATGCCAAAGTCATCTCCGGGGGTTATATTATCTCCGCGAATGGAGAATGTACGGTAAGCCTGTCGTATAAATCCTTCCGGTCCTGCGACAATCATACCGCCTACAGCGTGTGTGCCCTGGATATGGGCATTGTCATACACCTCAATGCGTTCCGGCGGGGCAGGAAGGGCAAAAACGGTGGCCATCTCCTGAAGAAGAGTGCGCTGGGCGGATGTTTCGGCCATGCGCCTTCCCAAAGCTTCCCGGGCATTTGTCAGGGCGTGCTCAACCGCTTTCATTTTACTTCCACGGCGCGGAACGCGTACATCGACCTTGTGCTCGCGCCGCAAACGCAGGGCGTGCTCCAGTGTCGTGTGATCCGGTACATCTTCTGATAGCAGTATCAGGGGGGGAGGTTGGTGGGCGGCATAGAACTGTCCAGCAAAGGCCTCCAGTATGGCGCCGGATTGGTCTTCGGCGGCATGATATGGAAAATAGGCCCGGTTGCCCCAGTTCTGCCCACCCCGGAAAAAGAAAACCTGGATACAGGTTTGTCCACCGGCCTGGTACAAGGCGATGACATCGGCATCGGCCAGTCCTTCGACATTCACATCCTGACGTGCTTGCACGTGCGACAAGGCTTTCAGTCGGTCGCGCAAACGGGCGGCCTGTTCAAACTCCAGTGCTTCGGCATGAGCTTCCATGTGCTGCACAAGCTGTTGGCGAATTTCGGTACTGTGGCCTGACAGGAAAGACCGGGCCTGGTCCAGCAATGTTGCATACTCGCTCTGCTCGACGTGGTTGACGCATGGTGCGCAGCATCGCCGTATCTGGTGTAAAAGGCAGGGGCGGCTGCGATTGGCAAAAACCGAGTCTGTACAGGTACGGAGCAGAAAGGCCTTTTGCAGGATGGACAAGGTCTCGGTGACAGCCCCGGCTGATGCAAAGGGCCCAAAATATTCCCCCGGAAGGTCGCGCGCTCCACGGTGTTTGACAAGTCTGGGAAAGTCATGCCCGCTGGTAATGACAACATAGGGGAAGGATTTGTCATCGCGCAGCAGGATATTGAAGCGTGGTTTCAGCTTTTTGATCAGGTTGGATTCCAGAAGCAGGGCTTCGGCTTCGGTATGGGTGGTCACAATGTCCATGGACGCTGTTTCCCGCACCATCCGTTGCAGACGCAAGGACAGGGATTCTGGTCGCGTATAGGCGACAACCCGTTTCTTCAGGCTCTTGGCTTTCCCAACATACAGGACCGCTCCCTGCTCATCCAGCATCCGGTATACGCCCGGAGAGTCCGGAAGGGTCCTTAGGACAGAGCGTATTAACGCCGCGCCGCGCAGGGCTTCTGGTGCGGTGTCGTGGTTGTCTGATGGAGAGGATGGGCGCTTGCTCATGGCATGTTCTATCGCATGGGGTTCGCTGATCCGTCAAAGGTCCACGAGAGGCTGACATGGACTCTCTTTTCCGGCTGTCCACGGAATCTGTGGATAAAGTCGTGCATGATATGGGTGCTCTATCCTGAGTCCCCCATGACGCCTTGCTACCAAGCTGTTTGCCCAAAAAATAGGCAAACTTTCTGTTTGGTGATGGAGGAGAGCTTCATGCGATACTGGAATACCTTACGATCTGAAATGGTCTTGATGTTGATAACGTACGTCAAGAGAAAGAGTAAGTGTGTGGATATCCTGTTTCCACAAGCATCCTGTTGTACAGAAGAAGCCAGCTTGGCTCGCTGTGTGAGACGCCATGCTATCTTATACACAGCCATGAGGCACCGCCACGATTCATGAGTGGGCCATTCCCGGGTGGTTGTTCAGAAGCAGTCTCAGGGAGGAGGGAGGTGGCTCAGCCGTTCAATTTCCACCCCGACAATGGCATCGGGGATCACGTCCAGCTTTTCGATGCGCACCCTGGCCGAGCGGATCCGCCGGTCCTGCAGGCAAATATCGGCAATGCGGGTTGCCATGGTCTCGACCAGGTTGACATGGCCATCATGGGCAACGGACCGTACACAGTGGCAAATATGTTCGTAACAGACCACCTCGGCCAGATCATCATGCCTTGTTCCAGGCTGCTCCAGAACCCCAAGGTCAACATTGACGCGGATACGCTGGGGAGCGGTGTGCTCGTGTTTGTACACGCCGATCAGGCACGACACGATCATGTCGCGTACGAAGACGTGGCGGATCCTGTGTGATGCATTGGCAATGGATGGTGTGACAGGCTTTATTGGCGCAAGGACGGGGCCAGAGGGATGGTCTGGATGGTCTACGGGGCCCGGTCCGGGCTTGGCTAGCCGTGTGGTCATTGAAAACAGTACTCCGGGTACGGAACGGGAACCAAAAGAGACCCTTGTATCTCTTTACTCTTCTGGGGGTGTGCCGGGGGTGGGAAAACTCCAGCCAAGATGCTGCCCTCCATCCAAGGCTATCATTTGGCCTGTCATGGACCGGGCTGCAACAAGAAAGCGCACGGCATCGGCAATTTCTGACGGGTTGGTCCCGTGATGCAGGGGGACGCTATCGCACTGCGAGCGGAACTGTTCTTCTGTTTGCCGGCTGCTGGGAAGTGTCGGGCCAGGCCCTATGGCATTGACCCGTATGCGCGGTGACAGTGCCAAGGCCAAGGTCTGGGTCAAGGTCCAGAGTCCGGCCTTTGAAAGGGTGTAGGTCATGAAATGGGGGGTTAGATTCCAGACCCTCTGATCAATGATGTTGACAATACAGCCCTGTTGATCCGTATCCAGCGTAGATGCCATGCTTTGGGCCAAGACAAATGGTGCCCTGAGATTGGTCTCCATGTGATGATTCCAGCTGTCCCGGGTGGCCGTTGCCACATCGTCATAGGTAAACGTTGATGCATTGTTGACCAGGATGCCAATGGGACCCAAGTGGTTGGTAACTTTTTGGCACAGGCTTTCCGTTTCATCATCCCGCGCCAGATTGGCCTGGGCAACCATGGCTTTCCCGCCGTTGGCCTCGATTGCGGCCACAACCTGGTGAGCCTCTGTTGTTGATGTGTGGCAGTGAACAGCCACAGCGATGCCATCGGCAGCCAGGGCAAGGGCGATCTCGCGTCCAATTCGGCGTCCGGCACCGGTCACCAGAGCTGTCGGGGGAAGTGTTGGAGGCAAGGTGCAGGCCACAGGGGTCTCTCCGTTGGGTAGAAAATCAGCCTTCTTTCCTGCCCTGACAGAGGCATTCTGTCCAGTCCTGTCGTGTCGGAACCCGACTCCGGCGCATTGTGGTTAGCTTTGGATTTCCATTGCAGGTCTTGTGGAAAGACTGTCGCCCACGGGACACAGGGTATTTCTCTGTATGCGAGTGGGTTCCCGATGTTTTTGGCGCTCGTTGGGCTTGTTTGTGGCTCCAGGATTATCGTCAGGAATTGACTTGAATATTAGATAAAATTAAGACTTACGCACATAAGCACTGCGGAATGCGCCAAGCCTTGCTGCGGTGCCCTCTTGATTCGGGAAGGAAGCAACGAACATGGCCAGATACTGGATAGTCGGAACGATCTTCTCGATTGTAGCGGCTGCAGCGCTATATGGATCAGCTGCCCTTGCCAAGACGGCAACTGGGCCCTCTGTTATCTTGCTGATCGTATGCCTCTTGGCAGGTTTCGGGATTTTCCGGACCATATCCATTGCCTTCGCCCCTGATGCTGCACAAGAGGAGTCACCAGAGCCTTGGCGGGGTACATTGGCAACGGTCGGTGTTTTGTTGGTTGGTCTGGTTGCGCTCTTTCTTTACATCGGCACTTACGTTGCCGGTGTCTTCGGTATCAGTGGCTTCCTGACCCTGCCTGCTGTCTTGTTAACGTTTCTGGCCTTGACCTTGGTTGTCATGCTGACAGGAGGCAGGGTTGAGGGTGAAGGCGAGCGTCATGACGGAATGCACTGACGTACGGTATATTGTGAGAGGATCAGCGTAAGGGGTGTGCAATGTGATCGTGCGTCACCCCTTTATTTTTATTGTGGCGCTGTCTCAATGTCCCATGGCATGACAGGCACGGCTGTCAGGGCATTTTTCGGTGATCCTTCGATCAGCTTGTCAGAATAAACAAGATACAGCAGAACGTTCCGGCTCTGGTCGTAGAACCTTACAACCTGCATCGTCTTGAAAAGGATCGATCGCCTTTCGCTGAATACGTTGTCGCCGTCTTTTGCCTTCAGATTGGCAGGGACGGTGATGGGGCCAACTTGACGGCAGGCTATAGATGCATCCGATGTGTCTTCGGCCAAGCCCAAGGCACCGCTGATGCCACCTGTCTTCGAGCGGCTGATGTAGCATGTAACCCCGGGTACATCCGGGTCATCAAAAGCCTCTATGGCAATTTTGTGATTGGGTCCCAGCAGCTTGAAGGCCGTATCAACAGATCCGATATCTTCTGCCCCTGAGGGGGTACTCCTCAGCAGGGTAATGCAAGCAAGGGCGGCAGCAAGGTATTTCATCCGTTTCTTTCTCCGTATCAGCAGTCTGTTCAGGCGTATGCATCTATTACGGAGCTACGAATACTATGCACTGGCTGGTACCGTCACGGTAGAAATGATATGTTTTGCCGTCCAGTGCCTTGCTATCAACATCAATCAGATTCCAGCCTTTCAGGGCAATGCCGGTCAGGCCACGTCCCTTCTCACCGGAAAATTGAATGTACATCCGGTTCTTATATTTCTGATTGAATCGTCCCAGTCCACACAAGCGTGAAAGATTATTGTCGCGTCGCCCGACATCCCAGTATGGCGCGTTAGACTTGGCATAAATACGTGCATTCCCATCCCATGCCTGGCTTGTGGAAGGCCAAGGCAAGGTAAGGGCCAAGACAGCCCCGTACCACAGGATATGCAACAGAAAAGCCTTGGCCATGCCCTGAAACCCGCATACATGAGGCCATGATACGCCCGCCTTGAACAGTTTAGGGGTGATTGCTTGCCAAATCCTGAACGGCAGGATGTTTGTTGATATCCCACACGATAGGTGCCGGGAAGCCATAGTGTGCCATAGCTTTCTCGTATCCGGCAGACAGCCGGGATACCAAAGCCCGATCCATGCCCCCGGGGCTGACCGGGCCAGCCAAGCGTGCGGTTTGCCTGGCTATCGCCGCACCGGAATCAAGCCATGTCACGGGGCGGGGTGCGGTATCTTCCAGAATGTGCCGAAGAAGGGGATAGTGGGTGCACCCCAGAACCACCGTATCCAGATCCGGATGCTGGAAGAGTGGGGCCGCTTCTTCGGCAATATCTGTATCCTTGACCATGTCACCCTGCAACCAAGCTTCAGCCATAGCGGCCAGGCGGGCTGTACCATGCCGAAGCAAGATACAAGCCGGTGCCACTTTCTGCTTCAGGGCATCGATATAGGGGCTTGTAATGGTTCCCGGTGTTGCCAGAAGGCCGATTACGCCGCTTTTGCTGCCCTGGGCTGCTGGCTTCAGAGCGGGTACGGTTCCAACAAATGCCATTCCGGAGAAGGTATCCCGAAGTGTATCCAAGGCCAGTGTTGATGCTGTATTGCATGCAATGACAACAGCATCGGGGCGCTCTGTCTCTATAAGATGACCCAAAGTCCTGACAAGATGGGAACGCAGAAACAAGGGGTCGCGATCTCCATAAGGGAAGAACGCTGCATCTGCGGCATAGGTCAAGGCCGCCCCTGGCAGGGACAGACGGATTTCCGGCACAACAGAAAGGCCACCAAGGCCGGAGTCAAAAACAAGAATGCGGGTCATTCTGAGAGAAAAAGGGCTCGTGGATGTGAAAACCAAGAGCCCTTGATGACGATCCACTATGATCGTGTCAAGCCCTGCATGGCGATATTTTGCTCTTGCTCTGCAATGGCGCGGGCCATTGCAGCCTTGCGTTGCTTTTCGCGTCGTACCATCAGCCAGCCTGCTACAAGGACACAGAGTGTGGCCAACGATATCAGGATGGTTGCCAGTGCATTGATCTTCGGGGTTACCCCTAGGCGGACGCTGGAGAAAACAACCATGGGCAGGGTTGATGACGATGGGCCGGCAACAAAGCTGGTAATGACCAGGTCATCGAGAGAGATTGTAAACGCTAGGAGCCACCCCGCCAGAAGAGCAGGGCTGATGATTGGCAGCGTTATGAACAGGAAGGTCTTGAACGGCCTTGCCCCCAGATCCATGGCTGCTTCCTCTACGCTTTCGTCCATCTGGGACAGGCGTGCCCGCACAACAATGGTGACGTAGGACATGCAGAACGTGATGTGGGCAATGGTAATGGTTGTGATGCCCCGCCCGTCCGGCCATCCAACCAAGTCTTCAAGGGCGACGAACATCAGAAGAATGGAAAGCCCGGTGATAATTTCGGGCATCACCATGGGGGCGGTGATCATCCCGGAAAACAGGGTTTGTCCCCGGAATCGACGAAACCGTGTCAGCACGATGGCCGCCATTGTACCAAGCACAGTGGCAAAGGTAGCGGTCAGGGATGCAACCAGCAGGCTGACCTTTGCCGCAGCGATAATTTGCTGGTCACGAAACAGCTCCCCGTACCAATGCGTTGAGAAGCCACTCCATACTGTTACCAAGCGTGATTCATTGAACGAATAGATGACCAGCAACAGGATCGGGATATACAAAAATGCAAATCCGAAGGCCAGTGTTGTGACGAGGAAAGGAGAGCGACGGTTCATCAGGTTATCTCTCCTGCCTTTCTGTTCTGGCGGTTCTGGTAATGCTGGAACAGCATGATGGGCCCGACCAGAAACAGCAGCATGGCCACGGCAACAGCTGATGCAGCAGGCCAGTCACGGTTGTTGAAGAATTCGGCCCACAGCACTTTTCCGATCATCAAGGTTTCTGCACCACCCAGAAGATCCGGGATAACAAATTCCCCGACGGCAGGAATAAAAACCAACATGCAGCCAGCAATAATACCCGGCATGGACAGGGGCAGGGTGATGCTCAGGAATGCTTTGAACGGGCGACAGCCAAGGTCTTCTGCGGCTTCCAGCAGTGAGGTATCCATCTTTTCCAGGGTTGTATACAGCGGTAGCACCATAAAAGGCAGGTACGAATACACAAGGCCGATATAGACCGCGATTTCCGTGTTGTAGATGGGCAGGGGCTCAGTGATCAGGCCAAGACCCATCAGGAAATTGTTCAGGAATCCTTGAGGCTTCAGGATGCCAATCCAAGCATAGACGCGGATCAGGAAGCTGGTCCAGAACGGCAGAACCACCATCAGCAACAGGACGCTGCGGATTCCTTCAGGGGACCGCGCGATGCCGTATGCCATTGGGTAGCCGAGCAGTAATGTCAGCAATGTCGAGATCAAGGCAATCTTTAGCGAACTGAGATAGGCGCCGATGTATAGGGGATCGGACAGAAGGTACTTGTATGCTTCCAGCGATACGGTCAGCTTCAGATACTGATCATCAACCCACTCAATCAGTGGCGTATACGGCGGAATCCCGACCATGAATTCAGCAAAGCTGATTTTGAGGACGATGACAAAGGGAGCCAGAAAGAAAAGCAGCAGCCATCCATAGGGCACGGCAATTACCAGACGCCGTCCGCCCAGTCCCAAGCGGTTCGGAGGTATTGTGGTGCTGTCGTTGCTGTTGTTCCGGGAATGATGGGGGGGAACAACCCCTTCATCCTCAAAGATGGCGGGGTTGCTCATGACGTCACAACCACAACATTGCTGCCTTCAAATGCTATCCAGACCCGGTCCTCCCACGTGATTTCCGGCTGGGAAGAGCGGGTCTGGTTTTGCATGTCAACGCGTACGATGCGACCGGTATCCAGCCTGACCAAGTACGTGCTCTCACCGCCCAGATAGACAATGTCCTGAACGGTACCGGCAGAAACGTTATGACTGGTATCCGTCGGCATTTCTTTTGACAGGGTGATTTTCTCAGGGCGGATTGCCGCGTATACCGTAGCTCCTTCACGGGCGCTGATGCCGTGCCCAACATAGATTGGTTTATCAAGGTCACTGGATTGTGCCACGATATGATCAGGTTCGTCTTCGATCAGGACGGCTTCAAACAGGTTCACGGATCCAAAAAATTCCGCGACATACCGGGTGTTGGGGTACTCATACATGGCGTATGGAGTATCAACTTGGAGGATGTGCCCCTGGTTCATGATGGCAACCCGGGTTGACATGGTCATGGCCTCTTCCTGGTCGTGGGTCACAACCACAAAGGTCACGCCAAGACTCTCCTGGATCCCAACCAGTTCGAGCTGCGTGCGTTCGCGCAGTTTCTTGTCAAGGGCCGCCAAGGGTTCATCCAGCAGCAGGACTTTCGGTCGCTTGGCCAAGGCACGGGCCAAGGCTACGCGTTGACGCTGGCCACCTGATAATTCATGTGGCCGGCGGCGTGCCAGATGCCCCAGTTCCACCATATCCAGCATTTCTTCGACCCGGTTGCGGATTTCAACACGTGACAGGTTGTCCTGCTTCAGGCCAAAGGCGACGTTCTGCTCCACAGACATATGGGGGAATAGGGCGTAGGACTGGAACATCATGTTGACCGGACGTTCATAGGGCGGAACGTCTGTCATGTCCTGTCCGTCGATCAGGATCCGTCCGGCAGATGGGGTCTCAAATCCCGCCAGCATGCGCAGCAAGGTTGTCTTTCCGCATCCAGAGCCGCCAAGAAGGGAAAAGAGCTCCCCCTGATATATGGTCAGGGATACATCGCTGACAGCGACAAAGTCACCAAAGCGCTTGGTGACATTTTCAATACGGATGAGTGCTTTTACAGTCTCTTCCGGACCTTCTCCCTTCTCGGTTTTACTAACCTTGTCGCGGAGATTTCTGGCAAGTTGTGACATTCCGTGCGTGATCCCTGATTCAAAAGCACGCGGCCGTTACGCCCTGGTCTCCCGAACCGGCGAGAGCGAGGGTCGCCGAGCAGGCATACCGATGACTGGAGCGAATGGTGCCGACCAATACAGGTGAATAGGCCTGCCGTAAAGGGCGAACCGCCTGCCTGGCCAAGATTGGAGGCAGGCGGAGACAGGTATTGCTTATATCCCTGTTTTGATCCGGTTCCAGATCCGGGTGAAGACCCGTTCAGCTTTTTGATCCGGAACCTTTTTGACAAACAGATGCTTCATGACGGATTCCGGAGGGTAAACCCCCGGGTCATGGCGGATGGAATCATGAATCAGGTCAAAAGATTTGGTATTTGCATTGGCATAAAACACGGTGTTCGATATTCCGGCCGTAATCTCCGGCTTCAGGATATGATTGATAAACTTCATGGCATTGTCCGGGTGTGGGGCATCCTTCAGAACGCCCATGAAGTCAAACCAGATTTCGCTGCCTTCCTTGGGAATGACGTATGTGACCTTTACGCCTTTACCTGCTTCTTCAGCACGGTTGATAGCCTGGAACATATCGCCCGAGAAGCCCATGGCCACACAGATATCACCGTTGGCAAGGGCATTGATGGACTCGGAAGAATGAAACTTGGTCACGAAAGGGCGAACTTTCATGAGCAGGGCTTCAGCTTTCTCGATATCTTTCGGATCTGAAGAGTTGGGGTCAAGTCCAAGATATTTCAGGGCGGAAGGAAAAACTTCGGATGGGCTGTCCATCATATACAAGCCACATTTTGATACTTTTTCGGCCCATACGGGATCAAACATGAGTGCCCATGAATCCACCGGTGCATCAGGGCCAGCAACTTCGGCGACCTTGGCCGGGTTATAGGCCATGCCATTGGTGCCCCACATGTAGATGATGCCGTGGGTGTTATTTGCATCGAATTCCTGGGCACCCTTCATCAGTTTCTGATCCAGGTTGCCCAGGTTGGGGATCAGGTCCTGTTTCAGGGGCTGGTATACGCCGGCCTTGATCTGGCGCTGGAAGAATGCGCCGGTAGGGACAGCAAGATCATAGCCGGACTTGCCGGCCAGAAGCTTGGCTTCAAGCATTTCATTGGAATCATAGACATCCACGGTCACCTTGATTCCTGTTTCTTTCTCAAAGGTCTGGATCGTATCTTCACCCAGATAGTCCGACCAGATAAACAGGTTCAGCTTCTTCTCTTCCTCGGCCTTCACCGGTGTGACAACCGTCATCAGGGCAAGTGCGGGGGCAAGAAGGCCGGAGAGCGCAATCCGGAACCTGGACATCGATAATTCCTCCCAGATCATGGCCGGTTCCCGCATATCAAACGGGACCGGGAAGTGTTTTGTATGCCATGCAACAGGGCACAGCCAAGCAGGGCCAACATTATGCGGACGCCAGCGTGCAAGATTTTACAGCATGGCGCGTACGCGGATGAAATGTCGCAACCTTTTGGATGCTGTGCAAGTTGATATTCTTGCTGAATTCATTCAAGTTACATCTTGCTGATGTGGACGGACAGAACCGGGAGACAACATGCAGAAATTCTCTATGTCGTGGTATGCTGCCTCAGCCCACAAGGCTGCTCCGCGTCCTGCGTTGTCGGAAAGCTGCCATGTTGATGTTTGTATCATCGGTGCAGGTATTACGGGATGCTCTGCCGCTTTGCATCTGGCGCAACGCGGGTACCGCATCTTGGTTCTGGACGCTGGAACGGTCGGATGTGGTGCATCCGGCCGTTCCGGCGGGCAGATGATTGCTGGCTATAATCTTGGGCAGGACAGGATTGCCCGGCTGGTCGGCGAGGATGATGCCCGCCATTTGTGGGATTTGTGTGAAGAGTCCCTCTCACTGACCCGTTCGCTTGTTGCAGAGCATGCCATCGATTGTGACTTTGTGAATGGTCACGTGATGGTCGGGGAGCAGAGCCGGCATGCCTCTGCCTTGCATGCGCTTTGCCGGGAGTGGGAAGACGGCGGGCGCAAGGGGCTGGAGCTGTGGGACCACGCGCAAACACAGGCTCATGTTGCAAGCCCCCGTTATACATGCGCTCTCTATGATCCTGGTGGCGGGCACTTGCATCCATTGAACTATACCCTTGGACTTGCATCTGCAGCCGAGCGTGCCGGGGCTGTTTTTTGTGAGCAAACCCCGATGGTGTCCTGGCAGGATGGCGATCCTGCTGTTGTCCGGACCCCTCATGGGCAGGTTTATGCACGCTTTGTTTTGTTCTGCGGCAATGCCTATCTGTGGGGAAGCGAGCCTACCCTTGCCCGTACGATTATGCCGGTTGGCACCTATATTGCGGCGACGGAGCCTTTGGGGGAGGCGCGTGCCCGTGCGCTTGTTCCCGGTAACGAGGCCGTGGCTGACTGTCGCTTTGTCCTGAACTATTTCCGCTGCTCACGTGATCATCGTTTGCTCTACGGTGGTCGTGTCAGTTACTCGCGCCTGGATCCCCCCAGTGTGTCGGAGGCTATGCGAAAAAACATGGTGGACTGTTTCCCGCAGCTGGCCGATGTGCGTATTGATTATGCATGGGGTGGATTGGTTGCCATTACCATGAACCGTATGCCTCACTTTGGACGACTGGCACCAAATGTTTTGTTTGCTCATGGTTTTTCCGGTCATGGCATTGCCTTGACCGGATTGGCCGGCAAGTTGATGGCCGAAGTGATTGATGGCCAAGCCGGTCGGTTTGATGTCTTCACCCGTATACCACACCATGCCTTCCCCGGGGGGCGCTGGATGCGCACGCCGTTGCTGGTTCTGGCGATGATGTGGCGTCGTTTGTGTGATGTCTTGTAGCGATCTGGAACAGGCTGACAAGAGCCAGAGTTGCAGCGTGGCTTTTTTACAGGTATTCCAGGGGTAAGGTGAAGGATGACGGTGATTTCCTCATGACTGATCTCAAGGCGGGTGTTAACCAGCTTTTTCTCCGCGAGGAGGAGCTGCGGCGCGGTATGGAGCTTCTGTTCTTTGCCTATCGTGATTTTACAGCCGAAGCTGATCTTGTGCTACGCAAGCTGGGCCTTGGTCGGGCCCATCACCGGATGATCTATTTCGTCGGGCGTCATCCCGGGCTTAGCGTATCTGATCTGCTCTCGATCCTGAAAATTACCAAGCAAAGTCTTTCGCGTGTTCTGGGGGAGCTGGTGCGGGATGGCTATATTATCCAGAATCCGGGCACCAAAGACCGGCGACAGCGCCTTCTGGATTTGACCGAGAAGGGCTATGCCCTGGAACGCCAGCTGTTTGAGAGTCAGAAAAGTATTCTGGCGCGTTCTTACCGTGATGCGGGGGGGGAAGCTGTTGATGGTTTCCGGCATGTCCTCTCGGGTATGATCCTGCGTGAAACAGACCGTTCCAAGCTTTCTGTGCCCGGTGGTGCCAAGGTACCTGATCTGGACCGGACCTGAGCCGTGAGTGATCCAGTCGACGCGCCAGCTCATATTCTGGTTGTGGATGACGATACGCGTTTGCGCGATCTTCTGCGTCGTTTTCTGGGGCAGTCAGGATATATGGTCTCTGTTGCTCCCGATGCGGCCGAGGCCAGAACGCAAATGGCCGCCGTTGAATTTGATCTGCTGATCGTCGATATCATGATGCCCGGTGAAGATGGTTACAGTCTGACCCGTGCAATCCGTCAACAGTCTGATGTTCCCGTTCTGATGCTGACCGCCAAGGGAGAGCAGGACGATCGGGTTGCAGGCCTTGAGACCGGGGCGGATGATTATCTTGGCAAGCCTTTTGATCCGCGGGAGCTTTTGCTGCGCATCCAGGCTATTCTGCGCCGGCGGCAGCCAAGGCCCATTGATGTTCAGTCTGCTGTTCGTCATATCCGTATGGGGGAGTGTTCTTTTGATCTTCAGCGTCGAGAACTTGTGTGCAGTGGGGACCGGGTGCATTTGACAACGGCAGAAGTCGACTTGTTGATGGCGTTGGCTTTGCGTAGCGGGGAGCCCTTGTCGCGTGAAGATCTGGCCGATGCCCTTGGTATTGAGGGGGGTGTGCGAGCTGTTGATGTGCAGGTCACGCGCCTGCGTCGCAAGATAGAGGTTGATCCGCGCCAGCCTCTTTATCTGCAGACGGTGCGTGGCACCGGTTACTGTTTGAGGCCGGACTGAGATGCGTCTTGTAACAGGTACACCGCGTGCCTTGCGCAGTCTTGTTCCAAGGGGGCTTCTGGGCCGCTTTCTGCTGATTCTTGCCGTTCCTCTTGTCGTGCTGCAGGCTGTGACGGCGCAGGTCTTTTTTGATCGTCACTGGGATACAGTCTTGCGGCGGCTGGCATTGGGTATTGCCGGCGATGTTGCCGTTATCGTCGAGCTTCTCGCCCGTTTTCCGGATGAGGGACAGCAGGGCTGGATTCTTGATCTGGCTCGCAGCCGGATGCACTTGGACAGCGTTTTTGCTCCCGATGAGATTCTTCCGAACCTTCCGCCACCCAGTGCAGGAGAGCAAGCGGCCGATGTTCTGGCTGCCAGCCTGCGTGAGAGCTTGCAGCGTCCGGTTTTGATCGAGGCCAATTTCTTTTCCGGAGATATCGTCATCGCCGTTCAGCTGTCCGATGGTGTGTTGCACGTGGTGGCACCACGCAAACGGCTTTTTACATCGACAACGTATATCTTTCTGCTCTGGATGGTTGGCACGTCGTTGATCCTGCTGGGGATCGCGATCCTTTTTACATCTAATCAGGTGCGCTCCATCCGGCGTCTTGCTGCCAGTGCAGAAGGTTTTGGCAAGGGACGTGACCTTCCACCGATCAAACCGGAAGGAGCGCGAGAGGTCCGGCAGGCTGGCATCGCCTTCAATCAGATGCGGGCTAGAATTCGTAGGCAAATCGATCAGCGTACAGAGATGCTGGCGGGTGTTTCCCACGACTTGCGTACGCCATTGACGCGGATGCGACTTCAATTAGCGATGATGGGGGATAGTGCGGAAACGTCTGATCTCAAGGATGATATTGCCGAGATGGAAAGGATGCTGGACGGATATCTGGATTTTGCCCGTGGAGAGGGGACAGAAACAGCCGTCGAGACCGACCTCTCGGACTTGGTTGACAGAATGGCTGGTCGGTTTCGTCGCCACGGGGTGAATATTGAGCTTGTTCCTTTGCCTGATGCGCCGGTCCTTCTGACAGCAAGGGCCCAAGGGCTGGAGCGTGCCCTGGGAAACCTGCTGTCCAATGCAGCCCATTACGGGACGCGTGTGCGTTTGGGGCTTGAAGTGGGGAAAGAGTGGATCAGCCTGGTTGTTGAAGACGATGGCCCTGGTATACCGCTCCCTGTCAGAGAGGATGTGTTCAGGCCTTTCTGGCGGGGTGATCCTTCACGCAACACCCAGACCGGCGGTGTCGGCCTGGGGTTGAGCATTGCGCGTGAGATGGCCCACGCCCATGGGGGTGAGGTTTTGCTGGATGACAGCACCCTCGGTGGACTGCGGGCCGTTATTCATCTTCCACGCTAGGTCCACATCTTTGCAGGCAGGCTCTCCTGTTCATATAGCCCTTTTCATCAGGAATTTCCGATTTCAGGCGGGGCATATTCCACCCATTTTTGGGTTTGCCAGTATCGGATTTTTCCAGCGTTGCAGGGCCTGTCTGATGTTCCGGTGCTCTGTTGCAATCAGTTCGCGGATGCGGGTTTCCAGCTTCTGTAGCGCGCGGGCTTCGATCTGGCGTATGCGTTCCCGTGACAGGCCATAGTCTTCGCCCAAGCTTTCAAGAGTGGCCGGATCATCCGTCAGTTTGCGACGGGTCAGGATGTCCTTCTCGCGTTCGTTCAGTGTACCGAGCGCCGTGTGCACAAGGTGGTGAGAGCGGTCACGTTCCTCGGTTGTCTCCAGGACAGACTCCTGGTCCGGCCGTTCGTCGACCAAAAGCTCGAGACGCTCTGTATCGCTTTCGGCTCCTGCCATTGCGTTCAGCGATCCGTCCCGTCGGTTCAGGCGGGCATCCATGGCCAGCACATCATCTGCGCTGACATCCAGTGTGCGGGCAATCTCCTCGGCCTGTTCATCCCGGAGCGGTTTGTCCCCATAAATACCAAGCTTGGCTTTCATGCGTCTCAGGTTATAGAAGAGCCGCTTTCTGGTTGATGCCGTTCCGATTTTGACAAGAGACCAGGAGTTCAGGACATACTCGTTGACGGCAGCCCGTATCCACCATACGGCGTAGGTGGAGAGGCGGAATCCCTTGTCTGGCTCAAACTTTTGTATGGCCCGTATCAGGCCAAGGTTGCCTTCGGCAATCAGGTCTGCCATTGGCAAGCCATAGCGTTTGTATTGCATGGCTACCTTTACGACCAGTCTCAAATGGCTCGTAACCAGGCGGTGCAAGCTTTTCTGGTTGCCTGTCAGGGTGAAGTCACGCGCCAGTCCATGCTCTTCTTCCACAGAAAGAAGGGGGAACTTCCGTATCTCGGCCAAGTAGAGAGTTAAGCTTTCCTCTACCGGCAACGACGAGCGGGGGGGCGAGAGCGCCAGTGTTGTCATGATGATCATCTCCCTGCTGTGTGGCGATGCAATTATCCCTCATGACCGGGGCAGGATCATGGCACCTGCCCCGGTACAAGCCGGGATCAAGCGGCGCTGGGCAATGCCTTCGCCTCTGTGGCGATGGCAATATGCCTTGGTTTTGACGCCTCAGGGATCTTGCGGACCAGTGTGATGGTCAATAGCCCGTTTTCCAGATGGGCGCCTGTAACCGTCATATGGTCTGCCAGCTGGAAGTGGCGCACAAAGCTGCGGAACGCTATACCCCGATGCAAATAGCGGCGATCCCCTTGGTCCCCGTTATTCGGGGCGGCGTCAGTGTTACCGGCCAAGGGAGACCGATCGCCACGGACAACCAGCAGGTCGTCGTGCACTTCAACGTCCAGGTCATTTTCAGGGAAGCCGGCAACGGCCAGTGTGATGGCGTACGAATCTTCGCCTGTCTTTTCAATGTTGTATGGTGGCCAGCTTGTGGCCTGTTCTCCCGAATGCCGCAACGTGGACTCTGCCAGACGCGCAAGACGGTCAAATCCTACGCCAGAGCGGAACAGGGGGGAAAAATCAAACGTATTCATGTCCATCCTCCTTCGAGCGATGTTACGCTGCCCGTCCTGTAGACCAAGCAGCACCGACCCCGAGTTCGATCCTCAGCGAGGCGAACGCGGTAACTCAATGAACGTGTGGTGGAGTGTGCAGGCTTCCTGCCCATAACCGTAGAGCAGCGTTTTCAGGCCCGCATCGGCGCATCTTTGGCATATGGAAAGCCAAAAAATTGCCGCTTTTCATGTCTTTAATCCGTGATTTCCCATCATACGGACCAAGTCAGGAACTCCGACATGAATAAAGGTGCCATTATGGCCACCACACGTCGTACCGCCCGTGCGGGCCAACCTTTTGAAAAGCAAGGTTTTCCTGCCCGGGTTTTATCTGGCACCAAGCGCATATCACCCGCTTTGCGGCGTGTCATGCTACGGTGCAGGCGCAAATCTGCGTTGTTTTGCAGCATTTGCGCGAAAGAATTATGGGGGGTACACTGTTATGTGTCAAGGGGAGCATTTCTCTATACTGGAATAGTATTATAGGTTTTTTCAAAGAATTGAAGTATGTAGAGGAGGTTTTTGATGAGCGGTGATGACAAGGGAGTGGAGGTCTGGGATTTGCCGGTAAGGCTTTTTCACTGGTCTCTGGTCACATGTGTTCTGATGCTGTTCTTGACAGGCGAGATTGGCGGTCTTGATTTCAGCATGCCATTTACGGGGATGTTGGTTGGCAATATGGATTTGCACATGACCTTGGGAAGTGTTGTGCTGGCCTTGCTGATTTTCAGGGTGTTGTGGGGCCTCGTGGGGTCATCAACGGCCCGTTTCATTCACTTTGTGCGTGGTCCATCTGACGTTCTGGATTACCTGCGTGCACTCCTTCGTGGTGAATTACCGCGGCATGTTGGTCATAATCCTGCCGGTGCCCTTATGGTCTTGGCTCTGTTGGGTGTGCTCTTTCTGCAGGTTGGAACAGGGCTTTTTTCCAATGATGATATATTCTCCGAAGGTCCCTTGGCGCATCTGGTTGGCAAAGATATCAGCGACCTGATGACGGAGATTCATGGAATCTCGTTTAGTCTTTTGCTGTTGTGCGTGTCGCTGCACGTCAGCGCTGCGCTGTATTACCGGATACGGGGGGAAGATCTGGTAACGCCGATGATAACAGGCTGGAAGCATTCTGCCGATGTCCCCGCCGATTCCCCGCTGCCAGCTTTTGTCAGGCCGATCTGGGCCGCAGCTCTTTTTGCTTTTTCGTGTTTCATCGTGTGGGGCTTTATTCTGAAGCTTTGATGTGAGCCAAGATGGGCCTGTGCGTGCGTTCTGTATCACGTGGGAAGGGGCGGGTGCTTCCCACGTGATCGTAAGGCGATCTATTTCTTGTTTCTGAATGTGTCGTGACAGTTCTTGCAGCTCTTGCCGACATCCCCGACGGCGGCCTGTACAGCAGGCATGTCGCCGGATGCGGCGGCCGTTTCCAGTTTGGCTGTGCTTGTCAGTAGCATCTGCATGGCTTCATCAAATTTTGCACTGTCAGACCAGATTGTGTCCTTGGCTGTCGTATCCCCGCCACTGGTTTTTTCCTTGAAAGCAGCGCTGCTCATTTTAGCTGCCGCTGACAGGCCGTTTGCGTGTGCCGTCAAGTGCTCTTTATGCGGAACTTGTTCCTTAATGATGGCCACGATCGAGTTCATGTGAGCTCCTATGATCTCCATATTGTTCTCACGGTATTTGATGGTTTCTTTCTCGCCAGCTTGTGCGCAGATCGGAAGCGCCAGCAGGCAGGATGTGACCAAGGTCATAGATTTGATCGTATGCATGAGATGATTCCTTTGTATGGTGTTGTCCAAGATCATGAATAATGACACTTTGCTAACAAATATGGCGGAATTTTAATAATCTTTATTGTAAAGTACCGAAAAAAAATCGTCCATGGAGATATTTTGTTATGTTAATTGTTTTGATGGACATGACTTGTTGTCATGTTTCTTGATGGATTGAAAGTATTCTGAACATAATCCGTGCGTCGAACATTTGATTTGATGTCTAACAATCGGGAATCCTGACATGTCTTTATTGCAGTCATCCTTACATGCCCTGTGTGTTTTTTGTGGATCCTCCTTTGGCTCCAGCCCACGCTATGCCGATGCCGCAAATCGTTTGGGAACTCTTCTTGGGGAGAACGGAATTCGCTTGGTTTATGGTGGCGGTGCCGTTGGCTTGATGGGAACTGTCGCCAAGGCATGTCTGGAGGCCGGTGGAAAGGTAACCGGCATTATTCCGCAGCATCTTGCCAGCGCCGAGGTGGCAATGGAAGGCCTAACCGAATTGATTGTTGTGCCGGACATGCACACACGCAAACGCATGATGTTTGAGCGCTCCGATGCTTTTGCTGTTCTTCCCGGTGGTTTCGGGACCATGGATGAGACGTTCGAGATTCTGACCTGGAAGCAGCTCAAGCTCCATGATCGCCCGGTTGTGATTGCGGATATAGGGGGGTACTGGACTCCGTTCCTGCGGTTCAATGAATCCATGGCGGCCGAGGGATTCGTGCGGCCCGAGGGCCTTGAGCTGTATTCAGTTGTCAGCGACGTAGATGATGTTCTGCCGGCGGCGCGTAATAATCTTGATCTGGCCAGCCGTGTGCATGAAAGGGTCGGGTTGTTTTGATGTCTCTTGTCTTCTTTGTTTTTCAAGTCAGTAGATAATATGGGTTCGGCTCTTGCGTGACAGGTGCTGTTGCGCTTAAGGTTCGTGCATCCGCCTGATTTCTTCAGGTGGGCCGGACCGGGCCGATCCCTCCATCCCGGGCGTGTGGCCATCCTCAAACCGTAAAAGGGTCCGAACATGAGCAAGATTAAGGTCGCCAAGCCGATCGTCGAACTCGACGGCGACGAGATGACCCGCATCATATGGAAGTTTATCAAGGATAAGCTGATCCTTCCGTATCTGGATATTGACCTGAAGTATTATGACCTCAGCATCCAGAAGCGTGATGAGACCGCTGACCAGATTACGGTTGATTCTGCGAACGCGATCAAGCAGTACGGGGTGGGTGTCAAGTGTGCGACCATCACGCCGGATGAGCAGCGGGTTCAGGAATTCAGCCTGAAGAAGATGTGGAAATCCCCGAATGGGACAATCCGCAATATTCTGGATGGAACCGTATTCCGCGAGCCTATTATCTGCCGTAACGTTCCCCGTTATGTACCCGGCTGGACCAAGCCAATCGTCATTGGTCGCCATGCTTTTGGTGACCAATACCGCGCTACTGACTTCAGGGTTCCGGGCAAGGGCACCCTGACCATGACGTTTACGCCGGATGGCGGTGGTGAGCCTGTCCAGTATGAGGTTTTCAAGTTCCCCGAGGCTGGTGTGGCCATGGGAATGTATAATCTGGATGAATCTGTGCGTGGCTTCGCCCGGTCCTGTTTCAATTACGGACTGATGCGGAGCTGGCCAGTTTATCTGTCCACCAAGAATACTATTCTCAAGGCGTATGACGGTCGCTTCAAGGACCTGTTCCAAGAGGTTTTCGACAGCGAATTTGCCTCGGAATTCAAGGCGCGGGGCATAACGTACGAGCATCGTTTGATTGATGACATGGTTGCCTGCGCCATGAAGTGGTCCGGTGGTTTCGTCTGGGCCTGCAAAAATTACGATGGTGATGTGCAGTCTGATACTGTAGCGCAGGGTTTCGGGTCGCTTGGCTTGATGACATCCGTTCTTCTTAGCCCCGATGGTAAAACAATCGAGGCTGAGGCCGCTCATGGTACTGTGACGCGTCACTATCGTCTGCATCAGCAGGGGAAAGAAACGTCGACAAATCCCATAGCCTCGATTTTTGCATGGACTCGTGGCCTGAAATTCCGTGGTGAGTTTGACAATACACCACAGGTGATCAAGTTTGCGGAAGCTCTTGAGACTGTCTGTGTTGAGGCGGTTGAAGACGGAAAGATGACCAAGGACTTGGCCATCCTGATTGGTCCGAATCAGCCGTGGATGACGACGACCCAATTCCTGGAAGAACTGGATGGTCGTTTGCGTCGCAAGATGGGAAGCTGACCAAGGCGATCGGATGGTCTGTTCGCTTGAATTCACTACGGAGTATGTTCCATGTCTATTGCGCAGGTTCTTTACCGTGCCCATGCCAAGGCGACGGGCGGTCGCAATGGTCATGCCTCGATCCCGGAGGCTGGTCTTGAGCTTAAACTGACCAGTCCCAAGGAGCTGAATGGTCCCGGTGGCGAGGGAGCAAACCCTGAACAGCTGTTTGCTGCCGGGTATAGCGCCTGTTTCTTGGGTGCCATGAAGTTTGTTTCAAACCGTGACGGTATAGCAATGCCAGCAGATGCCAGCATAGAGGGGTCTGTTGGCATTGGTCCCATCCCGGACGGCTTTGGGATAGAGGTTGAGCTGAAGATTTCCTTGCCGGGTATGGATCGTGCAGCGGCGCAGGGCTTGATCGACAAGGCCCACAAGGTTTGCCCGTATTCCAATGCCACCCGCGGGAATATTGATGTTCGGCTGATCCTTTCCTAGTTCCTCAGGGGGGGCCTGATGGTACCGGTGCTTTGGATCAGCGGGAGGCAAATTGCCCAGTTGGCTTCTGCGCTGGTTGCTTTTTACTTTCCATGGGCAGTGATGTCAGTTGGTTGATCATAGCCCGGACGGATCGTATCTGGATGCCGTCACGGTTCAGGTAATCTTGATTGGTGTAGCCCCACCAATCCCAGCAGCCTGCCGGGTTATAGAGAGGGGCTGCGCTGACTTGGGGGTACAGAACAACAATCCTGTTACTGGCTGCCCACTGGTTGTAGCCTGTTTCTGTGAAAAAGCGATTCCCTATAAAAAACTGGTTCTGTTGGCATCCGTGGAAAGCCACGTGCAGCCGGCAGGATTCCCCGGCTGTGCAGTCATCAGGAATGAAGACATGGCCGGTTTCGTGCATGCCATCCCGCGTTGGTGTGTTGGGGACAAAAGGGCGCTGTGAGAAAGCGAATAATCTTCCCTTTTCTTTGTCGGCAGGTTGTAGCGTCTCGTCCATCAGGAAAGACAAGGCTCGACCTGCACCATCCATATGACAGTCATTGATATAGGGCAGGCGCGTCACAGGGCACGGGACAGAGCCTTGCAAGCTTAACATTCCGTGGCCGGCGTTGACATCAAAGAGCGTTTCTATCTGAGAAGCGGGCATCAGTTTCCCGTACCAGTTCTCCAGTGCCTGCATAACAGCTTGAGGAATAAGGGTGTCATTGATTCCTGAGAACAGGAAAACACGATGCTTTCTGATGTTTGATAGCGTATCAATCTTGTTCTGCTCTTCAAGTTTTTGCGCCCCGTTCATCAAGGCCAGCGTATCGGGAGGCCCCATAAAGCTGCTGATAGGATTCCACGGCATGCCAACAAGATTCTGGCAATGAGCTGCCGCTTCTGTCAGTGTCGCCATCGTGCCGTCGCCACGGGCACACCCGAAAGGTCCTCCGCCAAAAACAGCGGCTCCCTTGATTGTTGCCGAGTGTGCAACCTGCATCTGTACAGCCATAAACGCGCCGGAACTCAGGCCGGAAACGGTGATGCTGTCGGCTTCAAGTCCCAGTGCGGGAAGATTGATGGAGGGTGGAGCGCTGCCTGCCCAGGATCCGGAACATACCGTGATAATGCCAATCCATGCCATAACGGCAGGCCATAGGCTTTGTCCCCGTTTCATGTGCTCACCCCCATCAGGCACAGTGATGCCATTATGATAACAGGGGTTGATGCTTATGGGGAGTCATCTCCGTATAGGTGTATTTGTTTACAGTGGTGCCACGTCCAGGCCGATATCAAGCTGGCGTACGCTGTGCGTGAGGAAGCCAAGAGATATGACGTCTACACCAGTCGCCGCAACGTCTGCGATGGTATTGGGGGTTATACCACCACTGGCCTCTACGACAAGGCGATGGTTTACCATGGCCACGGCCTGCCCCAGGGCATCTGGTGTCATGTTGTCAAGCAAGACGACGTCAACAGACAGTGAAGGTGGAAGAGACAGGATGTGGTCCAGCTGATCCAGGGTATCAACCTCAATCTCTATTTTCACCATATGACCAACATGCTCGCGGACACGCCGAATAGCCTCCTTGACAGAACCAGCCACTGCAATGTGATTGTCCTTGATCATGACGGCATCATCCAGGCCAAAGCGGTGATTAATTCCTCCACCGGTCCGGACAGCCCATTTTTCCAGAATGCGAAGCCCTGGCGTTGTTTTGCGGGTATCGGCGATTTGTGCCTTGTGTGGTTGGGCGTTCTGGACGCAGAGCCGTGTTACCGTGGCAATGGACGAAAGGCGGGCCAGAAGGTTAAGGGCAACCCTCTCTCCAGTCAGGATGGAGCGCGCTGAGCCTGTAACCGTAGCAACAACCGTGCCGGCTTCAACATCATCGCCATCTTTTGCCAGGCTTCGGAAGGCCACGGATGGGTCTACCAGCATCATGGTTCGTTCTGCTGCAGCAAGACCGCACAGGCGCCCTCCTTCACGGAACCGGAATTCAGCCTGCATGGTCAGATGTGGTGGCGCAATGGCATCGGTGGTGATGTCACCGGCCCGTCCTATGTCTTCGCGCAGGGCTTGTTGAAGGATTGGGTCAAGCAGAAGGGGGTGGGGTATGCTCATGACAAGAAAGGCTCCGGCACAGTGTGGGACGAGAGAGAAGTCATGGCCCCTGCGCTTTGGTGCGTTAGTGTAGCGGGTGTCAGGATTTGCTTGTGACGGTGTGCGAGGGCAGGGTCGCAATGGGGGAAGTCTGTGCGCATATGTGCTCCCCGGCTTTCCTTGCGTTTCAAGGCTGCAGTACAGACAAGGCGCGCCGTCATCAGAAGGGAATGTGTTTCCAGGGCTGCGCTTGGATGCATCCCGTTTGGTGCTTCTGCTGTTCGTTCATCCAGGAAGGCAAGCATGCGTTCCATTCCTTCCGCGTTGCGACTGATCCCCAGTGCCTGACCAGCCAGAAGGCGCAAGGTTCCAAGGCAGCCAGGATCGGGCAGGGTGTTGAAAGGTGGCTTGTCCCTCTGCTCCACTCTATATTTTCTACCAACAGAAGGTGTGGATTGAATACCCGTAGCTGCCCTTTTTCCAAAAACAAGAGCCTCGGGCAGGGAGTTCGAAGCCAGGCGATTGGCACCGTGGATGCCCGTACACGCAACCTCTCCGACAGCCCACAGTCCTTGGCAGCTGGTTCGTCCGTGACTGTCTGTTACGATGCCACCCATGGCGTAGTGTGCGGCGGGTTCTACGGGAATTGGTGTCCGTCTGGGGTCCAGCCCATGTGACCGACAGATTTCAATCACCTGGGGAAACGTGTTGCCATCTTTTCGGGCCAGGGCAGGGCGTAAATCCAGAAAGACAGTTTGTCCGCGCAGGCGTTCGGCTTCTATGGCGCGGGCAACGATGTCACGCGGGGCCAGCTCATCGACAAAGCGGTGTTCGTGTTCATTCAGCAAAATGGCGCCAGCCCCGCGCAGTGCCTCTGTCAGCAGGGGAAGGCGGGAAAAGCCATGTATGGTGCGGGACGGAACGGACAGGGCCGTTGGATGGAACTGCATGAACTCCATGTCTGCGATCATGGCCCCGGCCTGAGCGGCTATTGCCAGACCATCACCCGTATTTTCCACCGGGTTGGTTGTGCCGGGCCATAGCTGCCCCCAGCCGCCCGTTGCCAGAACAACGGCCCGGGCCGGTTGATGGAACCATCCCATCGTGTCGCTATACAGCCAGATACCATCCACGCGGCTGTCTGTTGATGTCAGCCGTGCGGCCATGGTTGATGTCAGGACTGCTACATGTTCTGCAGCCTGCACCTGTTTGACCAACCAGGATGCGAGACCAAGGCCAGACCGGTCGCCGTTGATGTGAAGAATACGATTGGTAGAATGCGCTGCTTCACGCCCCAGGCACAACGAACCATCTTCCTTGCGGTCGGCGGGCAGCCCTTTCTTCAGCGCCTCCAAGAAGTATGATGCACTTTCCTTTGCCAGTAGATGGGCCATTTCGGAATCCGTCAGGCCTGCCCCCGCTGCAATGGTATCGGCTGCATGCTCCCGAACATGATCGTCCGGAGACAGAACGGCTGCCATTCCCCCCTGTGCCCAGGGCGTTGAGCCTGAGATGATGGCATTGGTTTTTGTGATCAGAACAACCGGAAGGGGCGCCAAGGCCAAGGCTGTTGCCATGCCTGCGGCCCCGCTTCCTACCACAACGACGGGCTGATCCATGTTACGAACGCCCGACAGCCAGCATCCGTTCAACAGATACCCGGGCGCGGCGTGCCAGTTCGGCCGGAATATCAATGCGTGGCTCCAGCGTTTGCAGGCTGTTTGCAATAGACTCCAGGGTAATGCGCTTCATGTGCGGGCACATGTGGCAGGATCGGATAAAGTCTGTTTCAGGATGGGACTTCATCAGATTGTCCCCCATCGAGCATTCTGTGATCAGAAGGACCCGACCGGGTTTCTCCCGTTCCAGGTAATCTGCCATCTGGGCGGTTGAACCGGCAAAGTCTGCGGCCTGGATCACGTCAGATGGGCATTCCGGGTGGGCAATTACAACCAGGTCATTGTTGTAGTCTTCGCGGATGCTGTGTATGTCCTCGGGACGATACTGTTCATGCACCTCGCAGGATCCATCAAAGGGGATAATGCGGACATCGGTCTGGGTCTGAACCCATGCTGCCAGATAACGATCGGGCAGGAACAGAACGCTGTCACTGCCGGTTTCGCGGGCAATCGCCTCCACAATTCGTACTGCATTTCCTGATGTACAGCAGATGTCTGCTTCGGCTTTGACGGCAGCCGAGGTGTTGACATACACACACACAGGCACCCCGGGCCATTGTTGTCTCAAGGCCCGGATAGCATCTGGTGTAATAGATTCAGCCAGTGAACACCCGGCGCGCATATCCGGAATAAGGACCGTTCGTGTCGGGTTCAGAAGCTTGGCTGTTTCTGCCATAAAGTGAACCCCGGCAACGACGATAACCTCCGCATCTACCTCAACGGCTTTCTGCGCCAAGGCCAGAGAGTCCCCCGTGATATCGGCAACGCCGTGGAAAATTTCCGGGCGCATATAATTATGGGCCAGAATAACAGCCTGACGCTCTGCTTTCAGGGCCTGAATGTGTTCGATAACCGGTGTTATCAGGGACCATTCCATTGGCGTCAGCATGGACTGCATGCGCGTATAGAGAAGGTCAAGATCCGGTTTCCGGGGCATATTCATAGGAAAAACTCCCGATGATTCCTTGCCGCCTGTGGGAAGCGGGCAGAATCGTGCTCATCCTGAGTATAATTAATATGCTCTTCTAGAGTATATTATGGAATGTGGCAAGAGGAATGTGAGCCCGGAAACAAAGATATGGATGTTTATGCCTGCTCTACACGATGTATATCAATGTGTTAGGATTGTTCTCCGCGTACAACCGGGACGCCAATACCCAGCGTGCGGCGTTCCAGGATAGCGGCGCGGCGGAATCGGAACAATTCAGCCGGACGACCACGTCCCTGGGTTTCCATTTTTCCTGTTGGTTCCACCAAATCCATGCTTGCGATGGTCCGCCGGAAATTCTGCTTGTGAACTGTGGTGCCAAACAAGGCTTCAACAACGCGCTGAAGCTGCAGCAGGGTAAAGGTATCCGGAACCAGGTCAAAAACAACCGGGCGCCATGCCAGCTTGCCCCGCAACCGGGTCAGGGCACTGGCCAGTACGCGCCGGTGATCCATTTCCATGGGTTTGCCCAAGGCGGCTATCACGTTTCTTTTGGTGTCAGGCACAGGTGGGGCTTTTTTGCCATTGGCCTGGGCCAAGGCATCGGCATCACGCCGGGACTCATGGACCAAGCCGGCTTCGTAGAGAAGTTCGTAGCGATCCAGGGCTCTGACAGGATCGAATGTGCCGGGGGCTGTTGTTCCGAAGGCAAGATCAATACGATCCAGACGGTGTTTACGTACGGAGCAGGCCTGTTCCTTTGCCCATGAGCGCAGGCATGGCATGATGACACGGTCAATCAGTTCCGGACGTCCTGCTCGCCAGTCCTCCCATGGTAGAAAGCTGTACCAGTCATGCCATGTTGCCTTGTTGTGCTTGTTGGTTCCTGTTTCGCGTGTCAGGGCCAGATATGCGATTGAAACCAAGCGTCCGGCTCCGTGTAGTTCATGCGGATCACGATTCCGGCCGCCGAACGTGTACAACTGCTCCACATATTGCAGTGCCAGGCCTGTTCGTGTTTCGACCCACTGCCGGCACCCATGATCAAGGCTACGATGGCTGGCTGGATCAAAGGGGCCGCAGGGCAGTGTTCCTGCAGAGGCATAATGGGTATGGCCTGTAACATCAAAGTGCGAAGGTTGATCTCTGGCAAGCAGGATCCGTGGAACATCGTCGGTCACTGCGGCGATGACCGCCATCAGGGACAGTGATACCGAAGGTGTATTGGACACAGGAAGCAGGCTCCACTCAGATCATGAAAGGCGTGATCGCTCCAGGCACCGGACGCCCGGACCATCCTATGCAAACCATCGGTTCTGGCAAGGGGGATGCTTGACCATACACCACAGGGCTTGTCCACGAGAACGCTTCTGCCATAATCGCGACCGGGCGGATGGGGATTGCCGGGGGAACGGACCAATGCTTGATATGCCAACGTTATGGGTATCGATGGTGGCGATATCAACCCTGATGGCAGTAACGACCGGCATAATGGCCTTTGCTCCAGGATGGCGCCCTATTATGGCACCTTTATGCCTGTCCCAGATACTCAAGGCCTTGGGCAGTTTTCTGCTTGCCCTGCGTGGATCTGCTGGGGACTGGTTGTTTGTCATTGTCGCCAATATTTCTTTGCTGGTGGTTATCGCCCTGTCTCTTGTCGTGGTCGACCGTCTCAGTGGTATGCGCCGTTCGTTCCGGGTTACATTGGCATCTGTACTGGGTGTTGTTGTTTTCGCTTTCCTGATTACCTGGTTCACGATTGTGGATCCCAGCTTGCCGGCACGTATGGTTCTTATGGGAATCTTTGCGGCTTTTTTCTGCTGGGTTGCAGCATGGAGGATGTTTTCATCTGTCGAAGGCGAAGCGGGCACGGTTGGTGCCATTATTCTTTTCTTTCTGGGTGTGGCCATGGGCAGCCGCGGAATGTATGGTGTTTCCCTGCCGCCCGGTATTGATTTTCTGCAGCTTGGTAATGTCAATTCCGTAACTATCCTTGTTGCGGAAATGCTGCAGTATGCTGCTATCGTTGCCTTCAGCTGGGTTATGACCAGCCGCTGGCAGGCAACGGCCGTGGCTGCGGCCCGGGCAGGTGCAAAGGCAGAGCGTGCACGCGAAGAGGCTGACGTCCGTTTTCAGGCTGTTTTCCGTCAGGCTGCCGTTGGTATTGCCCTGATGGATCTTGATGGCCGTATTGTTGTAGCCAATGATGCGTTTGTCCGCCTGTTTGGGTATGACGCCTCTGACCCTGTTGTGGGTCTTTCATGCCATGATTTTTCTTTCCCAGAAGATGTACAGGCCGAGCGGGATGTCATTTCCTCCATGCTCAGGGGCGAATGCACAGTCAGTCATGTTGAGAAACGCGGCTTGCATCGTTCTGGCCAGGTTATCTGGGTTGACCGGATGCTGGCCATGGTATGCCGTGCGGGTGGCGATCCGGTCAGTCTTGTTATGTCTGTTGTTGATGTGACGGAACGACGTCATGCTCAGGCTGCCTTGGTCGAGGAACGCGCGGCCCTGCGCTGTAGTAACAAGGATCTGGATCAGATTGCAGCCCTTGTATCCAGCCATATCAGAGGCCCGGCTTGCTCCATATCCGGCTATCTTGGCCTGTTGGAGCGTCGTATAGAATCGCTTCTGGGTGAGGGAGAGCGCGAGTATTTGCGTTTGGCATCGGAGGGTGCGTTATGCATAGACCGGTCCCTTGAGGGCCTTCTGGACTACATATCCCTGACACGTGTTCAGGTGCACGCCGATCAGGTCTCTGTCATGGATGTTATCAACGATGTTTGTGATGCTCTCCGGGGGCAGATTGAAGCCGCCGGCGCCTTGGTGCGGGTTATCGGTACGGATGCCGATGTGCGTTGTAACCGTGACATGTTGTGCCGGGTTCTTGGCAATCTTCTTGATAATGCATTGAAGTACAAGAAAGCAGGACACGCACCGGAGATACGCTTTTCTGTATGCTGCACAGAACAGGGAGTGGAGGTATCCATTGCTGACAACGGCATTGGCATTCCGGATGATGCGCAGGTCAATCTTTTTGATTTTCAGCTAGGTTCCAGTTCCGTGACAGAATGCGGACGACGTGGCATTGGGCTGGCTGTCAGCCGCAAGATTGTCGAGAGTTTCGGCGGTAGCATCCGTGTTTCGTCAGCTATAGGACGAGGCTCGACGTTTGTTGTCTTCTTGCCATTGACGGTATGTGACGACACGTCAAGGGCAGCGGCTGTTTACGAAGCCGTAGCGACAGCCTGACCGGGTTTTGTGGCACCGGTCAGGCTGTCTTTTTCAATTAAACCAGTCCTTGTTCCATCAGGCGAGCCATGCGTCCTGCAAAGGCGGCGGGGTCAATGGGCAGTTCCCCTTCAACAATCCGTGCCTGATCCAGCAAGAGAAACGCTGCATCTTCCAGTGCCGGACTGGTTGTTTCTTCATTGGCCCGGGCTGCCAGGCTGCGGATCAAGGCATGCCCTGGATTGATTTCCAGAACCCGTGCAGCGGCTCCATCTGTTTTTTCACCCCTGTGCTGACGCATCAGACGTTCCAGATGAATGGACATTTGGCCTTCGTCCGAAACAAGGCAACACACAGATGTTGTCAGACGTGACGATGGACGAACATCCTTGACCCTGTCGCCCAGTGTTCCTTTCAGCACGGCAACCAGCCGGTCCATTTGATCGGTTGGTGGCACGTCTTTTTCTTCGTCAGGCTTGCTGTCCTCGCACGCAATTGTATCCAAGTCGGCTGCGCCGCTGCTAACGGAACGGAACGGCTTGTCACGGAATGACGGCACCATGCCGGTCCAGAACTCATCAATAGGGTCAGAGAGGAGAAGAACCTCGATCCCGCGTGCAAGATAACCCTCCAACTGAGGGCTTTTGCGCAGGGCTTCTGTGGAATCGCCTGTTATGAAATAGATGGCTTCCTGTCCATCCTTCATGCGTTCCAGGTATTGTGTCAGGCTGACGGGTGTATCGCTGGCTGTGGAATGGAAGCGCGCCAGTTCCAGAATATCATTACGCCGCTCAAAGTCTTCGTACAGGCCTTCCTTGAGGACGGGGCCAAATGTTTTCCAGAAAACAAGCCAGCTGTCCGTGTCATTGGCCTTCTTGCTCAGATCGGCAAGGAGACGTTTGACCAGGCCCGTGCGTATTTTCGATACCATCGGGTTGTTTTGCAGCATTTCACGGCTGACGTTCAGCGGTAGGTCCGCACTGTCCACGACGCCACGCACAAAACGCAACCAAGCTGGTAGAAGTTCTTCGCAACTTTCGGAAATCAGGACCCGGTTGGCATAGAGCTTCACATGCTGGCGACGGGATGGTTCGAACAAATCCAGAGGTTTTTCGGACGGCACGAACAGAAGAGCCGTGTATTCCAGAGTTCCTTCAGCACGGTAATGCGTTGTCATCCATGGTGTGTCAAAGGCATGGGCAACGTGCTGGTAGAAGTCCTTGTACTGATCCTCTGTGATGTCATTGCGGTTCAGTGTCCAGAGAGCCGAGGCGGTGTTCAGTGTTTCATCATCGCTTTTGCCATCGTTGCCGCCCACCAGAATGACTGGCAGCCCGATGTGCTCGGAATAGGACTTTACAACCTTGCGCAGGGTCCATCCTTCCAGGAAATCCTCCTTTGCATCTTCTTTCAGGTGCAGGGTAATGACGGTGCCGCGCGTGGCACCTGGGGCTTCTGTCACCGTGAAGCTGCCGCGCCCGTCACTGGACCATTTCCATCCCTCTTCTGAACCGGCCTTGCACGATACGACCTCAACCCGGTCGGCAACCATGAAGGCAGAGTAAAAGCCAACGCCAAACTTGCCGATCTGGGTCATATCCTTGCGGGCGTCGCCGGACAGTGACTTCAGAAATTCGCTGGTGCCGGAACGGGCAATGGTTCCCAGATTGGTGACAAGTTCATCACGGCTCATGCCAATACCATTATCGGCAACGACCAAGGTTCCCGCATCACGATCGGTTTGTAACCGTACGGCGAGGGTACTGTTTTCAGCAATCAGCTCAGGCTTGGTCAGTGCCTCATAACGCAGCTTGTCGCAGGCATCCGAGGCATTTGATATCAGCTCTCTCAGGAAGATGTCCCGCTGCGAGTAAAGAGAGTTTACCACTATATCAAGCAGGTTGTTGACCTCGGCCTGGAAGGTCATCTTTTCTTCGGTGATCGTCATGGTTTTCCTCTGGTCATCATGATTGCTTCGGTTGCAGGATGCAGTGCATCCGTTTTTTCCACAGGTAGGGGCCCATATGGTGGAGATTCCCATATTTTGCAAGGGGCAAGAAATATCCTCCGGTGAAGGTTGTTGATGCCTGTTGCAGCGTTGGGGAAAAGGGATCAGAATACGAGGGTAAGTGAATCAGAGTCGTCTTTATAAACAGACGGTTGTCTGAATTCCCGGGCGCGGCGTTGCGCCCCATAGATCTGGCCGTTGGGCATGATCTACGCAGCCCTTGGATGGTGTGCAGGTCAGCTCTGGTGGCCGGTGTTTTCAGCGCCCCACTGCTACCGCACGAGTAGAAGGTGGGGTCCGATCCAAGGGAGAGGCCTTGATGCAGATTCCCGTTCAGGTTTCCTTTCATGGTGTAGATCATTCCGATTCGGTAAAGCAGAAGGTGCATGACAAGGTCGCCAAGCTTGGGCGCTTTTGTCCTGATATTATCAGTTGCCGTGTCACGATAGGTAAGCAGCGGAAGAGCCCGCATGTCGAATATCACAAGGGAGAGCCGTTCCAGGTTGGTATAGACGTTGCCGTGCCCGGTGATGTGCTGGTGGTGCAACGCGGCCCCCATGAAAGCGATGGGGGTGAGGATATTGCGATCGCGCTCAGGGATGCATTTGAAGCAATGAGCCGAAAGGTCAGAAGTTATGCTGACCGTCGGCGGGCCTAGAGCCAGCAGGCACAATGACAGTACGTTATTCTGAATTTCTGCCTTCGTCCTCCGCTACAACGGGGGACTTTTTTGCGTATTATGTCACATGGATTGTGCCATTCATTGTATTCGTGTCATGGTAGTGTCTGTGCGCAAAAGTACTCTGGCTTGCATGTTGGGTTTCCGTCTGATGTTTTCTTGGCGTCCTGTCCTTACACTTTCACTGATTATGCTTTTGGTATCTGGATGTGTACAGAGTCCAGAGTCTGATGTTGCTGATACATCGGCGCCTGTTTTGGAGAAACGCTACTTTGGTGCGCCTTCTGCCTTGCATGTTTCGCAAGATGGAGAAGCGAAAGTACCAGTTGGCGCTCCGCATGACGCTTCTTCCCTGCCTTTTGTTGATTTCAGTGCGCCTGAACCAAGACCGTCTCCGCGTCTTGCTGAAGGTGACCATTCCTCAGTTGCTGATTTTCTGTCCCGTCCTCCCACAGTCCCTCCAAATTCTGGTAATGGACAGAATATCGACAGCAATGCACGGTGTCCGGTTGCGATTGAGGGTGCACTTGATGCTGTTAGCGGTTATCTGGCTTTGCCGCCGTCGCGCTTTGATGAACGTGCGTGGGTTGAGCATGCGTTGCGGGCAACAGCCTTTGCTGTACATGCCTGTGAGGGAACGCGCGGAGAGCCCATCGCAACGTACTGGCGGGCTACATCATTTTTTCTTCATGGGCAATACCCGCGGGCTGCCTTGTATTTCCGGCGCGTGGCACAGTCTCGATCCGTGCTGAACGCTCACGGCTATCCTTTGGCCCTGGCTGTGCTTCTAGAGACCTGCCAAGCTGACAGGGAAGGGCTGGATGCATACCGACTGGCCGGCCTGCACGAGACTGCGGGGCTTTGGCATTCCGCGGCCGGTTTGTACAGGCAGGCCACGTCCGGCTCTTGTCGCTTGCTGGTAGAAAGGGCAGAAACGCGCCTGGTTGCCTTGGGGGATCATGCCAAGTCATTTGCACAGCACTAGGAAGATCCTGCTTTATGGTGCACATAATGTTTGTACGGAGATATATCCGTAGCTGTGTCCAGTTCTTATACTCGAAGTTGCCTTTATAGCAGGTTCCAGGGTCGGTCATTTATCCCGTCAGACAGCCAATCCAGAACGTTCTTGCGGTGTTATTGGTGGCGTGTTCCACTGCCATCGGGGAAAAGAACGGGGTGCTACGGCAGGAGAGTGTCGCAATGGCTTCTTTCTGGGGATGTCCAAGGCGTTTTGGTGCGGCTGTATGTGCTGCTCTTGCGCTTCTTCTGGCCGTTGATGGGCCGTTGCGCCCGGCAGAGGCATCCGGCCCCGTCATGCGCTGGGAACGTGGAACATGCAGCCGCCCCCTGTATTTTGGCATTACGCCGGACTGGCCGCCTTACCAGTATGTCAGCCCCAGTGGTTCCCCTTTGGGCGATGATGTTGCGCTTATTCGCGAGACAGCCAAGGCCCTTGGGTGTCCCTTGGTTGTTGAAATTACCTCTTGGAGTCGCCTTCTCAGTGGTCTTCTGTCGGGCAAGATTGATGTGATCGGGGGGGCCTCCTGGACCAAGGAGCGGGCCCGGAATCATCATTACAGCAGTCCGTATCGCCAGGAGACGCTGGGTCTGTTTGTTCGCAGTGCGGACGTGGGGAAGCTGACCTTGACTGGTTTGTCCTCGTTCATTGGAACACCGCTACGGCTTGGCGTTGTAGCTGATACCTACATCGGTGGAGAGTATGAAAAGCTGGTTGATGACCCTGCTTTCAAGAAGGTTGTTGTTGAAGATCCCCGGCAGGACCAGTTTGCCTTGGTGGCAACCAAGCGGATTGATGCATTCCTGACAGACAGTGGATCCGGCCTGTATTCCATCTATAGAAACGGGCTGGATGATACGGTCACGTTGTACCCTGGCTATCTGCTTGATAATGGCCCTGTCTATTACATGTTTGGCAAGGCATCGGTCGATGCAAGCGTGATTCCTCCCTTCAACAAGGCGCTTGAGGATGTGCTGGCCCGTCGGAGCGCAGCGGGTACCCAGCAGTAGAATAGCGATGCCTCTTGCGTCCTGGTTCAGGATGTGCGACCGTTCTCCCTGTTCGTTTACGGTTGCCGTGGGAGCCGTGTGTGTTTCCTCTTTTCTCCTTGTTGTCAGCAGGGCGCGTGTGGCGTCGGCCGCCGATGCGGTCCATGCGGCGCTTGGTCTTGAGCGCTACAGTCTGGACAGGAACAGGGGCCTGGTAAAAGGCTGCCCCGTGGGATTGGCTGCTGTGCCATTCCCTTGTTTTCCTGTTTTGATGAGACGACTGTTCAATGACACATCATCCAGATTCCTCCTCCCTGCGTGGGGGAGCCGATTCGCGCGGCCATTTTGGTATCTATGGTGGCCGCTATGTTGCAGAAACCCTGATGCCGCTGATCCTGGAGGTTGAGGAGGCTTATAATACCCTTCGCCGAGATCCCGCGTTCCGGGCCGAGTTGAACCAGCTGTTATCCGCCTATGTTGGACGTCCCAGTCCGCTATATCTGGCCCGCAGTCTGAGTGACGAGCTGGGTGGGGCCAAGATTTACCTGAAGCGGGAAGACCTCAACCATACCGGTGCCCACAAGATCAACAGCTGCCTGGGGCAGATTCTTCTGGCCCGTCGGATGGGGAAGACGCGTATTATTGCCGAAACCGGTGCAGGTCAGCACGGGGTTGCAACCGCAACGGTTTGCGCCCTGTTTGGCTTGTCCTGCGTCATTTATATGGGGGCGACAGATATCGCCCGGCAGCAGCCCAATGTTTTCCGCATGAAACTTCTGGGGGCCGATGTCAGGGCAGTCCAGAGTGGTGCTGCAACCCTCAAGGATGCGATGAATGAAGCGCTGCGGGACTGGGTTGCCCACGTCCGGGATACGTACTACCTGATCGGGACTGTTGCCGGTCCGCATCCCTATCCGAGCATGGTACGTGATTTTCAGTGTGTTATTGGCGAGGAAACCCGCGCCCAGATGCAGGGTGAGTGTGGGTCGCTTCCAGACAGCCTGGTGGCCTGTGTTGGTGGTGGATCCAACGCCATGGGCTTGTTCCATCCCTTTCTTGATGACCGTGATGTCCGCATTATCGGGGTGGAGGCAGCGGGGCATGGCCTGGAAACGGGCAAGCACGCCGCCAGCCTGGCCGGGGGGCGTCCCGGTGTTTTGCATGGCAACTGTACCTCTATCCTGCAAGATGATGATGGGCAGATTGCAGAGGCTCACTCCATTTCAGCAGGTCTGGATTATCCCGGGATTGGTCCGGAACATGCGTGGTTGCATGATACAGGGCGTGTTGAATATGTATCGGTCACAGACGAGGAAGCATTGGAAGCCTTTCATCGTCTGACGCGGCGGGAGGGTATTATACCGGCTCTTGAGTCAGCGCATGCCTTGGCGCATGCCATCCGTGTGGCACCGGATTTACCGCAGGATCATCGGATGGTGGTTTGTCTGTCCGGGCGGGGGGACAAGGACATGAACACTGTGGCTGCGGCCATGGGGATTGCGCTGTGAAGATGGAGAGACCAATGCACACCCATACATCGACCCTTGTGGTCAATCGCTTGGATGATTGTTTTGCCGACCTGAGGCAGGCAGGGCGGGCTGCTCTTGTGACCTATATTATGGCCGGTGATCCTGATCCGGCTTTGTCCCTGGAGGTTATGGCCGGTTTACCGGCAGCCGGGGCTGATATCATCGAGCTGGGAATGCCCTTCTCGGACCCCATGGCTGATGGTCCAACCATTCAGGCAGCAGCCGGTCGTGCTTTGAAGGCGGGTATGACCCTGCCGGGTACGCTGGAGCTTTTGAGGCAATTCCGTCGGCAGGACCGCAAGACGCCGGTTGTTCTGATGGGGTATTACAATCCTGTTTATTCTTACGGGCCGGCCCGTTTTGCTGCGGATGCGGCGGAGGCTGGTGCTGATGGTGTGATTCTTGTGGATCTTCCGCCCGAGGAAGCCGAGTCCTTTGTTGTGGATCTTGCTCATAACGGCCTGCATATGATTTGCTTGGCGGCCCCTACGACGGACAGTCGCCGTTTGTCGGTCATACTGGACCGTGCGGGTGGTTTCCTTTATTACGTCTCTGTCACGGGAGTAACCGGGACCGTCCTTGCCGATGTCGAAGAAGTTCGTTCTTCTGTCGATCGCCTGCGGCGGATGACCGATTTGCCTGTGGCAACGGGTTTCGGGATTCGTACGCCGGATCAGGCAGCCGCCTTTGCCCGATTTGCCGATGCCGTTGTCGTTGGCTCTGCCCTTGTTGAGGTGATTGCCGACAAGGGCAAAGGGTTGGGGCAGGTGCCGACAGCGCTTGGGTTTGTAGCCTCTTTGGCAGAGGGGGTGCGCTTGGCGGGGAAATAGGGTATACGCTCTGTCCTGCCCCCGAACAGGTGGGTTATTTTATAGTCGAGGCAACACGGGATTTCCCGATAATGAACTGGCTGACCAACTTCGTCCGCCCCAAAATCCAGCAACTGGTTCGTCCCAAGGATGTGCCGGACAATTTATGGGTCAAGTGCCCTTCGTGTGAGCAGATGGTATTCCATCGCGAGCTGGAGAAGAACCTCCATGTTTGTACGCACTGCGGCCATCATATGCGGATTGCCGTCAAGAAGCGGCTGGAGCTGCTGTTTGATGATGGAAAGTACAAGCGGGTTGAACTGCCCAGAGTGGCGGAAGATCCCCTGCGCTTCAAGGATCTGAAGAGCTATTCGTCCCGGCTTCGCGATGCCCGGTCCAAGACCGGGGAGCATGATGCGATTATCGTGGCAACCGGTACGATTGGCGGTGTTGAAACCGTTGTCGCCGCCTTTGACTTTGCCTTCATGGGCGGATCGATGGGTATGGCTGTCGGTGAGGGCATTGTTACTGCAGCTGAACTGGCTGTAGTACAGGATGCGCCCTTGATCGTTGTGCCGGCATCCGGGGGGGCCCGTATGCAGGAGGGGGCGCTGTCCCTGATGCAGATGGCTCGTACCACGGTGGCTGTGGACAAGGTTAAGGAGAAGGGCCTGCCCTACATTGTGCTCCTGACGGACCCAACTACGGGCGGGGTAACGGCAAGCTTTGCCATGCTGGGGGATATTCATGTGGCTGAAGCCGGTGCCGTTATCGGGTTTGCCGGTGCCCGTGTGATTGAGAGCACGATTCGCCAGAAGTTGCCCGAAGGGTTCCAGAAGGCGGAGTATCTGCGTGAGCATGGTATGGTTGACATTGTTGCCACCCGGCAGGAGCTGCCCGGGGTCTTGGGGAATATCCTGAATCTTCTGCGGCACCGGGGGCCGGCGGGACAGGTGGTGCCGCTGCGTTCACGTTTTCCGGCGGAGTGACGGGCAGGAGTAAAGGAACGGTTGATGTTGATCTCTCCCCCCGTCGTGGGTCCGGACTGTGTTCTGGAGCGCCTTATGGCGCTCCACCCCAAGGCTATTGATCTTTCCCTTGACCGTATGTGGTCTCTGCTGGGGCGTCTCGGGAATCCACAGAACGCTCTGCCGCCGGTTGTCCATGTTGCCGGGACCAATGGTAAAGGCTCGACATTGGCAACGATGCGGGCTTTGCTGGAGGCAGGTGGCCTGCGTGTGCATGCCTACACCTCTCCGCACTTGGTTCGCTTCAATGAACGCATTGTTCTGTCTGGTTCACGGATTACAGATCAAGCCTTGTCTGCTCTTCTTGAAGAGGTCGAGGCTTGTAATGCCGGGCAGCCCATTACGTTCTTTGAGGTGACAACTGCGGCAGCTTTTCTGGCTTTTTCGCGCGTACCGGCTGATGTTGTTTTGCTTGAAACCGGTCTGGGTGGTCGCCTTGATGCGACCAACGTTGTCGAGAAACCCTCGGTGACTGTTCTGACTTCTATCTCTCTTGATCATCAAGCCTATCTGGGAGATACGGTTGCGGCCATTGCTGCAGAAAAGGCCGGCATTATGCGTGCCGGGGTGCCGTGTATCAGCATGAAGCAGAAAGCAGATGTGCTCCCGGTTCTGGAGTCTTCTGCGTCCGCAATCGGGGCACCGATCCTGTTGCAGGACAGGGACTTTTCCGGTGTGCTGCATGATCGGTCTCTGGTTTATACGGGGTTGAATGGGGCGGCTCATACTCTTCCTGCCCCCGTTCTGCCCGGGGGGCATCAGGTCCATAATACTACTCTTGCCCTGGCCGTGATTGAGCAGCTTGGCATGGTCCCATCTGATGCGTGGGGGCGTGGGCTGCCACGTGTCGTCTGGCCTGCGCGTTTGCAGAACCTGGGTCAGGGACCTCTGTCAGGTCTTTTGCCAAAGGGGTGGGATCTTTGGCTTGATGGCGGTCATAATCCGGATGCCGGGTTGAATCTGGCAGATTACATCTGTGCACAGTGGCAGGACAGGCCGCTGGATCTGGTTGTTGGTATGATCGATACCAAGGATGAAGGTGGTTTTCTGGCACCCTTGGTCCGTGTTGCCTCTCGTATCCGAACTGTTCCGGTGCAGGGAAGCTTGGCGGGTCGTTCTCCCGAACATTTGGCACAGGTAGCCCGTGGTCTTGGGGTAGAGGATACGGCTGCCTGCGCCGATGTGCCGGCAGCGCTGGCAGGCCTTGCGGAAAAAGCAGGTGATTCCCCACGGCGTGTCCTGATCTGTGGCTCCCTTTATCTGGCTGGTAATGTTCTGGCCCGCAATGGTGGGTGCTGAGCATAGCAGCCCGCGTGGCAGAACATAGGTGATGCCGGCTATGACCCCGGCACCATATCTCTG
>NZ_JAAVTA010000012.1 GCF_012102705.1 Haematospirillum sp. H1815
ATTTCGCACCAGAACATCCGAGAACAGGGACGGATGCAGATGGTGTTGCTCACATTCAAGAAAGATGGAGCCTGTCTGTTCAACAAGGCCATAGTAGTTATGGACAGAACGGATACCGGTTGTTTTTTCGGCCAGAGCACGGAATGCCCCGGCGCTGATCTGTTGGTCGGCCATCTTCTTCCACCCACCACCGTGGATCAGGATACCTTTACCCAGATCAAGGCGTATACCCTGCTCCTCAAGGCACTTCAGAAATTTCGAGAACACAAGGAAGGTAAGGCCAAAGACAAAAACAGGTTGGTTACCATAACGGGTTTCAAAATCTTTCAGGGCATTCAGGTCAGTCACTCCCTGTTTGTCCAGGGCATATATGATGGGGCGCCCAAAGAGCGAAAATCCGGTCGTGGCGGCTGCGCGTGCTGATGATGCATCTGCCCCCCTTTCTGCGGATTGTGAGTCGATGACCAGCATGGGCATCCGTTCCAGCCCCGTAAAATTCACGGTAATGTGGGCAAGGACTTTCGTTTGTCGCATGATTTCAGCATGATCAAGTGCGATGCGCGAACGTGTATGACCGGTTGTTCCTGATGACAGAAGGGTCTTCTGGACCTGGCTCTGGGGAACACTCTTCAGATCTAGTTCCTTGAAGAGGCGAACTGGCAAGAAGGGAATGTGTTCCAGAGAGGAATGCTTTTCTGTCTGGTCCGGGAAGAAAGCCATCATTTTTTTATAAGGTGGGCAGTGTTGCATATGGTGGTGTGTCAACCACGACATGCGTTCCAGAAAGAGGGGCTGTCTTTGCGGACGACGCAGTTCGTAGGGTGGTTCTTCAAAGAAAGCATCAAGGGGCAAGGGCGTAATCATGGCACTGCTTGGTTCATAAGGGTGGAATAATCCGTTTTCCCTGACTCGAGACGGGGAAATGCGGGGACTATATGAACGAAGATTCCCTTGTGATGCAGGCCTGTTGCAGATTGCAGGAATGCGGCTACATCCTTGGCCTTGTCAGCGTCTGTAATGAAAACACATAGTCGATCGTCATGGCCACTGCATGCAGCGTGATAACCGGCTTTCTCCAGTAGATGTTCTGTTTCATCCAAGCTAACCCTGTGCCCGAATATTTTCAGGAATCGCTTTTTTCGCCCGATAATGCGCAGGAATCCATCACTGTCGCGGCAGGCGATGTCTCCTGTGTGCAAGGTTCCTTTGTGGCAATCTCCCAAGGTCAGGTCATCTGCAGATTGTGCCAAGCCAAGTGAGACATTGGGGCCCTGATAGACAAGCTCGCCTGGTTGTTCCGGTTCCTGTATTGGATTACCGGCTTCATCAATCAGGAACATGCTTCCCCCGGGGATCGGAATGCCGATGGTATGTCCCTTGGATGGCATGGCATCCCAGGGGACGCAGGACATGCGTGCGGTTGCCTCTGTCTGTCCATACATGACCCTGAACTGTCTGTTTTTATGTGTACATGACCGCACAAATGACTGGATATCGTCTGGATCCATACGTCCACCGGCCTGTGTCAGCAGGCGCAAGGCGGGTAAGTCCATCGTGTCAAGGTGCAGACGTTTCAATGTCTGGTAAATAAACGGTACGCCACCAAAATTTGTGACGCGATGCTCCCGTACGGCGTGCCAGAAAGCAGGTGTAATCACCGCGTTCTCTGTCACAAAAACAGACGCGCCGACAAGCAGATGGGAATGGATGATTGACAGTCCGTAGCTGTAGCTGAAGGGCATCGTGGTGATTGCACGATCAGACTCTTTGAGGTCGAGAGATTGTGCAATTGATGCCGCATTACTCAGGATGTTATTGCGTGAAATCCGGACGAAAGACCGGCTTCCTGTTGATCCTGATGTTGTTAACAGAAGAGACAGCTGATCGTGCATTGCGGGGCTTTCTCCCCGGTGCATCAGGACATAGCCGTTTCTTTGTTGCACGATCCGGGCTTGTCCGAATGTCGGTGCATGATTCAGTGGACAGAGGATGTAACCCGGGTTCAGGCGATTCGTAATGTCTACAAGATGGTGCTGTGATACGGAGTGATGCACCAAGGCTGGTACGGAATTTGCGCGCATCAGCCCGATATACGCCATAACAGCTTCCGGGCAATTCTCGCACAGGATCAGTACAAGGTTGCGTCCTGCAACGGCGTTTGCCCAGAAGTCAGCCTGACAGGCAAGGTCATGGTATGACATCTCCCCGCTCTCTTCAGACAGAAGAGCGCTCTTCTGTTCATGCATTTCCAGACTGGAAAACAGATCGTTCATGCGGGAATGCATTCTCTGTTATTAGTTAGATACAGAATCTTACGCCCCCAAAAAGCGTGTATGCAAATCTTATTCTATAGTAGCCAGTTCTGTTATGTAGTTTATCCTCTGCGAGGATAATTTAAACTACCAAATTGTTGTGATAATTTGTTGTATTTTAATACAGGGGGGAGGGGAGCTACGCCCATGTGCGGAGAGAGTTTATTTGATAATTCGCAAAAATATATAAGTTCTTTATGCAAGAAAACCAAATATTAATTCAATTAACATTTGTTTATTTGATATATAATGTCACTTAACGCACTATAAAAAATCGTTATTTATTAGCCGCAATGAAAGAAATTTATTTATTTTTCGTATTTATTTTTTTCTCATTGATGGAGATGGGTTGGAGATTATCATGAAAAGTAGCGCTTTATTTAAATGCGTTGATCGAAGTTGTGTTGAGGAATTAATTGGAGAGATATTTTCTGAGATACCGGTTTCATCCCCGGTTCTTGTTCAGTCAAGTCTTGCTGGTCTTGGTTATATTGATGAGGTCAGTCCGGGAAGCATCCTGTGTCAGAAGTACGAGCAAATCATCTCGGAGGCCGCAGGGGAAAGAACGCTGCTGTTTCCCACGTTTAACTACGACTGTCTGAAGAATGGTGTCTTTGATCTGGATAGGGATTACGGACAGGTAGGTCTTCTCAGTAAATACTTCGCCCGGAAATATCCCGATGACCGTACGCTGACGCCAACCTATAACTTTTATATCAGGAACAATCACCAACGTTTCAGCCTGTCTCCCGATATTTCACCGTTTGGTGCTGGATCAACCATGGAGCGCTTGGTGAAATTTGGGGGGTATCTCTTGGTTCTTGGATTGGCGCAGCCCACAAGTGTTCTGACTATTGGGCATTACATTGAAACGCTTGCGCGTGTCCATTATCGTTACGATAAGGAATTCTCCGTGCAGATTCGTCGAGCGAGCGAACTGCCAATATCACACAAGATGACAGTACATGTTCGTCCTTCTGGAGGATGTGTCGTATACCGTGATGAGTATAGGGATTTTTCCTGCGGAAAAAGATATAATAATTACGGTTTGAGGGCATGGCTTATGAGCGCTGAATCGTATGTCGAATATCAATTGAGTGTTCTGAAAAAGGACGAGTTTGCTTGGCTTGTACCAGATAAGAAGATTTTTTTCTCTGACTTCTACAGAAAGTTTGGGTATCCTTCGAGCCTCGATTGCTTTGAGAAAATAAGGGGTGAGCTGTGAGTATCAATGTTTTTCTGGGTCATTTCCGTGAGGCCGTGGAGCTGGAGAATGCAGTTAATTTGACCGCAGAGACACCTCTTTCTGAAGTCCCCGGGTGGGATTCCCTTGCAATTCTGTCTGTGATGGCAATGGCAAGTACAATCTATGAGAAGGTTATCGTTATGGAAGACATCGAACGCTGCAAGAAGGTTGGGGATTTGTTCGAGGTGATGCAGGCGCGGTGATCAATTATGGTGGTGCGTCGTATTGAGGGGGTTCGTATCTGTGGAATTGCGTCCTGTGTTCCCGCGAGTCGACGCGTTATCTCTGCGGAACTGTTTGCGGACCGCTTAATGGCAAAGCGCTTCTCTTCTGTAACCGGTGTGAAGGAAAGCCGTTCGGCATACGTGCAGGGCCTTGTTTCTTCGGATCTCTGTCATGAGGCCGCCCGCACGCTGATGACCCGCTTGGGTTGGTCCGGGGACGATGTCGATACCGTGATTTTTGTGAGCCAGAGTCGGGATTATGTTCTTCCCATGACAGCCTGCCTTTTGCAGGAGAGGCTGGGGATAAGCCAGTCATGCATAGCTTTTGATATTCCTTCTGGGTGCTCTGGCTTTGTGCAGGGGTTGGCAGCCATTGCGTCGCTGTTGACTGGTGGTCAGGGGAAGAGGGGACTCCTCCTTGTTGGTGAGGTCAACAAGGCGGATGGATGTGGTCTCGACAGCGGAACCAATCTATTATTTGGGGATGCGGGTGGGGTTTGTGCTGTTGAGCGTAGCCAAAATGCCAGCCCCATGGTCTTTGATTTTGGAACGGATGGAAGTGGTTACAAGTACCTTTATACGCCCGCTGGTGGCTTTCGCCATCCTATCAGTTGCGAGGATTTCGATTATGTGGAAGGGCAGGACGGGATAAAACGTCGACCGATAGACTGCATCATTGATGGGCCAAAGATTTTTGAATTTGCTGTTGATAAGGTTCCTGTCAGCGTTTCTCGTCTTCTGGAGGGGATTGGGGTGTCTGTGGATGATGTTGACAGTTTTATATTCCATCAAGCAAACCGATTGATCAACGAGACAATCCGGAACAAGCTGAAAATTTCTTCTGAAAAGCATCCTTATTCGATCGACTTGTTCGGGAATACAAGCTCTGCCAGTATCCCCTTGACAATAACGACAAGCCTGTCCCGCCAACTTGAGATGGGTGTGAACAAGCTTGTTCTATGTGGTTTTGGTGTTGGTTTGTCGTGGGCTTCTGCCTATGTCGAAACAGATGGCATCTGCTGTCCTGGGCTTGTCGAAATATGAGCAGTGTTTTTACGTTAAATAATAAAACGATCCTTATAACCGGCAGCTCTTCTGGTATTGGCCGTGTGACGGCGATTGAATGTGCGAAAAGTGGTGCATCTATTGTCGCATCGGGGCGAAATGAAGAGAAATTGGAAGAGCTCGTGTCCTTGCTTCCAGGAGATGGCCATATGTGGTTGGCGGCGGATCTGACGGATGATGCGCAATCGCTTGCTTTGGCCGAGTCAGTTGGCACTATCGATGGCATTGTTCATTCAGCGGGTGTGTCCAAGCTGATGCCTTTCAGGTGGATGTCTGATGCATTTTTTGATGAAATCACCCATATAAATCTGCGGGCCCCTGTTCTTCTGAGTCGTAATCTGATGGCGGCTGGTAAGATCCGGAGTGGAGGGTCTGTGCTTTTCATGTCTTCGATTGCCGGTTTGACCGGTGCTGTGGGGCTTGCTGCATATGCCGGGGCCAAGAATGGCTTGCTGGCTGTGGCTCGTGTTATGGCCAAGGAGAGTATGAAAAAACGTATCCGTGTTAATGTTCTGATCCCAAGTCTGGTCAGTACGCCAATGACTCTTGAAGGGGACAAGGTTTCACAGGTAGCCCTGGAGCGCGCTGCAGAAAAGTACCCATGGGGATTTGCCGAGCCTGAGGATATTGCATATGCGTGTATCTATTTTCTGTCTGATGCCAGCAGATGGGTGACGGGCACCTCGTTGGTTATTGACGGGGGTGCCATGCTGTCCATGGGGTAAGGGGATTGGGGTAAGGGGATTGGGGTGAGGCAGGGAATTTCAGGGATTTCTATAAAAGGAGTAGCAGCATGCCTGCGTCCGGGGACGCGGCCTGTTAACTCTCTGTGTGCATCAGACTTGTGTCAGATTGCAGCAGAGAGACTCTTGTGTGATCTGGCGTGGAAGCCTCAAGATATTGCCCTTCTTGTGAATGTGACCCAGACACCTGACTATTCCAATCACCCGATGACCGCGCCCTCTATTGCAAGCAGGATAGGGTGTGGCGAGATCATGGCACTTGATGTGCCCGGAGGCGGGGCTGGATACATTTGCGGGATTCGTGTCGCCGCTGCCCTTCTGGCGGCAGGACAGTTTGACAAGGCGCTTGTCTGTGCGGGTGATGCCTTGGTGCATACGCTACCTGAAGACTGTGACCCGGTTACTGCAAATATGACTGATGCAGGGACTGTAACGGCTCTCGAGAAAGATCCGTCTGCCGAGCTTCTTTCCTTTTACACGGGTACGGTTGGTGCGGCGTTTTTTGTCAATAGTACGCCAGGTCTTGGTTTTCGTCATACAATGTCCCCTCGGTCCCTTGTCCCCAGGAAAGGTATACAGGGAGGGTATCTCAGGGATGTCGATCCGCATATTGATCTAGCCGCTCTTCGGAAATTGGTCCTGCACCATGTTCCGAAGGTCCTTGATTGTATACGGCCTGATGTGCAAAGCGGGAGTATTGCCCAAGTTTTTTTCACACAAGTTGACAGTGAATTGCACAATCATCTGGCCCGTGACCTTGGTGTCAAAGTGCCTGTGCAAGATCTTTTTGATACTTATGGTAACCTTGAATCGGCGGGTTTACCCGTTTCATTGATTCAATATCTGAGGGCAGAGCCTGGAGGGGTGTCTGAGAAGGCTGCCTTGGTTGGTTTCGGGAGTGGCTTCAGTTACGGAGCAATGACGCTTGATTTATCAGGTCTTGTTACACCTGAAATGAAGCTTGTATAGGTCTATTATGAGTTTGCTTTCCCTGCAAAACATCGTGTTACTGGGAGCTGCCGGAGTTGTTCCGGAGGCCGTTGAGAGTAATCGCTTCATTTGTGGAGTAGACGCAGATGAATCCGAGCGTTTGATTCGGCATATAGGCATTTCAGAGCGCCATATTTCAAAACCAGAAACATGCGCCTCGGACCTTGGGGTTGAGGCTGCAAGAAGGTTGATGGCTGATCTGGCTTGGCACCCGGAGCAGGTTGATGTTCTCATTTTTGCAAGTCAGACAGGTGACTATATTCGTCCGTCAACTTCTTGTCTGATACATCATCGATTGGGATGTGCTGAGGATTGTCTCTGTCTGGATATTCCGATGGGATGTGCTGGTTCAATCAGTGCTCTTGCCGTTGCAGGTAGTTTGATGAGCGAGAATGCTTTCCAGCGAGGGCTCGTCATTGTTGCAGAGACAGCTTCAAAATATGCTTCTCCCGGTGACAAATCCTTACGCCCATTAAGCGGTGACGGAGCCTGCGCCTTGGCTTTGGAAAGGCGTGAAGAGGCTCCAGTAATGCATTTTGATTTACGTACAGATGGTTCGCATGTCGAAAGTGTTTATATACCGGATGGTGGATATCGAAATTTTCTTAGTAATTGCTCTTTCGAGCAGAATGAAGCACGGGATGGCGTACTGCGGCGTCCAATAGATGCTCATCTTGATGGTAGTGCCGTTTTTACTTTTTCCATTACGAAGCCTGTTGCTTTGCTCAAGGATTTTATGGAGCATCATGCGTTGTGTGATGAGGATATCGACTATTTTGTTCTCCATCAGGCCAACATGATTATAAACGCAACAATAGCGCGGCGTATGAAAATACGATCCGAGAAAATGCCGATGATATTAGGGAATATGGGGAATACAGGTGGATCTAGCATTCCTCTGACATTGTGCTCTGTACTACAGGGTTTCCCTGATAGAGAGAGGAATTTGAGGGTTATCCTTTGTGGGTTCGGATCTGGGCTATGCTGGGGGGTTTCTCTTATTGAGATCTTAGCAGATGTTCGAGGATCTATTGATGTTTGTAATCTGTGATCATCAAAAATTAATATTGTCCTTATAAATTTGTACTTTTAAGTTTATTATATCTTTGTATTAAATACATTATTGTCTTCAGAGGGTGCATGGGGAGTATTATTTTATGACAAACCTTGAGAAGTATGATGCTGCTTTTATCAGTGTGCTCGGGCTCGAGAAGGGAAATTTCTCCGAGCTTGCGTATCAGGGTGTTCCTCAGTGGGATAGTATTGGGCACATGGCCCTGATGGCTGCCTTGGAAGAGGCATTTGGCATTGAGCTTGACGTTGATGATATTATTGACTTCTCGAGTTACAAAGGTGGCGTTGAAATTCTCAGGAAATATGACGTCCATATAGAGATTGGGATCGGAGTATGAGCGAAGAGAACCTGCGGGATCTGGGTGTGACCCAGATCTGTGAATATCAGCAGAACCGCTATCCTGTTCTCCTCATCGATCGTATTGTTGAAGCAAAGCCCGGTGCTTGGGCAAAAGGCCTGAAAGCATTCTCATACAACGAGTGGTTCTTTCCCGGGCACTTTGAAGATGACCCGAATGTTCCGGGTTTTGTTCAGGTGGAATGCCTTGTCCAAGTTTTCATTATGTCGTTCCTGACCCTTCCAGAGTACAAGGGTATGAAGACAAACTTTGTCACGATTGACAATGTCCATTTCAGGAAGAAAATCGTACCTGGTGATACGCTGGAGATTTATGCTGAGCTGCTCTCCGGCAAGCGCGGTATTATGAAAGGCACGGCGTGCGGATCCATAAGCGGGGAAGAGGCGTGTCGTATGGACGTTGTTGTCTCAATACCAGAGGTATTGGATAGATTCAGGCCAAGAATTGCATCCTAGGCGGTTATCTTGCGTGTCGCTGATTATATTATGTCTCGTATCGAGCAAGCAGGCGTTGACAGAATTTTTACTGTCACCGGTCGGGGTTCTCTTTTCCTGACGGATGCTTTGGCACGAAACTCCGCCTTGGGTGCGGTCTGCGTCCATCATGAACAGTCTGCGGCTTTTGCAGCTATTGCTTATGCTGCCCAGACTCATGGGATCGGGGTTTGTCTTGTGTCGACGGGGTGTGCTTCCACGAATGTTATCACAGGTGTTTTGTCGGCGTGGCAAGATCAGATTCCGCTTGTTGTTATTTCAGGTCAACATTACCTGCAGGAGACAACCCGTTATACGGGAAAGAAAATCAGGACATTCGGTCAGCAGGAGGCAGATATTGTCTCGATTGTCAGCCCCATTACGCAGTATGCGCACATGGTGTCCACAAAAGATGAAATTGTCCACGTTATGGATGAAGCTCTTTCCTGCGCGTATATGGGGCGAAAAGGGCCGGTCTGGATTGATGTTCCACTCGACGTGCAGAGTGCCCGTCTTGACCTGGGTGTACAGGATGTCACCGCATTCAAGGTGCCGGAACTGCCGAGGGCTTCTGACAAGGATATTGAAACGCTTCTTGGCTTGCTCCGTTCTTCCAAAAGGCCTGTTATCCTGCTGGGAAGTGGTGTCAAAAGTAGCGGTGCCCAAGAAGATTTTATCAACTTTGTCAGGGCGTGGAGCCTTCCCGTTACATATGCGGCATCCGCACCAGATACTTATGGCAGTGCCCATGATCTTTCTCTTGGTTCGGTGGGTATGATGGGATGCTCGCGAGCCGGAAATTTCGCTGTTCAGAACTCTGATCTTTTGCTGGTTCTGGGGTGTCGCCTGACATCACTGACGACAGGAACAGATGTTTGTAGTTTTGCCCGTGCTGCGAAAAAGGTTGTTGTTGACATAGATCTTCATGAGCATAGGAAGAATGACATAAGGATTGATCATCTTGTGTGCTCGGACGTTGCTTATCTTCTCAGGCGCCTCAACGAGGCACAGCCTTCCGTGACGGATCAGGCGTGGCTTGCGAAGTGTCAACATTGGAAGAAGGTCTTTTCTCCGGTTGAGCCACACTTCAAGGATGATAAGGCAATTGATCTGTACGAGCTGGCTGACTGTTTGTCGACGGCTCTACCCCGGCCTTCGACTCTTGTAACGGACTCAGGCTTTATAGAGGTTATTCTTCCGACAAATATACGTTTCCCTGAAGGCATTAACTGTATCCACCCGGTGTCACAAGGAGCAATGGGTTTTGCTCTTCCGGCTGCCATAGGTGCTTTTTATGGTAAGCCGCAGACAGTGGTGGCTGTTGTTGGTGATGGGTCCATCATGATGAATCTGCAAGAGCTGGAGGTTATCCGTTATCATCAGATTCCGTTAAAAATAATTGTGGTCAGCAATAATGCCTATTCCATTATTCGAAGACGCCAGAGTGGATTGTTCCGTGGGCGGACGATTGGGACAGGGCTTGATGATGGCGTCAGTTGTCCTGATTTTTCCAAGGTTGCGGTATGCTTTGGTATGGACTACATGCGTATAGATCATCCTGGTGACTTACAGGACCAGCTGAATCGCCTCATGGGTTACCAAGGGCCTGTTGTGTGTGAGATTGCCGGGCGTATGGATCAAGAGTATATCGAGGTGGGATACGCCAAAGATCCGGTGAGCGGGCGGCTGGTCAGAAGGCCACTTGAGGATCAGTCTCCTTTCTTGGACAGATCAATATTTTTTTCGGAAATGGTTGTGGATCCCGTTGATTAACAGGGGCTTGGTATGGCCGAAGTGGAACTGAGAAATGGTCGGCATATTGCAGACTACGCCGAGCCGTACATTGTTGCGGAGCTCAATACAAGCCATTTTGGTAATTTGGATATTGCACGCAGCATGATTCGCCGTGCCCGTGATGTTGGGTGTGACTGTGTCAAGTTTCAGTCGTGGAGCGCAGAAACTCTGTATGCCAAGTCGTACTATCAGCAGAACCCCATTGCCAGAAAAATGGTGGAAAAGTTCTCTATCGGCACAGCAGGGCTGTGCGAGCTTAGTCGCTATGCTACTGACCATGGGATTGACTTTGCCTCGACACCTTACTCCGAGGAAGAGGCTGTCATTTTAGTCGAGAAGTGCAATGTCCCCTTTATCAAGATCGCATCCATGGAGCTTGATAACTTGGCTTATCTGGAGTTTCTGGCAAAGATGGATGTGCCGTTGGTACTTTCAACGGGCATGGGAACGATAATGGAAATACGCAGGGCTGTAGAAACAATTCAAGGGGTGAGGAGAGGGAAGCTTGTCCTTCTGCACTGCACGTCTCTCTATCCGACAGATCCAGTTGATATCCATCTAATGAATATATGTGGCTTGCGGAATGAATTCCCGGATATTCCTGTCGGATATTCCGATCACAGTATTGGTACTGCTATTCCAGCTGCTGCCGTGGCGTTGGGGGCGGCTCTTGTTGAAAAGCATTTTACCCTGGATAACAGTCGGATCGGCATGGACAATCAGATGGCAACGCCCCCCGAAGAAATGCAGAATATGGTGAATGCGTGCAAGGCAGTTTACCAAGCCCTTGGTCGTCGTGAGCGTTCGGTTTCTGCCAAAGAGCGCGAGCAAGCCAAGAAGATGCGCCGGAGTCTTGTTACGGCCATATCTCTCGGGGAGGGCCATGTTTTGCAGCAAGGTGATATTATTGCAAAGCGGCCGGGGGATGGGGTGTCTCCGGCTGAACTCGGGTATTTTATTGGCAAGACGCTTAATCGGGATATGGGTGAAGAAGTTGCAATCAGGCATGATGATGTCAGCTAAGTTGTATGCCCGTTTTGATGCCAGATAGTATGACCCTGCGTTTGTATCGTGCACTTGCAGCACAATCAGTCTGATACTGTTGTGGTGTGGGCAGTCCATCCGGTATGAAGCCGTTCCATATACAGATAGATAACCGGGGTGATGTACAGGGTCAGGGCCTGGGAAACAATCAGGCCACCGACAACAGCAAGCCCCAGCGGTTGCCGCAGTTCAGCGGCGGCACCATAGGCTGCGGCAATGGGCAAGGTACCGACAATCGCCGTCATGGTGGTCATCATGATCGGGCGGAACCGGATCAGGCAGGCTTTTTCTATGGCATCGCGGGCAGAAAGCCCCTCGATACGTCGGGCGTCCAGCGCGAAGTCAATCATCATGATGGCGTTCTTCTTGACGATCCCGATCAGCATCAACAGCCCGATCATTGCAATGACGCTCAACTCGACATTGAAAAGCATCAATGTTGCCAAGGCCCCGACCGAGGCCGAGGGTAATCCTGACAAGATTGTCAGTGGGTGAATGTAGCTTTCGTACAGTATGCCTAGAACGGCATAGATAACGAGAATTGCAGCGCCCAGAAGAAGGGTCTGGTTCTGCATGGACTCCCGGAATATTTCTGCCGTCCCTGAAAAACTGGTGCTGACCGAGGCTGGAAGGCCAAGGGTTTGTTCCATGGCCCGGATGGCTGTAACGGCATCCCCAAGCGCAGCACCCTTTGCAAGATTGAACGAGAGTGTGACCGCCGGGGTTTGCCCCTGACGGTTGACGCTCATGGGACCGGATGTTCGTTCCAGTGTTGAAAAAGCCCCCAGAGGGACCAGCTCCCCGCCATTGGCGCGTACATGAATGCGTGACAGGCTGCTTTCGTCTTGCTGGAAGCGTGGTTCCAGTTCCAGGATGACGGCATAGTCGTTGCTGTCAGTATAAATGGTGGAAATTTGCCTTTGTCCAAAGGCGCTGTAGAGCGCGGCACGAACAGCATCAACCCGGATCCCCAGCAGGGCTGCCTTGTCCCGGTCTATGTTGACAAAAACCTGCGGATTGGACAGTTCCAGGTCACTGGCAACATCAACCATATGCGGGTCTGCACGCATGGCTTCTTCCAGGCGTGCAGACCATGCATACAGCTCTGTGCTGTCCAGGGCCTGGATCGTGTATTGATACTGGCTTTTGGATGTTCGTCCCCCCAGCCGCAGGTTCTGGGTTGGAACCATGAATACGGAAATCCCGACCTCGCGGGCGACCTGACGCCGTAGATCCGCAATAACGGCTTGTATGGGGGGGCGTTCACCACGTGGGCGCAGACTGACGAACAGGCGACCAGAATTTATGGCCGTTGTTGCTCCGCCTCCGACAGCGGATGTTACCCCGCTGACAGCAGGATGGGCGCGTACAATCCGTGCAATGCGGGAATGAGCTGCGACCATGGCCGGGAAAGCGATATCTTTTGATGCTTCTGTAATGGCGACAAACTGTCCGATATCTTCTTCGGGGAAGAAGCCCTTGGGAATCGTGACAAACAGCACCAGCGTCAGGATTACGGTTGCTGCGGCAACGCCTGCGGTCAGGCGGTGGTGCTTCAGGCACCACGACAGGGAACGGGCATAACCGGCTTCTATCCACTCCAGCCCACGGGACAGGGTTTGCCCAAGCGGGCTTTCCTCGCGCTCCAGGTCATGGCGTGTCAGCAGGCGGGAGCATAGAAAGGGTGTCAACGTCAGGGATACCAGGGCCGATATAACCAAGGCCATGGTCACGACGACAGCAAATTCATGGAACAAACGCCCCAGAACACCGCCCATCAGAAGGATGGGAATAAAGACAGCCACCAGGGACAGGGTGATGGAGACAATGGTAAACCCGATCTCGCGTGAGCCTTTCAGGGCGGCTTCAAAGGGCGGTATTCCGGCTTCGATATGACGGACAATATTTTCCAGCATCACAATAGCGTCATCCACGACCAGGCCAACCGAAAGGGTCAGGGCCAGAAGCGAGATGTTGTCGATGGAAAACCCCATAAGGTGCATGCCTCCTGCTGTGCCCAGAAGGGACAGGGGGACGGCTACGGCAGGAATGATGGTGGCCGTGGTCCGGCGCAGGAACAGGAAAATGACCAGAATGACCAGGATGATGATCAGGAGCAGGGTGAACTGGACATCATCCACCGCTTCACGGATGGATTGGGCCCTGTCGCTGACAATATCAACTGATACCGATGGGGGGAGCCGTGTGCGCAGATCCGGAAGGAGCCTTTGTATATCATCAACAACTTGCACGGTATTGGCGTCGGGTTGCCTTTGAACAGCCAGAACAATGGCCCTATTGTCATTATGCCAGCTGGCAGCACGGTCGTTTTCCACGCTGTTGCTGACTGTGGCCACATCGCCAAGGCGAATGGGTGCTCCTTTGCGAACCGCAAGGATCAGGTTCTCGAAGGCTTTTGCATCAGGGAGTTGGTCGTTGGACGTCAGAACCAGTTGCCGTGAATCCCCGGACAGAATGCCGACAGGGGTATTTGCATTGGCTGCGGCGACCGCTGTTTGCAGGTCGTCAAGAGTCAGGTTCCGTGCGGACAGGGCATCAGGGTCAGCCTTGATCCGGACAGCATATTTCTGCGAGCCATAAACCAGAACCTGTGCCACCCCCGGCAGGGCAGAAATACGGGGCTGTACAACGGATTCCGCATACTCGTTGATATCGGGCAAGCTGACCAGTGGTGAGGACAGGGCCAGAATGGCAATCGGGGAGTCTGCCGGATTGACCTTGCGCCAGGTCGGCGGTGTTGTCATGTCATCTGGCAGGCGGCGCTGGGCCCGGGAGATGGCGGCCTGGATATCCTGGGCGGCCGTATCAATATTGCGGTCGAGGACAAATTCCACCGAAAGGCTGGTACTGCCATTGCGGGAACTGGAGGTGATGGTGCGAATGCCTGCGATGGTGGAAAACTCACGCTCCAAGATGGCTGCAACGGATACAGCCATGGTTTCAGGGCTGGCACCGGGCAGGGATGCGCTGACACTGATCACGGGGAAATCCACATTGGGAAGGGCTGCGACGGGAAGCTGCCGCCACGCAGCCAGCCCGGCCAAGACGACACTCAGCGACAGCAGAACCGTCATGACCGGGCGGCGTATGAACAGTTCGGATATGTTCATGGTGCAGCCTTCCCGTTCTCCGGCTTATCCGGATCCTGTTCGAAGACCGCAGATCCTTCCACCAACCGCGAGGCTCCCTGTATGACAACCTGCTCACCGGCACTCAGGCCCTTATCTATAACGGCAAGGCCATCAAGGCTACGTGCGACATTGACTGGGCGAGCCGCTACCGTTTTGTCTGCACTGACCACAAAGACGTACTGCCCTCCCTGGCTTGTCAGGACAGCCGTATCCGGAATAGTCAGGGCATCGTGGTCCACGCGCAGGGTCAAAGTTATACTAACCAGCTGTCCGGGCCACAGCTGTGTCTCTTCATTGGGGAACCGGGCTTTGAGCATGATAGTGCCGGACTGGCGGTCGACTTTGTTGTCAATAAACACCAGCTTGCCGGCCACCGGAGAAGACGAGTCCTGTGGGGTCGTGGCAATGACATCCAGGGGCGCACGGCCCTGGCCGTATCGAACGATCCCCAGAAGAGATTCTGGCAGGTTGAAGGATACCTCTATCGGGCGAATGGCGGTCACTGTTACCAAGGGATCCGTGTCCGATGGACGTACGCTGGACCCGGGTCGCACGGAAACAGCCCCCGTATAGCCGCCCATCGGGGCAACAATCCGGGTATGGCCCAAGGCAACCCGTGCGCTTTCAATGGCAGCCATGCCAGCATTGACCGTTGCCTGCAGGGCATCAACTCCGGCAATGGCGGCTTCGTAGGCTTGGCGGGATGTTGCTTGGTGGCGGACCAGGTCGGCGTAACGGCGCGCATCGCCCTGTGCCTTGCCCAGTTGTGCCCGGTCACGGGCTAGGTTTGCTTCGGCCTCGGCCAGTTCTGCTTTCAGGGAACGGTCATCCAGGGTGAACAGCGGCTCTCCCTGCCGGACTTCTTGTCCTTCGGAAAAATGGATAGCCTCGACCACGCTTTCAACACGGGCCCGGAGATCAACTCGGGCAACCGGAAGGGCTGTTCCCGGGGCAGAGAAAAGGTAAGGTACGGAACGGGTGTCGGCTATGGCGGTAACTACTGGCACGGGGCGTGCGGCCCGGCCATTGTCTGCGGATCGTCTTTCTTTTCCTGCCCACCAGACATAGCCGGCCAGGAGCAGGGCCAAGGCAAGAAAAATACGAATGGTCTGGCGTGGCATCATGGCTCCGGCGGGTGAGTATCGTGCTGAAAAACAAGGGGTTGAATCTAATGTACGATTGTTCGCATTTCAATGTTCCCGTCTTGCATAGAGTCACGCAGGTATTATGCCGTGTGACCCGTCTCTTGTAACGGAGGCCCTGCGCTGCCAGTCTGTGGGGACAGACAGCGGTCAGGGGGGCCGGTTGTGTCATCTTTTCAGGCTTGCCGTGGTCATCTGCGGCTAACCCGTGGTGCGCCTGCATTCCGGTTTATTGATTTGTTTGCCGGTATCGGGGGCATGAGGCGTGGCTTCGAGGCTATTGGCGGTGCGTGTGTCTTTACCAGCGAGTGGAATCATTACTCCCGGGAAACATATCAGGCCAATTTTGGATGCGAAGGCCATCCTTTCGAGGGTGATATTACGGCTGTTTCTGCGGCACAAATCCCTGAACATGATGTTCTGCTGGCAGGATTTCCGTGCCAGCCCTTCTCCATAGCCGGTGTTTCGAAAAAGAATGCTCTCAAGCGTCCCCATGGTTTTGACTGTCAGACCCAAGGCACGCTGTTTTTCGAGATTGAACGTATCTTGGCCACCCATCGTCCGCGTTTCTTCGTGCTGGAGAACGTCAAGAACCTTGTGTCGCATGACAAGGGAAGAACGTTTGATGTTATCCGGACATCCTTGACCCGCCAGCTGGGATACCACATTTCATGGCGTATTCTTGATGCCCGTCCCTTTGTTCCACAGCATCGCGAACGTATTTTTATGATCGGTTTTCGTGATGGTGGAGAGGATTTTGATTTTCAGGCCATGCCGGTGCCGGATCGGGATCGATGGCCAACCATGGCTGACATTCTTCATCCTGAAGATGGAACCGAGGCCCCGGATCCACCCTATACCGGTCCGGGTGGTGTGGTGGATCCGCGTTATGTCCTGTCATCGCGCCTGTGGGTATATCTACAAGACTATGCGGCCCGTCACCGGGCCCGGGGCAATGGCTTTGGGTATGGCTTGGTTGGGCTGGGTAGTACGGCCCGAACCCTTTCGGCCCGCTATTACAAGGATGGTTCGGAAATACTGGTGGCCCGTCCTTCCGGCCCTCCGCGCCGTTTGACCCCGCGTGAATGTGCACGTCTGATGGGGTTTGACAGCCCGGGATGCGCCGATTTTATAATCCCGGTATCGGATACCCAGGCCTATCGCCAGCTTGGCAATGCTGTCGTTGTGCCGGTGGTTCAGGCGTTGGCCCGCTACCTGTCCCCGTGGATTGTCGGGGCGTGTGCGCCATCTTGTACAGAAGAGGCCGGTGTTGGTTGATTGCGTCGACAAGGAAACCCGAAGCCGCATGATGGCTGGCATAGGTAGTCGCAACACGGTTCCGGAACGTGTGGTACGTTCTGCCCTTCACCGTCTTGGGTTTCGCTACAGGCTGAATGACAAACGTTTGCCGGGGACACCGGACCTTGTTTTTCCCCGTTATCGGGCGGTGATCATGGTTCACGGTTGCTTCTGGCATGGGCATGACTGCCCGCTGTTTCGTCTCCCTGCCACGCGTACAGCCTTTTGGGCTGCCAAGATCGAGGGAAATCGCACGCGTGACCAGAACGTACAGCAGCGGTTGGTTGCAGCGGGCTGGAGAGTTCTGACGATCTGGGAATGTGCCCTGAAAGGGCGGTTGCGTCAGGATCCGGGCTATCTGGCCAGGCAGGTGTCCCGATGGTTGCGAGATGATCTGCCGTGTCACGCCATCCGGGGTGAGCAGGGCTAGGGTCTGAGCTTGATGTGTATGCTCCGCGCAGGCCTTCCGAACAGGATCGCCAGGATAATCAAGGCGGGTATTGCAATAGCCAATGCAACGAGTAATCCGCCTATCAACAGTGCAATGCCTCCCAAGATCACCGCAAGAACCAAGGCTGCCGCAAGAGCGCGGAGTTTTTCCTTCATGATTTATATCCTGTTGTCTGACGCGTAGCGGGAAGGGCCTTCTCTACTTGCTGATGCCTGTTGTGTCCAGATGCCGAAGGTGCCAGATTGATGGGGGCCCGTCGCCGGAAATAGAGTGTACGCCCTTGTTGCAGGATATAGCGACTGGTCACCTTGCGATAGGGGGCAGAAGGGGTCCCGTTAATGCATTGTTTTTAAAGCAAAAACCCCCGCGACATGTTTCAGTCGCGGGGGTTTTTATGGCGCACCCGGAAGGACTCGAACCTCCAGCCTTCTGATTCGTAGTCAGATGCTCTATCCAATTGAGCTACGGGTGCAGGGCACGCTTTTTCTCTTTGGCGCCATTGGTGGTGGCTTTCTTCCGCCGAGGACCGGGTTTCTATCGGCTTGCGGGTCTACAGGCAAGAGAAAAATGCATAGGCCCGTATTTTTAATGCCGGTGCTGAGTGTTTTGCCCGGTAAGGCAGGATGTCAGGCTGGCTGTTATATCCTTCATAAGTTGTGTGTAGCTTTCATAGCCGGTTTCACGGGGGTCTCCGCCTCCCAATGGATCAAGTTCGCTGGTCCGGGTGCCGGTTTCCCGTGCAATCTGGGTTACTGTTCGACGAGGAGAGGAGGGTTCTGCAAACAGGCAGGACACACGGTGATGACGTGCAGTCTCCCGTATATGGCCCAAGTGCCGGGCCCCGGGGGGCAGGGAGGGGTCGATGGTGATAGCGCCAACGGCATGCAGACCAAAGCGATTTTCGATGTATTGGATGGAATCGTGGAAGATCAGGAAGGGCAGGTGACGCGCTGGCTCCAGCGTATGATCGATGTGCTCTTCCAGCGTTCTCAGCCGTGTTTGCAGGTTGGCTGCATTGGTGCGGTACGTGTGTGCGTTGTCAGGGTCCTGCTCTGACAGGGTATGAGCGATAGCGTTGACCATGGCCACCGCGTTGCGTGGGTCCAGCCAGATGTGCGGGTCAGCTCCTTGGTGGTGATGGCTGTGTTGTCCGTGTTCTGGGTGATGGTGGTGTGTGTGTCCGGCGTGCTCCCACAGCCCGCCGCTCCGTATGGGGAGTCGTATGATCCCCGGTGCTTCGAGTAGTGAAACGGCCTTGGCCCGAGAAAGAGACCTCAGCGTCCCTTGCAGAAAGGTTTCCAGTGCATCGCCGATCCAGAACACAGTCTGTGCCGATGCCAGAACACGGGCATCTGATGGCCTGAGCGTATAGGTATGCGGGGACTGTCCGGGGGGCACCAGAAGAACCGGGGTTCCAACGCCAGCCATGACGCCTGAGACCAAGGCGTGGACAGGTGTAATTGACGCAACAACAACGGGAACGGATGCGTGGGCTGGATTGGCCAGTATTGCGACCAGCGCAAGGAAAGCGGCGATCGTGAGGCGCAGGGAAGCAAACATGAACGGTGAGCTCCACATGGGTCAGGAGGGCCTTGTTTATGTTATAACATAACATCTTTGGCAAGCATGTTGTTCTGTGACATGATGCCCCCGCTTTCAGGAGAGACAGGCAGGTTATGATTCCCTTTCCAGCCCCCGACCATGATCATCGACGGTGCCGTCAAAGTGCCCTGGACAGGGCTGAATCGCTGTGTGTGCAGCAGGGAGCCCGGTTGACGGCAGCGCGGCGCCAGGTCCTGGAGATCCTGTGGGAGGATCACCGGCCCGTCAGTGCGTATGGCATTCTACACCGCCTGAATGAGGCCGGGGGGCGTGTTGCTCCGATGGCGGTGTACCGGGCGCTGGACTTTCTGGTGGAACGGGGGCTGGCCCATCGCCTTAACAGTTTGAATGCCTTTGTGGCCTGTTCCGATGCCGGCCATTCTGTCATCAGTGGGGTCTGGTTCTTCATCTGTAGCCGTTGTGGTCAGGTTGCCGAAACGCAGGATGGTTCGATTGCGCGTGCCGTATCCTCTGCTGCTGGCCGTATAGGCTTTGCCATCTCAGCTCAGATTGTGGAGATCATGGGGGTGTGTCCGGACTGCTTTGCCAGTCCGGTGGGGGAACATCCATGAACACCGTTCCCCTGATCTCGGCAAAGGGGTTGGTTCTGGTTCGTGATGGACGCAGGATCCTCGATAACGTTGACTTCTCGGTTGCGGCAGGTGAAATCGTGACCATTGTCGGTCCGAACGGGTCAGGAAAAACAACATTGGTCCGTGTTCTGGCTGGTCTTGAGACTGCGGGCGAGGGTGTGTTGGAGCGTAGCTCCGGCCTTCGCATCGGCTGGTTGCCGCAACGCTTGCATGTTGATCGTATTCTGCCTCTGACGGTGTATCGCCTGCTGTCCTTGACCGGGCGTGTTCGTGAACAGGAAGCCCGCACGGCCTTGGAGGAAGCGGGTGTTGCGCACCTCTTCCAGGCCCGGGTCCAGGATTTGTCCGGTGGGGAATTTCAGCGTGTCATGCTGGCACGGACCTTGTTGTCCCGCCCACACCTGCTGATTCTGGATGAACCGGCCCAAGGTGTCGACTATCGGGGACAGACAGACCTTTATGATCTTATTGCCCGCTTGCGCACGGTGCATGGGTGTGCTGTTGTCATGATTTCTCACGATCTGCACGTGGTGATGGCTGCTACAGATCGTGTGGTGTGCCTGCATCACCATGTCTGTTGCGTTGGCCATCCCCGTATGGTTGCCCGTGATCCGGTATGGGAACGTCTTTTCGGTCCGGAAGCGGCGGGACATATTGCCTGGTACGGGCACGAGGGGCATCACCACCATCATAACCCCGACGGGACAATCAGCGCAGACTGCTCTGTTCATGGCCATGAGGTGCATACAGGGCCTGTGCCCAAGGATATGAAGTGATGGATGATTTCATGGTGCGGGCCCTGTTGGCCGGCTTGGGAATGGCTGTTGCCGTGGGGCCGCTGGGTTGTCTGGTTGTCTGGAGACGTATGGCCTACTTCGGAGATGCATTGTCGCACGCTGCGCTGTTGGGCGTAGCTGCCGGATTGTTTCTGGGAACGGGTATCACGGCTTCGGTTGTTGTTCTTGGTCTGGTCGTTGCCTTGCTTCTTGTGGCGCTGGGCCGGCAGCGTCTGGTAGCTGCGGATACACTGCTTGGCATCTTCTCGCATGCCGGGCTTTCATTTGGCATGATTGCGCTGGCGCTTGTGACGTCGGATGCAAGTGGCATACGGATCGACCTGCATAGTTTTCTTTTCGGCGACATTCTGTCTGTTGCGAAGAGTGATGTCCTGGTCATATGGGGTGGTGCTTTTTGTGTCGTGTGTGTTTTGGCTTTTCTGTGGCGCGTTCTTGTTGCTGTGACGGTGTCGCGTGATCTGGCCCTTGTCGAGGGGCTTGCCGTATGGCGGGCCGAGTTCCTGTTCATGATCCTGATGGCTGTGGTTGTTGCCTTGGCCATACGAACGACAGGTGTTCTGCTGGTTACAGCGATGTTGATTGTTCCGGCGGCGACAGCGCGCCGTTTTGCCGGCACGCCCGAAGCGATGGCTTTTTTGTCGGTCTTTTTTGCGGCTCTCTCCGTTCTGTTTGGCCTGGCTGGATCATGGTTCTGGGATTTGCCGGCAGGCCCGTCTATTGTTGCTGCGGCTACCGTTTTTTGTTTCCTTGCCTGGGCATCTTTGTTACCACGGTATAGAATCGGACGTATCTCGCTGTAAAAGCGGCTTGTTCCGGTGATGACGTTTCAGTACACTCCCCCAAATCATGTAAGCGGGAAGGTGAGGGGGATCCCGCCATATACTTGTCGAGTGTGATACTGTTTCCGCCCTTGAGACTCATCCGTCGGGTCGGACCTCTGCCCGGGTACGGACTAGACATAGGTAATTCGATGCCGCTGACCAAATCGCGAATTCTGGTGCTTGGCGTGACAGTCTTTCTGTCCGGCTGCTCTTTTGCCAATGATGCACTGTTCCCGTCACTGGAGAGCAATCACAGCTCCGGGGCCGTGGTCACACGCGGTGATGATGTGGCGGAGCCCATGCCCTTGGTATCGGATGCTGATCTGTCCGATGGTGTGTCGGGTGGTACGTTTGTCGGGCAGAAGGTACAGACATTCCGTGGGGAGTTGGGTCAGCTTCAGTCTGCTGTGCGTCGGCGCGGCGAAGAGCTTCAGCAGCTCCGGGCGGCTATTGTCAGTGACAGCAAGGCCTATCACGAAACCGTAGCTTCGATCAGTGCCCGTCTACAGGTTGGCTCTACACCGGGCAACCCTGTCCTGCAAAGGCAGTGGAGTGGTGCGCAGAAGCAGCTTGACGGCATAAGTGCGAGCATTACAGCCATGAACAGGCTGGCAAGCCACGTGTCTTCGGACAGTGCCATGGGTGCCTATCTGATTGACAGTATCAATGCGGCTTATGGCTTGTCGGGTGCTGTTGAGGACGATCACCGTCAGCTCAGAATGCTCCAGGACCAGACCAACCAGACCATGGTGTTGTTTGAGCGTCTGCTGTCCGATCTTTCGCAGGATATATCCCGCCAGCAGAGCTATCTGGCCAGTGAGAGGTCAAATCTGAATACATTGGCGCTGGGCGTGAAGAGCGGTCAGCTGTATGGCGCTGCTCTTGGTTCACGTGCCTCTTCACGGGCCAATGCGATGGCTTTGTCGTCTGCGTTCAGTATGCCGACTGACAAGGTAAAGCGCCGTCCTTTGGTCGTGATCCGCTTTGACAGGCCGAATGTCGAATACCAACAGCCCTTGTATCAAGCTGTATCACAGGCGCTGGAGCGCAAGCCGACAGCTGTCTTTGATATCGTTGCCGTCAGTCCGGCTGATGGTAATCCTGGACAGGCTGCTGTGGCGGCAACAAGTGTTCGCCGCAATGCTGAGCAAGTGATCCGTACTCTGAGCGATATGGGGCTTGGTTCGGATCGTACGCGCCTGACAACATCGGCTAGCAATGATGTGTCTGGCGGAGAGGTGCAGGTCTTCGTTCGATAACAAGAGCTATATCGCTTTTCACGATGGGGTGCGCGTTCCTGCATGCCCTGTCCTGCTTTTTACGTACACTATTTTTGCTGTTTTGCATATCACGCGCGAACAGAAGGGTGAATTTTTCTATATTTAGATGTATTTATCTGGTGCTTTTTATCTGCATCTTTTATTTATTTTTCAGGTGGAATGCTATGCTCTTTGGGAGCGTAGTATCCCTTCATGATAGTTATAGATTGAATCATGCAGAAACGACCTCTTACAGACAACGAAATCCAAGCTGCTCGCTCAATATTTAAGGACAGTATCGATTATTCAAAGGTCCGTATTCATAATCGCGGATTTTTCAGGTTCTTTGGTCTTGATTTACAGACCAGGCGTACGGCTGTAACGCCAAATGGTTCCCTGTATTTCAGAAAAGAAGATTATCGCGCTGACTTTGCCTTGGGGTACCCTGACGGTGATTTTGATGTGTCCTCCCTGTTGTGGTTTATGCATGAGATGACCCACGTCTGGCAGTACCAGCTTGGGTATCCGGTCATGTTGCGCGGGGCTGTGCGCATAGGCTTGGATTATGCCTACACTCTGCGTGAAGATGCGTCTCTTGCTAGCTATAACATGGAGGCACAGGGCAATATCCTGTCCGATTACTTCTATTTCAGGATATTGGGTGGACTGCAAATTTCCAGGAAGGACAAGAATTACGTCGCTTCTGATCTTCCTCTGTACGAGAAGGTTCTGCACTCGTTCCTTGACAACCCGTCGGACAAGGCCAACCTGCCCAGTGATGTAGCTGCTCGTTGACTCTTTTTGCGGATGCTTCGGGATTGTTCATAAAAAAGGGAGGGCTTATGCCCTCCCTTTTCCGTATCGGGCAATCAGGCGACAAGTGATCTCAGCACATATTGCAGGATACCGCCATGCCGATAGTATTCCACCTCATCGGCTGTATCAATGCGGCACAGAACCGTGATCGTCTGTTTTGAACCATCAGCGCGGGTAATCGTGACCTGAACGTCTTGGCGGGGTTTGATTCCGTTGCCAATGCCGCTGATGTCAAAGACTTCGGTTCCGTCCAGCTTCAAGGTTTTGCGGTCGGTTCCGTCCTTGAACTGCAGGGGAAGGACACCCATGCCAACCAAGTTGGAGCGGTGGATCCGTTCAAAGGATTCCACCAGAACAGCCTTTACGCCCAGCAGGTTAGTGCCCTTGGCAGCCCAGTCGCGGGATGAGCCGGTTCCGTATTCCTTGCCGGCAATGACGACCAGCGGCGTTTTCTCAGCCTGATACTTCATGGAGGCATCGTAGATGGCCATGACTTCGCCGGAGGGAATGTGCTTGGTAATGCCGCCCTCGATACCCGGCACCATTTCGTTCTTGATGCGGATATTGGCAAAGGTGCCCCGCATCATGACCTCGTGGTTGCCGCGCCGCGCGCCGTAGCTGTTGAAATCAGCCTTGCTGACACCGTTGGCAATAAGATACTTCCCGGCCGGGCTGTCGGTCTTGATCGAGCCAGCCGGTGAGATATGGTCCGTGGTCACAGAGTCACCCAAGATGGCTAACGGTCTGGCTCCCTTGATGTCAGAGAACTTTCCGGCTCCGTCGGCAATGTTGACGAAGTAGGGTGGGTTCTGGACATAGGTGGACTTGTTGTTCCAGGAATAGGTCTGGCTTTCACCGACCTTGATAGCTTGCCACTGCCGCGGGCCAGCCCAGACGTCGGCATACCGGCTTTCAAACATGGCCCGGGTTACACAGGAAGCAACCGTTGACTGGATTTCTGCCGTGGTGGGCCAGATATCCTTCAGGTACACAGGTTTGCCATCAGAGCCCGTTCCGAGAGGCTCGGTCGTGATGTCCTTCTGCATGTTACCCAGAAGGGCATAGGCCACCACCAGCGGTGGGGAAGCCAACCAGTTGGCCCGGACATGCGGGCTGATCCGGCCTTCAAAGTTGCGGTTGCCCGACAGGACGGCGGAAACCACCATTTTATTGGTGTCAATGGTGGTGGCAATCGGATCAGCCAGAGGACCCGAGTTCCCGATGCACGTGGTACAGCCGAAGCCGGCAATATTGAAGCCAAGCTGATCCAGGTATTTCTGCAGGCCGGCTTTTTCCAGGTAGTCCTGCACCACCTGTGATCCCGGTGCAAGGGACGACTTGACCCATGGTGCCCGCTTCAGGCCCTTTTCTATCGCCTTCTTGGCAACAAGTCCGGCCGCGATCAGAACACTGGGGTTCGATGTATTGGTGCACGATGTGATGGCAGCAATAACAACATCGCCTTGGTTCAGCTCGTAATCTGTCCCGGGGACAGCAAAGCCCTTGCCATGGTCGGTGATGCCTTCGGCGGTCAGGACTTCCTTCAGGGCCTTGGCCGCCCCGGACAACGCGACCCGGTCCTGCGGGCGCTTCGGACCGGCGAGGGAGGCCTCTACCGTGTTCATGTCCAGTTCCAGGGTATCTGTAAAGACCGGATCCCAGTTTGGTGTCCGCCACATGCCCTGTTCCATGGCATAGAGCTTGACCAGCTCGATCTGGGATTCCGGGCGTCCGGTCAGACGCAGATAGTTGAGGGTTTCCTCGTCCACAGGGAAGATGCCGCATGTTGCCCCGTATTCCGGGGCCATGTTCCCGATGGTAGCGCGGTCCGCCAGGCTCAGGTTATCGAGGCCCGAGCCATAGAATTCGACGAACTTTCCGACCACACCCTTCTTGCGCAGCATCTGGGTGACAGTCAGCACCAGATCGGTTGCTGTCATACCCTCACGCAATTTCCCGGTCAGCTTGAAGCCGACGACTTCGGGAATCAGCATGGATACGGGCTGCCCCAGCATGGCGGCTTCAGCTTCAATGCCACCGACACCCCAGCCCAGAACACCCAGCCCATTGACCATGGTGGTGTGGGAATCTGTGCCAACGCAGGTATCAGGATAGACCAGTGTCCGTTTCCCTTCCTCACCGGTCCACGCAACGCGGGCCAGATGTTCAATATTGATCTGGTGGCAGATGCCGGCCCCCGGCGGTACAGCCCGGAAGTTGCGGAATGCTTTCTGCCCCCAACGCAGGAATTCATAACGCTCTCCGTTGCGTTCAAATTCCAGGTCCATATTCTTTTTCAAGGAGTCGGCCGCCCCGAAGTGGTCGATCATCACCGAATGGTCAATGACCAGATCGACGGGGGACAGGGGATTGATTTTCTGGGGGTCACCGCCAAGCCGGGTGACGGCATCACGCATGGCCGCTAGGTCAACGACAGCAGGAACCCCGGTAAAGTCCTGCATCAGAACCCGAGCCGGACGATAGGCAATTTCCCGGTCAGAGCGGCGGTCCTTGATCCAGGCCGCGCAGGCCTTGACATCATCAACGGTTACGCTGCGCCCGTCTTCGTAGCGCAGCAGGTTTTCCAGCAGCACCTTCATGGAATAGGGCAGGCGGGAAATGTCACCCAGTCCGGCTTCCGACGCCGCTTTCAGGCTGAAATAATCAAATTCCTGCCCGGCAATCTTCAGGGTCCGTCGGGTCTTGAGGGTGTCGTGACCGCACAGGGGCATTGGTCGCTCCTCGGCAAAAGGGTGGCATCCGTTGGTCTTCGGAAGTCCCGCGCCTGCGCGAGAATCCCGTGCACCATACACCATATTTGCGGGATATTGTCCAGTGATGCCCCGTGCCCAGACACACCCTGCCCAGCCGGGAAGCCTATGAAAAGGCAAGGCCGGGCAGGGTGTTTCCGTGTATTTCCCCGTTAATCGTCGGCCATGGCCGAGACATGAATCTGGCTGTTCTGTCGCGGAAAGGCCTTCATCATCCAGAGCAGCAGGACCAGACCTGGTATTGCCGCAAGGGTAGAAATCATGAAATAAGTGCTCCACGCGACATGGTCAGCCAGCCAGCCCCCCCCTGATGCCATGAAGGTACGGGCAAAGGCCATGAACGAGCTGACCAATGCGTATTGGGTTGCCGTATAGGCAACATTGGTCAGGCTGGAAAGATAGGCGACAAATGCGGCCGACCCCATGCCGCCGGTCAGATTTTCCACGCTGATGGTAACCACCAGGGCCGGAACGCTGGGCCCGATGAGAGCCTGTGCCACAAACACCAGATTGGAGGCGGCCTGCAGGACACCGCACAGCAAAAGCGCCCGCATGATACCATAGCGGAGCACAATCGCACCGCCGATCAGGCCCCCGGCAATGGTCATCACAACGCCGTAGGTTTTGCTGACGACACCGATATCGGTTTTTGTGAAACCAATGTCGATGTAGAACGGGTTTGCCATGACACCAAGCAGGGCATCGCCGTATTTATAGAACGCGATGAAAAGAAGGACCAAGACCCAGTTTTCCCGGCGTATAAAGTCGGCAAACGGGGCAATGACCGTATCGTACATCCAGTCGCTGTTCTGGGTAACGTGGCGTTCCTGACGCATTCTCCCTTGCGGGGATTCTGGCTCGGGTACGAAAAGCGTGAACAGAAAACACCCAGCCATCAGCGCGGCCATCGATGCATAGGCGACTTGCCATCCGAAGGCATCGGCCAGAATCAGCGCCCCCGCCCCGGAGGCCATCATCCCGATACGGTACCCAAGAACAGTGCCGCCGGCACCGGCACCGGCCATATCCTGTTCCAGGCTTTCAATACGGTAGGCATCAATCACAATGTCCTGTGTTGCCGAAGCAAAGGCGAGTGCCACTGTCCATGCGGCCGTTCCCCAAAGATAGGTTGCAGGGTCACTGCTTCCAAGGCCGGTCATGGCAACGATCAGGGCGATCTGCGAGACCAGCATCCAGGATTTCCGACGGCCCAGCCAAGAAGTCAGAAGGGGAATGCGAATATGGTCCACAACCGGTGACCACAGGAACTTCAGCGCGTAGACCGTGGAGGCCCAGGAAAAAAGACCGATGGCTGTCTTGCTGAGGCTGGCCTCTGTCAGCCAGGCAGACAGGGTGGCGTAAACAAGGGGAAGAGGGAGGCCCGAGGCAAAGCCCTGGACGAGGATGACCATAACCCGGCGGTCGCCATAGACTGCGACGGAGCGCCACCAGTTTTGCATGCCGATATTTCCCTGACACTTTTGCAACAAGACAGCTATGGAGGAGAATTAAGGCTGTTCTGTCAACCTTCCTGTGCCCTTTTTGCGTGTCTACGGCCCTTTCTCTCGCATCTCTCGCGGGAATGGCAACCTGATCGGTGTGTTTATAGCGTATCCGGTTATTCCGGAGCCGGCATGAGATGCCGCACCCCGGAATGCCCGTGTTTGTTTGTATCAGGCGAACGTGCCGGCCTTTGCGGCCCGCTTGCGTTCGTTTGGATCAAGGAACCGCTTGCGCAGACGAATTGACTTTGGCGTCACCTCGACCAATTCATCATCCTGGATATAGGACAGCGCCTCTTCCAGGGTCATCTTCTTCGGAGGAGGCAGGCGCACGGCTTCATCCTTGCCAGCTGCGCGGATGTTGGTCAGCTGCTTCCCTTTCAGGACATTGACCTCCAGGTCGTTGGAGCGGGTATGCTCCCCGACGATCATGCCCTCATAGACCTTGTCATTGTGGACGACAAATTGTGGGCCACGGTCCAGAAGGTTGAAGAGGGCGTACGCGACAGCTTCTCCCTTTCCATTGGAAATCAGGACCCCTGTGCGGCGACCTTCTATGGGCCCCTTGTAGGGCGCATAGCTGTGATACAGGCGGTTCATGATGCCTGTGCCGCGGGTATCGGTCAGGAATTCCGAATGATAGCCGATCAAGCCGCGTGACGGAGCCAGGAAGGTGATACGCAGCTTGCCACCGCCAGAAGGCCGCATGTCGGTCATTTCGGCCTTGCGCAGGCTCATCTTCTCGACAACAGTGCCCGAGAACTCCTCGTCCACGTCCACCACGACTTCTTCGATCGGTTCCATCCGCTGGCCATTTTCCTCGCGGAACAGGACGCGCGGGCGGGAAATAGACAGCTCAAAGCCTTCGCGGCGCATGGTTTCAATCAACACGCCCAGCTGAAGTTCGCCACGACCGGCTACTTCAAAACTGTCCTTGTCGGCACTCTCGGTAATTCGGATGGCGACATTGCCCTCGGCTTCACGCTCCAAGCGGGCCTTGATCACCCGGCTGGTCAGCTTGTCACCCTCGGTACCGGCCAGGGGGCTGTCATTGACCGTGAAGGTCATGGCCAAGGTCGGCGGGTCAATCGGCTGGGCTGTCAGTGGCGTTTCAATCTCGGGTGCGCACAGCGTGTCAGCCACGTTTGCCTTGGCCAGACCGGCCAGGGCGATAATGTCGCCGGCTTCGGCTTCTTCCACCGGTACCCGTTGCAGGCCACGGAAGGCAAGCAACTTGGAGGCACGGCCCTGTTCGATCAGGGATCCATCGCGGGTTATAGCCTTGATGGCCATGTTGAGCTTGGCCCGCCCGGTGGCAATACGTCCGGTCAGAATCCGGCCCAGGTAGGGATCAGCTTCCAGCGTGGTAGCCAGCATGGAGAACGGAGCATCCAGATTGCGTTCCGGAGCCGGGACGTGGCGCAGGATCAGGTCGAACAGGGGCGTCAGATCCTTGCGTTCGTCTTTCTCCAGGTCCGCAACAGCCCAGCCGTCACGCCCGACGGCAAACAGGGTCGGGAAATCAAGCTGCTCGTCGCTGGCATCCAGATTGGCGAACAGATCGAAAATTTCGTCGTGTACTTCGTCCGGACGTGCATCCTGACGGTCTACCTTGTTGATCAGAACAATCGGACGCAGACCAAGCTTCAGGGCCTTGGACAGCACGAACTTGGTCTGGGGCAGGGGGCCTTCGGCGGAATCGCACAGCAGCACCACCCCGTCCACCATCGACAGGATACGCTCCACCTCGCCGCCGAAATCGGCGTGGCCGGGGGTATCCACAATGTTGATGCGGTGCCCCTGCCAGTCCACGGATGTGCACTTGGCCAGAATGGTGATCCCGCGTTCACGCTCAAGATCATTGGAATCCATGGCCCGTTCCGCGACTTTCTGATTGTCGCGGAAGGTGCCGCTTTGCTTGAGCATGGCGTCAACCAGGGTTGTCTTTCCGTGGTCAACGTGTGCGATGATCGCAATATTGCGTAGATCCATACAGGTTCCGGTCCAAAAGAAAGAAATGCGACGTCCCGGGATGCTTACGCGGTGTTGCCCAGGCGTTGCGTAACAAAGCCGGCCAGCGAGACCTGTGGTCTCGGCCCGACGTGACTGATGCATTCTGCCGCGCATATGCCCCCGATCAGGGCACATTCAGCCAGCGGGCGTCCCCCGACCAGCCCGTGCAGGAAGCCGGCGGCATACAGGTCGCCTGCCCCTGTCGTATCAACAACAGCAGGCACGGCCGCTGCGGGCACAGGAATGGTTTGGCCGGCTGTGACGGCTACAGAGCCAGCGGCCCCGCGTGTCAGAGCGGCGACTTCGACCCGGCCACGTACCTTTTCCACTGCTTCGGCGAAACTTGCAACCCCGTAAAGGTGACAAATCTCCTGTTCGTTGGCGAACAGAATATCAACGCTTCCGTCCAGAAGATCAAGAAAGTCCTGCCGGTGCCGGTCTACGCAGAAGGGATCCGAGAGCGAAAGAGAGAACTTTTTACCTGCCTTGCGTGCGATTTCAATGGCTTTCAGGATGGCCGCCTTGGCGTCGGGCTTGTCCCAGAGATAGCCTTCAACATAGGTGATGCCCGAATTTTCAACTATAGGAGTGTCTATATCATCAGGGCACAACCGTGTGCAGGCGCCGAGCCAGGTGCTCATTGTCCTTTCCCCATCCGGGCTGATCAGGACCATCGAGCGTGCGGTAGACAGCTCATCAACAAGCGGAGGGGTCTGGAAATGAGCCCCGATGGCCCGGATATCATGGGTAAAGACCTTGCCCAAGGTATCGTTGGCGACTTTCCCGATATAAGCCACCTTGCTTCCCAGAGAGGCCAGCCCTGCGGCGGTGTTGCCGGCAGAGCCGCCCGATGCCTCGATCGTCGGCCCCATTTTTTCATAGAGGGTATCGGCCTGCTGTTCATCAATCAGCGTCATGCTGCCTTTGACAAGCCCTTGTCCGGTGATAAAGCTGTCATCGGTTTTGCACAGGATATCGACGATGGCATTGCCGATTGTCAGGATGTCAAAGCTCTGGGTCATGTCCGGGCCCCGGAAGGTTGGCGTCGCCCGCAGTCAGGGCGCATGCAAGGAGACAGGAGCCCGGCTTTCTGTTCGTCTGACAGAAAAAGAGCCGGGCCGGTGATGGACGCGAGTATAACGGGGTGTTTTGTTGCGGCAAGCGTTGTGACCATACAAGAGTGTGCTACGGTCAGGCCGTGTCGTTTTTTGTTCAGAAGGAGGCTTCGTGATTCAATCTTACCTGAAGGCCTTCAGCCAGCTGCCTGATCCGCGTTTTCGCCGCGTGATCCTGCTGTCACTGTGCTTTGCTGTTGTCCTGTATGGCGTCACATTCGTTGTGCTGGGCTGGGTGTTCGGAGAGCTGGCAACCTTGGCCGCATCGTGGTGGGAAACCGGTGGGGCCATTCTGGGGGGGGCGGCCGTTGTCGTTGCGTCCTTGTTTCTTTTTCCTGCCGTGTTATCGGGTTTTGTTGGCCTGTTCCTGGATGAGATCGTTACGGCAGTAGAGGCAGAGCACTACCCGACCCTGCCGGACACCCGTCCGCAAGGCTTCCTGGAAAGTCTGGCCGGCAGTCTCAGGTTTGCGGGGCTGGCGCTGCTGGTCAACCTGATTGCCCTTCCCTTGTATTTCATACCGCCCGTCAATGCCTTTGCCTTTCTGTTGGTCAATGGGTTCCTGCTGGGGCGGGAGTATTTTGAACTGGTTGCCCTGCGCCGGTTATCCCGGACAGAGGTTTATGCCTTGTCTCGTTATTACCGGCGGCGCCTGTGGTGGGCAGGAACTTTCACGGCGGTTCTGTTATTGGTGCCTTTTGTCAATATACTGGCCCCTCTGGTGGGCGTGGCCGCAATGGTGCATATTCTGCAGGGCCTTGATATGGGGAAAGCATTGCCCGTTGTGGTGGAAGGTCCCGGGCGGGGGGTATTTTGATGGCTTCACGTTTGGTATCACGCATCGTTCGTGGTGTTTTCCTGTTGGTGCTCGCCTTGCCCCTAGCTTGTACCTCATCCGTACGTGAAGCCTCGATGCGTCTGCGTTCCGTGCCGGAGCGGACGGCCATTGAACACCGGGATACGGTTGCGGTCGAGGCCGCCTTGGGTCATCCGGACAGGGTTCGTGTCGAGAAGCCGGCAGAGGTCTGGCAGTATATGACCAAGCGCTGTGTCCTTGATGTTACCTTCTATCCTGGCCCGGATCAGCGCCTGCGTGCTGAATATCTGGAAAGCCGGGGAGCAGACGGGGTGGCCATGGCGGTCCCTGATTGCCTGATGTCATTTGCCGGTGAGGCCAAGGATCTTTAGTGTGCATCCTGGATGCGGCCCAGTGTAAAGGAATGCTTGTAGGGTGCTTATCCCGTGGCATCACTGAAGTCAGCGCTGGCATGGATATTATATTCTCTGATAGCAGGCTTTGGCTTCTCACTGTTTGGCAAGGAGAGAGGGGTGACCAGGGGAAGTGAGACGGTAAAGCGGGCCCCCATGATATTGCCAGTATCATCTGTGCGGTTCTTGGCGTGGATTGTACCCCCGTGCGAGGCAACAATCTGGCGTGAGATGGACAGCCCCAGCCCGGAGTGGGAGCCAAAGGCTTCTTTCCGGGGACGTTCGCTGTAGAAACGTTCGAAGATTGCCTCTTCCTTGCCGGTGGGAATGCCGGGTCCTTCGTCTTCAACGGTTATGTGTGCTCGGTTGGCCGAAAGATGAAGGCCAAGGGTCAGCGTACTTCCCTCTGGAGAGAAGGACTGCGCATTGCCGATCAGGTTGCGCAGAACCTGTACAATCCTGTCTTCGCTTCCATGAACAATGGCTTGTGTATCGTGTTCCGGTAATTCAAGGCGGATTCCGATCTTGTGTTCGTTCAGGGCAGGGGTGCAGACTTCTCCCAGAATTTGAAGGAGCGGGCGCAGGGCAATAAACGTACCTTCTGTACGTGATAGTTCGGCATCAACGCGGGACGCATCGGATATATCGGAAATAAGACGGTCGAGGCGGTCAACGTCATCCTTGACGATATTCAGCAGGCGGGCTTTTTTGCAGGAATCATCCAGCCGGTCGATCGTTTCAATGGCCGAGCGTATGGATGTCAGGGGATTCTTGATTTCGTGGGCAACATCGGCGGCAAAGCGTTCCGTCTCATCCATGCGTTGGTAGAGTGACTCGGTCATGTGACGAAGGGAGACAGACAGGTCCCCTATTTCGTCATGGCGTGAAGACAGGTCGGGAATCCGGTAATGTCTGCCACGTTGCGATCGAACCCTGTCTGCAGCTTTCGCCAATTGCTGGACCGGGCGGGCAAGGCCCCGTCCAAGATAGGCTGAAACCAGTACTGTTACAGTCAGTGTGCTGAAAAACATGTTCAGGATGTCACGGCGTGTTCTGTACAGCCCGCGTGCGACAGCCGTATCAGGACGCGATACCATGACAGAGCCAACAACGTGGCGGTAAAACGTGATAGGGGCGGCAGCCGACATCAGGCGTCTGCCAGAGGAAAGAACACGCAGCGAAAGGCCGGTACGCCCCTGTTCCAGAGCATTCAGAACCTCGCTGTAGTCGCTGGCTGTCTGGTCTGCGGATTCCCGATAGTCCGGCAGATCCCGGAAGCTGTTGGCCAGGGCATTGATCCAGCCTTGCAGGACAGAGGTTCGTTCATTGTCCAGCGGCGGAAGATCTATCATTTCCACTGCATGCTTTTTCCGGGAGAGCCCCGTGCTGTCTGCGATCAGAATGCCGTCGCTGTCGAACAAACGGACCCTGTCCCCGCTCAGGCTTCCGAGACGGATAACCATCGCGCTGGCTTCAACCCGGTCCAGCATGTGGCATGTAACCGGAATCTGGGCATCGGTGAACAGTGCAGTGTCGGCTGTTACCGCACCTTCCCCCAAGGCGGCGGCGATCAGGTCGGCATGGCCGCGCAGGGCTTCCATCTCTGAGTCCAGAAGCGCTCGCTCGTACTGGTTCAGGTACAGGATTCCGGCCACCAGAAGCAGGGGGGCAACCAGGTTGACGGCCAAGATTCGGAGCATCAGGGGCGATACCCATCGCCCCCGTGTCATGGACCCTTCTGTTGCTGTGTTATGTGGGGATGCGGCCAGAATCAACAGTCCCTGTATCGATATCCGACCCCATACAGGGTTTCGATCTCGGCAAACTCGGGGTCTACGTCGCGGAACTTCCGGCGCAGCCGTTTGATGTGACTGTCGATGGTCCGGTCATCAACGTAGATATTCTCGCCGTAGGCCAGGTCGATCAACTGGTCGCGGTTCTTGACGTGGCCCGGCCTCTGGGCCAGACCCTGCAGGATCAGGAATTCTGTTACAGTCAGGTCAACAGGCTTTTCCTTCCAGCTGACCATGTGGCGCGCAGGATCCAGTACCAGGTCACCGCGTACCATGGCTGTTTCGGACGCTGTGCCTCCCGCTGTTGAACCAATGTTGCGGCGGCGCAGGACCGCGCGAATTCGTTCCAGAAGAAGCCGCTGCGAGAATGGCTTGGTGATGTAGTCATCGGCTCCCATGCGCAGGCCAAGCAGTTCGTCGCTCTCGTCATCTTTTGACGTCAGGAAAATAACAGGGATATCGGATGTCTTGCGCAGATGTTGAAGCAGCTCCATGCCATCCATACGGGGCATCTTGATATCAAAGACAGCCAGATCAGGGGGATTCTGGGTCAGGTTCCGCAGGGCTTCGGAGCCATCATGGAAGCAGGAGACCACGAATCCCTCTGCTTCCAGGAACAGGGAGACCGAGGCCACGATATTGCGATCATCATCAACAAGGGCAATGGTTGCAGTCACAGCAGAGGGCTCCTGATGGAAACGTAGACCTTGGCATGATCTGATGCCAATGTGGCAAAACTGCAGTAGCCCCTGCCAAAATCCTGTGATTTATACGTTCGGATTTCTGTCTGTCACAGCAGGGTGCTTCAATGCACGTGTTGTTCCGGCCTGTGGCCTTGGCTGACAGAAGCAGGTGCTCCCAGCGCGTGGACGACAACGGGAATTGTTATGGTACCTGCTTTCTGCATGGTCAAGGTCATTGTAAAGCTCTGTCCTTCATGCAAGGGGGCTCTCAGACCCATCAGCATGATATGCAGCCCCCCAGGCATCAGGGTGACGGTGGTGCCGGCCGGAAGCGCGAGGGTATCAACAGCCTTCATTTTCATGATGTTGTCTTCATGGGCGTGGGTATGTATCTCGACGCTTGTTGCGAGGGGGCCTGCGTCCGCTCCCAGCAGGGTGTCATCTTCAGCTCCCCGGTTATGCAGGGTCATGAAGACGGCCCCGTTACGCGCCTGACCCGGTGTGGCCCGTGACCAGGCCCCTTCTGCAAAGATCGATTCGGCCCGTGCCCCCCATGCAAGGCAGGAGAGCAGAAGAGCAAGTACGGGCAGCAAGGAACGTGATCTGTATATGGTCATGGGGATGATGCTCCACGTAGCGGTATGAAAAATATCTGGCCGCACTTTCTGTAAACCAGTGTGCATAAAAATGCACCGGCATGGAAAGGAAGAGAAGAAAGCAAAGTGCTTGTGCCTGCTACCCCGTGCAAAACCAATAATCCTAGTCTAGACTAGGCCGAAATTTTGCTTGCGTATAGGGTGTGGATCCCTTCTGTGCATAGTCATGAAAGAGAATTGGGAGTGGTGTTGGTCATGCGTTTTGTTCGTATAAGCCTGTTGTATTGCTTCACCCTGCTTGTATGGGGTGCATGGGGAGGGCATGGCGTTCTTGCGGCAGACTTTGCGCTGCCGCCTGGATACCCCGAGCGGGTTCTCGGGTCTGCAGGTGCTCCGGTAACGCTTTATGAATATTCGTCCCTGACTTGCCCGCATTGCGCTGATTTTCACCGGCAGACGTTACCCAAACTGAAGGCAAGCCACATTGACACCGGGAAAGTCAGGCTTGTTCTGCGTGATTATCCGCTGGATCGCCTGTCCATGGTCGGGGCCATGATGGCCCGTTGCGCCCCTGCGGCACATTATTACAAGATTATGGAGCTTCTGTTTTCCAGTCAGCAGGCAATGGTGTCAGCAGAAAATCCGCTGGCCTTCCTGAAGCAGACAGGGCGCTTGGCGGGGATGAGCGAGGCTGATCTTGATGCGTGTTTTGCCAATGAATCTCTTCTGGCTTCGATCCAACAAGTACAAGAGCGTGCCAGGGAAACGTTTGATGTGCGTTCAACTCCCTCCTTTGTCATTGATAGGGCATTGTATACAGGTGCCCTGAGTTACGAGGCACTGTCTGAGGCTCTTGACCGTGCTCTTGTTCAAAAGGGTGTCTCGCGCTAGAGGGTATGCTTGACACGTTATCAGCTAAATCATATGGTGCGCCCGGTTTTCAGCCGGGTTTGCCGGTGGCTTGGTGGTATAGGCAGAGACGTTTCGATGGATGAGAAGCAAGCTCGGCATCAAGCCCTGTCAGATCTGGAAGCCCGGATTCAGTCTGCTTCCGGTGGTCGTGATGAGGACGCCGTCGGTGAGCGGATATCGGGTCCGCGTAACATGTCCGGGCTTGGTTTGGCAGCCAGGATTGGTGTCGAGCTGGTTGTTACAACCTTGGTTGGCACGGCCCTTGGTTGGTTTATAGATAGCTGGCTTGGTACGCGTCCGTGGCTGATGGTTGTTTTTATGTTTCTGGGTGGCGCAGCGGGTATCAGTAATGTGTACCGCGTTGTCAGGGGGCTTGATGATGGAGTTGGTCTTGGTCGCGCCATGCGTCATAAGGATAATTCCTCGGATGGCTGCGGACATAACCAGGATAGGCGCCATGAACGGTAGGCTGGGGTTGTACCCTGGTCCTTTCCAGTTTTTTTGGGTGTCAGTCAGTGATAGCGTGAAGCCTCTTTCGGTCCTGTTGCCGGTTGTGGGCTGTTTGGCAGGTTCTTGAGGATAGCAGAGGAAGTGCGGTGGCCAGTCCTGTTGAGCAATTTATGGTAAAGCCGATAGTTCCCGTTGTCTCTGACGGTGGGAACTTGCCTTTTTACGCCTTCACAAATTCAGCGGCCGCGATGGTGGCAGCTGTTCTTGTGGCTCTTGTGTTTTTCTGGCTCGCGACGCGCCGTCTTTCCCTAGTTCCTGGTCGCTGGCAAGGCGTTGGTGAGGTGGCCTTCGAGTTTGTCGCCAACATGATCCGGGAAAATGTTGGGCGTGAGGGAATGCGGTATTTTCCATTTATCCTGACTCTCTTTCTGTTCGTGTTTCTTGGCAACATGCTTGGAATGCTGCCGTACTCCTTTACGTTTACCAGTCACATCGCTGTTACGGCAGCGCTGGCCATCGTGATCTTCCTGGCTGTTACCGTGATTGGGTTCGCCCGTCATGGTCTGGGCTATCTGCACATGTTCTTCCCGCATGGCGCACCGTTGGCAACTGCCCCGATCTTGATCCCGATTGAGCTGATTTCTTACCTCTCCCGTCCGTTCAGCCTTTCTGTCCGCCTTTTCGCCAATATGACAGTCGGACACATCATGCTGAAGGTTCTGGCAGGTTTTGTCGTTGCTCTTGGTATCGTCGGTGGTTTTGTTCCCTTCGTCGTCGTTGCGGGTATTACGGTTCTGGAGTTTTTTATCGCCGGACTTCAGGCGTATGTCTTTACCATTCTTGCCTGCATTTACCTCAATGATGCGATAAACATGCATTGACCTCAGTGTAGTGCTGGTCGCCTCGCATGTTGTGTGTGGGGTTCAGGACAGGGTTTTCCTGAAAGTTTTCAACAGTTCTTTTCATCAGAGGAACAGAAAGATGGAAGTTGCAGCTGCTAAGTTTATTGGTGCCGGTCTGGCCGCAATTGGCATGATTGGGGCCGGTATTGGTGTGGGTAATATCTGGGCCAGCCTGATCGCAACCGTTGGCCGCAATCCGTCGGCCAAGGCAAGCGTTGAGCTGTATGGCTGGATCGGCTTTGCTGTGACCGAAGCGATTGCCTTGTTTGCCCTTGTTGTGGCGCTGATCGTTTTGTTTGCTGGCTGAAGCAGGCTTTTGCGTTCTTCTCCGCTTGTGTGGTCTGTTGTGGACCACGCATTCGGGGGAGAAAGCGTAAAAATGCGGGAATTGCGCTTGCGTGGTTACCCGTACAGAGAAGCAGAGAAAAGGCTCAGAGCCGTGTCTGCCATCTGATATTTCCTGTTCGCGACCAGACCGTGGAGCTTGCTGCGTATGCCGCAATTTGACCCATCCACTTTTGCGTCCCAGCTGTTCTGGCTGGCGGTGACATTCATGCTCCTGTACGTCTTGGTGTCGCGGTATGCGATTCCGAGGCTCGGTGAGATTATGGAACAGCGCCAGAGAACTGTGGAAGACGATCTTGATCGTGCCAAGCAGCTGAAAGCTGAGACAGAGACGTCCATTCGTGCCTATGAAAAGGCTCTGGCTGATGCCAGGTCCAAGGCACAGGATCTCCTTCGTCAGGCTCAGGAAGAAGTGACACGCCAAGCTGAAATCAGGAACCGTGAGGTAAGCGTCCGTCTTGCCGCGCAGATTCGTGATGGAGAAGATCGCATAGCCAAGGCACGTGATGCCGCTCTGGTATCAGTCCGTGATCTTGCATCTGTTGTTGCTTCAGATGCTGCCGCGAAGTTGTCTGGTGTGGCGTTTGATGCCGAGCGGGTTCGCTCTGCTGTTGCTGATGCTGTCAAGGAAGGTGACTGAATTATGATATCCGCTGCTTACGCAGCTGGTGACGCAGTTCACCATGCTCCTTTCTATGCGACCCCCGAGTTCTGGGTTGCAATGGCTTTTTTTGCTGTTGTTGCTTTTGCCGCACGCCCTGTTCTCAAAGCGGTAGTGTCTGCCTTGGATGCACGATCTGCCGCTATCCAGACCAAGCTTGATGAGGCCCGCAGCTTGCGCGAGGATGCGCAGACTCTGCTTGCTGATTATCAGCGCCGCCAACGTGATGCCTTGAAAGAGGTTGATGTGATTCTGCGTCATGCGACTGAAGAGGCGCTGCGGCTTAAGGTCGAGGCAGAAGAAGCGTTTGAAAAGGGCGTGTCCCGCCGTGAACAGCAGGCTCTTGAGCGCATCAAGCTTGCAGAACACGCTGCTTTGTCTGAAGTGCGTGGCATGGCTGTGGACTTGGGTATAAAAGCAGCAGAAATGTTGATTGTGAAACATTTGGACGACGCTGCCGCTAATACCTTGGTCGATGAGTCGATAAAAAGTGTGTTGATTAAAATGCATTGAGACTTTGCTCCCGGATCGTCTGTGATCAACGGGCGGACGGTTGAAACACAGTCCGCCCGTTGTCTTTATTGAGTCTGGAATTTGTGTAGCCCTTAATTTTTTTGTTATATGTTTAATGAATTGTGTTGACGGTTTTTGATTTGGGGCTTAGAAGGTGCGTCCCGACGTTGAGGGACTGGAATTTCTGGTTTTTTGATTGTCGGTGCTGTTTTTCAGAGTGAAG
>NZ_JAAVTA010000013.1 GCF_012102705.1 Haematospirillum sp. H1815
ACTCTGAAAAACAGCACCGACAATCAAAAAACCAGAAATTCCAGTCCCTCAACGTCGGGACGCACCTTCTAAGCCCCAAATCAAAAACCGTCAATACAATTCATTAAACTAAGATCAAAAAAATGCATCATCCCCCAAGAAAGACGGGTTCACAGCTTTGGCCCTGTAATTTCAAACAAAGTTCCTCAGCCTTCTGGCGATCAGGGAGAGGACCCGCATTCAAACGAAAAAGAACCTTGTTATCCTGCGTTGTTATGCGGGTAACCTTAGGCTGAAGGGCTGAGACATCAGGATGTTTCCGCTTGATCTCCTCCCATCCCATACGGGCCTGGGCTTCACTCTCATACGAAGACAGAAGCACGGCAACCACCCCCCCGGAACCCGCAGCATTGCTGGCTGACGCATCAGGCTGTTGTGGATCAGACGGACTTGGAACAACTTGAAGTGGCCCCCGCCCGCTTTGCAGGGTTGCTGCCGGGTTTGCGACAGAGGCTGTCGGGAATGGCGGAGGCTCATTCGGTTTGCTCGTTGTATCCGGTGCTGGCGCGGCAGGTGCTGGTGTTGGTTTTCCGCCACTCTGGCCAGAACGCTCTATGGCCTGTCTTTCCAACATATATTCTTCTTCGTTAATCAGGGCCCCCTTCTTCCAGCCATCCAGACGGGCGAGAGCCGCTGTAACCTCTTCCGTATTGGAGGGCCACCGGGGCGAATCACGCCTTAAACGAGGATCGGAAGGCATGATGCCATCTAGGATAGCTTTTCGTTCGATTTCATGCTGACTGACAGTCATGCCCCGCCCCTCAACTGCATCACGCAATGCACGAAGCCGACTGGTGACCTGCGATTCATCTGGCGGGGTTTTTTCCAAGCCAATGGCGGGGGGACGCGGCGCTGTCAATGGAGTCAACAAACCAATGTTGGCGTTACGGCGAGCACCCCACTCCGTTTCCGTCACCAATCCCAGTTCAAGAAGGCGGGTCATCAATGCAAATCTCTGTGCAATCGCTTCCAGCTCTGCCCCCGTTTCTCCTCCCGACGGAAGTGAAGGCGCAGATTGCTTGGGTGGCTGGGCTTGGGCTTTGCTGTCAGAGGGAGGAGCCGACGGACGACCTATTCCGGCACTTTCCAAGAGACGCAAGTTTTCGCGGGCAACCTCGACGATGGGACGTGGCTGCAAGGATCCCCACAAGGACCCGGCTACATACCCCCTGGGATTACGCTGTAGAAGCTCGCGGTAATAGGTTATAGCCTGCTGGGGCCTGTTGGTTGTCTGGTAAAGGGTTGCCGCAGCAAGCAGCAAGAGCGGATCCCGCTCCACCCCGGCCATTGTGGTCTTGTCAGCAGACAATGCGGCACGGATAGCCCATTCCGCCTCACCGTAATCACCCCGGGCCATGGCCGCCAGTGCCGCATTAACCTGGGATTTTGCACCAGGGGCCAGAAACCGGTTTACGCCGTCCGGGCCGTCAAGAAGCGGGCCACACCCCGCTAATTGCAGGGCAAGCAGCATAACAAGCGCCGGTACACGTAATGCCAAGAACCGTTCCACGGGCACGCCCCCCTGCAAGCGGAGACCCGATCACAGGAAACCTCCTGCAAACCCGGGCTTTCACAAAGCGCATTCTGTCAGCCTAGCATGCAAGGGTAAAGGGAGGGTGAACGTACAGCCCTATTCCTTGTCCTGCGTTTCCTTTGCAAGATCTCCGGACGGCGGGGTTTCCCTCAGGTGACCGTCCAGATACCTGTCATGGCGTTCCATCGCTGCCCGTACGGAATCACGCACGGCCCTTGCCTGCCCGTGCACGGCACGGTTGGCTTTAGATTCTTTGTCTTTGTCAGCCCTTTGCTTCTGCTTGCGGGCTTTTCTGAGGTTGATGATCTCGGACACAAAACCTCCTCCTTGTCCCCTGCCCGGCATAGCCACAGATCTTACAGAACTCATTGACAACAAGGTTGCTGCAAGGCAACGCGGTATCGTTGCCTGTGATGGAAAATAATAGCACACATCACGAACGAGTGCCGTGACAAGCACCATAACCCCCGATCACTATGCCCGGAGCATAGTAGTATAGTGTCTGCACATATCCCGGACCGCCATTGTCAAGAGAAAGCCGGGAATCACGTGAAATCTCGGCTTTCTTCGTCATTCAGGCTCAGAACGCGGCATCACCAAGCATCATCAGCAGGGTGTTACCGCCCGCTGCTGTAATATCCACGGTCAGGGTTCGCTCACAGCAGAACCGCATGACAAGCCCCGGCCCGGCACCGTCATCAACAACAGGAACAACGGCTCCGTCACGGGCTGCCACAACACGGGCAACCTGATCCAGAAGACCTCTGCCCCCCGAGACACCAACAGCCCCCACATCATGCAGATCGGCCAAGGCAGCAAGCGAATCCAGAGGCGTTGCCACCACAAGCTCCAGCCCGGCCGCTTGCGGCACAATGCACCGCACAGCCGCAGCCAAGGAGGGATGCACAACCATGACAACAGGATTCCCGGCACCATACGCTGCTGCAACCATGGCAAGCCCCTGCTCCAGGGATGCATCCTGGTCCATGAACAGAACGACAGGGCCACGACCAGCTAGATACAGGTCATTGGTCTCACCGGTCGGGCCAGGCATGCGAACCGGTCCCGACAGAAGGGCACGCACCTGCAAGATAACCTGATGCAAAATCTCAGCATAAGCTGATAATGATGCCAATGGTTTGGCGGCCCCACAATCACGCTCCAGCAGAGCCAGAATCTGTGCGCCCTGATGCTGCAGCGTGGAAACCATTCTTTCCAGAACAGCCACACGCTTGTCGAGGGACGTAAACTCCGGCCTGGAAGCGGATCCTTCTCGCATAGCCACAGCCATAGCACGCACAATCGCTGATGCCGGAGCCTGGACTTCCGACATCGGTGCCGGCACGGAAACTGGGGCAGCACGTGTCGCAACCGTTGCAGGACTATCGGCTGTCAGAGCTGAAGCCGGGAACGGATACGACCGGGCAAAGCGCGGCAGATAATATGGGCCACCCGCCTTGGGACCGGTTCCTGACAAGCCCTCTCCGCCAAAAGGCTGGACACCAACGACAGCTCCGGTCATTGAGCGGTTGACATACAGATTCCCGACCCTTGAATTCCGGAATACATGCTGCGCCCGGGACTCAATCCGGGTGTGTACACCCATTGTCAACCCGTACCCGGTATCCCGGATATCGGCAAGAACACGATCCAGATCCGCAGCCTTGTAACGAATCACATGGAGGATCGGGCCAAAAACTTCCCGCGACAGTTCACGTATGCTTTCAATCTCGAACAGCCGCGGCGCAAAAAATACACCATGATCTGTACCGGCAGCCAGCGGACAAAGAGTAGCTGTGTGCCCTGCCGCTTCAAGCGCGCGCGCATGCTGTTCAAGAACAGAGCGGGCCTCCTCGTCAATAACAGGACCAACATCGGTATCGATCCGCCCCGGATGACCAACCCGGACAGCACTCATGGCGCCACGCAGCATGGCGAGAACGGTATCGGCGACATCATCCTGGATATACAGAACCCGCAAAGCCGAACACCTCTGGCCAGCCGACCCAAACGCAGAGAGCAGAACGTCACGGACAACCTGTTCCGGCAAGGCCGAACTATCCACGATCATGGCATTCAGGCCACCTGTTTCCGCAATCAAGGGCACCGGGCCAACGCCACGGGCAGCAAGAGAACGGGCAATCAGTCGTGCCACATCGGATGAACCTGTAAAGGCGACACCAGCAATATCGGGATCAGAGACCAAGGCCGCACCAACTGTTTCACCGCGACCGGGCAACAGAGACAGGCTATCGACCGGAACACCGGCTTCATGCAACAAGCGCACAACCTGAAAGGCTACAAGCGGCGTCTGCTCAGCTGGCTTGGCAACAACCGTATTACCGGCAACCAAAGCTGCCGAGACCTGACCGGTAAAAATAGCCAAGGGAAAATTCCAAGGGCTGATGCATAGAAACACACCACGCCCGGTCAGCGCATGATCATCTGCCAAACGTAATGCTTCCGCTGCGTAATAGCGCAGGAAGTCAACGGCCTCACGAACCTCGGACACAGCATCAGGCAATGTCTTGCCTGCCTCACGGATGCACAGCGTCATCAGCAAGGCCATATTCTGTTCCATCAGGCCAGCCGCACGCCGCAAAATAGCGGCACGCTCAGCAACCGGTTGCTGGCTCCAGGCTGCAAATGAAGCCTTGGCCTTTCCCAATGCGTCGCGAATATCCTGATCCCCGGCATCACGGACGGTGCCAACAACATGCTGGCGATCAGCAGGCGAATGGACCGGGCATGGCGTTCCGTTCCGGACCTCACCCCCAACAAGGGGACCTGCCGCAACTATTGTCGCAGCCTGTGCTTTCATGGCCTCGGCAAGACCTGATAGCACCCGGCTGTCTGACAGATCCATCCCCGATGCATTGATCCGTCCGGAACCGTACAAATCACGCGGCAATGGAATGCCGGGATGCCGGCGCACCGCCACAGAACGCAGGGCATCAACAGGGTTGGCAATAATGGCAGAAACCGGGATACGCTCGTCGACCAACCGGTTGACAAACGATGTATTCGCACCATTTTCCAGCAGCCGCCGGACCAAGTACGACAGCAGCTCGGCATGACTGCCGACAGGCGCATAGATCCGACACGGAATACCCAGCTTGTCAGCCGGAACAATCTCCTCGTACAGCTCTTCGCCCATACCATGCAGACGCTGGAACTCAAAAGGACGACCGGCCGCCATTTCAAGAACAGCTGCCATGGTCTGTGCATTATGGGTGGCAAACTGCGGGAAGAAGAGATCGCCATACCCGAACAGGGCACGGGCACAGGCAAGATAAGAAACATCGGTCGTCACCTTGCGGGTATAGACCGGATAGTCCGCAAGCCCCGTCTCCTGAGCGCGTTTGATCTCCGTATCCCAGTACGCTCCCTTGACCAAGCGAATGTTCATGCGCCGCCCCACGGCACGCACCATGTCGGCCAGAATTTCCAGGGTCACACGCGTCCTTTTCTGATAGGCCTGCACCGCAAGCCCGAACCCTGTCCACCCATCCAGGGATGGATCGCTGTAAACACGCTGGATAATTTCCAGGGACAACTCCAGACGATCTGCTTCCTCGGCATCAATGCAGAAACCAATATCGTATTGACGCGCCAGCCGGGCCAGGGTCAGGGTACGACCGGCCAGAATTTCCAGCATATCGGCCCGTTTTGCTGCCTCGTAACGCGGGTGCAAAGCCGAAAGTTTGACAGAAATACCGGGGCCGGCCAGAACACCACGCCCGTTGGACGTTTGGCCAATGGCATGTATCGCCTGCTCATAGGCCACAAAATATGCCCGGGCATCGCTTTCCGTCCGCGCAGACTCCCCAAGCATGTCAAAAGAATAACGATAGCCCCGTCGTTCCTGTGCGGCACCACGCTTTCTAGCTTCCCCTATGCTGCGCCCCAGCACGAACTGGCGCCCCATCATCTTCATGGCCTGACGCAGGGCCTGACGAATAACCGGCTGCCCCAGACGCGCGACCAAGGAACGCACAATGTGCATTCCATCCGTACCCGGCAAATCAGACGGCTGCAAGATACGACCGGTCACCATCAGACCAAGAGTCGCCGCATTGACAAACAACGAGCGACTGTTGCCAAAATGCCGGTCCCAGTCTGTTCCACACAACCGATCCTGAACCAGGGCATCGACCGTCAACGGATCGGGAATGCGCAGCAAAGCCTCTGCCAGGCACATCAGGGTCAAACCCTCACGGGTTGACAGGTCATACTCGTGCATGAAGGCGTCAACACCACCCTTGGCAACCCGATGGCTACGGACAGCAGACACCATACGCGTGGCCATGGCATCAATACGATCCTGTTCCTCGCGGGAACAGGCCGCTGCCTCTATAAGCTCGACGACCAGTTCATCCTCGTCCCGGCGATACTGACCGGCCAAACGATCACACCAAGCGGGAAAATCCGGGGACTCAGGTGGAAAGACCAGCGGAAACTGTGCCGGCATACAATCACTCTCCCATATATATCATTCTGATTATGCGAACGGACCACCGCGCTTCAGGCACTATAAACGGTCAGAAACTGTCCGCTCCGGCTTTGATATCTGCTTTTCTTTGATGACAGGAAAGGAAATATTCTACTGTTCAATACAGAAAGCTGCCGTTTCATATACACCATAAGCCCAGATACACAATTCCCACTCGTTGTATCATCCCATGACGCAATGGGTACAGACTTGGTAACACCACAACCGACATCCGGAACACCACATGATGCACCCCATGACCTTTCGTTTCTTTCTCGGCCTTGACGGCGGCGGATCCCTCTGCCGAGCCCGTCTGACAGATCAGAACGGCACCATTATCGGAGAAGCGGAATCCGGGTCATGCAACATCCGGCTGGGCACAGAAACAGCGTGGGCATCAATTAATACCGCCATTGATCTGTGTTTGAGGAAAGCCGGGCTGGATGAAGCCAAAGATCGGCAAAACATTCGTGCCGTATTTGGACTGGCCGGATTTGCCCAGACAGACGATCCCGCATTCCTCTCTCACACCCATGGGCTGGGATCACTGACCGTAACGTCTGACGCGCATATTGCTTGTACGGGTGCCTTTGGAGAAACGGATGGCGCTATCCTGATTCTGGGAACCGGATCGGCCGGATATGGCCGTGTCAATGGACGGGAAGTGTCTGTCGGCGGCTGGGGCTTTGAGGTGTCCGATCACGGCTCGGGCAGCTGGATAGGACGCAAGGCCGTAGAGTACGCCCTGCTGGCGCTGGACGGCTTATGGGAAAAAACACTCCTGACCGGGATGATCATGAAGCCCTTCAACTATGATCCGAAAGCTGTTGTATCCTGGACGTCAACAGCCCGACCGAAAGACTACGCCAATTTTGCTCCGACGGTGTTTGATGCAGAAAAGCGCCAGGACACAACGGCACGCATGATTATCGATGCCGCAGCCCGCGATGCCTCGGCTATGATACACCGACTTGTCGAACTGGGCGCTCCGTCCGTTTGCCTGAGCGGTGGGCTGGCCGCCCGGCTGAAGTCTTTTCTGGCTCCTCAAGCCAAGAGCTTTCTGTGCGCCCCCTTGGCAGATCCTCTGGCAGGAGCCATTCTTCTGGCCCGCAGGGTTACGGAAGGATAACGTGAGCCACTACACGCCTGTGGCACAGGGCAATGCTCAAATCATGCAAAATGCCCACGCCCACTGGTCCATAAACCAGAAAAAAGCGTGGGCATTGCCGAAAACGCCATAACAACTATGGCATATACACCTGATCAGCGGTGCACAGGCTTGTAACGGATACGATGCGGCTGATCGGCATCCGCACCAAGGCGACGCTTCTTGTCCGCTTCGTAATCAGCAAAATTCCCCTCGAACCATTCAACGTGGCTGTCACCCTCAAAGGCCAAGATATGCGTTGCAATACGATCCAGGAACCAGCGATCGTGCGAGATCACGACAGCACAGCCAGGGAAGTCCAGCAGGGCATCTTCCAGGGCGCGGAGCGTATCAATATCCAGATCGTTGGTGGGTTCGTCCAGCAGCAGGACGTTCGCGCCAGACTTCAGCATTTTGGCCAGGTGAACACGGTTACGTTCCCCGCCCGACAGTTGCCCCAGCTTCTTTTGCTGGTCACCGCCACGGAAGTTGAATGACCCGACATAGGCGCGAGACTGGATCTTGCGCTTGCCAAGATCAATTTCATCGTGACCGCCGGAAATTTCCTCCCACACCGTTTTGCTGTCATCCAGCGCATCACGGCTTTGGTCGACATAACCCAGCTTGACGGTCTCACCAACACGAATGCTGCCACCGTCCGGCTGTTCCTGACCGGTTAACATGCGGAACAGGGTTGTCTTGCCGGCACCGTTTGGACCGATCACACCAACAATCCCACCCGGAGGAAGCCGGAAAGACAGGTTATCAATCAACAACCGGTCACCAAAGGATTTGGTCAGTCCATCTGCCTCGATCACAACACCACCCAGACGCTCCGGTGTGGGAATAACAATCTGGGCTGTTCCGGGCTGGCGGTCCGCCGATTTGGCTACCAGGTCATCAAAAGCTGTAATACGGGCTTTCTGCTTGGCCTGACGCCCCTTGGGGTTGGAGCGTATCCACTCCAGCTCTTGGGAAATGGTGCGCTGACGGGCATCTTCCTCGCGCTGTTCCTGCTCCAGACGCTTTTGCTTCTGCTCCAGCCAGGAAGAATAGTTGCCCTCATAGGGAATACCCTTGCCGCGATCCAGCTCTAGGATCCAGCCGGTCACATTGTCCAAGAAGTAGCGGTCGTGGGTAACGGCAACAACCGTCCCCTCGTACTCCTCCAGGAAACGCTCCAGCCACCAGACAGACTCTGCATCAAGATGGTTGGTCGGCTCATCGAGCAACAGCATGTCCGGCCGGGACAACAACAGGCGCGCCAAGGCAACGCGTCGCTTCTCACCGCCGGACAAGGTCCCGACAGGAGCATCCCCTTCCGGACAGCGCAGGGCATCCATCGCAATATCAACCTTGCGCTCGACATCCCAGCCATCACAGGCATCAATCTTTTCCTGCAATTCAGCCTGTTCCGTCAAAAGGGCGTTCATAGCCTCATCGTCTTCGACCTCGGCAAACTTTGCTGAAACATCATCAAAGCGCTGACGCCACGTGTAGACTTCCCCCAGCCCTTCCATAACATTCTCAAGAACGGTCTTGGTATTATCAAGCTGGGGTTCCTGCGGCAGATACCCGACACGCACACCATCTGCCGCGCGCGCCTCACCGCTGAATTCCTGATCGATACCGGCCATGATGCGCATCAGGGTCGACTTGCCGGCACCGTTGTATCCCAGAACACCGATCTTGGCCCCGGGCAGGAAGGATAGATAGACCCCCTCCACCACTTTGCGCCCGCCCGGATAAACCTTGGTCAGGTCACGCATGGTATAGATGTATTGATAGGCGGCCATGTATCCTCCGTTTACGAACTGGCTCGGGAACTCTGTCGTGGGTTTTACCCCACACAGACAGGAAGGAAAAGACCAGATACCGCTATCAGGCCATTCCAGGGCAGATCAACGCCCGAATTGCCATGCCATTGCGTTGCTTCTGCATAATAAACGCTCACAAAAGCACAAAAACACGCCCCTGAGTGCATTTTTGGACTGGAGAAAAAGGTCACAGAAGGGCAGTGTGCTGCAGATTCTTTACTGGACACACATACTACAGGTGTAACATGACCCTCCAGGAAGCTGCCCTGATGTACGCCGCCCGTGCGGCGGCCTTCTGGGTTCTGTCGTCCCTTGGAATAACTCTTTTCCTCTGTTTTGCCGATACACCAGCCGCAGCTATGTCGGTGGGCGCTATAATTGCTGCCAGTGGCGCAGCAGCATTGCTGATGCGGGGCCGGAAAGTGGCTGAAACAGGCCCCTTGGAAGGTCCGGTATGGGCCGCAACAGCACCACAGGCCCGCCCACCGATAGCCCAGGCCCGTCATGAAGTTCCCCATGCCCTGCTAGCTGCTCATCGCTCCTGCGCACGGTTCTGCGCCGGCCTTGGTGTTATGCTGTGTGTTGGCAGCCTGATGCTGCAATCCATGTAAGCGGTTCAGGATCACGCGCCATACAAAGGCTGGTTGCCGTACCGGCGCCGTCCCTTCATAGTGCCCCACATCAAGCACTGCGTGTATATCCTTCCGGGAAAGCCGCAGACACGGGGAACAAGGAGGGAAACATGACTGAATCTGTGGTCATTCTGGGGGGAACGCGAACCGCGATTGGTACCTTTGGCGGTTCGCTCAAGGAATTGACGCCATGTGATCTCGGGGCACTGGTGATCAAGGAAGCCCTGACACGAACGGCCATTGCACCCACAGATGTCGGGCATGTGGTCATGGGGCATATTATCCCGACTGAACCGCGAGATATGTACGTCTCCCGCGTGGCTGCCTGCAAGGGCGGCATTCCGGACCATGTCCCGGCCATGACCGTCAATCGCCTGTGTGGGTCAGGCCTGCAGGCTGTCTTGTCTGCGGCGCACTTCATTATGCTGGGTGACTGCCAAATCGCTGTTGCCGGTGGCACAGAGGTGATGAGCCGGGGCAGCTACATTCTGCCGACTGCACGCTGGGGTGCCCGCATGGGCGATAGCACCATGGTCGATATGATGACAGGTGCCCTGACAGACCCATTTGGCAATGGTCACATGGGGGTAACAGCAGAAAATGTCGCGGCAGCACACTCGATAAGCCGTGATGAACAGGATTGCTTTGCCGCAGAAAGTCACCGTCGGGCAGCACACGCCATCGCATCCGGTTTCTTTAAAAGCCAAATTACTCCCGTAACCATAAAAACACGGGGCAAAGAAACAGTATTTGATACAGATGAGCATGTTCGCCCCGACACGACTCCGGCAAGCCTTGCAAAGTTAAAGACCATTTTTCGCGAGGGCGGCTCTGTCACCGCCGGAAATGCATCCGGCATCAATGATGGCGCGGCTGCCCTTGTCCTGATGGCAGAGCGCGAGGCCTCTGCCCGCAAGCTCACCCCCATGGCCCGGATTGCCAGCTATGGTCACGCGGGGGTCGATCCGTCCATCATGGGAATAGGACCGGTTCCCGCCAGCATGATCGCCCTGAAAAGGGCCGGTCTTACGGTGTCCGATCTGGACCTGGTTGAATCCAACGAGGCCTTTGCCGCACAAGCCTGTGCCGTGAACCAGAAGCTTGGCCTGAACCCGGAGAAGGTGAACCCGGATGGCGGAGCTATTGCCTTGGGCCATCCTGTTGGCGCAACCGGTGCCATTCTGGTCATAAAAGCCATACACGCCCTGCACCGTACCGGTGGGCGTTATGCCTTGGTGACAATGTGTATCGGCGGCGGGCAAGGCATTGCGCTAATCTTGGAACGTATGGGTGATTGATATAAAAAAACACCGCGCCTGGATAGAAAACAGACGCGGTGTTTTTGTGGTAGGCCCGGAGGGACTTGAACCCCCAACCAGACCGTTATGAGCGGTCGGCTCTGACCAATTGAGCTACAGGCCCCCGAAATGTTGCCAGACAGCCCTGTAATGGACCACCTGCGCAGGGGAGGTTCGTATATAGCATTTCCCGGCAAAGGAAAAGCCGGAACCTTTAATTTTTGCATGTCTGCGGAAAATCCGGGGAAATGGTCCCCTCTTTTTGTGGACAGTTTCACGGGTTTGTCCACACTGTACCAGAGTGCACTTGATCAGGCAGCGTGACGATACCCGATGACCGATCCCTATGCATCGCTCCCGGCTGTTGTTGACCTGCCCCGGCGACATGGGATTCTCAATGTGGCCTGGGGCGGTTTTCTGGCTGTCCTGTCGGCATTGGTTGGCTGGCTGATATGGCTGGCTCATGAGGGCGTGGATCAGGCAAGAACAAGCACAGATCTATATGCACGCAATCATATTGATACAGAAATCACAGAACTCCGCCGGGGCCAGGAACGTCTGATACGTGACTACAGCCTGTGGAGTGACGCATGGGAGAAACTCTTCCTGCTCCCCGATCCGGAATGGATCCGGGATAATTTCGGGCAGGAGTTGAACAGCACGTGGGGTGTAAGCCGGGTCTTCATTGTTTATGGCAGCGGACCCATCTCGGAAATCAAGCAGGGAATCCCTGAGCTTATGTTTACCGAAGATGACCCGCTGCTGCATTCGGTATGGGAAACCGCCTCCGCTGTCCGTGAAGCATCGGCCTTAAGTGGCACACACCGCCAAACCAGCCAGTTCTTTAGTTCAACAGGAACCGCCTGGATTCTGGCAGCAGGTATCCTCTCCAACCCGGAACCCCTGCCCCGGGATGCCCGGCTTGAGGCTATGCCTGTCCTGGTAATGGCTCGCGCCCTGGACTCCCGATGGATCGACGGCATTGTCCGTAAAATCGGACTCAGCAGCCTCTCCATTATTCCCGCATCCATGGGGCATGAAACCTTGGATAATAAAGACACCAGCATGGTTCCATTGCATGGAACACCCGGTCAGTCTGTTGCATGGTTACGCTTCACGACGAATCAATCGCCCCTGTTTTATTTGGCACGCCGAATCAGCCTGATCAGCTTCGGTCTTCTCTTGGCTATTGCCTTGGGGCTTATACTGCATCTGCGAACAACTGTATTGACGCGATCAGCCCTGCGCCTGAGCACACGCCTGATAGAAGAGCTGGAGTCCAGACAGAATAAAGAATACACACCTCTTGATAAAGAGGCAGCAAATGAGGAAGAAGGCACTCTCACTGAAGATTATAGGGATGGCCAGACCACAACCCCGGATACGTCAGAACATAACCATGGCATACCCAGTGGCTATGTTCTGATCGGGTATTCCGGGAACATTCGCGGTGCAGATTCCGGGGCTTGCTCCCTGTTCGGGTACAAAAGTGGGGAATTGGACGGAGTACCGGTATCAACGCTCCTGCTCACAGACAATGGTACGTTCTCAGTCTCCATGGAATCTGGCGCAACAGAACAGGGACCACGCACACGAAGAGCCAAGGCACTGCACAAAAGCGGCACTGTCCTACCTGTTGATCTGACGATCTCCCATCCGGATGATGATCACGACAGTCTCCGTATTCTGATCAGCCCCCGCTCTGCTGACAAGGATCTGGCCGAGAAATTCCTGTTCATGATCAACCTACTCCCTGCGGGTATTCTTGTTCACCGCAATATCAAGCCGTTGTTTGCCAACCAAGCCTTCATGGATATGGTTGGACTGGACAGCATGGAAGACCTGCCCACACCCGGTGGCCAAGCCGATACCCTGATGCCAATGGGTCAGAACCACCAGGATAATGACGATGGCAAAACACTGACTACGTCTTTCGAAACACTTTATCGCCAAAATGATGGGTCAACATTGCGCGTGCGTACAACAAGCTTCCCCGTTCTGTGGGATGGAGACACTGCGATATGCACACTTATGATAGATATCACAGGTGAGCATGCCCTGCGCAGTCTACAGGAAAAGACTCTCTTCCGGCTTCAGCAAATCATAGACACGACCGAGGAGGGCTATATTCGCCTCGATACAGATGACTTAATCGTGGAAACAAACAACAAGACACGGTCCATCTTGGGGTATCAGCCCGATGACATGCAAGGGCGCCCGATTACGCTCTTCATGACCCAAGAATCGCGCAACAGCCTGAATGGCGATGTCTTGCTGGAGAAAGCAGAAACACACCGCCGCTATACGCTGGAGTTCGTCAGCCATGATGGAGATATTATCCCCCTCGATGTCTCAGCATCAATTCTGACCGAAAATGATGGCACCCGATCTGGATCATTCGTGTTTTTCCGGGATATCAGACAAACACTTGCCTACGAGCAGGCGCTGATTGACGCCCGGGAAACAGCAGACCGGGCAAACCGGGCAAAATCCGATTTTCTATCCCGCATGAGTCACGAGCTACGAACGCCCCTGAATGCCATTATTGGCTTTTCCCAGCTTATGGAAAGCAGCAAGTCCGAAACCCTGAGCGACAGGCAAAGAAGCTGGTTGTCGCATATTCACCAATCCGGCAAATTATTGCTGACCCTGATCGATGAAATCCTCGACTTGGCCCGCATTGAAAGTGGCCAACTGACACTGGATATCGGGCGGGTTGAACCCTCCAAGATCATCAAGGAATGCATGGGACTTACTGACACCATGGCGCGTGAGTTTGGCGTTCAGGTTATCGCGTCCCCCGAAACGGAAAAAGCTCCTGTCGTTCTGGCCGATGCACTCAGAATGCGGCAGATCCTGCTGAATCTCGTCAGCAATGCCATCAAGTACAACAAGGCTGGAGGCAACGTTACGATTGGCTACTCCGAAGAATCTCCAGACGGTTATGTCCGGATCACCGTAACAGACACCGGCGCGGGACTTCCCGAAGAGCGCAGGGCGGACCTGTTCCAGCCCTTCAATCGCCTAGGACAAGAAAGTGGCCCGATACAGGGAACGGGGATAGGGCTTTCAATTACGGGCCTTCTGGTCAAGAAAATGGGCGGCACCATCGATTTCACCAGCACGGTCGGTACAGGCAGCACATTCTGGTTCGATCTGCCAGCAGCGGAAGCAACAAAGAAAGAAATCACCAAAGAGGGCTAAGCGGATGATTAGCACATAGCACATAAAAAGGCCGCCCCACCGGCGGCCTTTTCATTAACACCAGAACAGATCAACCATCCAGGAAGCTACGCAACTTGCGTGAGCGGGATGGATGCTTGAGCTTGCGCAAGGCCTTGGCTTCGATCTGCCTGATACGCTCACGAGTAACACTGAACTGCTGACCAACTTCCTCAAGCGTGTGATCGGTATTCATACCAATCCCGAAACGCATACGGAGCACTCTTTCCTCACGCGCGGTCAGGGTCGAGAGAATACGGGTGCACGTCTCACGCAGATTGGAGTTGATTGCCGCATCCAAAGGCTGAACCGCATTCTTGTCCTCGATAAAGTCACCCAGATGGCTGTCTTCCTCATCACCGATAGGCGTTTCCAGAGAAATAGGCTCCTTGGCGATCTTCAGGACCTTGCGAACCTTTTCCAGCGGCATCTGCAGCTTTTCCGCCAGTTCTTCCGGTGTTGGTTCGCGGCCGATCTCATGCAACATCTGGCGACTTGTACGGACCAGCTTGTTGATGGTTTCAATCATGTGAACCGGTATACGGATCGTCCGCGCCTGGTCAGCAATAGAACGGGTAATAGCCTGACGAATCCACCATGTCGCATAGGTGGAGAACTTGTACCCACGGCGGTACTCGAACTTGTCCACAGCCTTCATAAGACCAATGTTGCCTTCCTGGATCAAATCCAAGAACTGAAGGCCACGGTTGGTGTATTTCTTGGCAATGGAAATAACCAGGCGAAGGTTGGCCTCGATCATTTCCTTTTTGGCCTTGCTGGCTTCCCGCTCACCCTTCTGGACTGTCTGGACAATACGGCGGAACTCAAAAATAGGCTGGCGCGCCTCGGCAGAGATAACCGCAATCGCTTCCCTGATTCTCACAATCTCGGCAGAATGCTTGCCGATAAAGTCTTTCCAGCCTTTTCCGCTTCGGCTCGCGATGATTTCCAGCCACTGGGGATCCATTTCGGCCCCATAGTAAGCATCAAGGAAGTCCTCGCGCTTGATCTTACAATCCAGGGCAACGCGCAGAAGCTTGCCTTCCAGCATCATCAAGCGCTTGTTAAGATCATTCAGGTGGCCAACAAGATATTCAATACGAGCGTTGTTGAGATGAACGCCCTCCATCATCTTGACCAGCTCGGACCTTTGCTTCTCGAACTTTTTCTCCAGGGCTGCCGGCACATCTTCCCCGGCCGTGATATGGCCCAGGCGCTGGTCCTGAACCTTTCTCATCTTCTGATAGGCTTGGGCAATTGTTTCAAATGACTGGAGAATAACGGGCAGCAACTCAGCTTCCATAGCGGAAAGGCTGATGCTGGCTTCTTCTATGTCTCCGTCAACATCGCCTTCGGCAGAAGCATCAATGCCATCAGGCTCCGCCTCGTCTGTCTCATCATCAGAGCCGGGCTCTTCCTTGGCCTTGCGATGGTCCTTGACCGGAGCGACAAGCTCCTCACCTCTGTCCCCGACTGCAGGAGAGTCCTCTTCTTCCTCTCCCATCTCGTCACCAACACCGGGCTCTGTGCCATACGTTGTTTCCAGATCAATGATGTCGCGCAACATCATCTTTCCTTCTACCAGGGCGTCATGCCAGTCCAGCAAGGCTGCGATGGTCAGGGGGCTTTCGCAGATCCCGCCGATCATCATCTCACGCCCGGCTTCAATACGCTTGGCAATGGCGATTTCACCCTCGCGGGACAAAAGCTCAACAGAACCCATCTCGCGCAGGTACATCCGCACGGGATCGTCAGTACGCCCCAGTTCGTCTTCGGACACATTACCGGCGGAATCGTCGGTTTCGTTGCCGCTGACTTCTTCTTCCTCGTTCTCAACAATGTTGATGCCGATATCAGACAGCATCGACATGGTGTCTTCGATTTGTTCCGAGGAAAAATCATCCGAAGGCAATGCCGCATTCAGCTCATCATAGGTGATGAACCCGCGCTCCTTGCCCTTTGCCACCAGTTTCCTGACAGCTGTATTAAGAGAATCGAGCAAAGGCCCGTCCTGAACCTCATCAGTGGTTTCAGGGGTTTCTGTTTCAGCGGCAGCTTTTGTTGCCATGCCCGTTCTCTCTCCTCAAAATACGTGTGGACATGCGCCCAAGGCACACATCCCGGTCTTTCCGACCATCCTGTTCCATAACATCCCGCATCATCCGGATGATGCTCAATCCTCTACAGAGGCTCTTTCATGTTTTTTCAAGGCAATAAAAACATCAAGAGCCTCCGGGGTTGGATTGTCACCAAGCCGCTCAACCGCACGACCAATATCCACCTTCAAATCCCTGCCCCGGGATAACCCGAACGTGTGCTCCCACCCGTCCAGGGCGGCCTGACTATCGGCGACCGGACGGCTGAATGCCGCATGGAGAAAAACATTCGACGCAAGGAGGGACTCCAGAACATCACCAAATCCCTCGTCGTGTAGTTGGCGTCTCAGAACATGGAAGTCAAGACCTGACTGACGGGAAAGCAGCAGTAAAACCGCACCCCGAAGCGTATCAAGGGACTGTTCCGGGAAATCCAGAAGCCCCAGACGCTCTCCCACACTGTCAAAAAGGTCGGGGTGGGTGACGAGCGTAACCAGCAAAATGCGCCGCCGCAAGGCCTCCGCTGCATCCGGTGCCGGCGGGGCCAGAATCATACCACCCCCGGCTGATGGCAACGGAGCCGCCCAGCGCGGCTGCGATTCGCGCCCCCTGGGAGAGAAAGTACCCGCCGGACGCACCTTGCCCGCCGCACTACGACCGGCCTGGCGAAACAGGTTCCATTGGCGGTCACGGAAGGCCTGGCGGTAATGCTGCTGGACACTGCGATCCCCGATATGACGGACCAGCTCTTCCAGATGGGCTTCCAGACCAGCCCTTCGTTCCGGTGTATCCAGCGACCGCCCTTCCAAAGCCTTGTCCCATAAAACATCCAGCAGGGAACGAGATACCGCAAGCCTTGCACAAACCGATCTGGCTCCCTCGTCCCGCAACAGGTCGTCAGGATCCCGCCCCATCGGAAGCATGACAAAACGCAGGGATTTCCCCGGCTTCAGAAGGGGCAAGGCACGGTCGGCAGCACGGGCCGCAGCCCGTTGCCCGGCGCTGTCACCATCCATACACAGGACAGGCTCGTCGGACAGGCGCCACAATGACTCAATCTGAGCCTCCGTCAGCGCTGTCCCCAACGGAGCGACGGCATGAGGGATACCTGCCCGATGCAGGGCAATAACATCCATATAGCCCTCTGCAACAACGATATCGCCACCCCGGGCGGCAGCCTCGCGGGCACGGGACAGATTGTAGAGAACCTGCCCCTTGTGGAAAACCGGTGTTTCGGGACTGTTCATGTATTTGGGTTGCCCGTCACCCAAGGTCCGACCGCCAAAGGCAATAACCCGCCCCCGCCGGTCTGTAATCGGAAACATGACACGTTCCCGGAAATAACCAACCACGGCCCCGGAATCCAGGCGCCGAAGCAAACCAGCCTCGATCATCTGGCCTTCGGTTATTCCGTTCCCGAGCAAGGCGGTCTGCAACTCTACCCCACCAGGGGCCCAACCCAGGCGAAATGTCTGGATGACCTCGTCATCAAGGCCCCGCCGACGGAGATAATCAAGCCCGCCACGACCGGACGGCAGAAAAAGGGAGCGCTGGAAAAAGTGGCAGGCCGCCTCATTGATATCCAGAATGCCCGCGTGCTGACGTGCAGCTTCCATCTCCCGCGGGTCGGGACGCGGCACCTCAAGACCAGCCTGCGCTGCCAACTTTTCCACAGCTTCGGGGAAAGTCAGGTGTGCCGTTTCCATTTCAAAGGAAATGATGTCGCCATGCGCTCCACACCCAAAACAATGATAAAAGCCCTTGTCGTCATTGACGGTGAAAGAAGGAGTCTTCTCCCTGTGAAAGGGACACAGACCAATATGCTCGCGCCCACGGCGGACCAAACGAACCCGATGCCCAACCACAACCGAGGCCGGAAGCCGGGCACGAAGCTCATCAAGGAACTGCGGGGGCAAAGCCATGGGTCACGCACACCCGTCATAACAATGGAAAGAACACACGGTCAGGACAAGGCTGCCTTGACAGCCTGGCTGGCCTTGCCAAAGTCCATACGACCTGCAAACTTCTCACGCAGAGCCGTCATAACCCGCCCCATATCCTTGATGCCACTGGCTCCCAGCTCCTGCACCGTCACGGCAATGGCTTCACGCGTGGCCGCTTCATCCATCTGCACGGGCAGGAAACGTTCAATAATGGCTATTTCCTCCTGCTCCTGCTCCGCAAGCTCCAGCCGCCCACCTTGCTCATACAGGTTGATGCTCTCACGTCGCTGCTTGATCATGGACTGCAACATCTGCAGGATTTCCTCTTCAGGAATTCCTTCACCCAGACCACGGGTCCGGGCCGCGATATCACGGTCTTTCAAAGCCGCAAGAATCAGTCGCAAGGTAGCCGATGCACGATTGTCACGTGCCTTCAACGCTTCCTTCAACGCCTCGTTCAGCCGAGTGCGCAACATGGATGACCTCAAATACAGTTTGTCATGAATATCTCGAATCCGCCCAGACTAGACGAGTGTGAACGCCTTGGCAAATGATGTCCGCAACCAGGAGCCACCATGACCTTGGGCATACCGGCAACACAGGGTCAGAAGACTTGCTCCGCACTGTATTGAATTGACAAGAGACAAAACCAGATGTATTTACTTTTCCGTTTGCCTGCAACTGGCAGAGCGTTCCTGCACTCGGTATCCGTTGGCGCTTGCCTCGACCTTCTTTCGTGAAGATGAAGGTGGGATTTTTGCGCGCATGATCATGCAGAAGCGGTCAGCCATACGCCGGCATGCCTTGTATGTTCCAAAGGAGACGATCACTCCTGCGGCGCTATGAACCAGGGGATCCTATGACAGACCAAACAGAATGCACAGCTGGTTTATGCCCTGACGGGGCAACCGGCGTACTGGTCCTTGCCGACGGAACGGTATGGTGGGGGCATGGTCTCGGACGTGAAGGAAGCACAACGGGAGAAGTTGTTTTCTGTACCGGAATGACCGGTTACCAGGAAACCCTGACAGACCCCTCCTTTGCCGGGCAGATTATAACTTTTACATTTCCGCATATCGGCAATACAGGCACCAACCCGGACGATCACGAAGCGGAACACCCGTTTGCCCGTGGCTGTATCCTGCGCGCACCCGTTGGCATCGACTCCAGCTGGCGTGCAACGGCCAATCTGCCTGAATGGATGCGCCGGAACAACGTGGTATGTGTCACCGGTATCGACACACGCGCACTGACCATACGACTGCGCGACCACGGCACACTGGCTGGCGTTGTTGCCCATGCTCCGAACGGTATCTTCAACCTTGAGCATCTCCTGCACCAGGCACGGATGCATCCCTCACCAGACGGGCTGGACTTGGCTACACGCGTATCATGCCAGCAAGCATGGGAATGGCCGGATACACAATCCGGGGCTCGACCATGGCATGTTGTCGCCGTCGACTTCGGGATAAAGCACAACATCCTGCGGTGCCTGGCTGCCGAGGGCTGCCGGATCACTATCGTACCGACCCACACGACGGCCAGGGAGATTCTGGACCTTGCCCCTGATGGCGTGTTCCTGTCGAATGGACCGGGTGACCCTGCGGCCACCAGCCACTCTATGATCCCCGAAGTGAAAAGGATCCTGTCCACCGGGCTTCCTGTCTTTGGCATTTGCTTGGGTCATCAGATCCTTGCCTTGGCCTTGGGGGCAAAGACTTCGCGCATGATGCGGGGACACCGGGGATCGAACCAGCCAGTCAAGTGTCTGGCGACGGGGCGCATCGCGATCACCAGCCAGAACCACGGCTTTGCCATCGACCCTGCCAGCCTTCCCAATGACGTTATTGTCACACACACATCTCTCTTCGATGGCTCGATCGAGGGGATTGCACTACAGGGCCGTCCTGTTTTTTCCGTGCAATATCACCCGGAATCCAGCCCGGGTCCCAAGGATTCCCGTTCCTTGTTCCGTGATTTTGTTGGCCTGATGCAACAGTATCGGCATTCCAGCGCACCCCGACGATACGCAACTGCCCTCCCCTGAGCGGCTGCACAGCCACCTGATCCTACCCAGTCCAGATTGATTGTCCCGTGCCCTGTCGGAAGGAACCCCTAGGCATGCCCAAACGCACAGACATCCACTCCATTCTGATTATCGGTGCAGGCCCCATTGTTATCGGACAAGCCTGTGAGTTTGACTATTCGGGCGCCCAGGCCTGCAAGGCCCTGCGTGAGGAAGGGTACCGGGTCATCTTGGTCAACTCCAACCCGGCCACTATCATGACAGACCCCGACATGGCCGATGCCACCTATATCGAACCGATCACTCCCGCTGTTGTGGCGCAGATTATTGACCGGGAAAAACCGGATGCCCTGCTGCCAACCATGGGGGGACAAACAGCCTTGAACTGCGCGCTTGCCCTAGCCGATGACGGGACCTTGGAACGCCATGGCGTCATCATGATCGGGGCCTGCCGCGAAGCCATCCGCAAGGCAGAAGATCGGCAGCTGTTCCGTGATGCCATGGACCGCATCGGCCTTGAAAGCCCGCGCTCGCGGATGGTGCGCAGCCTGGATGATGCCCATAAGGCCCTTGCCTTCGTAGGGCTTCCAGCCATCGTTCGACCCTCTTTCACACTGGGTGGGCAAGGCGGTGGAATAGCAACAACCAAGGAAGAATTCGGTCATATCTGCACACAGGGCCTGGCCGCCTCCCCTGTCCACGAAATTCTGGTCGAGGAATCTGTTCTGGGGTGGAAAGAATATGAAATGGAGGTGGTACGTGATCGGGCAGACAACGGGATTATCGTCTGCTCTATCGAAAACATTGACCCCATGGGCATCCACACCGGGGACTCTGTGACGGTTGCACCGGCGCTGACACTGACAGACAAAGAGTACCAGACCATGCGGGATGCATCCTTGGCGGTCCTGAGGGAAATCGGGGTAGAGACAGGTGGGTCCAATGTCCAGTTTGCGGTCAACCCGGACGACGGCCGTCTGGTGGTCATTGAAATGAACCCCCGGGTCTCGCGCTCGTCTGCCCTTGCATCAAAAGCAACGGGCTTCCCGATCGCACGCATCGCCGCCAAGCTGGCTGTAGGCTACACGCTGGATGAACTGGACAACGCGATAACCGCAGGGCAAACGCCAGCGAGCTTTGAGCCTGTCATTGACTATATCGTCACCAAAATTCCTCGGTTTACCTTCGAAAAGTTCCCCGATACCGATGCCCGTCTGGGCACCTCTATGAAGTCGGTCGGCGAGGTCATGGCCATCGGGCGTACCTTCACTGAATCACTCCAGAAAGCCCTGCAATCCCTGGATACAGGACTAACCGGGCTGGACGAGATCGACATAACAGTGAATTCTGACGAGACCCGACATGACGCCATGGTACGGGTTCTGAGAACAACAAGCCCAAACCGGATCCGTTTTGTGGCACAGGCTTTCCGCGAAGGCATGTCCATGGAAACCGTGCATGAAGCCTGCCGCATTGATCGCTGGTTTCTGGATCAGATTGCTCACCTGGTTCACATTGAAGCCCGTATCCGCCAACAGGGAATTCCTGCGGACCGATATGGGTTTCTTGCCCTGAAAAAAATGGGCTTTTCTGATGCAAGGCTGGCCTGCCTGAATGGACAAAAAGAAGAAGAGGTAACCGCTTTACGCCATACCTTGGGCCTTCACCCGGTCTACAAGCGCATAGACAGCTGTGCAGCGGAATTTTCATCGCCAACGGCGTACATGTACGCATGCTACGAAGGCGATGGTGTAAGTACCACAGACTGCGAAGCAAAACCATCAACACGTGAGAAGATCATCATCCTGGGCGGGGGACCAAACCGTATCGGGCAAGGCATAGAATTTGATTGCTGCTGCGTGGACGCAGCCTTCAGCCTGTCCGGGGCCGGCTATGAAACCATTATGGTCAATTGTAATCCTGAAACGGTCTCAACCGATCCAGACACGTCAGATCGCCTGTACTTTGAACCTCTGACCGCCGAAGCTGTCATTGAGTTGATCCGGGTTGAACAACGCAGGGGCCACGTCAAAGGGGTTATCGTGCAATTCGGCGGACAAACCCCGCTAAAACTGGCCGGTGCCTTGCAACAGGCCAATATTCCTGTTCTGGGTACGTCTCCCACTGCAATAGACCGGGCTGAAGACCGCCAACAATTCCAATCTGTGCTGCAAAAATTGGGGCTCCGCCAGCCACCCAACGCAATAGCACGAACCCCGGACGAGGTTCTGGAGCAGGCAATGATCCTTGGGTATCCCTTGGTCGTACGCCCATCCTTTGTACTGGGAGGACGGGCCATGGAAATTGTCCATGGCGAAGCCTCACTCCACGCATGGCTGGCCAAAGTCTGTGCTGGGCAGAGCGAAGGACAGAGCGCCATTACCATTTCTTCCGACATGCCGATCCTGCTGGACCAGTATTTACGCGGCGCAACCGAGGTGGATGTTGATGCCATACGGGACTCAAGCGGAGCCGTGTTTATCGCCGGTATCATGGAGCATATTGAAGAAGCGGGCATTCATTCCGGAGACTCCGCCTGCTCCCTGCCGCCACATTCCCTTCAGGCACCCCTGATACGGGAGCTGGAACGACAAACCATCCTTCTTGCTACCGAACTTGACGTACAAGGGCTTATAAACATTCAATTTGCCATTCAGGAAACAGACGTCTACGTCCTGGAAGCAAACCCGCGCGCAAGCCGTACGGTACCCTTTGTATCCAAGGCCACCGGCAATCCGGTCGCCTGCATAGCGGCCCGGGTTATGGCCGGTGAAAACCTGGCTGCCTTCAAGCTGCGCACCACAACTCCGGACCACGTCGCAGTCAAGGAATCCGTGTTCCCATTCGCCCGTTTCCCAGGCACCGACATACTGCTGGGGCCGGAAATGAAATCAACAGGCGAAGTCATGGGCATAGCCAGAAGCTTCGGGCATGCCTTCGCCAAAAGCCAGATGGCAGCCGGGCTCCCACTCCCCCTGCAGGGAACCATATTCTTGTCTGTGCGCGACTCGGATAAAACTGAAGCCCTTGATATTGCAAAATCTTTTTTTGCCATGGGATTTGATATCCTGGCAACAGGCGGAACAGCCACTTTCCTGAGAAATGGAGGCGTTCCCGCAACTGCCATCAACAAAGTAAGGGAAGGCCAGCCTCACTGCGTAGACGCCATATTGTGCGGTACCGTTGATATGGTTATCAATACGGCTGAAGGCATGAACAGCATACGCGACAGCCTGGATATCCGCAGCGCAGCTTTAACGAAATCAGTGACCCACTACACAACCATGGCAGGAGCAAGGGCCGCAGCGCAGGCCATAAGAAGCCTACAGGACAAGGAACCGGAGATAACCCCCTTGCAACACTATTCTGTTCCGGAAGTACAAAACAGGGTATACTCCCCCGCCTGATCCGATTCGATGCCCCGGGGCTACGCTGCGCAGCCCCGGGTCGTTTCTTGGTGTTGCGCGCAGCCGGTCGCCTTCGCGACAAACAAGCAAGTGTAAGGACGTACCCGGATATGGAAAAGATCCCCATGACCGCACAGGGCATGAAAGCCCTGGAAGATGAGCTGCGTATGCTGAAAAGCCAAGAACGCCCCGCGGTCATCAAAGCTATTGCCGAGGCCCGTGAACACGGCGATCTGTCAGAGAATGCCGAATACCACGCTGCACGGGAACGCCAGAGCTTTATTGAAGGGCGCATTGCGGAATTAGAGGACGTTCTGTCCCGCGCTGACGTTATTGATGTCAGCAAGCTCTCTGGGTCAACTATCCGGTTCGGGGCGACGGTTACGCTGGCTGATGAAGATACAGACGGCGAAGTAACCTATCAAATTGTTGGTCCCCACGAAGCAGATTTGGAGAAAGGGCGGATTTCAATAGCCTCCCCCTTGGCCCGGGCCCTGATTGGCAAGGTCATGGGTGACACGGCTGAAGTATCTGCACCGGGCGGATTCCGCTCCTATGAAGTTGTGAACGTTCGCTTTTCCTGAAAAATTCCAAGAGTCCGGGTAATCCAACACGGGATTGCCCGGATCATGGTGAAGCCTGAAATGCAGAAACATACGAAGGCGCTGTGACTACGCGCCTCTACCTCCTGCCGTCCCTAACATCCCGCCATAAATCGTCCTGCTGACAACAATGGATTGACTCAGACCAGAGAACAACAGTGTCTGAGAAGACTCATCTTGCGCTCCCGAACTGCGTAATCTGGCCGATACAGTTAGAATTGGCAGCCTTTACCTAAGGCAGAATCAAGCCGGCCATGGCTCTTACATCCATAACAACAGACTGAAACCCAATAATGTCACATCAGAACAAACCTCTGCTGCCCCTTATTATTGGTGCCATAGGCGTTGTCTTCGGTGACATTGGTACAAGTCCTCTTTACGCGTTCAAGGAATCCCTGTCCCCCGAACATGGGGTTACTGTGGACTACATTCATATACTTGGCGTTCTGTCACTCATATTCTGGACCATCTTGGTTGTTGTGTCCGTCAAGTACGTCATTTACGTCATGAGCACTGACAACCGTGGAGAAGGCGGCAGCTTGGCGCTTCTGGCACGCCTGCATAATGTCCTGGATCAGGATGGGCGCACCTTCTCGGCCGTAACGGGATTGGGAATTCTGGCGGCCGCCCTGTTTTATGGCGACAGTATTATCACGCCCGCTGTTTCGGTCCTGTCCGCTGTCGAAGGGTTACATATCGCAGCACCAGCACTGAGTGAATTTGTCATACCCATCACCGTCAGCATCCTTTTGTGCCTGTTCCTGATCCAGCGGTTTGGCACGGCAATGGTTGGCAAGATCTTCGGTCCCGTGTGCCTGATATGGTTCCTGGTTATCGGCTTTCTGGGCCTACGGAGCATCATCGGCACACCGTCCATTCTGGCCGCCCTAAGCCCTCACTACGGATGGTTTTTCATTTTTACGGAACCGGGAATTTCTGTTTCCGTTCTTGGGGCTGTTGTTCTGTCTGTTACGGGGGCCGAGGCCCTGTATGCCGATATGGGCCACTTTGGCCGCAAGGCCATACGAACAGGCTGGTATACCCTTGTCATGCCGTGCCTGCTTTTGAACTACTTTGGTCAGGGTGCCCTTCTGCTGCGTTCCCCCGAAGCGGCGGAAAATCCATTCTTCCTCCTGGCACCACAGTCGATGATACTTCCCTTGGTGATTCTGGCAACGCTGGCCACCATTATTGCATCACAGGCTGTTATATCAGGCGCATTTTCCCTGACCCGGCAAGCAATCCAACTTGGGTACTTGCCGAGAATGACCATCATTCATACGTCCGGTCAGGAAATGGGTCAGATCTACATGCCAACAGTGAACACATGCCTTATGGTTTCATGCATTGCTCTTGTTCTCAGTTTCAAAACATCAAGCAATCTTGCAGCAGCCTATGGGGTAGCTGTAACCGGGAATATGGTTATCACTGCCCTGATGATGGCTTTGGCCATGAAAATTCTGTGGGGTTGGAGCCGAAACAAGATTTTCGTGATTTGCGGCATTTTCTTGGGCACAGACCTGATGTTTTTCCTGAGCTGTGCCATCAAGATCCCGGATGGAGGCTGGGTGCCTGTAACCGTGGCGGCAATTATTGTTGTCATTTTGATGACCTGGAAAGCAGGACGAGCGCTTCTTTTACAACAGTTGCAAAATGTGTCCCGGCCGGAGTCCGAATTCAATGAACTGACAGGAAATAATGTCGCGAAAGTCCCGGGGACAGCCGTTTTCCTCACCAGCATCCGCTCTGGCTTACCTCCCGCCTTGCTACACAATCTGCGCCATAACAAGGTCGTACACGAACGCGTTATCCTGCTCAGCGCCGTTACAGCGGAAACCCCCCTTGTTTCTGATGACAACCGGCTTGAATCCAAGGAGATTGCCCCGGGACTACAACGCATTATCCTGCACTATGGATTTATGGAAACGCCAAACATACCAAGAACATTGGCGCACATTTCATCAGAAAAACTGGGATTCTTCTACGAACCTCAGGGGATTTCGTGGTTCCTGTCACGCGAAACGGTCATTGAAAGTAAAAATCCCGGTATGGCACCGTGGCGTATTGCCTTGTTTATCGCCATGGCAAGAAGCGCCACAGACACCATGCGGTACTTCCGCTTACCCCCCAACCGACTGATCGAGCTTGGCACCCAAGTAGAGATCTGAACGCGGCTTGCGGTCGCTATCAATCTCGATCGGCACACCAGGTCTGTACTTGCCTGTACGAATCGCGAGAGCACTTTTGACATGCGTCACGTGGGGCGCAACGGTCAGCTGTGTCGTCAGGAAACGCTGATAATCGTCCCAGTCCTGGGCAACAATTTTGAGGATAAAGTCCGTCTCGCCGGCGAGCATATGGCATTCCCGCACATTATCCCAACCGGCAACCAGATCCTCGAAAGCACGCAGGTCGGCCTCAGCCTGGCTGTCCAGACCGACATGCGCAAAAGCTGTTACATTATATCCAAGCACCTTGGGATCTACTTCTGCATGATAACCGTGTATACAACCGGATTCCTCCAAGGCACGTACACGCCGCAAGCACGGCGGGGCGGAAATCCCGGCCCTGTTAGCCAACTCGACATTCGTCATACGACCATTCTCCTGAAGGTCATGAAGAATGTGCCTGTCTGTCCGATCCAGCTTTACACGCTGCATCTGTAGCTTCCTCTCAAAGCGTCAGGGACAAACCAACTGTCCCAATACGCAAGGAAATTACCGTAAAGAGCACCGAACTCTCAAGATCAATACGAAGATACTAAAAGAAGAATCACATCCATAGGCGTTACCATGAATTGATATCCCCCATAAGGTGTATGCCCTGCGTCATTTTTAGATCGATTCCAGACTTGCGAAAAAGCATACACTCCCCTATGGTTATGAGCTTCAGGGACTAAACTCCTCACTCACCAGAACACCACCCAGCCGGAGATTGTTTCATGACTGATTTTGCACACGTTGGAACCCTTGTTGGCAAGCCTGTCCCGGATTTCACCGCTCAGGCCGTTATGCCAGACAATAGCATCAATGCTCAGTTCAACTTGAAAAGCTATCTGCACGGATCCTATGGCTGGGTATTCTTCTACCCTCTGGATTTCACTTTTGTTTGTCCTTCAGAAATTATTGCGCACGACCACCGTCTTCAGCAGTTCACAGCTGCCAATACAAAGGTCATAGGCATTTCTGTTGACAGCCAGTTTTCTCATCTGGCCTGGAAAAACACACCGCAAAACGAAGGCGGACTTGGGAATGTACAGTTCCCCTTGGTTGCCGACCTCAAGAAGAACATCGCCCGTTCATTCGGCGTCTTGATCGAAGATGCTGGCGTTGCCCTGCGCGGGTCTTTCCTGATCGACAAAGCGGGTATGGTCCGGCATGCCACAATCAACGACCTGCCCTTGGGCCGTAACGTTGATGAAGCACTGCGGATGATTGATGCCCTGCAGTTCCATGAAGAGCATGGGGAAGTATGCCCCGCCGGCTGGACAAAAGGCAAAAAAGGTATGGAAGCAAGCCCCAAGGGCGTTGCCAGCTTCCTGAAAGAAAACGCTGAGGCCCTGTAATACGGTCATCCGGCATCACCCTGAAGACGGGGTCCCGACGCTCTATCGGGGCCCCGTTTTGGCACACCGGGAAACAGACGCCCCCTCCCCCTGACCAAGGCTGTTGCAGCCCCCTTGCGCATTGAAAACACACCACTGCCCGGAGGTTTTTCTACATATGACTGAGCATCGTACCCGGGTTCTCATCCTTGGCACCGGAGCCGCTGGTTGTACAGCCGCCATCTACACGGCCCGCGCCAATCTGGAACCGGTTGTCCTAGCAGGACTCCAACCTGGCGGACAGCTGACCATAACAACAGACGTTGAAAACTATCCGGGCTTTGCCGACCCAGTCCAAGGGCCTTGGCTCATGGAACAGATGCGCCAACAGGCTGAACATTGCGGTGCCCGCATCGTGCACGATATGGCGACATCCGTTGACCTGTCCCGGCGCCCGTTTACGGTGCGTACCGATGGCGGCGACGTATGGAAAAGTGATACACTGATTATCGCAACCGGGGCCTCTGCCAAATGGTTGGAGATACCAAGCGAGAAAAAGTACGCTGGCCTTGGCGTGTCTGCCTGCGCGACCTGTGATGGATTCTTCTTTCGTGGAAAAGATGTTGTCGTCGTTGGTGGCGGCAACAGTGCTGTGGAAGAAGCCCTGTATCTGGCAAATATCTGCGCCAACGTCACCGTTGTACACCGCCGCGACAGTTTCCGGGCTGAAAAAATCCTGCAGGACCGCCTGCTGCGAAACCCCAAAATCGCAGTACGCTGGAACAGCAAGGTCCATGAGATCTTGGGCGGGGGTAATCCCGAGGGTGTAACCGGCATCCGCCTTGAAGATACAATAACGGGGTCCCTTTCTGATCTTACCTGCGACGGCGTGTTCATTGCCATCGGCCATAAACCCAATACAGACCTGTTTTCCGGGCAGCTTCAAACTGATGAGAACGGGTATCTGGTTACGCAGCCGGACTCAACCGCAACCTCGATCCCGGGTGTTTTTGCTGCCGGCGATGTGCAAGACCATGTGTTCCGCCAGGCTATAACCGCTGCGGGAACCGGTTGCATGGCCGCGCTTGAAGCTGACCGTTTCCTGCGGACGGACGGTGATACCTAGGAAAGACCGGGCTGGTAAGGACTCTTCCCGACACTACCTTGCCAGCCCAGGCTTGGTACCAGTACCCTTGGAATAGAACAAAATTTGAAGAAAACGAGAGAATTATGGCCGGGCGACAGGGCAGCATGATGGACTGGGATAAACTGCGTGTTTTTCACACCGTCGCAGAGGCTGGTAGCTTTACCCATGCAGGGGATGTGCTGCACCTGAGTCAGTCTGCCGTCAGCCGGCAGATCAGTGCCTTGGAAGAAAGCCTGCGGGTCTCCCTGTTTCACCGCCACGCCCGTGGCCTGATCCTGACCGAGCAGGGAGAACTTCTGTATCACACCGTGCACGAGGTGTTTGCGCGCCTGTCGATGGTTGAAGCACGGATCACCGAAAGCAGGGAACGCCCTGAAGGCTTGCTGAAGGTTACAACCACGGTTGCTTTCGGGTCCGTATGGCTGACTCCCCGCATTACCGACTTTATGGAGCAATACCCCAGCATAGAGATATCGCTTCTGCTTGATGATCAGGAAGTGGATCTAGCCATGCGCGCCGCAGATGTTGCCATTCGCTTCAACGCCCCTCGCCAACCAGACTTGATCCAAAGGCATCTGATCAACCTGCATTACAATGTCTATGCCGCACCAGAATACCTGCAGAAACATGGCACACCCAACACACCGGCAGATCTCGATAATCACCGGCTTATCACGTATGGCGATGACTCAAAGGCACCCGTTGACAATATGAACTGGCTTTTGTCTGCTGGAACGACAACGCCCCGCTCTGCAGTTCTGCGTATCAACAACATATACGGGATTTATCGCGCCGTTCAATCCGGCTTGGGCATTGCGGCTCTTCCCGATTATTTTGCCTCAGTCGCATCCAACTTGGTACAGGTGCTTCCTGAACTGCGCGGACCAAGTTTTGACTGTTACTTTGTATACCCGGAAGAGCTTCGTCACTCAAAGCGCGTTATGGTCTTCAGGGACTTTCTTCTCCAGAAGCTCCAGAAAGACAACACACCAGCTCCCTGACAATCACGACACACCCGAAGCATGCACAAAGCGCATGGCAGCAGCAGATCTTTTGCTTTGGTGTGTTCCCCCGCTGCCGCCTAGACTTCTAGTCCTGCTGCTCACCCACACGAACAGCAGGATCGGTGCGGGAGTAGCCCCAAGTTATTCCCGTACGGGTGCCGGGTCCGCCCGGCGGTTTTTTTATCTAGCGTCTATCATCGGACGTAATGCCTCCCTGTTCACTCAGGCCCCGCTTATGCGGGGCTTTTTTTTTAGCGACAGAGCATTACAGCATTACCTGTCATTCTACAGGCAAACGCACACGGACAAGCCCCCTGAAATCGTTTGGGTCTTGTACCTCCCCCCCACGAACAATCTCAACGCGCCCACTGCGCGCCAAGCTGAGCACTTGCTGCTTAACCGGATTCATGAAACGGCGCCAGCCATCATCAGGATCCTTTGGACGGCGGCGCTGGGAGAAATATACCTTGGCAATTTCTTGTGCACTGACGCCACGCACACCGGCATCAGCAGCCATGGACAACACAAGATTCACTATAGGATCCCCCTTGGAGGATTCAGGGACAGTATCAGTCATCGCAGTCTCGTACATACAAAGTAGTTCTGCATGCAATAGAGGCTCTACGAGGATCATGCAAGCCCTGGAAGGGGAAATTACTCAATAAGATCGTGCCGCCGCCGCAGGTCTTTGAGGGTACCGTCACCCGCCATCACGACCAAGGCTGCATTAAACCGTTCAACAATTTCAGCCGCATCAGCGCGATGGCGCGAAACGCCTGCAACCAAGGGCGTCTCGTGGATAGCGCCCCGGGTCAGACGAATATCCCCGGCCAACGCAGACAACGAACGACGCAACTGGCTACGCATCAGTCCTTCATCATCCAGCGTCGCATCCAGTCCACCCGTGGCAACGGCACGAATATTATCCTCCACAGATGGCCCGACGATCCTCTGGATATAGGGCGCATCAAGAAAATCAGGGGGATAGCCATAACCGGCAACAACCCCCACCTTCTTTCCCTTCAGATCCTCCAGCCGCGTATATTCAAAGGAATCCATCTTTGATACAGCAAAAACCAAGCGGTTTGCATGCAAGAGGCGCGTAAAAATCAGAAAACTCTCCCGTGACGGCACATACCAGGAACAGGTAATGACATCGGCCTCCCCACTGGACGCACTCTCCAGAACCTTGCGCCAGTCCATAAGCTGTATTTCAACCTTGTATCCGGCTCTCTCCAGCGCAGTTTTAGTCACGTCCGGGCAGAAACCCTGTTCCTTCAGGTCATGGTCTGAATAAGGGGGGTAATGCTCCAGACTGGCAACAACAAGAACATCAGAAGCGGCAAGAGACCCCTTGGACAGAAAGGACAGCAGCAAAACCGTCAGAACACCCCGGACCCACCTCCAACAGTTGAAACCTTTTTTCTTCATAGCCCCATCCCCCCTGAACAACAGAAAAAGAGCCGCCGGGTTTTACTCGGCGGCTCCCTGGAAGCCTTTTGGAAGGCTAGATCAATGCTCCACATCCTTCCAAATCTGGCGCTTCAGAGCATAGAAAAGCGCCGTCATCACTAGAAGGAAGATCATTACCTTAACACCCAATGACTTGCGCGCTTCCAGCTCTGGCTCGGCTGACCAATTCAGGAAGGCAACAATATCACGACTGATCGCTGCCGCCGTATTCGGAGATCCGTCTGTGTACGTAACGGTCTCGTCATAAATCATCTGCGGCATGCCAATCTGGTGCCCCGGGAAGGCCGGATTATAGTACATCCCCGCCATAACCTCTGTACCCTTCGGAGGCTCTTCATAAGACGTCAGAAGGGTAAAGAGGTAATCAGGGCCATGGGGACGAGCCTTGGCCATCAGGGACAGATCAGGCGGCAAAGCACCCCCGTTTGCAGCACGCGCTGCCTGATCATTGGGATAAGGAGCCTTGATCGGATCTGCAGGAATACCGGGGCGAATCTTCGGTTCGCCGCTGTCATCAAAGCCATCCTGATATTCAAAGGCCGCCGCATAGTCCTTGATCTCATCCTCGGTCAGGCCAATCTCCGCCAAATTGCGATAGCGGATCAGCTTGAGACTGTGACAGGTCGCGCAGACCTCTTGATACACCTGCAACCCACGGCGCAACTGGGCACGGTCATAATGACCGAACACGCCTTGCCAAGACCAAGGTTGTGTCACCAGCTTGGTATCGTTCCCGGCAGCATAAGCAGGGGAGAGAAGAGCGACAACAGACCATCCAAGCGCCACAACGGCGGCAATAAGAAGCTTTTGCATCAGGCGCTCTCCGTCGCAGCTTTCTTCGTGACCGCAAGCGCAATGCTTTCCGGCAGGGGACGCGGCTTTTCAAGCCAGCCAACCAGCGGCGTAACGACCAGAAGATGGATGAAATACCAAGCGGTTGCAATCTGACCGATCAGGATATAGGGCTCTTCAGCCGGCTTGCCCCCGATGTAACCCAAAAGCATGCAATCCGCGATGAACAGCATCACAAACCACTTGTAAACCGGACGGAAAGTACAGGAACGAACCTTGGACGTATCCAGCCACGGCATGGCAGCCAAAATGACAATGGCACCAAACATCAGCAAAACGCCGCCTAGTTTATCCGGTACAGCACGCAAAATGGCGTAGAACGGCAGGAAATACCACTCAGGAACAATGTGCGCCGGGGTCACCATCGGGTTGGCCGGGATGTAATTGTCCGGATGCCCCAGATAATTCGGTGCCCAGAACACAAACACCATGAAAAACATCATGAACACGCCCACACCAAACAAATCCTTGATGGTGTAGTACGGATGGAACGGCAGGCTATCCTGCGGACCCTTCATATCAATTCCAAGCGGGTTGTTGGAACTGACAGTATGCAAAGCCCATACGTGCAAGACGACGATACCGACCAGAACAAATGGCAGCAGGAAGTGAAGGGCAAAGAAGCGGTTCAAGGTTGGGTTATCAACCGAGAAACCACCCCACAGCCACGTCACAATGTGCTCACCAACCAAAGGAATGGCCGAAAACAGGTTGGTAATGACCGTGGCACCCCAGAAGGACATCTGTCCCCATGGCAGGACATAACCCATAAAGGCAGTCCCCATCATGATCAGCATGATGATCAGCCCAAGCCACCACAAAACCTCGCGCGGGGGTTTGTAAGAGCCATAATAGAAAGCACGCACCATGTGCAGGTAAACCACGATAAAGAACATCGAGGCCCCGTTCGCATGCACATAGCGCATCAACCAGCCATAGTTGACATCACGCATGATGCGCTCGACGGAAACAAAGGCCAGACCGGTGTTGGCCGCATAATTCATGGCCAGGAACAAGCCGGATAAAATCATGATGACAAGAACCAGACCGGCCAAGGAACCAAAGTTCCACCAGTAGCTCAGGTTCTTGGGTGTCGGATATTCATAGGCCGTATGATGCAGCATGGAGAAGACGGGCAGACGCTCGTCCAGCCACTTGATGGCCTTGCTTTTTGGAACGAAACTCATCCTGTGCGCCCCTCTCAACCAATCTTCACGGTGTTCTCGCCCAGAAACGCGTATTCCGGGATATGCAGGTTAAGCGGCGCAGGCCCCTTGCGAATACGCCCCGAGGTATCGTAGTGCGACCCGTGGCACGGACAGAACCAGCCGCCAAAATCACCCTTGGGATCGGCAGCCTTCTGGCCAAGCGGAATACACCCAAGGTGGGTGCACACACCAACCATCACCAGCCACTGCGCCTTCTTGACACGCGCTTCGTCTTTCTGGGGATCACGAAGATCCGCCGTGTTCACAGCACGAGCAGCCTCAATCTCTGCGGCTGTACGATGACGTACGAAAACTGGCTTGCCGCGCCACATCACGGTGATAGCCTGCCCTTCCGCGATGGGCGTAAGATCCACCTCGGTCGACGCAAGAGCCAAAGTGTCAGCCGCCGGATTCATGCTGTGAACAAACGGCCACAAGGCAAGGCCGGCACCGGCCACCCCGACAGCTGTCGATGCATACAGCAAGAAATCGCGACGGGTCTCGCCATCAGATGAACCGTTAGCGGGATTCGCCGTGTCAGCCATCCTCTAAACCCCTCTCCATAGCACGCTGGGGAAACGCGCAAACGCTGAAAAAAACACGCACCCAGCCCCGTCGGCCCCTGGTACGCCTGATATTCGGTATGCCCTGCCCCCGTTTCCCGACGGAGACACAGCCCATCCGCGCGGTATAAAACAAATCAGACCCTTTGAAAAGTCATCGGCTTTCGCAGATGGCCATTTGACATTGTACCCGGAGAAACCACGATGCGCATCGCGCTTTATCAACCCGATATTCCCCAGAATGCCGGTGCCATGATTCGCTTGACCGCTTGCCTTGGCCTGGAACTGGATATTATCGGTCCTTGCGGATTCGTACACGATGATAGCCGCATGCGGCGGGCAGGTCTCGACTATTCCCAGCGGACACATACCCTGTGGCACACATCATGGTCTGCTTTTCTTGATGAACACATATGCCGCAAAAACCGCCTTGTCCTGCTGACAACACGGGCCACGACACCGCACACAGACGTGACGTTCCATCCCGATGACACGCTGCTGCTGGGACGTGAAAGCTGCGGGGTACCAGCAGAAGTCCACAACCGCGCCGATCTACAGATATGTGTGCCAATGAAACCGGGCATGCGGTCGCTGAATGTTGTCACAGCAGCAGCTATGATTACCGGGGAAGCCCTGCGCCAGACCAATGGCTTTCACCCTGTTCATGCATCACAGGTCTGAAGCGGAAAAATGCCGCAGATGCAGATATGTCCTTTCAGCCACACATGACATGAAAGAACCATCACAGCCGGAAGATCAGGTCATCTTCCTCGCGCAGGGGTGCGGGAACACGTAATGGCGCAGGTTCATCCGCCCAGCGCACCGCTGCAACTGGACGAATATCCTGGCGTCGCAACATGTCTTCGGCCCGCTGCAAATTCTTTTCGATGGTTGTGTACAAAGCCCGACCACGACCACCATTCTCGCGGTATACAGCCAAGGCATCGCGAAAAGCAGCAGCGGCCAACCGCAAAAACTCTGGATCGCTTGTGTACTTTGCCATCAGGAACAGGGCAGATCCCATGTTGTTCCGTGTCGCTGCAAACAGGTGTGGAGCCGCTTCCGGAGTGCGCACCTCCAGCGCGACACGGCACAGGTCAACAGCCTTGCCCAAGACCTCGATATTCCGGTTATGATCCCCCCAGACCTGCAAGGCCTGGGCCATGGCATGCATGGCGTCGGACCAGCGCCATGGATCGTCGGCACGATTGATCACACCTGTTGCGTCCCGGAAACTCAGCAGAGCCTCACGCAGGGTATGGTCATCACCCGTCATCAAGTCCAGACGGAACAGGGCGGTGCCAATACGGTACTGCAACCGCCCCCATAACTGCGGATCATCATCACGCTGAACACCTCGCAGCCCGTTGCGGTAGATCTGCACAGCCTCGCGCAGGGTTTGCTCGTCATCACTTTTCTCGGCATGCCCCTGAACAACCATCCCCAAGGCCAAGGAAAGACGGGCCACGCCACGGGTATCATCGGACAAACGGTTCAGCGCACTGCGCCATGCCTCTGCCGCGCGCTCCTGAAGGTCGGAACGGCGAATGCAATTGGCCGCCGTTGCCGCCACGTAGCCATAAGTGGCAAGCAACTGGCCGACAGCCGCCGCATCAAGCTGTTCCGGCGGATTAAACACAACGTCAGCCGCCTGATCGGTCAGGGTCACCAAGGCCATGCTGTCATCGGCGGTCATCAACGGCTGAAATCCGTTAGCAAAGGCAGTCAGTACACATGCCTTCAGCAAGGGGCCCCAACGCGCATCGAAATCAGCAGGAAGGATCAGTGCCTGATCAGGTGGAAGCCCACCCGGACGATCACCAACCGGTGGCGTCGTGGTGCAGAACCGCAGTTCGATCAGGCGCCCGTCGCCAGTTTCCCCTCCCCAGACAAGAACATCAACACGTTCGTCCTCCAGCATGCGGCGCGCCCGGGCCTGCGACGCGGCTGCGCTGTAAACCGGCATACCCAGCGCCGGAGGAAACAAAGAAGCCGATGACGGCTTGACTGCCATGTGCTCAAGCCCGCCCAGCGCCTCGATCAGATAGGGACGCTGGTCGTACTCGGGCTCAAGGGACAGAGGGGTCACCATAATGGTGCGAACGCGGCGCCGTGCAGCCCGGGCCTTGATACCCGGCACAAAAGACCGCGCCAGACGCCCGAACAGGGAATTGGAGCGACGCCCCACCTCCCATGACGGAACACCCGGTGGAGGAACAGAGGCCGGCGGACCACTCAGGGCAACAAGCTCGCGGCTGGCTGACAGCACCGGATCCGTCAGGTCAATATCACCACGCACCAAGCGCTCATCCGTATCCCGCTGCCGCTTGGCCAGCTGGGTCATGATCTTCAGGGCAGACGCCGGATCGGTCTGAATAGCCTTCAGGAACTCAGACCGCGGAATTGCCTTGGCAATGACATCGGTATCCGCACGGGCCGTAAAGCTTCGGGCGCTGCTATCCAGAATCCCACTTTCCCCGAACAGGTCACCACGCCCCAGAATGGATAAGCGCATCGGCGCGCCCGTAATACCGGACTTGACCAACTCAACACGGCCACTTTCAATCACCCAAGCCGCATCACTGTCATCCCCCTCGCGGAAGATGATATCACCAGCCAGAAAATGGCGCGTTTCACTGCGCACGGTGCCCCCCTGACAAACAGATCATGGTACCTTAGCCCCCACTTTCAGACGATGTAGCAGATGGCTCCACACCGTCGGCATAACGGATAGCGCCCTGGAAAACACGCCCGACTGCAGCCCCCCTTCGGGCCTCAACAAAATGATTTCCGTTATCATCCTGTCCCATGCCCAACACAATAGCACCGCTTTCGATTTCCTTGGCAACCTGATCATCCGGCAGTCCAAGAGCCTTGGCGACAGAGGCAATCAACGTGCTGATTTGTTGATAATGTTCACGGGTCTCCAAAATATGTCACTCCATACCCACACGCATACCGACCAGAGTGCGACATTGCAGCCATCCGGGCAAGAGCTTCCCCCCTGCATTATCTTGCTGGTACAGTGCGCACTCGAATTTTTGTCGTACCGGAGCATCAACCCCTCATGACCTCTGCCGCTTCTGTTTCCTCCCTGCCGGCTGCACCTTTGATCGTTATACCTGCCCGCATGGCTTCAACCCGCCTGCCCGGAAAGCCCTTGGCTGACCTGTGCGGAGAGGCGATGATTGTCCACGTCTGGCGACGGGCCCTCGAGGCAGACGTCGGGCCGGTTGTTGTCGCCTGCGCTGAACCCGAGATTGCCACAGCCATACAGCAGGCCGGTGGACTGGCCCTGCTGACACCTCCGGATCTTCCTTCAGGGTCAGATCGTGTCTGGCATGCGGTCCAGCAGTTTGACCCTGAAGGACGGCACCCCGTTATCATCAATGTTCAGGGAGATCTGCCAACCCTGGACCCATCCCTGATTCGTGCGGCACTTGAACCCCTGCACGACGAACAGGTTGACATCGCCACCTTGGTTGCGCCCATCTCTGATCCGGAAGAACGCACCAACCCCGACGTGGTCAAGGCCATCACGGCGCTGCCTGTCTCCGGGCAGCCCTCTGTCGCGCGCGCACTGGCTTTTACACGGGCCACGGCACCTTGGGGAGATGGGCCGCTGTGGCATCATATTGGCCTCTACGCCTATCGACGGGGGGCACTGGAGCGCTTTGTCAGCCTGCCCCCGTCACCATTGGAACGCCGCGAAAAACTGGAGCAACTGCGAGCCCTGGAGTACGGAATGCGCATTGACTGCGTGCGCGTCCAGACCTTTCCCTTGGGCGTTGACACACCCGCCGATCTTGAGAAAGCCCGTTCCATCCTGAACTCTGCAAAACCGTAAGTCCCATGCCAAACACACAAACCTCCATGTCCGTTGCATTCCAGGGAATGCCTGGTGCTTACTCCCATATCGCATGCAGCGATGTTTTTCCTGACCTTGATGCCCTGCCCTGCATCAGCTTTGAAGATGCGTTGGCGGCTGTGCGCAATGAACAGGCTCGCTACGCCATGATTCCGATTGAAAATTCATTGGCCGGACGGGTAGCGGATATTCACCACCTGCTACCCGATTCCGGCCTCCATATCATTGGAGAGTACTACCTGCCAGTGCACCACCACCTTCTGGGTGTACCTGGATCCAAGCTGGAAGATATACGCACGGTATACAGCCATGTTCATGCCATAGGCCAGTGCCGTACCCTGATCCGTGACCTGGGACTGAATGCTGTGATTGCCGCCGATACCGCCGGCAGCGCCCGTGATATCGCCAGCTTGGGTAACCCACAGGTCGCCGCCATTGCATCCGCGCTGGCCGGCGAGATTCATGGACTCGTGTCCCTCAAAGCCAATGTGGAAGACGCCACGCATAACACCACCCGCTTTGTTGTCATGGCCCGCACACCCCTTGTTCCGGCTGTTGAATCCGGACCGGTTGTCACCGGCCTGATCTTCCAGGTCCGCAATGTGCCTTCGGCTCTCTACAAGGCATTGGGAGGCTTCGCCACCAACAACGTCAATATGAGCCGACTGGAAAGCTACCAGATCAACGGGCAATTTATCTCAACGCGCTTCTTTGCCGAGATAGAGGGGCATCCAGCCAGCCCATCCATGATACGCGCTATGGAAGAGCTGGAGTTCTTCAGCACTGAAGTGCGCATTCTGGGTGTCTGGCCCGCTGACCCCTATCGCTTCAGGGCACGGAACAGAGATATGGTGCCGGGGTCATAGCCGGCATCACCTATGTTCTGCCACGCGGGCTGCTATGCTCAGCACCCACCATTGCGGGCCAGAACATTACCAGCCAGATAAAGGGAGCCACAGATCAGGACA
>NZ_JAAVTA010000014.1 GCF_012102705.1 Haematospirillum sp. H1815
GCGGAGACAGGAAACAAGATGGAGAGACAAGTCCATGCCCAGAATTGTACCTGATGTTATCAACGAACAAACGCTGGCTATCGTATCCTCCTCTCTCTCTGTACGCGACGCAGCACGCCTGATGGCGGAAAAAGGCGTTGCCGCTGTTATGATTACCGAAGGTACACGCCTGAAAGGTATTATGACAGAGCAGGACATTACAAAACGTGTCGTGGCCGCACAGCTGGACCCCGACCACACGAAGGTCGGTGATGTCATGACCGCAGATCCGGATACCCTTCGCCCTGGCGATCAGGCCCAGGACGCCCTGCACATGATGCGCCAACACAAGTACCGCCATCTTCCGGTGGTTGATGATCGTGGGAATGCCGTGGGTATCGTATCCGTGCGGGATTTATACGCTGTTGTGCAAGGCGAACTTGAAAGTACCATCAAGAGCTGCGAGAGCTATATCGGCGGCGACGGTTACGGCACCGGGGGCTGAACCCTGTATCCGGCGGTGGAGAGGGATATACCTTGGGATCTCTACTCCACCACCTACCGATACCGGACTATATGACATGCCCTCATGCCCCGCTGACACCTCACGATCCTTGATCCATACACGTCGTATCGAATGTCTGGGATACCTGCGACAAGATGGCCTGTGGGATATCGAGGCCAGTCTGCACGATACAAAAACCTATGATTTCTCCAATCGTGACAGGGGCACAATCAAAGCCGGAGAGCCACTCCACGGCATGACGATACGCCTGACTGTAGACAGCAGTCTCCTTATCCACCGCGCACAGGCCATAACACAACACGCACCATTCCATGAATGCCCGGACATTGCATCGGCGTACAAAAAGCTGGAAGGTCTGACAATCGGAAGGGGATTTGAAAAACATGTTCGCAGCCACCTGCACGGCCCATGCGGCTGTACCCATCTGACAGAGCTTATACGTCCTCTGGCAACAACCGCCATTCAAACCGTCATGTCTGCACGCATGGATCCCGAGCAACCTGCACACCAGAAACGCTCTCTTCCCCCGGCACTGATGGACACCTGCTACGCTCTGAGGGCAGAGGGAAGCGTTGCTGCTCGGGAATGGCCGCAAACAGACACGCCACCGGGAAACAGCTAGGAATCTAGAGGGCGGATGCCTCAGCAGGTGTACGGGCCATTACCGAAAGGGCATGAACACGTTCCCGCAATTCGTCAGCAAGCAAGGCATAAACCAAACGCTGGCGCTCCACGCGGCTTTTCCCCTCAAATGCAGCCGATACAACCGTTACCATAAAGTGCGTCTCGCCCCCACCATCCAGGGGGGCATGCCCTGTATCAGCACCCCGTTCGGCCAGCGCGGCAATCCGGTCTGCATGACCGGCGTGGCGCGCGGAATCATCCCTGATATCCAGAAAAACCGGAGACAGGGCCACGGTCAGCTTGCTGTGTATGCGGTCGCGAAAAGTCATGAAACACCACAACAGAAAAGGCAAATAAAAGCCGGAGAAACTGGCTGGATGGCAAACGAAGGTCAACCTTCCGGCACGGACCACGGCCTGCAGCTTGCCTGAAAGGAAAATGGCTGTCTATAGTGGTTGCATGCGTAACAGAAAGCCCGAAAACGGGGCCCCGGGCGCCCCTGATCCGTTTGACCCTTTTGGCCGCACACGCACTGCAAGCGGCCCGGAGACGCATGCCTGCGCGATGCCCGGTTGCTCGCAGCAGGGAGAATATCGGGCACCGCGCGACCGTGGGCTGACAGATTATATCTGGTTGTGCCTGGACCACGTTCGCAGTTACAATCGCCAATGGAATTACTATGAGAATATGAGCCCCCAGGAGCTGGAGGATGAAATCCGCAAGGATTACACGTGGCAAAGACCGACTTGGAAGCTTGGAACACTGGGGGGAGGTGCAGACCGCAATGGTTCCGCACGCTTCCGCGACCACTTTGGTTTCTTTGACCCTGAACGGGACGAGGCCGAGGCGGGCCGCAGCCGATGGCACAGAAACAGCAACAAAATACAGCCTGACAATCCAGAAGAAAGAAAAGCCTTGGAGACGCTGGGCCTGCACCTTCCGCTCGATATCCATGACCTGCGTACTCGTTATCGGGCGCTGGTCAAGGAACATCACCCGGATCTTAATCATGATGACCCAGACGCCGAGGAACGCTTCAAGACCATTAATGATGCCTATCATACCCTTCTCGCTGGACTCAAAGCTCCGGGATAGGATTATCCTCCAGCCCTTGTCCTTGCTTCCCGCGCCTTCTTCTCCCCTCTTATAACGCCATGTGACCGGAGACCTTCCCCGATGGATCTTTCCAAGGCCCCCCTGCCCGATCTTCCCGACCGGACACTGTCTGTCCGTGAGGTCTTCGGTATTGACAGTGACATGCAGGTTCCGGCCTTCAGCACACCCTCGGACCACGTTCCCGACCTGGATCAGGGATACCGCTTCGACCACGATACAACGTTGGCCATACTGGCTGGATTTCGCCACAACAGGCGGGTCATGATCCAAGGGTATCATGGCACTGGGAAATCAACCCATATTGAACAGGTGGCCGCCCGGCTGAACTGGCCATGTATTCGGATCAATCTGGACAGCCACGTCAGCCGTATTGACTTGATCGGAAAAGACGCCATTGTGCTGCGCGACGGCAAACAGGTCACCGAATTCCGCGAAGGCCTCCTGCCGTGGGCCCTGCAACATCCCTGTGCCCTGGTTTTTGACGAATACGATGCCGGCCGTCCGGATGTCATGTTCGTCATCCAGAGAATACTGGAGGTGGAAGGCAAGCTGACCCTGCTGGATCAGAACCGGGTCATCCGCCCCCACAAGGCCTTCCGCCTTTTTGCAACGGCCAACACCATCGGTTTGGGGGATACCACGGGGCTCTATCACGGAACCCAGCAGATCAACCAAGGGCAGATGGACCGCTGGAATATCGTGGCAACCCTGAACTACCTGGAACACGATGCCGAAGTGGCAATCATGGTATCCAGGATGCCGGAATATGACAGCACGACCGGACGCAGAACCATATCCCAGATGGTTTCTGTTGCCGACCTGACGCGGGCCGGCTTCATGGCTGGGGATATCTCTACCGTCATGAGCCCGCGCTCGGTTCTGACGTGGGCAGAGAATGCTTGCATATTCAATAGTATACCCTATGCATTCCGCGTTACATTCCTGAACAGGTGTGATGAAGCGGAACGGCCTGTCGTCGCGGAGTACTATCAGCGCTGCTTTGGAGAAGAGCTGCCGGCCTCGGCCCTTCGCGCCGTTGTACCCCAGCCCTGAAAATAAACGGGATCAAACGGGTCCTCCCTCCTGTCGTGCGTCGAGATTGCCTGATGACTGAACCGCCACCTCGCCCGCATCCTCCCGCGCTACCTTCGGCAGGAGGGGAGCACCGGGCCCGCATGTCAAATAAACCCCTTGATGGCCAGGAAACCCCCGTCGAGACCCTGAAGCGTGCAACAGCAGCCTGTGTACGCGCCCTGAGCGGGCGATCCGAACTTCTGGTCAGCTATGCTCCGGTCAATGCACCTGGCATCACACCTGCAGCAGGGATCTTTCATGACCAGGTCCGCCTGCCACTCCCCTCTTCCCCGACATCCGACAACCCTGGCAACAGAGCCAGGCTGCGCGGCATTGCCGATGCCATCGCTCTGAAGCTGCGTCATCATGATCCATCCGTGCACGCAAGACGGATGCCACAGGGACAAGATGCCCGGTCTGTTTACAATGCCCTGGAACAGGCACGGGTCGAGGCTCTTGGTGCCACACGCCTGCCCGGAACAGCCCTGAACCTGGCCGCAGCAACAGAAGCCCGGCTCAGTGCCGAAGAACTTTGCTCTGTGACCGATCCCGGAAGCATCGCGATGGCTGATCTTGTGCACGCAGCCCTCCACCGCCATCTTGGTATTGTTCCCTCCGGTACATCGGAACAGTACATCCTCGATCTCTGTACAGAATCTCTCGGTTCCCTAGAGAAATGGCTGGATATTCTGAAAAACAGCGTAACAGATCAGAAGCAGTATGCGGCCACCATACGCAAGCTTCTGGATGATCTTGGCATTGAAGCAGACGACAACAGCGATCAAGAGGAAGACGGGGCATCTCTTGAACCTGACACGCAGGACAAGAACCAGCAGTCCTCCACTGACCAGGGGGCAGATGCACAGAACCCGGATTCCACAGCAGAAGACACAGGGGATCAGACCAGCGACAGCCTGGAAACCGGGGATACAACCCCCGCAGAGCAGAAGACAGAGACGGAGACGGAAAGCTCCGGAGCATCTCTGCTTGAGGAAGAGATGTCTGCACCATCACAGACACATCCACCGGGGCCGGGGCATAATAGACCCGCAGAAGGAAAATACCACGTCTATACGACAGAATTCGACCAGATCCGCAGTGCCGATGAACTGTGCGACCCCGAGGAACTGGCCCGTCTTCGCTTTCAGCTGGATCAGCAATTGAATCACCTGCGCGGAGTTGTGGCTCGCTTGGCCAATCGTCTGCAACGGCGGCTGATGGCACAGCAGCTGCGGGAATGGGACTTTGATCTGGAAGACGGTATCCTTGACTCAGCCCGCTTGGCCCGCGTTGTCGCCAACCCGGCGCTGTCGCTGTCGTACAAGCAGGAACGTGACGCCGCGTTCCGTGACACCGTTGTAACCCTGCTGATTGATAATTCCGGCTCCATGCGCGGACGCCCGATCACGGTTGCCGCCATGAGCGCTGACATTCTGGCCAGAACATTGGAACGCTGTGGCGTCAAAGTGGAGATTCTGGGCTTCACAACCAGCCAATGGAAAGGCGGAAAAGCGCGCGAAGCGTGGACGCAAGACGGCAAACCAGCCAACCCCGGACGTCTGAATGATATACGCCATATCATCTACAAAAGCGCCGATACACCATGGCGGCGGGCACGCCGTAACCTTGGCCTGATGCTGAAGGAAGGAATTCTGAAGGAAAATATCGATGGCGAGGCCCTTCTATGGGCCCATCAGAGACTTATCGGCCGCCCGGAGCAACGCCGTATTCTGATGGTTATATCAGATGGTGCTCCTGTTGATGACTCCACCCTGTCTGCAAATCCCGGAACCTATCTGGAACAGCACCTCCGCAGCGTCATCACCTGGATCGAGAGCCGTAGCCCGGTTGACCTGCTCGCCATTGGCATTGGACATGACGTTACCCGCTACTATCGCCGCGCCATAACCCTTATGGATGCAGAAGAGCTTGGGGGGGCCGTACTGAAGCAAGTTTCAGCCCTGTTTGACACCTCTCAACAGGGGGAGCGGAGACACCACGCCGGGAAACGGCGAAGACCCTGAATGGCATATATCCGGAACCACGGCGGTACAATCAGCTCAACACCTTACTCAAGGCTCAGAGTCAACCCCCACGACGCGATTGTCTCCCCGTCACGGGATAAAACACCGCGTACAATCCCGACCGCACCGGACTCTGATATCAGGAAACACTCGGTCAGGACATGCACACCATCATCCGTTGCCCCTTGGCTGATGATGGTGTCACCAACACGGGTATAACGGCCACCCAATGTGCCGATGCCGGGACTGGACCATTCCCACCACGCATCACGCGGGCGCTTTTCTGTCGGGGGATCGACCGAGATAACCCCGCGCATAGCCCCAAAATCTCCCTGGGCGGTAATCAACCTCAGGTCCGCCTCGATGTACCAAACCAAACGAGAGGAGGAAAGGCTCGGCGTATCCAGAGATTCATCATCCGCAGATCGATCTTTTTGCCTCAGGCGACGATGACGGACACGCCACGACCCATGCGCGGGCAGAACGATACCTTTTTCCTCGACATACTGCCCCTCGGCAGACCAGACGGCCCCATCAGCAAAGAACGGCGACTCAGAAAGGCTATACACCGGCACCCCCGTGGAGACAGCTTCTCAGCATACCCCCAGGGAATGAAGAAGGATTTAAAAAGCCAGAAAGCCCGGCTTATGAGCAGCCGGGCTCTCCACATCAAAAACATAGATCCTGAAGAAGGTCAGTATCAGGCGGCCTTGACAGCCTGAATACGCTTCTTCAAACGACGCAGGTCAGTCGGAAGTTTGGTGTTGGCCATGCCAAGCAGATAAGCATCAATGCCGCCGCGATGCTCGATTGTCCGAAGTCCATGGACAGAGACGCGGATCGCAACCGACTCGCCCAGTGCCTCGGACACCAGGGCTGTTTCCTGGAGGTTTGGCAGCCAGCGACGACGGGTCTTGTTATTGGCGTGGCTGACGTTGTTGCCGGTCTGAACGCCTTTGCCGGTAACAATGCAACGACGAGCCATGGTTCGTATCCTTTTCTTGTCTTCTTCAGGCCTGAACGGAAAGCAGGAGGGAGGGTTATTAGCCATACACCCGGCTTTCGTCAAGATGTATCGTCAGCCGAACAAATTATCTATATCTCCCTGCCCCATTCCATTCCCCGCATTATCATCGCCGGGCGATGATGGTTTCGGAGGTGCCGCCGGGGGCTTGGGAGGGGCCTTTGCCGCAGGAGGTGCAGAATCAGATTTTGCAGGGGGTTGCGGAGGAGCAGCAGGGGCTTTCGGTACCTGTGCAGCGCCCCCACCCAGCATGGCATCAACATCTTTCTGACTGACCCCTTTACCCTGCAATTGGGGGCCATTGAGCAGTGATTTCTCAAAATCAATGGGCTTGTCATCAACATCAGCATCAGCCAGCGAATCGGAACCCCACATATTGATCAGGGCATTGACCCGCTCCTCTATAAACTGGAGCGAGCGGACAACCTTGCTGATTCGTTGTCCCGTAATATCCTGAAAAGAACAGGCTTCAAAGATATTAGCCGTCAGGGCTGGCACACGGTCAAGGGCTTCCAACGCCTCACTGTTACCGGCGACATGCTTTCTGAGACCAGTCAACAGATCGTCAAGCTCCTCGACACCGCTCATGATACTGTCTGTGGCCGTTTCTGTAGCATTAACAATGGCATCAAGCTCGTCAGACATCTTGGCGAAGTGATCGTCCTCATCCGTGGATCCGGGACGACGAATCGACGCGATTTCAAGGCGCATACGCTTTATGTGTTCGAAAAGGCCTCGCAACTCCCGCTTCAGGAGATCGGCCTCAGTTACAGGACCTTTGCCCATCCGCTCTGCCCGTCCGTTCATACGTCAACTTCTGACAGGACATAGTAGCGGATATTCCACAAACAGGCAGGCTAGGATTTTTCGCTTTTGTCCTGCCGGCTTTGTATGGACAACATCAAATGAGCCAGAAGAGCCAGTTTGTGGCGCTGTGGCTCTGGAAGGGACTCGATCATTTTTTGCTTGGCCTGCAGAATATCCTTTGCCTGCCGGATAAGTTCTGCACGCTCCGGAGTCATGGGATACTCCTTTGGGACCTCCCCTGAGCCACCTTGGGTATTTTCAATCCCACCAGCAACACCTTGAGGTTCAGAATCGGTCGAGGCAGGAACACCCACCCGGGTGGCTGCAACATCAGCCCTGCCCTTGCGCCGCCGTTTCCTGCCCGATGGCTGGCGGGAAAACAAGGCCCACATCTTTTCCAGGAATGTTCCCAATACCCTTCCCTTGCCTTTATACGGATGGGGCCCCGTCACAACACCGGATACAAGGGGCCCCATACCTAATTACCAGAATCACACAACCGCGTCTGACGCCGGGTGCTGTGTTTCACGAGAAAGAACACCTTTTTCACCCTGCCCAGGCCGTTCGGCAATCCCCGCAGTCCCGTCCCCGGGTGCGCTCGGCGAATAGGCCCCTCCACCCCCCATACGGGCCAAGGCATCATGGAGGCGATCCAGACCAGATGCACGAGGCGACGCAGAAGCGCGGGAGCCAGAGCCATGTGCAGGTTCAGGATTGGAAACAGCCGGGTCATTCTCGTCACCAAAATCCGTCTGCTCCAACAACAAGGAGTCATCACCCAACGAGGATGAAGCCTTTTGGCGCACCACGTCCTCAACCATCGAAGAGGAAGAGTCCACAGATCCGGCCCGAACCTCGCGCAAAATTTCGATACGGTCCGCAAGATCCAGAAACAGGGTATGAAGGCGGGCAAGAGGCCCCTCCTCAATAACCTGCCCGAACAGCGGGTGGAGGTCATGCTGCTGGACCTCATGCCGCAAGGCTTCGCAGCGGCGGATAAAACAGTGCAGGGCCTGAACGGATACAGGGTCCCCCAGAGCACGCTCGGCCAACATGCCGGCAAACTCGGGGTAAGCAGCGGCGCGCACAAGAAAGGCCTGCGCAAAAGCCCACACATCACCGGACACCGTGCGCCCCCACAGCGTTTCTGCCTCAGCGGTACTGACCATGCCCAGCCGCTCTGCCAAAAGCGACGCATGCGCATTCAGGTCACGCAGTGCCAGCTCCATCCCCTCCACGGCTGCCCGGCGACGGCTGTCAGCCTGCATTTGCAGAAGGGTGCGCACCTGGGCCTCGACATGATCGGAGGTATGACGGGATTGCTGGGCCAGCGTATTGAGAACATGCTCCTGCCGATGCCCGGAAGCCGCCATGTTGATGAAGCCAACCAGTAGCCACAGGGCAACAACCGGACCAAAAGTACCCGCAACAAGAACAGCCATGTCCGATGGCGGCAAAAGCATCAGGCTGTCCCATCCGACAAGGGAGCCTATATAGAGGACAGCCCCGCCCAACCACAACGAGGTCAGCAAGCCTGCAAGGCAAAAAACAATGACAAGGGCCATCATGGAGAAACTCCCGATCAAGAGCAGGATGCAGCAAACCGATGCCCATAATGGGACAAAAGGAAAGAGCTTGTCACGCCATCGTGATTGATCCTTGCACGCAGGGCAAACACAGAAACGTCACACAACAATCTTGCAAAAATCCAGCCTTCCTTTTCTGATTGGGGGAACTCTCTGGCAACCGGAACCCGTTCATGACTTTCCAGGACCACATCAAACGTTGTAACGCCTGGACGCCTCATCTCTATCGTCCCCTCAGCGTTGCCGGACACCCGGTTGGCATGGTGAGGCATGACCACGCAGAGGCTCTGTCCGCTTTTCCGGATATCTTCACCGTTACATCTGACACGGTCAGAATCGCCGCCACGCACAAGACACCGGCACAACGAACACAAGCTGCTGCGCAGGTTTTAGACACATTGACAGCACAGGGAAAAGCCCCCCGGAGCCGCCACGAACTGTATGCCGTCCGCACAGCATTCCATAATCCGGACCTGATGCAAATCGACAGGGGATATGTTGCTATGCTGGGGCTTCTGGCATGGGGTATCCACGTCAATGGGTATGTCCGCCAACCCGATGGTCGTATCATGATCTGGACTGGCATTCGCTCTGCCAGCAAGACACTGGACCCGGGTAAACTCGACAGCATGATTGCCGGCGGACAACCAGCCAGCCTGAGCCTATTGGAAAACCTGCGCAAGGAAGCGGCCGAGGAAGCCGGCATGTCCGCAGATATTGCAGCTGCAGCCCGACCAGTTGGTACCGTGTCGTATATGATGGACAATGCATGGGGCATTCGCCGCGATACCCTGTTCTGTTTCGATCTGGAACTCCCCGCATCATTTGTGCCGCGCAACACAGATGGCGAGGTCGAGCGATTCGAGCTGATTCCCGCAGAGGAATTGATCGAGCAGGTACGCCGCAGTCAGGATGCCAAATTCAATGTCGCCTTGGTCATTCTTGATTTTGCCCTGCGTCATGGGCTTCTAGATCCCGAGAAAGAACCAGATTACGAAAGCCTGGTCAGAGGATTGCGTGCCCCCCTGAGTGCCCCGTAAACAGCAACAGCGTGGTGGGTCCGGGCATGTTTCGGCGCAGGACATGCATTTTCCCGTCGCCGCCCCGGGAACCCTGTGCTAGACGTAGGCTCCATTTTCTGAAGGCAGTGTAGTGCGGATCCATGAACTTTCTGGATTTCGAAAAACCAGTCGCTGAACTGGAAGGTAAAATAGAGGATCTTCGTCACATGGGTGACGGAGAAGGTCTCAATATCGCCGAAGAGGTCGCCCGCCTGCAAAACAAGGTCGAGAAACGGCTGCGTGAGACGTACGCACGCCTGACCCCATGGCAGAAGACACAGGTTGCCCGTCATCCTGAGCGGCCCCATTTTGTGGACTATCTCCGTGCACTTATCGAAGATTTCCAGCCCTTGGCCGGGGATCGCCAGTTTGGAGAGGACGAAGCCATCATTGGCGGCATCGGACGGTTCCGCGGGCGCTCTGTCATGGTCATGGGCCAGGAAAAAGGGCACGATGGCGAAACACGGATGCGCCATAACTTCGGCATGGCCCGCCCGGAAGGATACCGGAAAGCCCGGCGCCTGATGCAGATGGCCGATCGCTTTGGCCTTCCGGTCCTGACGCTGGTCGATACCGCAGGCGCTTTCCCCGGCCTGGATGCCGAGGAAAGAGGACAGGCCGAAGCCATTGCCCGCTCTGTGGAAACATGCTTGGATATCCGGGTTCCCCTGATTTCCGTCGTAATAGGGGAAGGTGGATCCGGCGGTGCCATCGCCTTGGCCGCTGCCAACACAATCCTCATGCTGGAGCATTCCATCTACTCTGTTATATCACCAGAAGGATGCGCCGGAATTCTGTGGCGATCCGGCGATCAAGCACAGGTCGCTGCTGAGTCCATGCGCCTGACGGCTCAAGACCTTCACCGGATGGGTCTTGTCGATGAAATTATCCCCGAGCCCTTGGGCGGGGCACACCGTATGCCACGCTCGGCTATCGAGGCTGTCGGAGAAGCCATAGAACGCCATCTCACAGGGCTGATAACCTTGGAACCGGGGGTTTTGCGTCAGAAGCGTCGCGACAAATTTATCCAGATGGGACGCCAAGGGCTGGATTGAAAGCCTGCCTTGGGCCAAAGACCAGCAAAACAGGGCTGCCTCCGGGTGGCCCTGTTGCTTTCGCGGCACAGAACTGCCCACCGGTCGGCAATCCTTGCCGACAAGGGATGACAGAAACATCTCTATCCCACTGTTAGCAGAACCAATTTCTTCCAGGCATGAATATTGCTGCTGATGGCCAGAGAACCGGTAGCCCACGGGGCCTTACCGGACCGGATGCCTTGAAGAAAACAGGTCTACGTTCATGAAACCTTCTATGCTCTCCGGCCTGCTTGGCCCAATTCAGACGGGTAATCTTCTGGCTCTCTATGGTCAGGGTATTGGCGCTTCGGCACGCCTTCTGGCAGCTGCCCGAAACCAGGCTGCCATGGAAGGTGCCGGAACCCCCGGCCAGAACATGTCGTCCCGCTTTGGCAATGCATCTGAAGTGGCACTCTCGCGCAGTGCTATCGGGAAACTGCTTGGGCAAGATGTCGATGTACCGCCTATCGGAAAGTTGGCATGGGTTACAGAGACCTTGGACTCAAAAGCATTGCGGGCCCTGAAACGCGCTGTTCTGAACGGGCAGTCCTTCATTGATCAAAAGAATGAGATCACAGACAAGGACCGAACCGGCGAAGCGAAGGGATGGGTTGATATTCTGTCTGGCATCAACTCCGCGGAAGCACAAGCCATAGAGAAATCCGTTGCCGAGCAAGATACGGGAACCGGCAACACCGGCGATGATGCGCAAAAAACCAAGCTGGCCCAAGCATTAGGGGGATTTTTTACCCATGCCACACCGGGGGCTGGACGCTTGGTAGAGGAACGCCTGGATGGCCTTCTGAAGACGCGTATGTCAGCAGAAATCCTGCGCTCGACAGGCCCGGACGGCACGCTGGTTGCCAAAGTCATGGAGCAGATGTTTGATGGTGCCCGATCAGAGGAAGCCCTGTATATCCGCGAGAGACTGGAAAACCTGATCGTCCGGATGAAGTCCCCGCAGGCTGATCTTTCCATGCCAACCAAGGCAACACGCAATGAGCGTGATGCGCAAGATGGAAAGAAGGGCGCTGTCTTCACGTTGGTTGATGCCAACAATGCACGTCTACGTATCGAGCTGAGCACAGGCCCTGACGGAGCAAAGAAAGACGGATCACTCCAAGCCAACTGGGTCAGCCAGGACTTGGGCAGCATAGAGATCGCGTTCTCCCGCACAGCACCGGAATCAGGCGATGCGCCTCCACAGGGCGAAGGGCGTGTTATCCAGCGCCGCCTGGTCAAGAACGGGCTTCTGGAACGGGTTCCAACCCACGACAGCGCGTGGAAGGGAGACCTGTAGGCCGAACAGAATGACCGACCTACAGGGATCTGATAAAGATTAACCGGTTATTGGCAGGGCGACAAAACGCATGCCTGATGCGTTCTGAAACAGCAGAAGAACAGACTTCCTTGCCTTTTCACGAACCTTCTTGACCTGCTCCTCTACCTCGGCAACAGAGGCAACAGCGCTCTGGTTGACTTCGACAAGGACATCACCGGGGCGAATCCCCTTCTCTGCCGCAGCACCGGAAGGCAAGACATCAGCGACGATCATCCCTTTGGCATCATCGGGAATGTTATAGCGTTTCTTTTCTGCCTGCCCCAAGGGCAACAACGAGAACCCGAGACTTTGAACAATGGCACCCTGATCAGCAGCACCAGCCCCCTCTTCTGCTCCAGCCACGGGCAATGGCTCATCATCCTTCAGTTCGCCAACCTTGACCTTGATCTTCACCCGCTCGCCATTGCGCCAAACGACAACAGGGACACTCTGGTTGATCTCCGTTTCCGCAACCATCACCGGCAAGCGACGCATCTCTTTCACTTCCTTGCCGTTCCACTCGATAATAACGTCGCCGGACTGGATACCTGCACTTTCTGCAGGGCTCCCAGCCTCGGCCGAAGCGACAAGGGCACCGTACGCTTTCTTCAACCCGATACTCTCGGCAATTTCGTCTGTAACACTCTGGATGCGAACACCCAGCCATCCGCGCCGGGTACGGCCATACTTGCGAATATCATCCAGAACCTGACGCAACAAATTGGACGGGGCCGCAAAGGCAATACCAATATTCCCCCCTGACGGCGAATAGATGGAGGTGTTGACCCCGATCACCTGGCCATCCATGTTGAACAGGGGCCCCCCGGAATTACCCTTGTTGATGGCTGCATCCGTTTGTATGAAGCTGTCATAGGGTCCGAAGTTGATATCCCGCGTCTTGGCAGAAATAATGCCGGTGGTCACAGAGCCACCCAAGCCAAGGGGATTACCGATGGCAATAACCTCTTCCCCAACCCTGGCCCTGTCGGAATCACCAAATTCAACGTGAGGCAATTTGCGCTTGGCATCAACCTTCAGCAGCGCAATATCAACCTTGCTGTCACGGCCAACCAGCTTCGCCTTCAAAGCCGTCTCATCAGACAAAATAATGGTTATTTCGTCAGCATCCTGAATAACGTGGTTGTTCGTCACGATGTAGCCATCAGGATCAATAATGAACCCAGAGCCGAGTGATGTAGCCCTGCGGCCACCATGAGGATTCCCGGGCGCACCACGTTCAAAAAATTCCTTGAAAAAATCCTCAAACGGAGAGCCTGGCGGGAACTGCGGCAGATCTGGCATACGCTCTGCTGAAAGAGTCTGCGATGTTGAAATGTTGACAACCGCCGGCAACAACCGCTCGGCAAGGTCAGCCACGCTGGTCGTTGTACTGCGCGCCGAGGCCAGACCGGTAAAACCGGACGGCAATGCAAGAAAAGCGGCGGACAAGACCAGAACAGACAGCGCACGTGCGCACCGGAACCACACGGGAACCAGCTGCCTTTCTTTAAGGGAAGGCCCAAAAGTCACGAGAACCTCCATTGACGCAGTGTCCTGCCGGGAATCAGAACCCTCTGCGAAACATAACAAAAGTTTCCCGGACACCATATGCCCGATTTTCCTGCTTTCTCACACCAAAGCCCAAACACTACACAACGAGCAAAGTATGAGAAGCCGCCTTGCCCAAGAAGGGCCGACATGACCGACCCTTCGCTTCGTGATCAAGACTAACGGACAGAACTACCCGCAGGAGCAGACCGATCAAAGTACTTCAGGAACTCGGAATCAGGACTCAGGACCATCGCAGTCCCACCATTGCCCAGCGCATTGCGATACGCTTCCATGGACCGGTAGAACCGGAAGAATTCGGGATCACGGCCATAGGCATCGCCCAGAATACGGTTCCGCTCTCCATCGCCCTCACCGCGCAGAACCTCAGAAATACGACGGGCTTCCGCCAGAAGAACTGTCCGCTCGCGGTCGGCTTCAGCCTGGATCTTGGCCTTCAACTCCTCCCCCTCAGCCCGTAACTGAGCAGCTTGGGCCACACGGTCGGATCGCATCCGGTTAAAAACAGACTGGGATGTCTGCTGGGGCAAATCCGTACGACCAATGCGGACGTCCACAATCTCGATACCAAATTCCGGGGCACGAACCTGCACCGCACGGGTGATCCGCCGCATCACGTCACCACGCTTTTGTGTCAAAAGATCGGCAAGATCAGACTCGCCAAGCTCATCACGCACGGCTGCATTCAGAATTCCGCCCAGACGGTCACGCAAACCGCTCTCGGTCCGCACCGTTTTGTAGAATTCCAGTGGATTGACAATACGGTAGCGGGCATAGGTATCAACGATAATCCGCTTCTGGTCGATCAGGGGCAGTTCCTGGGTCGGTGGGTCAAGTTCCAGCACCCTGTTCTCATAAAGGATCACATTCTGGGCAAACGGAATCTTGGCATGCAGACCGGGTTCCTGAATAACCCGAACCGGATTGCCGAACTGCAGCACAATAGCCTGCTGGGTCTGACGCACAGTAAACAAAGCCCCGGAAACCAGCAGCAGCAACACAAATGCTGCCACACCACCAAGTACAAGTTTTCCGTTGTTCATCGGGCTTTCTCCTGTCCGGCTGCGCGCTCGGTACGCTTCAGCTCCGGCAATGGCAAATAGGGCACAACACCAGACCCGGCAGCATTTCCATGGCCCAGCAGAATCTTGTCAGAGTTTTTCAGGACATCCTGCATGGCTTCCAGATACAAACGCTCCGTCGTGACCGTACGGGCATTGCGGTACGTTTCATAAACGGAAAGGAACCGTGCAGACTCACCTTCGGCATCCTTGACAACACGATCCCTGTAGGCAGAAGCCTCCTGCTGCATACGCTCGGCCTCCCCCTTGGCACGCGGGATAATATCGTTCTTGTAGGCTTGGGCTTCGTTCTGCAGACGCTCCTTGTCCTGGCGTGCACGCTGGACATCGTTGAAGGCATCAATCACATCCTGCGGCGGATCTGCCTTCTGGAGCTTCACATCCAGAATTGTGATGCCGGCATGGTAACTGTCAAGAATACTCTGCAACAACTCACGCGAACGGCTCTGTATCTCGGCACGTCCGGTTGTCATGGCTGTCTCCAGCGGGGTCTGTCCCACGACCTCACGCATGGCGCTCTCAGCCGCAGCCCGCACAGTCTGCTCGGGATCGCGGATGTTGAACAGAAACTCGCCCGCTTCACGAATACGCCACTGAACGATAAAGTCCAGATCGATGATGTTCTGGTCGCCGGTCAACATCTGGCTGGTTGCAGCAGCCAACTCTCCGCGCGCTGTATCACGGGGTGCCAGAAGGGACCGTGCGCTCTCGCGGGAACCGATGCTGATCTGGCGGGTCTCTGTTACACGTGGGGTAACAACCTCACCCAACGGAGCCGGGAACCAGTAGTTCAGACCGGGCCCCGTTGTCTTGACATAACGCCCGAACAACAACTCCACACCCTGCTCATCAGGGTTAACTCGGTATAGACCGGTCAGCATCCACGCTGCAAGAACGGCAAGGACAACAAGAACGGTTCCACGTCCTGAACCGAAGCCGCCGGGAAACATGCGACGCAGGTGATCCTGGCCCTGACGAAGCAAGTCATCAATGTCCGGTGGCTGATTCCCACCACGGGGCCCACGCCGCCCCCAGGGATTGTTTCCCCCGTTACCACCACCGGGGCCACTTCCGCCCCATGGGCCGCCCTGATTGTTAGAGGCCATTACCACAATTCCTTCTCGAATGACATCGGATCTGCCGCTATGGTGCACCGGACATGGTGTACGATCCGCTACAGTCACAAAAGCAAAGCCGGCCCCGAAGCACTTACCCGCCGCCCCGGGAACCGTACGGAACAAAGTCCGTGCAAGCCTTATAGGTCATGAAGCTGCCCCACGCAATGCACCGAACATCTGCAACACCAGAGTAGACACGGAGTTTTCAGGAATGCTGTCCCCCGACAGGAACCATATCACCGATGCGCTGCGCACAGTTTCCCATCCCGAAGCCGGGGATCCCGTATCGGCAGGATGGGTTGAAAGCATCACCATCACCAATCAAAATGTCGTGGTCACATTGGTCGTCCCACCTGCGCTAGGTTCATCACTGGAGCCCTTACGGCAGACAGCGGAAACGGTCATCGCCGGCCTGCCCGGTGTTGAAGCTGCCACTGTTGTGCTGACCGCCCATACCAACCCGGAAAAGAAAAGCAGACCAAAAGTGCAAGGCCATATTCCCATGCCGGGAGTAAAGAAAATTGTCGCGGTCGCATCGGGAAAGGGTGGTGTTGGCAAATCGACAACAGCCGTGAACCTTGCCTTGGCGCTGAAGCAGCTGGGGCTTTCTGTCGCCCTGTTTGACGCTGACATCTATGGCCCAAGCATCCCCTGCCTGACCGGTTTGCGAGGACAGCGCCTGAGCAGTGACGACAAGGGCCTGATTCCCGCAGAAAGCATGGGCCTGAAAATCATGTCGATTGGCTTCATGGTGGAAGAAGACAGCCCCCTTGTCTGGCGTGGCCCCATGGTTATGGGGGCTCTGGAGCAAATGCTGCGTGATACCCGATGGGATGACATTGACATCATGGTGATCGATATGCCGCCAGGCACGGGGGATACACAGCTCACTATCAGCCAGAAGCTGGAACTGTCAGGGGCTGTGATCGTCTCCACCCCTCAGGATCTTGCCCTGCTTGATGCCCGCAAGGGGCTGGGTATGTTCAACAAGGTCGAGGTTCCCATTCTCGGCATTGTCGAAAACATGAGCTATCACATCTGTACGCAATGCGGACATCGCGAAGACGTATTTGACCATGGCGGTGCACGACAAACAGCAAAAGAGATGGGTGTGGATTTTCTGGGCGAAATTCCCTTGGCTGCCACCATTCGCCAAGATGCAGATAGTGGCAGACCAAGCGTTGTATCGTCACCCGATGGACCTCATGCCCGTGCGTATATGAACATTGCGTCCAAAGCCGCCACAAAACTGGGCCTGATCACTGATACAGGCCACGCACAATCAAGACATGAGACGCATGACAAAAAGGGATGGCGGTATTTCCTGCGGCGCCTGACATCCTGAAACAATCGCCCCCGTCCTTCTTCTTGGGCGGGGGCGTGCACCTCAGAGGCTGAGATAACCGGCGTAAAGCATCCATCCTGCAACAACAGCACCGGCCAACAGAAGGGAAAAGAGCACACCCTCCCGACGCCTGAAGACTGGTTCACGCAGCTCTCTTCTGGCCTGCACATACAGAATAATACCCGGCGTATACAGAAGAGCAGACAGAAGTAGATAGTCAACACCGGCAGCATACAGCAGCCAAAGACTATACAGGGCAGCCAAGCCTGTCACACACATCGCACGCCGGCGACCAGCAATACCGTGTCCGTACAACTCACCACGCATACCGCAGCGCAAGGCAAAAACAGCAGACAACAGATAAGGCACCAGAATCATGGAGGTGCCAAGGGATGCCAAGGCTAGATACGTTGATTCATTGAACAGTGTCAGGACCAGAAAAATCTGGATCATGGCATTGGATAAGAACAGGGCCTTGGCAGGAACCCGGTTTGCATTCTCCTGACGCAAGAAAGCCGGCATACTCATGCCCTTTGATGCCGAGAACAAAATCTCGGTACACAGCAGCATCCAAGCCAGCAATCCGCCCAGCAGAGAAATCACCAGTCCGGCACTGACCAGAACAGCTCCCCAAGGACCGACAACACTCTCCAGAACGTACGCCATGGAGGGATCCTTCAGCCCTGCCAGTTCCGCCCTAGACATGATGCCCATAGACAGCACATTGACAGAAACCAGCAGAGCCATAACCCCAAGGAACCCCAGAACCGTCGCCTTTCCGACATCGGAACGCCGCCGGGCACGTGCCGAGTAAACACCAGCCCCTTCAATGCCGATAAAGACCCAGACTGTAATCAGCATCATGTTACGAACCTGGTCCATAACACTGCCCAGATCCGTGCTGCCAGCACCCCAGATATCCGCTGTAAAGATATCCAGCTGAAAGGCCGTGGCAGCAATAACGACAAACAGGATCAAGGGAATAACCTTGGCAATCGTTGCAACCTGATTGGCAAGAACAGCGCCGGTGATGCCACGCAGAACCATGGCATGCACGGTCCAAAGCAGTGCAGAAGCTGCAATCACGGCCCACAGGGTGTTACCATCCCCAAAAACAGGAAGGAAATAACCCAACGTACTGAGCAACAAAACAAGGTAGCTGGTTGTCCCGATCCAAGCGCTGATCCAGTACCCCCAAGCTGACAAGAAGCCAACATAGTTACCAAAGCCGGCCCTGGCATAGGCATAGATGCCCCCGTCCAGATCAGCCCTGCGATCAGCAAGAAGACGGAAAACCCACGCAAGAGCAAGCATGCCCAAGGCGCTGATTGTCCAGCCAATCAGCATGGCACCAGGCGCGGCACTATTGGCCGTGTTCTGTGGCAACGCAAAAATACCGCCGCCAATCATCGAACCAACAACCAAGGCTGTCAGAGCCCCAAGACGCAATCCACCACGGGACGGCGCTGTTTCCTGCACAACCATCTCCAGATCTCCGGGGCTCAAAACACCGGCCTGTTTTGTCATCTCTGTGTCCCTCACTGCAAAATCTTTTCAATACAAGGAGATGATCCACAAAAACGCGCTTCACAGCCCTGTCAGGACAAGAAACGCAATCAAAATGACGCCGGACAAGCCGAAAGCGGGCCTCCATAAACGTCCTTCTTATGGAAAGGAGCGATAACACAGCCAACAGGGATCTGCATATACATTTTGCAGTAGAATGAACGTATATATGTCATATATTGGTAAAAAATATACTTTATGCAAGGTATATATACCAAAATGATCAGTTCATGAAACATAATGTCAGAGAAGCATCCCTGTCCAGAAAGCTGGATTCGCTATGCCATAAACACCAGTAAAAACCCGCAAAACCACCATATGGAAGTCTTGCGGGCTCATACCGATTCATAAAGAGCGTCTCAGGACACGGGACTAACACGCAACCACATTGACAGCCAGCCCGCCCTGCGAGGTTTCCTTATACTTGCTCTGCATATCAAGACCGGTCTGGCGCATGGTCTCGATGACCTTGTCCAATGACACCAAGTGCTGGCCATCGCCGCGCAATGCCAGACGCGCAGCGTTGATTGCCTTGACAGCCCCCATCGTGTTGCGCTCGATACAGGGAACCTGTACCAATCCCCCCACAGGATCACATGTCAGGCCAAGATTGTGCTCCATGCCGATCTCGGCTGCATTCTCAACCTGGTCCGGTGTCCCGCCCAGAACAGCCGTCAACGCCCCTGCTGCCATCGAGCAAGCCACGCCAACTTCTCCCTGACAGCCAACCTCGGCCGCAGAAATTGAGGCACGCGTCTTGTACAAGGCGCCAATCGCAGCCGCTGTCATCAGGAACGTCCGGCTGCCATCCCGCGTTGCACCAGGACAGAACCGTTCATAGTACGCCAGTACAGCCGGTATAACGCCTGAAGCGCCATTGGTTGGCGCCGTGACAACCCGGCTGCCGGCTGCATTTTCCTCGTTGACCGCCAAAGCATAGAGATTGACCCAGTCCAGGACCGTCAGAGGATCCTTCATGGCAGCCTCGGGCCTTCCGGTCAGCTCACGAAACAAGTCATTAGCACGGCGACGGACCTTCAGCCCCCCCGGCAAAATACCTGTCTGTGAAATCCCCCGGTCAATACACTGCATCATGGCATCACGGACACGATCCAGGAAATCATGGGTCTCGCTTTCGGGGCGCCAGACTTGCTCGTTGGCCATCATGACCTGGGCAACTGAAAGGCTGTCCCTGTTACAGATCGCAACCAGCTCTGCAGCCGAGTTATAGGGGTAAGGCTGAAAGACATTGCGTCCAGGGGTCAAGGCAGCCTCGCTCTCTCCCTCGGTCACAACAAAGCCGCCCCCAACTGAGTAATAATCGCGCGTGCACAAGACCTCGCCACCGGCATTGCGGGCTGTAAAGCGCAACCCGTTGGGATGCCCCGGAAGAACATCATCAAACCGCCAGACAAGGTCTTTAGATACCGCAAAAGAAATTGTCCGCTTTCCTCCCAAACGAAGCGTTCCTTCACGCTCAATCCCGGCAACAATCGTCGGGATCGCATCGGGATCAACGGTTTCCGGCTGTTCGCCGGATAACCCGACCAAAACAGCTGTATCGGTTGCATGTCCCTTGCCGGTCAGGGCCAATGATCCGTAAAGCTCGGCCGTTACCGATGCAACAGAGTCCATAATATCTTGCTGTATCAGAGACTGCACAAAACGGTATCCTGCCCGCATTGGCCCAACCGTATGCGAGCTGGAGGGACCAACACCAATGGTATAAAGATCATACACACTCAGATTTGTTGGCGATTCCGCAGCCATCTTTTCATTCATCCAACAGTAAACATGTTAACTGTGCCCCCCAAGCGGGATCCGCTCCGGACATATACCCGCAAGCCAAGCCTGCCTTCATCGGACACAGGGACCCGGAAAAGGGTAACGAAGGCAGTCTCAACAGATGATGAACATAGAAATTACGTATGTCCAACAATAATATTTCGTCGAGAATACGGTAACGAATAACCACGTATGGCAAGAAAATTTACATGTGACGCAGACATAAAATCATGGGATACAAAAATCACCCTGCCTCTTGGGCGTATCTATAGCCCGTGCGTCGGGATAAACCTTTGAAAAATTTTATTCATGGAAACGTGCGCCATGCAGGACTATTCAGCAAACCGCTACTTGCCCATTGCGTGGGAGCTGTTCCACCGTGATACGCGCCTTCTGGCTCACAAATTGATGAGGCATAAAGACTGGAAGGGCATCGTAGCCATAACCCGGGGAGGGCTAATTCCCTCTTCCATCATTGCCCGCGAGCTTGACCTGAGACTGGTCGACTGCCTGTGCATCATTTCCTATGATGATCGCGTCCAAGAAGAGATCCGGGTGGCAAAGACCATCCAGAAAGATGTGGTCGGAGACGGTGAAGGATGGCTGATTATTGATGACTTGGTTGATTCAGGCGTCACAGCTCGCAAGGCCAAAGCAATCCTGCCGCAGGGCCACATGGCAACCGTCTATGCAAAACCCCATGGAGAACCTTGCGTTGATACGTATGCTGTGGCTGTCCCCCAGGATATGTGGCTCCTGTTTCCGTGGGATGCAGAACTGATGCCCAATGAGCCATTGGCAAAACGGATTCCCTGATACAGAGCCTATTGTCCGTACTTTTCAGAGGTGACGAAAGATCTCATCAATCTGGGATTGATCCATTGCGGCGTCCCTGCCGTGAATGATGGAGCTGGCAACGTCAATCAGGCGCTGCAATGCCGTTGAGCCTGCCTTTGCTCTCGCTCTCACAATCTCCTGATCCTGCAGTTTGACTGCCTCGGCAACACGCTCCAACGATTGCTGAACAATCGAATCCATCTGGGCAACGGTATCCTCGAACGGGCGCTTGTAACGGGCGGGCACATGATTATACGCCTCAATCGCCAGTTCTTTATCCGAGAAGCTACTGTCGCGGAAGTGTTCCTGATAACTCTTTGGTGTCCATTGCAGGCATTCTTCCAAAAGCTCCGGCATATCTGCCAAGATATCCATCAGCATGACTATTTCATTGAAATGATTAAGGTAATCTGTCGCCAAAAGGGTCTGCTGGCTGATATTGGCACCAGCGACCTTCGCCTGCCATTCCTCGGGAGGGGTGTCATTCTCAGGAGCCCTGTTCTGACTGGACGTATTCATGCTTCCCGATAACCCTAGCCATTACCCCGTGAATTATTCCCGACCCGACACATGCACGCAATGCCCGGGCAGATAGACAGTCACAAAACGACGATATCCCCGCCGCAAGACCAACAATTCAGAGATGATAATCTTCTCATTCAAAACGCCGAAAGGAAAGAAGACACAACCTTTCCGAACACATATCCTTGTATTTTTCATGGTCATCACTACAAAAGGTATAAGATCTTGGATGATGCGCGGGTAACTGGTTCCCTTTCTTTTTTGACGGGAACAGTTGCTGTCGGTGTAAATGGAGATACAAACAGCGCAATGAAGACATGGACATTGGACGATATTCCCTGGAGCCAGTTTGCCCCCTCCAAGGTTGATCCCGAAGTAACCAAGCTGGTGAAGGCAGCGGCCTTGGTCGAGCGAAACGCCGCAGATTACACCACATATCTGAAAAACGTGTTCCACGCAGACCCATCCTTCCAGTCACTGGCCGATGAATGGCAGGAAGAGGAGGTACAGCACGGTGATGCATTGGGGCTCTGGGCTGAACGTGCAGACCCGACTTTCGACTACAAATCTGCATTCCAGAGGTTCCGGGATGGATACCGGATCAATCTGGAAACAGGAGAAAGCATACGCGGCTCACTGACAGGCGAGCTGATTGCACGCTGCATCGTAGAGACGGGTACCAGCTCCTACTACTCCGCCCTGCGTGACGGAACCGAAGAACCTGTCCTGCAGTACATCTGCAACCGGATTGCAGGCGATGAGTTCCGTCACTACAAGCTGTTTTACACCGCACTGCAGGATTACTTGGACAAGGAACAAATCCCCACATGGCGACGCCTTCTGGTTGCCATGGGACGAATCCGCGAAAGCGAGGATGACGAACTGTCCTTTGCATGGCATGCCGCCAATGCGCCAGCCGACACACCCTATGACCGTGCCCAGGCCAGCCTTGCCTATGGTGCCCGAGCCTTCAGCTTCTACAGGCCGTTGCATGTGGAACGCGCTTCCAACATGGTCCTGAAGGCCGCTGGCATTAGACCCGGTGGATTGGTCGGGGCGGCTGTCGGCAAGATCATGTGGTCTTTCATCTCACGACGGGCCAAGAAACTGGATGCCGAGCTGAAGCGTCAGGTCGCCTGATCCGAAGGCCTGAAAAGTTGAGGGAGACTACTCTCCCTCACCCGCATCCAAGGCCGCAACAATAAACCGGGCGATACGCTCCGGGTCTTTCACACCTAGCTCACGTTCAACGCCAGAAGACACGTCAACACCAACAGCACCGCTTTCTGCCATTGCTGCAGCCACGTTTTCGGGATTCAGGCCGCCAGCCAGAAGCCAAGGACTCTGGCCGGACCAACCTCGCATGACAGACCACGGAAATGCATGGCCATTTCCTCCAGGGCAAGATGCTCCTTGCGGAGGACGGGCATCAAACAGCAACCAGTCAGCAATACCATCATAAGGCTTTGCAGCATCCAGATCGGCAGCACTGGCAACACCAATGGCCTTGATCACTTCCGAGCCATACTCCAGCCGGAGTTCCTCGACCCGCTCGGGGCTCTCGGCTCCATGGAGCTGAATGATATCCAGCCTGACATGGCGATACACCGCATCAATGTCCGCATCAGATGGATCAACGAACAAGCCAACAATGCGAAGTTCATCACGGATCTCGGACGGTACGCCGGCCAGAAGCTCTGCCGCACGTTCAGGACTGACATTACGGGGGCTGGCAGGACAAAAGACAAAGCCAAGAAAGTCAGCACCGGCCCCCGCCGCCGTTTCAACCGAATCCTCGTCGGTCAGGCCACAAATCTTAATGAGTACCGGCTGGCTCACACATAATCTCCTTGCTGGGAGAGAGCTGGATCGGACAGCTCCTCCAGTATACGACGAACGGCCTGTGAAGGATCCTGTGCCGTGGTTACGGGACGACCGACAACAAGATAATCCGCACCCGCTTCCCGTGCTTCTGCCGGGGTTGCAACACGCTTCTGATCACCGGATCCAGCCCACAGTGGCCGGATGCCCGGCACGACAATTGTAAAATCAGGCCCACAGGCAGAACGAACAAGATCAGCCTCGTAAGCCGAGCACACAACCCCGTCCATACGGCAATCACGGGCCAGAGAGACCAAGTGCCGCACCTGGTCTAGAGGCACGCGCAGCAGACCAACTTCAGCCAGATCTGCAGCATTCATACTGGTCAGGACAGTCACAGCAAACAGCCGTGGCCTGACAATGCCACGCCGCCCCGCTTCCTCATGCACGGCATCCACTGCGGCGCGCATCATGTCGCGCCCTCCCCCGGCGTGCAACGTCATACAAAAAGGGGAGAGCTGACACGCGGCACGGACAGCACCGGCAACCGTGTTGGGGATATCGTGGAACTTGAGATCAAGGAAAAGCGGCAAACCACCCGATACTTCCTGGACAAAGCGCACACCATCGGGCCCATGGGCGGAATAATACTCAAGACCAAGCTTGATCCCTCCCGCCAGTCCCTTGACAGCAGAAGCCAGCTGCGTGGCACGGACATGGTCAACCGCATCCAAGGCAACAAACAACGGGTTGGCCGGAAACATGGCAGGTATCCTGTCCAAGGCTAAGTTGTCGATGGTTATAGCACCACCACCAGACTCGGCAAGAACGGAATACAAACAGCTCAGCCGCCGGGGCTGATCGTCATTTCCAGCAAGTCCAGAAGCCGCCCTGTTGCCCCGCGCCCAAACCACTGCTCCATATCATCCCCCTGCCGGGGCCTCTGGAGCTGCAACATGAAGTCACCAAACAAACCCGAGCATATCGCCGAAAAATGCTTCTCTGTCGGCTTGAAAATATTGGGCCACTTGTCATACGCAAGAGCGGGAATGAAGTGGGAACGCAAGGCCGGAGCATCCTGGAAAATGGCCAGGAGACGCGTCATAAGCTTCATCAGTAAAAGCCGCGAGGGCGGGTGGGAGAACATCAACGACCGCAGCTCGCTATCCCGGGCCGAGGGAAAACGCGTCATCAGGCGGCTGGCATCTGAATTCAGGTCCGAATAGGGAAATGTCCCCAAAACATCACGCCAGAACCCCCCCAGGCGCACCAAACAATGCCGGGGCAGAACCAGGGAGTGATCCTTGACCTCGTTAGCAACGCCATGAGGATAGAAGGCAACAATCAAACGCAGAAGAAAATCAGCACGACGATCCCATGCGGGACGCTCGATAGGCTCGGCCCTCAAGGCCTCGGCAGATGCATCCTGGACCATACGCCGGGCACAGCTGGAGCAGGTAATCTCCATACGGGCAACCTGGCCTTTGACAAACAGCTCGGTTTCGGCAACCAGCTTATCAACGCCCCGCGATTCCGCCAGCTTCTTTGCAACTTTACCAATTTCCTCGGCGTGCACGATCATTTCCGGCCCGCCGACACCCAGTCTCAGCTTTTTGTCCTTGTTCTGGTCCGACACGGCATTCCCCTGCACATCACCACAACCGGAACTGTTGCCATCGCCACTGAAGGGCAATCAATCCATAGCTTGGCGGGTTGATTGCGGGATGCCGGACCGGGCAAGGAAATCTGCCCTTTCATTGTCCGGGTGGCCGGCATGCCCCTTGACCCAGTGCCATCGTACCTCATGGCGGCTGGCCTGCACATCAAGAAGCTGCCACAGGTCCGCATTTTTGACTGGCTTGTTGCCAGCCGTCTTCCACTGCTTCCTTTTCCACCCCTGCAGCCATTCTGTCATGCCCTTCTGGACATATGTGCTGTCTGTATAGACATCTACCACCATCGGACGCCGCAAGGTCTTGAGAGCCTCAATGACAGAAGTTAGCTCCATCCTGTTGTTGGTGGTTTCGCTTTCCCCCCCGCAAATCTCTTTTTCACGCCCTTTCCAGCGCAAAATGGCCCCCCATCCACCTGGCCCCGGATTCCCGGAACAAGCCCCGTCTGTAAAAATTTCAACGCGATCAATATGATCCTGTGCTTGGCTCATACCAGTTCCCCCGGCATCAATCCATACGCGGCAATCCCGGCAGCCGTACGGTGGAAACGCAGCCTGCGCAGGTACTCAAGCGGGTCTTTCCTGGTCACAAGAGCATCCGGATCTGTGTACAACCAGTCATAAAGGCGGGTCAGGAGAAAACGCAGTGCCGCACCGCGGGCCAACAGGGGCAGGCTGTCAAGCTCTGCCGGCTGCAGGGGACGCACACTGTGGTAACCAGAAAGGAAGAGACGGGCACGTTCGGCACTGAAGCCAGCCCTCTCATCAAAACACCAAGCATTGAGGCAAACAGCAACGTCATAGGCCAGCATGTCATTGCAAGCGAAGTAGAAATCAATAAGTCCGGAAAGGTGGCCATCCTGAAAAAACACATTATCAGGAAACAGGTCGGCGTGAATAATTCCGGAGGGAAGCCCGGAAGGCCACACATCATCAAGAACAGCAAGCTCAGCCGCAAGTTCATCAGCCAGGCCCGGCTCAACCTCGTGGGCGCGATCGGAACAGGCCCTGTACAGGGTATGCCACCCCCGAAGGGACAAATCATTGGGGCGGGTCATGGTAAAATCGGCAGCCCCACAGTGCATCGTGGCCAACGCCATGCCCAGTGGCTCCATATGGACAGGAAAGACCTGTCGCGGCCAGTGCCCCTGCAAGAACGTAACAAGTGCCGCCGGACGCCCACACAACAGACCCAACGCCTGGCCATGCCTGTTATCCACTGGCACGGGACAAGGAACACCGCGCGCAGCCAAATGCCGCATCAAGCCAAGAAAAAAGGGTAAACAGACCGGATCAACCCGTTTTTCGTACAGGGTCAGGATAAAGGTACCGCCGCTGGTCACCAGACGAAAATTGGTATTCTCAACCCCCTCTGCAATACCCTCCAGAGACTGGACATCCCCGATATCATAAGAACGTACAAACGCGGCCAGCTCGGAATCGCCGACCTTGGTATAAACGGCCATTTTTCTGTGTTTCTCCGTCTATTCGGCTGCCAGTATACGGGGCAAGCGGAACACAATGTTTTCCTCGGTCACCGAAACATGCTCCAAGGTTACATCAAAATGATCCCGACACGCTTCGATAACAGTCTCGACCAGAATTTCCGGGGCGGAAGCACCAGCCGTCAACCCAAGACGACGCACACCTGCCAAGGCGGCCCAGTCAACCTCTGCCGCAGACTGCACCAGCAAGGAACGCTCACAGCCGGCCTTGCGGGCTACTTCCACCAAGCGGCGTGAATTGGACGAATTCGGCGCCCCGATCACCATAACGGCGTCACATCCACGCACCATCGCCTTGACTGCTGCCTGGCGATTGGTCGTGGCGTAACAGATATCTTCTTTATGCGGCGCAGAAATCTGCGGAAAACGACGACGCAGAACGGCAATGATATCGGCGGTTTCGTCAACCGACAGGGTTGTCTGGGTAACATAGGCCAGATGCTCCGGCGTTCCGGGCTGCACAGCCTCGGCTTGCTCCACCGTTTCAACCAGCAACATCTGGCCATCGGGGACCTGCCCCATGGTACCGATGACTTCAGGATGGCCGGCGTGACCAATCAGGATGACCTGGCGCCCCTCTGCCACGTGACGTTCAGCCCCGTTATGAACCTTGCTGACCAAGGGACAAGTTGCATCCACCCACGTCATCCTGCGGACCTTTGCAGCCTCCGGGACACTCTTGGGGACACCGTGCGCCGAGAAAATAACCGGACGGTCGTCCGGACACTGATCCAGCTCCTCGACAAAGACAGCGCCACGCGCCCTCAGATTTTCAACCACAAAGCGATTATGGACAATCTCATGACGCACATAAACAGGAGCCCCAAATTTCTCCAGCGCCCGCTCGACAATCTGGATCGCCCGGTCAACGCCAGCACAGAAGCCACGTGGTCCGGCCAGGGCAATCACAAGAGGAGGCTTGGACATAGGACATTCCACAGAAAAACAGGGTTGGGAGGCAGACAATGGTGGATCTGCGCACACGTTCATGCGTGGATAGCAGATCTATAGCCCCGGAGGAAGCCTTGCATCATACCTGCGGGATTGGACAAAACAGGCCGACATGATAGGTTCCCGCCGCATCATGACAGCAACAGGATAACCAAGCGTGACCGTCGAGACCCGCCACAGAACCCCGACTATGGCCCTGATGAAACGCCTTTACCGGGAGTCTGTTGGCCAATACCGCGGCCAAATTGTTCTGGCGGCATTTTTCATGGCTCTTTCTGCAGCGGCGACCGCAGCGGTAGCCAAGCTGATGGAACCAGTTGTCAACGAAGTGTTCATGCTGCGCAACGCAGCCCTGCTGTGGCCGGTTGCCGGCATGGTGCTGGCAACGTTTGCCACCAAGGGGATAGCAGAGTACGGACAGTCTGTTGTCATGGCCCGGGTTGGACTGCGTATCATTGCCGACCTGCAACAACGGCTGTTTGGCCACCTGATGACACTGGATGCTGGCTTCTTCGCCCGCAACGCAACCGGGCGGCTGGTATCGCGCTTCCTGGTGGATATCAACCAGATGCGCAATGCCGTTTCCAATGCCCTGACCAGCCTAGGAAAAGACATGCTGAGTGTCATAGGCTTGGTAGCCGTTATGTTCTGGCAGGACTGGCTTCTAGCTGCGGTAGCATTTTTTGTCTTTCCGGTTGCCATCTTGCCGATTGCCAAGATCGGGCGCCGCATGCGCAAGGTTTCCATCAATACCCAGGATCAGATGGGGGCCTTCAACACCGTTCTCGAGCAATCCTTCCACGGAATCCGGATGGTCAAGTCCTATGGCCTTGAAGGTCACGAATGCTCAAAAATTCGTGCCCTGACCGAAGATCTGTTTTCCTTGGCTTTCAAGGCATCACGTATCAGGGCCATGTCCAGTCCAGTCATGGAAACACTGGGCGGAATTGCCATCACTGTTGTAATTCTGTATGGCGGCAGCCGGGTTGTGGACGGGACCACAACGCCCGGTCAGTTTTTCAGCTTCATCACGGCCCTGATGCTGGCTTACCAACCCATGAAGAATCTGGCCAAGCTGAATGCTTCGCTGGAAGAAGGACTGGCGGGGGCTGAGCGGCTGTTCTCGATTCTGGACACCCGTACCACTATTACTGAACAAGCAGACGCTGTTCCCCTGAAAACACATGGCGGGCAGATTGAATTCCGGAATGTCTCGTTCTCCTACAGCGGGCAGAAAGCTGTTCTTTCCGGACTGAACCTGGTTGTCCCGCCCGGGAAGACTGTCGCGCTGGTCGGACCATCCGGGGCAGGAAAATCGACCATCCTTAACCTGATACCACGCTTCTATGATGTTGCCTCTGGTGCCGTGCTGATAGACGGGCTGGACATACGACAGGCAACACTCGACTCACTGCGCCAATCCGTCGCTCTGGTCAGCCAGGAGGTTGTCCTGTTCGATGATACAATCCGGGCCAACATTGCATTCGGAAAACCTAATGCCAGTGACGCCGAGATTAAGGATGCAGCCAGCCTGGCCGCCGCACACGACTTCATCTCTGCGCTGCCCATGGGGTATGAAACACCGGTCGGGGAACGTGGCATGAGCCTGTCCGGGGGACAACGGCAACGGATTGCCATTGCCCGGGCCATCTTGAAGAACGCACCGGTCCTTCTACTGGATGAAGCCACCAGCGCCCTTGATACCGAAAGCGAGCGTCAGGTCCAGGACGCTCTTCAAATCCTGATGCAGGGACGCACAACGGTTGTCATAGCGCACCGCCTTTCGACCATAACCCAAGCCGATCTCATTCATGTTATTGATGAGGGACGGGTTATCGAGCATGGTACCCATCAGGATCTTCTGGAACGTGGCGGGGCCTATGCTGCCCTGTATGCCCTTCAGTTCAGGGATACAACAGAACCGGGACCGTCATGCTGAAAAAAATTCTGCGCCACGACCGTGCCCGCTCCCTCTTCAGCTGGCTGGGATCCCTGTACATACGGCTGGTCTGGCATACCGGATCATGGACAGTAGACAATGACGAACAGCCCAAACGCATGTGGGCAGAGAACAAGCCTTTCATCATGGCGTTCTGGCATGGCCATCTGTTGATGATGCCCTACGCATGGCACACAGGGCGCATGATGCACATGCTGATTTCGCGGCATCGCGACGGACAACTGATTTCGGGGACAATCTCTCACCTTGGCCTTCACTCCATTGCCGGAAGCTCGGGCAAAAGCGGCGCATCTGCCATACGGCAGATGCTGAAGGTCCTCAAGACAGGAAGCAGCATCGGCGTAACTCCGGATGGCCCCCGGGGACCAAGGATGCGGGCCAGCCGTGGCATTATCGACATTGCCCGCCTGAGCGGTGTACCCATCATCCCGTGCGCCTTTTCCTGCAAGAATCGTCGGATACTGGGAAGCTGGGACAAATTCCGCCTTGCTCTGCCTTTCAGCAGGGGGATCATCGCATGGGGGGATCCCGTCACAATCGCACCGGACCTGGACCCGGATCAGGTGGAACAAGAACGCGAAAAGCTGGAGACTGCGATGATTGCCTTGGCTGCTAACGCCGATGCACGCATGGGCCACGAACCAACACCCCCGGCCAACCCCGGGGAGACAAGCAAGACAAGGCGATCGGCGTGATACCTTTTTTGTACCATAGCGTTGTCTCCACCAGCGCACCAGCCTTGCGCCTGTGGCTTCAGTACCGGGCCCGGCAAGGCAAGGAGGACCCTGAACGCCTGCCGGAACGCAGGGGGATTGCCAGCCGCCCGCGCCCTGCAGGACCTGTACTGTGGATCCACGCGGCCAGTGTGGGGGAAAGCCTGTCTGTCCTGCCCCTGCTCCAGTCCGTGATGACAGCCCGTCCGTCTTGGTCAGCCGTTCTGACAACCGGCACACGGACATCGGCACGCCTGCTCCCCTCTCGCCTCCATGACATCGGAGCCGGGCGTGTCATACATCAGTTCGTCCCCCTGGATCATCCCCGCTGGGTAGGACGGTTCCTGGATCACTGGCAGCCAAACCTTGCCTTGTGGGTTGAAAGCGAACTGTGGCCCAACCTGCTGAAGGCATGTCGCGAACGCAGCATTCCTTCCGTTCTGGTCAATGGACGGATGTCGGAACACTCGTTCCAACGCTGGCGGCTCGCCCCTGCCCTGATCCGGGATATGCTGTCCAGCTTCTCCCTGTGCATGGGGCAAAGCCCGGAAGACACGCAACGCCTGCAAGAACTGGGAGCCCGGAATCCTGTCTGCCCGGGAAATCTCAAGTACGCATCACCACCCTTGCCGGTCGATCTTGACAAGCTGGAGGCAGCTCGGAACGTCATAAAAAATCGCCCTGTATGGCTGGCATCGTCCACCCACCCCGGGGAAGAGCTGATGGCCGGGCAGGTGCACCGCGCCATGACGGCACAGCTGCCTGGCTTGCTGACCATTATCGTGCCTCGCCATCCCGAACGCGGGGAAGATATTGCAAGGGAGCTGACAGACAGGGGGATGAAAGTTGCCCTCCGCTCCCACGGGTCTGCTCCTGATCAGGCATGCGATGTCTGGTTGGCCGACACCTTGGGAGAACTGGGGCTTTTCTATCGCCTGTGCCCTGTTTCCTTTATCGGCAAATCCCTGCTCGGAACGGGGGGACAGAATCCACTGGAACCGGCACGGCTTGGCAGCGCTGTTGTGTTTGGACCCAACATGGAGAACTTTGCTGAAATCAGCATCCGCATGTTGCAGAATCGTGCCGCGATAGAGGTTCCCGATGCAGAAGAACTGACCAGAACAGTGCAGCAGCTTTTGCTGCAACCCGGCATGCGCGAAACTTTGACACAGTCTGCTCAAAGCTTCTGCCATCAAGAGGCCGCTGTTCTGGAGCGGATTATGGCCCATCTGCTCCCGTTGTGCGACAGTGGGGCCAGCTGATGCAAACCCCTTCCTGGTGGCAGCACCGCAATATGACAGCCTTGGCCCTGTCTCCCTTCGGGTGGCTGTACGGCCTGGGGACGTTTCTGAGGCAGCGCACCGTGGGCCCTTGGACAGCACCCGTCCCGGTTATCTGCGTTGGCAACATAACTGCAGGGGGGAACGGAAAAACACCGGTAACGCTGGATATTCTTGAACGCCTTCCCGGGGCGCATGCCCTGCTGCGCGGCTATGGTGGGAAACTCAAGGGGCCAGTACAGGTCAACCGACAGCACCACACCTGTGACGAAATCGGTGACGAAGCTCTGCTTCTGGCTGAGAAAGCTCCAACATGGGTTGCGCGTGACCGCACGGCCGGAGCTCAAGCGGCCTGCAAGACGGGTGCCCGGTATATTGTCATGGATGATGGTTTACAGAATCCATCCCTGGGCAAAACACTGTCCCTAATTGTCATCGATGGACAATACGGCTTTGGCAATAACCTGATGATACCGGCCGGTCCCCTGCGGGAGAGCCCGCGCCAAGCATGGAAAAGGGCTGATGGCATTGTACTTTTGGGAGAAGACCGCACAGGCGTTATAGACACGGCTCCGGCTCATCTTCCTGTTTTGCGGGGTCGTCTCGTGCCGGACAACAAGGGGGAAACCTGGAGCGGGCAGCGTGTTATCGCCTTTGCCGGAATCGGGCGTCCCAGGAAGTTTTTTGATACTCTTGCAACGCTGGGGGCCGAACTGGTTTCCACCTATTCCTTTGCCGATCACCATCTTTACAGCAGGGATGAAATCAGCAGGATGCTTGAACATGCCCGCCGTGAACACTGTCAGCTGGTCACGACCACAAAAGATGCCGTCCGCATTGATCCTGTACAGCGTTCTGCACTCTCAGTCCTGTCGGTGCGTGTGGAATGGGATGATCATGGAGAAGCCTTGGGTGCGTTGCTGGAGCCCCTGACCCGATGAGAGAAAAGCCAACCGTCACAGATATTCTTCTGGTCGCCTTGGCCTGCCTGTACTGGGGGCTTATGCGTGTCCTTCCAATAGACGTTGCGTCACATCTCGGCGGCCTTGTCCTGCGTATCATAGGCCCGCGGCTGCGCGCGCACCGCGTTGCAAGCCATAACCTGCGGCAGACCTTCCCGGAACAGGACGAGGCATGGATCCAGAGAACACTGAAAGGAATGTGGGATAACCTGGGGCGAAATGTTGGAGAGTTCCCGCACCTGGAACGCATTATGAACCGGAACAGCGGGCGCATGCAGCTGAATGGCGCAGAACACATACAAGCCCTGGCCGAAGATGGCATTGGCGGTATCTTTTTCTCGGCTCACCTTGCAAACTGGGAACTGGCTGCCTTGGCCGCTGCGGATCAGGGGCTGCCCATTCACCTTTTCTACCGTGCCCCCAACAATCCCCTGATGCGACGGTTATTCACACGATTGCGACGGGGAAATGGAATCCTTCTGCCCAAGGGAGCATCCGGAGCCAGACAGGGCCTTGCCCTTCTCAAAAGCGGTGAACACGTCGGCATGCTGGTGGACCAGAAAATGAACGACGGCATTCCTGTCCCCTTTTTCGGGCGCACAGCCATGACGGCCCCGGCGCTGGCCCAGTTTGTCCTGAAGTACGGTATACCCGCCGTACCAGCACGGGTTATTCGCCTGAACGGGGCCAGATTCCGCATTGACATCCTTCCCCCCCTTTCGCCCCAAACATGCGCAGACCATCATGACGGGATTGAAAAGATCATGAAGGATGTCAATGCCATGGTAGAGGGATGGATCTGTGAAAATCCGGAACAATGGCTCTGGGTACACCGGCGCTGGCCGGATGAATGAAAAGCAAAAGCAATCAACGGGCATGCCGTTGCCGGGATGGCATGGTCATCCTGGCCTCTCCATCCAGAACAACCTTCTCCTTGACCAAGCACACTGTTTGCAGCACGACCACTCTTTTTTCCGGTATCAGGTCAACAACCTCGGCCCTGGCGGTTACAGTATCCCCAACGCGCACGGGTGCCCGGAAGTTAAGGGTCTGGGACATATAGACCGCACCCGGACCCGGTAATTTCATCCCCAGAACAGTCGATATGAAACCAGCAGACAACATGCCATGCACAATCCGCCCGGCAAAGGCTGTGCTTTCGGCAAATTCCTGATTGATATGGATCGGGTTCGTGTCGCCGCTGATCCCTGCAAACAGAACCATATCCGCTTCTGTCACAGTTTTACTGAATGACGCGTAGGCACCCTTGATAATATCTTCAAAATAATGGACGGGAGAATCGACAGCAAAACCCGTAACAACACTGTTCATCGCAGGGTCTCCTTGGCGTTACGGGCATACTATGCACCGCACAAATTTGTGCGTCGCAGTATAACCCCCTACAGGACTCTGTCACAAGCAAAGGACGCATGACGGACACATGCCGTGCCTGTATGCTCGACCGATGAAGACCAGAATTCCTCGAGACGACTCCATGTATATCCACTCTTTGTTCCTGCCAGCTGTCATATGCGTCAGCACAGTCCTGTCATCTTGCGCAGCAGCTGTTCCTCCTTGGTCAAAATCAGGCTCCAGTGACAAGGAAACACAGCGGGAATGGCTGTCCTGCCGACGTTATGCCGAAGGGATAAGCGGGGGAAGGCGGTATGTAGACAGTGCAAGCTCCGCCACACATGCCTTGGACATCGAAGACCGGAGCAATGCCATGAAATACTACACAGAAATCCTTGGGGCCTGCATGCAAGCCAAAGGATACGAACATAGTAAAAGAAGGTGACGCTGGAAAAATCTATCTTCAATTGAATAGAAAGGGCTGATAAAACTTGTCCCTTGGTCAAGGGTGGCCACGTTGTTTTTGGTGGGGACAGGCGATGACAACAACACTCGATACCACAGCGGGGGCAGCCGCCTACTCGCGCTTCATCTTGAAAATTTATGATTTCTGGGTGCTCGGGGTATCAAACACACTGGCGTGGCAGTGTCCGACACGGACCGTCCTGCTCCCCTTCTTCACTGAACATGCAAGCAACCGGCACTTGGATGTTGGTGTTGGAACGGGCTTTTATCCTGCGAATACCACGTTCCGGGACAATGCCAAGCTGACCCTCCTGGATCTTAACCCGGATAGCCTGAACGCAGCCTCGGACCGGATCGGGCGGTCGGGCACAACGTCAATTCAAGCTGATATCCTGAACCCATCGGTTCAACTCCCGGCGCAAAGCTGGGACTCCATTTCGCTGTTCTACCTTCTGCATTGCCTGCCGGGAACCATGGAGAACAAGGCCGCAGCTTTTCGCTGCCTCAAAACAGCACTGAGTACAGACGGGATACTCTATGGTGCAACAATCCTAGGAGATCAGGCGAACCACAACAGCTTTGGCCGCATGTTAATGAACGTCTACAATAAGAAGAGAATTTTCGGCAACCGACACGACACAGCAGAAAACCTGGAAGAAGCCCTGAAAAAGCACTTCGGGTCCGTTCACGTTCGCACATATGGCACGGTTGCCCTCTTTACAGCCAGAGCACCCCTGCCCTGAAAGAGCAGTGCTACTTGCAGGTATTGGATAACATGGCCGCGTCAGCATCTGGTACCAGCACGTTGGTGGATATCTCTATCGACCGATAGACCTTCTCCTTGGAAATGGTCTGTACAGCTTGCTCCACCCGCCGCTTGAGCTTGGCTTCGTCAGCAAATTCCTTGCGGCTTGCTGGAATATCATTAAGAGCCGCAATGATGGCTTGTCGAGCCCACGGGGCCTTCACACACGCCTGATAACGGGCATTGGACGGCGGCGCACCCTCTACAGGCTCTGCCGGGGGAGGAACAAAAAGGCGAACAAAAAGACCTTGGTACAGGGTCTTCTGACCGTCCACCACAGGAATCCAGATCACATCCAGCTGGATATAGTCTCCAGGTACCGCATTGGCCTCGCTACGTGGCTTTGAAGCCTTTTTCCCACCAGACCCAGCCTCTACATCCGAAGACAGAAACACCGAAAGAACAGACACAAGGGCAAAAGCTACCGCCAGAATGTACCGTAACTGCCTGTGAAAAAATAACATCTGCCTCTACTCCAACGAGGATGAACCGACTCCGGACACACCCCGACCCCATAACCGGCATCAAGTCTGGCGCAAGGAACGAAAAAAGGCACGCAGCACATCAGCACATTGCGTTTCAGCCAATCCTCCGTATACTTCCGGCCTGTGATGGCACGTTGGCTGGGTATAGAGTCTGGGGCCATGCTCGACAGCACCTCCTTTGGGGTCATAGGCCCCGAAATACAGGCGTCGAATACGGAAAAAAGACACGGCAGCCGCACACAAGGCACACGGTTCAAGGGTAACATACAGATCACAATCATCGAGCCGTGCGCTTCTGCAATGCTTTGCAGCCTGCCTCAGGGCCAGAATCTCGGCATGAGCCGTAGGATCACTTTGTTCCTCGGTACGGTTGGATGCACGGGCGATAATCTCGCCCTTACAAACGACAACCGCGCCAACAGGCACTTCCCCGCGTTTGGCAGCGGCATGGGCTTCGGTCAAAGCAGCCATCATCGGACTATGGGCAGCGTTATTTTTCATGGCTTGAATGTCTGGTTACAGACACTTGGCGTCAAGAGTTTGCTTTGCTTCTCTACAGGATGATTGCCGGATTGATACGGGAACGGTAAGAAGGGACCCATGAAAGCACCCGTTATTGGAATTCCCCTGGACAGCGAGGATGGGGGCGGCTACTCAAAGTTGCCGTGGTATGCCTTGCGCAAGAATTACGTGGAATCGGTGGTCAAGGCCGGGGGCGTGCCCTTGTTGCTACCCCATGAAGAGACATGCACAGAAGCCTACATCAGTATGATTGATGGTCTCTTGATTGCAGGCGGCGCCTTTGACATCGATCCTACACTGTTCGGTGCTGACCACCGTCACGAAACCGTTACGCTAAAACCGGGCCGAACCCTGTTTGAAGCCTCCATAACACGGGCAGCCCTTGCCGCCGACAAGCCTGTTCTGGGAATCTGTGGCGGGCAGCAACTTCTGCACGTTCTACTGGGCGGTACACTGATCCAGCATATACCCGATGAGGTCACCGCTCCCTTGGCCCACGAACAGCCAAACCCGCGTACTGAATCCGGACACAGCGTCCGTGTGTGCGAGGGGACACTGCTCCACCGCATTACGGGCGAGCAGGAATTTCCCGTCAACTCGGCACACCACCAGGCTGCAAAAACACCTGGTCCGGGCGTTGTTGTCAGCGCAACAGCACCCGATGGCGTTGTCGAGGCCATTGAACACCCTTCCTATTCCTTTTGCCTCGGTGTGCAATGGCACCCGGAGTATCACATCAGCCCGGCGGACAAAAAAATCTTTGACGCCTTTATCAACGAGGCGCGCCTCCCATGACACCCGATACCATCATCCCGCTCGACATGCCCAGCCCCAACAACGAGGAAGAGCTGCCCGAGCTTGATACCTCGCTGGAAGAACTGGATTTCACGGCGGATTCTTCGTCCCGAAACGAAGACAATGATCCGGACCATCACGATGACAGCGCGGAACACCAATCCGATGAAACAGGACAAGGCCCCGAGGGCGAAAGGATTTGCAAGTTCCTTGCCCGTGCCGGGGTATGCTCACGCCGTGATGGAGAACGCTGGATTGCAGACCAACGCGTTGCCGTCAATGGTGTGGTATTAGATACACCGGCCTTTATGGTTACCGAAGCAGATCGGGTAACCGTTGATGGCGTGCCTGTTGCAAAAGCGGATGTGCCGCGTCTTTGGCGCTATTACAAGCCTGCGGGCCTTGTCACCACGCATCATGATCCACAGGGTCGCGCGACTGTTTTCGAGAACTTGCCCGGTAATCTGCCACGTCTCATCAGCGTAGGCCGGCTGGACCTGAACTCTGAAGGCATTTTGCTGTTGACCAATGATGGTGAACTGGCACGCAAGCTTGAACAACCGAGCACAGGCATCCCCCGTCGCTACCGGGTACGGGTTTACGGTGCTGTTGATGAAAGCAGGCTGGCCGACTTGGAAAACGGCATCACGATCGAGGGCATTCACTATGGCCCGATCAAGGCGCATGTAGAGCGCAGGGTTGGCGCGAATTCATGGCTGCTGATAACCCTGACCGAAGGAAAGAACCGCGAAATCAGGCGGGTGATGCAGCACCTTGGCTATCACGTCAATCGCTTGATCCGGGTTGCTTACGGAAACTTCTATCTTGGCCGCATGGAACGTGGATGCGTTGAGGAAGTTCCTCCCCGTCTTCTGCGTGAACAGCTGGCGAGCCTTGATCCAAACCAATCGGGGCCTACGGGCAAACCCCTTATGGACCGGACCGGATGGGCAAAGGCAAAAGCAACGCCGACACGTCCCGGACACCGGAAACATTTTCATAAAACCAACAAAGTAGACTCTATGCCAAACGAGCAGAAAAGCCGCACATCATTCAGGGCTGAAGAGACAGCCCCGTCCCGTGCGCGTCGCCCGCACCACAAGGACCGGGACCACAAGGCATGCACCGGCTTGCTGATAAGTCCAGCAGCCAAAGGACGACCGGCCGTGCGCTTCATCCGGCGATCAATGTCACGATCATAGAAATGATTGAAGACGGACGAGCCCGCAGACCCAAG
>NZ_JAAVTA010000015.1 GCF_012102705.1 Haematospirillum sp. H1815
GTTGTTGTGTACGACCTGGGCGGTGGCACGTTTGACGTTTCCATTCTGGAAATTGGTGATGGTGTTTTCGAGGTCAAGTCTACCAACGGTGATACGTTCTTGGGGGGTGAGGACTTCGATGCCCGGATCATCGGTTATCTGGCAGACGAATTCAAAAAGGAGCAGGGCATTGACCTGCGCCAGGATCGCTTGGCTCTCCAGCGTTTGAAGGAAGCTGCCGAGAAAGCAAAAATAGAGCTTTCGTCAACGGCGCAGACCGAAGTGAACCTGCCCTTCATTACGGCGGATGCCAGTGGTCCGAAGCACCTGAATGTCAAGTTGACCCGTTCCAAGCTGGAATCCCTTGTTGAGGACCTGATCGAGCGGACTATAGAGCCTTGCCGCAAGGCGCTGGCTGATGCTGACCTGAAAGCTGGTGATATTGCCGAAGTTATCTTGGTCGGTGGTATGACCCGCATGCCGAAGGTGCAGGAAGTGGTGGAGCGCTTCTTCGGTCGTAAGCCGCACAAGGGCGTGAACCCTGATGAAGTTGTTGCCATCGGTGCGGCTATTCAGGGCGGTGTCCTGAAGGGTGAGGTCAAGGACGTTCTTCTTCTGGATGTGACCCCACTGTCTTTGGGAATTGAAACGTTGGGTGGTGTATTTACCCGCCTGATTGATCGGAATACAACGGTTCCGACCCGGAAGTCCCAGACGTTCTCCACGGCCGAGGACAACCAGAATGCCGTGACTATTCGCGTGTTCCAAGGTGAGCGCGAGATGGCGGCTGACAACAAGATGCTGGGTCAGTTTGACTTGGTTGGTATTCCTGCCGCACCGCGTGGTGTCCCGCAGATCGAGGTAACGTTTGATATTGATGCCAATGGTATTGTCAACGTTTCGGCCAAGGATAAGGCAACCAACAAGGAACAGGCGATTCGTATCCAGGCTTCCGGTGGTTTGTCGGAAAGTGACATCGAGCGCATGGTCAAGGAGGCCGAGGCAAATGCCGAGGCCGACAAGAAGCGCCGTGAGGTTATTGATGCCCGTAATCATGCCGATGGCCTCATCCATCAGGTTGAGAAGGACCTGAAAGAGCATGGCGACAAGATCGATGCTTCCCTGCGGTCCCAGATTGAGGCAGATATTGCTGCTGCGCGTGCGGTTCTTGATGGTGATGATGCTGCGGCGCTTAAGGCTGCAACAGAGACCCTTATGCAATCTTCCATGAAGCTGGGTGAGGCTATGTACAAGGCCCAGCAGGCGTCTTCTGGTAGTGCCGAGGGTGCTGCTGCGGGTCAGAAGGACGACGGTGTCGTCGATGCTGATTTTGAGGAAGTGGACGACTCAAAGGGCAAGTAAGGCTATATCTCTGAGTCCGGGATTTCCGGCACAATGAAGCGGCGTCAGCCGTTATGGAGTGACTTCGACTGCCCCGCACACGCCCCAGTGGCTGTTTTGTGTGCGGGGCAGTCGTCCCTGTACAGGGCGAGCCAATGAGCAGAAAAAGGGATTATTACGAGATTCTTGGCGTCAGCCAGGATGCGGATGCCGGGGCAATAAAGAAGGCCTATCGGTTGCGGGCCAAAGACTGCCACCCTGACTTATTTCCGGGTGACGACAAGGCTGCAGAGTCTTTTCGTGAGCTGACTGAAGCTTATGAAGTGCTGCAGGATGCCCAGAAACGCGCAGCGTATGATCGCTTCGGTCATGATGCCTTTTCACAGGGTGGCGGTGGGGCGTCCGGCTTTGGCGGTTTTGATTTTGGCGGCGGCTTTGCCGACATTATCGATGAAGTTTTCGGCAACTTTGCCGGTCGTCAGCGCGGGGGGCCTTCCCGTGGCGCCGATGTTCGCTATGACATGTCCATAACCCTGGAAGAGGCTTTTCTGGGTAAGACCGCCACGATCACTCTTTCCACGGCAACGTCTTGTGGAACCTGCAAGGGCAGTGGTGCCAAGCCAGGAACAACACCGACAACGTGCTCCACGTGTCGTGGCCAGGGGCGTATACGGGTCCAGCAGGGCATGTTTTTGGTTGAGAGAACGTGTTCGTCGTGCCATGGGCGGGGAAAGACGATCACCGATCCTTGTTCTTCCTGCCGTGGTTCCGGGCGCGAAAATCGGGAGCGTACCCTCGAGGTCAAGATTCCACCGGGTGTCGAGGATGGAACGCGCATTCGGTTGTCGGGTGAAGGGGAAGCCGGGATGCTGGGTGCACCGTCCGGTGATCTTTATATTTTCCTGACCATTCGTCCACATCGTATCTTCCAGCGCGAGGGTGCTGATATCTACTGCAGGGTGCCGATCACCATGACAACAGCCGCCCTGGGTGGCAACATAGAGGTTCCTTCCATTGATGGTGGCCGCGCACGGGTTACGATTCCGGCCGGAACCCAGTCCGGTAATCAGTTCCGGCTGCGTAACAAGGGGATGAGCGTCCTGCGTAGTCCGAAACGTGGGGATATGATTGTTCATGCCCAGGTTGAAACTCCTGTCAACCTGACCGATGAGCAGAAAGACCTTCTGCGTCGTTTCGATGAAGCGGGTGGAGGCGAGACCAGCCCCGAGAGCACAGGATTCTTTCGCAGGATCCGGGAACTTTGGGATGATCTGACCGATTGATGACTGGTCTGTGTCCGTGGAGTTTTCCGCCCGGTCAAAGCCGTGTTCCCGCCTTCCCGGCAGGAACACGGCTTTTCTGCCTTTCTAGCCCTGAAAGAGTTACGGAACCCGGGTATCTGTGGGGCTTGTGTTTTATTTTGCAGGTATAGTGATTTTGCCCCGGTTTATAGCCGGGTGGGTCGCTTGTACCCTTGTCCCTGTTTGTATTGCCTTTTGTCCTGGTGACAGGGTGCGGGACAGGGTGGAAGCCTTTTGGGCAGTACATGAGGAATGGCGTTACAGGTGTCCTGACAGGAGTAAACCATGTCCGAGCATCCAAAGAAAACGACAATCGCCGTGAAGCTGATTGCCGTGATTGCTTCCGTGGTTTCAGGGTTCCTGATTATTTCAACCGTTGCCAGCGTCATTGTAACAGACCGCCTGATGGGCAAGGCTGTGGATACCCGTGCTTCTCTGGTTGCCAACCTTCAGGCTGCAGCCATGGTTCAGCCGATCTGGGATTTCAATCTTGAGGTTCTGCAGCAGCTGACCAACGCCCTTGCGGCCGATCCGGATTTTGAGGCTGCCTGGGTCACGGATGATACGGGCAAGGTTCTCAGCAAGAAGATGGCCGGAGATATAGACTATACAACTCTTGAACAGGATGCTTTGCCATCCAGTGTCTCCATGATCCACCAGTCGGTTGTTCGGGAAGACAAGCAGATTGCCACCCTGCATATCGTTGTCAGCGACCATTCCAAGCAAGCAGCCCGCCAGAGTGCGATTTTTTCCGGTGTTGTGATCATTATCCTCAGCAACCTGATCCTGGTTGTTATTCTCTTTGCCATTATTCGGCAGATCACCCGTCCCTTGGTTGATATTGCTGCCGTCATCGATGAGCTGGCGGCTGATCGACTGGACGTTGAGGTTCCCCACAAGGAACGTACCGATGAAATTGGCTCCATTGCATCTGCTGTGGGGACATTCCAGCAGAATATGAAGCGCAACCGCGAGCTGGAACGCGAGGCGGAAGAAGCCCGCGAGCAACGCCGCCAGAGAACAGCCCTGCGCGAGAAACTTACAGCAGCTTTTGATACGGCCGTAAGCTCCATGTTACAGACCCTTTCAGGCAGTGCGGAGGAAGTCTTCGGGTCCTCGGATACCCTGCAGCAGGCAGCGGATCGTACCCGTGACGAGAGCCAGGCCGTCAATCATTCTGCCGAGCAGGCCTCCCTGGATATTGAGGCTGTGGCAACGGCAGCGGAAGAACTGGGAGCCTCCATTGGTGAAATCAGCCGTCAGGTCGAGGACAGCACCCACATCACGGCCGATGCGGTACGGGGGATTGAAGGTGCAGCCAAGACCATGGGTATCCTGTCAGAAGCAACAGGGCGGATTGGTGAGATTGTCAACCTGATTACGGATATCGCCAGTCAGACCAACCTCCTTGCCTTGAATGCAACGATCGAGGCGGCCCGCGCCGGTGAGGCCGGCAAGGGGTTTGCCGTTGTCGCCAACGAGGTCAAGAGCCTGGCAAACCAGACAACCCGTGCCACAGACGAAATTGCCCGTCAGATTACGGCTGTCCAGAAAGCATCGGGGGATGTCAGCTCGGCCATTCGCCAAGCTGTGGGGACCATTCATTCAGTGGACGCGGTTGTTGCCAATATTGCTTCGGCTGTTGAGGAACAGGGTGCGGCAACGCGCGAGATTGCCCGCGCTGTGGGTGGTGTTGCTGCGGGGAACCGCAGTATCGTCGACCGTATCGGGGAAGTGTCTACAGCGGCAGCCAAGACAGGCGACATGTCTTCCAGCATGTACCGTGTTGCCGAAGGGCTGAAAAGCGAAACGGAGAACCTGCGCGACTGTGTCGAGAAGTTCTTGCTGGACATGCGTTCCGCATGAGCAGGCGAGGTGGGGACAAGACACAGGTCAGGCATGGCTCTGCCGTTCGTGCGTGTGCCATCACCCTGTTATCCTGCACATTTCTTCTTATGGCCCCGGTATCCCGGGCCGGTGAGCTGCGGCTCAGCACCTTGGAATGGCCTCCCTATACCGGCGAGGCCTTGCCCGGTGCCGGTGCGGCTGCGGTTGTTTTGCAAGAGGCAGCCAAGCATGCTGGAGATACCTTCAGTACAGCCTTCTATCCTTGGCAACGGGCTGTTCGCATAGGGTTGGAGAGTCCTGGGTATGTTGGTTACTTCCCGGAGTATATGTCCCGGAATCTGGACAATCAGTGCCTGTTCAGCAAGCCGATTGGCATTGGTCCCTTGGGGTTTGCACAGCGCAGGGACAGGCCGTTGTTATGGAATACGCTGGATGATCTTGTATCGGTACCGATTGGCACTGTTTCGGGCTATGTCAATACAGCTGACTTCGATGCCCGGGTAGCTGCTGGCCGCCTGAGTACGGATACAGCGATTGATGACGTCAGTAACTTGCGCAAGGTTATTGCAAAAAGGATTGTGGCTGCTGTGGTTGACCATAACGTGATGGCCTATCTGCTGAAAACAGACTCATCCCTGATTACGGAAGGGGATGTCCTGGAATTCAACAGCCGGCTTCTTGAGAACAAGACCTTGCACGTGTGTTTCCGTAAGACGGACGAAGGGGAAGCGGCCCGTGCCCGCCTGGATGCGGCCCTGTCTGCCCTAGATGTCTCGACGATTTTTGAGAAAGCCTTGGTGTTCTAACGGCGTCCGAACATGTCCTGCAGGCGGTCTATCTCATCAGCGGGTGTCCAGGTTGCCGGGGGTGTCTCGTCCCGGTCATGATCCGGGTCCGAAGAGGATCGTGACGATGGTATCGGGCGTGCGGGCAGGCCGCGGTGAATGTCCTCCATGACCTGTTTCCACACCTGTGCAGGCAGGGTTCCTCCCGTAACCCGCTTCATCGGGCTGTTGTCGTCATTACCAATCCAGACACCGGTTACATAATCTGCTGTATAGCCAAGATAGAGGGCATCGCGGTAGGTCTGGCTGGTGCCTGTCTTGGCCCCTGCCGGCCGGTCAAGAGTTGCGGCTTTTCCAGTTCCCCAGGACAGGACACCACCAAGAAGCTGGTTCATCTGCGCCACAACATTCGGGCGTATAACGCGTGTACCGGCTGTACCGATGCGTTCGTAAAGGACTTGTCCATCCCGCGTGGTGATATCAAGGATGGAATACGGATAGGCGGCCATGCCTCCATTCGCCAGGGGAGCATAGGCAGCGGTCATGGCCAGCAGGGTGTTGTCTTCTGTTCCCAGGGCCATGGCCGGGCTTTCTTCCCCGACGCGGGATACGGAAAGGCCCAGTCGGCGGGCTGTGCGTGCCACGGTGCGTAGACCTGTTTTCATGGCAACCCGGACAGCAACCGTATTGATCGAGCGGGCGACAGCCTCGCGTACCGTGACATCTCCGCGGAATTGGCGGTCAAAGTTCTGCGGCGACCAGTTGCGGATCGTCAGGGGTTCATCCTGAATGATGTCATCAGGTGAAAGACCCTGTTCCAGAGCCGCGAGATATACAAATGTCTTGAACGATGATCCGGGTTGCCGGGTTGCTTGCGTTGCCCGGTTGTACTGACTGGTACTGTAGTCCGTTCCGCCCACAATGGCGCGTACAGCCCCATGCGGGCTCATGACCACAACAGCCCCCTGCGTGGCGTGGCGTGCTGCGCCGTATTGGTTCAGTACAGCATTCAGTGCATGCTCTGCACTTTTCTGGGTTTGTTTGTTGAGCGTTGTTCTTACAACAAGGTCGGTATCGACCGTGCCGACCAGGTCATCGAGTTGATCCAGGACAAAGTCACTGAAATACCGCCCGGTATGACTGCGGGGTGGCAGTGAAGCCAGATAGCGTTCCCCTTCAGACGAGGCGTGTTCGGCCTGCGCTTGTGTCAGAACGCCCGACGCGACCATGGACTGGAGGACAGTTCTGGCCCGTGCATGGGCATTGGCCTTGTTATTTTCAGGGTTATAGCGGGATGGAGCTTTCAGCAACCCGGCCAGTACGGCGGCTTGATAGGGTGTGACATGGCGCGTGGACACTCCGAAGTATTTTCGGGCGGCAGCTTCCATGCCATAGGTCCCGGCACCCAGATATACGCGGTTCAGGTACAGGCTGAAGATCTGCTCCTTGCTGAAGGTCCATTCCAGCCACAGAGCGAGCATCAGCTCCTGGGCTTTACGTTTGAAGGTACGATCACGGGTCAGGAACAGATTCTTGGCGGTTTGCTGCGTAATAGTGGAGCCACCCTGTACGGTCTGTCCCGCCTGCCAGTTGGTCACTACGGCTCGTAAAAGTCCCAGAGGATCAATGCCCGGGTGACTGTAGAACCGCCGATCCTCAATAGACATAACCGCTTCTGGTAGCCAGTGGGACATGGCATTGACCGGTACAACATCGCCATATTGGTCCCCATACGTTGCGACCAGGGCCCCGTTCTCATCGACAAGGGTAATGGAAGGCTTGCGGGTCATGGCTGCTGCGAGGTCAATCCGGGGCAGGTCGAGGGCGAACCAGCCCAGTATCAGGCCAACGACCATGCACCCCCACAGCATGATGCTCAGGGTCCAGCGTGTCAGGCGCCAGACAAGGGAGCGTGAACGGCGCGTATTCTTTTCCTTGCCGATTTTTCTTGGTTCTGGCCCTCTTCGTGCCGATCGCTTTGGCTTGGGTCCTGTGTTCTTTGCCTGCCTTGGCCGTTTTGCTGTCCGGAGCTTGCCGAATATTCTGGCCAGACTGCTGCCATAGGCCGCCCGCGATGACAGCATACGGTTCCTGATGTCATCCGGATCAAGGCAGATTCCGGGTGTTGCAGGGTCAGGAACGGGGCAGGGGCCAGAAGGAGACATCATATCCGGTTTTCTATGTGTTCCGGGTGGGAGAGGGCACAGAAAGGTCCCGGGACTACAAACTGTGACCGAAGCAAGGGCTTGATACCCGAGACAGAAGCCTGATGCAAAGGTATCCCCCACAGCTCCTGGTTACGCTTCTGTCAGGATCATGAAGTGACAGGATATTTTCTCCCCCGTACTTGGGGCAATCGTATGGCTGTTTGTGCTGCAAGGTACGGAAATTGGCGAATCGTTGCTTTTTTTCTGCTATTCTGCCCTTCCATTCCCAAGGAGAGAAAGCCGCAATGAAGACAGCGCCTGCCTTGATGATCAATCTGTCCGAGGATCTCTACCTGCGTCTGCAAGCTTTGGCGGAGGCTGGGCAGTGTCAGCTGGAAGAGTTGGTCTTCCGTGCTTGCGAAGACTTTGTCGAACGCGAGGAGGAGTTTCTCCAGGTTCGCGACACCCTGGAATCCGGTCAGGATATCCGGGTGACCGTTTGTGTCCCCAATGCTCCCCTTGGTGATGTTTCCCCGGTTCCGAAGGGATAGCGGTGTCAGCCGCCTCTCCCTCCGTTCCCGCGTTCTGGATCAGATATCCAGATTGGTGACTTTCAGGGCATTGTTCTGGATAAACTCACGCCGGGGTTCCACAACATCACCCATCAAGGTGGAGAACACTTCCTGGGCCTCGTCGGCGTGGGCAACCCGGACCTGAAGAAGGCGCCGTACGTTGGGGTCAAGGGTTGTTTCACGCAGCTGCTCCGCGTTCATCTCTCCCAGCCCTTTGTAGCGCTGTATGCTGATACCCTTGCGCCCGGCTGACATGAAGGTATTGACCAGCCCGACAGGACCCCGGATCGGATACTGGTTGTCCCGGATGCGCAGCGTGGCTTTTCCGTTGTAGATTTCGCCAAGGCTGGCCGACATTTGGTCCAGGCGGCGGGCCTCGCCAGAGTGAGCTAAAGCGCTGTCGATGGCATGGCTCTCCGTTACACCCCGCAAGGTGCGCCGGAACAGCAGGCTGCCGCTGTCCGTGACTTCACCGCTCCAGCCCTTTTCATGCTCGACTTCCAAGTTGTCCAATCGTTGGCAGATGGTATCCATAACAGGCTGGTTGTTGTGTGTTGATGCCAGAAATTCCGGACTCAGGGCGCCGGCTATGGCGGCCTGTTCCAGGATACGGTTCGGGACCCGGCTCGACATGCGGCCCAGAAGAGTCCGAACCTGCCGGGCCTGGGTTATCAGCTCACGCAGGTGGGGACCGGCAATCTGCTGTCCGTCCTGCAGAACCAGAACAGCTTCGCTGATGGATACATCAATCAGGTATTCTTCCAGCTCGCGATCATCCTTCAGATAACGCTCCGAATTGCCACGTTTGGCCCGGTACAGTGGCGGTTGGGCGATATACAGGTGCCCCCGCTCGATAATATCGGGCATTTGCCGGAAGAAGAATGTCAGCAAAAGGGTACGGATGTGGGAACCATCCACGTCCGCGTCGGTCATAATGATGATCTTGTGGTAACGAAGCTTCTCGATATTGAAGTCATCGCGTCCTATGCCGGTTCCCATGGCGGTGATCAGGGTTCCGACTTCGGCACTGGACAGCATCTTGTCAAACCGTGCCCGTTCCACGTTCAGGATCTTGCCGCGCAGGGGTAGAATGGCCTGGAAGGCCCGGTCCCGCCCTTGTTTGGCTGTTCCACCGGCGGAGTCGCCCTCGACCAGGAATAGTTCGGACTGTGCCGGATCGCGGTTCTGACAGTCGGCCAGTTTGCCGGGAAGGGAGGAAATATCCAAGGCTCCCTTCCGGCGTGTCAGTTCACGGGCGCGGCGTGCGGCTTCACGTGCAGCAGCGGCTTCGACTACTTTCCCGATAACTTTGCGGGCATCGGACGGATGCTCTTCGAACCACTCTGCAAGCTTTTCGGACACAACGCCTTCCACAACGGGGCGTACCTCGGACGAAACCAGCTTGTCCTTGGTCTGGCTGGAGAACTTTGGATCAGGAACCTTCACGGACAACACGCAGGTCATGCCTTCGCGCATGTCATCGCCGGTCGGCTGAACTTTTTCCTTTTTCAGCAGACCGGTTTCCTGAGCGTAGTGAGAAATTGTCCGGGTCAGTGCGGCCCGCAATCCGGCCAGATGGGTTCCACCATCCCGCTGCGGGATGTTGTTGGTAAAGCAGAGCGTGTTCTCGTGGTAGGCATCGGTCCACTCCAGCGCGATTTCCACGCTGATACCATCGCGTTCGCCAGTGATCAGAACCGGCTTGTCGTGCAGGGGCTGGCGCGCCTTGTCGAGATAGTGGACGAAAGCCTCTGTGCCGCCTTCATAGTGGAAGATAACAGTTCCGGGTTCCCCGTGGCGTGCATCGGTCAGGTGAAGGGTCACGCCGCTGTTCAGGAAGGCCAGTTCGCGCAGCCGGTGTTCCAGCGTTGTAAAATTGTATTCTGTTATGGCGAAGATAGAAGGCGATGCCAAAAACGTAACTTCTGTACCGGTCCGGTCGCCACATTCCTTGACGCGTTTCAGCGGCTTGACGGTCTCCCCATGTTCAAAGCGGACATAGTGCTCCCAGCCATCGCGCCAGATACGCAGGTCAAGCCAGTCTGACAGGGCATTGACCACCGACACACCAACGCCATGCAACCCACCGGATACCTTGTATGAATTCTGGTCAAACTTGCCGCCGGCATGCAGCTGGGTCATGATGACCTCGGCGGCGGAAACCCCTTCCTCCTTGTGGATATCCACCGGAATACCGCGTCCGTTGTCGCGCACGGTCACCGAGCCGTCGCCATTGAGGATAACATCCGTACGATCGGAATACCCGGCCAAGGACTCGTCAATCGCGTTGTCCACGACCTCGTAGATCATGTGGTGCAGGCCGGATCCGTCGTCGGTATCGCCGATATACATGCCCGGGCGCTTGCGCACGGCTTCCAGTCCCTTCAGGACCTTGATGGAATCCGCGTCATATCCGTTGGTGGTGGTGGCGTTGGCAGCTTCGGTCATGGGTTTGCGTACTCACTTCGTCCTTGCTTTCCCCGCTGGCTGGCGGGGAGGGGTATTCTAGTGCAATTGGCCGTCAGAAACGTCAAAAAACTGCGCCCGGTTCCCAAAGGGTTCAAACAGGGCCCGGTCTGTTCCGGTCAGCCATGCCTGGGCACCCAGTGCAATCAAGGCTTCATACAGGGCCTCGCGGCGCTGTGCATCCAGATGGGCGGCCACCTCATCCAGCAGCAGCAGTGGGGCTGTTCCCCGTTGTGCGCCCTGTATCCTGGCCTGGGCCAACAGGATTGACAACAAAAGTGCCTTTTGTTCGCCGGTGGAGCATCGGGCAGCAGGCTGGTCATTGCTGTGGTTGTGTACCATCAGGTCAGTGCGGTGTGGTCCCTCGGCCGGCATTCCGGCACTTTCCCGGTGGCGGTTCTGGCACATATGCTGGCGGAAAAGATCCTCGACATCGGTTGCCGGGTGATCTTCCAGCAGGCTTTCAAGCCACCCGTTCAGCCCGAGATCGGGCCGGGGGAAGGGCGGCGCAACCCGTGACAAGGCCCGGTTCAGCCGTGTTATGATATCTTGCCGGGCTGCTGCTATGGCAACCCCGTGCGATGCCATGGTGTTCTCCAGCAGGGCTATCCAGGCAGGATCATTGACGTTGTCCCGCAGCAGACCGGTTCTTTGTCTCAGTGCTTTCTCATAGGCCGACAGGTGCCCGACATGTCCGGGATACAGTCCGAAGACCAAGCGATCCAGGAAACGACGTCGCCCCGATGGGCTTTCGGTAAACAGCCGGTCCATCGCCGGTGTCAACCAGACAATGGACACGATATCCCCCAGTTCGGTCTGGCTGCGGGCATTGATCCCGTTGATGCGCACAACCCGCCGATCCGAAGTGCCGGGATCCCTGCCGGTTCCCAGATCTACAGGACCATCGGCGGTGTGCACGGTTGCGGCAATACCCCAGCCCCCTTGCATGCCCATGGCGTGACCACTGCGCGTGACGTCCTGTAGTCTGGCGCGACGAAGACCGCGACCAGGAGCCAGGAACGACAAGGCTTCCAGCAGATTGGTCTTTCCGGATCCATTCGGCCCGGTCAGAACAACTGGCGCCATTCCAGCTTCCAGTTGCAGACTGTTCCAACCGCGAAAATCAGTCAGGACCAAGCGGCTGACGCCAATGGCCGGAAAAAGGGACGCGTCAGACACGCACCGGCATCAGCACATAGACCGCCGTGTCATCCGCAGATTCACGGATAATAGCCGGGGATGCCGTGTCAGCCATCGACAGGCGGGCCGCGCTGCCCTCTATTTGTGACATGATATCAAGAAGGTAGCGACTGTTGAAGCCAATCTCCAGAGGCTGGGCGCTGTAAATGCACTCCACCTCTTCCTGGGCATTCCCGGCCTCGGCATTGGAGGCCGAGAGCGTCAGGGACCCATCCTCGATCCTGACCTTGATTGTGCGGTGCTTGTCACCTGAAACGGTCGAAACCCGGTCTACGGCGTCGGAGAATAGCTTCTTGTCTACTTCCAGGTGCAGGTCGTTGTTATGCGGAATAACCTGTTCGTAATCCGGATAGGTGCCTTCTATCAGCTTTGATGTCAGGACGGCACTGCCCAGAACAAATCGGATCCGGCTTGTTGAGAGGGATACGGAGACATCCGCGTTTCCCTCCTCCATCAGCTTGCGCAGCTCGGAAACGGTTTTACGGGGCACGATCACTCCGGGCATGTCCGCCGCACCTTCCGGCAGGGCAATTTCTGCCTTGGCCAGACGGTGGCCATCGGTGGCAACTGCCCGCAGGGCAGGGTTGCCATCAACAACAGCAGTGTGAAGGTAGATTCCGTTCAGGTAATAGCGGGTTTCTTCTGTAGAGATCGCGAAACGGGTGCGATCCACCAAGCTTTGTATATCGCTGGAGGATACGGCGAAGGTATGGCTGTAGCCACCTTCTTCCATCGTCGGAAATTCTTCCACGGGAAGGCAGGACAGGGAAAAGCGCGACCGCCCGGACCGCAGGGTCATCTGGTTCCGCTCGCTGTCCCAGGACATTTCCACTTGGCAGCCATCGGGTAGTTTTTTGACAATTTCAAACAGGGTATGGGCGGGTGCCGTCGTGGCACCGTCACGCTCTACCGAAGCCGGGATGCTTTTGACAACTTCCAGATCCATGTCGGTGGCGTTCAGGGCCAGCACACCATCCCGCGCCTGCAGGCGGACATTGGACAGAATGGGGATTGTGTTGCGCCGTTCAACAACGCTTTGAACGTGGCCAAGGGACTTCAGAAGGGTGCTGCGTTCGATGGTCAGTTTCACGGTCGTTGTCACCTGGCACTGGAAAACGGGTGTGGGATCCTGCTTCGGCACAACCGAAACAGACCCCCGCCTGAGCCGGCTTGTTCAGCCTGTGGACCAAACGGGGGACGGGAGTATATCACAGGCTCTGCTGGCTCAAAGAGGTTTTACGCATAGTGAATGCGTGCCGTGTTACACATTAAAGTTGCTCGATATTGACATTCTTGTGCCTTAAGGTTTTGTTTGTCGGCAGGGTTTAGAAACCTGTCGATAGAGGTCCAAAAACCTCGTACATACCCAACGCAGACAGTCGCCTGTATTGCGCGGCGACTGTCTGTACGGTGACGGACTGTGCTCACGGTCCGTGCGCTCCGCTTTATGGCGGGAGGGCGGCGAATAGAACACCCGCAAGGGAAATAAGCCCACCTGATATCCCTGACGTTGGGCAGTGTTATTGGGTTTTTGGCCTCCCGCCACCACGTGTGTTGTCAGCGCATGTGGTGGCCGGCGTCTTCGTGCGCTGAACCGGGGACCCGGTGTGGCTTCCCCCTGATGACCATCCTGCCCGGCTTCCTTGCTCCCCGCCGGACAGGGACATTGGGTCCCCGGTTTTCGTGTGTAAGAGCTCCGGTACGAGAGTTGGGTATAAGTGCAAGGATTGCGATCCTCGCTTGACTTCCGCACATCGTGCATCTCGTATGAAACGAGCGGAAAAATTGTTAGAATTCAAATCACTTTAACCATTCTATACAGACTGCTAATGTCGTTCCTATGCAGGCTCTTGATCAGAGTGCGCTGTTTGCATTCCACCACCGTGATGCTGAAAGTGCCGACTCTGGTCAGATTCCCCCTTCATCAAAACCGGTATGCAACTGGTTGCTCAGAAACACGAGAGGTACACAATGTACGCACGTACTAAAGCCTATGACCCTTTCTCCCTGGATTTTCCAGAGTTGACCCCATTTACCCCGGTTGCGGGAAGAGCCTATGCCCCTTCCATCGCGCCTGCATTCAGGCCATATAAACCCGGTGCCTTTCTGGCCTCAGGGCAGACACATCATGATGCGGCGCAACCCTTCTCCTTCAGGCCATCAAAGCCATATGCAGACAGAGCCACTTTATCCTCCCGGGACTATGCTCTGCCCGCAGATGAAAGCCGCTTCCAGAATGCACGTCCCGTAAACTCGTTCTCTTTTGGCGAACTACGTGAGCCCGAACAGAGCCGGTCACCCATGCTTTCTTCCATCACGTCATACGGCATCCACAACCAGAAAGATCGTGACGCTGATCTGTATGGATTAAACGACGACAGCATATTCTCCTATGGCACCCAAGAAGATGATGTTCTGTACGGTAAGAGAGGGGATGACTGCCTGAACGGCAATGCCGGCAATGACCGTATCTATGGCGGAAAAGGGCACGACGTTCTGAGCGGGGGAGACGGGCACGATACCCTCTATGGCGGCGCGGGGAACGATACTCTGTCTGGTGGCCGGGGCAATGACCACCTGGACGGAGGCCTGGGAAAAGATCGCATTGATGGAGGCGAGGGCATTGACACACTCGACTACTTCTCTCGACACGAAGATATCAAACTGTCCCTGAAAGGCAGCCAGATTTCCAGCGTTCTGGTCTGCGGTCGGCGTGAGGACAGCATTTCCAATATCGAGAACGTCAATGGTGGCAGTGGAAACGACCACATGACCGGTGATGATCAGGTCAATCGCCTGAACGGCGGGAAAGGCAATGACACACTGATTGGCCGGGGTGGCAATGACATCCTCAAGGGAGGCGATGGTCGAGACGCTCTTGATGGTGGCAAGGGTGACGATACCCTGGAGGGAGGCAACGGTGCGGATACATTTGTGTATCGGTCCGACGCCTATGGTGATGATGTCATTCTCGACTTTGATCAGGGAGAAGGCGACCGCCTTGATCTTCGGGCAGCAGGCTGGAGAGGAAAGGCCCTGGCCATGAGCGAAGATGGCCCGCAAGCCTATGGTATCTGGCTGGACTCCGAGCAGGATGGCGTTGTCTTGTTTGCCGATGTCGATGGCGACGGGGCGGAGGACTTCAGCATCACCCTTCTGGGTGTTGATGTGCTGAATCAAGACAGCATCCTGCTTTAAGCAAAAGCGCGGCACTTTCTCCCTGCCCTGATATGAAAAAGGTGGGGAGCAAGGTGGCCAAAATCTCTTGCGACATCAGGATCAAACATCCCACGCAAGAAAACCGGGGACCCGGTGTCCCTGTCCGGCGGGGAGCAAGGAAGCCGGACGGGATGGCCATCGGGGGGAAACCACACCGGGTCCCCGGTTCAGCGCACGAAGACGCCGGCCACCACATGCGCTGACAACACACGTGGTGGCGGGAGGCCAAAAACCCAATAACACTGTCCACGGTCAGATGTATCAGGTGGGCTTATTTCCCTTGCGGGTGTTCTATTCGCCGCCCTCCCGCCATAAAGCGGAGCGCACGGACCGTGAGCACAGTCCGTCACCGTACAGACAGTCGCCGCGCAATATGGGCGACTGCCTGCCGTGGATATGTACGAGGTTTTTAGACCTCTATCGACAGGTTTTTGGAACCCGCCGACAGGCATTACCCTATGGTAGTTTTGATCGTCAATCAAGCAATTATAGATGATGTCCCGCGCTCAGGTTTCCAGCATCCTGCGCAGCAGTTCCACATCCTCGGCAAAGGCGGTATCGCTGCTCATCAGCTGATTGATCTTTTTGACCGCGTGAATCACCGTCGTGTGGTCACGCCCGCCAAACTTGCGACCAATTTCAGGCAACGAACGGCTGGTCAGCTGCTTGGAAAGAAACATGGCAATCTGGCGTGGCCGGGCAATGGAGCGGGAACGCCGTGCGGAATGCATGTCTGAAACCCGGAGCTGGAAATGCTCTGCAACCCTTTTCTGGATCTCGTCGATGGTGACACGCCGGTCATTGGCGCGCAGAAGATCACGCAGCACATCCTGGGCTGTTTCCAGGGACAGTGCACGCCCCACAAGCTGGGCATGCGCAATCAGGCGGGTCAGGGCGCCCTCCAGCTCGCGGATGTTGGAGCTGATCTTGTGCGCCAGAAACTCCAGGACCTTTGGCGGCACGATAACGCCGGATGTTTCAGCCTTTGTCGACAGGATACCCAGACGCAGGTCATAGGTGGTGGGGTGAATGTCGGCGACCAAGCCAGACGACAGGCGGGAGCGCAACCGGTCGCCGATGTCATCCAGGTCAGCCGGTGACTTGTCCGCAGAAATCACCACTTGTCGTCCCTGGTCAACCAAGGCATTGAAGGTATGGAAGAACTCTTCCTGCGTTGTGTCCTTGCCCGAGATGAACTGGACATCATCAATCATCAGGACATCAACGGAACGGAACTGTTCCTTGAACGCCATCGTGTCCTTGTAACGCAGCGCCCGTACAAAGCTGTACATGAACTTTTCAGCAGACAGATAGATGACGCGCCGTTCCGGATGGCGGCACCGGATGGCGTGGGCGATGGCATGCATCAGATGCGTTTTGCCCAGACCAACCCCGCCATACAGGAACAGCGGATTGAAAACCGCCTGACCGGAATCCACGATCCGCCGCGCGGCCGCGCAGGCAAATTCGTTAGTGGCGCCGGTTACAAAACTTTCGAACGTGTAGCGCGGGTCGAGCGGTGCCGACAGGTCATCGGGCAATGCGGGGGCAGGCGCAATGACCGAAGGCATGGCAACCGGCGGGGCAACACTTGCCAGAAGGTCGCCTTGTTGCGATCCCTTTGATCTGGAATCCCTCACCGATGACGTGGATGGTGACCGACGCATCTGCACAGGTGGAGTCGGTGGCAAGGGGGCCTGTGCTACTGGCTGGCTTTTGGGCTGTACCGGGGCAGCGGCATTGACAGACAGGTTGACCTGCCGGATCGAAGGATCTTCCACGCTACACAGCGCCCGGATACGATCGCCATAATGGGTCATGATCCAATCCCGCATGAAGCGTGTTGGCACTGTCAGCTGCAAGGTTCCGCTGCGAACCCCGGAATGACGGATCGGAACAAACCAGTTCGCATAGGCCGTTTCGCCAAATTCTTCCCGCAGACGGGGCAGAATTCTGTCCCAGGAAAAAACGGTATCACGTTCTTCTTTTACCATCAGGTCTGCTGTCGTCATCTGCGTTGCCTCAAGCCCCGGCACTATGATGTTGTATCAGGCAGGGGGGCCAGCCCCGGTGTAACAGGCCAGGTATCATTCAGCATGCCCCCTCTGACAGGAACACATCTCCCCTGTCCGGCGGATGCATTGCTCCACACGCCGGGACCAAACAGGCGAACCCTGAACCGGGTTCTGTTTTGCTTCAGAATCCTTTCCGGAGAAAGGGTACGGCCACTGGTAATCCGCATATTCGCCCTGCAGGGAAGGCAGGGCGGTATACCGCAGAGCTGCACGTGTCCCTTGTTAAAAGGCCGCGCGGCCGTGTTATCGAGAATGGTGTAATCCGGTGACAAGAAAAGGATGGTGAATGAAGGACAGGGAGTGAAACAGGAAGGCCGACGTCCAGAAAAATCCTGGTGCCAGACCCGATCAGAGGGGTGACTCTATCCGCAAGACGCGTGCTCATTCAATGAGATCGAAAGGGGAACATGAAAAGTTTTTTTCTTGACGCCCTCAGGGGGTGAAAGCGGCATTCTGACCTGCCTGACTACGGTCCCAATACGGTAAGAACAGAGCATCGCAGAGTGATAACCGGGAGTCGTCACGCCATAGTGACATGACGAATCCACACCAAGACTCCGCAGCTAAGCACCGCAAGGACATCATGATCATAAGACGCAAAAGGCCGCATCCCGGACTTTAATCCAGGAGCGCGACCTTTCTGATACGGCGCAGCCCGAACGGCCGCCTGCAACACCCTTGTCAGGCGGCGGCAGGCAGAGCCTTGATCTGCGCGCTCAGGCGCGAGACCTTGCGGGACATTGTGTTCTTGTGGAACACGCCTTTCTGGGCACCACGCATCATCTCCGGCTGGGCGACCTTGAAGGCTGCATCGGCAGCTGCCTTGTCACCGCCGGCAACAGCCAGCTCAACCTTCTTGATGAAGGTGCGTACGCGGCTTTTGCGCGCATGATTGATGGCAAAACGGCGAGCGTTGCGGCGAATGCGCTTCTGGGCCGACTTGTGATGAGCCATAGCCTTGGATTCCGTCCAAATAAGAGTAACAGGTTCACGAATACGAAGCGCGCTTTATAGGCAAAGAGCGTCCTTCCGTCAACAGAGGAGTCCCGCTTCGGAACATGTTCCCCCCTTATTTTCCGGCTGACCGGGGTTCACAGGGGGTCTTGCCGCCGAGTCGGCCCCGCTCCTGCCTAGCGGTGCTTGAAGTTTGGCTCGCGCTTCTCGACAAAAGCAGCCATGCCTTCCTTCTGATCTTCGGTGGCAAAAGTGGCGTGGAACACCCTCCGCTCGAACAGAAGCCCTTCCCGCAGGGTGGTTTCATAGGCCCGGTTCACCGATTCCTTGATCATCATTGTCAGCGGACGTGACATCCGGGCAATTTTCTGTGCGGTCCGGATCGCATCCTCGCGGAGGGTATCAAGCGGAACAACGCGCGACACCAAACCGACATGCTCGGCTTCCTCGGCCGTCATCTGACGCCCGGTCAGGCACATTTCCATGGCTTTCGCCTTGCCAACAATCCGGGTCAGCCGCTGGGTTCCCCCCGCACCGGGCATCGTGCCAACCGTTATTTCCGGCTGCCCGAAGCGGGCATTGTCGGCTGCGATGATGAAGTCGCACATCATGGCAATCTCGCAGCCTCCACCCAACACATAACCGGCCACAGCGGCCAGAACCGGCTTGCGGCAGCTTGCCACACGTTCCCACCCCTTGGTGATGAAGTCTTCGGTATAGGCATCAAGGTAGGTCTTGTCGGCCATTTCCTTGATATCGGCTCCGGCAGCAAACGCCTTGTCTGATCCCGTCAGAACAATGGCCCCAATATCAGGGTTGCTTTCAAAGGCATCCAGGGCCGCCCCCATATCTTTGACCAAGCCGACGCACAGGGCATTGAGAGCCTTGGGCCGATTCAGGATCACCACACCTACCTCGCCGTGGGTTTCAACCAAGATATGTTCATATGCCATGCGCTTCTGGCTCCCTTCAGTCTTTGGTGCAAACCTGATAACAGGCTGTCCTGCTTTTTCTGTAAATTTTAGTCCACGGGCATAACCCGGAAACGGACAATGACATCCGTTTTGTTTTGCCCAACGTCCAGGACCAGCTCCTCGGCTTCCCGCCGGAAAAGAGTTTCTCCGGTCCGGGTCCATCCCAGCTGCGGCAACGTCCGGGCATAAAAATCCAGGACATCGGCAGGTAAGACCCGCCCCTTGGCTGTTGATTCGACAATCGTGCCGTAGGGGCTGTCAAAAACAGTCAGTCCACCTTCATGGCTTTGCAGTCCGGGCATCAGGGGCAGATCCTCGATCCCTTCGGCGAAATCCTGCACCGACGCGGAAGCGACCGCCGTGGCCAGTGCAATAGCAAGGGCAACAGTCAGGCCGAGAAAAAAGCGATGCACGCCAGAGGAGAAAAAAGGTCCCATGGCACCGGAGCGTACCCTAGCGTTGCCGCATCGCACAGAAAAATGTTGAGCGCCCGGCCTGAATGATCCGGCGCACACCGCCACCCTGTGTGTGGTCACAGGTACAGTCCGGACACGGCTGCCCCATGCGGTCATACACAGCGAACCGGTGCTGGAAATATCCCAGCTCACCATTGACCTGCATGTGGTCACGCAACGAGGATCCACCGGAGTCCAGGGCATCGGACAGAACCGACTGCACGGCCCCGGCAAGGAATCGGCATTCCCGCTCATCCAGGCTGTGTGCCGGACGATCAGGCGCAATGCCGGCCCGGTACAGGGCTTCGCTGGCATAGATGTTGCCGATTCCGGCAACCACACCCTGATCCAGCAACGCAACTTTCACCGGCGTACGGCGACGGGAAAAGGCCTGCACCAGAATGGATCCGTCAAACGCATCGGACAGGGGTTCCGGTCCCATGCTCCGTAACAAGGGGTGGCCGGGCAGTGCATTGGACGACACCAGAAGCAGCACACCAAAGCGTCGCGGATCGTGATAGGTCAGGGTATCATCACGATCGGTGCGAATGACCAGGTGGTCATGTTTTCCGATCGCTGGCTGTCCATCCTGTGCGGTATGAATGCGCCAGGATCCGCTCATTCCCAGATGCCCCAGAACACACATCCCGTCATCCAGATCCCATATGTAGTACTTTCCACGCCTGTGCACGCGCTGGACCCGTCGCCCTGTCAACCTTTGTTGTAACTGGTCTGGAAAGGGCTGGCGCAGATCGGCCCGGCGCACATCCACCTCTTGCAGGATGCGCTGTTCCAGAAATGGCACCAATCCACGGCATACAGTTTCAACTTCGGGCAGTTCCGGCATAAGGAAGTATTCTCCGGTCAGGAAAATTATGGTGTGCAGAAGGCTCCCTTATAGCGTTTCCCATCGGGTTGGGCTATCGTGCGGCCATGACGCACAAGAATACAGGACCTGCCGCTGATGCTGCTTGCGTGACCGATGAAGCCCCGTCGGCCCGGACCACGCATTTCGGCTTTCGTACCGTTCACGAGGACGAGAAAGAAGGCTTGGTGCGCGGCGTGTTCACCTCGGTCGCCCGTCGCTATGACCTGATGAACGATGTGATGAGCCTGGGCGTTCACCGCCTGTGGAAAGACCGCTTCGTCGATATGCTGGCACCGCGCGCCGGCATGCAGGTTCTGGATGTTGGCGGCGGAACCGGCGACATTGCCTTCCGCGTCCTGGATCGGGTGCGTCGCCGGGTACCTGACCTTGGCGGTACAACCGTACAGGTCTGCGATATCAACACCGGTATGCTGAACGTCGGACGGGACCGGGCGCTGGATCGTGGACACCCTGCCGGCCTGACGTGGATCAACGGTGACGCAGAAAGCCTCCCCTTTCCGGATGCATCCTTTGATGCCTATACCATCGCGTTCTGTCTGCGCAACGTCACCCGCATTGATCAAGCGCTGAGAGAAGCGCGCCGTGTCCTGAAACCCGGCGGACGCTTCCTGTGTCTGGAATTTTCCAAGGTTCTGGTGCCGGGCCTGGATCGACTTTACGATCTTTATTCCTTTGCCGTGTTACCCCGGATGGGGCAACTTGTTGCGGGTGACCGTGACAGTTACCGCTACTTGGCTGAAAGCATCCGCCAGTTCCCCGCCCAGAAAGAACTGGCAGACAGAATGGCTCAGGCTGGCTTGTCACAGGTAGCGGTGCATAATCTCAGCGGTGGTATTGCCGCCATTCACTCGGCATGGCGGATCTAGGATGGTTGGGGCCTGATGTTTTCTGCCTGTCGTAATCTTGCCCGCGTATTTCGTATCGGCCGGGTCTTGGCCCGTCACGACGTTTTGTTTCTTCTGGATGCCTTGCCGGTCGGGTCCTTGGTGGCAACCCTCCTGCGTCCCATGGTACGCCCTGCCGAAGGGCGGCCCGGACAACGCCTGGCGCGGGCTTTCGTTGAGCTGGGGCCAACATTCATCAAGCTTGGGCAGGCTCTTTCCACGCGCCCGGATCTGATGGGCGAGGCCATCGCGCAGGATCTGACAGATCTGCAGGATCGCCTGGAGCCTTTCCCGTTTGAAGATGTACGCCGGATTCTGACCGATGAGTTCGGGGAGCCACCCGAGTCCCTGTGGCAAAGCTTTGATGAAGTTCCGGTGGCTGCCGCTTCCATTGCCCAGGTTCACTTTGCCGTCACAACAGAGGGCAAGCCGGTTGCCGTCAAGGTTCTGCGCCCGGGTGTGGAGAAAATTTTCGCCCGCGATGTTGAAATGTTTTCCTGGATCGCCGCGATGGTGGAACGGTTCCGACCACAGTTCCGGCGGCTGCGCCCGGTTGAAACTGTCCGGACGTTCGAGGATTCGGTCACGCTGGAAATGGATCTTCGGTTTGAAGCCGCCGCCGCTGCGGAATTGGCAGAAAACTTCGCCGGGGATACCACGTTCCGCGTTCCGGCCATCGACTGGCAGCGCACCGGCCAACGGGTGATGACGCAGGAACGCATTGCCGGTATTCCCCTGGATGAACGGGAAAGAATCATTGCCGTCGGCCTTGACCCGCGCGAGGTGATTACCCACGCCGCCAATGCATTTTTCAACATGGTGTTCCGCGACGGGTTTTTTCATGCTGACCTGCACCCGGGAAATCTGTTTGTTGACGAGACCGGCACCATTATCGCGGTTGATTTCGGAATTATGGGTCGGGTCAGCGAGGAAACAAAGCGAACCTTGGGGGAAATGCTGCTGGGTTTCCTGACCGGTAACTACCGCCGGGTAGCAGAGGTTCATTTTGAAGCCGGGTGGGTGCCCGATGACAAGTCGATTGATGCATTCACCCAAGCAGCCCGTTCCATTGCTGAACCCATTTTTGGCAAGCCGATCAACGAAATTTCCATCGCGCGCCTGCTGGGGCAGCTGTTCCAGGTAACAGAGCAATTTTCGATGCAGACCCAGCCGCAGCTGCTGCTGTTACAGAAATCCATGCTGCTGGCCGAAGGTGTGGGACGCAAGCTGGAACCCGATATCAACATGTGGGAACTGGCTTACCCACTGGTGGAACGCTGGATGACCGACACCTTCGGTCCCGGTGCAAGGGTCAAGGGAACAGTGCATGGCCTGGCCCGTACTCTGGAGCGGATGCCCGCTGTTCTTGAATATGCCGACCGGGCAGCTGCGATGATGGCCTCCGGTGGATTGAAGCTGCATCCTGAAACGGTGCGGCAGCTTGGCGTCAGCCTGACCGGGGGGAATGGCCGCCGTACTTTGCCAACCTGGCTGCCGTGGATCCTGGTTGCGGGATTGGCGCTGGCCTTGATCGGACGATAAAACCAATAAGTTGCTTGATGTAGGATGCACTATAATCTAGAGTCTGTTTATCGGCAGGGTTCAAAAACCTGTCGATAGAGGCCCAAAAACCTCGTACATACCAGTAGCAGACAGTCGCCTGTATTGCGCGGCGACTGTCTGTACGGTGACGGACTGATTCCTCGCGGTCCGTGCACGTGTATCATGGCGGGAGGGCGGCGAATAAAACACCCGCAAGGGAAATAAGTCCGCCCGGTACTTCTGACTACTGGCAGTGTTATTGGGTTTTTGGCCTCCCGCCACCACGTGTGTTGTCAGCGCATGTGGTGGCCGGCGTCTTCGTGCGCTGAACCGGGGACCCGGTGCGGTTTCCCCCCGATGGCCATCCTGTCCGGCTTCCTTGCTCCCCGCCGGACAGGGGCACTGGGTCTCCGGTTTTCGGGTGCGGCATGTTTGATCCAGGCGTATGTGTGTTCTGTGCCGGAAGAGAGGCAGGGTTGTACCTTGCGGGTTTGGATGCTGTGTCGGAAAACCTTGCGGCACCGCAGAGTAACCGGAGCCTGATTGTGATGATGGACAAGAAACGTTCTGACCGGCCACAGTCTCTTTAGTCTCTTCCTGTTACCATTCCTGAAGCAGGCTGCGTGCGCTTTTGTTGCTTCTACTGATTGCTCTGGCGCGCAAGGAAAAATTATGAAACCGTTTCATTGCAATGTACGCTGTGTGCATACATCAATAATGGGGGATATATTATGAATATATCCACTTTTTCCATGTAATGGCAATGCCATGCCAATTATATTTCATTCCTGCATGTATCTTGTAATTATTGGTTTATATGTATGTGGTTATTCTATGTTCTTCATTGGTCATGGTTGGTGTATATATTTTCATTATGATGTCTCTTGTCTGTTTTGATACCGTTCGTGTCTGCGGGTCTTTCTTGCCCGACTGAACATGGAGGATATGATGGATATGACACAGATGGAGAGCTCTGTTGTTATGGTTGGTCCCTATGCGGTGGTGACTGGAACGCAGAACGATGATTTTCTGCATCCACCCAAGGCTCGTGGCTTCATCGATGGTCTTGGTGGTGCTGATACTGTTAATTATTCACCCTATGCAGATCCGCTGATGATTACGCCATCCTCTGTGGGGGATCTGGTTGTCAATGTGAATGATCAGCAGAAAGATCTTTTGAGAAATATTGAAAGGGTCATCGGTGGTTCGGCTGATGACCGGATGACGGGGACTTCTGCCAATGAAGTTTTCTTTGGTGGTCCGGGGCGGGATATCCTGGATGGTGGCGCTGGCTTTGATGGGGCCGAATATTCCGACAAGGATAAGTCTGTCGAGGTGGACTTGTCTGTCAAAGGGCCGGTTGTGGTCAAGGTCGGTGGGCAGCATGAGGATACACTGCACAATATAGAAGCCGTTATTGGGGGCCTTGCCGGTGATACCCTTAAGGCCGCTGCGGGCAGAAGCATGCTGGCTGGTGGTAAAGGCGATGACACCCTGATTGCCAACGGGGGCGATGATATCCTGATGGGTGGAAAGGGAGCCGATACATTCGTGTTCAAGTCGGTTTCAGACTCTCCATTCAATGACCCTTCCAGAATTATCGATTTTAACTCTGATGATGGGGACCGTATTGACTTGTCTGCCATTGATGCACATGCAGCGCAGGATGGCTTCCAGGCTCTTGCCTTCAGCGGTCAGAATTCTGCCGCTCATTCTGTATGGTACAGCGTTGGGGCTGACTATGGTGACTGGTATGCTCCGCCCGCTATCCGTGTTGATGTAACCGGCGATGCGGTCGAGGACATGATGATTCTTGTCGAGACGGGTTCCGACGTTCCGTTCCATATTACGGCAGCAGCGTTGGGTCTGGTTGCAGAATAAGCAGCCCTGATCATGCACTATTGATGGTGCTGTCCCCTGTGACATCTGCCTGCTTGCAGGTGCGTCGCAGGGGGCATTGCACGGTATACATTGCGGGATATCCTGATATCTGTCGCAACTCTGTTCTTTCCCGTTTGTCTTTGTCCCGGTTCGGCTTCTTCTTGGTTGAAGCCGTTTTTCCTTTGCACTCATCTGCACGGCATTCCGTATGCCTGCTTATTTTTATCGTCATCCATTGATCGATAAAATACCGACTTATTATTAACCTTGTCGGGATAAATCATGTCGTATACAACCAATGACAGATTCGATTGGGCTGGCTGGTATACGGAAGCGTGTTATGAGTGCTGCAAGATTGGACACGGTACTTGAGGCCCCGCCTGGGCAGGCCTCGCAATACAGTCCCGATGGTGGTTCCGTGCGGGATGTGAACCTGTTCAGGGGGGCCGTGTCATTCTCTGTTCCCCTGCTGTCCCTTCCTGGGCGAAGCGGTCTGAACCTGGAGCTTCTTGCCACTTATAACAGCGCTGTTTCTGGTCAGTTGGTGCAAAGCAATCGCGATGCACCAACCGGTATTCTTGGGCTTGGGTGGGATATACCCATTGACCGGATCGATGCCCATTATGCTGTGCCGGGTGATCGGGACAGTGCTATGCTCTTCTTGACCAGCCGTGGTTCTCGTAACCGTTTGTATCGTGTTGCACGTCCGTGGCAGCGGGGGTGTCTTGATATCAGTCTGTCTGCTTCCCTGGATCGCAAGGAGGTAACGCCGGCAGTACAGCGTGCTTTCCTGGATCAAGGCTTGGTTCTGGACCGCGAAGCGCGTGTGACGGTTGATGTTCCTGGACAGAGCTGGTCTGTTGTTGATCCGGTCAACGCCTATATGCTGGTTGTCCGGGTTGAGTCTGGCTCCTTGTCTGTTCTGGATGGTGGCCTTCAATACGAAGCAGAAGGCTATGACTTCTCTCGTATTTGCTATTACGCACCGTTCGAACGCTGGGAGATTTATGACACATCCGGCCTGTGCCGTATTCTCGGTGGGGCTTCCGGAACCAACGCTGCAGGGCATGGTACCAGCCAGGGGAACTCCATTGTTTGGGGCGTTCATTGGAATGGGTGGGCCGGCCCGGGAATGGTTGCCCACGATCCCGATGGGAAGCGGATCCAGGCTCAGTATCCGTTGTCATGGTATGTATCTGCGCAGCAGGCTCCAAACCGTGATGAGATCCGCTTTGCCTACAGGCAGGTCCAGCCTCTTGTTGGTGTTAACGGCTTGCCGTTTACCCGGGCCATCTACCTGGAAACGGTCACCGATATGTTCGGACGTTCAGCGCGTCTGATTTATGCACCGAAGCAGTATTCCAGTGACATGTCCGGTGTGCGTGAGTATCTGGATCCGCACAGGGCTGTTCCCGATGATGCGCCCACAGCGTGGCAGGATCGTTACGAGACGCTGTTTCTTGACCGCGTTGAGTGTCGGGCCCACACGGGTGACCTGTTGTTTACAACCTGCTTTACGTATGAGCTTGGGTTGTTTTCGGCTGTTCCTGACAAGGCTCCCCCCGATTTTGCCGGTACCATGACGCGGCGCGTCCTGACGGCGATAACCCGGGTACAGGCTGATGGCAGTTTTCTGCCGCCCTTGCGTATGACGTATCACCCGGCAACAGGGAGCAATCCCGGGGCAATTGCTTCGCGGCATTTACCGGAAGGGGCCGTTATTGCCTATGATTATCAACAAAAGAGTCTGACGCAGTGTTCGCGCAGCCTGACGGTCTTGCCGGCCTTGGCCAGTGCCAGGCCAAGGGTCTGGTTTGGTACGGACTACGCGGTTGTCCTGTGGATTGCTGACAGTCGTTTCAGTCTGACAGTTTATACGTGGAACGGGCGCTGGATTGCCTGGACCCCGTCTGCGCAGCAGTATCTGCTGTCCATTGATCCGGATGGTATCAATCCCGTCTTGCGTGACGATTTCTTTGTCCTGCATGTTCCTGATGCAGATAAAGCCAGCAGCTGCGTGCTGTTCTTCCACCGTGACAACCGTATTCTGGGCGGGTGGATTGAAGATCCTGCTTCTCCCCTGGGTATTGAAAGCCGTAACAGCCACGTTGTCGCCGGAGATCGTTTTCTGGCCATAGCCAACGGACAGAACAACACTGTTACCCGGTTTACATGGAACGATCTCTCTCGGTCATGGATGCAAGAAAACGTTCCGACAGAAGAACGCATGCGGGATCCTTCTTCCTGGCATATTTTTTTGGCGGCGAACGCCACTACCATGGTTGTGCTGTATTACGACGGGCTTTCTGCACCCGGTACAAAGCAAAGCCGCCTGGTTTGTCATGGTGTTGGAGAAACAGGCGACTGGACGATTCTGGATACACGTCCGGCACCGGACATAACCATCTCCGGCCCGGATGTTCGTGCCAATTTTCACTGGGTGGCGGCATCATGGGTTTTTGCTGCCGCGTCGGTCATTGCCGATACAGGATCCCGCCTGACGTGGCAGCTCAGCCTGTATACCTGGAAGCCTGACCGGACACTGAATGCGCCGTTCCAGATTGTTGGGACCATCGACAAGACAGAAACGGGTGTCTTGCCCTGGCAGCCCATACCCGTCATTTCACCATCTGGCCTCGTTGCCTGTGGGCCCGATCTGTTGCGGTTCAATGGGTGTGAGTGGCTTCCCAATAACAGCTTGTCCCTGCGTATTCCCGTCATGGACGGTGCGGCTTTCCGGTTTGTAGCCGGGGATGATGTGGTGATGAAAACCGAATACACCCCGGATCAGGTTATCGGGATGTTGCAGGCTTTTGATCCCGATACCACCCAATCGGTCTGGGCTGGTGATCCGCTCCTTTTGTATGATAGTGCGCCTGTCGGAAGCGGTTTGCAGCATTATGGCTCCAGTGTTGGTGGCAATACGGTGACCTTTGGTGGCCGTGTTTATGATCGAGGTGCATCAACAGACTGGAAAGAAGCCGTCCGGCATGCATCTGGTTCCTTGCCATCAGATGTAGACACGGCAACCCTTGTCAATCAGGGCCCGCTGTTCTTGCTGGCTTTGGGTCAGGAAAATACCGGGGGACCGATGACCAGGGTCATGATCCTGAAGCCCGGGTTTATTTTTGCCGGTGAGGTTGTGCCGCAGGCTTTGTGCGAGTCTTTCGGGCCGGGGAGCTTTGCAACCTTTCTGCCTTCTGATGAGCCTTTCGATCAGGCGCAGTCTTTAACTCTGTATCGGTTCCTGCATGACTCTGTACTGCAACCCGTTGTGGATTTTCCGGTGCGGTCTGTGATCAGCGATAACGGTTACACCCGCGAGGAGGTGACCTACCTGTTTGATCCGGATACGGCAGCTCTCAGCGCGCAGGGTGATGTTTGCAAATACTACACGGTTGCTGTGTCCAGAGGACCGGAAGGTCGGCATGGTTCGACCCGTTATACCTTTATGAACGGGATTGGGGATCGTGCCCCCGGGAACCCGGTGCGGGAGGCTGTTCTGGACGGGCAGCTCCTGCGTACGGACATGCATGATGCAGGTAACCGTGTGGTGGCCAGTTATCTCAACACCTGGTCTTTTATTGACCAGGTCCAGGATATCAGGGATGGCACAACCCGTCGTTTGCATGGCGGTTATGTGCAGTTGGCATCAACGACGCGGGTTGTCGATGGCGTGACATCAAGTCAATCCTTTGCGTATGACCTGCGTACGGGACAGGTTATGCAAACGGACATGTCGGTCCTGAATTCTGTTGCGCAGGCCGAGGTTCATCGCCGCCGTGTTGTTCCCGGGTGGCAGAGATATCCGCAGTTTGGTTTCCTCAACATCCTGACGCCATGGGTGGAGATAACCTCGACCGTTGCAACAGGTGACGCTGAACCGGTTGTAACCGGTCAGGCCCTGATGGAGTGGCGCTCTTTTCCCGGGCCGGCCATAGGGGACGCCGGACGCCTGTCTCTTTTCTCTGAAGTTCAGTCATGGAGTCGTGTTGCCGCCGGTGATTCCACCCCGTCGGAGGATCCTGCACAGTGGTTGCGGACCGGACGTGTGGAGTATCGTAATGCCTATGGGTATCACGTAGAGACCCGAACATCGTCCGGGCTGGTTCAGAGCGAGCTGTATGCCACGGCAGGCTCCCCCCTTGTTGCTACCTTTTCCGGTGCGTCCCTGTCGGGGCAGGAAGCATACTATTACGGGTTCGAACCCTATGAAACAGCCGGGAACTGGAACCTGGATCCTGCGCTGACTCCCCTTGTAACAGCCATCAGCTGCACGGGGACACGTTGTCTGGCGGTGCCGGCAGGGGTATCCGGGGCATCCTTGGAGCTGACGCCGCGTGATTGTTCAGAGCCATTCCTGTTCTCGTTCTGGGCTTGTCTGGATCCGGCTGTGAGTGTTCATGGCCCTGTTGAATGCTGGCGTGTAGAGTATTCCGGTCCCGGTGCTGCATCATTGCCCATACCCCGGACTGTTCAGGTTGCATCAACACAGTGGTCTTTTTATGCCATTCCTGTGGATCTGTCCGGGTGTCAGGGGCCGGTTACGGTGCATTTGACGCCGGTCAACAGTAGCAATGTCACAGTCTTTATCGATAACGTGGCATTTTCGACACGTGGCGGGTCTGTCCGGGCCCATGTTTTTGATCCTGTGACCTATCGTCTGACGGCTGAGGTTGGTCCCTATAACCAGATCCGCCGCCGCATCTATGACCGGCAGCACCGTCAGGTCGCAATCACCAATGAGTTCCAGTCCGTTGTCAATGTGATCGCGCCGTATCTGGCGCGGCAAACGCAGGATGATTTCGATCCGGATACTCCCAACAGTCAGCTTGTGGTGCAGCCGATGGGGGAGACATGGTATGGCCGGTTTCGCAACAATGGCGTCTGGTCGGACGGGTTCTCGTCGACACAGCCGACGTTGTGGACCAGTGCCAACGGGCAGCTTGCTTATCATGGGTATCAACCCGGGCGGATCGATTTTACCGGGATCCGGCTTGTCACGGATTATATGGTTCGCCTGACGGTCAAGGCTGAACCTGGGTACAGTGTTAGCCTGCTTTTGGGTGATGATCTTTCTGTTGCCTGGAATCCAGATACATGTGCCTGGACTCTGACCGATCGCCTGAACAAGGACACGGTCCAAGGTGCCTTTACCAGTCCCACGCCATCCGGTGACTGGTTGGTTGTGCTGGGGCCCCATGCTGTGATTGTGGTGCTTGATGGCCGGATTCTATTCCGCTATCTGCCCGAGCAGTGCCCGCAGGGGCATCCGGCGCTTGTTGCCGGGGGCCCGCTGGTTGTCCGTGAATTTGTTGCCGGCAGCCGTTTGCAGATGGCCATCCGCTATTTCGACGGATGCGGGCGCACGACGCAGGGGCATTCTGTTGAGGGGACACAGGTTGTCATCGCGACGACCCTGTATGACGAACTGGGGCGGCCAGATGTGCAGCTCAAACCCGTTGCGCTTGATATCCGTCGTGACGGCTTCTTGTTCTGGCGCCGTGATCTGGTTACGGCTTTTGATCGTGACAGTGGCCTTTTGTCCGGTAAGGCAGCAGATGCTTGGCCGCAGGATCACGGATATCCCTATACCCGCAAACGGTTTGAGGCATCTCCTCTGGGGCGTGTTGTTGAGACCGGTATGCCTGGTCGTGATTTTGCCATAACCAATCTTTCTACAAGCACCCCGGAAGGGCGTCATACCCTACGTTGGTCTTATGGCTCCAATACGAGTGATGATCCAACCTGTCGTCTGGGTCTGCCGGTCGGTCGCTATGCCCGTGTGCAGAAAACAGACCAGAATGGTGACGTGTCCGTGACCCTGACTGATACGTTGTCCCGGACAGTTGCTGCGGCCCGTTGTGTTGATTCAGAGCGTGGGCACTGGACTATCGAGAGCCAGGCCACGGTTTATACGCCCGATGGCGTACAGCAGGCGGTTCGTCTGCCGAATTTTTATGCTCTTCCTTCCGGCGGAGTAACTGATGCCTGGACCAGGCTGACACTGTCTGATCTTGCCGGACGGATTATCAGCCGCATGGATCCCGATAGTGGCCTGAAGACCGCAGTTTTCAATGCTGCCGGTCACGTACGTTTTGCCCGGGATGCTGTTACAGCCGCCCATGGTGATGTGGTTTACAGTAAATATGACCGCTATGGGCGGCCGCTTGAAACCGGTCTTGTTGCAGCAGACTGGGACAGGCGAGCCTTGCAGGCCAGGGCGGAACAGCCGGATTGGCCACGCCCGGAGGACGGTGCCCGCGCCCTGCGTCGTTTTGTGCATGACGGTGACGGGACGTCTGTCAATAATCTCGGGCATCTGGTGTCTGCGACGGAATGTGACGAAACAAGCCGTCAGGCCACCAGTATTCTTGTCTATGATCATGATGATACCGGTCAGGTTGCCGGAAAGACATTGCGTTTGCCGCAGCTTGGCCGGTCGTATGCGACAACCTTTGCCTATGACAACCTGGGTAATGTGACCGGCACAACCTATCCCTCCGGGTTTACAGTCCTGTCACAGCGTGATGCTGCTGGGCGTGTCGAGCGCATGGTTGATGGAAATGGCACTGTGCTGGCTGCATGGACATACGCACCGGGCGACCAGATTGCGGAACAGCGCATCCTTCCCGGTGCACAGGCAGCGGTGACGACGGATTATGCCTATAACAGTCCCGGGTGGCCGGTCCGTCTTTCTTCGGCCTTTATGACCGAAGAGCTGTCCTACAACAGCGGGGCTATGGATGGTACCGCGTACTACAATGGGCAGGTCTCTTCGATCGATGTGACCTTCTCCCTGCCGGCTTTGGCTGTGCCGAGGTTCCCGGCGCGGACGTCCACCGCCTGCCGCTATGATGCAGGTGGTCGGATTCTGTCGGCCCGGATGATGGCTGATGGCGTTGTCCAGCCGCGGTGGAGCCTTGGGGTGGTGACGTCGACATCCTATGATGACAACGGTAACGTTTTGTCCTGTGACCATGACGGTCAGGCAATGGCATACCGTTATCGTGCCGGTACAAACCAGGTTATCAACACCGATGGCAGTGATCATGCCGATTATGTCTTTGATGCCGTTGGTGCCGTAACGCGTTCTGATTCAAGGGCAATTACCGATATTGTGCGTCATCCTGGTACACGGCGTGTGGACAGGATACGGACCACGGATGGTGATGTTGCCTTCGAGTATGACAGCCGCTCAAACCGTATCGTCAAGGCCACGACAGAGGGGCGCCGGATCTATGTGCGTGGTGTGAACGGCTGGACCTTGATGGAGGAGTATTGTCCTGCTTCGGGAACGCCATCGGTTACGGAATATCTCTACGGTCCCGGCGGGTTGTTTGCCATTCGGGTTGACGGACAGGTTATGCCGGTTCTGACGGATCATCTGGGGTCCGTGCGTGGGCTGGTATCGGCAGACGGAAGGCTTTCAAGCGCGTTCCATTATAATATATTTGGCGAGGTTGTAGCCCGTTACGGGGCCAATGATCACTTGCGTTACCGCTTTACCGGGTATGAGTATGATGCAGAAACAGGCTTGTACAATGCGTCTGCCCGTCTTTATGACCCGGCACTGAAGCGTTTCTACAGTGTTGATCCCAAGGGACAGTACGCATCCTCCTACGTTTACTGTGGCAACAATCCGGTCTCTCTTCTTGATCCTACCGGGGAGGCGGCTTGGTGGGCCGTCCTGCTTGGTGCTTTGGTTGGGACGGCTGCAACCTTGGCGACAGGTGGTGCCGGTGCGTTTCTGTTCGCGACAGAGGAAGGAATAGCACTGGGGACCATGACAGCGGTTTCAGCGACGGCCGGTGCCGTTGGTTCCCTTGCTGGTGATGCGACGACAGCGGGGATATCCGGTGAACGCTTCAGTCCTGCCCGGGCTCTGGTTGATCTTGCCGCGGGTGCTGCCGGTGGTGCCGCGGGTGAGTTCTTTGGTGGTACAGCAGCTACTGCTGCAATAGGTCGCGCTTTCAGGGCCGGTTATTCGGCTACAGCTGTCAGCCGGATTGGATTTGCTGCATCCGGGGTGGCGGGTGGCTTGTCCGGCTCTGCAGCCGCGATAGGAACGCAGGCGGCCCTTGGTGGTCAGCCCCTTTTCAGTGCGGGGAATGGCATAACGGTGGCCTTGTCAGCTCTGGCTGGTTTTGGCGGAGCTGTTGCCGCGTCCGGGTCCTACTTCTCCTGGTTCGGGAATACGATGCCCGTGCCGTTGGGAGAGAACGAGTTTGATCTGATTGATTCCTTTACCCGACGGTATACAGAACCCGAAAGTGGTTATGTGTACCGGTTTCTGACACTCAATCCTGAAGAGCTTGGGCTCCATTTCTCTGTTGCCTACCGTCTGAATGAATTCGGGACCGAGTTCCATGATGTGATTGATGTGCATGGTGCCGGGCGCTTTGTGTTCCCGTCCATCAAGGGCGCCGGGTACATGCGACCGATGTCCGGCAAGCTTCTGGCGCGGTATATGCGGACCCAACATCCTGACTGGGTTGGCGGCGGTACACATCCCCCGATCAAGATGTCTTGCTGCTTCAGTGCGATTCCAGGGTCCCGCGGGGGGGCTGTTGGCCAAACAATTGCGACGGCCCTGAATCGAACGACCTATGGAAGCCTTGGTACCGTAATGATGATAAGTGGTGCCCCGGACTGGAAATGGGTTCGTTTTACTCCATGACCTCAACCCCATACAGGAGATGACAGGTATGAGCCTTTCTGATGTTGAAGAGAAACCCGCTGTTTGCCCGGCTGATGAAGGTCCGCAGACCCCGGTCCAGGTTGCGTCCCTGGAAGAATACAAGACCCTGTTCGCAGGGAATCTGACCGATGCACAGCGCGAGGCCCATACGCAGCATCTTTCGTGTCTGCATGGGAATGCTCTTGACGGTACGGATGATGACGGGTGTCTGGCCCGCCTCAGCAACTTTGTCTATGGTGCCGGTAAACTGGCACATCATGACAAGGCTTTTGCCGAGAAGATATTCCCGATACAGGCCAGCAAGATAGCTGTTGAGGACATGACGGTGACAACCGATATCGTTTATGGTCCCGCTTCGGCACCTGTTTTGCTGAACGTGGGAACATTGACGTTTGCCGGTGGATCCATTACGGCCCTGAACACGGTTCTTACAATCAACGCCCGCAAGGTGGCCTTCCGTGAAGGCAACGGAACCAAGCCCTATCATATCGGTATTCTTGGTACAGACGGTGTAACTGGTATGGACGGTGTCCATGGTGATACGCCCCCCAATCAGGCTGCATCCGGCAAGGATGTCCAGCCTGCGTCTCCGGGGATCTGCACAGGTGTCGGGCCGGGCGGTCTTGGCAGCAACGGGTCCAATGGCGGGGATGGACAGGATGGAAATATAGGCGGAACCGGGCGCCCCAGCCTGCAGGCTAACCTGACCTTCTATGCGTTTGATAATCCGGCAGGAGAAAAGTTGGTCGTCTTCACGCGTTCCGGTGCCGGTGGTGCCGGCGGTCGTGGCGGAGATGGTGGTGCCGGACAGCAGGGTGGAAACGGTGGCTGTGGTTGTGACTCTGGCTGTGAAGGCACCGATGGCGGCGATGGCGGCCGTGGTGGCAATGGTGGTGATGGCGGGAACGGTGGTCAGGGCGGTAACGCTGTCGATGGTGGTGATGTGTTCATAAAGGTTCCTGCAGAAGCTGTATCCAGCGTTGTGAGGGTTGCTGATATTGCCCATGCGGGCATTGGTGGTGCCGGTGGTTTGGGAGGCGCTGGCGGTCGTGCCGGAAATGGCGGCGCTGGCGGGAAGCATTCTGCCAATGGAGCAGGTGGTGCGCGTGGCAACAACGGCAAGCCCGGTCAGCCCGGCAAGGCGGGGATTCGTCAGGGTAATCCCGGGAACATTTATATCAACAGCCTGTAGATGGTACGGTTATACGCATGGTGTTAACCACTAAGTCTTTGGGTCACGATATGTCGGTCCTTCCCCGCCCGGGGGAGGACTGGCCGATCGGAACCCATTTTATTACTGTGCCGGACCTGGAGACGGCGCGCCGTCTGTTTGGCTCGCCGGATCATGCTGTCCGTGTACGCAAGAGTGCATTGTTCTATCGCGGGATTGAAGCGCGCCAGCGCCTTCCCCAAGGGATGCATGATCGTGGCGAGGAATATGCGATCGCGGATGGCAGGCTGCATGAAGCGGACCGTGCCGGGCTTGCCAACCATCTGCCCCTGCATGTCAAGGTGATCCGTCTCCCCTACAAGCGACTTGCCCGGGGTGAGGTCTGGGATGTCAGTGTCCGTCATGGACAGTGGCCCGGCCTTGATTACATGGAAGAGCTGTATGTCTTTGTGCACGTTGATCATCTGGTTCTGGAGGAGGGGGCCCGGATTATCGTATCAGGCAACGTGTTGTTTCTTGTGTGTGGCACGCTGGAACGTGTTGCTCCGGTCAGCTCCTGGCAGGGCGTAGCTGAGGACAGGTACGATATTGCGGTTCTGCCAACGCCTTTCTCGGTAGACCGGCAGCTGAGTCCCAATACAGGATGTCCTGGTGTTGACGGGTTACCCGGGGATGACGGTGTTCACGGCATGTCTGTTGAGGTCGAGGGATCTCTCTTCGGTCCGGTACCGGTTCATGTTCCCGCGCAGTGTCATGCCGGGGATGGTGGGGCCGGTCTGGACGGGAGCCATGGTGTGCGTGGCCGTAATGGTGGCATGTGCAAGGTGGCCGATATACGTATCGCTCGGCTGGTGGGGTGTGACTCTTATCCCCTGCGTATTTTTTCTCGTGCTGGATCTGGTGCTCCCGGGGGGAGTGGTGGGCAGGGAGGGCGCGGTGGTAACGGTGGGCAGGGTGGTAACGGCATCAAGTCTGCCAGTGTCTTACGGTCTTCCGGGGATGGAGGTACCGGCGGTCATGGGGGCCGTGGTGGTCATGGTGGGCAGGGCGGGAACGGCGGGTTGTCGTCCAATATTTTTGTCCAGGTTCCGGTGGGAACGGTGATCCAGTCTCTCTCTTTGCCGTCTTTGGGGGGGGCGGGTGGTTCACCGGGTTCGGGTGGATTGCCGGGGCTTGGTGGAGCAGGGGGAGCAGCATTGCCCGGCATTGCCCCCGGGCGTCGGGGATGCGACGGGCTTCGTGGCGCTGACGGGTTGCCCGGGCGTCCAGGCCGGTCGCGACCGGGAGCGGGTATTTTTGTGATTGAATGCGACCGTTTCGGCCCAAGTTTCTGACAGCGCCCTGCATGCCCCAAGACCAAGGGATACCCTGACTGGAATCGTTCGCTGCGATCTTTATCTCACGTGAACAATGCGTGAGAGCTCTGCCACAATATTGAAGCCATCCCAGAGCACATCCATGTCCAGGGCCTGCCCGACAGGAACAATGCGGCTTATCCCGCAGATACCACGGCGCAGGGCCCATTCCTGCATGGCAGATGGTGTGATGCCGAAGTAGGTTAAGGTCTGCACTTTCGGGGACAAGGATGGGGCCAGATCGTCAAGGTTATGAATGTGCGTCTGGAAGAAGAAGCCACTCCGTCCGCTATCTGTCTCAAGGCAAGGGGGAACGGTTTGCAGGTCCAGTACAGAAAGGGTAATGCCGTATGGCTGGACCGCCTGGATGTCCGGACGTATCGCCAAGGCTTTCAGGACAGAGGTGGCTTTACTGACAGCCTGTTCGGCGCGCAGTGTGTATGACCTGTCTGTGATGTGCTGTGAAAGGGCGTTCCAGAAACGTTGCGGATCTCTTTTCTTACCACACCAGATGACATAACGGGGGGAAGAGCATGCGTTCTGGTCCATTGTGTATGCGTCGTTAAAGAACGCACGGGCAAGAGCAGCCAGATCATCATCTCCCAAGTTGGCAACCGCATCGGAATCCATGACGCACAGGGACAGGCGATCAGGGAACACAACATCAACGCAGTCCGGTCGTGTTGGCAGGGATCGGATGTGTGTGACGGTCGTGTCGCCGCCCCAGATCATACGTGCCGCGCAGGCACGTGACAGTGTGGCGGTTAAATCCAGATCCTTTGCATAACGGACGATGGCAAAGCGCCTGGCCATGTCTTGATATGGATGTACACTGACAACATTATTGAGAATACGGCACAGGATGTCGATCTCTTCAAATGGGCGTGACGGAGCCCGTACGATATTCACGTTACCGGCCAACAGGCCAAATGACAGCGAAAAGGCTGTGTTAACCGGAATATTGCCGGGTGCAATGTGAAGTGTCAGGCCGCGCCCAAGGCGCAGTCTGGAATCGTTACAGAGATTCTGTGATGCCTTGATGCCTGCAGGCCGACACCAGAAAGCAAACGTTTGCAGGTCGGGTTTCTTCCTGGCTTGCGGATCAAGACGCAGGGCCTTTGAAAAGGCACCGAGGAATTCGCAGACAGGCGGTGCAAAGGGCGGAAGGCACGTGTCACGCAGGTCACGATTTCCGGCCAGCAGATCAAGATTGGATCCTTCATCAAGCAAGGGTGTCGCTGCATCCCCTGGCTTCAGCGTCCTGGACCCGTCCATGTACAACAAAATATTTCCCCTTTCTCCCGCACGGACAATCATCTTCCCCAAGAATCGTGGCCTCATCTTCTGTCAAAAGACTATGACCGGGATAGCTCTCTGGCAAAGCGGAAAAAACCTGAAGCAACCCCCTTTCGTTTGATACACAAGGTTCAAGATGTGCATTTCGCACCAGAACATCCGAGAACAGGGACGGATGCAGATGGTGTTGCTCACATTCAAGAAAGATGGAGCCTGTCTGTTCAACAAGGCCATAGTAGTTATGGACAGAACGGATACCGGTTGTTTTT
>NZ_JAAVTA010000016.1 GCF_012102705.1 Haematospirillum sp. H1815
CGCGGATAACCAGGGCGGCATTCACCCCGTCGATGTCGGCCACATCCAGCGACGCAACATTTTTCAGCCGCAAGTCCACTTCCGCCGTTGTCGCATCGCCGTCGGTATCCCCGCGCAGAAGAAGATCCTTCCCGTCACGCACCGTCCACAGCGCCCCCGACAGCGGCCGGTCCCCCAGAAGGGCAAAACGCCCCACCCCGGACAGGTCGATCCGGTCCTCACCGGCCTTGAAGTCGGTGATCACATCCCCCACCGTTTCCGCCGCAGAGCCATACACAAACCGGTCATCGCCGTCGCCGCCGATCAGGGTATCCGATCCCATCCCGCCTTCCAGCGTGTCGTTCCCGGCCTCGCCGTACAGTCGGTCGTTCCCGGCACCGCCGTACAGTCGGTCGTTCCCGTCGCCGCCGTCCAGGGTGTCGTTCCCGGCACTGCCACGCAGGGTGTCGTTCCCGGCACCGCCGTACAGGGTGTCGTTCCCGGCACCACCGTCCAGGGTGTCGTTCCCGGCACGGCCGATCAGCTTGTTGTCCTTGTCATCGCCGGTCAGTTCGTCATTACCGTCACCGCCCCCCACATGCTCGATATTGCGCAGGGTGTCCTCGGCCACACCGTCCACATAGACCGTGGCCTCCTCCGCACCCCGCAGCGTCACCTTCACCGGGGCGCTCTTGTCCCAGTAACTGGCCGTATCACTCCCGTCGCCGCCGTCCAGGGTGTCGTTCCCGGCACTGCCGTACAGCTTGTCGTTCCCGGCACCGCCGTCCAGGGTGTCGTTCCCGGCACCGCCGTCCAGGGTGTCGTTCCCGGCACCGCCGTACAGGGTGTCGTTCCCGTCTTCGCCGTACAGCTCGTCGTTCCCGGCACCGCCGTCCAGGGTGTCGTTCCCGCCTTCGCCACGCAGGCTATTGTTCTTGTCATCGCCGGTCAGTTCGTCATTACCGTCACGGCTCCACACATTCTCGATGTTGCGCAGCGTGTCCTCGGCCACACCGTCCACATAGACCGTGGCCTCCTCCGCACCCCGCAGCGTCACCTTCACCGGGGCGCTCTGGCCCCAGTAACTGGCCGTATCACTCCCGTCGCCGCCGTCCAGGGTGTCGTTCCCGGCACCGCCGATCAGGGTGTCGTTCCCGGCACCACCGTCCAGGGTGTCGTTCCCGCCTTCGCCGTACAGGGTGTCGTTCCCGGCACCGCCGTACAGGGTGTCGTTCCCGTCTTCGCCCTCCAGCTCGTCGTTCCCGGCACCACCGTCCAGGGTGTCGTTCCCGGCACGGCCGATCAGCTTGTTGTCCTTGTCATCGCCGGTCAGTTCGTCATTCCCGTAACCGCTCCACACATTCTCGATGTTGCGCAGGGTGTCCTCGGCCACACCGTTTACATAGACCGTGGCATCCTCCGCACCCCGCAGCGTAACCTTCACCGGGGCAAGCTTGTCACGGTAGATAGCCGTATCACTCCCGTCGCCGCCGTCCAGGGTGTCGTTCCCGGCACTGCCACGCAGGGTATCGTTCCCGGCACCGCCGTACAGGGTGTCGTTCCCGGCACCGCCGTCCAAGCGGTTGTCACCACCGTTCCCGGTCAGGGTGTCGTCCCCCGCGTTGCCCGATGCATCAGCCACTTCCGGCTGCTGTCCAAGATCAAGCACCAGACCCTCAACAGACCCGGAAATAACCGCCGTTTCCGTGATCACATCTGTAACAGGCACCACAGGGTTAAGCTGAAACCTGATGTCTGCCACATCCAGAGACGCAACATTTTTCAGCCGCAGGTCCACTTCCGCCGTGGTCGCATCGCCGTCGGTATCCCCGCGCAGAAGAAGATCACTCCCGTCACGCACCGTCCACAGGGACTTGGCCTGCGGGCTGTCCCCCAGAAGGGCAAAACGCCCCACACCGGACAGGTCGATCCGGTCCTCATCAGCCGTGAAGTCGGTGATCACGTCGCCCACCGTCTCCGCCGCAGAGCCATACACAAACCGGTCATCGCCGTCACCGCCGATCAGGGTATCCGATCCCATCCCGCCGTCCAGGGTGTCGTTCCCGGCACGGCCGTACAGTCGGTCGTTCCCGTCATTGCCGAACAGGATGTCGTCCCCGAAATCGCCGTACAGCTCGTCGTTCCCGGCACCACCGTCCAGGGTGTCGTTCCCGTAACTGCCAAACAGCATGTTGTCCTTGTCATCACCGGTCAGTTCGTTATTCCCGTCCCCGCCCCGCACATTTTCGATATTGCGCAGGGTGTCCTCGGCCACACCGTCCACATAGACCGTGGCATCCTCCGCACCGCGCAGCGTAACCTTCACCGGGGCGCGCTTGTAATAGTAAGAGGCGATATCCATCCCGGCACCGCCGTCCAGGGTGTCGTTCCCGGCACGGCCCTCCAGCCAGTCATTCCCGTCCCCGCCGTCCAGGGTGTCGTTCCCGTCCCCGCCGTACAGGTAGTCGCTACCGTCACGGCCGTACAGGGTGTCGTTCCCGTAACTGCCGTCCAGGGTGTCGTTCCCGGCACTGCCGTCTAGGGTGTCGTTCCCGTCCCCGCCGATCAGCTTGTTGTCCTTGTCATCGCCGTACAGGGTGTCGTCCCCGGAACCGCCGGTCACATTCTCGATGTTGCGCAGGGTGTCCTCGGCCACACCGTTTACATAGACCGTGACATCCTCCGCACCCCGCAGCGTCACCTTCACCGGGGCGCGCTGGCCCAAGTAACTGGCCATATCACGCCCGTCACCGCCGTTCAGGGTGTCGTCCCCAGCCCCGCCGGTCAGGGTGTCGTCCCCAGCCCCGCCGGTCAGGGTGTCGTTCCCGGCCCCGCCGGTCAGGGTGTCCTTCCCCCCCTCGCCGTACAGGCTATTGTCCTTGTCATCACCGGTCAGTTCGTCATTCCCGGAACCGCCGTACACATTCTCGATGTTGCGCAGGGTGTCCTCGGCCACACCGTCCACATAGACCGTGGCATCCTCCGCATCCCGCAGCGTCACCTTCACCGGCTTGTCGGTGTTTGAATAAGACACGCTGTCCCAGTTACTGGGACCGACAAAGGTGTCTTTCTGGCCCGGGGTGTTGGTGAAGTTTCTCACGGGGTTCTCCCTGATTTATGGGGCTGGCACGGCCCTGCGGTGTGCAGGCCGGGGCGCGGGTCTTGTAGATGTATACGTATGACATATATCCCCGGATTGCCTTTTGTCCAGCTTAATGCACTGATTCTATTTGCTCTTGTTCCGCCAACGCCAGGCACAGCTTTTACCTGTGGTTGGACTGGCCCCGTCGTAAAAACGGCCGTTTATAAGCCGCTCCGGTTTCAAGACACCGGCCACGACGACACGCGGCTTCCGCGCTCTCAAAAACCACGCTTGAAACCGTGTCGGTTCATGGCAATGTTTGCGATGAGTTTTGAGGGAGTTTCCATGCTGATCGGCTACGCCCGCGTTTCGACGCGAGACCAGACCACAGAGCTACAGACAGAGGCGTTATTGGCAGCCGGTTGCGAGCGCGTGTTCGAGGACCAGACCAGCGGCAGCCGTGAAGACCGTCCCGGCCTTTCCTCTGCGCTGGATTACCTGCGCCCCGGTGACACGCTGGTGGTGTGGAAACTGGACCGTCTTGGCCGGACCGTGAAGCAGCTTGTGCATCTGGTTGACAGCCTTCAGGCCCGTGGCATCCACTTCCGCAGCTTGACCGACGGCATAGACACCGGAAGCCCGGCAGGCCGGTTCTTCTTCCACATCATGGCCAGCCTTGCGGAAATGGAGCGCGACCTGATCGCCGAAAGAACCCGCGCCGGACTGGACGCCGCCCGGAAAGCCGGACGCAAAGGAGGCCGCCCCACAAAGATGACCCCCGGCAAGATCACAGCAGCCCGGAAGCTTCTGGAAACTGGAACACCCGCCCGCACCGTCGCCGAGAGTCTGGGCGTGTCACCCGCTACACTGTACCGCTGGCTGCCTGCCCAGACGGATTAGCGTGCTTTTTTCCATTTTCTGAGACGACCACCTATATAAAAGCTTTCTTCGGAATAATCCCTGAATGGAATTTATTGTCATGAAATTCATCTACATTGATGAAAGCGGTGGGCACGATAAGGACGGTGTCTTTGTAATGTGTGGACTCATGATTGATGCTTACAAGCTTCGAAAGAAAACATCTGAATTCGAGACTATTTTTGAGGGAATTTTCGACAAGCATAAGATAGCAATATCTGACTTCAAGACCCACAAATTTATCAATGGTAAAGGTGGATGGTCTAATATTGAATTAGATGAGAGAAAATCATTTATTGATACTGTCTGTAGAAAAGCCATTGATAACGGGGGAATGGTATTTGGTATTACTCTTCTTATGAAAAAATTCAATGAGACATGCAAAGATGGAAAATACGAGAAACCATTCAAAATGGACTATTGGATTTCTTCGGCAATGTTCATCGCCTGCTTGGTACAGAAAAAAATGCAGGCCATAAAAAATGGGAAAGGACTTACTGTCTTTGTTGTTGATGATAAAAAAACACATATGACCACTTTGTCTGAAGAACTGCACGAAGGTCATCCATGGTTTGATGGCCTTTACCAAATTCGTGGCAAGAGAAATGGTAAAAGTATCTGGATCGAGCGCAATAAAGAAAATCGTTTCAATCAAATCATCAATACAGCCTTCGCAATCAAGTCAAACCATTCCACCTTGATCCAGGTTTCTGATGTAATTTCTTACGTCTATCGCAGGCACTTCGAGCTCAAGATCTGTGATGAAAGCTGGGAGGGCGAGAAGGACTATTTTAAAGACCTTGTAGACGTTCTTGATCTCGAACGCGTAAGACTCGGTCAGTGCCCGAGCTTACCCTGTGTCAAATTTTATAAGGCAGCCACGCATCCGGAATGGGCACTCTAGGTACACCGTGAGAATTTTCTGGCTAGCCTGCTCCCGTAGGCTAGCGTTGGTGGGAGCGAACAAAAAAACGAGCAAGGAATTGGATCGCTGACGAGCCCTGAAATCCTTATGTAGGTTTTCTGCTCCGTTGCTACTCAAACCCCGTTTTTAGGGCTTCGCACCCTTTACTGCGAAAGTTATCTACAGGCCTAACTGAGCAAGAGGGTGTTAAATAGGCGTTAAGGGATTTTGCAAAGTCTGTAACTCCTTGGTTTAAAAGTGCTATTTAGCCTTCTTTACCCCTAATTGGTGTGTAAAACCCCGAATCTTGGTGGGTAAAACCCCGAAAGCTCTTACATTTGGTGGGTGAAACCCCGAATATAAGTCATGATTTCTGAGCCACCAAACCCACAATTCGCGCTGCTCCCTGAGCGTCACCTGCAGTACGACCTGTTCATCTGTGATGTAGCTGACGCTGTGCTCAAGGACCAGCAACCGGCACATTGCCAGACATGGCGGATCCTGCTCAGTCACGTCGGGGTTCAGGCTCTTTGTGAGTTTCCACAGGTATACCTGGCTTTTGATCGAAACACATTCTCGTCAGACCCGCGCCTGAACGGGATGGACTGGGAACGGAAACCCGTCAGGTAAGTACGCTTGCTTCAGCCAAGCAGATCGCCCCAGTCTCTTCCGTCATCTTTTCCTCCATTCAAGCTGGTCACCAAATCAGCACGCGAGGCAGAATGATTCGGGCCTGTAGACGAGAAAATCACAATCCTGGAACGCAATGACCCGGATCCCGCCGCTGGCACTCTTGGTCGCCGTGTCCACCGTGATTTCAAGCCCGCCCCACAGACCGATAATCAGGTCAGAGAAATTGCCAAAGAAGATATCATTGGGCTCAACCTGGTTTGTCGTTTCGGCGCGATAGCCATTGACGGTATCGCCCGGCTCCCAGATGGGCGCACCGTTCGTACCCTTGAATTTCTGCGCCGTCTTCAACCAGCCCCGGGCGCAGCTGGACAGGACATAGGCCATTTCCGAGGTGTCCGCATTGGCCGCCGCGATCACGGATTCCATCTCTATCAGCTCGTCATATGTGGGTTTGCCGGGGCTGGCCAAGCGAACGAGATTGATCCCGTCCAGGCGGGACAGTCCGCAAGGGTCTTTGCTGCCTGTCCCGTAAAAGACTGCCCTGTCGATTGTTTCACCGATAGCAGCGGCCAGGTCGGTGCGAATCAGGGCCTCGGCCTCGAGGCTGGATAGCATGAGCTGGCGGCGTGTGATCGGCATCAGAGCCATAATTCTCCGTGGCGTGAGTGTCTTTGAACTGTATGAAGGGACCGTCTTTGGTGCATTCTGGCTTTCCTTTAGCCAGTAGCCCGTTATCCCCGAAACCGGGATTTCCATATTATCCACCAAGCCTTGCATCAGTGTACCAAAGCGCATAGCAATGCTGTGGTCGCGCAGTGTCTTGCGTGAACGACTGGTGCTTGTAATCCGCGTCGACCCGATAACCGCCTGTATTGCCCGGGGCAACGCCGCCCTTTGATGTGTTGAGTGCAAGACCAAGAATTTCATGGGGAACTATGATTCCGCCGGTCCATTTCCCCATGGCCTTCGCGGCAGCCCGGCTTACCTCAAGCTCGAAAGAGGCTGCCTCGCGGATATCGGGGTTTTCCGGATATGTCAGTGCACGCATGGCCCTGATTATGCTGAACGACCGACATTCTTTCTCAGTCAGCCCGACAGTAGGGATGGAGCGCACATCAAGGGCGGGGCTGGAGCCAGACGCAATATAATTCAAAAGGTCGTCCCTGAACTCATCGACGCTGTGGTTCCCCGTCACAGCTTGACCGGCCAGGGCTTCGGCCTTGTACTGCCGCCCGAGGTCAAGAATGGCCGCTGCGCGCGCCCGTTCAGCCTGAACAGGGTCCTTGGCAGTCGTTACCTTGGCTTCAACCGTTTCTGTGGTCTTTTCCATTTCCGTTCCAATCCTGCGAAAGAATGATTAATCGGATCACTCTCTCTCAGGATTTTTCTGCAGTCCTGTGGCGGTTTTTCCGCGTTGCGCCCGACCCCGATGGACGGGTTGGCAGAAATGAAAACCAATCAGATCTCAAAAGGTTACCGCCACCGGAGCAGAACAAGATCCGGCTGCTCGTCCCGTTTCCGAGCCTCGATGTCATCGACCGAGCAGCCGACAGGACCTGTTTCAAGCAGGCCCTGTCGGGAGGCGTTTACCCTAGATCAGATCGAACTGGCTCCAACGGAAGTCGTCTTTTTGCAGGGCTGTCAACTCAATATTCTGGAGAACCAAAGTCTGGTCATGTCCCAGATCAAGGTGTGTGTCATCCCCATGCTGGGAAAGGCGCCCTTGCAGGTCCTGAAAATCGGAGAACTGACCACGGAACGCAGAGAGATCGATGTATTCCTGACTGCGCCAGTACTCGAAGTTAATGACGGTATTGGTGCTACCAGGGTCTGCATCAATGGTATAAATATCATTTCCATCCGTACCCGTTAAAATATCATCTCCTTGAGATTGAAAGATGAATGAGTAAGGGTTTATCTTGCTAATGGGATCAGAGCCTTCGACAAGCAAGGTGACGATATTTTTTCCCGTACTCGCATGCAAGATATCAACCATGTTGACATACGTCACATTATCATATGTCAACGACATTCCTGACGAGAACTTAAGCTCAGAGAACTGCTTTATCCCCAGAGCAGAAACATCAATTTTCTCGTTACGGTTTCCAACTTCAAAATCAGTAATAAGATTTTCCCCTGTTTCCCTCACTATAAATGTATCGTCTCCACTCCCTCCACTTGCGATGCCTGTATTTACAACTATTCCATTCCTACCAATCGTCATGCTTTGATAGGAGTCTCCATCAAGATATATAATATCGTTTCCTCCTCTTCCGTGGAGGTCATCCGATCCAAGGCCACCAATAAGAATGTCTTTACCACTGCCACCATTCAGTATGTCATTTCCATCGCCACCTTTCTGTATGGTACCTTCTTCTTTTTGCTGTGAACCATTTCTAGCGTTCGCAGCATGAGCGCGCGTCTTTATTTCAGACTCGTTCTGACTCCAGTAAAAATGCGATGCTTGCAAGTCTTGTATTTTGACGCCCTTCAAACCCAGCTTTTGCCCATTTCCCAAGTCAAGGTAGGCCCCATAACCGGGCTTCCCTGAAACTGAAAGACGCGCCTGCACATCCTCGAATGTCGAGAGACTCTCATGGAACGCTGACAGGTCAATTTTCTCTTCCGGATCATTAGGATCAAAATCTTCGATTTGGTCATCAGAATCAGAATTCCTGGCAATGATAAATGTATCACTGCCTTCACCTCCCTTAAAATAATCTGTGCTTGAGGCTCCGATCAAAGTATCATTACCGGCATTGCCATAAAGATGATTTACCTGACTGTCTTTCCCTCTGAGAGTATCTCCAAAATTAGATCCATGTAGACCTTGGATATTAATTAAAATATCTCCCTCTGCATCCCCCCCGTGCCCCTTACCTTTAGACAGGTCAACAGTGACTGCTTCAGGAGATATTCCATAAAACGCATAGTTTACACCCTCACCTCCATCCAGGGTGTCTGCACCAAGTCCCCCTATCAGCACATCGTCTCCACCACCACCACTTAAACGATCAGCACCAAAGCCACCATACAGCCTATCCCAGCCATGACTATTATCCCCACCGGACAGGATGTCATCACCAAATGTTCCTTCCATCATGTCAGCAGTATCCCCTCCCGTCAGCATCACTCCTGCTCTCGTGATTGGCTCACCCCGCGTAATATCCGTGACTCCGGGCGGTAGAACCATGTGGTCGGCGGTCAGCTCCGTTGCTGAAATTCCAAGCAGGACCAGACGTCGTCCACCATCCAATTCAATCACCGTGTCGGTGCCACTCTGACGCACAACAACCTCATTCAGGTCTTGTCTTGAGAGATCAATTTTCTCATCGGGATCACTGAGGTCAAAGTCATGAACAAAAACGTGCTTGTCATTCATCTCGAATGTAAAAGAATTTGCATTACTCTTGTTTTTCACGGGATCCGGGCTGGCCAAGTCCTTTCTGGGGAATGTAATGGAATTCACAGAGGTAAAAACAAAGCGGTCCGAACCAGGTCCCCCATAAAGATGATCTGATCCCCAGAGACTTACCAGCGTATCATTCCCGCCTTCTCCCCGCAGGGTATCGGCTCCCCCCAGACCAGTGAGCACATTATTCTGATCATCTCCGATCAACACATCATGTCCGCCTACGGTTCCGGTCAGGTTCTCTATCCCGTCGTAGGTGTCACCGGCAGCACTGCCGGCCGAACCACGACCGGTGGACAGATCCGCCACCACGCCTTTTGTATTGTACGGATGAGCATAAGAAACCGTATCGATACCGCTCCCCCCGATCATCACCTCTGCCCCGTCATCGCCCTGGAGCGTGTCATCACCGGCTTCGCCGTGCAGGATGTCACGGCCATCGGCTCCGAACAGGGTATCGTCGCCGTCCCCACCGTACAGCTCGTCATCCCCACGTTCACCATTCAGGAAATTGGCCTTGGCATCCCCGACCAGGGTATCGGAGAAGTCTGATCCGTCGATATTTTCAAAGTTACGGAATGTATCCCCACGCACATCACCGCCAGCAGCCTCCCCGGTTGCCAGATTGATGTAAACGCCACCGGTCTCGGACCAACCGCTCAGTGTGTCCTCACCGTCTCCGCCATCCAGGTCATCAGCACCGGCTCCACCTTTGAGTGTGTCATCCCCGCCCCCGCCGATCAGGATGTCACGCCCGGCACCGCCATCCAGATGGTCGCCACCTGCATCCCCGTTGAGGACGTCGTCGCCATCGCCCCCGACAAGACGGTCAAAGCCGGCACCGCCGGATATCCGGTCATGACCGGCCCCACCATTCAGGTAGTCATCTCCACCACGGCCTTCGATGGTATCCGCGCCCCCTTCGGCAAAGACAAGGTCACCACGATCACTACCCTTGATGGTGTTGTCTGCCGCATCCCCCACACGCACCGACAGCTTCAGGTGATCGGGGGTCGTGTCTTTGCCGGTATAGATCACGCCATCAGCAGCCAGAACCGACTTTTCCGCCAGAAACAGATCGTGACCGAAGGCAGACGTGATGCTGTTGTTGATGGTGTCAACATCAACCCCCAGCTCGCCCTTTGAGACAATCAGGATGTTCCCCATCTCTATCCAGAAACGCTCTGCCCCGTCCTCATCCAGGGAGGAGGCATAGCTGCGCGCCCTGGTCAGGATCGAAGACAGCGATGTATTCAGATCAACCGTATCGGTCCCGAAGTTATACTTTGCCTCCGGGAACAGGTGCGCCAGTGGTCCCTGGACCAGGAACCGCGCCGTCATCACCGCCTCGATGTTGCCCCATGCCTTCTTGATCCCGACCGAGGCATTTTCACCCACCATCGAGGTCAGACCGCGCTGCAGCCACATGACACCGGTGAACTGCTCCATAAAGTCCACATGACGGGCATCAATGTTGCTGCCCGTACCTTCGGCTCGGCCTGTGGGGTCATTGCCCCGTACCCCGGCCCATTCCAGCAGAATATCCTCGACCAGTCGCGGCGCATCCCCCAGCTGGTCCGGCTTCAGGCTGGCCAGGGTGCGCATCATCGCCATCAATTCGGGATTGTCGTTCAGCGCCAGATGCATCGATTTCATCAGGCCATAGCCGCGTGATTGCGGCAGCAGAAGGGCCTCCAGGTTGATCTTGACCTCGGCCCCGAACTTTTCTCCATGCGCGCCCTTGTACCAGCTGTCGGCGTTATCATTCAGGAAATGAGCGTCCACCATCGTTCCGGTCTGCCCCCCGACCTTGGTATAGGTGGAGGAGGCCGAGATGTAGTTCTCGTGCTGCCAGCGGTCTTCGGGCTTTTCGTTCAGGTCCAGGCTCTGGACATTCGTTTCCGGCAGGGTTTTCAGTTCACCGGCTTCGGTCAGGCCGTTCTGGTTCAGGTCACGCCACACCCGCAGTTTGGCATAGTCCGGATCCCGGGCATCGATCTTTCCGTCCTTGTTGGCATCGTGCTGACGCAGCTTGTCATAGGCCGCCATTTCGTCATCGCCATACAGCTCGGTAATATCATCAATGTTGCCGTTTTCATTACGGTCCATGGCCAGCAGGCCATCATCAGCCTTGACCCAGCCGACCCGTTCCGCCTGGCCATCGTTGTCGATATCAAAGTAAACGCTGCGGTCATAGGCGTGGGTCAACTCAACCCCATCCCCGTCCAGGTCAAGCACCAGGGGCGAGATATGGTTTTTGGCCCCGCCGATGATATTGTTGGCATTGCTGAGATAGGCATTGAGCTGGAACGTGGAGAGCTCACCCAGCAGACGGCTCTCGCTGAACGAGACCGCCGGCGTGGCCTTGCGGTCCAGGAACAGGTAATCGTTGCTGCCCACTTGCATGGTCCGGTTTTCAAGCGGAGCAAAGTCATCACCAAGCCCACGCGCCCAGCCATCGGAAAGATCATACCTGAAGCTTTCCAGGGCTTTCTCGGCCCGCCCCTTGTTGACAAACAGCACCGACTGCGGCCCACCGGCGGCGGCAATATCCCGCACCGCCTGGTCAGACAGCCGGGTGCTGGCCCCATCAATCTCCAGATCATGGCGGGCACTCACACCGGTGCGGTCAAACACCATACTGCTCTTCACCTGTCCGTAACCGGCACTTTGGGTGTTTGTGAGGTCCAAGCGTCCGGCATCAAAGTCAATGTTCAGGCCAACGTGCTCATCGGGGCGTATTTCTTCCCAAGCTTTCTGCACAAGCTCAACAGCCTTTGCCCGGTTCTCAGGGGAGACCACATCCTTAAGGCCGGTCTTCAGGTAGGAGGAGATATTCCACGCTGTATCGGCTGCTCTTTGGGAAGGTAACACCACCACAGCATTACCTGCGGCAAGTTTCTGTTGTATATCTTCCGGTGAGGTTAGTCCAAAAATACTGCGTACAAGGCCATCGGCCTTATTCACAAAGGTAACAATACTCTCATCGGTGCCTTCGGGCACCACATTCCCCAGAAGACGTGTTGCCCCATCGCTGGCCAAGCGGACAACCGTTTCATTGGCGGCCTGCCTTCCGAAATCAGGACAATCGTCGTAGGTCACTCTGACAATGTTCTGTGCACCACTGCCCGCTTCATTTGCTTGCTTCCTCTCATCCATTTCCCAGGTTTTCAGAGGTGCTTCGAGGCCCTGTGATGCAAAAATGGTTGCTTTTGTTCCAGTGCTCTCGGCTGCAAGTGCTGCAAAAACACCATCTCCAACAAAGGTAACTTGAGGCGGGCCCTGATCATCAAGATAGGGCGCTGACCCATCGTCTTTCCTGAAATTTTTAACAAGTTCTTTAATTGTAGCGGCGTTATCCAACAACTCGTGCATATAGGCGCGATTTTCACCCGCTGTATACAAAGCATCCGCAGCGAAACCTACCTTTTTGGCGACCTCCTTCCCTGTATCCCATTTATTCCACAGATTGCTGAGCTGTTCGCTGTATTTTGATTTACCTGATAGGTAGCGTGCACCATCTTCCGTATGCCCGAGAATGATCTGTACCGGCTCAGGGATTTGGTCAAGCAGAGTATCGACTGTAGCTTCGCCAAGGCCGGACCGCGCCCCTGTTTGCCCGGCACGTATTGTCCTAATGGCATTTAAACCTTCTGGGACGTGGACATAGGCAGTGATTCCCCCTTCAACCTCATCAACGAACAAGTCAATGCGGGTGCCCTCATTAGGCAGCAGCTTCAGGTTCTGAGCCCAAGTGTCGCGCCCTTGAGGTTCTACCGGTCTAAACCCGGTGGGCAAGGCTGTGCCGTTTTCCACTGCCTGCATCAGGCTGGCGGCACGGGCTGCATTCTGTAGCGTGATAGATGTTTCCGAAGCCCCCTCAAGAATAGATCTGGTGGTGGTGAGTGATGAAGCTGACATAAAACTTTCCCTTTTCAAGAGTTAACAATAAATACAGAAAACGCATAATATTAGTTAATTGCCTTTCCTATGGCGGGCACGCCACGCTCGGTATTCGGCAGCGTTGGCATTGAACAAGCGGCACAATCGATCCCACAGGCGGTGCGGAATTTCGAAATGGTGCGAATTGCGTATGTCGTCTTTCCTGATTATTCTCTGAACCTGCAGGTTACGATCTATGTAGAAACGTATGGGATAAACGGGGGGGATGCGGTGACTCCGGGCTGGCCGCGGAAAAATTTCGCTGATCAAACCCACCCTTTGGCGATAGTTTCGATCAAAGAAAGCTGGAGACACAAAGCCGCCCATCATAATGCCTCGATCGCGCCACAAATCGCCCTTGAACCGTTCCTTGAAATTGGGATCGTTAAGCCCTCGTCCATAATAAAAGTGACGATTGAGGCTGACACTATTCCAGCCGAGGCTATGTATCTCCGGCCCACCAAGGATGGAAGCCGAAGTCATAAAATCAATTTGGTTATCGCGCCGGATATCGGAATAGATCCAAGGCATCAGCGTGGTTGCGGTGTCGTAATAGATATCCCGCTGCACATAGAGGGTTGGGTGGCACAAGTCCTTGACACGGAAGGTTCCACACGTCCGTTGCCCCAGCGGGGTCATGCGATAGGCCACCGCCAGCGCCCCCTTCAAATCCGGATCAATCCACTCTTCGGGCATGTGGAAACGTTCGGCGAACTCCCGCGTGTAGGCCCATATCCAGGTATCGCGAATGAACGGCTTCCCGTCACGGAAGGTAAAGTTCTTCTGATAATGCTCATCATCAATGGGTGGCCCGTCGAATACGGGCCGGAAATCAAACACCTGATTCCACCAGGTGGTCAGCAGATGCCCCAGGCGATCCTGCTCCCCAAGCGGTTTGTTGGGCATAAGGGCCGGAACAGTGCGCTCCCTCTTCCACAGAGTGTAGGCCTCTTTCAGCCACCGCGGCGGCACCGTGACCTGGTGCATCCGTTTCCCTGTGGCATCAAAAAACGGCAGAGTCACCGGACCTGATTCAGCCGCCACCTGTGGGCACACACCATCCCAGCTGATCAGCCCCAGCGCCGGGGCAAAAGCCTGGTCGAAATGTATCACGTCTCCCTGAGAGCTGATCGGTTGACCGTTCACGTACAACTGACCGCCGGAAGCCAGCGGACCGGGCTGCGCTACTCCATCCGGACCGGGGTGTTTGTAAAAATGATGATTGAGGCTGCGGTATTTATACTCCGGATCATACAAAAACAGGCCCGAATGCACACCCTGCATCAGGTTGTCGCGGCGAATGTGCGGGGTGTTCCACGGCAACGTGATGCGGTTGTCATAATAGAGATCAAGCTGACAGACCTTGCGGGTATCACACTTGTCTTCATCACCATTCAACCCGCACTGAAAAACCGTTGGCTCCCGCATCCGAAAAGCAAGGGCGACGGCTCCTTCCAGATCTGCATCCACCCATTTTTCTGGCATGTAAAAGCGCTTGGAAAAGGCGGCGCTGTAGCTCCACACAAAAGGGTCGGTTACGTAACTAGGGTCTCGGTCGTTTGGATCAAGAACGTGCCGTTTCTCATACACGTTGGTCTGTTCGGCGAGATATGCAAACGAACGCACAACCCCTTCCGGGAGCGGTGGAACGGGGTTGTGTGGATCATGGTCCCACCAGTTCCGCACCCGCTCCGAGGATATTTCCGCCCAGGGAATGGATTGAGCCGGGTCTGTGACCGGTGCCTCGCCTGCCCGGGCAAAACCAATGCCGGTACACAGCAGCCACGACATACCAAGGAGAACACCAACCCAGAAACGCATGCAACAGTCCATATATCGAAACGCGTGAAGATCGGCACCTTACTCGCGCCTTGCGGCAATCGCAAGGCATGTATGCATGGCAATCCATTGTAATTATTTGTGTACTTGTGTTTCTATATTAACGGGAACAAGTACGTGAAAAACTATCTGAACCCTCTTGGGTGGGCATTTGAAGGCATTTTTTTAAGTTTGTTTTGTAGGGAGGATGCTGTGGTCTGACAGCCCAAAAAATCGTATCTCCCTTTGCCCTGCTCTTGGTTTGAATGGGGTTTGTTTTTGGCAGGCTGTTGGGGGTTCGCGCGTTCTGCTGCTTTCGCCCGCTTTGCGTTAATATATTTTATTATATTAAGTTAAACCATTATAGGCGCGATTTTATTTTTTTTCAATTAGCTACAGGGACAATTGCACGCAATATACCGAGTCTTTCTGCACGCGATATACCGATACCCGGTTAATGTTATCCACAGGAGTAACCTTGCTTTTGCATCATTCGTCGCTTTCACTCAGCGGCGGCAGAAGCTCCATGGTTTTATGAGTAAATACGGTCAGGATCCGATCATTTCGCCCCCAACGCCACGCGTCGGTCCCGAGATCCTCATTCATGCGTTGTTGCTCAGGGTCCGGCTTGTCGAAAGCTAGGCTAATCCGGTATTGTGGCAGACTGTCGGCTTCCGAGATTTTCTTCAGATAAACCTTGAAGTTACGGAGCTCCATTTCCGAGCCACACTTTTCCGCCAAGCGTGGCAGGGAAATTTTCCACATCGGTTGACGGCCACAATGCTTGCGCGCCAGCTCGTAAAGCCGCCTTTCCAGCCCCATCTTGAGCCTGAAATACCCGCGATCAATGGTTAGAACGCGCCTATTCTCGACAATCGCACGAAACATCCATTTGTTCAGCGTCAATTCAACGGCGGCCATAACCCTCTGTCCGCGCGAATTGATGCGCTCGACAATCCTGTAACTGTCGATCCACGAGAATCCCCGGCGTTCACGCTCCTCATTCTGTCCGGAGGTAATGGTGGTGCGGATAGTGGTGCTCTGCAGCCGGTCCAGCGCGGACATGAACAGCTCGTAAGCTTGTTTGCCTGTTCCGCGCCCGGTAAGCCTGAGAAAGTCATAGGCCGGAAATTGAATGGTGCGGTTTACAGAAGCGCCACGTTCAAGGCGGCTGTTCAGCAAGGATGTTACATAAATCAGAACATCCTTGTCCCAGATCGAGGCAATCCCGTAAGGGCCTGGATTGACTTCAATGCGAACGGTTCCATCATCGAAGATAAAAGGTTTGATGCGCTTCTGTTTCTGAAGGCTGAAAAACGGAAACTCCATCAGGGCGCGTTCGTCTTTTACCGGGGCGCTTATGATGCTCTCCAGGAACAAATCCACTTGGGCATCATCATCCATGTCTTCGCCTCCAGCTTCCCGCACGCAACACACCGAACCCTGCCCGGAACAACAACAAGAGTCCAGCTTTTCCGCACGCGATATACCGATGGATGTCAGGGCCACGTGCATATCCTTCCTGTCCGAGGTCAACATCACGGCGGTGTCACCGTCAACAACACGCTTCAGGATGGCTTGTGTTGCTGCTTGACCGCAATTTCTGAGCTGCTAGCCTCTGGACGGCGGTGTTCTGCAAGAATGCGAGGTTGCTGCTTGACCGCAATTTCTGAGCTGCTAGCCTCCACATCCCTTTCTCTACGGTTCGATGTTTGTTGCTGCTTGACCGCAATTTCTGAGATGCTAGTCTCTATCCGTCCCTTGTTCGATCCGCGCCGGAGTTGCTGCTTGACCGCAATTTCTGAGATGCTAGTCTACGTACCGTCACGGGAAGGTTGGAAAATCGTTGCTGCTTGACCGCAATTTCTGAGATGCTAGTCTCGCTCTACGGCTTCGTCGAGCATCTGGCAGTTGCTGCTTGACCGCAATTTCTGAGATGCTAGTCTTCCTTCATAACGCTGCACCTCGGGACTTGCGTTGCTGCTTGACCGCAATTTCTGAGATGCTAGTCTCCGCTATCCCTTCGAGTGGCCGAGTGCGCGGTTGCTGCTTGACCGCAATTTCTGAGATGCTAGTCTGCGTGGGAAACCGGTGTCGCGTATGATTTCGTTGCTGCTTGACCGCAATTTCTGAGATGCTAGTCTGGATCAGCGCTTTGCGCCTTGATTCCACTTGATAATATCGCGATGTGGCGTTGTCTTTTTTGCACACATTGCTCCTATAGCAGCACCAGTTGCGACGGATTTTCGCGGGCCTTGCGTCGATCCTGATCCGAAAAGTGGACGATGTTGCGGAACTGACGGTCCGTAAGCGCCAGGATCCGGACATCGCCCTTGTCGGGCAAGGCCTGTTCAATGCGACGAATGCGGGCCTCAAGAGCCTCCTTCCCATTCACAAAGCGACCATAAGCCGAAAATTGGCTGCGTTCAAAACCTTCATCAAGGAGAAAATTCCGGAAGTCCGTAGCAGCCTTGGCCTGGGACCTGGTCCCGACCGGCAGATCGAACATGACCAGCACCCACATCAGACGATAGCCGCTGAGATGATACGTGGTGCCATTCATGATACCAAGGCACGAAAGGTATCGACCGAAGGGAGCCCAGGCAAGGCAAGCGCAAGACGACGCGTTTCGAAGCTGCGTGCAAGCGAGGAGGCCAGACGCCCAAGTACTGTGGCCAGGGGTGTCGTTTCATCCGCCAACGGCAGGTCAAGGGCAATAAGCCGGGCCAAGGCTGCCTTGGCGGACGGTGTGACGTCTGTGCCTTCCCGCCTGACGATCTCCCGGACAGTCATGTCAACAAACGGACGGAAGGGTTCCATCAGGTCATCGGCCAAGGCAAAAGCATTGCCGCGATTGGCATGAAAGATACCGATAGCAGGGTGCAGACCAGCACCGGCAACAGCCCGTGCGGTGGCGGCACGCAGAACAGTATAGCCGTAATTGAGAAGCGCGTTGATGCCACCGCCATCGGTATTCCGGCGGAAATCCGGCCCCATCATCAGTGGCCAGTAAAAGCGGGCGGCCTGTGCCTCGATGTTGCCTGTGTCACCGGACCGTACACGACGCGCCATCATGTGAAGGGGGGCTGAGGACTGTCCAATGGCTTCGAGCGATGCAGCCTGTATACCGATCTTGGCAATGACGATGGCCTTCCAGGCCCCCTTCACCAGAGGTACGGGTGCAGACCATTGGGCGCGGATGCGCGCACCCTGTTGGTGGTGCCCCTCCATCGGCCACAGAAGGCCCGTTGGGCGATGATTTGACCCGCAGATGACAACAGGTGTGCCCTGTTCCGCGAGCGCAGCCAGCAGCGCGTTGGACCAGGTTATCCCGTGGGCATGAGCCAAAACTGCGGCCACCTGATCGAGAGGCACGCGGGCGATCCGCTTTCCTCCCTCGCTTACGGTCAGAAACCCACGGTCACGGGCCAGATGGCGACCATCCTGTGTGAGGTCAATGATCTGATCCATGGCCGGTTCCCCTCTCCCCCGCCGAATGGATTCAGCCTATAGAACCCGCAAGAACCCCGTTACCCTTTTCTGCCAGGATCACGGAAATGACCTGTTTCATCCACAATAATACGACGGGCACCTGCCTCGATCAGGGTGCGGGCAGTCAAACGCAGATAAAGGTCTTCTTTATGCTTCTTATAGCGTTCCCTTGCATTGGATGCGGTGTGCGGCACCAAGGAAATCCCACCGTTACGGTCGAACATCACAACGGTAGCAATAACCGGACCGAACTTGCTGTCATCCAACTTTACCATGTCGGACTTGAACAAACGCAAAAGCCGCTTGGCCGCCGGATGTGGGCGTGGCTCAGGGCCAGGTTGGTGGGCATCGAAGGTGCTGACAATATGTTCGGTGATGGCTCCTCCGGGTAACCTCCAGACCTCAAAGCAATGGTTGGAATTGCCTTTATAGCCTTTGTAAGCCCGACCGGATGCATCCCGTATTTCGACTACACTGATCGGCTCGATCAACCGGACGCGGCGGATCCCGTGGTAAGGGCCAGGACTGTCGCGGAAGTGTGCCAGCGCTTCGGCAAACGCATCATCCTTCTTGCCGGCGGTCACGGCCGCAAGGGCTGCCTTCAACGGTTCGTCCCTGATCTTGCCGATCATGGTGGGGGTCAGGTTGTCGAAGGGCTCGCGGGTGACCACAAGCGGAACACCCTTCTCGGATTGCCCGGTCAGGCCATAGGCCGTGTCGCGGTGCAAGGGGCCGGTTGTCTGGTCGCGCCCTTTCATGCGGGTCGTGAGGTCGATCCGGCCATGATCGGGGCGGTGGCTGACAATAATACGGTTGACATGTTCCGCAACCGCTTCACGGAATCCGGGCCACGGGGGCATGATGGATGAGGCCAGTGCCTCGCGGCCCTGATCGACATCTGTACGCGCCTGCTCGGCCATCGCCTTGATCAGGCCACGGTCTGTTGCCGCCACCACAGCCGCATCAATGGCGTGGTGGCGGTGGTCCATCCGGTTCTTCTCTTTTGTGACATCCCGCAGCGGGTCAGTAAGAATCCCGTTCAGACCCCAGTGCCGGCGCAGCATCTCTGTCAGCCGCCCTGGAACGACCCAGACATGGCTCTTGCCATCTGCACCGTCATAGAGCGTTTCAAGATAGGCCTTGGATATCCGCGAAAGGTACTGGGTATCCACCAGCGCCCGCGCTTCGAAATCCCGCTCGCCCTCAAACCGTGCCATCGCATCTTCGGCAAAGCGCCAGCGCTTGAATTCAGGAATATGACGCAGATTGTCGTCCTCAAGCGCCCAGATCCGCATCCCGTCCCGCCGGGCTTCTGATGGCGATTTGTTGCGCTTCTGGCGATTGGCTTCCTTCATGCACAAGGTGCGGTTGGCCGTGCTGTCGTCAAGTGTACGGGAATAGGGCAGGATGTGATCGATGTCGATCGCGCCCGAGAAGAGCAAAGAGGGTGAAATGATGGTCCCGGTATAAGGGCAACGCCGCATCATCGGATCTTCGTGGAGTTCCTGCCAAAGACGAACATACATGCGGTTCGCACCCGTATCCGGAACACCCCATTCGGTCAGGAGAGCAGACCGTACTTCGGCGGCCTTTCTGTTCTTGAGATTCAGGGCTATGGCCGCCTTTTTCTGGCCGGTGCTTTGCTTCAGGTCGCGAGCCAGTTCGACCACGATCTCTGCTGGTTTACCATAGCGGGCGATGATCCTGTTCACCAGGCGGCGCAGCTGGTTCAGCCCGATGTGAACCGTCGGGTTGGTGATCCGTCCAAAACGTGTGATATCGTCATGATGCGGCTCACCGGTCCCCGGGATAACATGAGCCTGCAGCACTTCACCATAATAGGGAAGTGATTCCAGAATCTCGCCCGTCCGGCGGTCGGAGTGGTGTTGATCGAGCGCCTTCCCCACCGCCTCGCTATAGGTCAGGACCTCGGCTTTCAAGCAGTCCAACAGCTTCCGCGTTGCTGTCTCGCCAAGGCGACCATAGCCTTCGGGCAGGGGGGCATCAGCCGTTGCGCGTGCATGCGCATCGTCCAGGCCGTGGACCTGCTTCAGCCACTCAACCAGAGCCATGGTATCATCATCATCACGAATACGCCCGACGATTTCGGCCTGCACCTCAGCCTCAAGCACCGACCAGCGCGGGCCGAAGCGGTCGGGGTGCGACAGGCTCGCCCGGACCGGATCGCAGGCGATGTAATCGCGCCCCTTCTCCAAGGTAAAGGTCTGCCCGTCACGCAACTTGAGATGTTTTGCGATAGCGTTCAGCGACAGTTTCGCAGAGGCTATGGCCTTGACCGGTGCCTTGCCGTCCAGAAGCATGATGACTTTATCACGTTGCTCCCTGCCGAGGGGAACAGCGGTCCCGCTTTCGGTCCTGATCCGCAGCGCATTGACTGTTTCATAAAGAACACGCCGCTGTGTCAGCGGATGAGCCCTTGGCAGGCGCGGTTCCGGGAAGAACAGACACCGTCCCACCGCTGGTGCCTTCAGGGGACGCTGAAAGAAGATTGTCTCGAACACTTCATGGCGCAGGCTATCTGTCAGCACCGGGTGATGTGCGGCCTGCGCAGCCCAGACCTTGTTGAACTCTTCCTCCAGGTGTCGCCGGTCCGGGTAGAAGTCATACCCCGTTTCTGCTTTTCCACCGTCAACGGACCGCAAGGTAAGCCGCGTGCGAACAGACGGCACACGGCGCAGATCTTCGGCTTGGCTGCGACGCAGGTGCAGGAATTCGCCATAGGTCCGCGCTCCGACGGCCATCATCGCCTGATCCAGCCGTGCAGAACCATCGATGATCTTGCCGCCCTCGTTGTTGCCACGGTCCGTTTGGCGGTTCGATTTGAAGCCCCGCCGTTGATTAAGATGGAACAACGCACGCCCGAGTTCGGTCAGTTCCAATCGGCGATCCAGGGCCTCGGCCCGCAGACGATAGGGATCCAATACTTCCAACTGCTTCGCTTGACCTGGTTCTTCCGGCATCAAACTGGCCGCCGCAAGACGCTTCATCAACGTTGCACGACGGCGCAGATATCGGTCACGCCGGCGCCGCAACGCGCGTGCGTTGCGGCGCTCCACAGCTGACGAAACACCCGTCTTCGCGTTCCGGCCATCCGAGAAGAGTCTCACGCCACAATCTATAATCTCGGCAATCATGCCGTTGGTTATGCGATAGAGAAACCAGCCGATGGATGTGGAACCGATGTCGAGCCCAAGACGAAGCATGTTACGAACCCAAATAAAAAAGATGGGGGAATAATTGTTCGACCCTTGATTTATGTCAACACACAACGCCATCCAAGGTAGCACCGCAAATGAGCAAACATCGGGCGTTCCAAATCGGATTGGACAGACCTGATCATATTCCGGGAGAAGGCGACCGATTGCACCTTGACAACTCACGGCAAATAAATGAGAGTTCCGCTCTCAGAAATTGCGGTCGAGCCGTTAACAAGCTCGACAGAGCACCACATCGAAACCCGGGGCTACGGCCCCGGGTTTCCTTTTTGTCGTACCCGACCACGGCCCCGGGGGCATTCCGTTCTTTATCGGCTATGGATTCTCGCAAAAAAGTCTTCAGCTGATCCTGCCACCCCCAAGCTGCATGGCCCTGATCTTGCCCTGCCCCCCGGGGCACTCCCCCGAATGCTGAGAGCATAAACAGAAACATTCAATTAATGAAAACATATTAAGATGTTATACAATTAACCGTATTTCTGTAAAAGTAAGTCCCGCAACTCATCTGAAATCTTGCTGCCACGCATGGCACACTGGGCCTTGATGGCTCGGTGCAAACTTGCAGGGATATCAATTGTCAACCTCTTCATCGGTTCCTCTGTATCCCGACTGTCCACCCATGCATCCGCAGAAACAGGAGCTGACTTGGTTGTCGGCCTGGTCCCAATTGAAACTTTCTTGCTCATACTTTCCCTCTCCGTAATTACAAAAACCGCCCATAGGCAGAACTCAATTCATTCATGCCGGTTCTTTCAACTTGGCAAATTCGAGCAACTCGTCTGTAAGCGCCTCAATCTCGGATACAGCTCGTACAGCGCCATCAACTTCGTGAACAGAAAGTCCGCGAGCTGCGGCTTCAGCAAAAATAACACGCTGGGTAAGAGACGATTCAAAAACAGGAACATCTGGATAAGCTGCCAGCGCCTCACGTACATCGCGCCCGATTGACGTATTTGATATTTTGCGGTTTATAACAAATGCGTATTTAAGGTCTTCCTTAAAAACAATCGCTTCGCCAATAAGCTTGACGACCTCATCTGAGGCCCAGATATCGTAAGGCGATGGCTGTGTAGGGATCAGAACAACATCGGCGGCCATAACGGCAGATCGGGCTAAATCAGTGACACGGGGTGGCCCGTCAATCACAACATGATCATAGCCATAGCCAATCTGGCCTATCTCTTTATGCAATGTTGGACGTGGCAGACCCGCAACTGAAAGCAACGGTGCCGCTTCACGAGCCGCCGCCCAATCAAGGCTGCTGCCTTGCGGGTCTGCATCAATCAACAAGACACGCCCACCACGACGCGCCAGACTTGCCGCAACATTGACACTGAGTGTTGTTTTCCCAACACCACCCTTCTGATTCAGAAATCCGACAATCATGTGTGCAGTCCTTCATGATTTAAGGAAAATATTTTTTCTTTAAATCATGAAAACTGTCAACGGTAAAACAACAGAATGAGGTACATCATCCCGTCGTAAAATAGCTGTTTTTACGACGGGATGACGCCAACCACAGGTAAAAGGTGTTCTGGGTGCGGTTAGTAAAATAACAAATATAATCAGTGCATTAAGCTGGACAAACGATAACCTGTGGATATATGTCATACGTACACATCTACCAGACCCGCGCACTGGGCCAGAAAGACACCTTTGTCGGGACCGATAAGTGGGACAACGTGTCTTATTCAAACACCGACAAGCCGGTGAAGGTGACGCTGCGCGGGGTGAAGGAGGCCACGGTCTATGTAAACGGTGTGGCCGAGGACACCCTGCGCAACATCGAAAATGTGATCGGCGGTTCCGGGAATGACGAACTGACCGGTGATGACAAGGCCAACTGGCTGGATGGCTTGCTCGGTGATGACGAACTGTACGGTGGTGACGGGAACGACAGCCTGACCGGCGGGGATGGCGATGACACGCTGACCGGTGGCGCAGACGGCGACCGACTGACCGGTGGCCCCGGCGCGGACCGGTTTGTGTTTGCCTCTGCGGCAGAAACCCGGGGCGATGTGATTACCG
>NZ_JAAVTA010000017.1 GCF_012102705.1 Haematospirillum sp. H1815
CGTGGATGACAAGGCCGCAACCGTAAAGGCCGACCTGGAGCAAGCCTTCGCCGCCGCCGATGCCGCACTCAAGGCACAGATCGAGGGCACAATCACCCAAACCGCAAAAAACATAAAAGAGCAGGTGGGAGCGGCCAGCCATGTCTTGATGCAGAACGCCTTTATCAAGGCTGATCCGGACAGCGTGGTGTTCACCAAGACTGCTGCAAACGCGCTCAGCCTGAAGGCGGGAACGGCTGTGGACGTGCACGGCAAGGCCATCTCGTTTACAACCGATACGGCAGTGGTGATGCCGACCCTGACCCCCGGCACAGACTACGCCGTGTACGTCTGCGCCGATGGATCCGTTCGCGCCGATGCCAACTTCAAGGCTCCGTCCGGCTATACGGCAGACACCGCCCGCAAGATCGGCGGCTTTCATTACGCGCCCGGCGGCAACGCCACGGCACAGAAGGGCGGTGATACCACCCCGGCGATCAATCCGTACGCGCTGTGGGATCTGAAGTTCCGCCCGGCGTGCAAGGACCCGCGCGGCATGACCCTGGTGGCAGACAGCTTCTGGGCGGATATCTACCTGCTGGGCGTCAACCACCATACGGACGGCACCAGCAAGTACGGCGTCACTATTGCCGACGGTTCAAGCCCGCCGAAAATCCCGGGCCAGTTCGGGGGCGATGGCTCTAAAGCGTATAATTCGCTGAACTGGTGGGAGGCTGCCGAGGTGATGCAGGCGCATGGCAAGCAGCTACCGTCGTACGCCGAATTTGCGGCGCTGGCCTGGGGCACCACCGAGGCCTCCTCGCTGGGGTTTGACCCGGGGGCAACCGTCCTGAACGCGGCGTACACCTCGAAATGGGGCGTGATCCAGGCCACCGGGTGTCTGTGTGTGCGGGGGCGTGATTTTGGCGGTTCACATGGCTCGTCCTCGTGGGCGGTGAACACGGGGGGGCGGGGCAGTACATACCAATTGTCGAATGCCGTGCTCTTGGGTGGGCACTGGTACGATATGTCTCATCCCGGTTCTCGTTGCTCGGGCTGGAACAATGCTCCGGTGTACGTGGCTAGCCACACTAGCGCCCGTGGCGTCTGTGCCCACCTGATTCTTCTCTGACCGTCTCAACGGAGCTTTTAACAAATGACCATCATCAACACCCGTGCCGATCTGGACGCCATCAAGGGCACCCCGGCCCACGCCGAATTCATGCGCCTGCTGCGCGGCACCATGACCACCATGACCGACACCCAGACCTATCCAGAGGACTACGGCAAGCCCGAATACGACGGGCCGAAACTGGACCCGGTGTGGGTCGAGGTCGAAAGCCTGGAAACCATCACCCGCTTCGGCTTCACAAAAGAAGAGCTGATGCAGGCAAGCCCCGAAACGGGTGGTGAGATCAGTGTGCAGAAAAGTCAGCAGGAAGGCTGATAGCAAGCCCTGCACGCACACCGGGACGTGTCCCTATCCAGCCAACAAGTCCAACATCGTTGGATAAGGACACTATGCCCGTTCGGGACAATCTGGACCGCTGTTCTCTATATCATTTTAATCTACTGCATTTCGCAGATCATGGCGAAGCTGAAGAACAACGAACCTGTCTCCAAGCGGGTGCGCATCAACAGCCGGGACTTGCTGATCTTCACAAATCGTGGCACGGCAGGGAAGGCCTACGAGGCGCTGCAAGATGCTATCCATCGGTCAGATTGATCTTGTTGCCCGCACCATTGCCCTGCGTGAAAAAGCCAAGGTCAAGGGCCTCAGGCTGAACGTTGTCATGGGGACGAATACGGTTGATGCCAACAGCCTCGCGGCCGACCCGATAACCGTTGATACCCCGGCCCCGAATATCGCTCTCGATGTTGCCGCCCTAGGCGGAATGTATGCCAACCAGATTGCCCTGGTTGCCACCGAGGACGGGGCCGGCGTCAACATGAACGGCGCGATGGTCTCGGCTTCCAGCCTGACGCTTGATGCAAAAGGGCATATCCGCCTTGGATCCGGTTCCAGCCTGTCCGCCGGCACAGACACCACCATCACAACAACGGCCCGGTTTGAGAACGCCGGTACCATAAAAAGTTCAGGCAGCATTTCTGTTGCGGCTCATACGGTTGACAACACGGGCACCATCGACGCGGACACATCGGTTTCGATCGGGGCTGTTGATACCATCAAGAACAGCGGGACGATCAAGTCCGGGCAGAAGACAACCCTGGCCGCCGGGCGGCTGGTCGAGAACCGGGGCACTGTGCTCTCGGAGGGGGATATTGTCATCGACGCGCCGTTTGTTCTCAACGATGGCGGAAAGATCATTGGCAAAAACACGCTCGATATCGGCTATGCGAAAGGAGAGGGTGGACGGTCCGAATCTGTCGAGAACAGGAACGGCACCATAGAGGCCGGAAAGACGCTTCCAAATATCAAGGCCAAGTCCATTGTCAACCAGGGGACGGCCCCGACCGTCAGGATCAAGGACACGGTCAAAAAGTCAATAGAAAAGTCTGACCCCGTAAATCCGGGCGAGGATATTCGCAATCGCCTGGTGTCAGCGGATATCCTCGCGCCGGATGGTTCCGTTGACCCTGGAAAGCGTGACGATTACCTGCTCCTTCTGGAGACCTTCTTTTCCGGCACGGTCTCAAGGGATACGCCGCTGGATCCCCGTATTGTCAGCCTGCTGCGCACGTCTGCCCTTGACAAGGACAATCCCGACAGGTCGAAAGCGGCCTGGGTGGCCTACTTCCAGAACCTGAGCGGAAAGGCTGTCGAGGCCGGCGTCCCCTCTCTCGTTGATTTCATGCGCGACCTGCTGGTTGAGGAGGCGCGCGTTGTACCGGTCGTTGCTGCAGATGACAGTACCGCAGACGACAGCGCTGTTGATGAACCGGTTGTGGAGCAAGTCGACCCGTTCCCTGTCAAGGACGCCTACAGGACGCGGTATATTGCCCTCTGGGAGAAACTTGCCAGCGGACAGGCGCTGGACGACACAACCCTGTCCGCGATTGACCCGAAATACATCAAGGACGGGGCCATCCTGCCCGAAGTCAGAGCGTTGTGGCAAGCAATCCGTGCCGGTTCAGGAGCGGGCTACGATATCCTGGTGACGATCACCGAGGATGCCTTCAACGATGATGGTGTGCTGGCCACGATCCGTTCCGGAGGTGGCCTGTCTCTGGATGCCGACAGTATCCGCAATGTTTACGGAGAGATCCGGGCCGGGCAGGACCTGAAGATCTCGGCCCGGACCGTAACCAATATTGCGTTCGGGGCCAGCCGTACCCGTCACGAGGTTCACAAACGCGCCTGCTACAGCTGTCACCAAGGCACCCTTGATTTCGTCAATACCTTCGGGGGGGTGATTGAGGCCGGTGGCATACTGGATATCGAGGCGGAACAGGTCAACAACCTGACGATCGGCAGCCGCAGCGCCGCAGAGATGCTGGCAGAGATCAACAGCCAGACGGGTAAGAAAGGTCATGTTGACGAGATTCACGATCGACAGGCCGCGACAACACCCAGGCCGAGACGGGCCAAGCCCGGTCAGGAATACCGTTTCACCAGCACTCCGGGGGCAGAGACCTCCACATCGCTCACCCTGAGGGCGGATCTGTCGTTGGTAGTGCCATTCCCGAGGAACGCCCAATCCAGGTTGGGGCAGACCGGTTCCTCAGCGAGAACCTGGTTCAGGCCCTGGCATCCCCGCCGGCACTGGAGAATGGGGACGTTCCGCTTTCTGCGGCCATGGCCTTCCTGAACCGCAGGAATGGTGCGCTGGTGGCCGGGGGCACCACAACCATTACTGCCGGTGACATCAAGCAGCGCGGGGGTGGGCAGATCAAAAGCACGGGCAATACAACCCTTGCGGCCAGAACCATTGATCTGGAACGTGGCGAGCTTGCAGCCGGCGGGGCGATGTCTGTATCCGGCCATGATACCGTCCGCCTTGCCGGTACCAAGGTCAAAGCCGATGGCAATCTTGCCGTTAAAAGCCAGGCCGGTCATGTCTCGATCGAGGGGCTGAAGGAAGAAACCCGTTTTACCCGGGCTTCCTATGCCGAGCGGCGTGTGCGCAACCCGGACTGTGCTGCAGGCCGGAGCGACTGCACTCCATACAGGACTGTCCGGACAAAGGTCGGCGAGGGATCCGGAACAGCGGTTACCCATCGTGGCAGTACGGTTGATGTGGGCGGCACCCTGACGGTTGAGGCTGGTGGTACGGTTTCCGTTCTGGGCTCGAAGGTTGAGGCTGCCGGCAATACGACCCTGAAGGCCGGTCGTGATCTTGTTGTCGGTGCTACGCGCGATGAGCACACCTATGCCGGGACCGTCGGCCGAAGCACACACAGCTCGCATTCCCAGCGCTCCCGGGGATCATCAATTTCCACGGGCGGTGCCCTGACGGCTGAAGCGGATGGCTCGGTTTCCGTTATGGGGTCGAAGGTTGAGGCTGCCGGCAATGCGACCCTGAAAGCCGGTCGTGGTCTTGTTGTCGGTGCAACGCGGGATGTGTCCAGCGATGCGGCAAGCAGCCGCAGAAGCACGCGGAGTGCGTACGCGGAACGCCTTCATGGATCATCGGTTTTGTCCGGTGGCGATGTCCGCCTGTCGGGCACGGATATCGGCATCGAGGCCTCGCGGGTTTCGGCCGACGGCAGGCTGGATGTGGTGGCCGGCAACGCCCTGTCTGTGGCAGCGGGTGCGCAGGCCTCGCGCTATGCGTCCAGTTCGACCTCGAAGGGCCGGGGTCTTTTCAGCAAGAAGAAAACCGAGCATGTCAACGAGAGCCGGCTGACCTATGAAAGCAGCGTGCTTTCGGGGGGTCGCGCCGTATCGCTGGATGCCGGCGGTGACATGGAGATTGCCGGGTCCCGGATCAAGAGTGGCGGTAATGTCGACATCACGGCCCTTGGTGGCCTGCATGTCACATCACTGCACGAGCAGTATGTGCATGAGTACCGGGTCAAGAAGTCCGGTGCCTTTGGTGGCTTCCTGGGGGGAAGTGGCTTCCGTACAGAGCAGCATGCCTTTACCGGCATAAAAGGCTCTGATGTGACCTCTGTTGCGGATCTGACGACAGCATCCGGGTCTGACACCACCATCCGCGCCAGTCGTGTTTCCGCCGGTGGCACGCTGACCTTGCGGGTCGGGAAGGGTCCCTTTGCAGCCCCGGATGCCAGGCTTCACCTTCTGTCAGACACGGAACGGGATTACCTTTCGGTTTCGGAACACCGGGATGGTGGCCTGAAGTGGACCATGACAGAACGTGGCCACGAACGGGAGGTGGTCCGGCACGCCCTTCTGGAATCCGGCGGCGACTTTGTGATCGAAAGCCCGGGCGGTATCGTGGTCGAATACCGTGCGACCGGCGATCTGGCAACCGACATTGACCAGCTTGCGCAGGCTCCCGGCCTTGGTTACCTGGCAACGGTCCGGACCCTGCCGGGGGTTGACTGGAAAGGCGTGGAAGAGACCTACCGCAGCTGGCATGACCAGAAAAGCGGCATAAGTGGCGGGGCCATGGTTCTGATCGCCCTTGCCACCGCGGTCCTCACCGCCGGGGCCACGGCCAGTCTGGCTGCCAATATCGTCGGTGTTGCCGAAGTGGCGGCCGGGGCTTCGATCCCAGCGGGCATGGCCACCATGTCGATGGCCGGTGCCACCTATGCCGGAACAGTGGCCCAGCTGACGGCCATGACCATGACGAACGCCGTTCTGGCCAGTGCTGCGGGAACTGTCGCAACCTCTGTTTCCAACGGCGCCGTTTCCGGTGACATGCAGGGGGCGCTGCGGTCCATTGCCTCCAGCAACACCCTGCGATCCTTGGTGATCAGTGCCCTGACAGCAGGCCTGACACAGGGGATCAGCGACGGACTGGGGCTTGACAGCGGCATAACCAGGGCTGGATCCGAAGCCGGATCAACAGCCGCGACAACAGCCGGGGCCACAGCCGCGACAGCCGGAGCCACCGCTGCCGGGGCAGGCGTTGCCAGTGCGGCAGGGCATCTGGCCGGACTGGGGCAGACGGTGGCGCAGGCCGCGATCAACACTGGTGTGCTGGCCGTTGTGGATATGGCCGTCAACGGGGAAGGTCTGGACACTGCGGCGCGGTCGGCGCTGGTGAACGGTGCGGTTGGCGTTGTGTCGGCGCAGGTGTTCCAGGGCATCGGGGATCTGGGCGTTGAATTCGGGATCGGCGAAGGCGACGTGCGCAAGGTTCTGGTGCACGCCGCCGCCGGCTGCGGGATCGGGGCGGCAACCAGCGGCTCGTGCCTGGCCGGTGCGGTGGGGGCGGGCCTGCAGGAACTGGCCGGTCCGGCGCTGGACCAGGCGTCCGATGACGCCGCGATAAGGATCCAGCTGGCCGGTCTGGCCGGCGCCGCCGCCACCATGCTGACCGGCGCCTCGGCCAAAGAGGTTGAAGCTGCCGCCCGCATCGCCAGCCTCGCCCGGGCGAATAACCGGGAGAAGCACCCGGAAGAAGAGGAACTGGACCGGGAGATTGCGCGGGAACTGGCGGCTGCCGGCTTCGGGACCGAGCGGTCGGAGCTGGATGTCGTCCAGCAGATCACCTCGGTCATGGTGCAGCGCGGGGCCGGCCTGAAGGCGCTGTCTCCCGATGATCCTCGCTACACGGCCCGGCTGGAGGAGCTGAAGACGCTCTATCCGCGCCGGATGGAGGTCATCAGCGCCGCCATCGAGCGCGCCCGGATCCCGGACGGATCACGCTGGGAGATGCACGGTGACAAAAGGGCTCTGCCCTATACCTACACCGATGCTGATGCGATCTTTGACCGCGATGTCCCGATCGAGCCAACATACGTGATCGAGGACACTCTGTCCGTACTGGGAGCCGCCAGGACCGCCTTCACCCCGCTCGCCCGCGCCATCGGCAAGGCCGCCACCGGCCCCGCCGCACGCGTCATCGGCAAGGCCGCCGACGACGCCGGGAAAGCCGCCATCGAAAGCGGGGACAAGTGGAGCCGGGCCCCCAAAAGCCTCCAGGACCAGATGACCTTGCAGGCGGCCAGGAAAGAGGAAGGCAGACCACTCCCCATTGAATTGAATGACCCCCGCTACCAAGGCATGCAAAAGATGGAGTACAAGACCAAGTCGGCAGAGGGCAAGGACAGCGTGGTGCACTATATTCTGGATCCCAAAACCGGGGAACGGATGGATTTCAAGTTCAAGAAACACAGTACAGACTAACCCCCCGCCGGGGGCTGATGGAGAGAGATGATGAAGGTTGTTTGCAGGATCAATAATGTCGCCGATGTGCCACAGACCCATGTCCGTGACCGGCTGAGGAAATATATCCATCTGACCGACGGGGATGACAACCTGGTGATCGGCCGGGTGTACACCGTGTACGGCCTGCATTTCTGGGACAACTGCCCCTGGTTTCTCATCTGCGAGTATGATGATGACGAATACCCGGTTGCACAGCCCCCCGAGTTTTTTGACATGGTCGATGACCGGTTGTCTGCCTATTGGAAGCTGTCTTCGTCTTCCAGGGAGGGTCGTGAGGCATGGACGCAGCTTGTCTTTGACGAATGGGCGCGCGACCCCCTGTTCTATGAACGGCTCCTTGATGGCCACAAAGACGACGAGGCTGTCTTTGCACGGTACAAGAAACTGATGGACGAGGAATAACCCCCCTGCCCGCCGTGCCAACCGCATTTTCCTGCCCACCAAGGCCGAGCTGCACCCGACCCGGTCCATCCACCTGGGGCGCCACAGGGGCGAGATCAGTGAAGGTCTGGGACAAGAGATGCAAACGGTCCTGGATAAAGGGCGCCTGGAAGGGTGGACCACGCCGCAGTACCGGGACGCACTGGATAAAATCATCGCCCGGGAACGGAAGGAGTTGCGCTCCGGCGAAACCGGCCTGAACAAGAACAAACGCCCGTGGGCAGAGGATTAGGAGAACAGAGATGGCTGTTTATATATGGGAAAATCCCTACAACACAGGCAACCGCCGGATGGGTGTGCATGACAGAAAACAATCCCCGGACTGGTTTATATTCCGACAGGGGCAGCGTGTCAGCGGGGATCCCGGGGTCGGGGTGATCGAATTCGAGATGCCGTGCGAGCGGATCCGGACCCTGGACAACCTGGCCAACACGTCGGGATCGCCCGTGGTCAGCCCGCGGCTGGCGGAGATCCTGACCGCCTTTGCCCCCGACGACATCCAGCTGTTCGATGTGATCCTGAAGGCCCCGGACGGGGATGTGGAAGGGTACAAGCTGGTCAACCTCACCCACACGGTGGAAGGCGTCGACCGCGAGCGGTCGGTGCTAAAGCTATCCCCCGGCGATGACTGGATCCGGGGCTTCAGGATCCTGTTCTGCAAGCCCGGGTGCATGGACCGGCATCACCTGGCCCGGCTGGATGAGTTTCACGGCAAAATCCTGGTCTCACAGGCCCTGCGCGACCACCTGAAGCGCAGCCGGTTGCGGGGGCTGAACCTGTGCCTGCCGGAAGACTGGTACGCCGGCATGCTCAGCGACGCAGCCCTGGAGAAAATCCGCGCTCGCCACCGCGCCCTTGGTATCGCCCCCGACGGCAGCCGCCTGACCCCCGTTCCCGACAACGAAGGCCCCTGACCCTTCGCCGTCCGTTTTGCGCTGGTGAACGGTGCAGCCGACAGCGGCATTGGTGCGGCCGAGTACAAGGCCGAACAGGCAGCGCTGCTTGCCGCCGGGTTCAGTTTGCCCGCGACCACGCGGCTCCTTTTGTTGATCACCCCGATGAGTACATGGCCCCATCGGAAGGTTTCTTCGTAAAGCCACGCTAAGAAGGAGCCTTTAGCGAACATTCTCAGGTTCCCCAGTCTCTGGTAGGCTTGATGTTCAGTGATCTTGCAATTTTGCGCTCTGCGGCCCCGACCCCGGAAAGTCTGGCTTCGATAGCACGGCGGACATAATCACTCATGTCTTCGCCAAGAGCTTCAAACGTCCCCAAGCGGCATTTTGTCATGACAAAATGCGTATCCTCTATCTGTCTATCTGTTAGTTTTTTGAGCCTAAAACAGAAAAGACAGCCGAATTAATACGTTTCGCCTTTTCTATTTTAGGGTTTCTGGGCTTGGGATGGCACAAGAGGCCAAAAATTTGGGCACAGACCTTTTTCAGCCGGGAACAGCCCTTGGTATTGATACCGGCATGCGGCTGAATGAGCTTCTGTCTGTGACCCCCGCATATTTATGCATGGCACCCGGCCTTTCCGTGCGGCTGGCTGCGACAGGGACGAAGGAAAGAGCGCGTTTGATTCCGCGCACCGCCCGTGCCCGGGCCATACTGGAAAGACGCGGCGCGGCACTGGACGACAACGACGTCTTTTTTGATTATCCGCTTCTTGACATCCTCCCCTTCCTTTAGGGAGGGGAGGATGTCAATATTGTGTCCATTGAATTTCCCGTTCCAGATTCAGGCGAAATACCGTCCGGAACTCTTTATAACGGCAGTCCCCGGATGGTCGCCAGAGGCAGGAACAGCATGCGCGGCGCGTCAGGCAGTACTATGAAGCCATGGTGCTGGTAGAATGAAACGGCGGCTTCATCTTTGGCATCCACTACCAAGGCATATGCGGCTATCTCGGCACCTGCCGCGCGTGCGAGCGCGTCCGCCAGCAACGCACCACCAAGCCCCTGTCCCCTGAAAGCCTGGTCCACGGCGAGCCGCCCCATGCGAATGGCCGGTACGGTGGGATAGCGTGGCAGCTTTTTCCGGACACCGGCGGGCAGGGAGTCCAAGGCCAAGCTGGCCGCAGCAAGCGTGTAGTACCCTGCTATGCGCTGATCGTCGTCCAAGGCCACAAAACAGGCTGTCACGCGGCGTTTGATATCCTGGGTGACCTGTTTTTTCAGGTAGCGGTTGAGCGGATCAGAAACACTGTTGAACGCGGTGCGGTCGTGCTCTCGGGCCAGGGCCACAAGCCGGTACGGTGCTTTCCCCATTCAGCGGGCTTTTTTCTTTGGGGCCGAGCTGCTCAAGAGCCTGCGACGGCGATCAAAGGCGCGTTCAAGGGCTGGTGAAGGCGGCGGCGGCGACAGCAGCGCCTGCGCAAAGCATTCCTGGTCGGCCCTGGAGAGCCGGATGACCTCCGCCTGTTCTATAGCCTGCTGGGCCGCAGCCTGAACAGCGGTGACAACAAAGTCTGTCATGGTCCGCCCCTGAAGCTCTGCCGCACGCTTGAGCATTGAATGCAGGTCGGCGCTGATCCGGGCTTCAAGGCGGGCTGTGGAATTGGCTCCGGGCATGGCCTGTCCTCCTGCTACAGGAGTCAGACTATACGGCTAATTGCCGTACACGTCAAGTAGGGAAAGGCCATGGCCCCATGACGGGAAAACCATGTCCAGCGCCTGTATTTCCACGCAAAATCCATATGAGCAGATACGGCGCTTTTAGGTAGAAATCACGTCCACGCAACCAAGTGGGGATATTTTTCGCAAAACCTGTTGAAGCCTGCCTTTCAGCCCACGCCCGGGACCCGTCGTTTCCGGGACCTGCCGCCACCCCCGGCCTACGGGCGGGGGTGGCGGCGCGGCATTATGCCGCACCCTCCAATGCCTTCTTTTGCAGTCCCACAAGATAGTCCGTGGCCTTGGCCGCAGCACTGGCGGCGGCGAAAATGGCTTTCTTGTCGGCTTTCATCACGTCCAGCCAGACCTTGATATATGCGGCATGATCAACCCGGGCTTCGGGCGTAATCCCAAGGCCTGCGCAGAGGAAAGCCGCGCCAAGTTCGGCTACAAGCTCTTCCATTGCGTAGGCCTTGTCGCCAAAGCTCTTGCCCAGCACCCGGTTGCAACGCGGCTCCGGCGCCGTCCAGTGAACCAGCTCATGCAGCAGTGTTGAATAATAACTCTCCGTTGCCGTGCTGGTTGCGCTGCCGATGAACTGATCCCGCTCCGGCATCTGGATAAAATCAGCACTTGGCCGCCAGAACGCCCGCTCCCCGCCGTGACGAACAATCGCTCCCGTTCCGGAGACAAAGGAGTCAGCGTTTTCCAGAACCAGTGCCGGATCTTTTTCTTCCGGCACCGGCAACACAAAACCGTCGACTTGATCGGCGTTGAAAACCCAGCTGCTCCGGATCATGAAGCGTTTGCCCTGTTCGATTTCTCCTGTGTCTTCGTTCTCTTCCTCGACCGCGAATTCCTTGTAGAAAACAACAAAGCTTGCCTTCTCACCCTTCCGGACCTGAAATCCCTTGTTCTGCCACTGGCGATAGCTGCCCCAGACACCGGTGCTGAAGCCATGCCGACACGCCGATGCCCAGAGATTAACGATATTGATGCCGCGATAGGGCTTGGCGGTGTCGATGTTCACAGGACACACCAATCCATCTCCCCGTCGTGTCCAGGGCATCTGCCAGGGGCCAGCGCCATTTTCAATGGCGGCAATGATGCTGTCGGTGACTTGGGCGTAGATGTCGGGACGTTCGGTTTTCACGGTATGCTTTCCTCGTCAACTGGGGCCACGCCTGTCGCGGCCGTCCGATGGCGACCGAAGGCAGGGGAAAGCCGGGGGATGCACCCGAAGGGCTGGAGGGAACCGGAAGACAGCGTTTGGCCTGTTTCCTGGAGCGCAGCGATCGCGAGGAATGACCATGGGGCAGGGGAGGAAACTGGACAGACGCTGTTGCATCACCCGGTGCCGCTGCCAGGTCAGCCAATCCTGAGGACGGCCGCGACAGGCGTGGCCCCGAGACAGAAACGGGGCTGACCGTGAAAACCGAACGTCCCGTCGTCAACCGGAGCACGGACCAGCCGCCCGACCCGAAACCACCCTGCCCCTGGCAGATGCCCTGGACACGACGGAAAAGAGTCTGTCGTCCACAAGACAGCCCGTCGTTCTGCGATTAAAAAAAGATAATTTCTCACGCTTGCGTTGAGAACGGCCGGGCCGTGCGAATAAGCATCCTCATGGAATGAGGACAGGAGGTGGGCCCACCTCCTCTATCCTGCCTGTGGGTACGACGTAGAAACTTTTGGAAACTCGTAGAAACTCGTAGAAACTCGTAGAAACTCGTAGAAACTCGTAGAAACTCGTAGAATGCCACTTATATACTCGCCAATTTCATTGGTACCCCTGTTCGCAGTTATACATACCGTCTATTTGCCTTTTACATGGCTTTTACTTTCCCCACCTGCATTGACATTTCATGATGTTGTCGCTAGCTGTGAAGGCTGGGGTATCTGGTTGCGCACCCCCGCACTGTATCCAGGAAAGGACAACAGCAATGAGCAGCGTACAGGACAACGAAGCCCTGCCTTTCATAGGCAACGGTATCTTTCATGGCGTGGACTGGCTGACCGTTTCCCCGGAAGACGCTGATGACTATGACGACATTGTGCCAAGCATGGATGAGATCATCGCCCATATTCCGCCTGAACTTCTGCCGCCACGCGTTGATGTCGGGACAGCGGTTGCCATGGGCTGGGACGGTCGTGACACCGATCCTGCGGTCTCTGTTGACGAGATCTGGGAAGATGTTTACCGCATCGCCCGCAAGATTATCCGGGTCAAACGCCGCCGTGAAGCCGAAGCCGCTGCACAGGCCGCCAATGCCCCCTGATCGTCATCCGCTCTTTCCCCGTTGCCCGTCAACCGGCTAAATGTCGTGTATACATACGACACAGACCGGAGGAAACGTCATGCTGGTCGCCATTTACGCGCGCCACAGCACCGACAAACAGGACACATCCAGCGCCGATCAGGTGGCCCGGTGTATCCAGTTTTGCGCAGACAGGGGGTGGACCGTATCTCACATTTTCGCCGACGAGGCGTTGTCAGGAGCCACCATGTCCCACCGCGAGAATGCCAAGGCGCTGGTTGCCGCCGCCCTGGCCGGTGAATTCGAGAAAGTGTTGAGCGAGGACTTGTCACGCCTGTCCCGCAGCCAGTCCGATATCGCCGCGCTGTACGAGAAACTGCGCTTCATGGGGATCGATATTGAAACCATCGCGGACGGCACCATCAACGAGCTGCATATCGGTCTGAAAGGCACGATGAACGCGCTGTACCTGCGGGACCTTGCCGACAAGACCCGGCGCGGGTTGCGGGCCATCACGCTGCGCGGGAAGATCCCCGGCGGCTTGTGCTATGGCTATCGCACCAAACACCGCCTGGACGAAAAAGGCGAACTGGTCCGTGGCGAGCGCGAGATTCATCCGGGGGAGGCGGAGGTCATCCGGCGTATCTACAGCGAGTACCATGACGGCGCGATCTTGAGTGAAATCTGTGAAGGCCTGAACGACGACGGCATTGCGTCGCCGCGTGGCGGAACGTGGTCCATATCCGCTCTGGTCGGAACGGCGTCCCGGCAAACCGGCGTCCTGCGCCATACGCTGTACAAAGGCTGGATCACCTGGAACCGGCAGGAATACCGGGTCAATCCCGAAACCGGAAAACGGAACTGTGTCGTACGGCCTCAAAGTGAATGGCTGCGGATACCGGTTCCGGAGCTCGCGATTGTGGACGAGGACCTGTTCGATGCGGTCCAGCGCATGATTGAAGACCGGTCTTCCATGCGTCATATCCGCGCCGCCGATGCCAAGGCCCGCAGCCGGGAGCGGGCGATGGAACGCCAGCGCAAGGCCCGCTCGCTCCAGATGAAGACCGGCCAGACCGGAAGCTGGTTCTTCACGCGCCGTTTGCGGTGCGCCGAAACCGGCCACCCGCTGACCGCCGCCCCGCCGGGTTATTATGGATCACGCCGGACCGCCTTGTGGATGATCCCGCGTGAAACCATCATTGTCCAAGGTCTGGAAGCGCTGAATACGGTTGATCTGGACACCATCCGCACCTTTCAGGAGACCCTCTCACCGGACCGCCAACGCCACGAAAGCGCCATTGAACGGCTGCAACAGCAGATCGATCAGGCAACAGATGAGGTCAGGGCACTGCTCTCGGATCTCGGAAACCGGACCAACCGCCCCGTCATCCGGTCCTTTCTGGACGACAAGGAAAAGCAGATCACCAACGCCCGCCTTCAGCTCTATACGCACCAGCGGGAACTGGACAAGCTGATTTTCCGCACCGACCTTGCCAACGAAAGCCTGAACCGCTGGAAACGCCTTCTGGCCCGCCTGAAGCACGATCCGTCCGACGGCCTGTCCACGGTTCTTGTCCGTACCTGTATCAACCGGCTGTTTGTTCATGTGGAACGCAACGCCGATGACGAGCCGGTCCGCCTCTGGTGCACGGCTGATATCAACGTGCCTGAACTGCTGAAGCTCAACACCGCCATCATGCCATGGGACCTGATCCCCGAGCCATGGTCGAGGGCCGCTACGGTCGAGGTGAAAGACATACCAAAACCGGCAAAAGCAAAGGCAAAACAGAAAAAGCAAACGGCCTGAATCACAACGCCATGCCGGGTGGTATCGGCATGGCGACCGCACAAAGGATCATGTTATTTGGTCCTGTTCCTCCCGCTCCAGTTTTTCGGCTATCGCCTCAAGAATCCATGTATGGCGGGGGATGCGGACAGTGCGCTTTTTGAGTCTGCTTTCTATGCTGCCAAGCATGTTCACAGGTATGCGCAAAGCCACCTGCTTTTCAGCAGGCGAGGGCCCATCGGATGCAGGTTGATTGATTTGGGCAACACTGCCCCCTTTGTTAATAAGAGCATCCACATCAACGCCTGATCTGACCTCTGTTTTCTGAGGCTTTCTGGCAATGGCCATCGCTACACCTCCATAGCTTCTTGATTTGTTCTTGATGCTATTTTGATATCAAAAACAAATCGGTGTAGTTTCATAATTTCGTCTACTGCCTTCTGGTCTGCTGGCTTCAACTCCACAACAGAAAGCCCGTGCGCGGCTGCATTGCTGTATGCTTTCCGCCCACCCAGAGGCGTGTCGATAAAGATGAGTGCCCCCGTTTCCTGCAGTACCTCGGCGGCTGCATCGTTATCTTGTCCGCGCGGATCGGCTCTGTTCAGGAATGTATAGGCGACAAGAGCCGGATTAGCTGCCCGCATTTCTTCAACAAGCTGCCCAATGCGCTCAAGTGTCCATACATCAAAGGAACGGGGAACAAATGGCACAAGCACCGTATCCGCCACAGTGAGAGCCGCACGTTGGCTGGTGGTGTCTCTCCCCCCTGTGTCAATGATGATATCATCATACTTGTTGGCCAGCCTCTGGGTTTCCGTTCTGACGGCTGCACCCGTTAATTTGATGCTGGTATAGCCCGCACCCTTTTCCAGGGATTCATTTCGCAACGCTGTGAAGTCCGTCGATGTCTCTTGGTCATCTGCGTCAACCAGAAGCACGTCCTTGCCAGCTGCAGCACGAATAATTGCAAGATTTGTGGCAACAGTCGTTTTACCTGACCCGCCTTTTATCCCTCCAACCACAACAATCATTCTGAAATCCTCCTGATATCAATGCGGTTAATAGATATAACCGTGATTTATAAAAAAGATCAATTAGAAACTATTTTGATATCAGGGGAATATCATACTAGTTTCTAATAGACATATCTCGGGGCTTATAAGGAAGTACGGGAATATCGATTTCTGAGTTCCGGTATCCAGAGCTGTGGCTGTAATTTCATTTAGCGTCCAAAACATTTCCCCCGTCGTATGCAGGCACGGTTCATGATTTTGTTGTGGCGTCTGGATGTAGAAATGCCACGGTTTTGAGCCGTGGCATTTCTGTGTGTTGGTCAAGTACGTTCCGACAGGCAGTGTGATACCAGAGGATCAGATCAGACCGTCAGGTCCAAAATCGGCGACACCGCGCAGGGTAATGCTGAAATTGTCGGTGGCTAAGCTACCCTCTATAGCGGCATATAGGACCACCCCATCTTCAGATCTTTCCATCCACACCGATCCTTCTCGCGGCCCATCGGGGCTCCAAGGCGAGCGCCTGAACTGACCCTCTATCGCACGAATGCTAATACGGTCACCTGCAGCGGCGTCAAAATCCAGAATCACGTCATGACCAGGCAAATCTACCAAAAACTGAAATACATCGGCACCGGCGCCACCCCTTAGAAGGTCTGCGCCACGTCCACCATCCAGGGTGTCGTTGCCAGAACCGCCGTCCAGGGTGTCGTTGCCGTCATTGCCCCACAATTTGTTATTCTCTGCATCGCCAATCAGTACATCGTCACCGTTGCTGGCCCACAGATTTTCGATGTTGCGCAGGGTATCCTCGGCAATACCACCTACATAGACTGTGACGTCCTCTTCTCCGCGCAATGTTATCGTTACCGGGGCGTTTTTGTTACTAAAATAGGCCCAATCCGCCCCGGATCCACCATCTAGGGTGTCGTTCCCACTCCATCCATCCAGGTGGTCATCGCCATCTCCTCCGACCAAGAGGTCATTGCCGTCAAAGCCATCCAGGCGGTCATTACCAGCCCCGCCATACAGACGGTCATCGCCGTCATGGCCATGCAGATCATCATCGCCTCCACCCCCGTAAATGGTATCGTTGCCAGCCCAACCCAGCAAGTAGTCACCCCCATCCCCACCGTCCAGGATATCATCGCCAGACCAGCCAGACAGGGTATTATTTTTTGCATCGCCAATCAGCACATCATTACCGGATCCACCCCGAATTTCCTCGATATTGCGCAGCGTGTCCTCGGCCACACCATCCACATAGACCGTGGCATCCTCCGCACCGCGCAGCGTCACCTTCACCGGGACTCTCTTATCATAGTAAACAGCTCTGTCGCGCCCATCCCCACCATCCAGAATGTCATTACCGGCCCCACCATACAGCCAGTCATTACCACCCCCACCATTGAGGATGTCATTGCCCCCCCAGCCATCCAAGTGGTCATCACCATCCCCAGCGGTTAGAATGTCATCCGCCTCAGTCCCATGCAGCCAATCGTGATATGACCTATAATAAGTCATGGTTTTCTTTGTTGTTGTCATACGATCCCCCTTGATCCATATGGTATCGAGTACACTCCCGCAGTCCAATACTCGCACTACGATGCTATCTCAATTGTAGATGCCCCGAAAACTGCAAACTATAACTATGTTATGGTGTAAGATATTTCCCCATTTAGAGACAGTGTTAACTAAAAATATGCACCTCTCATAAATAATGGCCGTTTATGGTTTTTTTTCCGGTGTCTGGAAATGAAAACGCCACGGGTTTTGGCCCGTGGCGTTTTCTGTGTGTTTGCCGGAAGTGTTCCGGCGATTGGTGCGCCTGTATGGTGTCAGATGATCAGGGCGCTCTGTTCAAGATCGGTGACACCGCGCAGGGTGATGCTGAGATCTTCGGTGTCGGCATTGCCGTCAAGGTCGGCATACAGGACCACGCCGTCGTTGCCTTTTTCCATCCACACCGACCACGCCTGCGGGCCGTCGGGGTTCCAGCTCAGACCGGTGCCCGTGGCGGTTTTCATGGCAAGGTCGATGCGGTCGCCAGCGGCGGCATCAAAGTCCACGATCACGTCATCGCCAAACGAGTCCGCCGTATAGACAAACCGGTCGGCCCCGCCGCCGCCGGCCAGGGTGTCGGCGCCTTCGCCACCGGTCAAGGTGTTGGCCTTGTCATCACCGGTCAGGGTATCGTCACCAAACCCGCCGATGATATTTTCGATGTTGCGCAGGGTATCTTCTTCCTCGCCGTCGACCAGAACCGTCGCTGTCTTTGCGCCGGCCAGGGTGATCTCCAGCGAGCCGGGGCACCACGAATAATCGACAGTGTCGATACCGTCGCCGCCGTCGATCACGTCCTTGCCGTAACCACCGTCCAGGATATCGTCGCCGCCCTTGCCAAGCAGACGGTCATCGCCGTCCCCGCCCTTGAGGACGTTGGCACCCTTGTTCCCGGTCAGATGGTCGCCGGCAGACCCGCCGGTGACATTTTCAATATTGCGCAGCGTATCCTCGGCCCGCCCGCTGACCAGGGCCTTGCTGTCCCGGCCATCGCGCAGAATAACCGACACCGGGCCGCTGCGGTCCGCATAGTCGGCGGTATCCACGCCGTCACCGCCGTCCAGGATATCCTCTCCCTCGCCACCGTTCAGAACATCATTCCCGCCGTCGCCGTTCAGGGTATCGTTGTCGTCGCCACCGTACAGACGGTCATTGCCGTCACCGCCGTGCAAGGTATCCTGGCCGCCTTCGCCGCGCAGCGTGTCGTTCCCGGTGTGGCCGTACAGGGTATCCCAGCCGCCACGGCCCTCCAGGACATCATCTCCACCCATACCACGCAGGATATTGTCGCGGTCATCCCCGCTCAGACGGTCATCAAAATTGCTGCCATCGGCGTTGATGACCGTGGTTGTCGGATCAAGGGCAATCACGACCGGCTCCAGGCTGTCTTTTTTGCTGCCCAGGCTTCCGTTCTTGATCTGCAGGCCAAGATTGACATCCCTGGCTTCCAGATCGGACAGCCCGTTCAGGGTCAGGCTGATTTCCTCGGTTTCCGCCTGGCCGTCGATATCGCCCAGAACCTGCAGGTTTCCGTGTTCGTCACGCTGCGTCCATACGGCATAGGCCCGGCGCCCGTCCTCGCTGAAAGCCAGTCCGCCGATCTGTGACAGGTCAAGGGTATCGCTGCCGGGGGTAAAATCGGTGATCACATCGCCCACGGTATCCTTCGCCGTATCATAGGCAAAGATATCCCGCCCCTCGCCACCGGTCAGGGTATCGGCTCCGGCTCCGCCTTCCAGAAGGTCCCAGCCGGCCCCGCCATGCAGGGTGTCGTTCCCGGCATCACCCCAGATCCAGTCATGACCGGCCCCGCCGTTCAGGATGTCATCGCCGGATCCACCGGAGATGATGTCATCACCACCTTCACCGTGCAGGGTATCGGGTCCCGGTGTGCCGGAGAGGGTATTGGCCTCGGCGTCTCCCCGCCGGGTCTCGCCGGAATAGACGGTCCCGTCTTCGACAATGGTCTTGTTCTGCTCTTTCAGGGCTGTCCAGGCCTTCTCCCGCGCGGGATCCGGCAGGCCCAGGTCGGCGGCGGTCACGGTTGAGGCGGAGTCCAGGACAAGGCGGATCTCTGCGGTGGCCGCATTACCGTCCGTATCCCCCAGCACCAGCTGTCCATTCCCCTGGGTCTGGACCCAGAGAGAGCGGGCCTGCGGGCCTTCCTTGCTGAATGCAAAGGACCCGAGGGCAGACATATCCAGGCGGTCCTCGCCAGAGGTGAAATCGGTGATCCGGTCACCCGTAGTTTCCGACACCGTGTTATAAACAAAGCGGTCAGAACCGGCACCGCCGGTCAGGGTATCCGCACCCTCGCCACCACGCAGGACATCATCCCCGTCACCGCCGTCCAGGGCATCGGACCCGGCTCCGCCTTCCAGCGTGTCATGGCCGGTTCCACCCTCCAGGACGTCGTTGCCTTTTTCGCCCTGCAGCAGGTCGTCGCCGGACCCGCCCTTGAGGTTGTCGTTGCCGTCACCGCCTTCCAGCGTGTCGTTCCCGGCCTCGCCTTCCAGGGTATCGTCGCCGCCTTCACCATACAGACGATCGTCTCCGTCACCGCCGTCAAGGTGATCGTCCATGTCGCGGCCATACAGGCGGTCATCGCCGCCCTGGCCATACAGGTGGTTGTTGCGGTCATTCCCGGTCAGGACATCAGCACCGGCACCGCCCCGGGCTTTCCGGACCCCGGTCCAGTCGGTCACATGCAGCTCGACCGAATCCGTGGCCAGGCCGGCGTCAATCATGTCCCCGGCAATCCGGGTGGTGATGCCCAGGTCATCGGTCGTGAGACTCTCGACCACGCCCAGGTGCAGGTCAACCTCTGCCGTGTCAGCATTGCCGTCGGTATCACCCAGCAGGCGCAGGGATCCATCTTCGCCGCGACGCAACCATAGGGAACGAGCCCGCGGGCCCCCCTCGCTGAAGGCAAACTCACCCACCGCCGACAGGTCGATCCGGTCCTCGCCCGACACAAAGTCGGTGATCACATCGCCCCGGGTTTCTGCCGCCGTGGTGTACACAAACCGGTCCCGGCCCGCGCCACCGGTCAGTCTGTCGGCACCCGCGCCGCCATACAGGCTGTCATCGCCGTCGTGGCCATCAAGAGTATCGTTGCCGTCCTGGCCGAACAGGGCATTCTTGCCGGAGGTTCCGGTAAACACATCATCGCCCCGTCCACCGGTCATGCTGGCAATATCAGCATGCCGGCGCATGTCGGCGGTCACCCCGGTTGCCGATGTGCTGACATCCAGGGCATTGCCCCAGACCGGCATCAGGCCAAGATCAAAGGATTTCAGGCTTTCCACCCCGCTCAGGGTCAGGTCCACCTCGGCTGTTTTGGCATCGCCGTCGGTATCCCCGCGCAGGTGCAGGCCGTTTTCATCCCGTGCCGTCCACAGTGAACGGGCCCGGGGCCCTTCAACGCTGAACACAAAATCCCCGACAGCCGACAGGTCGATCCGGTCCTCACCCACCGTAAAGTCGGTAATCACATCGCCCCGGGTTTCTGCCGCAGAGGCAAACACAAACCGGTCCGCGCCGGGGCCACCGGTCAGTCGGTCGCCGTCTGCGCCACCGGTCAGCGTGTCATCGCCATCCCCGCCGGTCAG
>NZ_JAAVTA010000018.1 GCF_012102705.1 Haematospirillum sp. H1815
TCCGGGCATCGAAGTCCTCACCCCCCAAGAACGTATCACCGTTGGTAGACTTGACCTCGAAAACACCATCACCAATTTCCAGAATGGAAACGTCAAACGTGCCACCGCCCAGGTCGTACACAACAACCGTACCAGCTTCCTTGCGGTCCAGACCATAGGCAAGAGCAGCAGCTGTCGGCTCGTTGATGATACGCAGAACCTCAAGACCGGCCAAAACCCCGGCATCCTTGGTTGCCTGACGCTGGGAGTCATTGAAATAAGCCGGAACAGTAATAACAGCCTGCGTAACGGCCGTCCCGAGATAGCTCTCGGCTGTTTCCTTCATCTTGCGCAAGACGCTGGACGAAATCTCACTCGGAGCTCTTTTCTTCCCGCGTACATCAACCCATGCATCACCGTTGTTGCCCTCAACGATATCGTAGGGGACAAGCTCCTGGTCTTTCTTGACTGCCGGATCGCTGAAGCGACGGCCAATCAGGCGCTTGATGGCAAACAGTGTATTTTCAGGATTGGTTACAGCCTGACGCTTGGCCGGCTGACCGACCAGAATTTCACCATCCTCGGCAAAGGCGACCATGGACGGCGTGGTACGGTTACCTTCTGCATTCTCGAGAACACGGGCTTCTTTCCCGTCCATAATGGCAACACATGAATTGGTGGTGCCGAGGTCGATACCAATGACCTTGCTCATCGCAATACCTCTTTCTGTGGCAAACTTCACCGGACCCTTTTGTCGGCGTCCCCGAAGTCCCCTTTGGGTTCTGAAAACGGCAGGACCATCGCCAAGATGGCCCCGAATGATCATTTATATAGGGCGACAGAGCAGCCTTTGCAACGCTCCCCGTGCCGACCCGCACCATTTTAGCACTTCAGCGCCGGGGGTGCCAAGAGGGCTACCAGAATACCCGGATACAGCAGTCCCATAGGTAGCGGGCAGTCATTGACAGGGACATAAGGACAATCAAGGGGCGTATCAAGCGCACACCCCCGCGTGCCACAGCCATGCTCCCCAGACTGGCCCCACAGGCCTGCCCCAGAATCATGACAGCCCCAATCGACCAGACAACCTTCCCCCCAACAATAAAAACCCCCAAAGCCGCCATGTTGCTTGCAAGATTGAAGGCCTTGGCATGGGCCGTGGCCTGCACCAGATGTTGCCCACGCAGACCAACGCCGGCCAAGGAAAAGAAAGACCCCGTCCCCGGCCCGAACATGCCGTCGTAAAGCCCGATGGCGGGAACAACACCAAATCGGTAGACACCCCGCCCGATACGGGGCTGACACTCCACATCTCCGGCAGAGGGAACCAGGACGAAGTACACGGCAATACCAACCAGAACAACCGGGACAATATGATCAAGAGACCGGACATCCAGAACCTGCACCAAGGTGGCACCGGCCGCCGAACCCACCAGTGAAGCCAGAAAAGGAGTCCGTATATCCTGAAACCGGAGCAAGCCAAGACGGGCCATTCCAACGGTTGCTGTCAGGGTTCCGGCCGATGACTGAAGCTTGTTCGTCGCCAAGGCTTGCACCGGAGGCACACCGGCAAGAAGAAGGGCCGGAACAGTCAATAACCCACCCCCGCCGGCCAGTGTATCCAGAAAGCCCGCCCCCACCGCAACAAGGGCAAGAACAATCAGAACATGGGCTTCCAATTCCAATACAGCCGTCCCTGACATAAGAACCGATCATGTTCCAGCATAGCCGGGCACGAAACCTGTGTCGCGGGGTTTCATCCTGAGGGACAAGGCGCTATATCAAGCCTGTCTCTGGCAAGAGATCAGAATGACAACAGCAGCGGCGTGGATACGGAACAATGGGTGCAAACCTGACAATAGATGAGCTGGTGGAGAACTTCTCCTTGTTCGACGACTGGGAAGACCGCTACCGCTACATCATCGATCTGGGACGCACACTGGAACCCTTCCCTGAAGAAAGCCGGACCCGCGAAAACAAGGTGGAAGGATGCATCAGCCAAGTCTGGCTGACCCACCGGATCGAGCGTATAGGCGAGGAAGAACACCTATTTTTCACGGCAGACAGTGACGCCCACATCGTCAAAGGTCTTCTGGCTGTTCTGCTTGCCTTGTTCTCGGGCAAGACACCCAAGGATATCCTGTCCATTGATGCAGATGCCCAGCTTGCGCGGCTGGAACTGGATCAGCACATCAGCCCGAACCGCCGGAATGGCGTTGCATCCGTTGTTCAGGTTGTTCGATCCGTAGCACGTGACCGGATCGAGAAGACAGGGGATGAATCGCATTGTTCCTGAAGCAAGGTACATTTGCAGACCTAGAAACGCACCAGAACCGTAAAGTCACCCGATGTATAACCTTGGACAATGCAAACATTAGCACCGGGGAAGAGGCGCACAGCCCGGCCCTTCTCCGTATCCGGGTCACTGTACCACAGGGTCTGACATGCAGCAGAACGCCGTCCGTCCAGGATATTGAAGGACAAACCGCGCCGGGATACACGGGCCATGGCCAGACACAAGGCCTCGACCCACGCCTCCCAATCCTGGCTGTCCATATCCAGGCGCAGCCCGAACACACCGGATGCAACGGTATAATCAGCCATAAAGGATGGAACAGCTGAACGGATAAACCGAGCCTTGGGATGCGAAATACGGCGACAGGCTGCATCCAGCATCTCGGAACTAATGTCGTACCCGGTGTAAGAACCACCAAGAACCCGCCATCGCCATCCTAACCAGAGCCACAGCGCACCATACCCGCAGCCAACATCATTCAGGCTGATCCCGCGACGCCAGCGATCTAAGCCCATAATTGACAAAAGCGCACGAAACCTGGCCGCTTGATGGCGACGACCACGCCATAAGACCGCCTCGGGAACAGGACCGGACTGCCGGAGCGTGAAATCATAGCTCCCGGCGATTCGCTCCAGAACCGTCGGGTAGCCGTCTGCAGAAAGGGCTCCAGAGCCGAACTGCGGTATATCCGGATTCGTATTCTTCACCTGTTTATCATGCCATGCCTTGAAACCAGAAACCAGCCAACACCCTGCCTCCTCAGGTGCTTTTCTCTCTTCCCCTTGACGGACACTTCATCTGTGCCGAAATTAAGGGCAAGGAGATGCCACACACATGGATCTCTGAGGCCGGGTGCCGGAATTCCGGGCCCAATGCGACTTCGGGATACGCTCGAAAGGAGGTTCCCTTGACACGCCTGTCTGTTTTCAACAGCCCGCTTCTGCTTGGCTTTGACCATGTAGAACGCGTTCTTGACCGTGTCGCCAAAAGCTCGGCAGAGGGCTATCCACCCTATAATATCGAGCAAACTGGCGAACACTGCCTGCGCATCACCTTGGCCGTGGCCGGCTTCCGCGAGGAAGACCTCTCCGTCACGACAGAGGACAACCAGCTTGTGATCCGGGGGCGCCAGTCCGCAGATGACGGAAATCGTATATTTTTGCACCGTGGCATCGCCTCACGCCAGTTCCAGCGCAGCTTTGTCCTGGCTGAGGGCATAGAGGTGGTTGGCGCCTATATGGATAATGGGCTGCTGCATATCGATCTTCAGCGCCCCGTTCCGGAGCCTGTTGTACGCCAGATCAAGATCGGAAGCGGCAACCGGGATCGCAGTAACCAAACACCGCAGGCGCAGACAATCGATCTTGCCCCCCAGCCCCGCAAGGACCGCTGAAAGCAGGGGATTGACCATGAGCAACGACCACCATCACAAAAAGCCACCGACGGAATCGCCGGGAACTGGCATATTCCCTGGCAAGCCGGTTTATATCCGCTCCGTCGAAGTATCCGGACGCCCCCTATGGGCCGTCTTCAGCGACGAAGGAGAACACTTGGGCTTGGCGACAAGCCGGGCCGTAGCCTTTGCCGCTGCTGTCCAGAATGATCTGCAACCACAGAGCGTCCACTGATCAGAGTTCATACAACACGAAACATAGGGCACGCTGTATAGCCAAACCACTGGAACAATCGCACTGGAACCATGCGGATTCGCCCGGTACAGGGAAATACTCCTCTCGTTAACACTGGAACTCAACACATATACAATGTTAGGATGCAAAGGTCTCGACGCCCCTGAATGGAGCCCGTGATGTTTGGCCCTGACCCCTTTATGCGCGAAGCCCTGTCCATCTTGTCCGGAGCCGCAACGTGGCATGAGTTCCGGTCCAGCTTGGTCGAGCGCGGCCTGGACAAACGGCTTGACCCGGATGCCATGATGCTTCTGATCACAGCTTGGAATATGGGACAAGCACAAAAACTGACAGACGCCGCGCTGATCGAAGAGCTGGACTTCTGGGCCTCTGGGGGAAGTTTCAAAACCCATCTGAATGGTTGGCAGGCCATCTCACCAGCCGCCTTGGTCGAAGAGGCCGGGCGTAGAGGGTGGTTTACGAAACGCATGGCCAGCAGTGCTGTTGTCAATCCACCGGATCACTCCCCGATCGTCATCCGCAGCCTGGATACCATTGCGGCTCCACCGCCGACCTGAGCATCACTGCCAAGGGGCGATTATCCTAAAAAGATTCCTCCTTAAATTGTTAATTTATATCGACTTTCCGACAATAAACCTGCCCGCAACTTCCCGAGCCTAGTGACGATATCGACACAACACACAGATTTATAAGTATATTTTTAATATTTCCTGTTGCCCGAAGCATAACTCGGTGACAGGATGTCAGCATAAGAACGTGCATACGTACATAGTATACACGCAAAGAACCAACAAAATGCGCTGACTAACCCGATGAAACAAGGACAAGATCCATGGCCCGCAGGCTGCCACCTCTGAACGCCCTGCGCGCTTTTGAAGCGGCAGCGCGGCTGGGAAGTTTTGCCCGGGCCGGACAAGAATTGCATGTAACCCCAACGGCAATCAGCCATCAGGTCAGAGGGCTCGAGGATTTTCTTGGTATCAGCCTGTTCGAACGCATGCCACGTGGGCTGCGCCTGACAGAAAAAGGACGCGCCTATCTGCCCGAACTGACCCGGGGTTTTGATCTTCTGTCACGAGCGGGCGAATACCTGCATACAAGCGGCCTGAAAGGCCAATTGACCGTTACGGCACCGGCCGACATGGCGCGACACTGGCTTGTTCCACGCCTTGCAGATTTTCGTCGCCGTTGGCCCGGCATCGAACTTCATCTGTCGACAGGAGATATAAAGTCAACAGCCCATGCAGAAAGTCCTGCTCTTGGCATCTGCTGCGGACAGGGAAGCTGGCCTGGACTGCGTACCACCTTTCTGATGAACGAGCAGATCCTTCCGGCCGCCGCACCTGTACTTGCTGACAACGGACATCCCCTGAATGACTGGTCAGATCTGGAGTACCATACACTTCTGCATGACACAGGAAGATCCCCCCGTGAGCCATGGCTGCAGTGGAAGCCTTGGCTTGACATGGCTGGTATCCATGTAGCCGATCTGCAACAGAGCATGTACTTCACAGACAGCACAGCCCTGACCATGGCCGCAATCAGGGGACTGGGGATCATGCTGGCCAGCACAGTCCTGACATCCGAACCACTGCGCAGCGGGAAACTGGTACCCCTTTTTGGCGTTTCGCGCCCCGTCAATAATGCGTATTATATCGTTACATCCGGTGCACAACAAATTGCGCCTGCACAGGCCGTATTCGCGCAATGGCTTCTGGAAGTAACCCGATCTGATTCCGTGGAGTTGGAGATACGGGAACGTGCGGTTCCAGCCTGAAGCTGGTCAGGCATCTTCGATTGACTGGCGTACAGCGACGGCTGCAGTCCAGGGACACAAGGCAAAAGCCCCACAAAGCAAGGAACCCAGCATCAGCAAGGGTGACACAGACGGTTGGCCGACCAGCACCGTATCAACAGCCGCAACACCAAACACCAGGACAGGGACGTACAGCGGCAACACCAGAAGCGACAGTAGAACACCGCCACGTCGGGCGCCTAGCGTCAAGGCTGCACCAACCATTCCAATCAGCGAAAGAATGGGAGTTCCCAACATCATAGCCAAGAGCAGCATGCCCAAGGCTACCCCATCAAGCCCCAACAACAGAGCCAACAAAGGCGTCACAGCTACCAGCGGAAGTCCGGTTGTGAGCCAATGCGCCAATGCCTTGACCAAGACAAGAAGTGACAGGGGTACGGGGGAGAGAATCAGCAGCTCCAATGATCCATCATCGTGATCACCCGAGAACAAGCGATCCAGTGACAGCATTGATGCCAACAGTGCAACCACCCACAAAACGCCGGGGGCAACACGCGCCAGAAGATTGGCTTCCGGCCCCAGGCCAAAGGGAAACAGAACGACGGTCAGCACGAAAAAGACAATAACCGTCACGCTCTCGGTTCCCTGGCGCATGGCCAACCGAACATCACGACACAGGACGGGCCACAACCGACTCACCGCAACACCTCTGGATCGTCATGCCGTGCAACCAGGCTTGGGGCATAGTCATCCAGGCGAATGATACGGGCACCGGGTACATCAAGTTCAGTATGCGTCGACAAGACAATCGCCCCACCGCGTGCACGATGAGCCGCGATAACCTGCTCCAGGATATGAATAGCACCGGAATCAAGCGCTGTGGCCGGTTCATCCATCAACCAGAGCGGAGCAGAAGACAGAACCAGCGGCATCATGGCAACACGGCGACGCTGACCGGCTGAAAGGAAACGCCCCGGCAAATCCAGAAGGTAGGAAATACCCATATAGAGAGCCATTGAGTCCACAGATGGTACCGTCACCACCGGCTCGCCCAACAAACGGCACCAGAACATAATATTCTCGCGCACAGTCAGGGCCGGCTTCAACGCATCAAGATGACCAAGATAACGAACAACGGAGTGAGAACTATTCCTGTCCTGATCAGCCTGACCCCACTCCAGGCAACCACTGGCAGGAGGAAGGAAACCGGCCAGCATCCTGAGCAAACTCGACTTTCCGGATCCATTTGGCCCCAGCAAAAAGACCGCATCACCGGACGTGACGTGAATATCGAGATGATGGAACACCATACGCCCACCCCGCTGGCAGGCCAAAGCCTTCCCCCTTACGTCCAAAGCCGAAAACGGAGGGCGGGAGACATGAAAATCAGGCGGTAGAGTATGACAGCTCATAGGACTGGACCATACCAGAAAGCCGGCAACAGGAATGAAAAAACAAACAGAACCGGCAAAGGAAAGCGCCGTATCTGTCGTGAAGATCAGAAGCCGACCCCCACGACAAACACAGCACAGAAGAATTCAAACCCTCAAGGTATGAACCAAGCCATTACAGATAGGGCGTGTGATACATGCCAGAAGGATCCTCGACATAGGAATCACCAAAGCCACCAAGCGCATCACTATCCAGCGACGCCAAAGATGAACTGTCACCCGCCATCCCCTCTCCCGCAGAAGACGAATGGGAGGCATCCGCGACATAAGCCAACTGTTCATCTGGCTTGACATCGCTTTTACCCTGCGCACCGGGCGGTGAAAGGTAATGATCCCAGGCAAGGGACCTGCTCTCGGCATCACGGTTTTCGTCCGATTTTTCCCGTGCCGGAGACATTTCATCACTCTCGTCCAGAGATCTCCTCCTCCTGGAACCCGTTGATGAAGACCCTGCCCCCCTCCCAATCGTTATCGTTTTCTCAACGGTATAAGCACTCTTGGAGGCATCCTCTCTCTCCTGCGAAGCAACCCGATACAGAGCCTGCCCAGATCCTTCAAGATGGAGATGTGGCCCCCAACCGGCACCAATCTCTGTCCATCCATCAGAAGTTTCCTGGCCAAGCTTCTCAAAGCTACCATCACGGACATAACCAATGCTCATGCCATCACCAAGCTTGAAGTGCAAAAACAGCTGCTCGGATCCATCGGTATCTGCTGAACGAACATTTTTGAACACATCGCCTATCGCAATGGGCGTAGCCGCAGGTCGAACTGTCACATCTGTGGGTGCAAAATCAGGAATATCCGCAACCGGCTTTACCGTAACCTCGACCGTGGCATCGCGGCTTGCGCTACTCGACGAAGTCCCCGTCTCCGTCGACGTCCCCGTGACCTTTACGGCAAACGTGCCACTCCAATTCTCCTGCGGGCGCACCGCAAGCGTCGTATAGTCCGTACCGGCCGGAACCGCATAGCTCCCGTCCGGACCGGGCCCCGTCAGCGCCGTAAACACACCGCCGGCCAGCGTCCCGAGGACCGCACCCGTCGGCAAACCGGACACACTCACCGAAAGTGTCTCGGACCCATCCTTGTCAACAAGGGAAACAGACTGGATCCCAAGGGAAACCGCCGTGTCCTCATCAGTTTTCACGACTCCCGATCCAACATCCAGGCTCGGCTTATCTGCCACCTGTTGGATGTGAACCTGGATTGTTTGTTGAACAGCTTCTACAGCGCCAGCTTCTTTACTACCCGGGCGGTACTCCTTTTCACGGGCCTCGGCTACAACCGTCAAGGTAACATCACCACCAAAGTGAGGGGTCGGGCGCAAATAGACGCCATTCTGCAAAGCATCGGCATTCAGAACCCACTGCCCATTGTTCATGTTACCGGCAAGCGGACTGCCATTCTCGTCGACCAATATACCAACGAACTTACCATCCTTGCGCAAGCCATCAACAATAACAGAGAGGACTTCAGACCCATCGCGGTCTCCCAAGCTTGCCTGGATCTTCAAAGGAATCAATGCGGGCTTGCCATTACCATCATGCTCTGTGCCTGAAAGAGGTTCCTGGGGCACGACAAGCGTAGGTGTATCAGCAACCGGAGCAACAGAGGTCAGCACCGACAGCGATGTCTCTTTCTCTTCATCACCATCCCCGGTTATCGCCTTGACCACAAAGGAGACAAACCCCGAGAAATCGGCGGCAGGCTTTATACCCAAACCTTTCAGCTGCTCAAGCGAGAGGTTACGGACATCCACAGCGTTCCCAGTCTCGTCGACGAACGTAACCTTGCTGTAATCATCTTTCATTTCAAGGGACAGGGAGCGAATCTCCTCGGATGAGTCCAGCTTTTTGGCATCAAGACCCAAGGGAATGAATGCGTCACCTTCCTTACCGGCAGAGGGATTGGCGGACAGTTCAACGCCATCTACAACTGGCTTGATATCAAACTCTACGACCTGCCGGGTTTTTATCGGTTGACGACCTGCAATTGTCACAACCCCTTCAACGTATATCGGCAGAGAACCCGCATAATGTTCCGCCTCCTTGACAGAGGGATCACGGATCACAGAAAGGTGTGACAGGTCACCGCCCGGTACAACATAGGACGTGTAGCCGGGATTATCGCCCCCTCTTGAGAATATCGGCAGCCCATCCTGATTCGCGCCATAGGGCTCAACCTTTGACAAAGGTATATGGCCTGCCAGCAGAAAACCCTTGGGCACCAGGATCACAGCACTCAACGAGGTGTAAGCAGGCAACGGCTCACCAGTAGTAGTAACAACAGATACCCCTGACAATGACAGCGGACTATCTTCCGTTCCGCTTAGAACAGTCTTGCTATCACTGAACTTAACCAGCGGCTCTGGATCCGGCATCGCCTCTGGAGCATCTGGTTCTGGCCGTAACTTGTTGTTCTCAGGGCCACCATCACCCCCATGGCCAGAAGACATCTGTGATTCGGGGGCCTCTCCGGCAGTCCGCCACTTCACGACAATATCAGGTCCCGGAACCCGTTTGACCGCATCAGAGGAAGTTCCCTTCTTCTCGACTGCAATGGCCTCGACCGTCAGCTTCAGGGTCCCCTCGCCTGCAGCCAAACCATGCGGTGCCCAAACCCGGATAGCCCCGGCAGGAATAGAACCATCAGCAGGATTGCGCAGGCCATCAATGACCTGTGCATCCAGGAACCAGATCCCCTCACCATTGTCGTGGCCAATCACATTATTGTTTGTGTCCAGAAGAACAACGCCGGGCTTCATACCAGATATGACAAGGTGAACAGCCTCAGAACCATCGGATTCATAAACCTTGTCGCTTTTCCCGGGAACAGCCCCCTCTTTTCTTTTTCCAGCATCATTATTACGTGTCACTTGACGCGCCTCGCCACTGCGCACGAGAACAGCCAGACCCGCAGCTTGCCCAACAACAGGTAACGTTGCCGGGGATTTGTCTGCCTGGGACACCCGGACAACAGGCACATCAGCCACGGGGTCAACCTTCAAGTCCCGCTGCAGCGCAAATGTCTGACGCGCAACACCATTGTCCGGGTGTCCGTCATCCAGCGTGAAGGACAAGGCATAGGGAATATCATCCCCGCTAAGATTGGCACGACCATTTTTAGGGACAAGAACAAGTTCGCTGAAAGAAACCAAGTTACTGTTTTTGTTATCATCGACAACATAGGACTTGCTTGCCCTATCCCAGACCAGAGTCTTCCTGACACCATCTTCTGTCCTTGCCTCGACGGTGAATCCCTTCATATACGTTGTGAGAGAGACAGCCGAAACCTTCTCGGAAGCATCAGAATCCCGTGGAGTAGCCATCAACGGAATAACGACGTTTCCATCTTCCCGGGCATTCTCAGGCAATGGCAAAAATGATTCCGCCAGATCCTTGTTAACAACGAGTTTTTCTCTGACAGCGGGCTTGGGCAAGAGAGTCTGGCCAGCAACGGGGCCAGGGGCGACGGGACCACCCTCCTGTAGCACCAATTCAACGGCTTTAGGGACAGGCGCTTGAAGAGGAACATCAGGCACAGGCTCTACCATCACCTGAAGGGTATGTGACTCAACCCGGACATCGCCTTCACGTTCTGTAAAGACAGCCTGCACCGGAATTGAGACAACCCCGGATGCATCAGGTCCCAAGAGAAGCGAAAGACTACCCAGAGCATCTTTCCCAACCGCAAAGTGATGTGGTTGACCGGGCAAGGCCACCAGATCCGAAAACCCACCGGTAAACAGAGTATAATCCGGATACTTCAGGGCGACCCCTGATAAATCAAGCTGATAACTGACACCTTCGGACCCGTCTGCATCACGGGACCTCACTTGGTCAAGTTGCAGAGGTACACGCAGATCCTCTTTACCGGTACGGCTGTATACGTGTCCCGTCTTCCCGGTACCATCCGCAACACCACGAACAGAAACACGAACAGAAGACTCAACCTCGCTGTACTCTCTGGTATCCTTTTCTGTCGACCGGATAAAGGCCTTCAGTTCAAAGTCCTCATCAGAGTTTGCAGGTGCCTTCACCCTCAGGCTTCTGTGCTCTTCACCAGAAAGCTGCAGAAGGCTGGCAGGATCTTCCATAACAGCCTCGTGCTCTGTTCCATCTTTCAGATAAAGAACAGATGTACCAGCCGGGAATCCAGACAAAGTAACCGAAAGGGTTTCGGATCCGTCTTGGTCTGGACTTGACCAGGACAACCCAAGAGGTATCCAAGTGTCTTCATCGCCCGAAACATGCACCGGATCCTTGTCCGGCGCATCCGGGACGGGCTTCACAGCAAACTGAAACGATCCTAACTCTACCCAACCAGAGCTGCCTGGATGACGACTGTCAGATTCCTTGGCAATCTGCCGCGCGTCACTGATATAAGACAAGACCTTGATCTCTTGCCCATCCGGCAAGGCGGCGTGATCAGACAGCACCCAGGAAAGACCCTGAATACTGACATGGCCAGAATCAGACTTACCAAGGCCATCAGGCACCCTCCAGTCAATCACACCACCATGTGGTCGAGTGACATCAGAAGATCCCGGAGGACGCAGGGCAACGCCATCGGGCACATTATGAAAACGCAAACCCTCGACTCTCTCCGAGCCATCCTTGTCTTTCAGATCCAATGAAAGACCAAAGGCAAAGGCATTGATGCCGTTTTCATCTTCGTTCCCACCTACCGAGGAAGGAAGATAAGATTTCTCAATACCATCATAGCGGGGCAATACATCAAGACGGCCATGCACAGTAACCTGTTTGTTAGCGCCTCCTCTCACAGGCGACAAAGTAAGGCCGAAGGTGACATCAAGATCCACATTTTCCACATCGTGCTTCGGCGTCTTTACTGACATGCCTTGGATGCGGACATTCCCATCACCCTCACGAATAATGCTCGTACGTGGAACATCAAGCTTATACTTGTAAGTAATGCCATCAAATTGATGACGACCCTCCGTCAGTGTGGTGAGTGCTCCGTTAACGGTCGTCTTCCACTGGCTATTCGCCATATCAGGATCATTGGAATAAATGGCAACACGGCTCACAGAATAATCTGAATTCAAGGACTTGAATGCCGGACTCCACCTGAACTCTGCATCCTCCGTTGCTGCCATTTCATGGCCCAAAGCCTCAACCCGCACATCCAACGAGGGGGTCACAACCTTCAACTTGGCTGACCGGGTATGTTGCGCACTCAGTCCCTCTTCTTTCCATTCGACAGCAACATCCAGCTCTTTGAAAACCCGCCCCGTGCCCGGGGGCACCAAATACAGACCATCAAGCTGCATGGATCCAGAGGAACGCCCTAGCACAGGATAGCTGATGGAACCATCACCTGATGGACTCCAGCTTTCACCTGTATTGGCATCATGCAGTGTCCAACCCTGAAGGTTCTTGAACAGGATCTGAGTAACCTGCTCTGACCCATCCCTGTCCTCCAAAGAAAAGGCCATACGCAAAGGAATACTCCGATCCGGGTGGCTAGCTGTTCTCGTGCCATGGGCAAGTTCAAAATTGAGACCATCAACAACAGGCGTCACCGTCACCGCGACCTCGGCCTCAACGGTTTTCTCAACGGCCGTGCCACCGCCCTCCGGCGTGTCAACAACCGTCGCCTTGACCTGCAGCGAAACGTCACCCGTGGTGCTCCCGTGCGCCGGAACCTGCAGCGAAACTTTGGCGATATCAACCGAACCACTGACAGGGGCCGTTACCGTCCAGGGATCAGACCCAGAGGGCTTCGTCACCGCATTGCCGTCGTACACAAGGCTGAACCCGTCCGGAACACCGGAAACCTCAACCTGGCTCACACGCTCCGAGCCGTCAGGCTTCCCAAGATCCAGCCCAAGCCCAACCGTCTGAACCGCATTCGTCTCCTCAAGCGAAAGCCCGCTGAAAGTCTTGAATGCCGCATCAACATCCGGCGTCACCGTCACCGCGACCGTGGCTGTGCTGACGGCAGGCGATGGAGCACCCGTCTCTGTCGACGTCGCCGTAACCTGCGCCTCGAACGATCCGCTCCAAT
>NZ_JAAVTA010000019.1 GCF_012102705.1 Haematospirillum sp. H1815
GGGGCTTATGACTTCACCCTACCTTTGATGAGATACGGAGCAAGATATTGGCCTGTATAGCTTTTACTTGTTTTTGCTACCGTTTCTGGCGTTCCTGCTGCAACGACATGGCCTCCTCCTGAACCACAACAGGGACCCACAGAATAGATTGCCGCACCTGTACCAGGGTGTGCCAACGGATAGCAAACACCAGGACGCCACAAACAAGGCCGAGCAAAACAGGCTCCGCCATCTTGACCAGAAGGTAAATCGGCAGGTAGGTCCGTGGGACATCATCGACCTGATAAACAGTTCCGGCCACAATCGTATCGATCTCGAAAGAAAAGTTGGAAAACGCTTTTATTGCAAGCGGAACATGGTCGAACTCCTGCACTGACCACGGCCAGAAAAAAGCCATCAGTGCAAACGCAAGACACATTCCGGGAAAAAGGGAGCGGGCAGACCGGAACCAGAACAGAACCCTGTCCCTCCACAAACCGGAACACGAAACCCCGCAGACAAGGATAACCAACGCTGCATAGCAGACCAGCAGCCCGCCCCCAACTCGCAAACCCAAGGCCAACCCTGTAGACAGACCGAAACCAAGCCCCAGCGACAAGGGAACCTGCGGCAAGCAGGGTACAATACGCGTCAGGGTATAAACGCCCCAGATCATTGCCGTTGCAAAGGGAATATCCTTGGTGTGGGTAAACATAGCCCCTGACCACATCCCGCACAAGGCCAGCAGAACGATTGCCAACAAACCCATACGTGGCCCGTATAGATACGTTGCAAGACGCCCTGTACCAACCAGGCCAACCACACCAACCAGCCCCGACAGCAGGTGACGCAGATCCCAGATAGAGACAGATGGTACCAGCTTCAGCAGAGCAACCACGGGAAGATCAAATGCCCCCCCATAAAGATACAGGTTCCGATAGGAAAACAGGGAGGTATCTGTCAGGCCGGACGCATAATACCGCCACAGCATATCGCCGTACGTATGCTGCACCAGCTCGTCATTGCTGATTCCATGGCGCCGGAATGTCAGGACAACAAAGACAACCATGCCCCAATAAAAGAGAATGGAAAGACGGGACTCCCACGTCCTCTGCCTTTTGGTCGGTACACCGGTTGCCACACACCGGGTGTCAACATTGCATCCGCCATCCATCATCACCGGGCTACACCCCTGCCTGTACAGATCTTGTCTTCTTGTTCAACCTCCGTCTGCTCGGCTACCAGAAACAGGGGGCGACCCTTCACTTCACGGAAAATCCGCCCGATATACTCTCCCAATACCCCAAGACCTGTCAGTTGTACCCCGGACAGGAACAGGATTGATACCATCAACGATGTATATCCCGGCACATCAACCCCCTGAACAAGCGTACGGACAATAAGCCAGCTTCCGTAGAGCATGGACCCGGCAGCCAGCCCCAATCCCAGCAGGGACCAGACACGCAATGGCACAACCGAGAACGCAGTCAACCCATCAACCGCGTAGCGCAAAAGACGGAAGAAAGAAAATGTAGAGCACCCACCTGCCCTGGGCTCTGGGTCAAAAGGAACAAAGCCCTGCGTAAAGCCGACCCACCCTGTAATACCCTTCAGAAAGCGGTTGCGCTCGGGCAAACTGTTGACGGCTTGTACAACGCGCCGGTCGAACAGTCGAAAATCGCCGGCTCCTTCAGGAATCTCAACATTCGCAATACAGCGGAACACCTGATAAAAAAGACGGGATACCAAGCGGCGCAAAGCGGGGTCTGTGTCGCGGGAACGTCGCACCGCCGTAACCATACGGGCCCCGGCTTTCCAGCAGGCAAGCAATTCCGGTATCAACTCGGGGGGATGTTGCAGATCCGCGTCCATCAGCACAACAGCATCACCATACGCAGCCTGCAGGCCAGCTGCTACGGCAGCTTCCTTGCCAAAATTACGCGCCAGACGAATACCACGTACCCGGCTGTCTGCACGGGCCAACTCCCGGATTGTGGCGTAACTGCTATCGCGACTGCCATCATCCACCATGATAATCTCGTATCGTAGCAATCCGGCACGCTCCAAAACCTCTGCCAGACGGCAGGACAGAGGCATCAGGGATTCTGATTCGTTATAGACAGGGATGACAACGGAAAGGAGATATGCTGTTTGTTCTTCAGGACCACTCTGGACATCAGGCACGGCATCACCTTGGATCTTGGGTCAAAGAACGCATCGGGTACGGGCTTGATTGTGCCCGGAACGACAAGAAGCACCAAGGTCTCCGCTTCATCATGTCTGAGCGGTGACGGAGAATGATCATGAGCGAGACAGGACACAAAGCGCAAGAAGAACACTCCATCATTATTTGCGCGGACGACTACGGTCTCTCTCCTGGTGTCTGTGACGCCATAGAAAACTTGATAGAACGGGGCAGGGTAACCGCCACAAGCGCCATGACCGTTATGCCTGAATGGCCCAAAAGAGCACGAACACTGAAGGCATTAACGAAAGACTACCCCGTCGAGGTTGGCCTTCACCTGACCCTGACCGGCCCGTGGCGTCTGACAGCATTCTGTGGAACCGTCCCGGAATCCCTGCATGCCCTCTCCCATCGCGCCCTGACCCGACGCCTGGAAACTGTGCCGATTCGCGTTGAAATACGGGCCCAGCTTGATGCCTTTGAAGATGCCTGGGGCCAAGGCCCTGACTATATAGACGGCCATCAGCACATCCACTGCCTGCCGGTTATCTGCGACGAGCTCCTGCGTGAAGTCAAAAGCCGTTACGGAACACGACCATGGATCCGAAATTGCGCGGCACCATTGCATGAATGGAACCGTTACAACAGTTCTCCGGCAAAGGAAGCCTACCTGTCTGTTATTGGCCGTCGCATGGCTGCCAAGGCCAGAGCACTGGGATTTCGCATGAATGACAGTTTTCGCGGCCTGTATCCGTTTACAACACGCCGAAGCTACGAAAGCCTTTTTCACAAATTTCTTGCAAAACCAGCTGCAACGGCCCTTTTGCACTGTCACCCCGGCTGGGTGGATTCATCGCTCTGTGAACGGGATGCTCTGACTTGGCCACGGGAGCGGGAATTCGCTTGGTTTGCCTCCGCAGCCTGCCAGGAACTACTCGAACAGACTGGTATAAAGCCATCCTGCTTCCCGGGAGCCTTTGCTACAGACACGTTCTGATCTTGAAATTCCGGGCACAACCCTGTACCTCACGGCATCACCTGATACCGTCCCGACCGGATACGTGCCCTCTCCCGACATACCGGGAGGATGCATGACACAAGCCGGTCTTGTTTATGGAACACCTGCATGACCGGCACAGCCAAAATCCTCAAGCCTGCCCCGCGGATCGGACTGGTCAGCCTAGGCTGCCCAAAGGCCTTGGTTGATTCAGAACGAATCATGACACGCCTGCGTGCGGAAGGCTACGAACTGGCACCAACCAGCGAGGGGGCGGATGCGGTCATTGTCAACACCTGTGGGTTCCTGGATTCGGCCAAGGCCGAAAGCCTGGAGGCCATTGGCGATGCGCTGGCCGAAAATGGCAAGGTTATTGTCACCGGCTGCATGGGGAAGGATGAGAAGAGCATCCGTACTATTCATCCAAAGGTTCTGTCTGTTACAGGACCCCACCAGTACGAAGCTGTCATCAACGCCGTTCATAACGCGGTGCCCCCGCAGCATGAGCCTTTTGTCGACCTGGTTCCACCAGAGGGTATACGGCTGACACCCCGCCACTATGCCTATCTGAAGATCTCGGAGGGCTGCAATAACCGCTGTACCTTCTGCATTATCCCCTCTATCCGCGGGGATCTGGTTAGTCGACCGATGAACCGGGTTCTGGCTGAAGCAGAGAAACTGGTCAAGGCGGGCGTACGGGAACTGATGGTTATTTCACAGGATACCAGCGCTTATGGCGTTGACACCCGCTATGCCGACGTTGACTGGAAAGGGCAGACCCGTAAAAGCAACCTGCTTGAACTGACCAGTGCGCTGGGAGACATGGGGGTATGGGTGCGCCTGCACTATGTTTATCCCTATCCATCTGTTGATCATGTCATCCCACTGATGGCGCAAGGCAAAATACTGCCCTACCTGGATATTCCCTTCCAGCATGCCTCCCCGGGGATTCTCAAGGCCATGAAACGTCCCGCTAATAACGGGAAAGTTCTGGACCGGATCAAGGCTTGGCGCGACATCTGTCCCGAGCTGACTATTCGCTCGACATTCATTGTCGGCTTTCCCGGTGAAACGGAAGAAGACTTCGAGGATATGCTGGAATGGCTGGAACAGGCCCAGCTTGACCGGGTTGGCTGCTTCAAGTACGAGCCTGTTGAAGGTGCCGTAGCCAACGCCCTGCCGGACCCCGTGGACGAAGAGACCAAGGATGAGCGCTGGACCCGGTTTATGGAGCACCAGCGTCAGATCTCCGAGCAGCGTATGGCCCGCAAGATCGGAAGCCTGCAGCAGGTTATCATCGATGAAGTGGATGAAGATGGTGCCATCGGGCGATCGACCGGCGATGCACCGGACATTGACGGCAATGTTTTTCTTAACGGCGAAGTAGATCTGAAGGCCGGCGATATTGTCACAGCACGGATTGAGCACGCTGATGACTATGACCTGTGGGGTGAACTTGTCCGCAGTTGAAAGGAACACAATTGAGAGATAAAGGACTTGCAAGACGGTAAAAGGCCTTCTATAAGGTCCTCCTCCGCTCCTGAGGTTTTCCTGACAGGATCCTAAATAGAGCGGAAAAAGGGCGCGTAGCTCAGTGGTAGAGCACTGTGTTGACATCGCAGGGGTCGCAAGTTCAATCCTTGCCGCGCCCACCATCAAGGCCTCGACTGAAATGTCGGGGCCTTGTCTTTTTCCCGGAACCCTTTGCAACATTTCACAGATAAAGGTCTTGCCAGATGACAAAAGGGGCTTTATAAGCGCGTTCCTCGCTTCTGGTGGCAATAGCTGCACTGCAATATAACCAGAGAAGGGCGCGTAGCTCAGTGGTAGAGCACTGTGTTGACATCGCAGGGGTCGCAAGTTCAATCCTTGCCGCGCCCACCATCAAGGCCTCGACTGAAATGTCGGGGCTTTGCTCTATCAAGGGATCTTCGCAGGTATCTTGGCGAGAGAGGGACTGCTGGTGTAACCTGCGCTTATGAAAGCAGAACAGGACGATTGTGCACCAGGCACCCCCAACCTAGAGGCTGACAGACAGCCTCCCCCATCGTCTCCCTTTGCAATCATCAAACCGGACGCGCAAACACTGCCGCTCGTTCTGGCATCTCCCCACTCGGGGAACTATTACCCTCCCACGTTTCTCGCAATGTCACGGCTGAATCATCACGAAATCCGCCAATCAGAGGATTTCTATGTTCACGAGCTCTTTGCCGCGGCACCACGGCTGGGAGCTCCGATGATCCGGGCCACATTTCCCCGTGCGTACATCGACGTCAACCGCGAGCCATACGAACTGGACCCCGATATGTTTGATGGCCCCCTGCCCGCCCATATCAACACAACGTCTGTTCGTGTTGCCGCCGGCTTGGGAACCATTGCACGGATCGTTGCCAACAAGGCTCTCATCTACAAAACAAGACTACCGATTGAAGAAGCAGAACAACGGATCCAGCTTTTCTATCACCCATACCACGCCGCCTTGCAGAAGCTGATTGCCGATACGGTCGCTCTTTTTGGTCACTGTCTACTCCTAGATTGCCATTCCATGCCCTCAATGGCCGTATACGGGCCAAATAAAAAAGTTGGCTTTGTCTTGGGAGACGGGCACGGCAAGACATGCAATCGAACGTTCACGGATACAGCCCACCGTACACTGGCAAGAACCGGATGGAATACAACGCGTAATGCACCTTACGCTGGAGGGTATACAACCCGGCACTACAGTCAGCCCAAACTGGGCATTCATACCTTGCAAATAGAGATCAACAGGGCGCTTTACATGCAGGAAGATACGTACGCCAAGATTCCGGCATTTCACACGATAGCCGGATACATGGAAGACCTGATCCTTGCCCTGGGCCACAGCACACCGGCGCAAAAGATTGGATCCTGCTAAGAACGTCTGCTGCGCAGGTGCCATTGGAGACAAGATCGCTGCCATGCGCCGTCCAGACGTAGCGGGTACACACAACATCGGCTAGAATACGGCTCCGGAACCAACATGATGGAGACAGCCATGTTGCCACGCGCTACAGCCGTCTTCGCATGGCTTGGAATAGCCCTTTTTTCTCTTACCGCCCATGCGCAAAGCAAGGACATACAGTTTGGGCTGGCTGACAATGCGCCACTTGGTGGCGTCCACAACGGTCAGGCTGATGGGGTGTTCGGTATCGCCGGAACGCACATCCTGAAAACAATGGGTTATAATCCCACCGCCTTGCAACTTCCGTTCTCCCGTCTTTATGAAAGCATACACAGGGGGGCCATAGACATTGCCGGTAGCACAATGAAGACACCTGAGCGCAGTCTGCTCGCCCATTACACCATCCCTCTACTGACAGAATACAACGTCATCATTGTTCATAAGGGAGATGCCTTCCCCTTTGAGCATCTGAGCCAACTATCCGGGAAACGCCTTGGTGCCATTGCCGGCTTTGAATTCCCCACCCTCCATTCCGTTACGGATCTTACCTTGGAGCGGGTCCACAACGAGGAAGACAACATACGCAAGGTCGCGGCCAAGCGCCTGGATGGCGCAATTCTGTCATCCATACGAGGACTTCATACCTTGGAACGAAGTGGACTGGCCAACGAGGTTGAGCTCTTGCCTCTGTCCATAGGAAGGGTAGATCTGGGCTTTGCCCTGTCCAAAACGTTCTTCAACACGGAAGACGTAGACCGATTCAATCAGGCCATAACGGATCTGAAGCAATCACCGGAATGGGCCCGCATCTTGGATGAAACAGGTACCAAGTCTCTGATACATGATTGGCCCCTTGCGGCCATGCCATAAGCTCTCCCGCACAAAAAAAGGCCGCGACATATGAGATCGCGGCCTGAGTTCAGGGAGAAAACATCCACTACAGCAGCATCCCGCCTTACATCACAGACAGGTTGCTGCGACGCACAATGACACCATGCCTCATCAAGGATGGCAAGAAAGAAAGAGATCGCGCATAACGCGTATCCAAAATTGAAAAGTCTCCAACACTGCACTTCATTAGGCATATCCCATCCTACTGTGGCACAAACCTTGCTTTTAACTCTGGTATCTGATCCCTATGAACCAGAGATATAGCATGCGCACCCTATGCTTATCAGGCCTTCTCATAACCTTGCTGCTGGGAGCAGACAGAGCTGCGTTGGCATCTTCCCCGCCTCCGGCAGGCGCTGTATCACGTGGGCACTATGCACAAAACGCCTCTGATGTGTGTCGTCTTCATACGGAATACCACGAAGTGCGCCTGCGCTTACCCCAGAACATACTGACAGCCCTGTCTCATGTAGAATCCGGACGCTGGGATACAGCTAGGCAGGAAAAAATTGCCTGGCCCTGGACCGTTATGGCCGAGGGGAACGGCAGATATTTCAGGACAAAGGCCGAAGCCATACGAGAAGTGCGTACCCTGCAATCAAGGGGCGTACGCAATATTGATGTCGGGTGCATGCAAATTAACCTCAAGCATCATCCCAACGCGTTCAGAACCCTTGAAGATGCCTTTGATCCCGCACGGAACGTGGCCTATGCCGCTGATTTCCTGACCCGCCTGCACAGTGAAACCGGGTCATGGGCCAAGGCTGCAACACGTTATCACTCCGCCACCCCCGTTCGCGCAACACGCTATGGCGGACTTCTGACCCGGGCATGGTCCAAACTGAACAATCAGTCACGTGCAAATACAAGGCAATGGCATAAAGAGACAAGACGCCACCTGGCGCTTCCATCTCCTGTGAAACGTATGATATACCCCTACCCACAGATGAAGGCCATTGGCCTGAGAAATACAAAAACGGAGAGTATCCATGCCAGGGAGAGATATAGTCGCAGGAATGCAAATGACTTTGCAGAAAACTGGCGGAGTCATAGACTGACAGAATACCTTGGCAGTCGCCGCGCATCGGCTACACTCGGATCAAATGCAGGTGCACCCCCTGCGCCGGACGTCGATGAAAAGCGCGAAACCGCTCCGCCGGACGCATCCATTTCGGCCCCTGTGGCTTTCGGAAGGATTGAGATCGCGGAGCGTTGAGACAATAGGTTCAACCGTAGCCCGGTCTTCATTCTCATGAAAAATTCTTCACATCCTGCTTGCACCACAGATGCCCCTATTGTTGGCCTGATCGCCGATGTTGGTGGAACAAACGTACGCCTTGCCTTTGCCCATGCTGACAACAGCTGGTCCGGAGAACGGGTCTACCGGTGTGAGGGATACTCTAATCCAACTGAAATTGTCCGCACCTTCCAGAGAGATACAGGCGTACCCTTGCCCCCCCATATTGCGCTGTGCGTTGCAGGCCCGATTACGGGTGATGATGCCGCATTCACAAACTTGGGATGGCATTTCTCTATTGAAGCCATGCGACGTGACTTGGGCATTGAGACCCTCAATGTCGTCAATGATTTCGTTGCAAACGCATTGGCTTGCCCACGGCTTCCCTCCAGTTCCCTGGTACAGATAGGTCAGGGCGCAACAGCCCGGACTGGCTATCCCATCGCTGCAATCGGGCCTGGCACGGGCCTTGGTACGGCTACGCTGGTACCCGACAACAAGGGAGGCTGGATTCCCGTCGCGTCAGAAGGAGGCCACGTCACACTGGCAGCCTCGAACCAAAGGGAATGGGATATTATTTGCCATCTTCGCCAACGCAGCTCTCATGTGTCAGGTGAAAGTACAGTGTGCGGCAGTGGCCTGGAATCTTTGTTCCGTGCAATACGCGATCTGGATGGCTTGGAGCCCTTGAACCTGTCTGCATCCGAAATTGCAGCCAGAGCCTTGGGAGAAAGAGACCCATGTTGCCGTGAGGCCTTGGAAATTATGTGCGCTATGCTGGGCACCCTTGCCGGAAACCTGGCACTTACAACGGGGGCTTTGGGAGGGGTTTACGTTCTTGGCGGTATACTCCCCCGGATGGTCGATTTTCTTCAGGAATCCGAGTTCCGGAACCGCTTTGAAAACAAAGGGCGACTGTCGTCTTGGGTCCGGGACATCCCGACTTGGCTGGTTACCCATCCGTTTCCCGCGTTTCCCGGTTTGATCGGTCTTCTTCCAGAGCAGAAGTTTCAACCTGAGACCATTGGCTCCATGTAACAGGGCCAAACCTGAACGCATATAAACTATCTGCCAAGAAAGCAGGAATTTCCCGTATAGCAGAACGCCACCAGCTCAATCTGGTGGCGTCGCTTTTTGACGGCTGGAAACCGATACCCCACCTTTGCCCATACCCCAGAAGACGCAATAACATCCACAAGCGAGGAATATGCCAGACGTCGCTTACCAGAATAACCTTGGAGGGCATCATGTCTGCGAGAAAAGGTAGGCTTAACTGTATGTTTTCACGGCTGTTCCTGGATTTTTCTTCTTGCACAATCTGGTGCACAGGCAATCCTTTTTCAACCAAAAGGGAAGACATGATAGCGGATTCCGGCACAGAACTCCCCACAGCACCACCAGACAGGATCACCGCAGAAACCTTCCCTTCTCTCCACAGATCGTAAACCGCCTCCACTCTTCGATATAAAGCACGGGACGGCGTCCCGTCGGGATAAACCCGTGCCCCGGCAACCAAGGCAACGGCGCTTCCTGATTTCATATGCATACCAGAAGATGGTTGGCCGGATGTCAATGAAACCTTTCTCCCGCGATGAATGTGGGGCATGGACAAGTTACCAATTTCCTTCCAAGATCATTGAAGCATAGAGAAATGTCTACAATCCTGCCGCAAAGCGCCACAACGTAAAGAGACTCGGGAACCAATGGCTGCTGTTATTTCCGGCATAACGCTCTACCGCGAAAAGAGCACTGTTCACCGGTTTGACTTCTCCGGTGAACACAGGGATGAAGATGCCATATTCCAGGTCCGTTCCAACCGGGTGTCATTAGTTCTGAAGTCTGGTCCTGTCACAGAACATGTGATTATACGTGGCCAAAATATACCAACAACGCTGCGAATGACGGCGCTTGTGGTTGAGCAATTCAATCGTAATCCTGCCCTGTTCACAGAGGACCACACAACCAGCTTTGACTGGGCTGAACACTGGAAAAGCCGTGTTTCAAGCTACGAACGCCAGTTTATGGAAGAATCATGGATATCCATTTACCATGAAGGCGGCACACTGTTCAGTACCAATCCATCGGCACATATTGATGAAATAGAGCGCATTGCCTTGGGCGGGGATATTAATGACAGTCACATCAAGAAGGTTTCCCAGTCCATCGTCGGGGCTATCGAAGATGTTGTCACCCAACATGACAGCCAGACGGCTGTCGTCTTCACCCCATTCAAGGAATACCATCGCGCCGCTATTCTGGAGCGAAGGGGTGGACGCACGGGATCATTTGCAACATCGGCCTATCATCCACCCAAACCCGGCAGGCCTGTTCGGTACTCCGGATTCATCAACTTTTGCGCAGATGCCATCGAGGCTCTGAACCTCAAGGTATTCTTGGAGCGCGTCAAGCAAATGGTTGAGGAAAATAAGTCATACAGCGGTGCCATCACAGCCGTTCAGGTTGCAGCCGCTATGGCTAGAAAGCGTGACCTGATGCAATTTATCCAATCATACGAACGTGCTAATAAAGTGGTCTATAGACCAGAGAGGCCCGAATTCGTCTAAACAAGCACACAGAAAGACTGCCAAGATTTTTCAATGTGTACATATTAGAAAATGTATCCCTAAATGCAGCAACTTTTACTTGTAAGCGTCACAGTCTATCCGGAATGATAAATCAGTTAGCGGCACCAAAAGCCGCACTGGATCAGGAGGAAAAACCGTGCAAGCTATTTTCACAACAGGCACAACCAAAGACGAAGTCTTCTCGCCGGAATATGGCGCAAACTTTATCAACGGTAATGGCGGAACTGATCGCGTTGACTACTCCGCACTCAAGGACCCTATAACAGTAAAGCTCCATGATGGATCAGAGCCATCCATCGTGTATGTCGGAACAGAGCCTCGTGATGTACTGACAGATATAGATGATATTACAGGTGGCATTGGTGCCGACCATCTCATTGGCAATACCCAAACAAACAAATTCAATGGAGGCCCAGGGCAGGACACCTTGGACGGAGGGCAAGGGCTTGATTTTGCAGAGTATACCGGAAGATCTCTCCCCATTGCGGTTAAGCTCTCACTAGAGAGCCCGTCGATTGTTTATGTAAATGGAATAGCTGAAGATACCTTGGTCAATATCGAAAATATAATTGGGGGATCAGGCAACGATCATCTTGTTGGAACCGATGATTACAACCTTCTGCTCGGGGGAGATGGTGACGACATTCTTGAAGGTAAGGGATTTGTTGATGCTCTTTCAGGGGGTGCAGGCGCTGACACCTATGTTTACAGATCATTCCTGGATTCAACGCCAGAGCAGCAAGACTGGGTAGCAGACTTCAACAGAACAGAGGGCGACCGCTTTGAGATGTCTCGTATGGATGCGAACATCAACCAGACAGGGCACCAAGCGCTGACCTTCAGCGGAAATCAAGCACAACCTCATTCCGTATGGTACGAATGCGAGAGATTTACTCCTTTTGCAAATAATAAAATTGACGGCTATTATGTTATAAACATTTATGCCGACGTTGATGGTGATACATCGGAAGACTTCGCAGTCACTGCTTATTCCCCATCCCCACTTATTATCCCTAATGATTTCATTTTCTGACCCCCCCTATCTCCTATTTTATTTTTATTAATTTCATCCTGTATATTTTTCTGCAGAGAGTCCGCCATACCCAAGTATGGCGGCTCTTTTTTTGGTCTGCATCGCTTTTTCTGAAGGGATGTGCAGATTTATACGTCCAGTATCGGTCATTTTGATGCACTTTATTTCCTTTGCCTCCCGGCTGTTCCAGGCGAATTCTGTCATTGAGTTATCGTCTTTGTTGCGGTATAGCCTACACAAAATA
>NZ_JAAVTA010000002.1 GCF_012102705.1 Haematospirillum sp. H1815
ACACGGTCGTCCACGTATCCCTTCCGTCTCTTCACTCTGAAAAACAGCACCGACAATCAAAAAACCAGAAATTCCAGTCCCTCAACGTCGGGACGCACCTTCTAAGCCCCAAATCAAAAACCGTCAACACAATTCATTAAACTAAGATCAAAAAAATGCATCATCCCCCAAGGGGCGTGGGCGTTATAGGGCATGACTGCAATCACATATCGTCAACCTTCGTGGTTGTCTCTGGGTATCAGTGTCGATAGTATCACCGCTTACGCGCGTCAGGCTGTGTTTGTGTTTGGATAAGGATCATCAGGGTGCGGCACGGAAAACCGGTTATCTTTGCGACAGTTGGAATGCTTTTTGGCGCTGCTGCTGTACTGGTTGCCTCTCATCTTTCCACGCCCGCCCCACAACATCTGTCTTCCCAACGCAAAAAATCATCCATCACTGCCGATGCTCAGGTACCAATTGTTGCCGGACCCCGTAGCTTTTCGATGGCATCCCCACCGCCCTCTTCCGGCAGTGACACCATCACTTCAAAAGCGGCGCATCCGTCACCTGCTACGCCCCGCATACATACGGTCAAGATAGAACAGGGCGACACCCTGATGGGTGCCTTGATATCAGCTGGCGTGGAACGGCAAGATGCCCATTCAGCCATCGAAGCCTTGCGTAGCGTCTATGATCCACGTTCTCTGCGTGTTGGTGATGAAATAACAGTTACATTCGACGAACCTGAAAACCAACACCAGTCGTTCCAGGGTTTTTCCCTTGAGCCCAGCCCTGCCTTCAAGGTGCAGTCTTCCCGGAGTGACGACGGTAGCTTCTCATCGTCATCAATCAAGACCCCACTCAATGACGAAATGGTCCGGATTGAGGGCGACATTGGAACAAGCTTGTTTGCAGCAGCGGGTGAAGCTGGTGTGCCGGTTGATATCATACAGAACCTGATTAACATCTTTTCTTATGATGTCGACTTTCAACGCGACATACAGAAAGGGGATCGATTTGCTCTGCTTATCCGGCGCAAGATAACCCCACGGGGTGAGCCGGTTGGTGATGCCGTTCTGCTTTATGCGGCCATGACGCTCTCAGGGCGGACAACAGCCCTGTGGCGCCACGAAAGTAAAGACGGACGGATCGATTACTTCAACAGCAAGGGCGAGAGTGTTCGGAAGGCACTGCTCAGAACTCCGATCAATGGGGCCAGGCTGACATCAGGTTTTGGTACCCGCGTGCACCCTGTTCTTGGGTATTCCCGTATGCACAAGGGTGTTGACTTCGCCGCGCCCCGCGGCACACCCATTTACGCGGCCGGTGATGGCGTCATTGAAATTGCTGGCTTCAAGGGAAGCTATGGCAATTACGTTCGTTTGCGCCATAACAACGAGTACGCTACCGCGTATGCCCACATGTCTGCGATCGGCAAGGGTATAGCAACGGGCAAGCGTGTCCGGCAGGGGGAGGTTATTGGCTACGTAGGAACAACAGGCCGTTCGACAGGCCCACACCTGCACTACGAAATCATGAAAAGAGGCAAACAGGTCAACCCGCTTGGTGTCAAGTTCCCAACGGGGAATGTCTTGGCTGGCGCTGAGCTGAGACGCTTCCAGGGGCAGCGGGCTACGATGGAGAAGGTGTATGCAGATCTTCCTGTCGGTATGAACAGGAAGCTTGCACGCGCACACTAACGCCTCCCTGCCTGATCAAAAAAGCCCCCTGCAAAAGGGGGCTTTTTTACTCGCTCAGAAAAGAAACAGACCGATCATCATGCCTCAGCCTGTTCTGTCGATACAGGATCAACAGCAACACGGGCCACTGCACGACGACGACGCGGCTTTCTGACGTCCGTTGTTGATACATCTGAAGCAGCCGTATCAACGTCACTAACACGAGAAACCGTCTCTTCCTGATGGATAGCGGGGGCGAGGGCGGGAGCTGGCGCGGGTGCAACAACGTCAGGACCAGCCTGATCGACCTCACTTGGCATAACAACAAAAGGCTGGGCCTCACTGCCAAGCACCGGAGCAGAGAAAACCTCCCTCTCACGGACAGGATGCTCATCATTACGCCGGTTTCTTGCGTCACCACGTCGATCGGAACGGGGGCGGAAATCAGCATCTCGCGGACGTCGCGGACGCGACTGTCCCTCATTGCCAAATTCAGAAGATGCCTCTTCCAAGGCAACACCGGGATCAGTAACAGATCCCGTACTACCTGCAAGACCAACGGCTTCAACCGTTGCTTCCTGCAAATCTTCACCGTCCTCGTAAAACTCGTCCGGGCCCTCCAGGGCTTGCCCCTGATCAAGCCTCATAACCGAGCGCTGCGGATTGTTCTGATTGATGGCGAGAATAATGCGGAGATAGTGCTCTGCGTGCTGAAGATAGTTTTCGCACAGCAGGCGATCACCCAAAGCAGCCGCATCACGGGCCAATGCCTGATACTTCTCAACAACCTGATGCGCATTTCCGCGCACACGAACACCCGGTCCGTTGCTGTCATACACTTGGTTGCGCGATGGCCCCCGTCCCTTGTACATCTGGGACTGGGGCTGGTTATTGCGGCCGCGCATGCGGCCCTTGCCGTTCGAGCCTGGCTTCATGACTCCATCAACATCAAGAATTCGACCTCCCGTTCGGGGAGCGTCCCGTTTATTCACGAATCCCGCAATGGCACAACAGGAACCCACAACCGGAAAACAACCGGCACACGCCATGCAGGATAATGATTTTCGCGTGGTACTCGCCCGGGGCGTCCGTAAGGACACGTACGCAACGACAACCAGTCTGAAAAAATTCGGATCTCCGGATCTTTCTGTATTTTGATTGACTTCACGATACACGCCACGTTCGACGTGTTTACCCCCGGCGCCTCAGCGCCTTGCATCACCTCTAACCCTAAGCGGGTCTGCTCTCTCTTCCAAGCTCTTTTTTACAGTTATCCTTTCTTTTTTTTCACAAACCGCCCTTCCCATGATCAAGAACCCCCTGAAACAGAAGCCAAGCAACGCTCCACTCCCCCCAAATCACTGTACCGTGTCGGCACAGAAAAACCATGAGCCGTGAACAGAGCCGCAACGGCATCAGCCTGCCCGATCCCGACCTCCACAGCCAAAAGACCATCAGGAGGAAGCAAACGGGCGGCATCCGGGATCAAGGCCCGATAACACCCCAGCCCATCCTCATCTGTACCCACCAAGGCAAGAGCGGGGTCATACAGACGGACCTCAGGCTCAAGAGCGGCTATATCCGATAGCGGAATATAAGGCGGGTTGGACACAATAACATCAAACGTCCCGGCAAGGCTCTGCCCCCAGGAACCCACGATAAAAGATGCCCTGTCACCAACGCCATTGGCATGCGCATTACAAAACGCCATCGCCGCCGCTGCGGGAGCAAGATCGACACCAACCCCATACGCATGGGGCAATTCACGCAACAGGGCAACAAGGATAGCCCCGCTCCCGGTTCCCAGATCCAGAATGCGTAAAGGCACGTCCGGATCTGGGATGTTGCGCAGAACAGCGTCAACAAGCGTTTCCGTATCGGGCCGCGGGTCGAGTGTTGCCGCGTTCAGGGCCAGCTCCAGCGTCCAGAAACCACGATGCCCTATAATCCGCGCCACAGGCTCCCGCGCTTCACGACGCTGAACGAACGTTTCAAGCACCTCCTGTTCCGCGACAGATACAAGGCGATCCGGATACAGCGACAAGGAGCGCGCTGATAATCCGGTCGCAGCGGCTATCAGTTGACGCGCGTCAAAACGCGGATTATCGACCCCCGCTGCATCCAGACGGCAGGTTACCGTTTGCAGAACCTGACCTAACGGCTCTTCCATGCCTCAATCCAGCTCGGCCAGACGCGCAGCTTGGTCATCGGCCATCAAAGCATCAATAAACTCGTCCAGACCATCTCCCTGCATCAGGCGGTCGATAGTGTAGGTTGTCATGTTGATCCGGTGATCCGTCACCCTGCCCTGCGGGAAATTATAAGTCCGGATGCGCTCCGACCGATCACCGGACCCCACCTGGGACCGACGGTCTGCAGCCCGTTCAGCCTCGGCTCGGCGGCGCTGGCTGTCGTACAGGCGAGCCCTCAACATCATCATGGCTTTTGCGCGGTTCTTGATCTGACTGCGCTCTTCCTGACAGGCAACCACTACACCGGTCGGGATATGGGTAATCCGGACGGCTGAATCAGTGGTGTTCACATGCTGGCCGCCAGCACCCTGGGACCGATAGGTATCGATACGGAGGTCCTTGTCCTCAACCTGAACATCCACCTCCAACGCTTCGGGTAGAACTGCAACCGTTGCCGCAGACGTATGAATACGCCCCGATGATTCCGTTTCCGGTACACGCTGTACACGGTGCACACCGGATTCATACTTCAGACGACCAAAAACATTGCGTCCGCTGATACGGGCAACCGCCTCGCGGTACCCGCCCAAACCCGTTTCGTTGGCATCCAGGATTTCAAATGACCACCCATGCATGGCGGCATAACGGTCATACATACGGAACAGGGTCGCTGCAAACAGGGCCGCCTCTTCCCCGCCCGTCCCGGCACGGACTTCCAGAACGGCGTTGCGGCTGTCAGCTTCATCACCGGGCAGAAGAGCAATGCGTACGGCCTGCTCCAGATCCGGTAACAGACGCTTAAGGCGGTGGTATTCTTCCTCGGCCAGATCCTTCATCTCGGGGTCTGACAGCAGGCTCTCAGCATCCTGGAAAGCCGAGCGGACATCACGAAAGGCACGGACCTTCTCAACGACAGGATCCAGCTCCGAAAGCTCCTTGGACAGGCGAGCAACATCGGCACCGGGCTGTTGCAACAGGGCAGAAATTTCATCATGGCGGGCCAGAACCCGCCCCAGCTTCTCATCAAGACTCACGTGTGTATCAGTCCTTGTTTTCCAGAACAAACAAACGCCGCAGTGCGCGTTCTGCCCACCGATAATCCTCTGCGCTGTCCGGACTTCCGGCCATGGAGCGAAGGGTCTCGGACGGATCATGCAGCAAGCGGCCAATCAACAAACGGGTTGCCTTTGACGCATCATCCCCGGCTTCGTGCAGGGCGCGAAGACGCTCAGCCTCAAACCTCTGATGCAAGGCCGCAATAACGGGAACCGCATCACGCTCTGCATGGCAACGAAAGAACGAAGCCACCTCGGCCGAAACCAAGGACCAGGCGGCCCGGGCTTCATTTTCCCGCAGGCTCCGCCCCTCCTCTGCCACATGCTCCAGATCCTGCATGTCATACAGAAAGGCATTGGGCATACGCCCGACAGCGGCTTCTATGTCACCGGGAACCCCCAGATCAAGAAGAAGAACAGGCTTCTGACGGCGCATCCGCAGTGCCATGGCCACCATATCCACTGTCACTGACCACGTTCGCGCCCCAACCGAGGCAATCACAATATCGGCGTTCACCAAAGCCGTTGCAATCGCTTCAAAGGGCAGAACATGTGCATTCAGGCGGGCCGCCAGACGCTCTGCAAGGGATGGTCGACGGGCACTTGCCATAATTGCGCTGACGCCGGCCTCCTGAAAGGCATCGGCCATCATGTCACCCAGATCAACACCGCCAATGACCAGCAAACTCCGCGATCGCAGGTCACCGAAAAGATCACGGGCCACCTGCAAGGCGGATGCTGTCAGGGATACGGGATGCCGGGCAACACCTGTTTCCTGACGCACGCGCTTTGCCGTAGCGTACGCGGCCTGCAAACAGGATTCCAGAGCCGACCCTGTCATCCCCTGTTCGCGAGACAGACGATGCGCCGCCTTCAGCTGTCCAAGAACATGCGGTTCCCCGATCACCATGCTGTCCAGGGAAGAAGCAACAGCAAACAAATGCTGCACAGCCTCTTTCCCGTGCCGGACATACCCCTGCTCCCGGATCTCTTCCACACTCTGACCGGCATGTCCGGCCAGGAATGCCATCGCAGCCATACACAGCGCAGACGGATCGGAACCGACAGCAATCACTTCCACACGGTCACAGGTGGACAACAGGACAGCCTGTCCGACCCCCGATGCTTTCAGCGCATGCAGGGCAGCAGGAATATCCTGGTCCTCGAAAACCAGGGCATCCCGCAGGGAAAGCGTGCCGGAACGGTGGTTCACCCCGACAATACACAGAAGATCTGCCGCCCGCCCGACCATCACACGCCCATTACCCGTGACAGGAGCGGAAACGCGCCAACGCCTCCTCCAGGCTGGCCAGAGGTACCAGTTCCTGCTCACCCGTATCAAGGTCCCGTAAGGTTACGCCACCCTGCGCCTGCTCATCCTCTCCCAGCAAAAGGGCTGCACAGGCATGGACCGCATTGGCCCGTTTCATCCTTTTTTTCATGGCACCCGAAAAAGCCATATCGACCGCAAACCCAGCATGACGCAAACGCGACACCAACTGATCAGCGTCCACCTCCAGCGCCGGGCTGGCCGGTATCACAGCCAGTGGGCGCAGACGGGGCGGCACATCGGCTATCATCATCGCCAACCGCTCGACGCCGGCAGCCCAGCCAATACCCGGAACATGCGGCCCACCCATAGTTTCAATCAGGCCATCATAACGACCGCCGGCCAGAACCGTTCCCTGGGCACCCAGATCATCGGTCACAAACTCAAACGCTGTGTGACAATAATAATCCAGACCACGAACCAGCTTCTGATTGACGGTAAAGGCAATACCATGCCGGGAAAGACCATCCTGGACTGCGTCAAAGAAGTGCTGCGACGCCGCATTCAGGTAGTCTGCCATACCCGGCGCATCTGCAATCAACGCACGGTCTTTTTCATCCTTGGAGTCCAGAATCCGCAGCGGGTTTTTCTCCAGACGGATCTTGCTTTCTTCAGACAGATCATCGCGGTAACGTGAAAGCCAAGACCGCAACGCATCCCTGTACGCCATCCGGCTTTCTGTATCGCCAAGCGTATTGATCTCAAGCCGGACCCGGTCCTTCAATCCGTAAAGGTCAAGAATGTGGGCTGCAAGGGAGAGAACTTCCACATCTGCACGGGGGCTGTCAACCCCCAGAAGTTCGACGCCAAGCTGGTGAAACTGGCGCTGACGCCCCTTTTGCGGGCGCTCGTAGCGAAACATCGGCCCGGCGTAGAAAGCACGAAAAGGAACCTGCTGCACCAGCCCGTTGGACAGAAAAGCCCGGCAAACACCTGCTGTGCCTTCAGGACGCAGGCAAAGGCGATCGCCCGATCGCTCAAACGCATACATTTCCTTGGAAACGATATCCGATGTCTCACCGATGGTGCGGCTAAAAACTTCGGTAAATTCGAAAATCGGCGTCATAATCTCGTCAAAGCCGTACAGGGCACTGACAGAACGGGCCTGCTCGATAACAGCCCTGTGGCGGCGTACGTCATCGGCCATAAGGTCGCGCGTACCGCGAACAGGCTGAAGGGAAGCCATAATACTTTTCTCCCGGAACTCAAAGAACGTGAAAACAGAAGGTATTGACGTTAACGAAAAGGCTACCCTGTAACCATGCTTTCCTGACCACCATCGGCTTTCTCGGCTTCTATGGCCGCAGCGCGCTTTTCCACCATCTCGACCAAGTGGTCAATCATACGATCCGGATCAATCTTGTGATCCTGCTGCCCTGCCACATACACCATATGATTGCCCTTGCCGCCCGTCAGGCCGATATCGGTTTCACGCGCCTCCCCTGGTCCGTTGACAACACAGCCGATGATCGAAAGACTGACGGGCGTGTTGATATGGGCCAAACGCTGTTCCAGAATCTCAACCGTCCGGATCACATCAAACCCCTGCCGCGCACAGGAAGGACACGAGACAATACGGACACCACGGTGACGCAGGTCAAGCGCCTTGAGAATATCGAAACCAACACGAACCTCTTCCTCGACCGGGGCCGACAGGGATACGCGGATTGTATCGCCGATCCCGCTCCACAGCAGCATGCCAAGCCCGATCGAACTTTTGACGGTACCTGTGCGCAATGCCCCGGCTTCGGTAATGCCCAAGTGCAGCGGATAATCACAGGCATCAGCCAGCTCCTGATACGCTGCAACCGCCAGAAAGACATCCGATGCCTTCACGCTGATCTTGGTTTCGAAGAAATCATTATCCTCCAGAATACGAAGATGCCGCAGGGCGCTTTCAACCATCGCCCCGGGGCAAGGCTCCCCATAACGCTCCAGAAGGTCACGCTCCAACGATCCGGCATTAACGCCAATACGGATAGAACACCCATGATCCTTGGCAGCCTTCACAACCTCGCGCACACGGTCATCCGACCCGATATTGCCGGGATTGATGCGCAGACACGCAGCCCCGGCCTCCGCAGCCTCGATAGCCCTGCGATAATGAAAATGAATGTCGGCAACCAAGGGCACCGGTGAACCCCGCACAATATGACGAAGAGCGGCCGTGGACTCCTCATCCGGACACGAGACCCGCACGATATCAGCACCCGCTGCTGCGGCACGGTGAATCTGGTCCAGCGTGGCCTGCACATCTGTGGTCAGTGCATTGGTCATGGTCTGGACCGATATGGGGGCATCACCCCCCACCGCCACCGGCCCGACAAAAATCTTGCGGGATTTCCTGCGCATGATCTGGCGGTATTCCCGGATACTCATAATCCTGCAACCTCCGGACAAAGGGATCCGGGCCGGTTATAAACCAGCCTCCACCAGAACGGAACGGGGGTTTGCGCCCAGTTGACCCGGTAAATGCTAACCCGCAGGATTTTCGGCCGTTCTCAGGGCATCCGGGTCCAAGGGGATATGACGGCGAACCTCCCCCGCCTTGCCCAACAGGGGCATCACGGCCCCATCAACCTCTACCCTCAGGCCGCCGGCATTACCGGTCATCAGCTCCAGGTTCTTGCGATTCGGTACTTCCAGCTCCTCCCCGCGCCGCATAAGGCGACTGAGAACCAACCCTTGGGGAGAACGCACCTGCACCCACGAATCCTGGGTAGCACGCAGAACAATACGACGCGGAGTAGCCGCACCATTCCCGGGAACACGCAGCGGGACTGCACTGACTTCTGTCTGGGATGGTGCGGCTGCCGACCCACGACGCTCCACCGGTGCCGCCTGGGGATCTCGACGAACGGATGGCGGGGTCGGGCGCGAAAGCGGCATGGGGGGAACCGGCTGAGCCTTCTGCTCCACAGAGACAGAGGGGGCAGCAGGAACAACAGGATCGACAGTCGGAAGCGGCACCGCGGCATCCGCAGCACGCCCGGAAGAGTCTGGTACCGATGGTTCCCCGGCACGGGCAGACGCAGCATCTCCCCCTACAGGATCACTCGTACCGACAGAATCAGCGGCAGAACCGGTCACAGGCTCCCCGGTCTTCTCAACCGGTGTATGATCAGGGCCAACCTTGGCATCCGCTGGCTCAGGCTCAGCTGATCTTCTTTCTTCCGCATCAAGAATACCGGACGGCTCAGGATCAGATGACAACGGCAAAACCGTATGATCCGCATCCTGCGCTGGCGCCATACGGACCGAGCCTTCATCGGCATCAACATGCCCCGGCATCTCCGGCTCCCTGAGGACAGGCTCATCCCCCGTATCAACAACAGGCACAGTCCCCCCATTGATCAGGGACATAAAACGATCCGGGACTTCCTGCACAAGAACAGCCAAGGACGTATCTGTGGAATCAACCAGACGCCAGCCACCATAGACCAAACCGACCATAACCACGGCAGCAACAAGGAGATTACGGGATGGCATGCCACCATCCGTGGCCGGTCCGGGAAACTCCAGATGCGAACGACCGGGCACCATCGCACTTTCCTCGCGGAAACGGCGCACAATCTCCGCGCTATCAAGCCCCAGAAAGCCGGCATACGCACGCACGAAGCCCACAGCATAGGTTGGTCCGGGCAACTCGTTGTAGCGGCCTTCCTCGATCGCAACCAGGAAAGCACTACGTATGCGCAGACGATCCGACACGTCGGAAACATTCTGCCGGGATTCTTCGCGCGCCTCACGCAGCAGCCGCCCCACTTCACCAACACGGGACAGCACGGCATCAGGGGATTTGAGAACATCAATCATCACGGCGGTCCACAATCCTTGTACTCTTCTTCACGGCAAGCACTCCGGAAACCAGATCCGTGAATACTCCCGTTGTCGGGCGACAGCACCGGCTCTGCTACACGCTATCAAAAAATCAGCATGGTCCGCAACCACTGCCCCACACCATGAGGAAGAACCACGCACACAAAACACACGACACTCAGGGAAGCGAAATCCCGTGATCGCGGGCATAGCCACGTAAACGTTCACGCAAGGAACGATACCCCAGATTCAGAAGATCATCCAGATAGCCCGCAAGATCACCCAAATTTGCATCCCGGACAGCCGCCTTGACAGGGCCAACCCCCGAAGCCGACATGGACAACGTCTGAACACCAAGCGCAGCCAGCACAACGGCTTCCAGCGGCCGCCCGGCCATTTCCCCACACACGGAACAGGCAACACCGGCATCGGCACAAGCCCGGATAACCTGCCTCACCACCTTCAGGAACGGTGGTGAAAGAACGTCATAGCGGTCGGCCACACTGGGATTGCCACGGTCTGTTGCAAACAGGAACTGCGACAGGTCATTGGTTCCAATCGACAGGAAGTCAACATGATCCAGCAAAGCGGGCAACTCCCAAAGCAGGGAGGGAACCTCCAGCATTGTCCCAACGCGAACAGCGGACGGCACAAAACCCGCAGCCCCCTGGCGGGACAGTTCCATGTCCAGAAGCTGACGGGCCTGACAGAATTCCTCAACCGTTGAAATCATCGGGAACATGACACACAACACACGGCCATGCGCTGCCTGGACAAGGGCCTGAAGCTGCTCAAGAAAGATCGCTGGCCGATCCATGGAAATACGTACCGATCGCCACCCCAGAGCCGGATTTTCCTCACGCGTGCTGTGCCAGTACGGCAACACCTTGTCGGACCCGACATCCAGAGTACGGAATACGACCGGACGCTCTGGCCCGGCATAATCCAGTATCCGGCTGTACAGCGCACGTTGTACGGCGACATCCGGCAAAGCCGGACGGGACATGAACGGCAGCTCCGTCCGGTAAAGACCAATGCCGCTGGCTCCTGTTTCCTCCAGGTGAGGCAGATCCAGAAGAAGCCCGGCATTGAGCATGAGATTAACCGTTACACCGTCACGACTGACCGCAGGCACGGTTCGCAGCTGCGCCCATGCCTCCAACTTATGTTGTCGCAGGCACAGCGATTCCTCGAACTGCTGGCAGATGTCTTCCGATGGACGGATAAACACTTGCCCATGCTCACCATCCACAATGACGGAGTCACCAGACTCCACCATCGAGAACACCGAATCAACACGCCCCACAACCGGAATTCCCAGTGCACGGGCCACAATGACCGCATGCATGGTGCGTGATCCCTCTTCCATCACAAGACCACACAGGCGGGAACGGTCATAATCCAGAAGCTCGGTCGGGCCCAGGTTGCGGCAAACCAGAACGGCATCCTCGGGCAATTCATCCTGAACATCTTCACCGGCCAGATGGCGCAGTAAGCGGTTGGCCAGATCTTCAAGATCATGCAACCGCTCACGCAGGTACGGATCAGAAACCTGGTGCATGCGCATGCGCGTATCGTCATGCACTCGCATAACCGCAGCCTCGGCCGTCAGGCCGGATCGTACCGCGTCCGAAATCCGGCCAATCCAGCCTTTGTCTTGGGCAAACATGCGATAGGCCCGCAGGATATCAAGGGAATCTCCGCTCACCCCGTCGAACCCCATCATGGTGTCTACCTCGGCCCGCAGGGTTTGCAGGGCTTCGTGAAGACGATGGAGCTCACACTCCGGATCCTCGGCAACAACATCATTGATGCTGCGCCGGGGCTCGTGCAGCACCACGGTACCAATCCCGATACCCGGGGCCAAGGTCAGACCATCGAGGCGCAGTGGCAGCAAACCAATGCCATCTGCAGGCATCAGTTCATCACGGCTGACAAGGTCCGACGAGCCGATCAGCTCGGCCAAAACCATGGTGACCGTTTCCAAGGTCTCGATTTCCAGATCAGAGAACACCCGGGTATCCCTGTTCTGCACAACCAGAACGCCGATAACCCGCGACCCGCGTATAATGGGGACACCGACAAAGGAATGGAAAAGGTCTTCGCCTGTTTCCGGACGATAGACAAACGACGGATGCTGCCAGGCGTCCGCCAAGGACAGGGAACGCCCACGGGCGGCAACGTCCCCCACCAACCCTTCCGCCACCCGCAGACGTGTCTGGTGAACGGCAGACTGGTTCAGCCCTTCGGTTGCGAACAACTCCAGAACTTCACCGGCACGCATGACATAAATGGAACAGACTTCAGCCTGAAGGGAATCAGCAATGACCATGGCCACGCCGTCCAGTCGGCTCTGCGCATCACCATCGCCGGCCAAAACGTCGCGCAAACGGGACAGCAGACGCCGGGCAACGTCTGCATCCACCTCGATTTTGCTCATCCCTGCTCCCCCTTACCGGTTTATACCCGTCAGATATTGGGACCATCTACCCGGTTTTCAAGGGCTGAAACCGCCTGCCCCACCAATTCCTGAAGAATTTCCGCCACAGGCTGTTCCCGCGTGACCATGCCAACACTCTGGCCAGCCATCAAGGACCCATGATCCACGTCCCCATCGATCACTGCCCGCCGCAAAGCCCCAGCCCAGAAATGCTCGATTTCCAGCTGGGCCTCTTTCTGATCCAGCTCCCCGGCGCGAAAACGCTCGATTACAGCGCGCTGGGTTTCCATAAACAGCTCCGTTCCCTTGTTGACAAGGGCACGCACCGGAATAACAGGAAAACGTGGATCAAGCTGGACTGTAGGGACCGCATCACGGGCACTGGCTTTCAGGAACGCACGTTTGAAGGCCGGGTGCGCGATACTTTCGGTGGCACAGACCAACCGCGTACCAATCTGGACCCCCGCCGCACCCATCTCAAGGAACGACGCAATAGCCTCGCCGCGCCCGATGCCGCCAGCGACAAAGACCGGAACATCGCGCATGACAGGCAGGACTTCCTGGGCCAGAACACTGGTGGAAACCGGTCCAATATGGCCACCAGCCTCGGTTCCTTCGATCACAAGGGCATCCACACCGGAACGAACCAGCTTTTTGGCCAGAACTACAGCCGGTGCAAAACAGATCACCCGCGCCCCGCCATCCTTGATACGGCGTATGGATGCGGACGAAGGCAGACCACCGGCCAGAACAATGTGGCCCACGTTTTCCGCCAGACACACAGAAATCAAGTCATCCAGACGCGGATGCATCGTAATCAGGTTCACGCCAAACGGCTTGCCGGTCAGGGCACGGGTCGCCCGTATCTCAACCTCCAGCAGATCCGGTGTCATCGAACCAGAGGCAATGACACCAAACCCCCCGGCATTGGACACCGCTGAAACCAGGTTGCGCTCCGATACCCAAGACATGGCACCGCCAAGAATGGCGTACTCACACCCCAGAAAAGCCTTGCCGGCAGCCCAGAGGCAATCAAGATGCCTTCTGCTGTCCCCACTCATATCCCGCGCGGCCGACACTCCGTTCCCCTCCATCATCAGGCATCCAGCCGATAGGCTGTGTGCAAGGCACGCACGGCCAGCTCGGTATACTCTTCGGCGATCAGAACTGAAACCTTGATCTCCGACGTGGAAATAACCTGTATGTTGATCCCCTTCTCGGCCAGAGCCCCGAACATCGTCTGCGCAACACCGGCGTGGCTGCGCATGCCAACGCCGACAACCGACACCTTGGCGACATCGGGATCCGTTACCAATTCAGCATAACCCAGCTGCTTCTGGCGGGACTCAAGAACCTTAACCGCCCGCCCGAAATCATCACGGCTGACCGTAAAGGTCATGTCAGTCGCCCCGATCCCGCGGGAAATATTCTGGACGATCATGTCCACATTGATATTGGCTTCCGTCAGGGGACCAAAAATAGCGGCGGCAACCCCCGGACGATCCGGCACATTGACCAAGGTAATTTTGGCCTCGTCCCGGGAATAGGTGATGCCGCTGACAAGTTCCTTTTCCACGATTTCATCCTCGTCACAGATAATGGTCCCGGTTGCGTCCGAGAAACTGGAGCGGACCTGCACCCGCACCCCATGCTTCATGGCCATTTCCACAGAGCGGACCTGCAGAACCTTGGCCCCGAGAGAGGCGCTTTCCAGCATTTCCTCATAGGTAATCTTTTCAAGCTTGCGGGCACGGGCCACAATGCGGGGGTCGGTTGTGTAAACGCCGTCAACATCGGTATAGATATCGCAGATATCAGCCTTTATTGCCGCAGCCAAGGCAACAGCCGATGTATCGGAACCACCACGCCCAAGGGTCGTAACCCGGCCATCAGGCCCCATACCCTGGAAACCGGCGACCACGGCCACTTCCCCCCCGGCCATGCGCTGGAGCAGTGCGGCAGTCTCTATGCCCACAATACGGGCGCGGGAATGGGCCCCGTCGGTATGAATGGGCAATTGCCAACCTGCCCATGAACGGGCACGGACCCCCAGATCCTGAAGAGCCATGGCCAGAAGACCGATCGTAACTTGCTCGCCTGTTGCAACCACAACATCATATTCCCGCACATCGTGCAGAGGAGCGAGATCCCGGCAGAATCCCACCAGCTTGTTGGTTTCACCGGCCATGGCCGACACCACAACAGCCACCTCGTGACCCGCGTCAACCTCGGACTTCACACGGCGGGCGACATTGCGGATACGGTCAAGATCTCCGACGGAGGTACCGCCAAACTTCATAACAACTCGAGCCATCGGGAAAAGTCCGTCCCCTGGATTCATGTAAAACACGGTTCTGCAATTGCCGGAACCTGCGGGCCGGTATACATACTCCGGCAGGTTCTGTGGCGCAAGGTTCCGACACACCAGACCTGTCTTGCGTTGTCTTTACTATATGTCAACCAGCGGAGTATGCCCGGATGAACAAGGCTCAAACCACAGCATCGCCCGAAGAGCTGGCAAAATTCGAGGCCATGGCCGATTCGTGGTGGGATCCAGAAGGCAAGTTCAAGCCCCTGCACCGGTTCAACCCACAGCGGCTTTCCTTTATCCGTGACGCAGCCTGCACCCATTTCCGCCGGAATCCAGCGGATACAACGCCGTTTCAGGGATTGTCACTGGTTGATATTGGCTGCGGGGGTGGCCTGCTGTCTGAACCCATGGCACGGCTGGGCTTTGCCGTCACCGGCATCGACGGGGTGGAAAAGAATATCGGCACGGCACGTACCCATGCGGCCCGCTCTGGCCTGGATATTGATTACAGGGCCACGCTGGCGGAAAACCTGGTTGAGGAAAAGGCCCAATTTGATGTGGTCCTGTCCATGGAGGTCGTTGAGCACGTCGCCGACCCGGACTTCTTCCTGCAAACCTGCGCGAACCTTGTCAAGCCGGGGGGCATGCTGGTCGGCGCCACCATCAACCGTACCATCCGCTCGATGTTACTGGCCAAGATCGGGGCCGAATACATCCTGCGCTGGCTTCCCAAGGGAACCCACGACTGGGATAAATTTGTGAAACCCAGTGAATTTGCCGCCGGGTTGCGTCGTGGAGGCATGGAAGTCACAGACCTGCGGGGGATGAGCTACAATCCCCTGTCCGGTGACTGGTCCATCACCGATGACCTGTCCGTCAACTATCTGCTGATTGCCAAACACCCGGCCTGACACAGGCCGGGATCAATCCCGCCAGAAGCGCCAGAACAACAACACAAGAACCGAGAAAAACTCCAGACGGCCAAGGAGCATACCCACGGACAGGGCCCACTTGGCAGCATCAGGAAGGGGCTGGAAGTTGCCAGCCGGCCCGATAATATCACCCAGACCCGGTCCAACGTTCCCGACTGCGGTTGCAGCACCCGAAATCGCCGTAACCCAGTCCAGGCCGACCGCAGCAAGGAACAGGGTAATACCGCCAACCGTTGCAATGTAGATGAAGAAAAACAACAGGACCGAGGCAGCAACATCTTCTGTAATGCGGCGATCGCCGTACCGCTGGACCTCCACCGCATTCGGGCTGATCAGACGGTGGATATGCGACACGAAAAGCTTCCAGGCGATATGAAAACGGAAGATCTTTATCCCGCCGGCCGTTGACCCAGTGCATCCGCCAACGAACAAAAGGGCAAAGAAACTGGCCACGGCCAGATTGCCCCACTGGGTATAGTCAGCACTCGCAAAGCCGGTTGTTGTGACCACCGAAACAACGCTGAACATTACGTGGCTGAAGGTATCAAACAGATCGTCCTTGCCAGTCAGCATCATCCACACGGTCAGAATAACAGATGTCAGGATCAGGAAGCCCAGAAACCCCCTGACCTGCAGATCAGAAAACAGAACCCGGACCCCGCCACGGCCCATGCGGATAAACAGGGTAAAGGGCACCCCCCCGCAGATCATGAAAACAATGGCAACCCAGTTGATAAAATGGCTGTTGAAATGAGCAATGGAGCTGTCCGAGGTAGAATAGCCGCCCGTAGAAAGGGTCGACATCGCATGGTTGACAGCCTCGAAAAGAGTCATGCCGCCCAGCAGGTAGAAAACCGTACACAAGGTCGTCAAGGCGATGTAGATCAGAACCAGGGCCGCTCCCAGCTGACTGACCTTTCCCAGCACCTTGTCGCCTGTATCCGAGCTTTCCATCTTGAACAGCTGCATACCCCCGACCCGCAGGAACGGCAGCAGCGAAATAGCCATGACAACAATTCCGATCCCACCCAGCCAATGCAGCAGGGAACGCCACAGCAGGATACCGGGAGGAGCCAGGTCAAGACCGGTGATAACCGTTGCTCCGGTGGTTGTCAGGCCGGAAATAGCTTCAAAAAATGCATCCGTATAGCTCATACGGAAACGCGACAGATGAAACGGCATTGCTGAAAAGGCCGTAACGCCAAGCCACGACAGAACCGTCAGCAAGAAGGCCTGATGGCGGGACAGGGTGATATTCCGGTCAAAATTGGCAAATGTCAGCAACAAGCCGACCAGAACAGTCAACGCTCCGGAGACAAAAAAACTGACCCAATCCGGATCACCACCGGCCAGGTCAACAGCAGCCGGCACCAGCATGGCCACGCCAAGAATGGTCAGAAACGCCCCGACCACAAACAAGACCGGCCGAAGACCAAGCGGACTATTCCCTTTTTGTTGCTGCATGAACGGCTGTATGTCCCCCGCACACCGTGGCCTACCCTGCTTGCTGCGCCCCACAGCAGGATCAAGCATTTTCCACCAACCAGGGCAGTGAAGCAAACTCTATCCCCTCTTCCCGCAAGGAATCACATTCCTGCGGTGAAGCCTCTCCATAAACCGGACGCGGCTCAACCTCGCCATAGTGGATCTTCCGGGCCTCTTCAGCAAAGCCCTGCCCCACATAATCACACTTTTCCTCAATGACACGTCGCACCATACCCATCGCCTCACGCAGACGGACATCATGCTCGCTGCGCAGATCAGGCACCCCGCCCGGTGTTGCATCAGAAGAAGCATCCCTTGCTGAGACAGAGGACGAATCCCGTTCATCCCTCACGCCACATGCATCACGTTTTTTGGCAATCTTGGGGACAGAAAGCGATTTTTTGACCTGGGTGCTGCCACAGACGGGGCACAGAACAGCCTGCTTTTCAACCATACGGTCATAGGCCGCGCTGCTGGCAAACCAGCTTTCAAAAGTGTGCCCACCGGCACAGGCAAAGTCATAAAGGATCATCGTGCTGCTTTGTCATGATACAAGATGTCAGCATGTTGAAAACCGACACCGTCGTTTAAACGGCCCGGAAACCAAAGGCAATACAGAAGCCGTCAACAGGCCTCCCAAATCGCGCCCAGATATCTTGCCTTGCCGTCAGGCGCCCTATACTCTGGCGCCCCCAGTGAGAAGAGGATGCCATGACAACCGCCACCCTGCCCCCGGATATTGCCGGACTCAGCTTCGAGGATGCCCTGCGCGAACTGGAGCAGATTGTCCAGCAGCTTGAGCGTGGTCAGGTCCGACTCGACGAGGCTGTTGGGGCCTATGAGCGCGGGACCCTTCTCAAGTTCCACTGTGAAAAGCGACTGGCGGATGCAACAGCCAGGGTGGAAAAAATTGCTCTTGCTGCCGACGGAACGGCCAGCGGCACAACCCCCCTTGATCCAGCCTGAGGTTCCAGAACAATGCCCGGCATGAGCCTAGCCCTGCAGGCTGCCCTGAAAGAAAAAACAGCTGCGGTCGAAACAATGCTCGCCCGTCTGATACCGGAGATACCGGAAGCAGAAGGACGGGTTTTTGAGGCCATGCGCTATTCAACGCTGGCTGGCGGCAAACGGCTGCGTCCATTCTTGGTCCTGGCAACAGCCGACATGTTCAATGTCAGCGAAACCGCGGCCTTGCGCACCGCATCTGCAGTGGAGATGGTCCACTGCTATTCCCTTGTCCACGATGATTTGCCCGCCATGGATGACGACAGCATGCGCCGGGGAAAACCGGCCTGCCACCGCCAGTTTGATGAAGCAACAGCCATCCTGGCCGGTGATGCCCTGCTGACCCGTGCATTCGAAGTCCTTGCTGCCCCGTCAACCCATGCCGATCCTGCTGTGCGCTGTACCTTGGTCAGTGAACTGGCCAAAGCTGCAGGGCCTCATGGCATGGTGGGCGGGCAGATGGTTGACCTTCTGGCCGAACGGAAAGGGCGGGATCATCTCGGGCTTGATGTTTCAGCCATCACCCGCATGCACCAGATGAAGACCGGCCGCATTATCGGCTTCTCGTGCATGGCCGGGGCCATCCTTGGCAAAGCACCACCACAGATCCGCCACGCGCTGCAGGCTTATGCCCACGACCTGGGGCTGGCCTTCCAGATCGTCGATGACCTTCTCGACGTAGAAGGCGATCCGGCCCGCATGGGTAAAACCCAGGGAAAGGATGCCGCCGCCGGAAAGGCAACCTTTGTCACCCTTCTGGGCCTGGAGAGAGCGAAGGAACAGGCCCGTGCCCTTGGCGAACAAGCCATTTCCCATCTTAAAGTCTTTGACGAAGAGGCATCTTTGCTGCGCGATGTTGTAGGATATGTCCTTGAGCGCCAGAGCTGACTACCACGACACAACACGCACCTGATCGCACCGGAGGTTTCCTTTGCCGGCAAGACCCGACACCCCGCTTCTTGATACGATTACATACCCTGCAGACCTGCGGCATCTGTCGATCGATCAGCTTGGTCTTTTATGCGAGGAGCTGAGGGCCGAGCTTGTCGATGCCGTCTCGACAACCGGCGGGCACCTGGGGGCCGGGCTGGGCGTGGTCGAGCTGACTGTCGCCCTGCATCATGTTTTCAACACACCGAAAGACAGGCTGATCTGGGATGTTGGCCACCAGTGCTACCCGCACAAGATCCTGACCGGACGCCGTGACCGTATACGGACCCTCCGTCAGGGGGGTGGTCTTTCGGGTTTCACCTGCCGTGCAGAAAGTGAGTACGATCCTTTTGGGGCCGGGCACAGCTCCACCTCCATTTCCGCTGGCCTGGGAATGGCCGTGGCCAGTGACCTGTCAGGCGCCGGGAACCATGTTGTTTCGGTCATTGGTGATGGCGCCATGAGTGCCGGCATGGCCTATGAAGCCATGAACAATGCCGGTGCCATGAACGCCCGGCTGGTTGTCATTCTCAACGACAACGACATGTCGATTGCTCCGCCTGTCGGGGCCATGAGTGCCTATCTGTCAAAGCTGATCTCGTCCAAACCCTATGTGTCCCTGCGCAGCCTGGCCAAGGGACTGATCAAGCGCTTCCCGGAATCGTTGAACCGTGCCGCGCGCCGCGCGGAGGAATATGCCCGTGGCATGATGACCGGGGGAACCCTGTTCGAGGAACTGGGCTTTTACTACGTCGGCCCCATTGACGGCCACAACCTGGAACATCTTGTGCCGGTGCTGCGTAACGTCCGCGACCATGGTCACGGACCGGTTCTGGTTCATGTCGTGACCCAGAAAGGCAAAGGGTATGCCCCGGCCGAAGCGGCATCGGACAAATACCACGGCGTGGCACGCTTCAACGTCATGACCGGGGCACAGGAAAAAAGCAAGCCCAACGCACCCAGCTATACCGGGGTCTTTGCCCGGGCCCTGACCGATGCAGCAGACCAGGATCCGCGCATTGTCGCCATCACGGCAGCCATGCCCTCAGGAACGGGGCTGGATGTTTTTGCCTCGTCATTCCCGGAGCGCTGTTTTGATGTCGGCATTGCCGAACAGCATGCTGTTACCTTTGCTGCCGGCCTGGCCTCCGAGGGGTACCGGCCCTTTGCTGCCCTGTATTCCACGTTCCTGCAACGGGGCTATGATCAGGTTGTCCACGATGTTGCCCTGCAGAATCTTCCCGTTCGCTTTGCCATCGACCGGGCCGGTCTGGTAGGCGCTGACGGGGCAACCCACCATGGCTCCTTTGACCTTGCCTATCTGGGCTGCCTGCCGAACATGACCATCATGGCCCCTTCGGATGAAGCGGAACTGGTTCATGCTGTAGCTACAGCCGCCGCCCACGACAGTGGCCCCTTTGCTTTCCGCTACCCCCGGGGCGAAGGTGTTGGCGTCTCCCTGCCCGAGAAACCGCAGGTCCTGCCGATCGGCAAGGGCCGAATCGTACGGGAAGGCAAGGGAACAGCCCTGCTGGCCCTGGGCACCATCCTGCACCAGTGCCTTGAAGCCGCTGATATACTGGGCAGCCACGGACTGTCGCCGACCGTGGCGGATGCCCGCTTTGCCAAGCCCCTTGACCTTGCGCTGCTGGAAAACCTGGCAACACGCCACGCCATCCTTCTTGTTGTAGAGGATGGGGCAACCGGCGGATTCTCGTCCTGGGTCATGAAGGCATTGTCGGACTGCGGGCTTCTGGACGGTACCCTGAAGGTACGAACGCTGACCCTGCCCGATACCTTTATCGAGCAGGACACACCCGCCAGACAGTTGAAAGAGGCGGGTCTTGATGCCGGATGCATTGCCGCAAAGGTCATGGAGCTGCTGGACAGCGACACCAGTGTTTCTATAAAGCCTGTATCAGGCTGAGATCGTTTGCGAACAGCAGATCAAGAGGATATTGTGGCCGGACTATCGGCTTTCTGCCGGTTCCTGATTGCTGGATCCCCGTGCCATGACGATTTTATCGGTCACAATCACCCTTTTTCTGCTTATGGATTCCCCAGGGAATGTCCCGATCTTTTTGTCTGTGCTGGGGCGGCTGGAAAAAACCCGCCGCCGTCGTGCAATCCTGCGTGAAATTACATTTGCCCTGATCGCCCTGCTGCTGTTCCTGTTTTTCGGTCGGACCCTCCTGTCCTCTCTGGGTATCTCGGCGCCGGCTCTGTCGGTAGCCGGAGGGGTTGTCCTGTTCCTGGTCGCCCTGCGCATGATTTTTCCCGGCCAGTACGGCAGCCTTACGGAAGGGACAGATCCGGATCCTTGGCTGGTTCCTCTGGCCGTGCCCTTGGTTGCCGGTCCATCCAGCATGGCCTATGTCATGTTGATTGCCACGCAGGAGCCCGACCGGATCGGTGACTGGGCCCTTGCCATTGTCATGGCATGCGTGCTTGGCGGACTGACAATTTACACCGGCGATCTTCTGCGCCGCTGGATCAAGGATCGGGCCCTTAACCTGATCGAGCGCCTGATGGGCATTATTCTTGTTGTTATTGCCATCCAGATGCTGATGAACGGCATTGGCCAATATGTACAGACCCTGAGTACCGCAACACCCTGATGACAAAGAAGACACAAGACCATTCCAAAAAAGCGACCAAGGAACGCATTGACCAGATGCTGGTGGACCGCGGCCTGGTCGAAAGCCGGACACGCGCCCAGGCCTTGGTGATGTCTGGCCTGGTTCTGGTTGATGGGCACCGCGTTGACAAACCGGGAACCCGTGTTGCCCTGGACCAGACAATCGTCCTGAAAGGACAGGATCACCCTTGGGTCTCACGCGGGGGCTTGAAGCTGGACAAGGGGCTGGGGGTTTTCAACATTCCCGTTACCGGAAGCACGGCACTGGATGTCGGGGCCTCTACCGGCGGCTTCAGCGATGTTTTGCTGACCCGGGGGGCATCACGGGTTTATGCGGTGGATGTGGGCTATGGACAGCTGGCTCATCGCCTGCGGACTGATCCACGCGTCGTGGTTCTGGAACGAACGAATGCCCGCTATCTGACCACAGATCATATCCCGGAACCCGTTGACCTGGTCGTCTGTGATGCCAGCTTCATTGGCCTGCGGACGGTACTGGAAACACCCCTGACCTTCCTGAAGCCCGGAGGATATCTGGTTGCGCTGATCAAACCGCAGTTTGAAGTCGGCAAAGAGCGCCTGGGCAAAGGAGGAGTTGTCCGGGATCCCACGCTGCACCAAGAGGTTTGCGATACCATGCATGCATGGCTGACGGCACAACCCGGATGGGCTGTTCTGGGTATAACGGAAAGCCCCATCCGGGGGCCGGAAGGAAATATAGAGTTCCTTCTGGGAGCACAGCGACTCCCAACCTGAAAAGCCCGGCGAGGGGTATGAATTGCGTATGCCACACCCCTCATCACCGCTCCTAAAATCCTTCAGAAGAAGGAGCCATCAGAACAGCCGGGCTTCGTCCGATAGCACGCTGACGTTCAATCCCGGAAACAAACGGCTTTACAATCGGTTCCAGGGTACCCAGATAGCTCAACTGACGCATGCCATGCGCCGACCCGCCAAAGACAGCCAGAATCTGCTCCCATTCTGTTTTCGGGGCCGGAAATGGAACCAGCTCGATCTCTGCATCTTCGGAAATACCGGCGGCCTCCCGCGCCAGGCGCACGGCCGTACCAAAACCGCCAAGGGCATCAACCAGGCCGACAGCTTTTGCATCATGGCCCGACCAGACCCGGCCACGGGCCACATGGTCCACCTGATCGGGTGCGAGACCACGCCCCTGAGCCAATTTTCCGGTAAAATCCGTATAGATGGCATCAAGAGAGCGATCGAACCAGGCGCGTTCTTCCGGCGTGAACTTGCGATTCGGACTCAGCATCAAGGCCCCGGATCCTGTCTCGACCCGCGCCCAGGAAACACCCAGCTTGTCCCACAGCCCAGACACCACTGTCTTGCCCGAAAACACGCCGATAGAGCCTGTTATTGTCCCCGGATTTGCAACAATCGCATGCGCGGGCATGGACAGGAAATAGCCACCTGACGCAGCATATTCGCCCATACTTACAACCAGGGGGATGCCTTTTTCCTTGGCCCGGGCCACCTCGCGCCAGATGGTATCACTGGCAACAGCATCACCACCGGGGCTGTTGATCCGCAGGACAATGGCCTTGATATCCGGATCATCCACCGCACTGCGAATAGCCCCCGCAACCGTATCGGAACCAATACTGTGTGTTCCGGACATGGTTCCATCTTCACTTGCCCCGGCATGGATGACACCAACCCCGTGAATCAGGGCAATACGCGAAGCATGCGGCGATGGAGGCGCTATTGCACCGGCAAGGTAATCATCCAGCGACACCTCCTTGTCAGTGCCTGCTGCGCTGTGTACAGCATCCATGAACTCATCCAGATACCCGATGGTATCAACCAAGCCAGCATCCTTTGCTTCACTGGCAAACAGGGGGGGACGAGCCGCCAATGCCTCTACGGATGCCCGTTCAATGCCTCGCCCGGAAACAACCGCATCAAGCAACTGGGACTGCCAAGAATCCAGCAAAGCACGCAGCGAGGCCCTGTGCGGCTCACTCATGTCATCGCGCACCAAGCTGTCCATCGCCGTTTTATATTCCCAACGGCTTGCAAACTCATGCTCGATACCGATTTTTTCCAGGGCAGACTTCAGGAAAGGCACCTCGACACCAAAACCTGTTAGACCCAAGGTCCCTGAAGGCTGCAACCAGATTTCCGAGAAACCCGATGCCAGAAGGTATTCTGCACCGCCACCATTGGATTGCCCAAGAGTCTCGGCAAAGGCAAAAGCCGGTTTGCCCGAAGCACGAAAGCGCGCGATCGCGTCGCGCAGTTCCTGCGCTTCCGCCATACCACGCCCGGCATCACCAATACGGGCCGTCACCGCCTTGACCCTGGGGTCCGCAGCCGCACGATCTAGGACAGTGACAATATCGACCAGCGAGACTTGCGGCTCGAACAAATGATCAAGATGAACCTCTGGCAATTCCGGCGTTGGATAATCCAGGGACAGGGACAAAATCATCTCCGAAGGCAGATCAGCCGATCGGGAGAAAGAAGGCCCCAGACGAGATACACCAAGCACAAGAACAACAGATAAACTGACAAAAACAACGCCGCACAGAGCCAATGCCCACAACAACGCCCTACCAAAAATACGCATGACATCTCCCTGAAAGGATCAACCGGAATTGACGGACAACGCAAAAAGAAGCATTCCGGCAATTGACCCGCCCTGTAGTATGCAGCAAAAGTGGCAGTTGACGGACAGAAGTGCAAGCTTGGTCCACCAAGGTGTCAGAGAAGAGGGTTTCGTTCATGCCTCATCCACGCATCGGCATCAGTCTTGGCCATAACAGCTTTGATGTTCTGGCTCTGACGACCAACGACTTTGTGCTGACGCGCGAACAGCACCCCCTGACATCGCCATCCTACCACGACAGACTGCAAGCGATGGCCAGCCGGGTCAGAATGCTGGACCGGGAATATGGAAAGGGAAGCCTTGGTGTCGCCATCCCTGGCAGCATCACACCAGACAGCGGACATATCCGGACATCACCTGTTCAGGACTTGATTGGCCACACGATGCTCCTTGACCTTGCCGCAGCGATTGGACGTCCGGTGCGCATTGCCAGCGATGCAGACTGCATGGCGCTGTCAGAAACGATGGATGGTGCCAGTGCGGGCCTGTACTGCTGCTTCCATGCCATTCTGGACCACGGTGTAACCGGTTGCCTGACCATCGGAAACCGTATCCTGAGTGGCCCTAATGCCTTGGGGGGAGAATGGAGCCACAACCCTATTCCATGGCCACGGGAATGGAAACACGCCGACGAACGACCCGGCCCGGACTGTTACTGCGGACTGACAGGCTGCACAGAAACGTTTCTGTCAACGCATGGCTTGATGGATGACCACGCAAAGGCAACGGGCATGATGCTGCCATGGCCTGATATTGCTGCATCGGCCACAGCCGGGGATCCTGACTGCCTGGAAAGCATGCAACGCTATGCAGACAGGCTGGCCCGGGCCCTGTCCATTATCGTCAATCTGGTTGACCCCGATGCCATTGTGCTGGGCGGTGCCCTGTCGGACATAGACTGGCTGTATGAAAAGCTTCCCCTGCTGTGGTCCGGTTGGGCGCTGAGCAACACGACAAGAACCCGTTTATGCAAAGCTGCACACGGGGCCGACAGCATTGTAAGGGGAGCATCACTGCTGTGGGATTGCCCGGATCAGGTTCGCCCCCAACCGGCCCTGCTCCTCCATCCGGCAGACTAAACGCCCTATAGGGCACAGTCCGGCGCCGGGGGAGGATGGACCTCGACGAGCGTACCGCGCAGGCTGAACGTGCCAAAATTCTGCAGCAGGCTTTCGGCTATGCCATTATTCCGGTAACGCAGGGACACCTCGAAATCAGGAACACCGCCGCCGTTGGCCGGGTTGAAAAATGCCAGAACAATCGGCCACCCCCCACCTTTCAGCAAGGCATTACCGGGAAGAACGGAAGAAGCCTGATCAGGGAACGGGTTGCCAACAGCAGCCGACAGATCAAAGGCGGGTCCGATGATGGAACCATCAAAAACGGGACGGGCCAGGAAACGCCCCCCATTACGGGCCTGCCGGAAGAGAAGGTCTGTGTGTGCTGCCGGAAACAGCGTACCCGGGGATAGATCAAAAACAACGTCCTGCTGGTCTCCCTCTATCCGGAAAATGGCACTGCCAACCCCGGCAGGGGGCATCCGCGCTTCCCCTTGATAGGCATCAAGAACCTCCCCATCCCGCATGTTCTGGACGGAAAAGCGGTAGGACTGGCCATCCTTGCTTTCCCACGACATAAAGTCCCAGCTGGACGACACCGCATCCCCCTGACTCTGGAACAGGGTAAGATCCGTGCGGGTCTTGACCTTCCATGCTGTACAGCCATCCTCAAAAGTATAGCGCATGGTCCCCGAAGCCCCGACAATCCCCGAAGAAGAACGGGCCGAGTGCAGCTCCATCCGATACACGGCAGCGTGGGGCACAAGGCTGGAGCCATTCGATGGAACAACAGGCTTTGACCAGACCGCAACAGAAAAGCCGGCACCTAGGAAGGGCCCGACAACACAAGATATCAAAGCTATTCTCAGATGACGCCCATACATGGCAGAGTTCCTGCGTCCTGCCCCTTGGCCGAAACAATGACGACCTAGAATGGTGCAGTTCAAAGGATTTGCCAAGTCAGCTCCACGCCCGGGAATGGGCTGCGCGTCTGTTTTCCTGGGAGTGTTGCATAAACGCAAGCCTCCCCGGGGCATGTATAACCCGGGGAGGCTCGGACACATAAGGATCAAGGCAGGGGAAGAACTCTATGCACCAGCAGCACTGGCCGGGGCTGTTCCGCCCTTCTGGACCTCGATCTTTTTCGGCAGCTGGAGACGAATATGAAGCTCGCGCAGCTGCTTCTCGGTGACCTCTGAAGGCGCCTGCATCAAAAGATCCTGAGCCTGACCGTTCATCGGGAACAGGATAACCTCGCGGATATTGGGCTCGTCGGCCAGCAGCATCACCATACGGTCAATACCCGGCGCCGCACCACCATGCGGAGGCGCCCCGAACTTGAAGGCATTCAACATGCCGCCAAACTTCTCTTCGACCACATCAGGGCCATAACCGGCAATCGCAAAGGCCTTGTACATAATATCCGGCAGGTGGTTACGGATGGCACCGGAAGACAGCTCTATCCCGTTGCAAACGATGTCATACTGAAATGCCTTGATATCCAGCGGATCCATGGTCTCCAGAGCGTTCATGCCGCCCTGGGGCATGGAGAACGGGTTGTGGCTGAATTCGATCTGGCCGGTATCTTCGTTGCGCTCGTACATCGGGAAGTCAACCGTCCAGCAGAACCGGAAAACGCCCTGTTCGCGCAGCGACAGGTCATCACAGACCCGTTCCCGCACCTTGCCGGCAAACTTGGCAGCACCCAGTGTCTTGTCGCAGACAAAGAACACCGAATCACCATCCTGAAGGCCACAGGCATCCTTGATGGACTGCAGGCGATCGGCTTCCAGGTTCTTGGCAATCGGGCCTTTCGGGCCATCGGCGGCAAACTGGACATAGCCAAGGCCACCCTGCCCTTCCTCACGGGCCCATTCATTCAGCTTATCATACCAGCCCCGCGGACGGGCGGCTGCACCGGGAGCCGGAATGGCACGGACCACGCTACCAGCTGCAACGCCACGGGCAAAAATCCCGAAACCGGAATCGCGGAAGGCATCGGTCACATCGGTAATCAGCAGCGGGTTCCGAAGATCCGGCTTGTCCGACCCGTACTTCAACATGGCGGTATCATAGGGGATACGCTCGAACGGCATGGGCGAAACCGCTTTGCCACCAGAGAACGACACAAACAGGTCATGCAGGACCGGCTCGATGGCGTTGAACACATCCTCTTGGGTGACAAAGCTCATTTCAAAATCAAGCTGGTAAAACTCACCCGGCGAACGGTCAGCACGGCTGTCTTCGTCACGGAAGCAGGGCGCAATCTGGAAATAGCGATCAAAGCCAGCGACCATCAACAGCTGCTTGAACTGCTGCGGGGCCTGGGGCAACGCATAGAATCGACCCGGATTCAGACGGCTGGGAACCAGGAAATCACGGGCCCCCTCGGGGCTGGAGGCCGTCAGGATCGGGGTCTGGAACTCGTTGAAACCATCAGCCGTCATACGCTGACGCAACCAGGCAATCACCTGCGAACGCAACAGCATGTTGGCATGGACTTTCTCGCGCCGCAGATCAAGGTAGCGATAGCGCAGGCGGGTATCCTCGCCAAAATCTTCGGTACCGGCGACCTGCATCGGCAGTACCTCGGCCCGGGACTGTACGGCAATATCGCGGACCCGCAGCTCTACTTCACCTGTGGTCAGACGGGCATTGACTGTTTCGACTGAACGAGCCACCACATCCCCGGTCACCGTCACCACGCTTTCCGGCCGCAGGGTTTCAAGAACCCGGAAAATCTCCGAAGATACATCGGTCACGCACTGGGTGATTCCGTAATGGTCACGCAGGTCGACAAACAGCAGGTTGCCGTGGTCACGCTTGCGGTGAACCCAACCGGACAGCCGCACCTGCTGGCCCACATGCTCCTTGCGGAGATCGCCACAGGTATGGGTACGGTACGCGTGCATGGAAGATACCTCTTGGTTCATGGAAACAGCCGGATCGGGCAAACCACACAGCAATGCGGCCCCGAACCGGCGAAAAGCACACGGTTCGGGGCAAATTGTCAAGCAGAAGCGCACAAAACCATCAGGCCGATATCTGCCGGACGGCCTCCAGAACTTCAGCAACATGGCCGGGAATCTTGACCTTCCGCCACTCCCGCACGATTTCTCCACCCGGCGCAATCAGGAATGTGGAGCGATCAATACCCATATACTTACGGCCATACATGCTCTTCTCGACCCAAACCCCATAGGCCTCGCACAGGCTGCCGGTCTCTTCATCAGACAGCAGGGGGAACGGAAGGCTGTGCTTTTCCACAAACTGGTCATGCTTGCGCACGGAATCCCTGGATACGCCAAGAACCACAGCGCCGGCAGCCAGGAAATCATCGTGCAGGTCACGGAAGTTCTCAGCCTCGGTTGTACACCCCGACGTCAGGTCTTTTGGATAGAAATAGAGAACAACAATCCTGTCCTGCAGCGCGGCCAGTGACACGCGTCCCCCACCGCTGGCGGGAAGGTCGAACGCGGGAGCCGGCTGGCCTGTCATCATGTTCATGGTTTCGATTCTCCTTGTACCGGAGCAGAACCAGAAGCCCGGCGGGCTTGGTCCGCCGGATGTTCAATCAGGCGTGCAAAAAGGGCTGATACCTGCCTGTACACATGGTCCATGCGTTCCTTCAGATGCGGGAAATCAGGCTCCCCGGCTAAATGGGCCAAACGCGCACACAAACCGGGTGGCGCCTCCTGCTCCCGGAAAACGCCGTCGATGGAATAGCGCAAAATACCCTGTAGTCCAAGCCAGAGTTCCTGAGCCTCCTGCAACAGGTCCGCATCAGGGGATTCAAGGAAACCCGCATCCCGCAGACGATCGATGGCACCGGCGATGTTGGTATCCAGAACGGCTGGCTGCGCATTGGCATGCCGAAGCAGAAGATACTGCACGATAAATTCGATATCCACCAATCCACCGCGCCACAATTTGACATCAAACATGTTGGCGGCACGGCGTTCACGGGCCATACGGACCCGCATATCCGCCACATCCAGCAGCAACGCACCCGGATCAGGAGGCATGCCAAGAGACTGCACAAGAGCCAGGGAAACCCGCCGGGCCAAGGCGGGGTCTCCACACACAACCCGGGCCCGGGTCTGGGCCATGCGCTCCCACGTCCATGCCGACTCAGCGTTATACCGGACAAAGGCATCCAGACTGACTGCCAGCGGTCCCTTTGATCCTGACGGACGAAGGCGCATGTCCACCTCGTAGAGAATACCTGCAGGGGTCATGGCCGTAACCGCATTGACAAACCGCTGGGTCAGACGGATGAACCAGGTGCTGGCCGCCAAAGGAACCGGGCCATCCGACGTTTCACAGTCTGCCGGAAAATCATAAATGAGGGTCAGATCAAGATCAGAGGTCACGGTCATTTCCCGCCCGCCCATCTTCCCCAGAGCCAGAACCACCAGGGACCCACCCGGGACACGCCCGTGACGAAGGGAAAATTCGCGTTCTGTTTCACGCAGGAGGCGATCAAGCACCACATCGGCAACAGCCGTCAGGGCCTCGCCCGCCGGACGGGGAGCAACCATGTGACGCAGCACCTGCACCCCAACCTGAAACTTCCGCCCGTTGACCCAGATCCGGCACAGGTCCAGCACATCCTCGAACGCCGATGTTCCGGCAAGAATCCGGTCAAGATCAGCCCCCAGGGCATCCCGGTCAGGCAGCGGAGCCAGAAAATCCCGGGCCATAACCGCATCAAACAACCCGGGGCGACGGGCCAGGATACCCGCAAGACGCGGTGCATCCCCCATGATATCGGCCAGCAGATCCAGCAGCCGGTCATTGTCATACAGAAGCGAGAAGATCTGTATGCCGGCCGGCAGACCCCGCAGAAACTCGTCAAAACGGTAAAAGGCTTCATCAGGGCGGAACGTCCTGCCCAGCGCCCGCAACAAAGTTGGCACCAGCTCGGTCAAGACCTCGCGCGCCCGGGTAGAGCGGGTCACCCGATAGCGGCCATGATGCCAGGCACGGATCATTGCAGCAATGGCACGGGGATTGGTATAGCCCAACCCCGAAAGGGTCTGCAGAGTTTCCGGATCATCTTCATGGCCGGTAAAAACCAGGCTTCCTCCCTGCCCGTCCGGGGTCTCGGTCCCAAGACCGGGAGCATCACCAAAAAGTGCTGCATAGTGGGTTTCAACCGTACACAGAACGGCCTGTATGGCCTGGTCAAACGATGCCAGGTCCGGCCACCCGAGGAAACAAGACAGATGCGCCCGGCGCTCCGGATCCAGGGGCAGGGTCTGTGTCCGGGCGTCATCAATCATCTGCAACCGGTGCTCCACCGTCCTGAGAAACTGATAGCATCGGCTCAGGTCATCACGCACAGTGCCGGTAATCCGCCCGGCATCCGCAAGGGCATCAAGGGCGTCAAGGGTTCGGGAAAGGCGCAATCCCGGTACACGCCCGCCCCAGATCAGCTGCTGGGTCTGGGCAAAAAACTCGATCTCCCGGATACCCCCACGACCGAGCTTGATATTGTGACCGGCCACAGCGACATGCCCTCCTCCCTTGTGGGCATGGATCTGACGCTTGATGGAGTGAATATCCTGTATTGCATTGAAATCCAGTGATTTGCGCCACACAAACGGACGCAGGCCGGACAGAAATTCACGCCCACGCACAATGTCACCAGCAACCGGACGCGCCTTGATCATCGCCGCCCGTTCCCAGTTCTGACCAAAGCTTTCATAGTAAATTTCTGCAGCCTGCACCGACAACGCCAAGGCTGTCGATCCCGGATCCGGACGCAGGCGCAAATCCGTACGGAAGACATACCCGTCGGCCGTGCGCTCTTCCAGAAGACGCATCAGATCACGGGTCAGACGGACATAGAATTCTGATGGAGACTTGCGCCCCCGGTACCGGATTTTCTCCTCGTCGTAGAGGACAACCAAGTCAATATCAGAGGAGTAGTTCAGCTCGAAAGCGCCCAGCTTACCCAGCGCCAGGATCATGTAGCCACAGTCCTTCTGGGGATCGTCGGCATGAGGAAGATCAATCTGTCCCGTGTTCTGCGCTGCACGCAACAAGGCCGCCACACACAGTCGCAAGGCCATGTCCGCAAAATCGGACAATGCCGCACTGACCCGAATGGAATCCCAGACACCGACCATATCCGCAAGGCCAGCCAGCATGGACATCCGCCGCTTGGCCACGCGCAAGGCCTTCATCAGTTCAGGCGTGGTTACGGGCTGTACCAGCTCCTGCCTCAGGGTATGCAACAACACCGTTATTTCAGCATCGGGGCCGCGCGAGAACAGGGAAAAGAAAAAAGCCGGCTCCTGCAAAAGGCAGGCGGTCAGAAACGGACTGTTGCCAAAACAACTTTCCAGAACCCTCTGGACATCAGGATGACCGGATACCATATCAGGTACAGGAACCGCCTGCTCTGTACAAGAATCCACAAAACGCGCCACCACGTCCTGCCAGTGTTCCATCGCCACGGCGACTTTCAAGCGGTCAAAGGGAAGTGGCAAGGCCGACCAGTCACCCCACTCCAGCAGGGCTGGCAAAGGGGCGGATTCAGGCTTGCGGATAAACAGGGGAACAGGCACGTCAGGCATTCCAATTCAGTCTGTTTTACCGCAGACTGCGGGAGCCGGAACAAACGGTCAAGGCTGACCTCTGTCACGGGGTTATTGCCGGCATGATGACAAAAATCGGGGTTGTTGTGATTCAAAAGGGCGTAAGTCAATTTTTGCGTATTCTGGCGGGTATACTGTTTGCCATCCTGCTGGCAACCGGTGCCCTGACGTGGCGACTGGACCAAGGGCCTGTAGCGCTCGATGCCCTGACACCTTACCTGGAAGATGCCCTGTCCGATCCACAAGCAAATGTACGGGTTTCCATTGAGCATACCGAACTGCGCTGGGATCACGGGCTTGGCTCTGTCGGATTACGCCTTCAGGGAACACGCGTAAGGGATAACCAGGGGAGGCTTGTCGCACGCTTCCCCGGATTGGGTATTACCGTCGAGCCATGGTGGCTTCTGCAAGGCCGCATTTACCCAAGGATGATCCGGATCATCAATCCCAGCATCCTGATGATCCGGGACAAGAATGGCCAGATACGCTTGGGCATGTCAGATCTGCCGGATAATCCGTTGCCCTTGCCGGAAGAACAAGGACACACAGAACCCGACAGCACGGCAACAGAAACAACAACCAACTTTGTACAGGGGATTCTGGCGTCCCTGACCAACCATAGTTCACCCGATGGCACACCAGGCAGCGTTGTCCTGTCGCATCTGTCACTGTTACAGATCAGCGATGCCAGCATGGTGGTTATCGACAGAATAGCCGGAATGACATGGCATATTCCCCAGGCATCTGCTGACATGACCCGCGCCCGTGGTCAGCTGGATTTTGATGCCGACCTAGAACTGGCCACATCACAAGACACGACACATCTGGATCTAACAGGCTCCTATAGCGCCCGATCCCGGCATCTGGAAGTCAGGCTGGAAACACGGGACCTGCGTCCGTCCATCCTGTCCAACCTGTCCGGAGCGCTGTCCCCGCTGGCCGGCCTGGATATCCCGCTAAGTGGCACCGTGGACGCACGCCTTGCCTTGGGAGAGCAGACAACTCTTGTCTCAGGGGCCGCTCATATCACCGGAAAATCAGGCGTTCTTCACCTCCCCGAACCGATAGAAGGTGATATCCCGGTCAAATCCCTGGAAATAGGACTGAAGACAACAGCAGACCTGCAGGAGATTCAGCTGGAAACCCTGATACTGGATCTGGATGGAACCACCGTCACAGCCCAAGGCCACCTTCAGCCCGGGACAGGAGGGACCACGTCTTCCTCAGGGCAAGTGACCGTCTCTGTCGATACGCTTCCGGTCAACCGGCTCCGCGACCTGTGGCCCGCTGCACTTGCGGTCAATCCAAGAACATGGATTACGGAGAACCTGGAGGATGGAATCGTACGCAACGGATCATGGACATTCGACCTGGGTGCTGATGAACACAATACCATCACACTCAAGGCTCTTTCCGGCACGGCACAGGCTGAAGGGGTCACCGTCCACTACCTGCGCCCCATGCCCCCGGTATCCGACACACACGCCGCCATTTCTTTCACAGGGGATACTGTCGGTATTATGGTTGAAAGTGGGCACTCCGGCGCGCTCAAGGTCACCGGCGGAACGATCGCACTGGAAAAGCTGGACCAGGATGACAACACCGCTGCCGTCAATCTGTCCATAACCGGTCCCTTGCCTGAAGCCTTGGCACTGATCGACAACAAACCGCTGGGCTATGCCCGCAAAATCGGCATTGTACCGGACAAAACAGCCGGCCATGTGGAAACAGAGCTGAAGCTATTATTTCCCCTGCTCAGCGACCTTCCCCTGGACCAGTTGTCTGTCCATGCCAACGTGCAGGCAAAGGACGTATCGATTGCCAATCTGGTCTTCAACCAGAACCTGGAAAAGACCCGGATCACCATGGCGGTGACAACACAAAACCTTGAGGCAAAGGGAGAGGGAGAGATAGGCGGAATTCCCGCTCGTTTCACGTGGACAGAGAACTTCTCCGGCACCCCCTTTGCCAGCCGTTACCTGGTTGATGCCACCATCGCGCAGGACAAAAGACCCGTTGTCGGCCTGACCTTTACGCCCTTTGACGGAGAATGGATCGAAGGACCCATTACCGCAAAGGCCGACATGACAACCCAAAGCGACGGCCATGCCACCCTGAACGTGGACGCTGACCTGACCGCAGCCCATGCCGCAATACCCGAACTCGGATGGGTCAAGCCAACCGGAAAGCCCGGACATGCCAAGGCAACGTTGCTGCTGCGCGGACAGAATGTGACGGAGGTGCCATCGTTTTCAGCCAGCGTTGCCTCGGACCTGACAATACGTGGGTCCCTGAATGTCGGACGCAACAGCACACTGGCAGACCTGCGCCTGGATACGGTGCGGATCAACGGCACGGACGCAAAAGTCCGGATCAGACCAGCCAAGGACAGCGACGGTCTGAATGTTACGGTCACTGGGTCAACCCTGGACCTGTCTCCCCTGTTCTCGAGCCAAGATAACAGCGAAGGCAACAGTAAAAAGGAGCCGGACAGAACATCCAGCATGGCCGATGATGCACCCCTGCCGGACGGTATACCGACAACCCCGCTGACGGTCACACACCTGGATTTTACAAAGGTCTTGATGTCCGAGCATGGGGGACTGGAAGACCTGAAAGTATCTGCGGCACGTCGTAATGGTCGCTTCGAAAGCGTACAGGCCACAGCCCGTGTTGATGAAGGAAAACCGGCGGAATTCCGAATTACCTCCTCAGGGGAACAGAATGGAAGAAATATGACCCTGCGCACATCGGATGCCGGTGCACTGGCCCGTGCGCTGGGTATTATCACAACAATGCGGGGCGGAGAGCTTCAGGTCAACGGAACCCTGAGTCGTCATGGTGTGGCCCGGGGCACCGCGACGGTCGGTCAATACCGGCTGGTGGATGCTCCACTCCTGGCACGGATCCTGTCCGTTGCCGCCCTGACCGGGATTCTGGATACCTTGCGAGGGGAAGGCATCGCCTTCGAATCCCTGGAAGCTCCCTTCGTATACGACAGCGACCGCAACAGGCTGACCCTGAATGACTTCCGGACCCACGGGGCATCACTTGGCATGACAGGGCGCGGAACTGTGTGGTTTTCTGAAGGTCAGATCGACGTAGCCGGCTCCATCATACCGGCCTATGCCCTGAACAGCCTGGTCGGCAAAATCCCCCTGATCGGGCAGGTCCTGACTGGTTTTGAAAAAGACGGCGGTCTGATTGGGGCCAACTACGCCATACGCGGCACAACCAGTGAACCGTCGATTTCTGTCAACCCCCTCAGCGCCCTTGCCCCGGGCTTTCTTCGCCGGCTGTTCAATCTGGGACAGGGCAGTACAGCGAACGAGGCCGAACCTCAACCGGCACCTTCTCCCTGAAGCGGGGAAGGACGCCGTCCCCGGATCAGACGCCCGTCAAGTACGGCAAGGCCCAGCGCAATAAGGGCCATGCCTGCGCCATGGCGGGGTTCCAGCTGCTCTTCCAGGAACAGGAATCCCAGAACAACGGCACTGACCGGAATCAGGAAGGTAACAAGGGACGCATTGGACGCCCCGACACGATCCAGCAGGTTATAAAACAGCAGGTAGGCACAGACCGTTGACAGAACAGCAAGCCCAAGAACCGCACCCCATGCCGGGATGCCGGGTACAGGCAAGGTCCACGGCGTTTCCAGAACCAGGGCAAGGGGCACCAGAACCAAGGCTGCCCCGCTAATGCTTCCCACAGTAACAATCAAGGGGGATACGCCGTCCTGCTGCGCAAGGTAACGCCCATAAATCGCCGCCATGGCATACGACAGGCTGGCCACCAGCACCGCACCTTGGGCCAGAACAGACAGACCGATGCCATCAAGGGCATCCAGACCTGTCATCACCACCACACCACCAAATCCCAGCACCACACCAAGGCATTTGCCCGGTGTCATCCTCTCATCGCGGATCAGGACGTGGGCCAACAAAACGGTAAACAAAGGCGTTGTTGCATTCAGGATTGAAGCCACACCGGCTGAAACCGTGCCCTGGGCCCAGGCAATCAGGACCTGTGGAATCGCGTTGTTCAGCAAACCCATGGCAACAAAAGCGAAAAAGGGCGCAGACCCGATCAGGAAAAATTGACCCCGGATCATCAACAGGCCCCACAGAAATGGCAGGGCACAAAAAACACGCAGGGCAACCAACGTAAAGGGCGGGATCTCAGGGACGGCAACACCAACAAAGAAAAAAGCACCCCCCCAAAGAACCGACAAAAGAACAAGCAAGCCCCATTCCCGTACCCCCATCACTGTACCCGCCACGTCTGCATTCCCTGCCTGAAAAGTCTTGTGAAGAAAAGGGGCCACGCGCCCCCAGAAGGAAAAGTACCTGAACAGATAAGGGCAAACCTGTCATCTGGTTTTATCCCGAACAGACCATTGACCCAGAACCGGGGCTGCGATACCCCTGCCCGGATACTCTGGACAACAGGAATGCTGTACTGTGTTTGCCACCATCTCCGACGCTGCCCATACGGTTCTGACAACAGCAGACCCTGCCCGTAAATGTCTACTGACACGGCGGCTTTGCCTGCTGTGGGAACGAACCGGGCTGCCACCGGCAGGGCAAACCCTGCCACCGGACAGGCCGGCACGACCGGAGCATCCCGCCCTTCTGCCACCCCGGGATATGCCAAAGCGGTCAACAGGACCGGGAAAGGGGCGCATTGGCCTGATCCATGCCTTGGCCCATATCGAACTGAATGCTGTTGATCTGGCCTGGGACATTGTCGCCCGCTTCAATGATGAAAGAATGCCCGTCGCCTTTTACACGGACTGGATCCGGGTTGCTGATGACGAAGCCGGACACTTCATGATGCTGGAAGGGGCACTGCGTCGGCACGACTCCTTCTACGGTGCCCTGCCGGCCCATGACGGGCTGTGGCAAGCCGCCGAGAAAACAACAGGGTCACTGTCCGCGCGCCTGACCCTTGTCCCCATGACACTGGAAGCACGCGGACTGGATACCACACCCGCAACAGAAAATCGCTTGCGGGCGCAAGGAGAGCATGACCTGGCCGATATGCTGCATGTGATCTTCGAGGATGAAATACGCCACGTCCATAGCGGTGTGCGGTGGCTGACCTACCTGGCCCAGCGCGACAACCAGGACCCCGCCGCGCTGTTTGCCACCCATATTCAGACCCTGTACCCCGGGGGCCTGAAACCACCTTTTAACGTGGAGGCTCGCACGCAGGCCGGCTTCCCGGAGAGCTGGTACCGGCCACTACAGGCAGAACCAACATCACGGGAAGCGCAACGCCCTGTTACAACAGCGGTGGACTGACCAAGGCTTGTACGGATCCTTCTGCGGTATCAACCGCAACGGGTTGGGCCTTGGTGCCATCGATCACAAACCTACCCAGGACCAACCGACGCAGGGCCTCCGGATAAATCCTGTGTTCCTGTTCCAGAACACGGGCAGCCAGTGTATCCGGGGTATCCCCTGACAGAACAGGAACGGCTGCCTGCATCAGGATTGGCCCGTCATCAAGGGCCGGGCGTACAATGTGAACCGTACACCCGTGCACACGGACCCCGGCCTCAAGAGCCTGCCGGTGTGTGTGCAATCCCTTGAAAGATGGCAGCAAGGATGGATGGATATTGATGATCCGGTCCTGCCAGCCACGAATGAAACCGGCGGACAGAACCCTCATAAAGCCGGCAAGGCACACAAACTCCACGTCAGACTCCCGCAGGCAGGCATCTAGGGCGGCATCAAAGTCTTCCCGTGAAGGAAAAGTTTGATGCGGGATAACCGTTATGGGAACACCAGCCGTCCGGGCACGATCCAGTGCATAGACATCGGGAACATTGGATACGACGCGAACAACAGAGGCCGGAAAATCCGGCCTGTCCGCCGCATCAAGCAAGACCTGAAGATTGGATCCCCGGCCGGACACCAGCACCCCGACCCTGGCACGGGATGATGCAGCTGCTGTCATGGCTCCCATGCCTTTTCCAGCCCCTCCATCAGAACCGCCTCCCCTCCCGGGGCACGTTCAACCAAGGCACCAACAACACGGGCCTGCTCACCAAAAGACTGCAACAGGCCCAGGGCCTCTCCGACATGGTCCGGCGACACCACCAGGATCATGCCCAGACCGCAGTTGAACGTCCGCGCCATCTCCCGCGCTGTCACCCCACCCTCGCGGGATAACCACTGGAATACAGGAGGCAAGGGAACAGCCGCCATATCCAGCGATGCCGCCAGATGGCCGGGCAGGACGCGGGGAATATTCTCGGTAAAACCGCCACCGGTAATATGGGCCAATGCCTTGGCATACCCGGCCCGCACCGCGGCCAGGCAACTTTTCACGTATATCCGTGTCGGAACCAGAAGCGCCCGCCCCAGCGACATTTCTGGCGCGAAGGGGGCTGGAGCATCCCAGCCAAGCCCCGTTCTTTCAACAATACGGCGCACCAAGGAATAGCCGTTGGAATGCACACCGGTAGATGCCAGCCCGATGATCACATCCCCGGCCTGGCATCCAGATCCGTCAATCAAGGACCCCCGTTCGGCTGCACCAACGGCAAAACCGGCCAGGTCGTAATCCTTGCCGGTATACAGACCCGGCATTTCAGCGGTTTCCCCGCCAATCAGGGCACAACCGGCCTGACGACATCCTTCGCTGATCCCGGCAATAATGGTGCGGGCACGCTCCACATCCAGGGATCCGGTAGCAAAGTAGTCCAGAAAGAACAGGGGTTCGGCCCCCTGCACAACCAGATCGTTGACACACATCGCAACAAGGTCAATACCAACCGTATCGTGACAGTCGGCATCGATGGCGATTTTCAGTTTGGTACCAACGCCGTCGTTTGCAGCACACAGGACCGGATCCTGAAAGCCGGCGGCCCGAAGGTCAAAAAGACCCCCGAAGCCGCCCAGGGCCGAATCCGCTCCGGGACGTGCTGTTGAACGGGCAAGGGGTTTGATGGCTTGCACAAGGGCGTTTCCGGCGTCAATGTCAACGCCGGCATCCCTGTAACTTAGCCCTTTGGGTTCGGAAGGAGTAGTAATGGCGGCCTCACAGAGGTTCACTGTCAAATGGATGGACCGGATGCGCAAGATACTGCAACGGGCAGCTAATGCAATGGCTGGAAAAAAGGCAGTACGCCTGACCTTGCTCGGGATGGCTGTTTTCGTACCGTTTCCGGTAACGGCCGCCGATATTCCCGGGGCGATGCTGTCCGTCTATACCGTCAGCGATGTTGCTGTGGATGCTTCGGCCCCGAATGCCGTCCAGGCCCGTGAAGAGGCCTTGACCAATGGACAGCGCGATGCCTTCCGTATTCTTGTGACCCGTCTGGGCGCACCGGCAGACCGTGTTCCCGTACCGGACCCCGCAGCCATGAACGAGCTGGTTCTGGGTGTTGCCATTCTGGAAGAAAAGACATCCAACGTCCGTTACATCGGAAAAGCCGCCTTCACATTTTTCCCGGACGGGGTGCGTGACCTTTTGCGCAAGGCTGGCTTTACGGCGGTTGATGTACCGGCCCAGTCCCTTGTCGTTCTGCCCGTCTGGACACCGTCCCCAGGTACTCCATCCCGGTTGTGGGACGATCCGAATCCATGGAAAGCAGCGTGGGACAACCGTCCGAAAGCCGGCTTGGTTCCCCTGGATGTTCCCTTGGGGGATCTGGAAGACGTGACTGCCATCGATGCTGCACGCGCCTCAGCCATGGACCCGATGGCCCTTGATACCATTACGCAGCGGTATCAGGCTGAAGATGCGTTGATCGCTCATGCCGAGGCCCTGTCCCTTGATCGCTCCAGTGGTCTTCCGACAGAAATACGGATCCGTGCCACCCGTGGACAGGACCGGGATGCAACGTTCCACGATACGGTTCCGGTCCTGAATAGTCTGTCCTTGGAAGCAGCCCTGAACGAGGCCGTAACCCGCACCGTTGCCTGGCTGGAACGCAGCTGGCACGACGAATACAGCAAGATCGCCACAGGAGAGACGCAAACACTGAACCTGAGGGTTCATATTCCTGCCGGACTAGAAAACTGGCTGGCTGTGCGCAAGGCCCTGGACAAAAACCGAAATATCCAGTCCTGGACCCTTGATGCCCTGACCCGTACAGAGGCCCTTGTTTCTGCAACGATTTATGGTGACGCCGAACGTCTGTCATCCTCCCTGTCTGCCGATGGTTTGCAAATGACCTTGGAAGGGGAGCAATGGGTCATTCACCCGGCAACCCATACACAGGCACCCCCGTCATCACTCACGCCCGTGCCATACAATAGCCAGTATCCCGAATAACAACTGGGCAGCCACGAAGACACGTGCATGAAGACGGATCTGGAAAGAAGGTGAGCCCCCGGTTATGGTGGGCACTGGCACACGATAAATACCGAGCCTCGATGACTGCATCACCCTCTCCGCTTCCCGGCGCCCCATACCCCCCCTCACCACCCTCACGAACGTGGGTGTTCTGGGTGTCGATGGTGCTTCTGGCTCTGCTGTCGGTTTATGTCTTGAGAACCGCGCTCCTGCCCTTTGTGGCAGGGGCCGCCGTGGCCTATTTCCTTGACCCCGTCGCAGACTGGCTGGAACGTCATGGCCTGTCGCGCCTGGTTGCAACCATTCTGATTACATTTTTATTCCTGATGGTTGTCATCGGCGTACTCCTGATTCTTGTGCCCGCCCTTCAGGCAGAGATCGTGGGCTTTGTCCATCGCATTCCAGCCTACGCCCAAGCTATTGCAAAGCGGCTGGAACCCTTGGTGAGCCAAGCCGCAGAATTCTTGCCCAAATCCCAGGTCCAGAAATTGACCGACGGCGCATCAGGGATGTTCAGCAATGTCCTGTCCTGGATTTTTGATCTGGTACGGAGCCTTCTTTCCGGTGGAGCCGCCCTGATCAATGTCCTGTCCTTGGTGGTGATTGCGCCCGTAGTGGCCTTTTACCTGCTGCGCGACTGGGACGCCATTGTGACCAGAATTCATGACCTCTTGCCGCGACAACACGCCGGAACCATTGTGGAACTGGCACGGGAATCCGATACAGTGCTGGCCGGCTTTGTCCGTGGACAGGCTATTGTGTGCGTGTCGCTGGGCACCTTCTATGCAGTGGGGCTCAGCCTAGTGGGCCTTGATCTGGGGCTTCTGGTCGGGTTGGGTGCAGGGCTGATCTCTTTTGTGCCCTATGTCGGCACCATTCTTGGCTTTGTCATATCCATGGGCCTGGCCTTTGCCCAGTTTTCCGATACGTTGCACATCGCCCTGACGGCTGCTGTCTTTGCCCTGGGGCAATTCCTGGAAGGGAATTTTCTCTCTCCTTGGCTTGTCGGCAACCGCGTTGGCCTTCATCCCGTGTGGATGATTTTTGCGCTGCTGTCCGGGGGAACCCTGTTCGGCTTCGTCGGCATTCTTATGGCCGTGCCGGTTGCCGCCGTTCTGGGGGTTCTGGTACGCTTTTCCCTGCGTCGTTACCGTAACAGCCACCTTTATCACGGCCACAAGCCGACATGACGGGGGGCTACTCCCCCGATACCGTCAAAGGACCTGCCCAGATCATGCAGCAATTGCCCCTGCCACTTGAACACCGCCCTGCCCTGGGGCGGGAGGATTTTCTGGTTTCCTCTCATAATGCCGAGGCCGTTGCTTGGATTGATCGCTGGCCAGACTGGCCAACCGTGGCCGTAATCCTGTATGGTCCGGGCGGATGCGGTAAAAGTCACTTGGCCCATGTGTTCTCTGCCTGCGCGGATGCCCCCGTCGTTCAGGGAAAAGCCAATCTGGTTCTGGACCCGCCCGCACTCCTTGCAGGGCATCGCGCCTTGGTCATTGATGACGCGGATGCCGGGCTTGATCAGGTTTCCTTTTTTCACCTTTTCAACAGCGCCCGCGAAGCAGGCTGCTCTCTGCTTTTAACGGCGTCCGCTCCACCGTCCGTGTGGGGCCTGACACTGCCCGACCTGCGTTCACGCCTGAATACGGCCCCGACAGCATGCATCAGCGACCCGGATGACACCGCAATGGCTGCCGTCCTGATCAAGATGTTCTCGGACCGGCAACTGCGCATTGGCACCGATGTCCTGGATTATCTGGTCCGCCATATGGAACGCAGCTTTGAAGCCGCACGGACCTTGGTACAGAATGCAGACCGAATATCATTGGCAGAACAACGCCCGATTACACTTCCGCTTGTACGGCGACTCTTGCAGCAGGATGAGCGCATGGAGGCTTCTTGATAACACCTTGAAAAGACAGGAAGGTGACAAGATGACAGTGTCTTTTTGACATATCAGGCACAATATCTGTCGCGTGACCTCGTCCAAGATCCTGAAAATGCATCTCAACCACCATTACACTGAAGAAAGGTGCCTTTTGACGTATATCCCTTTCTTTCCGAAGGGGTTTTCGTGGTAACATAAGGTATGCTTACCCTTGTACGTGGAGTATTGCCACAATGCCTGAGACACCTGCCGGAGAGTCCCGCAGAAATCGGGATGCCGGAACCAGCCGTTCTGATCAGACAGAATACCGGACCAGCCGTGGCAGTACGGGACACGTACCGGCAGAAGATGCAACAACGCCTCACATTCATGCCTCCAGCCCTGAGCGCTTCATCAACCGTGAGCTATCGTGGCTGGCCTTTAATACCCGCGTTCTGGAAGAAGCGGAAAACACACGTCACCCCTTGCTGGAGCGTGTACGGTTTCTGTCCATTTCAGCATCCAACCTGGATGAGTTCTACATGGTGCGTGTTGCCGGCCTGAAGGGGCAGGTGCATGCCGGCATCACAACCCTGAGTCAAGACGGGCTGACACCGGCACAACAGCTGGAAGCCATCCATGTTGAAGCACGCAACCTGATTGAAAAACAGAACCGGGTCTGGGACACCCTGAAAAGGGAACTGGAACAAAACGGCATTCATGTGATCAATACGGATGCGCTGTCTTCCGATGACCGGATCTGGCTTGAACACCACTTTATGAGCCTTATCTTCCCGGTTCTGACGCCGCTGGCCGTTGACCCTGCACACCCCTTCCCCTTCATCCCCAACCTGGCCCAGGCGTTGGTCCTGCACCTGACCCGGCGCGAGGACAATGAACCCTTGCGCGCCCTGATTCCCCTTCCCACGGGGCTGGACCGTTTTATTCGCATCCCCGGAGACGCCATTCGCTTTTTGGCCATTGAAGATGTGGCGCTTCTGTTTCTGCACCACCTGTTTCCGGGTTTTGAATTGCAACAATGGGGTCACTTCCGGGTTATTCGTGACTCAGAAATGGAGATTGATGAAGAGGCACAGGATCTGGTCCAGTCGTTTGAAAGCGCCCTGAAACGCCGGCGGAGGGGGCTTTGCATCCGCCTGAAGATGAATGCTGACATCCCTGATGACCTAGCCAAGCTGATTTGCGACGAAATGCATGTGGCCCCGGCGGATGCTTTCCGGGTTAACGGGCTGATTGGTCTGGCCGATACACGCAAGCTTATTACGGATGAGCGCCCTGATCTTCAATTTGTCCCCTTCAATATCCGCTTCCCGGAACGGATACGGGATTTCGGGGGGGATTGCTTCGCTGCCATCCGCAAGAAAGATATTGTGGTTCATCACCCATATGAATCTTTTGATGTTGTGATCCAGTTTCTGCGACAGGCCGCACGCGATCCCAGCGTCATGTCCATCAAGCAGACTCTGTACAGAACATCCAAGGGCAGCCCGATTGTCGCCACGTTGATCGAAGCCGCAGAAAACGGTAAGTCCGTTACGGCCATGGTAGAGCTGAAAGCACGCTTCGACGAAGAGGCCAACATCCAATGGGCCCGCGATCTGGAACGGGCCGGTGTCAACGTCGTCTATGGATTCCTTGACCTGAAAACCCACGCGAAAATAAGCTTGGTGACGCGGCGCGAAGGGAATGAACTACGGTCGTATGTGCACTTTGGGACTGGAAACTACCACCCAATCACAGCCAAGATTTACACTGACCTGTCTTTCTTCTCTGCGGATCCGGCCCTATGCCTTGATGCTGCCCGCGCATTCAATTTCATGACCGGGTATGCACGACCCGAAAAGATGGAAAAGCTGATCATCGCCCCATTGGGATTACGGGATTTCCTGCTGGCCTGTATCGATGACGAGATCAAGAACGCAAAAGCCGGGAAACATGCGGCGGTCTGGGCCAAGATGAATTCCCTGGTTGACGGAAAGGTCATTGATCGCCTGTATCAGGCGTCCTGTGCCGGCGTGCAGGTTGATCTGGTCATACGCGGGATCTGCTGCCTGCGCCCCGGGGTACCCGGCCTGTCTGAAAACATACGGGTCAAATCGATTGTCGGGCGTTTTCTTGAACATTCCCGTATCATTGTCTTTGCCAACGGAGGCCCTTTGCCCGGTGCACAGGCAAAGGTCTATATCTCATCGGCGGATTGGATGCCACGCAATCTGATTCACCGGGTCGAGCATCTTGTGCCAATCGAAAATCCAACCGTCCACACGCAGATCCTGGACCAGATCATGGGGGCAAACCTCAAGGATACCAGCCAAAGCTGGAGCCTGCGCCCGGATGCGACCTTCGTCAGGGCAAAACCATCAACGCATGCTTTCTCCGCGCATGACTTCTTTATGAACAACCCATCACTGTCCGGTCGGGGAAATGGTGTACAACACCCACCGAAGAAATCTCCGCGTATCATCCTTCAGCGCGAATAGGCCAAATACATATGCAGGACAGGATTTGCCGCAAGCCGGTTGGCATCATCGATATCGGGTCCAACACCGTTCGACTGGTTGTGTATGACGGTATTCACCGGACACCGATGGCTCTGTTCAATGAAAAAGCCACCTGCGCCTTGGGTGCCGGCATTGAAAGCCGTGGACGTCTGAACCCGGATGGGGTGCCAATGGCTGCGGCATCTATCGAACGCTTTGTTCACTTGGCCCGGGCCATGAATGTAGAGCGTCTGGATATTCTGGCAACAGCCGCCTGCCGGGACGCCTCGGACGGTCGCAAATTCCTGAAAAACATCGAGAAACGAACCGGTGTGCCGGTGACCCTGCTCAGCGGGGAAGAAGAAGCGATCCGCGCTGCCTATGGAGTGCTGTGCTCTATACCGGATGCAGACGGCATGGTGGCCGACCTTGGGGGCGGTTCCCTGGAGCTGGTTACGGTAACACCAGACAGCAAACCCGATACCGGGGAATTCATAAGCCTGGCTCTGGGGGTTCTGCGCCTGGCCGAGAACGCCGGCAACAGCTGTGGCAACAAGCTGCGCAACCTGATACGCAAGCGCCTTGCTGCTGTTACCTTCCTGGAACACGGAAAGGGCCGCCACCTGTACGCCGTCGGGGGATCGTGGCGGGCATTGGCCCAGATCATTATCGAGCATATGGACTACCCCCTGCATGTTCTTGACAACTTTTCCCTGCCCTACGACACCGCACGCGAAATGGTGTCACTGGTAACCCAGCAAAATAAACGCGCACTGGAAAAAATGGGGCACGTCTCCAAACGGCGCCTCCCCTATTTGCCACTGGCCGCAACGCTGCTGGATATCCTTCTGGAAGAGATTCAGCCCGATGCGCTGGTGTTCTCTGTGTATGGCATGCGCGAGGGGCAGTTCTTCCTGAATCTGCCGCAGAAGATGCAGGACGGTGACCCGCTTCTGTCTGCGGCTACAGAATGGGCCCGTGCCGCCGGTCGCTTCCCCGAACATGGGCGAGAGCTGCTTGAGTGGATGGCCCCGCTGTTCCCCGATGAGCCAAAGCACCTGAACCGCCTGCGCCATGCGGCGTGTCTTTTGGGGGATATTTTCTGGAGCGAACACCCGGACTATCGGGCCGAGCAGGCGTTCCTGAAAGTCCTGCGCCTGCCCTTCATGGGCCTGAACCATACTGACAGGGCTGCGTTGGCCTTGGCTGTCTATTACCGCTACAGTAGCAGCGACGCCCTGCTCGCTGTCAAGCAGGCCCAAGAGCTTCTGGATGCCAAGCGTCTAAAACGTGTACGGCTTATTGGCGCAGCGCTACGCCTTGGCCACTCCATCAGTGGCGGCGCGGCGGGCATTCTGGCGCAAACACAACTGGAGAAAGGTAAAAAGAACCTTGTTCTGGCTGTACCCGCAGACGACCCCGTGTACTACACGGAACTTTTCGGGAAGAAGCTGGACAAACTGGCCAACGAGCTGGGCTGCAAGGGACAAGTTATCCAGATCTAGGAAAGGGGTGAATGAATCATCCCTCTATTTCTACGGCCTCAACACGCCGCCCGTTACGGGACAGACAGAGGGCAAGGCTACCGTTCTTCAAGGCCAGGGCATCAGCCCCGAAAACATCACGGCGCCACCCCTTCAAGGCCGGAACATCCGCATTGTCATCAAGGGCAATCAGCTCCAGGTCTTCACTGTCGGCAACCAGCTTCTGCGCCACGTCGTGCTCTTCACACCGCATTTTCAGAAGAACCCGCAGCAGATCGGTCGCCGGGCCAATACCCGGTGGCAGATCGCGACGATATGGTGGGGTCGGAAGATCCTCCGCCGGCATAGCCTTGCCCCGGGCAACAGCCTCCAGAATAGACTGCCCCGTGATTCCTTCTGCCTGCCCCTTGACGAAACCGCGCGTCCGCTCCAGCTGCTCGACCGTACGGGGGGCATGGGCCGCGATTTCAAGGAGAGCCTCGTCCCGCAGCACACGCTGACGCGGAATATCGCGCGTCTGGGCCTCAATCTCGCGCCATGCCGCAAGCTCACGGACAATGCCAAGGAAACGGGGCGTCTTGGTCCGGGTCTTGAGACGCCGCCATGCCTCTGGCGGATCAACACGATAGTTGGAAGGATCAAGCAGCACAGCCATCTCCTCATCCAGCCAGTGGGCCCGGCCGGTTTCTTCCAGACGGGCAGCCAGTTTTTCATATATCACGCGCAGGTGCACAACATCTGACAGGGCATAAGACACCTGCTGGTCTGTCAGCGGACGTCTGGCCCAATCCGTGAAGCGCATGGACTTGTCGATGGAAACCTTTGCCAGTTTGCTGGCCAGCGTTTCATAGCCGACCGAATCTCCGAAACCGCAAACCATGGCTGCGACCTGGGTATCAAAGAGCGGCGCGGGAAACGTTCCCATCATATTATAGAATATTTCCAGGTCCTGCCTGGCTGCATGGAAAACTTTCAGAACCGCCTTGTCACGCATCAGGGAAAACAAGGGAGAAAGGTCAATGCCCGGCGCCAGGGGATCAATACAACGCGCCTCATCAGGCCCGCCAACCTGCACCAGACAGAGCTGCGGCCAGTAGGTCTTCTCCCTCATGAACTCGGTATCCACCGTAATGAAGGGTGTACCGGCGAGGCTGTCACAAAAGGCCTGCAAGGCCTGCGTATCGGTGATGAGGATGCTTGTGTCGTTCATGCGGAAACATATAGCGTGACAGGCACAGCCTTGCAATCCGTGGCCTGCGGAAAGATGCGCCGCCCCATCGGCAGGAAGAGACAAACGGAGTACCTCTCTGGATCCGTGAGACCCGGAAGCCCCCGGCATATAACCAACCAAATAACACCCGAAATGATGCAACACGGCTTGACACACTGAAATTAGGTTTTCCAAACCTACAGGCTCGGTCTAATATCCTCGGCAGATGCGGGAGGATCGGGAAGGCTCTGAAAATGTTGCCCCGCTTGACAAAAAGATGCAAACTAACGCTAAAAACAGATGCAATAGTGCTCGGAGGCTTCGTTGGATGAATAGAATACTGATTGCCGTTGCGGCTGCGGCTGCCGTGTCACTTGCGACAACAGGCGCACTTGCCGGGGCCACTTTGGATGCTGTCAAGAAGCGTGGCACCGTTGTGTGTGGGTCGCATACCGGTCTGGCCGGGTTCTCCACGCCCAATGAAAAAGGCGTGTGGACGGGGATCGATGTGGATGTCTGTCGCGCTGTCGCAGCGGCCGTCTTCGGTGACGCAACAAAAGTGTCCTACGTTCCCCTGTCAGCCCAGCAACGCATTACAGCCGTACAATCCGGCGAAGTGGACTTGCTGGCACGTAACACGACATGGACCCTCTCACGCGATACGGCCAATGGTATGGATTTTCCAGCCGTCAACTACTATGACGGTCAGGGGTTCATGGCACACAAGAGGCTGGGCCTGAAAAGTGCCAAGGAACTTGATGGTGCAACCGTATGCGTGCAGACGGGAACAACCACCGAGCAGAATCTCGCCGACTATTTTCGTGCCAACAACATGAAAATGAATCCGGTCACAATTGAGAAGTACGAGGAAGTCAGCGCAGCCTACTCATCCGGACGCTGTGATGCCATCACCTCTGACATTTCACAGCTGGCTGCAATCCGCGCCAACGACGTGCCCGACCCGGCTGAGCATGTAATCCTGCCCGAGCTCATTTCCAAAGAACCACTTGCCGTATCTGTCCGTCATGGTGACAACCAGTGGACCGATATTGTCCGCTGGTCGTTCTACGCTATGCTGAATGCCGAGGAGCTGGGGATCACATCCGCCAACGTGGATGAGCAGCTGAAGTCAGCTACGGATCCAAATGCCAAGCGCCTGCTGGGGATAACCCCTGGCATGGGGGCTGCCCTTGGCCTGGATGAAAAGTGGGCCTATAATATTATCAAGCAGGTTGGCAACTATGGCGAAAGCTTTGAGGCCAATGTTGGACTGAAGACGCCAATGCGCCTGGAACGGGGCCTCAATGCCCTATGGAACAAGGGCGGCATCATGTATGCCCCTCCTGTCCGCTAGGACAGGCGCTGTATAATACCCCGCCGGTCTTCTTTTCACGATGACCGGCGGGTTGTGTCTTTCTTGTTGCGAGTGCAGACACGCCTCTGACATCCTGTCGCAGGATAGTCAGGGAAACGCTGGATGGCGTAGCAGGGCCGCGACGCAATAAATGGCACACCTGTTTTGTTTGAGCTGTTGTTTATAAACTTTGGGATCGCAAACCATGTCCGAACTTGGAAAAAGCCGGTCGGGCGGAGCCCTCTTGAATGATGTCCGCATACGCGGAATCATTGCCCAGGTGCTTGTGCTCGGTGCTGTGTCGGCACTGATTGCCTGGCTGGTACACAACACCCTGAGCAATCTTGCCGCATTGCAGATTGCGACCGGGTATGGGTTTCTCGAACGGGAAGCTGCCTTTGATATCAGCGAGAGCGTTATTCAGTACTCCCCGGCTGATAGCTACCTCAGGGTTCTGGCTGCTGGCCTTCTGAACACGCTGAAGGTTTCTCTTATCGGCATTATACTGGCAACATTTATAGGAACATTGTTTGGTATCGCGCGCCTGTCCAGCAACTGGATCATTGCCCGTATTGCCGGCATATACGTTGAAGGCTTGCGCAATATTCCCCTGCTGCTACAGCTTTTTTTCTGGTACGCCCTGATCACGGAAGCGTTGCCCAACCCAAAACAAGCGCTTCAGCCGCTGGAAGGCGTTTTCCTTTCGAACCGTGGCATAAAGGTTCCGTGGCCTGTCTGGGAAACCGGACACACCATCGCCGTCATTGGCTTTTTTGCCGCCCTTGTTGTTGCTTTCTTCCTTAATGTACGCGCCACACGCATACAAAATGCAACCGGTCAACGCCCAGGCGTCTTGCTGCCCGCCTTGGGGCTGATGATTATTTTTCCGGTATTGGGGTGGCTGGCAGGCGGTGCACCGACAGAAATCAGCACTCCTGTCCTGCAGGGCTTCAACTTCCGGGGCGGGGCTAATCTGTCTCCCGAGTTTACAGCGCTCCTGACCGGCCTGACCTTGTACACGGGCACCTTTATCGCCGAGATTGTCCGCGGTGGCATCAGCGCTGTTCCATGGGGGCAAACCGAAGCTGCCGTCGCCTTGGGCCTTAAACGGTCACGCGTGATGAGGCTTATCCTGCTTCCACAGGCGTTGCGCGTCATCATCCCACCCTTGACGAGCCAGTATCTGAACCTCGTCAAGAACTCCTCCTTGGCTGTTGCCATTGGCTACCCTGACCTTGTCAGCGTTGCAAATACGGCAATCAACCAAACCGGCCAGGCCGTAGAGGGGGTTGCCATTATCATGGCAGTATATCTGACAATATCCTTGAGCATTTCGGCCTTTATGAACTGGTATAACGGTCATATAGCATTGCGGGGAGGACGGTGATGAATACCGAACGAGACCCGCGTCCGGGCGATGCCCTTTCCCACATTGAAGAACCGGTCAGTGTTTACCCAGGCTCCCCCCAGATGCGTTCCATGCATGTCTTGGGGTGGGCACGGCAGAACCTTTTCAGTTCGACATCCAACACCATCATGACTCTTCTGTGCCTGGGACTGTTGGTACAGATCGTGCCTGGACTGCTGAACTGGGCTTTCATCAATGCCATCTGGTCTTCTGCAACACCGGATGCCTGCAAAGTCTCCGGAGCGGGTGCCTGCTGGGCGGTTATTGAGCAGAAACACCGTTTTATACTGTTTGGCCTTTACCCATATGAAGAGCATTGGCGCCCGATCATGGCCACGGTTCTCTTCATCATCGCACTGGCCATAACCTGCAATCCGCGTTTCTGGGGCCCGACCTTGGCTTTGGTGTGGATCGTAACCCTCCCCCTGTGCGCCATACTGATGTGGGGCGGTATTCTGGGCATGACCCGGGTCAGCAATGATCGCTGGGGTGGTCTGCCTCTGACGCTTCTCCTGTCTGTCATCGGCATTGGACTGGCGTTTCCTATTGGGGTTCTGGCTGCCCTTGGCAGACGCTCGGAACTGCCGATCATTAAATCAATCAGCGTTATCTACATCGAACTGATTCGCGGTGTGCCGCTGATTTCTGTCTTGTTTATGGCATCGGTCATGCTGCCGCTGTTCCTGCCCGAAGGAACAACGATCGACAAGCTGCTCCGGGCCCTTGTCGGCATTACCCTGTTCACAGGCGCCTATCTGGCAGAGGCCATTCGTGGCGGGCTTCAGTCGTTGCCACGGGGGCAGTATGAAGCCGCTGATGCCCTTGGACTCGGCTACTGGCAGAAGACACGGTTGATCATCCTGCCCCAGGCTATCCGCATTGTTATTCCGCCACTGGTGAACCAGTTTATTTCCATGTTCAAGGATACATCGCTGGTTATCATTATCGGGCTGTATGACCTGTTGACCACAGCAAAGACAGCCATGACCGATCCGGCATGGCGCCCGTTCTATGTAGAAGCATACGTCTTTACAGCCCTGATTTACTTCGCCTTCAGCTTCTTCATGTCCCGCTACAGCCTGTATCTGGAGCGTCACCTGAATACGGGAGTTCGCCGATGAGCGACCACAACACCTCCACCAACGCCGCGTCCCAGCGCAAACCCGGTGAGGAAATCGTTATCAGCCTGACCAATGTCAACAAATGGTACGGTCAGTTTCATGTCCTGCGTGATATCAACCTTGTGATCCGTAAAGGTGAACGCGTTGTTGTCTGCGGTCCTTCGGGATCGGGGAAGTCAACCATGATCCGCTGCATCAATCGCCTGGAGGAACATCAGGCGGGCGTCATCATGGTCAATGGCACGGAACTGACCAATGATGTCCGTGCGATTGAGGCCATCCGGCGCGATGTTGGTATGGTGTTCCAGTCCTTTAATCTGTTCCCGCACCTGACGGTTCTGGAGAACCTTGTCTTGGCACCGACGTGGGTCAAAAAGGTTCCCCGCAAGGAAGCCGTGGACGTGGCCATGTACTATCTGGGGCGCGTCAAGATTCCCGATCAGGCCAACAAATACCCCGGCCAGTTGTCAGGAGGACAGCAACAGCGCGTCGCTATTGCCCGCGCGCTGTGCATGAAGCCAGACATCATGCTCTTTGACGAACCGACATCAGCCCTGGATCCCGAAATGATCAAGGAAGTTCTGGATGTCATGACAGAGCTTGCGCAGGAAGGCATGACCATGGTGTGCGTCACCCATGAAATGGGCTTTGCCCGCTCGGTAGCGGATACGGTTGTTTTCATGGCTGACGGTACGATCGTTGAAATGGCCCCTCCTCAACAGCTGTTCAACAGCCCACAGGAAGAGCGGACCAAACAGTTTCTCAGTCAGATTATCCAGCACCACTGACACGGAAACACCCTACAAAACCAGAGCAAGCCCTTTCTCGATACAGGGCTTGCTCTTTTTATTGCGCGTAAGTGTGTGAAGAAACGTTCGGGTCCTCTTGGGGACACCGGATCCTAGCCGTCGAATGACACCGCATCGGGACTTGGCGCATCTTCCTTGTCCTTGCTCTCGTTCGGACGAACAGGCTCACCCTCTGCCACTTTCCGGACAACCTCATCAGCCGTGGCCTCAACGCCCAGAAAACGCTTGGCCGTAGAAGGATGTGTGGAACCGGCAAGATGAATGGCCGTAGGGTTGGAAGTCGCCATCCGGCGCCACAAGTCAGCGGCTCCCTTCACATCATAACCAGCCCGTGCAGCGTAATAAACGCCTACGTAATCGGCCTCTTCCTCAAAATCCTGAGCATGAACCCCGGCCGCCACTTGCTCTCCAAGCCTGGCAAAGGCACCTGTACCCCCCAGAAATACGTCCAGAACAGAACCAACAATATAACCGGCCATGCGGTTCCCACGCTGTTTACCGATATGATTCATGGCATTATGCGCCAATTCATGCCCAATAATCAGTGCCAACTCATCATCTGATCCCACGAAACTCATCATGCCCGTTGTCACATGAACCTTGTCACCGTCGGCAAAGGCGTTGACAGCATCATTTGCAGCCAGAAATACGGGAAATGAACATGTCTGCAACGGATGAAGGGTGATAACAGGCTCATCCTGTCCTCGCCTGATTTTCAGGTTCACAGCGCCGGTGGACTCACCAATTTTCTCCGTCAGGAATTCATTGCCCTTCTTCCCACCCGGAACAGCCTGCCCATCCAGCTCCAACAGGACGTCACCGGTCTTGAGGCCCGCCAGATGTGCTGGCCCCCCGACAATGGTGTGCAGTATGGTGGCCTGATCCTGGATCCCATAAAGAGAAAGAAGAGCAGGCCGGAAATCCGGCCAATCGTCTTCCTGAACCATGGTCTTCATTCCCGCTTCGGCATGCACCGAATCATCGCACAGTTCCACATTCGACGTCCGCACACGCCATGCAACGGCTTGCAGGCGCTGATCAAGCGTGACACGCTCCCGGATCGCAAGCTCTCTTTGCCTCCTGGCCTCCTCGGCTGAAGCCGCATCCGTAATTTTGGGGGCCTGTGTTGTTGGTGAACACGCAATGACAGCGCCAGTCAACAAAACGACAGATGATATGCGTCGTAAAAAAGACATGCTTGGAACCCCATAATCCCCCCATGGCCAATCATGACGATATGGCCACGCCCCAAAAAGATAATAAATATAATTATCAATTCATTCGATCATAAAGGGTGGAAACGACTACACGCAACCCTTACTCACGCCCTTTTCATGGAAAAGAGTAAAATGAAGTCCATCTGATCCAAGATAATACGTGCCGAAAGGCACATGCCCCACGCTGCAAGCAGGATCGATAAGAATGTGCGTTATCGGTATGATCAATAAAAAGCCCCTGAAACTGTTTTAGTTTCAGGGGCCATAATGGTGCCCAGAGGCGGGATCGAACCACCGACACTGCGATTTTCAGTCGCATGCTCTACCAACTGAGCTATCTGGGCCCTTTAAACACAAACCGGCTTTCTTTATTAAGACAACCAGCGTGTCGGGAGCACGCTTATAGGAAATTAACCTGTTCCTGTCCAGCCTGTTTTCACAATTCGTTTTCTTTTTTATCGTCAAGCGAAGCACCTGTATCGACTGCCTGCTCTGGCGCATCCAGCACAGGAACACGGTAGCTTTCGCTCATCCAGCGATGCAAATCAACATCAGCACAACGCTTGGAACAGAAAGGCCGATAACGCGGATCAACAGGCTTCTTGCACTCAGGGCAACAAGCTGCCGACACACGAACAGGTTCGACACACGCAACAGGCCGTGAGTCATCAGAGGAACTGGACATTATGTAACCTCGTAACGGCTGGCTGGGTAAGAAGGAACAATCTCCAAGCCAACAGGAGAGCCCGCCTTGCGCCCAGCCTCTTCCAAGGCCGGAGCAAGGCGCCCTGTCAACAAGGCATGAATAACGGGGGATACCCTGAGAGAAACACGCGCAGCCCGGGTTGAACGTAGCACGTCAAGAGCGGCACGCAGGCTGTCCAGCGCACTGGTTTCGGGCAGGATGTCTGCCTCCCCCCCCTGCGCGGAGGATAATATGATTTCCCCAAGAGGAGTCCGGGTCCGGTCGCGACGAATTTCCACAAGTCCCAGCCCCGAGACACCCAGCACCGTTGAGGGAACGCAATCAGCGGACAAAGCGTCTTCCAGTGCCCGGGCCAAGGCTTTCTTGGCAGGGCGGGCCCCACCGCGCTGCGGGGCAATAAAATCAACAACGATCATCCCGGCCAGGGCCCGCAACCGAATCTGCCGCGCGATCGCGGCAACAGCACGGGCATTGACCTCATCTGGATCATCCCCGCCTGAGTCAACATCAATGGCTGTCAACGCCGCTGTTGGCTCAATCCACAAACATCCCTTGGCACCAAGAGGGACACGCCGCGCAAGCGCACCCCCAAGGACAGCATCATAATCAACCGTCGACAACACGGACCCCGGACCATCCCAGAGACGCACAGTAAAGCCAGCAGAACGCATCTTCAGAAGCAGGTCGGCATCGTCACACACAACGGCGTCAACCTGCCGGCCTGACAATGCAACAGACAAGGGCAAGGGACAATCTGTACCGCCCGCTAGAACAGCTTGGTAGCGTGCTCTCAGATTATCAAGCTCCCGGATCAGGGCATCTGCCTGCATGGAGCAGGCTTCAGGGCGCACGACAAGCCCCTCCCCGGCGCAGAGAACGGGCAAAAGGCACGCCTGCAACTGCTCCCTTTGCCCAGGATCACGAAGACCAGAAGAAAACGTAAGCCCCGGACGGGAGGACGTCAGAACAAGGCCATGCCCGGCAATCGACACATCCGAACCAAGCCGCGCGCCTTTTCCCCGCCGGGGTTCGTGCACAACCTGCACCGGAAGCCGGGTTCCTTCAGGAAACGGAGGGCGACCGGGGCTACCCTTTACAGGCAAGAACCCCGGATCCTCCGCCCCGATATCAACCAGAACCGCTTGGCAGGCTGGCAAATGCTGAATCACAAGACCCGGGATGATAGACCCGACCACCGGACGACAGTCGCGGAAAAGGTGAATCTCAACGACAGACCCACCCTCGACAAGAGCAACCCGTGTATCCCCCGGACTACGGCTGACCAAGGCTACACGTCCGGACGCTGCCATCAGCCTTACCCCCGGCGAAAACCCAAGCCACCCAGAAGACAATCTGTCTCGCGCAAGGGCAGCCCCACAACATTGGACCAAGACCCATGCAAACCCGTCACAAAGACCTCGGCCATGCCTTGGATAGCGTAACCACCCGCCTTCCCGTCCCATTCACCGGAATCGATATACTGTTGCACACGATCAGATGAAAGAACCGCAAAACCAACGACAGTCTGGACAACACGCAAGGCCAGACGGCCATCGGGGGCCACCACACAGACGCCGGTGTAGACGCGGTGACGACGCCCGGACAACAGGGACAGACAACGACGCGCCGTATCCGCATCTTCTGCTTTTGGCAGAATACGCGCCCCACACGCCACAACCGTATCCGCGGCAAGCACAAAGGCCCCGTGATGGCGTGGCGCAACAGCTTCGGCCTTGGCACGGGCCAAACGAAGGGCATACGGCCGAGGCCCTTCTTGCTTCAGGGGGGTTTCGTCTATTTCAGCGGGATCAACAACCGCAGGCACCAAGCCAATACGGGACAAAAGATCAAGGCGACGAGGAGATGCAGAGGCCAAAACAAGGGGCGACGGCATGCACGACCTATCCATGCCAGACACCGGCCACTCTTCCTGCAAAACCAGCATGCCTATTTGAAGCGGAACGTAATACGACCTTTGTCGAGGTCGTAGGGGGTCATCTCGACCGTAACGCGGTCACCCTTCAGGACACGGATTCTGTTCTTCCGCATGCGCCCGGATGTGTGGGCAATAATTTCGTGATCGTTGTCGAGCTTCACACGAAACATGGCGTTAGACAGCAGCTCTGTGACTTCTCCCATAAACTCGAGGGAATCTTCCTTGGACATTCTTGCTCCTGATTTGGCACGTGCCAGTAAAACTGCATCACATAAATGTTAAAAAGCCGCCGCGCGGTCAAGCTCTTTGACCACGGGACCGGCACGAACGTATCCGGGACGCACAACACACCGCACTGCAACACAGTGGCATTGGGCCTGAATGGCTCCATAGAACCCCGAATATGGCCTTTCGTCCACACTTTTTACCAATTCCGGCTTTTGCCCATACTGAAAGAACCTTCCGGGCGTTATTTGCCTGATACAAAACAGAACCGCATAGTGAACCAGGCCATGTGCACGCATGGTCTTGTCCGGCAGGGTGCGTGTTCCTGATGCCTGTTCCAGATCGGTCCTCCAGAGCTGTTGCAGAGCCATTGCGGCGCATGATGAACGCAATGCAGGTTGTGCCGCGCCACTCGTCCATTTCCAATGGCTCTTTCGTGGAAGCCGCCCGCAGTATGACCGAACTGGCTGTAACATCACTGGAAGTGGAACAGGCCGGCATATGGCTTTACAACGAAAGCCGCAGTGAATTGATGTGCCAGGATATTTATGCCCCGATGGAAGAGGGTCATGGCCGCTGCGCTCCTTTTCAGGTCTCCCTGCTTCCGGACTATATCCATGATCTGGATCGGCAGCGGCTGACGATCCTGACCATGCCCGAACACCGTGCCCCCCTGTCCGTTATGATTCAGGCCGGCGCTATCTCGGCACAAAGCCAGGCCCATCTCGGGGCCCATATCTACTCCAATGGCCGGGTTATCGGGCTTTTTGGCATGACCACCGAAACACCAAGACCAACCTGGAGTGCAGAAGAGCGCGCCTTCGCTACCTATCTCTGCGATGTTCTTGGCACCGTATGGCAAGCAAAGCTGCGGCGCGAAGCAGAAGAAGAGCTGCGGCTTCTCAACGAATCCCTAGAACGTCAGATCGAGGAACGCACACACCAGATCCAAGTGCAAAGCGCCCTGATGGAGGCTGTCCTCAATAATATCAGTCGCGGCGTCGGATGCTTTGATGCAGATAACCAGTTGGCACTGTGCAACCCTCAATTCCTGAAGATCCTTGGTCTGCCAGCCCGGTGCAGTACCGTTGGCACGCCCCTGCTCTCTATTACACAAAGTGGAAAAAGCGGGCAGGATCTGGCCCCTCTTCCACAGGCGGTACAGGACGAACAAGGCCGTTACGTTCCCTTCAGCCTTGCCCTGCAACGACACAACGGCCATATCGTGGAGCTGGAAGGTATTCCAATGCCGCATGATATCGGAGGCACGGTGATCACGTGCACCGACATGACCAAGCGCATACAGGTTGAGATCGAGATCAGGGATGCCCACCACGCCGCCCAGACAGCCAATGCAGCCCTGCGCAAGAGCCTGGAAGACCTGCAACGCACCCAGAAAGAACTGGTGGAATCTGAAAAGCTTGCATCCCTTGGCAGCCTGGTCAGCGGCATTGCCCATGAAATCAACACCCCCGTTGGCGTTGGATTGACCGCTGCCTCGCTTCTGGATGAGTCCATCAGCGAGCTAGAGGCTTGTTATGAGCGCGAAGACTTGGACTCCGAGACCTTCGAAAACTTCATGAGTGGCGCAAAAGAAACCATCCGGATGGTTCTGGGAAACATCGAGCGCGCTGCCGAACTGGTACGATCCTTCAAGAATATTGCCACCAACAGCTCCAGCGAAGAAATCCGCAAGGTCAATCTGAAGCAGCATATCAAGGATGTTGTTGTCAGCCTGACGCCACGAATCCGCCAGTCCGGGGTTCGCGTGGAAACGGATATTCCGGATGACATCAGCCTGTCCACACATCCGGGGCCATTGGGGCAAGTTATGACCAATCTGGTTATGAACGCCCTGACCCATGCCTTTCCCGAAAAGAAAGATGGCAACACGGTGTGGATTGCGGCCCGCCCGGAAACACCAAGGACCGGCATGACAGAGATCACCGTGTCGGATAACGGCATCGGCGTCAGCCCTGAACACCTGTCCCGACTGACCGAACCTTTCTTTACAACCAAGCGCGGCAGCGGTGGAACCGGGCTGGGGCTGCATATTGTCTACAACATTGTGACCGGAGCTCTGGGAGGGCAAATGCACTACAGCAGCCCACCCGGAGAGGGACTGTCTTTCAGGATTATCCTGCCGTCCCTGACCCCTCACGAGGAGGGCCATGTATCATGACCGGAAAATCCCCCATGCTCAGCCCCAAGTCCCCACGAAAGAAAAAGAAACAGGGGGCAGACGAGTCCACATCCACCGTTGCAAACGGCTGGCCGGTTCTGATTGTCGATGACGAGCCCGAGGTGCATCGCGTTACGGAACTGGCCCTGGCCGGATTCCGGTTCGCAGACCGCCCTCTTGAAATCATCAACGCCATGTCCGCAGCCGAGGCCCGCAAAATACTCGAATTGCGCAGCGATATCGCCGTTATCCTGCTGGATGTCGTGATGGAGACAGAGCACGCCGGCCTAGACCTGGCTCAATGGATCCGGAACGGGCTTGGCAATACCGATGTCCGGATTGTGCTGCGCACCGGACAGCCGGGACAAGCACCGGAACGGGAGGTTATCACCACCTACGACATCAATGACTACAAGGAAAAAACAGAGCTGACAGCCCGCAAGCTGCATACCCTGTTTTTTTCCTGTCTACGGTCCTGGAGAGATATCAAGACCCTGGAAGCAACCCAGCGCGGGCTTGACCTGATCCTGAACGGGGCCGGATCTCTGTTTTCCTATCAGCCGGCCAACCGGTTTGCAGAAACCGCGTTGCACCTGTTTCATGATCTTTTGCATCTACATGACACAACAGCTGAATCCCCCATGCACGGGCTGGTACTGAGCGTTCAACGCCGCACAGGGAAAATTGCCATCATGGCAGGGACGGGACGTTACAGCCCACCCCTGACCGGCCGGCTGGAAGACCTTCGCCCGGACCTGCCGGATGACCTGAAACGCCTGGAAAGCAAAATCCCGGAGAACGGTCATTTCGCCATGGATGGGACCATGGCACTGGCCAGTTTCCGCAGCTCGGTCGAGATCAAGAATATCCTGATGCTGGACGGTGTTGATGCCACGTCCATTCCCCAGCGACCCGTTCTTGATATCTTTTGCCGGACCATGGCCTATGCCATGGACAACTATAACTTGATAGATCTTGTGGAGCGTACACAGAAAGAGGTTGTCCAACGCCTGGGAGAAGCCGTGGAAACCCGGGCCATGGAAAGCAGCCAGCATGTGCGGCGTGTGGCGGAATACTCCTGGATTCTAGCACTGGCAGCAGGCATGCCGCGCCGGGATGCACAGGTTCTGCTGGCAGCCTCTCCGTTACACGATGTTGGCAAGATCGGCATTCCGGATGCCATCCTGAACAAACCCGGCAAGTTGACCGATGAAGAGTGGGAAGTCATGAAAACCCACGCCATTATTGGCGAGGACATGCTGATCCAATCTGACCTGGAAATCCTGAAATGTGCCGCCATTATCGCCGGCGGACACCACGAACGCTGGGACGGCACAGGATATCCAAGACGTCTGTCCGGGAAGATCATTCCCCTGCCCGCCCGCATTACGGCCATAGCCGATGTCTTCGACAGCCTTGCCAGTGACAGCGTGTACAAGAAGGCATGGCCACTGGAACGCATTCTACAATACTTCGAGGAGAATTCCGGAACCCAGTTTGATCCATCCCTGGTCCGTATTCTTTTCGAGAAGCTGCCGGACCTGCTGGAAGCCCGCGATCGATACCGCGACGATATTTTCTAGACGCTGCCTGTGCTTTCGACAGGAGGACCAAACCGGTCCTTGATCCGCTTGATCAGATCGTCACGCACCTGACGGTATGCATCCAGCCTCACCTCCCGCGATCCTTCAACAACAGAAGGATCAAACGTGTGCCAGAACTCCACATCACACGCCACCGTGCGGGTCAGCTCAACGGCCTTGTGCTGTGCTTCGGGCGACAGGGAAATCACCAGATCAAAGCTGTCATCATCCAGATCATCAAACGTTTTGGGGCTATGACGCGACACGTCAATACCGATTTCAGCCATGACAGCAACCGCAAAGCCATCCAGCTGGCCACAGCGAACACCGGCGGAATCAACGTATATTTTCTTTCCATACAGATGACGCAGGATGGCCGCAGCCATGGGAGAACGAATGGAGTTCATCGTGCAGACGAACAAGACAGCCGATGGATCGCTCCGCTCCACCCCTCAACTCCGCGCGTGCAGGACGCAGACCAAGGTGAACAAGCGGCGGGCCGTATCCAGGTCAATATCAATACCGGCATCGGAAAGCTGCTGGCGCAACATCGATGCTCCCTCGTTGTGGAGGCTCCGTCGCCCTGCATCAACCGCTTCGATACGCGACGGTGCAGCCGTACGGATAGCCCCGTAGTAGCTGTCGCAAACCATGAAATATTCCCGGATCACAGCCCGGAATCCTTTCAGGGACAGAAAAAACGTTTCAATTGGTACATCGCCTTCCGTCCGGACATCAAAATATAGTTTCTCTCCTTCAACGAAAAGGTGAAGACTGTACGGACCTTCATTCCCCGCACCCGACACACGGAACGTGTTGTCCTCGATCAGATCATAAATGGCGACCCGCCGCTCATGCTCGACCTCCGGCCTGCGGCTGCGAACGATTTTCTCATCCAGATAAACAGAGACAATCCTGTTCTTATCCACAGCAAGAACCGCCGGTGTCTTCACACCGTCATTTCCTGACCCCGGCATCAAGAGGCACAGCTCCCGGACAGGGTGAAATACCGTCCTGCATGAAACAATCGGCAAGCCATAGTCTCTCCCAAGAACTGCCAAGAATGGAGGTACTGGCCCGGCAAGGTTTGCCGCACCACAGCATCTTGTCAAGGCAGCACATGGAAAAGACCACGAAAGTTCTACCGGAACCGTACGTAGTACGAGATACCAAAGAACCCGAGACCCAAGGCGATGATCGCAACCAGAACAACCAGCACAATGGTCTGCAGGGCAGAAACAACAGCTCCGCCGCCGCTGTTTATGGCCGCGTTCAACTGATCCATACGTTCCTGGATAGGCTTTTGCATCGCCTTTTTCTTGCCTGGCGGCAAGGCGTTATACATCTCCTGCAGACGCTTCAATTCCTGAATATTCTCTGCACGAGACCCCAGCTTGGGCTTGGACTTGGGCTTGGCCATTAACCCCTCATCTCACCCGGCCCCGCGCCACGCGGATGCCACACACCGGCCTTTGCCGCTGCCCGACTATAGCACGCACCCCCGGGCAATAAAGGGGGGCGGGCCTTTCTGAAGCCGTGGTCTTTCCCGGTGGACGAGAATAAGACCACGACACAACACACAGTAAAGAATCAGCCACGTAAACGCTCTATATTGGCACCGCAGGCGGCAAGCTTGGCTTCCAGACGCTCGTAACCGCGGTCAAGGTGGTAAATACGGTTCACAATGGTCTCCCCTTCAGCAGCCAGACCGGCCAGAACAAGGGAAACAGAGGCCCTGAGGTCCGTGGCCATCACCGGGGCACCGGAAAGCCGGGGCATACCGCGCACAATGGCAGAAGCCCCGTGTACGTTGATTCTGGCCCCCATGCGGCACAGCTCCGGCACATGCATGAACCGGTTCTCGAAAATTGTCTCGGTAATCATTGACGCCCCGTTGGCCGTTGCCATCAGGGCCATGAACTGGGCCTGCATATCGGTGGGGAAGCCGGGATAGGGCTCGGTCATCAGATCAATGCCCCGGATCTCGGCACCATCAGCGCGGATACGAACCCCGCTCGAGGTTTCAATCACTTCAACGCCACATTCGTTCAGGGCAGAAAAGACTGCACCCAAGGCCGCAGAATTGGCACCGACCAGTTCCACATCGCCACGTGTAATGGCCGCCGCAATAGCATATGTCCCGGTTTCAATGCGATCGGGCAAAACCGAATATTCTGTCCCGTGCAGGGACGACACGCCCTCGACCCGCAAGCAATTGGTGCCAATCCCGGAAATCCTGGCACCCATCAGGGTCAGGCAATTGGCCAGATCCGCAATTTCAGGCTCCTGGGCCGCATTCATGATCACAGTCTCGCCCTCGGCCAGGCAGGCGGCCATCAAGGCATTCTCTGTTCCACCAACGGTGACAGCAGGGAACATGATGGTGCCACCGCGCAAACGGCCATTCAGGTCATCACGGATGCGGGCGTTGATATATCCCTCGTCCAGCGAAATCTCGGCCCCAAGTGCTTCCATCGCCTTCAGATGCAGGTCAACGGGCCTGGTTCCGATGGAACACCCGCCGGGCAATGAAACACGACATGCACCAAAACGCGCCAGCAACGGCCCCAGAACCAAAACGCTGGCCCGCATTTTCCGGACAAGGTCATAGGGTGCCGTCAGGCTTGTTATATCGGCAGCCTGCAACTCCAGCACACGGCCTGATGCACTGCCGAGACCGCCCTCACCCCCATTCAGGTGCATACTGGTCCCGTGCTGGGCCAGCAGGTGCGCCATGGTGGTGATATCCGCCAGATGCGGCAGGTTGGTCAGACGCAAGGTCTCCTCGGTCAGGAGTGCCGCCGCCATCAGGGGCAAGGCTGCATTCTTCGCACCACCGATCGGGATCGTTCCGCGCAGGGGCGTTCCCCCGACGATGCGGATGCGATCCATCCCTCCGCGCTGCTCCTGCCGGGGGCGCTCTACCGTCAGGCTGTCCGCTGTCGGGCGCTCTATCACAGCCGGGGCAGTGTCACGCCCTTCTGGCCCATGTACTTGCCCTTGCGGTCGCCATAGGAAGTTTCGCATTCGGGATTCCCCTTCAGGAAGATAAACTGACAAGCTCCCTCGTTGGCATATATGCGTGCGGGCAAGGGAGTGGTATTGGAAAATTCAAGCGTCACGTGGCCTTCCCATTCGGGTTCCAGAGGCGTGACGTTGACGATGATTCCGCATCGGGCATACGTTGACTTGCCAAGACAGATCACCAGCGTGTCACGTGGAATACGAAAGTATTCGACCGTACGGGCCAAGGCAAAGCTGTTGGGGGGAATAACGCAGACATCTGTCTTGCGGTTCACAAAGCTCTTGTCCGAAAATTCCTTTGGATCAACAACGGCGGAATCAACATTGGTAAAAATCTTGAACTCGTCGGCAACCCGGGCATCGTACCCATACGAAGAGACGCCATAGGAAATCACGCCATCCCGTTCCAGACGGTCGGTAAAAGGCTCGATCATACCGCGGTTACGGGCCATTTCACGAATCCAGGTATCAGGCATGACGGCCATGGGAAACAGTCTCCATCATTTGGAACCGGGGTGTTGCCCTGTGACACAACGGGGCGGAAACGGCACCTTGTAGCGCAGCACGCGCCAGACCACAACGGCGTGTTTTTGGTTTCAAGCCCGTTTTACGGGCATATCATCCCGTTTCATCCCGGGGCACGGCAGATGCTGACGGGCATGTCCCTGAATCATCATCGGAAATGGCCCGCGACCGGGTCTGCTGCTTGCGTCGCAACAGGTTCTCCCGCAGGGCCATGGCCAGACGATCCTGGCGACGATCCTTCGACGGTCGGGATCCACCGCCCTTCTCTTCCGAAACAACCGGAGTATCTGTCATCAGATAATTGCCTGTACAAAACAATCGCACATGATCCCGCTGCCAACAGGCCGGAACACTGGCACTGTGCGATGATCAGGTCATCACCGTCAACCCACTGGCCCACATTTTTATGCTTGCATGGGTCGATACGCTGTGCCATAAACCCGCCCACCCTGCGGGGTGCTCGAAAAGGCCTTGTCACAAGGTAACTTGGGCTGACAATTCAAGTCGTTGCTGCTGTAGCTCAGGGGTAGAGCACTCCCTTGGTAAGGGAGAGGTCGAGAGTTCAAATCTCTCCAGCAGCACCAGCCGGAACCCCCAGGAAAACCTGGGGGTTTTGTTTTTCCCGGACACACTGCCAGACGGTCTCGTATTGCATGCTTACCCCGTGCCTGCATGCCCCTTGATAAGGGCCGGCAAACCATGCCGCAGACACCACACATAGCACACCTCAGGATTATTTGATTTTATGATCGAACTATCTTAGGGTGATGAACGTCGGCAGGTTCCAAAAACCTGTCGATAGAGGCCCAAAAACCTCGTACATACCAAGAGCAGACAGTCGCCCATATTGCGCGGCGACTGTCTGTACGGTGACGGACTGATTCCTCGCGGTCCGTGCACGTGTATCATGGCGGGAGGGCGGCGAATAGAAAACCCGCAAGGGGAATAAGCCCGCCCGGTACCTCTGACTCTTGGCAGTGTTATTGGGTTTTTGGCCTCCCGCCACCACGTGTGTTGTCAGCGCATGCGGTGGCCGGCGTCTTCGTGCGCTGAACCGGGGACCCGGTGTGGTTTCCCCCCGATGGCCATCCTGTCTGGCTTCCTTGCTCCCCGCCGGACAGGGACATTGGGTCCCCGGTTTTTTATACGGCTCCACCCCAGACATTCCCATGGCAATACAGAGCTCCACATTCAAACTTCCCCATAAACGCGTTATATAACAAAACACTACAATGTCAGCGTGAGATAATATCGATAAAACATCATTAATTTCAGTGAAACGTTGACCACCCCACAAGCAACCCTGTATGCAAACAACAGGGAATATAACCTGTGCGTTTTCAGAAAGCGCAACAAATAAGCCTTTAATAAAATTCAGAGGGTGCCAAACATGTCCGTATTTACCGTATTCTTTTGTGGAACCGCCTCAACAAGATACGATGCCCACAATCCCAACTACCCTAACGGAGAACTGGTCTCAACACTGGCTCACAACTGCCTTGGCAGGGAATTTGCGGACTGGGTAATCATTGACGGGCCGGGAAGCGGGAATCTTCAGGAAGACCAGCTCTGGGAAGAACCCGGTGGTTACTACAACATAAAAGGAACCCTTTTTGGCGCAGGCTGGGAAGAAAATGTCGCCCATGCCGTTGCCCTGACAAAAGGAAAAGCCAACTGGAAACGCCAGCAACTGACCGAGCAGGAATACAACATCCTGAAAAAGGCCGGCATTCCGATACAGGACTCAGAAGCGGTAGGCTCCTACTTTTGGAGACGGTATGATTACGGTAACCGCACCATAACACCGCAAGAGTTACAGGAACTGATCATACGTATCTTCCGCAGAGGATCTCTGATACCGAAGCAAGTAAACTTGGTGGGATGGAGCCGGGGTGGCATCAGCTGTCACATGATGGCCAACGCCATGGCGGGCGATCCTGAACTCAAACATATTCCTGTCAACATATTCACTGTTGACCCCGTGCCAGGGACAGCAAACTTCCAGAACCACCGGACAAAAATTGGTGCCAACGTCAAGGAATACGTCGCTTTCTACGCCCGGGATGAGCGGTCCAAGGGCTTTGCCTGCGTCATTCCGGAGAGCACAGCCGACACACGCATGCATATTTTCCCCATGGCGGGCAGACATGCCACCCTGGTTGGAAATGGAGCCATCGACGGCGACGTGGGAAGACAACGGTGTCTGGAACCCGGTATCATTGTACGCCATGTTGCGGAAACGTGCCTGACCCGGTGGGGTGTTTCGCTATCCAACAAGCTTCTGTTGACGAACAAGAAGCTGGAGAATGCATACGCAGCCCTGTCAGCAGACGAGGACCTGTACATACAAATGCGTTCCAGCGTGTACACAATTCAAGAAAGCATTGGCGAGAACAAGGACCGCTACGTCTCTCACGGGAACAGGGGGCTTGCCTTCCACGATGTGCATGGCAACGCATTCTACAAAACCGATGGACTATCTGCCCGCATCGGGCCTGATAACGTTATCTCGCTGCTTGAGCAACAGCCTGCTCATGCCGGATAAAGCCATCGCATCACCACTTGGTCTGCAAAGAAAACGCCCGACAACAGGCCGTTGACCATACGTTCAGGCCAGATATCACAGGGGGACAGGGCCAAGCACCTGTCCCCTTTCTGATTAATGCCGTACCCCGGTATCGTGATCGGCGGGTACATCACACCCGGCACGGGCCAAGGCATCCAGAACAGAAACACGCGCAGCCCCGACAAGCAAAGCCGGCTCGCAATCTCCCCAACAGCGCAGCATCTCGACTTCCAGCTCTTCCAGGGCCGTCAGGATTTCTCTTCTTTTGGTTTCTTGCTGATGGTCCATGAGGCAACTTCTCCTGAAAAGTGAGAATGCTGAAAAATGCAGGGATTACGTTAGCATTTCACCCATATAGTTCTTTTTGTGTCCAGCCGTACACAAAATTAGCGACACACTAGCGTGCTATCTCATGGCCTTTGTCCTTGGTCCCGGTGTCCGGAAGTGACGCAGCACTATCCGGTGCCACATCATCTTCCACCAAGGCAGAGCACCCATACCTTTCGTCATCCAGAAGACCCTTTTCAAAACGGGCAACGAGCACAGGCACCAAAGCCTGACCGGTTACATTCGTGGCCGTACGCATCATGTCAACGACACGATCTACGGCAACGATATACCCGATAGCTTCCAGCGGCAGACCAACAGCACCCAGCGTCAGGGTCAGCATAACAATCGATGGCCCCGGAACACCCGCTGTCGCCAATGACCCCACCACACCAATGACAAAGACGGTCAACAGGGCACCAGCCGACAGCTCAACCCCCGTGTATTGGGCGATAAACAGGGTAGCAATGGCAGGAAAGATGGCCCCGCACCCATCCATTTTCATGGATGCCCCAAGGGGGACGGCAAAGCTGGCATAATCCTGCGCAACGCCCAAACGCCGCGTTGTACACGACAAGGTCAGGGGCAAGCTGGCAAAGCTGGACGCGGTCACAAACGCAACCTGCATGGCCGGGGCCACACCACGAAAGAACTTTCGCGGATCAAGGCCGTGCAGGGACAAAAGCCCGCCATACACAACAAACAAGTGGAACAGGCAAGCCACATACAGGGCAAGGATATAGTGCCCCAAGGGCAGAAGCGATTCTGCCCCTGATGTCCCCACCACCCAAGCAATCAGGCCAAATGTTCCGATTGGCGTCAGCTGCAGGACCAGACGAACAATCTGCATGACCGCCTCATTGGCCTGTGTCACGCATGAACGCAGCAGAGCAGCCCTCTCCCCCAGCACGGCAAGACTACCCCCGAAAAGGAGCGATACAAACAAGACCTGCAACACATGACCTTCAGCCATGGCTTGAAAAGGATTGGACGGCACAACAGACAACAGCACATCGACCGGCCCCGGAATAACGGGGGTACGGGCTTCACCAACCGCCAGCTGTCCGATGCCAATCCCGGGTTCCAGTAACAGGCCGGTTGCGATGCCGACCGCAGAGGCCAAGGCTGCTGTCAGAATAAAGTACAGAACCGTTTTTACCCCCAGACGCAGGGCACCACCAATGCTCCCCAATCCAGCAACGCTGGAAACGATGCTGGTCAACAGCAAGGGAACCACCAGCATCCTGATCAGGGTAATGTACACATCCCCAATCGGCTTGAACCAGACCGCCGCTTGCGGACCGGCCATATAGCCGGCAATTCCACCCGCAACAAAGCCCGCAACCACCTTCTTCCACAAAGCAACCCGCATCCACGCTGGCAACACAGGCCTCTCCTTACCTCTGAACGACACTTCCGTTGAAGATAGGGCGCGCCCCTGAATTATACAAATTTTTTGAGCTAAATTTTTTATTTAACATAGTATTTTTGTTAAATGTGGCATATCCGTTTGGCAGCCCCGCTCGCACCTATTTTTCTCTTGCGCCGGGCATCGTCCCCCTATATAAACCGCGCTCTCGATTGCGGGTGTAGCTCAGTTGGTTAGAGTGCCGGCCTGTCACGCCGGAGGTCGCGGGTTCGAGCCCCGTCACTCGCGCCATCGAGATCATGAAAGACCGACCATTCCCATGGTCGGTCTTTTTATAATGCACGGGATTATCTTTCCCGAACTATCTGCCAGAACACAAAAAAAGCTTGCCTAATCCGGTTCGCATGGCTATAAAGCACCCGCACATCACAGCGCGGGTGTAGCTCAGTTGGTTAGAGTGCCGGCCTGTCACGCCGGAGGTCGCGGGTTCGAGCCCCGTCACTCGCGCCATCAACAAAAGCCCTGAGCCACGGTTCGGGGCTTTTTTGCTATGACAGAAACCCCACTATCCACAAAATATCAGGCCTCAACCCGGATCGTACCCATCATCCCGAAGGCCTGATGCTCAATGATATGGCAGTGCACCATCCAGTCCCCGGGATTGTCGGCGACCAGAGCCACCCGCATACGCTCCTTGGGCAGCAAAAGCGCGGTATCCGTAAAATGACCGGTACGGATAGACCGGCGACTCGATGACAGCAGAGAAAAGGCCAGACCATGGACATGGATAGGGTGGAGGTGGGGCGTAAAGTTGTTCAGCTCCAGAATGTAACTGCGACCTTGCTTCAGCACAGCCAACGGCGTTCCACCACCACATACCGCAGCGCGCACCTCGGGGAAACTTTGCCCTAGCAGGACCGGCAAAGCCATTCCATCCCTTTCTTCAGGATACCGCTCTACCCAGGCCCGCTTGTTGATCGACCACAGGGCATCCTCTGCTCCACCTTCTCCAAGACCGGCATTGAAGTCCATGCGTATAACCTCTGCTCCATCAACAGAAGGCATGGACACAGGGTTGGGTGGAAGCGGAACAATCCCAGACAAGGAGCGGCGGCGCGATGTCCCCTGTGACACCAAGCGCATCATAACCCAGGGCGCGCTGGATGATACGTTGTGCAGCTCGAACACCTCCCCCGGGGTGTCGGGCATACGTACCACCACATCCATCCGCATACCGGGCCCCACCAGCTCACGCTGCAAAGGCTCGGGAACAACAAGCGGGTGGCCATCCACCGCGACCAGAACAGCTGGCGCCCCTTTCCCGACCACCTTGAAAACACGGGTCAGGTCAGCGTTGCACAGACGCAAGCGCACAAGACTACCCGAAGGTACCTGGTAATGCGGTTCCCGCTCCCAGTTTACCGTATGCCACCCCCCGAATGTACCGGCCCGTCCCGCTGCCTCGGAATCAGAGACAGGCAGCCATGCGCCCTTCTCGTCACGGCGCCAATCCCGGACCAGCAGGGGAATATCGGCATCATAGCCGGGATCATCGACTTCCCGGACAACCAGAATACCGGCCAGCCCGGCACCAATCTGGTCAAGGCTGGCATAGTGCGGATGATACCAGTACGTCCCCGCGTCAGGAGGAGCGAAACGATAGTGAAATGCCTCGCCCCTTGCAACCGGGTTCTGGGTCAGAAACGGAACGCCATCCATAGCAATGGGCAAACGAATACCATGCCAGTGAACCGTTGTTGGACGCGCCATGGCATTGTGGAAATGAACAGACAGGGTATCTCCTTGGCGTACATCCAGCACAGGAGGCAAGGCAGCCGGAGCATCCGGCGTCCGGGCATAGGACAGGACCGGAACAGGCTCTCCGCCCCCGGGTGTACCCGGCCCCTCTATGGCGTACAGAACTTCATCCCCTGATGCCGGAATGGCACGGTACAACAGACCAGCACTAACAAGACCGGCACCAACCGCACCAGCCCCAAGGAACGAACGACGGGATAACCCGGCCACAGGGACCAACCCTCCTCTTTCCTTACTTTCCGACACATAACTCTCCGGCTACAAAACCCGGGATAAAATCTGAACTTGTTTGCCAGCCAATGATAGTAATTATCATTGACAGAGGAAAGCACAAAGCGTAGCAGACCATTAAACAGTGCAGGCGTCGCCGCATTGCGCAAACCCACCCGGATATTCCCGTAAGGGACAGAGGGGATCTGATCACGATGAGAGCATTTCTTGCCACAGCAACATTCCTTGCAGCCGCAACATTGATAACAGCAGGCCCCGCCCTTGCTGCAAGCAAGGCGCAGGAAAAGGACGTGGTGTCCACCTATATCACACTTGCCCATGCCAAGTTCGAAGATGCAGAACAAACAGCCCGGGTTCTGCAGAAAGCGGTTGATGCGCTGATTGCCCACCCCGACGAGAGCAGGCTGTCTGCCGCCCGCAAGGCCTGGGTCGAGGCACGCGTTCCCTATATGCAGACCGAAGTCTATCGTTTCGGAAACCCTGCGGTTGATGACTGGGAAGGACGGGTAAATGCCTGGCCTCTGGACGAAGGGCTGATCGATTACGTTGATACCGCCAGCTATGGCGAGCATTCCGATGAGAATGCCTGGTTTCGTGCCAATGTCATTGCCAATCCGGTACTGGAGATCGGCGGGCAGACCATTGATGCCACCGTCATCAACAAGGATCTGCTGCAGAAACTACACGAAATTGACGAGATAGAGGCCAATGTGGCGACCGGTTACCACGCGGTGGAATTCCTGCTGTGGGGACAGGACCGCAACGGAACAGGCCCCGGTGCCGGCAACCGCAAGGCGACCGACTTCGACCTGAAGGCCTGCACCAACGGCAACTGCGACCGTCGTGCGGCCTATCTGAAAGCAGCAACAGATCTTCTGGTCGAGGATCTGGCCGAAATGACCGGCGCATGGGATAAAGACGGTGCCATTGCCAAGGATCTGCTGGCTTCGGAACCCAAGAAAGCCCTGACGGCCATGCTGACCGGAATGGGAAGCCTGTCCTATGGGGAACTGGCAGGGGAACGGATGAAGCTGGGCCTGATGCTGCACGATCCGGAAGAAGAGCATGATTGCTTCTCTGACAACACCCATGCCTCACACTATTATAATGCCATCGGAATCCGCAGCATCTACAACGGGTCCTACACACGCCCCGACGGGCGCACTGTATCGGGCAAGGGCCTGAAGATTCTGCTGCCACCAGCGGAACGCAAGGAACTGGGTGCAGCCTTGGACAAGAGCGTGGCAAAAATGCAGGTGCTGATGGATATGGCAGCAAAAGGTACAGCCTATGACCAGATGCTGGGCGAAAATAATCCTACCGGAAACAAGGCCGTGCAGGCTGCGGTTGACGCCTTGGTCGCCCAGACCCGCTCTATCGAGCGCGCCACGGCAGCCCTGGGCCTTGGTACCCTGGAGCTGGAAGGATCGGACAGCTTGGATGCTCCTGAAAAAGTCAGTGGCAACAGCTGATCATCCTTGATCAAAAACCGGGCCGGGTGGATGCTGCTGCACCGTCCGGCCCGTGTTGTTTGAGACCCAATGTTTCTCACAACCATTGTCCTTACCCCGTCAAAGCGATGTCTTGATGCCCCGCCGTTTGTATTCCCTGTTCACTGCCTTGGCCCTGCCTTTCCTTTGCACCGGATCAGCCCTGGCGACAGAACCGCGGCCTGACCAAGGCGAACAGGAACCACTTGATCGGCGGGCTTTTTCACGCTTTCTGCCCGGTCTTTCCGCTGACGAGAAAATGGGTGCTGCCGTTGGAAATGGCTTCTTCAAGCGGCTCTGGGTCAGCTCTCCCTCCTCGACCCAGGCATCAGATGGTCTGGGCCCCTTGTTCAACGCCCGGGCCTGTTCTGGCTGCCATGTCCGTAATGGACGCGGGCGCCCCCCCGATCCAGACAACGGATACGAGCACAGCCCATCCTTCTTCCTGCGCCTGAGCATCCCCCCCCAGACCGCACAAGACGAGCACGACAGACAAAGCGGCCGTCTCAGCGTCATCGGGGACCCGACGTATGGCACCCAGTTGCAAAGTGCCGCTGTTCCGGGGCTCAAAGCCGAAGGACGCGTTGGCGTAACATGGACCGAGGAAACCGTAACACTGGCCGGGGGAGAAAGCGTTTCCCTGCGCCGCCCGGCTTGGTCTGCCCGGGATCTTGCCTATGGCCCCTTGTCCCTGCAGATCATGCTCTCACCACGGCTGACCCCACAGCTTCCGGGGCTGGGCCTGCTGGAGGCTGTTCCCGATACAACCCTGCTGAACCTTGCCGACCCGGACGACCGGGACAACGACGAAATATCCGGACGCATCAACCGGGTATGGAGCGCACGTGAACACGCCATGCGCATTGGTCGTTTTGGCTGGAAAGCCGGCCAACCCACCCTGGATGACCAGAACCAGAGTGCCTTCAACGGTGACATTGGCCTGTCCACACCCCTGTTCCCGCAGGCTCATGGCGACTGTACCGCAGCACAACCGTCCTGCCTTGCCGCGCCCCATGGCAACAGTGCGCAGTTTGACACTCTGGAGGCCCCCAAGGCTGTGACGGATTCCGTTCTGCTGTTTGTTCGTGCCCTTGCACCCCCATCCCGGCGCAACCGCACAGATCCTGCCGTGATGGCCGGCGAACAGCTCTTCACGCAGATTGGCTGCAGCGGATGTCATCGCCCGCACCTGCGCACAGGCCCCTCGCCATACCCGTGGCTGGCGCACCAGGACATTGCCCCGTTCACGGATTTGCTGCTGCACGACATGGGCGATGATCTGGCCGACCTCCGCCCGGAAGCCCTGGCCAGCGGTCATGAATGGCGCACCCCTCCCCTGTGGGGCATTGGCATGACCAAGGCCGTCTCGGGCACAGAGGCCTATCTGCATGATGGGCGCGCCAGAACCCTGACCGAGGCTGTGCTGTGGCACGGCGGCGAAGCACGGCGGGCACGTGAAGCCTTCCGTGAACTTCCGGCCAAGGACCGGGCAGCCCTTCTGGATTTTCTCAGGTCCCTGTAACACCAGGATCATGGATACCGACCCGACATGACTGCACGCCTTGCCCTGACCGCCACCCTGCTTCTGCTCGCACTCCTGCCTGTGAGCGGACGTGCCGCTGACAGCCTGCGCCTGACAGCCGAGGCTGTTGACACCGTTATCCTTCCCGCTTTCCAAGCATTTGCCGAGGCAACCGCAGCCCTTGACCGCACACTGGACCATAGCTGTCCAGAACAAGACAGCAAATCCGCCTTTGCCACTGCATTCCTGGCCTGGCAAGGCGTGCAACATATTCGTATCGGCCCGTCACAAACAGAAAACCGACACTACCGTACCCAGTTCTGGCCTGACCCAAAAAACTTGGGGGCACGGCATGTGTCCACGCTGTTATCAGCCCCGGATACAGCCCTGACACCGGAATCCCTGTCCCGGGCCAGCATTGCGGTACAGGGATTCCCGGCACTGGAACGCCTGCTCTGGGGACATGATCCACTAACTGCACATGAATGCCGGGTTGCACAAGCAATTGGACGAAACCTGTCATCCATGGCCCAAGCCATCAGAGCGGAATGGACAGAGCCGGATGGCGGATTTCGGGCAATACTTCTGAGGCCGGGTGACAATAACACTCTGTTCCGCAACCCGGCTGAATCCTTGCGGGCCATACACGGGACACTGACCACCCTTCTTCAGGCTGCGCAGGACATGAAACTGGGCAGCCCGATGGGATCCAATCCGACAAAAGCACGCCCGGAACGAGGCGAAGCCTGGCGGGCGGACTTACCGCTACAGGCGCTTCTCGCCAATCTTGATGCAGCCCTTCAGCTTTACCAAGGCCCCGCAGGAAAAGATGGAGGACTCCGCGCCGGACTTCTGGAGCATGAAGACAGCGAAATCGTTGATATCAGCATCCTGCACGGGCTGACCGAAGCCCGCCGCCTGACGGCTGAACTGGCAACACGTCCCTGGAAAGATGTTCTTGCCGACCCTGCGGGCTATAGAACCTTGATGCTGATCAGGGCCAATATCGGTACCGCCCGCAGCATGGTGGAAACAGAAATGGCCGGCATGCTAGGGCTGGGCATCGGTTTCAATGCCCTGGACGGAGACTGACCCACCGTGGACAATCCAAACACCCCCCTTACATTATCCAGACGTTCCCTTCTATGGGGCGGCATGGGGGCCTTGGCAGCAGGCATGATCCTCCCCGCCACGTCAACACGGGCAGCCATCCATGGAACGGGAAACACTCTTCTCAGCTCTGCAAGGGATAACAGCGGACGTGATCATGCTGTGGCATGGTCCGAAGATCTTGGCATCCTATGGAAGACCCTCCTGCCCGGGCGCGCCCATGGTCCCGCCGTCTCACCAGATGGAACCCGAGCTTTTTTGCCGGCACGCCGCCCGGGGAACTGGGCCACAGCGCTGAACCTTACAAAGGGTACCATAGCCGCATCTGTAGAATGCCAACCCGGAAGACACTTCTTCGGGCATGCCGTTTATACAGCCGATGGCCGCCATATCCTGACAACCGAAAACGCCTTTGATCACGGCGAAGGCCGGATCGGCATTCGGGATGCCCACAGCTATGCCTGGATCGGGGAGTTCCCCAGCTTTGGAACCGAGCCCCATGAACTGGCCTGGATGCCGGATCAGCGGACACTGGTTGTTGCCAATGGCGGCATCCTGACCAGCCCTGAATCCGGACGAGCCAAGCTGAACCTGGGCATGACCGACCCCTCCCTGACCTATATCGACAGCAAGACCGGCACCCTTCTGGAGAAGCGAACCCTGCCGGCGGCATTGCGGGCCGTCAGCCTGCGCCATTTGGCCGTTGCCCCTGATGGAACCGTGATCGTGGCCTGCCAGTACCAGGGGGCGGCAACAGACCGTGCACCCCTTGTTCTCCTGCACAGGCGTGGACGCAACCTTGTTTTTCCGGCTCTTCCCGATGCCGTTGTCACTGGCCTGCGGCAGTATTGCGGCAGTGCCCTGTTCTCGCCGGACGGGGCCTATTACGTTGTCACCAGTCCGATAGGGGGCATTGCCATCCTGGGCACAACAAACATCCCCGGAACGGTCCGCACAATCCAGCTGCCCGATGTCTGCGGCGCCGCCGTGCTGAACGGGAACCTGGTTCTGACCAACGGCTTTGGCCAGATCATGGGCGGGGCGTTTGATGACTTTGACCCCGAACCCCGATCAGAGCCCCTGAAATGGGACAACCACGCCATCGCCTTTTCCAGCCCGTACACCTGAACACTTGCTGTTGGCACCGGTCCCGGCTAGAACCCGCCTATGGAAACTGACATCGTTATCATCGGGGCAGGTGCCGCAGGTTTAATGTGCGCCATGACAGCTGCCCGCCGGGGCCGCCGGGTTCTTGTTCTGGAACATAATGACCGTCCGGGGCGGAAAATCCTGATTTCCGGGGGCGGAAAGTGTAACTTTACCAACCGGAATGCTGGGCCGAACGGTTATCTTTCCAGCAACCCCCACTTTGCCCGCTCGGCATTGAAGCGGTATACACCGCAGGACTTTCTTGACCTGCTGGCGACCCATGCCATCCCCTGGCACGAACGGGATCACGGGCAACTGTTCTGTGATCGCTCTGCGGCTGATATCGTCAATGTTCTGGTTGAAGAGGCTGTAGCAACAGGGACCACTATCCAGTGTGGCGTCTCTGCCGGTCATGTTGTCCCGACCGGGGAGGAAGACCGGCGCTGGCTGGTGGAAACATCCGCCGGCCCTGTTCGCTGCCAGTCCGTTGTACTTGCAACGGGCGGCCTTTCCATTCCAAAGATCGGGGCCAGCAATTTTGCCCTGCGCGTGGCAGGGCAACTGGGCATCCCGGTTCTTGACCCCTATCCGGGCCTGGTACCATTGGTCTTTGGAGAAGACGACCTGGCGTTCATGCGCCCCCTGACCGGCATCGCCCTGGACGCCACAGCCACCTGTGGCAAGACCCGTTTCCGCGAAGCCCTTCTCTTCACGCATCGCGGCTTGTCTGGCCCGGTTATCCTGCAGATTTCCTCCTTCTGGAAACAGGGTGACGCAGTGCGTATCAACCTGTGCCCCGACAGGGATATACCGGCATGGCTGGCTGAACGCCGCGACAACCGCCCAAAGGCACGCCTGCATACGGTTGTCAGTGAAATCCTACCCAACAGGCTGGCGCAAAGCCTGTGCGAACGCGCCGGCATGCCCGACACCGTGATTGGGCAAACCGGCAACAAGACCTTGTCCATACTGGCAGACCAGATCCAGGCATGGACCGTCTACCCCACAGGGACCGAGGGATACCGAACCGCCGAGGTCATGGTGGGAGGTGTTGATACCAATGCCCTGTCTTCCCGGACCATGGAAGTCAAAACCAAACCCGGCCTGTACATCATCGGTGAGGCCGTCGATGTCACAGGCTGGCTTGGCGGCTATAACTTCCAGTGGGCCTGGGCCAGCGGCCATGCCTGTGGCGAATGTGCCTGAGACACAGGCTGCCAGCATAAGCCCTTGTTATGACCGCTGCAAAGGTGGCAGAAACGCGCTGACGCAAACAGGCACCAACCCGATAACCGCGCTGCGACTGCTGTGCCAGAAGGCAGACAACAGCAAAAGAGCAGCACCAATCCCGGCACTGGAAAAAGCAAACCCAAGGCCAACCGCGTCGCCGTGATCAAACAGGGATGCGAAAACATAAATAACGTATCCAAGAGCTGATACCATCAGCGCACGACGATCGACCAGAAGGGATATCAGGGCCAACACGGCATATAGCCCCATGACCAGAACAACACTCGCCAAGCCAACACTCTCCTCTCGCACCCCCAGGAAGCCAAACACCGGGTGCACCAGTAAAGGGGCAGCCAGAAGATGCAGCCAGAAAGCAACGTCCGAGCGACGGGTCTGACGGCGAATATCGGAGCTGTCCCAGCGCATTGCCAAGAAAAATACAGCCAAACCGCAGGCAAAAAGAGCAAGGTTGTCGTAGGCATCAAAGGCGGGAAGCAGACTCTTCAAAGTCGCCACACACGTCAGGACAAGACCGGCAACACCGGCTGCCACCGTGACCGGGACCCGGAAACGGACCCAATGCAGGGCTGCTGCCAAGGCTGCAACAAATCCTGCAATGCTTGCATCGGCACCACTGTCATACAGGGCCGCAAAGGCACACCCGCCCGAGCCCACGACAAACGCACCAAGCAACGCGATCGAGGGCAAAGCCATGCGGCGCTTGCGAGTAAAGAACTCCGCCAGAAGCCAAGAGACCACAGCAACAAGAGCCGGTCCAGCCCATGGTTGGAACGAAAACCCGATCCAGGCACAAGCCCCAAGCAGCAATCCACAAGCAATAACCACAAAAATATCATTGAAGCCACTGATCAGACGGAAATGCTCTTCATCCACAGCCAGCGTATTGCTGCGCTGTTCCATATACTCACGAAAAGTCGCAACCACGTCGGCAGACAAGATGCCGTCCGTCACGGCTCCATCAAGATCATCATCAGTATACATAAAGCATGAACCCTTGCGATATCATCCAGTGACGCATGCCTTACATAAGAAAGTGGCACAGGCATGACCTTGTATATCATTCATAATGGAAAGAGTATTTATAGTCAGAAGAACCCACACCAATCGGGAACACTATGAACATGCAACCAAAGCTTATAACACACATAATGGCCCCCGATAAAAGAGTCTTGTTTCTAGGATATACAAAAGAAAAAACATCCTTGATCGAAGAATTAGAGAAGGCCAATTGCGCAGTCTGGCACACCGATGATCATATTGAATGCATTAAAGATTTCGACGTTGTCATAAGTTTCGGATACAGACACATCCTCAAAAAGTCGGTCATCGAGAGTGCAAATGCCCCGATCATAAACCTACATACCTCATATCTTCCCTGGAATCGTGGCGCTCATCCTAATTTTTGGTCTTTCTTTGACTGCACGCCAAGCGGTGTATCCATTCATTTGGTTGACGAAGGAATTGATACAGGCCCCATTCTCTACCAACGTTACGTAAACTTTACCAAAGAACAAAAGACATTCTCCCAAACATACATGCAGCTCATTGTGGAAATTGAGAACCTCTTTAAAGAGAACATCCATGAAATTATACATGGTACCTATGAAGCTACCCCACAGCGCAGAAAAGGCTCTTGTCACAAAGTGGCAGACTTGCCGCCGCAGTTTCGTGGATGGGATTCCAACATCCAGGAAGAAATCAGAAGGCTGGATTCTTTAATGATCAACAGAGGTTGATAGACATGCTTGTTATATCAGGTCGGGAAGTATCGGAACATCAGCCCCCGTATGTCATTGCCGAGATTTCAGCAAACCACAATGGTTCGCTTGAACGTGCCAGACTGTCTATCGAAATGGCCGCAAAATCAGGGGCAAATGCCGTCAAAATACAAACCTATAATGCCGACACGATGACAATCGACTGCGACAAGAATGATTTTATCGTAAAGGGTGGCTTATGGAACGGGTACAAGCTGTACGACCTTTATCACGAAGCCTATACCCCCTATGAATGGCACCAGGAACTCTTCCGCTTTGCCCGTGAAATTGGGATTACGTTGTTCTCAACACCCTTCGATGAAACAGCCGTTGACTTGTTGGAATCCCTGAATACGCCGGCTTATAAAATAGCATCCTTTGAATTGACCGATTTGCCATTGATCCGCTACGTGGCAAAAAAGAAGAAACCCATGCTGATGTCTACCGGAATGGCCAGTGAGGGAGAAATAGCAGAAGCCCTGGAATGTGCCCGAAGTCATGGATGTGACTCCATTCTGCTATTCCACTGCATCAGCAGCTATCCCGCGCCTATTGAGCAAGCAAACATACGATCCATAACACAGCTGAAGAAAACGTTTGGTGTGACCGTCGGCTTATCCGACCACACGATCGGTAACATTGCAGCAACGGCTTCTGTTGCCTTGGGCGCGTCGGCTATTGAAAAACACTTTACTATCAGCAGGGCTGACAAAGGCCCGGACAGCGCGTTCTCAATAGAACCGGGCGAATTGGAGAAACTTGTAAAGGACGTCAACGAAACCTGGTCGGCCCTGGGAAAAGATGAATTGATCAGACCCAAGGCAGAGACCAACAGCAGGGTTTTCCGTCGCTCGTTGTACTTTGTTAATAATCTCAAGGCAGGAACACCCATAACACCCGGCGACGTAAGAAGGATACGCCCCGGGTATGGACTGCCGCCAAAGCATTACGATGACATCATCGGGAAGACCACATCAAGAGATGTGGAACGGGGTCAACCTGTCGGATGGGATGACATACAAAAAGATTAAACGAACCCTCACGCCCAGCCACATCCATGGGCTGACTGGGCATGACAGGGTCCTGCACCAGCCTGTCTACTCCCACTCAATCGTGCCAGGTGGCTTCGATGTGATATCGTACACAACGCGGTTCACACCCTTGACCTCGTTGATAATACGATTGGACAAACGGGACAGGAATTCATGATCAAAATGATAATAGTCTGCTGTCATACCATCCGTTGACGTGACAGCCCGCACAGCAAGGGCATAGTCATAGGTACGGCCATCACCCATAACCCCAACCGTACGCACGGGAAGCAGCACAGCAAAGGCCTGCCAGATGGCATCATACAGCCCGGCATTGCGAATTTCTTCCAGATAGATCGCATCCGCCTTGCGCAGAATATCCAGTTTTTCACGGGTAATGTCCTGCCCCGGAATACGGATAGCCAGACCCGGCCCCGGGAACGGATGGCGTCCGACCATTTCTTCCGGAAGCCCAAGTTCACGACCCAACGCACGAACCTCATCCTTGAACAGTTCGCGCAGTGGCTCCACCAGCTTCATGTTCATGCGCTCGGGCAGACCACCAACATTATGGTGAGACTTGATCGTGACGCTTGGCCCACCGGTAAAGGAAACCGACTCAATCACATCAGGATACAACGTCCCCTGGGCCAGGAACTCGGCACCCCCAATTTTGCCAGCCTCAGCCTCAAAGACATCAATGAAGGTTTTGCCAATGATCTTGCGCTTTTCCTCGGGGTCTGTCTTGCCGGACAGAAGGCCAAGGAACAGCTCCGAGGCATCCACATGCACCAGATTGATGTTGAAACGATCCCGGAAGACCCGCACCACCTGCTCGGCCTCTCCCTGACGCATCAACCCATGATCAACAAAGACACAGGTCAGCTGATCACCAATCGCCTCATGCACAATGGCGGCCACCACAGAACTGTCAACACCCCCGGACAGCCCGCAAATAACACGACCCGTCCCGACTTGGGCCCGGATACGGGCAATCTCAGTCTCGCGGAAGGACGCCATGGTCCAATGCCCGGAACAGCCGCAAATATCACGAACAAAGGTCTTCAGAAGCTGGGCCCCATGCGGGGTGTGCACGACTTCGGGATGGAACTGGACCCCATAGAAACGGCGTTCATCATCAGCAACAGCCGCAAACGGCGCTCCTTCAGAAGACGCAACAGCGCGGAACCCAGGAGCCAAGGCTGTCACCCGGTCACCGTGGCTCATCCATACCTGCTCGACCGCATCAGGAACCCACGTTCCGTCAAACAGGCGGCAATTCCCCTGCACACGTACAAAAGCCCGGCCAAATTCACGGTGGTCCGACCCTTCAACATGGCCACCCAGCTGAGCCATCATGGTCTGCTGCCCGTAACAAATCCCGAGAACAGGCAACCCCATGGAGAATAGCTCCTGCGGCGCACGCGGCGTACCCGTTCCTGTGACCGAAGCAGGTCCACCAGACAGAATAACCCCGGCAGGAGAAAAAGCCCGGATACTGTCGGCACTGACCCGATTGAACGGGTGTATTTCACAGTAAACACCAGATTCGCGCACGCGCCGGGCAATCAGCTGGGTAACCTGGGATCCGAAGTCGAGAATAAGAATACGGTCAGTCATGGGGTTCCGTACAGATACAGGGCCAGAATCGGCAGAACAGGGGCGGACCTTAGCGCAAAGCCGGCCCGGCCTCCACCATTGTTTCATTCCTGCCGTGAACACGTGGACATATTGCATGTCTGCGCGGGCATTACAGCCCCGTATCCGTTGTTCATCCCTATCCCTTAAAGGATAAAGTTGCAGGAACACCCGTTATGATCGGACAAGTATCATGTTTCTGAGAAAAGCGCGGATCGAACTCCAGCTGGGGCTTATTGTCGGTGCCATTGTCATCGGCTTCGTGCCCATGTGGGGCCTATCCCGTTGGCAGGAGCATACCATCCATGAAGCATCCGAGCGTCAAAACAACGCCAGATCAATCAGGGATGGTGTTGAGGACATACGGTACAACTTCCTGAACGCCCGACGGCGGGAGAAGGATTTCTTCCTGCGCCTGAATGAAAAAGAAGTCAGCAACCATGCCGCTATTACGGAAGAAATTCTTTCTGATTTCAAGAATCTGGAAGTGCAACTGGATCAAGAACAAGCAGCCAATGCCGCATCGGCTACTGAAAAGTTCAAGACGTACAATGCCAAGTTCCAGTCCATTGTTGAGATGTGGAAAACCGTTGGCCTGAAAGAAACAGAGGGCCTGCGGGGGGATCTTGAAAAACGTGCCATCGCGGCAGGCAGTGAAACAGCCATAAAAACCAGCGCCAGCCTGATGGCACGCTATCTGGACCTGCGACGCCTGGAAAAGGACGTCATGCTCTACAGCCGGCAAAGCGATATCGAGGAATTCCGTAAAGACGCAGCTGACCTGCTCACGGCCACAAACAACAGTGCCGTTATTGCAGACTGGCTGAAATTGTTTGATCAGTATGTTACCATCAGCAGCACCTTGGCCAAGGAAACGTCATCACTAAGCAAGCTGTTTGCCGAGGCCGAGCCTTTTCTGAATGCCCTGATTGAAAGAGCCCGCAACGATGTTGCAGCCGCACGTGCGGCCCAGGACGAAACCATGGCGACAAGCCAGCTTATATCTTCCATCACTATGCTGGTTATCCTGATAATAGTTGTTTGTATAACAATTATTGTTGCCCTGAGCATTTCCCGCCCTCTGGCTCAGATGACAACGGCCATGGAGAAAATATCAGGCGGGAACCTGAGTGTAGATATCCCGGCCGTTGGCTGGAAAAACGCCATTGGCCAAATGGCAGCGGCTCTGGTTGTTTTCCGTGACAATGCCCTGGAAGTAAAACGCCTGAATGCCATGGCTGAAAGCAGCCGTGTCCGTACGGATTCAGAGCGGCGCGCCATGATGGAAAAGCTGGCAGAAGAGTTCCAGGCCACAGCCGGTGCCATGGTTGAAACGATGGTCAGCATGATTTCCCAAATAGGAGACCAGATCCGTTCCGTAGCCAGCGATGCCAAAATGGTTCTGGAGCGGGCGGATGCATCCAGTCGCTCAGCCGGGTCTGCCAGCCACAATGTCGAGGCCGTGGCCGCAGCCACCGAAGAGCTGACCGCATCAATCGGTGCCATATCAGAGCAAGTGGAGCGTTCTGCCGAGCTGGCACACAAGGCATCAGACAGCGCCCGCATCACAATCCAGCGCGTAGAAAGTCTTTCAAGGGCTGCCGTGAGGATTGGCGAGGTTGTCAGCATGATCACTGCGATTGCTGACCAAACCAACCTGCTGGCCCTGAACGCCACAATCGAAGCCGCCCGCGCCGGCGAGGCCGGAAAAGGGTTTGCCGTGGTCGCCAATGAAGTCAAGGGCCTGGCAACCCAGACCGGCCGCGCTACCGAGGAAATTGTCCGCCAGGTAGGAGCCGTACAAGCCGCAACAGAAGAAGCCGTACAGGCCATTAACGCCATTGCCGGCAATGTGCACAATATCAACGATAATATTGCAGCCATTTCGACCGCTGTCAGCGAGCAAGGTGCCGCAACCCGCGAAATCTCGAACAACGTGATCAATGCGGTTTCGGCAACCAGCGAAGTGTCTGATAACATCCGCGAGGTGGCCAGCCTGGCCAACACAACCAGCAAGGCCACCCATACCCTTGACGGAACCATTATAGACCTGCGGAGCAAGGCCTCGGCATTGCAAGACAGCGTAACCCAGTTCCTGGGCTATGTGCGGGGCGACAAATAAGGCTATGCCCCCGACGGCTCCGCACGTTCCAGCACGGCAACGAAAAACCCGTCGGTATCGTGCTCCAGCGGATCAAGCCGTAAAAAAGGACCTGTCGCAGGGCAAGGAGCCGTGCCCACAAGGTCGGACCACAGGGTCCGGACATCCAACACACGAAAATCCGGCGAAGACGCCAGAAACCGTTCTATACGTGCCTCGTTTTCCTGAGGCAGCAGGGAACACGTGGCATAGACAACCCTCCCGCCAGACCGGACCAGACGGGATGCGCTGTCCAGAATATGCCCCTGTAGCTCATCCAGGGCCTGCACACTCTGACGATCCAGCCGCCAGCGAGCATCGGGGTTGCGACGCCAGGTCCCGGTTCCACTACAGGGAGCATCAATCAGAACCCGGTCAAAACGGCCAGCAGAGCGCTTGACCCACTTGTCCCGTTCACCGGACAAGACATGTCGGGTCACATTGTGAACCCCGGCACGCCGCAAACGGACAGCCGAACGTTCAAGGCGCCCCTGTGACACATCACAGGCAATCAGCCGCCCCTTGTTCTGCATCCCCGCAGCCATAGCCAAGGTTTTGCCACCCGCACCGGCACAAAAATCAACCACGGCCATTCCCGGACGGGCATCAACCAGCAGACCGACCAACTGCGATCCCTCGTCCTGCACTTCGACCAGACCTTCACGGAAGGTCTCGGTTGCAGGCAGGTTGGCACGCCCCTCCAGCCGAAGAGACAGCGGCGACAACAGACCGGGACGGACCGTAATACCTTCACTCTCCAGGCGGGCGATACCCTCGGCCACATCCGCTTTCAGGCTGTTGACCCGGATATCAACCGGGGCCTCGCGATTGAGCGCCTCAAGGAGCGGCATAACCCGATCACCGTAACAAGCCGCCAGGTCCGGGATGATCCATTCCGGAACCTCTCCCTGCACCCAGTCCGGCTGATCGCTGTGGGTCAGCCTTTGCCCCCGCAAAGCACGGATCAAAGCCTTTTCCCGCTCGCGCAGACGATGCGGGCAAAATTTATCCCCCGAACAGAGGAGATCCAAGTCTGACAGACTGTATCCCGCAACCAGCACACGATGGGCCAGAACCCGCAGACGCGGCGGAACATCGTTCCACTCCGGAGCCTCGCCCGGCAAACCAAGCTGGCTGTGCAACCGACGGATCCACCAGCCAACACGCGCCCATGTACGCAAAAGGCTCCACACATCATCAGCGATAAAGCGGCGATCTTTCGAGCCAATATAACGACGCGCCCGGAAAAACTCCGATGCTGTGCCATCCGCCGGACGGGGGGAGGAGACAACAGCCTCCAGAAGATCAACAGTGGCTTGTAAACGGGCAGCAGGAATCACGATTGCAATCTTTTCATACTAGGCAGGAACCAGGGACAAGCCCCCAAGAAACCGGAGCCGATGGCAACCCACCGGCTCCGGAACAAGGTATCAACAAAGAAAACCAGATACCCTTACGCCCCTACACGGTAGTTCGGCGCTTCATGGGTAATGGTCACATCATGGACATGGCTTTCACGATAGCCGGCGGTCGTAATGCGACGGAACGTACACCGCTGCTGCATTTCGGCAATGGTACGGTTCCCGGTATAACCCATGGCGGCTTTCAACCCGCCAACCAGCTGATGCAGGATATTGCCCGCCGCACCCTTGTAAGGCACACGCCCCTCGATCCCTTCGGGAACCAGCTTGAGATCATCCCGGACTTCTTCCTGGAAATAGCGGTCAGCTGATCCACGCGCCATGGCGCCAACAGACCCCATACCACGGTAGTACTTGTAGGAACGCCCCTGATACAGGACCACCTCCCCGGGAGCCTCGTCCGTTCCGGCCAGCAGGCTGCCGATCATGCAGGAGTCAGCCCCGGCAGCAACAGCCTTGGCCAGATCACCGGAGAACTTGATCCCGCCATCAGCGATCAGGGGAATGCCGTGGCTGTGGGCCACGGCACTGACCTCAAGGATGGCAGACAGCTGGGGCACACCAACACCGGCCACAACACGGGTTGTACAGATCGAACCCGGACCAATCCCGACCTTCACGGCATCAGCCCCGGCTTCTGCCAAAGCTGCCGCTGCTTCCGGGGTTGCAATATTGCCGGCAATAACCTGGGCCGCCGGATAATTCGACTTGATATCGCGAACAGCCTGAACCACCCCGGATGAATGGCCATGGGCCGTATCAACAACCAGCACATCAACCCCGGCCTCCAGAAGGGCCTCGGCACGCTTCATACCGTCACGGCCCACACCTGTTGCCGCAGCAACCCGCAACCGTCCATGATCATCCTTGCAGGCCAGCGGGTAATTCTGGGCTTTTTCCATATCGCGGACGGTCACCAGCCCCACACACCGATAGGCATCATCAACCACCAGCAACTTTTCGATCCGGTGGCGGTGCAACAGAGCCTTGGCCTCATCCTGACCAAAGCCCCCGGTCACGGTAACCAGGTTGGTATCGGTCATATAGGACGAGACCGGCTTGGACCGGTCATTGGCAAAGCGCACATCGCGGTTGGTCAGAATACCGACCAGGCGACCTGTGCCACGATCAACAACGGGGATACCGCTGATGGAAAACTGCTCCATCATCTTCAGGGCATCGGCAAGAGGCTGGTCAGGATGAATGGTCAGGGGATTGACAACCATCCCGGACTCAAACCGCTTCACACGCCGTACTTCCTCGGCCTGCTCGGCAATACCAAGGTTTTTATGGATGACGCCAATACCGCCTGCCTGAGCCATCGCAATGGCCATCGGGCTTTCCGTAACCGTATCCATAGCTGAAGACAAAAGCGGAATTCCCAAGGACACACCACGGGTCAGACGCGTGGAAACATTGGCCTGGGCAGGCAGAACATCAGAGGCTGCAGGAACCAGCAGCACATCATCAAAGGTCAGGGCTTCAGAGAAATTCATTAATTTTGCACCTTACGACCGGCAGCAGCATATTTCGGGGTGCGCGCCATCATACACAGAAAGTTTTCTGTGCCAAGCAACAGAATTGCAGCCCCGCACCCTGAAAAGTGCAACCCGGAACACCTATAGACAGCAAATCCCCTAGCCCCGGAACCCCCGGGCGACCAGATACAGCTCCGGGCTCTCCTTGCGGCTGGCCGGGGGTTTTATGTGCTTGATGCTGTCAAAGCGGGGCTTGAGAATTTTGAGCAGATCACCCGTCGCCCCACCCTGAAACACCTTGCACAGAAAGGTTCCACCGGGGGCCAGAACCTCGGCTGCAAAGTCCCAGGCGACTTCCAGCAACGCAATAATCCGCAAATGGTCTGTACGGGGATCCCCGGTTGTCGGGGCCGCCATATCGGACATAACCACATCGGCGGTCCCGCCAAGGGCGTCTTTCAGGGCCTGCGGGGCAGCCGGGTCAAGAAAATCCAAGGTAATACAGTGCGCCCCGGGGATTGGACCCCATTCCAGGATATCGATCCCGACCACGGTTCCGCCACGGGGCTGATCAGCCCGTGTCCGTTCTACCGCAACCTGGGTCCACCCACCGGGCGCAGCACCAAGATCGACCACTTTCTGACCGGGCCTCAGGAACGCCAGCTGCTGGTCCATCTCAACCAGCTTGAAGGCAGCCCGGGACTTGTAGCCCTGCTGACGCGCAGCCACCACATAAGGGTCATTCAGCTGGCGCTGGAGCCATTGCACAGACGACGTACTGCGCCCACGGGCAGACTTGACCCGTACAGACGTCATCCGTACCGATACCGCCGACCGGTTCGACGCAGACGGTACGCGACGACCGCTTTTTTTTCCTGGTGCTCGTGCCATAACAACCGAAAGATTAGTATACTTGAGAAATACACTCCATGCCAAAGTCGGCCGGAGTATTACGTACCCCCATAAGCCCCATAAGCAGCCCTTCGCGCAAGCCCCGATCTGCAATCGTCAGCGAACCACCGGGCCACAGGCTGAAAACAGCCTCCAGAATGGCACACCCGGCAATGACCAAATCAGCCCTCTGGGGGCCAATACACGGCGAATCTGCCCGTTGCCGGGCCGTCATACCTATCAACCGCTGCCCTGCATCAAGAATGGCCGCACACGATACGTCAAGCCCATCAACCAATGCGCGATCATAGCGCGTCAATCCAAGATGAAAAGCGCCCAAGGTTGTAACCGTCCCGGACGTACCCAGTACCTGAATCTGCCCAGCGCTCACACGCTCTGCAAGATTATGGTATCCACCAAAGGGCTGGACCATGGAGCGAACGCGGGCGCACACCTCCCGGTATGTGCGATACGAGAAGTCCCCCCCTCCACAGGCATCCGCAACGGTCACAACACCGAAGGGAAGAGACATGAAACCCTCAACCCGTAACCCCGATGCGCCTTGCGCAATCAAGACCAACTCGGTCGACCCACCGCCAATATCAAACAGAAAGACAGAACTGGACCCGGCAGAAAAAAGCCCCGAGCACCCGACCAAAGCCAAGCACGCCTCTTCTGCGGCGGAAATACACTCTACGGTCAAGCCCGTCTCGCGGTATACGGTCGCCAGAAATTCCAGCCCGTTTCCAGCGCGGCGGCACCCTTCTGTTGCAACATGGCGCGAACGGACCAGACCAAGCCGGCCAATCTTTTCGGCACAGCTGCGCAAGGCATCAAGCGTTCGCTCCTGCGCAGCAGCAGACAGAACTCCCGTTTCAGCCAACCCTTCCCCCAGGCGGGTTATGCGCGAAAAGGAATCCACAATCCGGAACCGCTCTCCGTCAGGACGGGCAATCAGCATACGGCAGTTGTTTGTTCCCAGGTCGATCGCCGCATACGCAGATGCCAAATCTGTCAGGCCACCACCGGAACCAGCAGAGCATCGACGCCCCTCCAACGGCGCGTTTACCGCAAGATCTGCCATACCGGCCCCTCCCATGCCTTTACCTTGTCAACCATACATACCCATATAACCATATCCCAGAGGGTTACAAACGGGGAAGCATGCTCCACGACAGCACGAATGAAAGTTAAAAAATATAATAAAGGGGGTTCACAGCATGGAAACAGAAGGATATAAGGGCGCCCGCCTGCTGGCTCTGTCGATAAAGAGTGACTAGGCTGACTGTCCTGTTGGGGGATAGTTTAATGGTAGAACAGCGGACTCTGACTCCGTTAGTCTTGGTTCGAATCCAGGTCCCCCAGCCAAAAACAAAACTCCCCGCACAGATATGCGGGGAGTTTTGTTTTCAGAACAATGGAAACAAGGGCCGGATAACACCAACCCCTGCCAAGCTATCCACCTGTCATGCCATAACCATGGACTTTGCGATATAGGAATCCACGGTCGATACAACCGTATCAATATGGCCGGAGAAGAAGTGGTCTGCCCCGGGAATGGACACATGATCCACACTGATATTCTTCTGGGCCTGTAGCTTGTCTGCCAGCTTCTTCACAGACTCAGCGGAAACAACCCTGTCAGCCGCCCCATGCACGATCAACCCGGGAGAAGGGCAAGGCGCCAAGAACGAAAAGTCATAGTGGCTGGCCGGCGGCGCAACGCTGACAAAACCTGAAATCTCCGGACGACGCATCAGAAGCTGCATCCCGATCCATGCACCAAAGGCAAAGCCTGCCACCCAACACTGCCCTGCATGCGGATTTATGGCCTGCATCCAGTCAAGGGCGGAAGCGGCGTCGGACAGCTCCCCCTGCCCACTGTCAAAAGATCCCTGCGAACGGCCTACACCACGAAAGTTGAAACGCAGGACCGAAAAGCCACGCTGGGCGAACACATGAGAGAGGTCAAAGACAATCCTCTGGTTCATCGTTCCGCCATGCTGGGGATGGGAATGCAGCACAAGCGCCACCGGGGCATTTGCGTTGCTGGAATGGTGATAGCGACCTTCCAGTCGGCCTTCAGGACCATTGAAGATGACTTCATGCATTGGCGTCTGTTTCTTCAGCAAGTTGGTTACCGGAATAAATGCGTGGAGCGAAATCGTACAGCAGGACCAGAACGAAACAAGGCGGCCCGGCGACAGTATAGCCCTGCCCGGACACAAAAAGCCATTCCCACGATACAGGGAAGAACGGAAACAAACCACGACTGACCACAATTTTATCATAAACGCAATGAAAAACACGTTTGTTCATGCCCGTGTACGACTATTTTACGTTGCACCGCCCCCAATTACTTGATCTTTCCTGTCAACTATCCTAGATTCACCACAAAAAATAAAAGGCCTTTACACAGGCTCGGAAAGCTGGAACATCCCAGATATCAGGACAGCGCAATGATTTTCAGTCGCCTGAAAGAAGACATAGATACGATCCTGGCCCACGATCCGGCAGCACGCAGCCGGCTGGAAGTGATCTTGGTTTACCCGGGCGTTCACGCCATCATTGCCTATCGTCTGGCACATCGACTCTGGAAAACAAACCTGCGCCTGCTGGCCCGCGTGGTGTCCCATCTTGCGAAAATGGTGACCGGCGTTGAAATTCACCCCGGAGCGACCATCGGACGTCGTGTTTTCATTGATCACGCAACCGGCGTGGTCATTGGAGAAACCGCTGAAATCGGTGATGACGTGACCTTGTACCAAGGCGTGACCCTGGGCGGAACATCTCTTGCCAAAGGCAAACGTCACCCCACCCTTGGCAAGGGGGTTATCGTCGGGTCGGGGGCACAGGTTCTGGGCCCGATCACCGTCGGCGACGGTGCCCGGATCGGGGCTAATGCCGTGGTGCTTGCGGATGTTCCTGCCAATGCGACTGTGGTCGGCATCCCGGCCCGACAGGTTGTTCCCCGTGCAAAGCACGAAGCTGAATTTTGTGCCTATGGTATCCCTGAACGGGATATGCCTGACCCACTCGAACGGGCCATAACAACACTGTGCGAACAGGTACGCACCCTGTCTGCCCGGATTGATACTCTGGAGAAACAGGAAGACTCAGCAACACCGACCCAGCCAGGAAGTAGTCACTCAGCCGTTGTTATTCCTACTCCCTTTGCCCAGCCCGGCCCGGCCCGGACCCCGGGTGATGACAATACCGAAGACGGCAAAGCCGCTTCAGGCCTTTAAGATCGGGAACCGAAAACCGTGAGACTGAGCACCAAAGGACGCTATGCGGTCATGGCCATGGCTGACCTGGCCAGCCAACCCGAGGGGAAGCCTGTTTCCTTGGCTGATATCGCCATACGCCAGGAAATTTCACTGTCCTATCTGGAACAGTTGTTCGGGCGGCTCCGCAAAGGCGGGCTGGTCAAAAGTGTTCGTGGACCGGGCGGTGGCTACCTGCTGGCCCGCACCGCCGGGCAAACGCGCATTTCCGATATCATCCTTGCTGTGGATGAACCCATTCAGGCCACACGCTGCACGCCGGGCAGCCCCGCTGGCTGTCACAACAACCGTGGACGCTGCCTGACCCATGACCTGTGGGAAGAGCTGGGAAACCAGATCTACCTTTACCTCAGCTCCGTTTCCCTGGAGCAAGTGATCAACCGTACGGTTCTGGGAACAAGCGGGCATCTGCCGGCAACAACCACAGCCGGAACCTGAGACAGACAAGAACAACACGACCTGCCTGAAGAATGAGCACGCAAACCGTCTATCTGGACTACAACGCAACGGCACCGGTCAGACCCCAAGCTGTGGATGCCGTAACACGAACGCTACAGCTGACCGGAAACCCGTCCTCTGTCCACAATCCAGGGCGCAAAGCCAGGGCCATTGTAGAAGATGCACGGGAGGCCGTTGCACAACTGGTCGGCGCTGTTCCGTCCCAGGTCATCTTTACATCCGGCGGAACGGAAGCCTTGGCCCTTGCCCTGCAAGGATCCCCGCCCGGCCCCCGGCTGGTCTCTTCCATAGAGCACCCCTGCGTACGGGTTGCCACACCGGAAGCCACGGACATTGCCGTAACACAGGGTGGCATTGTTGATCTGGAGCATCTGGAAAACCTGCTACGAACCATCCCTGCCCCCGCACTTGTGGCGGTTATGCTGGCAAACAATGAAACCGGCGTAATCCAGCCTGTCCGCGATGTTGTGCGGATAGCTCATGCTACCGGCGCCAAGGTTGTCTGCGATGCCGTACAGGCTGTTGGAAAGATACCCGTTGATTTCCAGAGCCTGGATGTGGACACACTGGCCCTGAGTGGCCACAAATGGGGCGGCCCTCAAGGCATTGGTGCCCTGATTACCCGCACACCGGAACAGCTTGTCCCCCTTTTCGCCGGAGGAGGACAGGAACGCGGAAAACGGGGTGGCACCCCCAATACCCCGGGTATTGCCGGGCTGGGCGCAGCTGCCGAGGCTGCCCTGAACCAGGGACAGGCCGAACGGGAGCGAATCCTCCGTCTCCGTAACAACCTGGAAAGCCGGATCGCCGCCTTGGCTCCCGGGGCGAGAATCTGGGGCCATGCGGAAAACCGCCTTCCCAATACAACCTGTGTTGAACTGAAGGGGGTCAACCAGCAACGCCAGATCATGACCCTGGACCTTGCCGGCATTGCCGTCTCTGCCGGATCGGCGTGTTCGTCCGGGAAAACAGCACCCAGCCCGGTTCTGGCCGCCATGGGGGCCAGCGAGTCGCAAGCCCGTGACACGATCCGCATCAGCCTGGGCTGGAACAGCCAGGAATCCGATATTGAAGCCTTCCTGACAGCCTGGTCTCCCCTGGCGCGGGCTGCTGCGTAGGACAACGGGGACCAACCGCCTGTTTCCTGTAAAAGGCCTTGCCCCAAAGCAGGACAGGGGCTATCCATTCCCGCACGTGTAACCATAATCTGTTATCATGGAGAGCTGTCGGCATGCCGAAGATGACCTTCCTCAGCCCTGATGGAACCCGACTCGAGGTCGAAGCCCCGGAAGGCCTGTCTGTACTGGAAATTGCCCATCGCAACGACGTTGATCTGGAAGGCGCGTGCGAAGGGTCTCTGGCATGCTCCACCTGCCATGTCATCATCGCTCCGGATTGGTTCGACCGCCTGGAGCCACCGGCAGAGGATGAGGAAGACATGCTGGACCTCGCCTTCGGGCTGACAAAGACCAGCCGGCTCGGGTGCCAGATTATCATGAAGCCGGAACTGGATGGCCTGACCGTGCACCTGCCGGCAGGAAGCCGCGGGGCAGCGGGGAGCTGACATCCCCGCACAACCCGCCCAGAACAGAACAATTTCGCCAAAAACCTCCGGATACCGTTTTTGCTATGCCGATGATGTCCCACGCCCCGATTGATCTGGATATTCCCGGCAACCCGGCTGATACACGGGTTGTTGTTGCCATGTCTGGCGGCGTTGACAGCGCGGTGGCCGCAGCCATCCTGAAGGATGCCGGTTACCAAGTCATCGGGATGACCATGCAGCTTTACGATGCCGGCATAACGGTCGGACGCACCAAGACCTGTTGCGCCGGTCAGGATATCTATGATGCGCGGCGGACGGCAGACCATCTGGGTATCCCCCACTACGTGGTGGATTACGAAGCGACGTTCATGAAAGACGTCATGTCCGCCTTTGCCGATTCCTATATTGCCGGCGAAACGCCTGTTCCCTGTGTGTTGTGCAACCAGACAGTCAAATTCCGGGATCTGGTTCAGGCCGCGCGGGATCTGGATGCCGCAGCCTTGGTGACCGGGCACTATGTCCGCCGGGTACCAACCCCGCAAGGGCCAGAGCTGTGGCGCGGCGCCGACCACGGGCGGGATCAGAGCTATTTCCTGTTTGCCACAACCAACGAACAGCTGTCATATCTGCGCTTTCCCCTGGGTGCCCTGGACAAAGATCAAACCCGCGCCATTGCCCGCAGGCACGGACTGGCTGTTTCCGAAAAGCCCGACAGCCAAGATATTTGCTTCGTCCCCGATGGCAACTATGCCCGCGTGGTGCAGGAACTACGACCGGAATCCACCATGCCCGGTAACATTGTGCACATAGATGGCACTGTCCTGGGGCAGCATGAAGGCATTATTCACTTCACGGTCGGTCAACGCCGTGGACTGGATATCGGCGGAACGGCAGAGCGGTTGTATGTTATACGCGTGGAACCAACGTCCAGACGCGTCATCGTCGGTCCACGTTCAGCACTGGGCAGGGATCGCTTTGCTCTGCGGCATGTCAACTGGATGCCCGACAAGGGAATCCTGCCCACCGAAGGAGCTGCCGTCAGCATCAAGGTGCGCAACAGCGTCCATCCCGTTTCTGCTACAATATACGGGCGCCCGGATGGATGGGCAGAGGTCATTCTGGATAACCCCGCCGATGGAGTATCCCCCGGTCAGGCCTGTGTTTTCTATATAGGGGAACGTATGGCCGGTGGCGGATGGATTGCACGAAACGCACCGTGGGAGCAGGATAGCTGAAAGCCTGATAGCTTCCTGTGCAACGCAAGAAATAGCCCAACAAAAACCCCGCCATGATCTGGCGGGGTTTTGCACATAAACACCTTGTGAAACGGGACCTATCGCTTCCACCAGCCCCGGCGGGGAGCAGCGGCAGCATCGGATTGCACAGCACCCGCCATGGCAAGCTGCTGCTGGGCAGGCTCCGTTGAAGGAGGTGCCTGACGATCATCGGTTTTCACGCTGGTCTCCTTGACAGACACTCCATCGGCATCAGCCACAGAGGTCTCAGTCTTGCGGGAAACACGACGCTTTTTGGGTTTCGGATCAGCCGCTTCCGCAACAACCAGATCGGCTTCAACAGCGACTGCTGCACGGGAACGGGATGTCCGCTTGCGAGCAGGCTTTTTCACGGGCACCGCCTCTTCTGCCCCAGAATGCTCAACCACATCCGCCACAACAGCGGCCGGAGCAGCATCAACCCGATCCAGAACAGCCACAGCATCCCCGGTCCCGGCGACAGCGTCTACTGATGCCATCAGTGACAGGTTATCAACAACAGGATCAGGTTGACCGGGATCTTCGTTCCGACGAACCCGTCTTACACGGCGCAGAGGAGACCGTACAACAGCATCGCCGGAAATGCCCTCTGTTGGTACATCCGCCTGAACAGCATTGCCGCTCGCAGGCAGCGCCACCTCCAGATGATCGCCATGATCCGCCAAGGCCGAGCCTACCACATCAACACCCTGCTCCGCGGGCCGACGGCGACGACGGCCACCACGCCGGGAACGGCGACGGCGCTTGGCATCACCCCCCTCATCATCAGGCGCATCAGCCGTAACGGCGATACCCTGAGCCTCATCAGAAGGGTCATCGCCATCAACCGCGACAACCGCATCATCAACACTCATATCCCCGGACACGGCAACATCACTGCCTGACGGCTCCACAGGCATCACAGCTCCGTCACGACGCCGACGCCGACGCCGCTTGCGCCGCTTGCGAGGATCCCCCCCTTCTCCCTCGACCGGTTCCCCGCCTTGGGAAACAACAACGGAGACAGGCTCACCCACAGCGGCGACTGGAACTTCAGCAAGCACCTCATCACCGGAAACGGGCAGATCGTCCTCTTCCTCGTCCAGATCGGGCTGAACAGAAATCGGTACAGAACGAACACCAACAGCAGGAAGCGGTACGGCAGGTTTCAGTCGCTCGATCCGACATTCTGGCGGAATCAGGCTGTCATCACCCTTCAGGAAGGCCGTCAGGGCGTAACGCTGTTCAATCTCGGTCAGAGCCGCACGCTTGTTGTTCAACACATACAAGGCAACCGGCGTTGCAACATGAACCACAACCTCGGAAGCACGACGGCGCACGCCCTCTTCCTCAATCACCCGCAGAATATGAACGGCCGCACTTTCAACAGAACGCACCATGCCCGTCCCGGCACAACGGGGACAGGGCTGGAAACTTGTTTCCATAAGGGAAGGGCGCAGACGCTGGCGTGAAAGCTCCAGAAGGCCGAACATGCTGATCCGGCCCACCTGAATACGGGCACGATCCAGCCGCAGGGCTTCTTTCAGACGCCGCTCCACCGCTACGTTGTTGCGGGGTTCTTCCATATCGATAAAGTCGATGACCACCAGACCGGCCAGATCCCGCAGCCGCAACTGACGGGCCACTTCCTCGGCCGCTTCCAAGTTCGTCTTCAGAGCCGTTTCCTCGATGTGACGTTCCCTGGTGGCACGCCCGGAATTGACATCGATGGCAACCAAGGCCTCTGTCTGGTTGATGACAACATACCCGCCAGACTTCAACTGTACTGTCGGGTTGTGCATGGCATCCAGCTGACTGTCCACCTGGAAACGGTGAAACAGCGGCATGGACGGATCGCGGTAAGGCTGAACACGACGCGCGTGGCTGGGGGTCAGGATTTTCATGAAATCCTTGGCAACGCGGTATCCGTCCTCACCTTCCACCAGCACTTCATCTATATCGGTAGAATAGATATCACGAATGGCGCGCTTGATCAGATTACCTTCCTCATGCACCAAGGCCGGGGCACAGGACTGCATGGTAATATCCCGTATCTGGACCCAGGTGCGAATAAGATATTCGTAGTCACGCTTGATTTCGGCACGGGACCGTTCCTGCCCGGCTGTACGCAAAATCACTGCCATCTGGGACGGAACATCCAGATCGCTCATGATTTCCTTCAACCGCTTGCGGTCAGCCGCGTTTGTAATCTTGCGGGAAACACCGCCCCCACGGGCCGTATTGGGCATCAGCACACAGTAACGCCCGGCCAAAGACAGGTAGGTTGTCAGCGCGGCACCCTTGTTGCCCCGCTCTTCCTTGACCACCTGCACCAGCATAATCTGGCGACGCTTGATCACTTCCTGAATTTTATAGGACTGCAACAGGGATGGACGCCGGGAACGATAGGCCGGAACATCGCTGCCTTCCTCGACGGCTCCTTCAAGCTCTTCCTGCTCTGCGGCAATGCTTTCGCGTTCGGCTTCTTCCGCTGCGCGGGCAGCCTCTTCGGCCAACAGGGCCTGACGGTCAGCAACCGGAATCTGGTAATAGTCCGGATGGATTTCACTGAAAGCCAGGAAACCATGCCGCCCGCCGCCATATTCGACAAAAGCAGCCTGCAAGGATGGCTCTACACGAATAACTTTTGCTAAGTATATGTTTCCCTTTATTTGTTTCTTTGTTGAGGTCTCGACATCAAACTGTTCGAGCCGTGTCCCATTCAAAACCACAACCCGTGTTTCTTCCGGGTGGGTCGTATCGATCAACATGCGCTTGGCCATAAGCCCTGAAACTCCGTGTCACCGCCGGCATCCCCCGAACGTGGGGCAGCCTTTGGGAAATCGTGCCGACAAGGCTTCCGGCGCCACGCATCATGTCACCAAGGACACAGCCACCACGCACCGCGCCGGCTTCCCGACCGCGGAGCGAAAAAGATAACTGTGTTACATCCATGGTGACGTGGGGCTGCACAAAAGCCTCGAATCTTTGTGGTTAATACCGTTTACCTTGGGTTAACCAACCTGCCGGATTGCTGCGGTGCGATACTCCCCCTTCACCACGAACCTTCTCTGAACCGGCTTGACCGGCCGCGTCCGTTGGTAAAGCACACACGCCACACAGCCTGTTCAGACGCTACCCCCGCCCCCTCCCGAGAATCCAGCAACGCAGGGCTTGTGAGGAGGTAAAAGAGTAATATGGCAGGAAAACTGTCCAACGCCTGTCTGGCAACGGTAACCCATCACCGATCACAATAACGGTCCGTGCCCCCGGGTACAAGATTTTGTTCAGCAATACCCCGCTATCACATCCCTTCGGCATCCGTCCGGGCATCGCAGATGCGCCGCAGCTTTGCTGTTGCAAGAAGGCTAGCACGTGGAGAAACTTGTCAAACTTGCGAAATAGCGCCATATGATCCGCACTGGATACCATACGCCAACACCATCCCGAAGCAGTGAAACGGGACAACACTCTACCCAAAGATGATTGGGACCACTAGAGAACACCTGCACACCACTGCTTGATACTTGTACACCCTGCCCTGGCTGACATTCCCTAGATACCGGATACCATGGACACGCCCAACACTCCTTCCAGAAATACACTTGCTGCTTTTGCTCCCGCCCGGGATGGCTTGGAATATCCCTGCCTGTCACGGCGGGCTATCCTGGCTGGCGCAGCCGGTCTGGCCGGGGTTGTCCTGTTCTCCAGCCACGGAGCAGGAGCGGTTGGCGCACGGAATGTACGCTTGGGCAACCACGGAACGTTTACCCGTGTTGTGATCGATGTGACCGGCGACGTCCCGTTCAGCGCCTTTTCCCTGACGAACCCGGCACGGATCATTATTGACCTTCCGGAAATTGACTGGCAGTTCGAACAGCCCACGGTTCCGGGAAAACCGGGCCTTCTGGTCAAGGCCATGCGTTATGGCCTGTTCCAACCCGGCAACTCGCGCATTGTCCTGGATCTGGCAGAACCTGCTGCCGTGAAGAATATGTTTGTCCTCCCCCCCGGGGAACAAACCAGCTGGCGTCTGGTGGTGGATCTGGCACCCGTTGACGAAGCTATGTTCCTGCGCTCTGCCGGACCAAGGAACCGAACCGGCACATTTCGCCCCAAGCATGGCCCACAGGATACGGAGCCAGCAACAACACAGGCCGACAACACTCCAACCCGCCAACCGATGACACCGGAAAAGCGCAAGGCCGCACCCTCTCCGGCCAAGCCTGTGATTGTCCTTGACCCGGGCCATGGAGGCATTGATCCCGGCGCCACCGGGGTATCCGGTATTTTCGAGAAAAACCTGACCCTGTCCACAGCGCGGGAACTCAAAGCCGCCCTGGATAAAACGGGCCGGTACACGGTACACCTGACCCGGGACCGGGATATCTTCCTGCAACTGAGAGAGCGCGTGGCCATTGCCCGCACGCACCGGGCCGACCTGTTTATTTCAATACACGCCGATGCCGGTGCCAAACCATCGATACGGGGCCTTTCCGTCTATACCCTGTCGGACAATGCCTCTGACGCCGAGGCTGCCGCCCTTGCCACATCGGAAAACAAGGCGGACATTATTGCCGGAATCGACCTGAGCCACGAGAGCAAGGAAGTCACCAACATCCTGATTGACCTAGCCCAGAGGGAGACCATGAACCTGTCATCCCGGCTGGCTGAAATTGTGATTGCCGAACTGCAGCGCGATGTCACGCTGCTGCCGCGGTCACACCGCTTTGCCGGGTTTGCTGTCCTGAAAGCACCTGATATTCCGTCATTTCTGATGGAAATGGGCTATCTGACAAACCGTGATGAAGAACGCCTGCTGCGAACCCGGGGCTACCGCAAGAAACTGGCATCAGCCATGGTCCGCGCCATAGACCGTTATTTCTCGGCCACCCAGAAAGCCTCTCTGCCATGAAACAGACACCAAACTTCGGTAGCTGGCGTGACCTTCCGCCGCTATAGTGTTCGGCTTCTCGGGCGTATAGGCATCTGCGGCAGCGGCGCCGTGAAACAAAGGTATACCCGCTCATGTCCAGGGTTCTGGTCGTTGTTTTCAGTTTGTTGCTTTTGTCCATTATTGTCGGGATCGCTGTTGTTGGCAGCGTTATGTGGCACTTTGGACGTGATCTGCCGGACTATCGGCAGCTGGCTGACTACCAGCCACCAATCACAACGCGCCTTTATGCCGGCGACGGGCGGCTGATCACTGAATATGCTGTCGAAAAACGGGTTTTTGTCCCTGTATCGGCCGTGCCTCGCCGGGTTGTCGACGCCTTCCTGTCCGCTGAAGACAAGAACTTTTACCAACACTACGGCCTGGATCTGACAGGCCTGGCCCGCGCGGTTATCGTCAATGCCCGCAATTTCGGTTCCGACAAACGCCCGGTTGGCGCCTCTACAATCACGCAACAGGTCGCCAAGAACTTTCTGCTGACCAACGAAGTATCCATAGAGCGCAAGATCAAGGAAGCCATTCTGGCCCTGCGTATCGAACAGGCCTTCTCCAAGGATCATATTCTGGAGCTGTACCTGAACGAAATCTATCTTGGCTACGGTTCCTATGGCGTAGCAGCAGCAGCCCTGAATTACTTCAACAAAACGCTGGATCAGCTCACCGTTGCCGAAGCTGCCTACCTGGCTGCTGTCCCCAAGGCCCCGAACAACTACCACCCGGTGCGCAAACACGCTGCTGCCCTGGAGCGACGCAACTGGGTCATCATGAGAATGCTGGAAGACGGCAACGTCAGTCCGGAAGAAGCCACCGCAGCCTTGGCAGACCCCCTGGAAACCAGGGACCGCGATGAAACAGAGTATGTCCGGGGTGCTGATTTCTTTGCAGAAGAAGTCCGCCGGCAAATTGTTGCCCGCTATGGCGAGAATTCCCTTTACAAGGGAGGCCTCGCCGTCCGGACAACACTGGACCCCATCTACCAGCACCTTGCTGAGAAAGCCCTTCACAACGGCCTTATTGCCTATGACCGCCGCCATGGCTGGCGGGGCGTTCTGGCAGAACTGGCCGATCCGGGTGCCTGGAAACAGGTTCTGGGCACATTCCGCCCCCCCCTTGGCACACCCGAGCATTGGGGACTGGCCGCCGTCCTGAAAGTTGAACGGGAACGGGTTGTGGTTGGCTTTGCAGATGGCAGCACCGGAACCGTTTCCTTTCAGTCCATGAAATGGACACGGGCGCAAAGCCCGGGCGCTATCGTCAAGGTTGGCGATATCATCCTGGTTGGGGAAACCAACCGGGCGCATGAATACAGTCTGGAACAAATCCCCAAGGTAGAGGGGGCCCTTGTGGCCATGGATCCCCACACCGGGCGCGTTCTGGCCATGGTGGGTGGATTTTCGTCCGAACGGTCGGAGTTCAACCGCGCCACACAAGCCCTGCGCCAGCCGGGATCGGCGTTAAAGCCATTTATCTATCTGGCTGCCCTTGAGTCGGGATTCAGCCCGTCAACCCTGATCATGGACGCCCCCTTTGTGTACGACCAGGGCCCAGGCCTGCCGCTCTGGAAACCTAAAAACTACTCTGGCCAATACTATGGCCCGACAACACTGAGGGTCGGGCTGGAGAAGTCCAGAAACCTGATGACCATCCGTCTGGCCCAGGCCACCGGCATGGACAAAGTTGCGCACACCGCTGAAATCTTCGGCATAGACCGGAAGTTCCCGCGCAATCTGGCCTCATCCCTGGGTGCCGGGGAAACCACGGTTCTGCGCCTGACAACAGCGTATGCCATGCTGGCCAACGGCGGAAAACGGATTACACCAACCCTGATCGACCGAATCCAGGATCGCAGCGGCACAACGGTATACCGGCATGACACACGTCCATGCCCGGATTGCCGTGATGTGTTCTGGACAGGACAGCCGATGCCGGAAATTCCGGATTACCGGGAACAGATCGCAGATCCACGCAGTGTGTACCAGATCGTGCATATTCTGGAAGGTGCGGTCCAATATGGTACGGCACGTCGCCTCGCGCCACTCGGGGTTCCCATGGCAGGAAAAACCGGAACCACAAATGACAGCAACGACACCTGGTTCGTCGGATTTACCCCGGATTTGGTTGTTGGCGCCTTTGTCGGGTTTGATGAACCCAAGTCACTGGGACAGCGGGAGACAGGCGCCAGTACAGCCCTGCCAATCTTCCACGATTTCATGAAAGAGGCCCTGAGAGGCAAACCGGTACGCCCCTTTGCTGTCCCACGCGGGATCCAGCTGGTCCGGGTGGATCACCGCAGCGGCCGCCTGGCCATGCCTGGTGACAGCGATGTCATCCAGGAAGCGTTCAAGGTCGGCAACAGCCCGGGATTTACCACCGGCACCGTTGTTGACGGATCGGCAGCCATGGCAGAAAACGTTGAAAGCCAGGACGATGCCGTCATTACCGACGAAGACGCCCTTCTTGGTCCTGCCGATGTGTACCGCGAACCAGCCGATAGTGCAAAACGCCCCCCACCCCGGCAGGATGGCCAACCCCGGGCCGGCGGGCTGTACTGAATGCAGGTATGCCATGCCGCAGGGTTGATACCACGGGCAAGATGCCATAAAACCCTCCTCCGTCCGGTGCAATGCCGGACACGGACATAAAAGAGAACAGGAAAGACACGAAACTATGCGCGCCGAAGCACAGGCGATGGCCGACGAGATCAAGCAGGCAATGGCCCTGCTGAGGAGGCATCTTTGACTGGGATACAGCCCACCTCCGACTGGATGAACTGAACGCCCTGGCTGAAAACCCGGCCCTGTGGGACAAACCGGCTGAAGCCCAGAAGGTGATGCAGGAACGCACCCGCCTGGAACAAGCCCTGACCAGCTTCCGCAAGCTGGAAGAGGAATTTGAGGACGCCTGCACCCTGGTCGAACTTGGCGAGGCTGAGGGTGATGAGCCAACCGTCGAGGAAGGACTGGCCGCCCTGCGCCAGGTTCACACGGAAACCGAGAAGCGCCAGCTGGAAAGCCTGCTTTCCGGTGAAGCAGACGCCAATGATGCCTATCTGGAAATCAATGCCGGGGCTGGCGGTACCGAAGCCCAGGACTGGGCCAACATCCTGATGCGCATGTATACCCGCTGGTGCGAGAAACACGGCTATACCGTCGAGATTCTGGAAGAATCGGAAGGTGAAGAAGCTGGCATCAAGTCTGTCACCCTTCAGGTCAAGGGACACAATGCCTATGGCTGGCTGAAGACCGAAAGTGGCGTGCACCGGCTGGTACGCATTTCACCGTTTGACAGCTCGGCCAGACGGCATACCTCGTTCTCGTCGGTATGGGTCTACCCGGTCGTTGATGACAACATCGAGATCGAGATTGCCGAAAGCGATTGCCGAATTGATACCTACCGGGCATCAGGTGCGGGTGGACAGCACGTCAACAGGACCGAATCCGCCGTGCGTATTACCCATATACCAACGGGTGTTGTCGTGGCCTGCCAGACACAACGGTCGCAGCACCAGAACCGCGATGCCTGCTGGAAGATGTTGAAAGCCCGCCTGTACGAGCTGGAACTCCAGAAACGCGAAGCGGCAAGCCAAGCCGAGCAAGACGCCAAGACAGACATTGGCTGGGGTCATCAGATCCGTTCATACGTGCTGCAACCCTACCAGATGGTCAAGGACCTGCGGACCAGCCTTGAAACATCCGATACCCAGGGTGTTCTGGATGGCGATCTTGATCCGTTCATGGCAGCATCACTGGCACAGAAGATCAAGGGATACGCCGACACGGCGAACAGCGGGTAGGCAATGAACAACCTGATCAACATAGCAGGGACAACACTGGGCATTGGCATTGCCCTCTATGTTCTGGTTGTTTTTGGCATGTTCGCTTTCCAGCGTCACCTTCTGTATAAACCGGAAGGAATACCGGCCCCGCCAAAGGCCAATGATGTGCCGGAAATGCGTGAAATCCTGTTCCGCACAACCGACGGACTGGCTCTTGCGGCCTGGTGGTCCCCACCCCCGTCGGAAGAAGCGGCAACCGTCATCATCTTTCATGGCAATTCGGGAAACCGGGCATGGGTAGCCCGCAAGATCCGCCTGTATCTGGATGCCGGTTTTGGCGTCATGGCACCGGACTATCGGGGATTTGGCGGAAATCCCGGCTCTCCCAGCGAAGACGGCCTGCGGATCGATGCGGTAGCGGCTCGCAACTATGTTCTGGAAGAAGGCGTGCGTGAAAATCGCCTTTTCTATCATGGTGAGTCGCTGGGAAGCGGCGTAGCAACTTGGCTTGCTACCGAACATCCGCCACGCGGACTGATTCTGGAGGCCGCCTTTACCAGTATCCCGGATGTCGCCCAAGGGATTTATCCATGGCTTCCAGCCCGTGCTGTCACTCTTGACCGCTTCACGTCACTGCGCCGTATCAGTCAGGTACGGGCACCGGTTCTGCTTCTACACGGCGAGAAAGATGAAACGGTGCCTCATACACACAGCCAGGAACTTCTGGAAGCACACCCCGGCCCCAAGCAAAGAATTACGTTCCCAGACGGCGAGCATGCCAATCTGTATGACCATGGTGCTGGCGTAATTGCCATAAGCTGGATACACGACCAACTTTATTCACGGGAGTCCGGATCCGCTGCTTCGGGCTCAGGGTCACTGCCTACGCCGGAGCACTTGTAATAACTGCGATGCGGTGTCGCGACCGAGCATTGCCAGCGCGCCGTATGGGAAAACAGAGCTGTCCGTCCGGTTCTGCGGCACTGCGCATCGGCCATGTCCTGCAGAACAGCGGAATCTTCATCCGAAACGTGGCAGATCACAATGCGATCCATGGTCGAAGCCCCAACCTGCTTGCCGGGGGCTCCAGCCTCACGTCGACTGTCAACCCATGGTGCCCCGGTACAACCGGCCACAAAGACCGCCAGCAAACATACGGAACCCAGAACCATCGCTTTCCAACACACAGACCGCACAGTATTACTCCTGCCTGTAAAAGAATGTCCTTCTTACCCCTCAAGACAAGATGGAGCAACAGGGACGCCATCTCCCCTTATTGATATTAGTTATCATTATCATAAATGATGTGGATTCCGGGTCACAACAGCCCTATAGTGAGCGTGTCCCTGTTCGGTTCTGCCTTCCCGGAGCATGCCTGATGTTTTCCGACAAAACCCTGACCCCGCGCGAAGCCGTACGCTTGTGTATTCTGGGAACTGTATACCAGAGTGCCATGCATTACGCTGATCTGGCCTCCTCTGCACGGCTTTTTATTACGCGGCTATCCGGTCCATCGCTGGAGTTGATGGGAACGTCAGTAGAGCTGCTGCGCTACGAAGGGCTGATTGAACCTCTGGATGGCAAGGGCATGGAAGACAACGCGCGTGTTGCCATAACAGAGGCCGGCCGGAATGCATTCCGTACCCTGATGACAGCCCCTCTGCGGCCTGCCAGCGATCTGTCCAAGCTTGTCACTGCACTGAAGTTCCGTTTCCTCCACCTCCTTCCCCCGAAAGATCAGCGTGAACAGGTTGATCTTCTGGTGGAAACACAGGAAACAGGCTTGGCCCGGTTGGCTGATCTACGCGATGCAACAGCCATGGATTCCGGCTACATGACACGCTGGCTGGATGAAGAAATACTGCGGGCAGAACAGAGACTGTCATGGCTACAGGGCCTGCGCGACCAGGTTGTCCCCTGAAAACACGAACAGGACACCTGCATTTTTGCGCCATAAAAAAAAACAGCGCCCACATCGGGGCGCTGCTTCGCGGAAAGACGCGGATCAGAATGCCGGAACAATCGCTCCCTTGAAGGTATCCCGGATGAAGGTGCGGATGTCCTCTGCCTGATAGGCAGCAACCAAGTCCTTGACCCAACCCTCGTCCTTGTCCTTTGACCGGACGACAACAATATTGGCGTACGGACTGCTGGCATCTTCAATCACAATGGCATCTTTCAACGGATTGAGACCCGCCTCCAAGGCATAGTTTGTGTTGATCGCTGCAATATCAACATCATCCAAGGAACGTGGAAGCTGAGCGGCATCCAGTTCTATGAATTTCAGCTTTTTCGGATTACCGGTCACATCCGCCGCACCCGGCGTCATGCCGGCAGACGGATTGACGGTTATCACGCCCTTGGCTGCCAACAGGAGCAACGCCCGACCACCATTGGATGGATCATTGGGGATAGCAACCTTTGCCCCCTCTTTAAGGTCGGACAGGGACCGCACCGTGCGCGCGTAAACACCCATTGGCTCGACAAAGTTTGTCCCGGCCACGGCCAGATCAACCCCCAGCCCCTTCTTCTGCTGTTCCAGATACGGAACATGCTGGAAGCTGTTGGCATCAAGATCACCGTTGGCCAAAGCCTGGTTGGGCAGAATATAGTCGCTGAAGGTGATAATCTTCAGGGTATGCCCTTTCGTCTTGATCAGCTCGGCCACCTTCTCGACAACCTGTTCGTGCGAGCCTGGTGTCACGCCAATACGGATCTCCTTGGCTTGGGCAAGCGAAATCAGGGTACCTGTGATAACAGCGGCCGCAGCCAGAACACCATACAAACGCATTGTAGAACCCCTTTATAATCTGCGTATCCGGTTACTGGATATTTCGTTTGTCAGCCTTGCGGGCCAACCAGTCCCCCAGTGTCTGGAGCCCCTGCACCAGAGCCACCAGGACCACCACCACGGCAATCATCACATCCGGACGGAAGCGCTGATAACCGTAACGGATTCCCAAATCCCCAAGACCACCCCCGCCAACGGCACCCACCATGGCGGAGTACCCAATCATCGCCACCAGGGCGAGGGTAATACCGTGGATCAAACCCGGCAGAGCTTCGGGGAGCAATACCTTGAACACCACCTGCAAGGGCCTTGCCCCCATTGCCTGGGCGGCTTCAACCAGACCGGCATCCACCTCGCGCACAGCCCCCTCGACAATACGGGCCAGAAAGGGCACCGCGGCGACGGTTAACGGAACAATTGCAGCCGTCGTGCCAATAGAGGTCCCCGCCACCAAGCGTGTAAACGGAATAATAGCAACGGCCAGGATGATAAAGGGCACCGACCGGGCGGCATTAACAGCCGGCCCGACCACAACCTGGAACCAGGGCATCTCGAACAGCTCACCCCGACGGCTTGTAGCCAACAGGACCCCAAGCGGAGCACCAAGCAGCACACTCAGGAACAGGGACACCGAGACCATATACAGCGTCTGCAGGGTCGCCTCCCACAAGATGCCGATCGTGGCACTATCGAGCAGCAGTTCGTGAATCGAAGGCATGGCCGTTCTCCAGGGGAATCACATTACCGTCTTCTTCCTCGTGACCATGCGCAAGCAGCAAACGGGTCACCGGGTGACGGGGGTCAGCAAAAACATCGGCAGTCGTACCGCTTTCCACCACTTCACCGTGGTCCATGACGGCAACCTTGTCACACAAAAGGCGTACCACCTCCATTTCGTGGGTGATCACCACCATGGTCAGGTTAAGACGCCGGTTGATATCTTTCAAAAGGCGCAGGATCTGGCGTGTGGTCTCCGGATCAAGGGCCGAGGTAACCTCGTCGCACAGCAGAACATGGGGCTTGCTGGCCAAGGCCCGCGCGATACCAACCCGTTGCTTCTGCCCACCGGATAGCTCCGACGGATAACGGTCACGCTTGTCCGCCAGTCCCACCAAAGGCAGCAGTGGCTCCACCGCCGCTTTTATGTCGGCGCGCGAGGCCCCCGCCAGCTCCAGCGGCAGGGCGATGTTCTGGAACACTGTGCGCGAGGACAACAGGTTGAAGTGCTGGAAAACCATCCCGACCCGACGACGAAACAGGGGAAGCTCCCTCTTGCTCAGGGCCAGGACATCGATGCCATCAACTTCCACCAAGCCGCTGGTCGGGCGCTCAAGAACATTGATCGTCCGCAACAAGGTTGATTTCCCGGCACCGGAACGGCCGATAATACCAAAGACCTCCCCTTCCCCGACGGTCAAGGTGACACCCTTCAGGGCAGCATGAGGCAAAGTGCCCTTACGGGCGGGATATACCTTGCACAAATCAATAAGACGGATCATTCAGGATCCTCCGGGCAACAAAAAAACCGCCAAGCCTTGCGGCCCGCGGCGCTTTGGGTATTCCCGTGCACTCGCTTTAGCCGCATTTATTAAGCGCCCGCAAGCTGAGAAGCAAATCGGCGCTGTACACACACGTTAGCGGAAAGAAAGCATACAATCAAGCCCTAAAAGTGCAAAATATCCGGGAGGACAAAACCGTGCGGTTGGGTCCCCGCCAAAAAGCCGGAATCCAACCGCACCCGAAAGGCAGGCAATCAGCCCAGACGCACCAATGCGTGCTTCTTTTTGCCTGCCGAAAGACGCACAGCACCATCCACCAGATCCGTCCGCGTCAGACAAAAGGCCTCGTCCCCAACGCGGGTATCATTAAGGCGAACACCCCCACCACGCACCAGACGCCGGGCCTCGCCCTTGGATGCTGCCAACCCGGTTGCAACCAGAACATCAAGGACAGAAACGCCCGCGTCCAAGGCAGAACCATCCAGCGACACCGATGGCAGATCATCACCGGCACGGCCACGTTCAAACGTTTCCTCGGCGGTACGGCGGGCCGCAACCGCTGCCTCATCACCACGGGCCAAGGCGGTAACAGCATCCGCCAGAATCTTCTTGGCCTCGTTGATTTCAGCCCCCTGCAAAGACTCAAGACGTGCAATTTCACCCAGGGGCAAATCCGTAAACAGGCGCAGGAAACGCCCGACGTCCGCATCCTCGGTGTTGCGCCAGTACTGCCAGAAGTCATAGGCCGGCAGGCGCTCCTCGTTCAGCCATACAGCACCGCTGGCTGATTTCCCCATCTTGGCACCGGATGCTGTCGTCAGAAGCGGCGAGGTCAGGCCAAACACCTCACGATACGACTCTGTACCACCCTGCACACGCCGCGTCAGTTCCACCCCGTTGACGATATTGCCCCATTGGTCGGATCCCCCCATTTGCAGGCGCACCCCTTTCCGCCGGGCCAGTTCGCAAAAGTCATACGCCTGAAGGATCATGTAGTTGAATTCCAGGAACGTTAGCGGCTGTTCCCGGTCCAGACGTAAACGGACCGAATCAAAGGACAGCATCCGGTTGATGGTGAAGTGGACACCGTACTCGCGCAGGAACGTGATGTAATCGATACCGGACAGCCAATCATTGTTGTCCACCATCATGGCGTCGGTGGCAGCATCACCAAACGTCAGATAACGGGCAAACACCTTACGAATGCCGGCCATATTTGCCGTAATCTGCTCATCGGACAGCAGGCGACGGGCTTCGTCCTTGCCAGAGGGATCACCGATACGCGTTGTACCGCCGCCCATCAGCACCACTGGCTTGTGCCCGGTCTTCTGAAGCCAGCGCAGAAGCATGATCTGGATCAGGGAACCAACGTGCAAACTGTCGGCCGTGCAGTCAAAGCCGATATAACCCGGCACGACCCCGGCGCACAGGGCATTGTCAAGGTTTGCCAGGTCGGTACACTGGTGAAAATAGCCCCGCTCGCTCACCACCCGAAGAAATTCAGAGCGGGGGGTGTAAACAGCGGTATTCATCGACAGGTTCCTTTTGTACAGCAGTCAAAACAGGGGTAGAAATCAGGTCAGGGGGCAAGCTTTAGCATACCTGCCCAGACACGACAACGGAGCCGGAACCGCAATGCTTCACCTGCCCTGCCGCGCCTTGGGACTGATGAGCGGCACGTCGCTGGACGGTGTGGATGCCGCCCTGATCGAAACCGATGGTGAGCGGGTCCACGCTTTTGGCCCTTTCCTGACCCAACCCTGGCCGGATGGTTTCCGCGATACACTGCGCGGGATTCTGGGGGAGAAAGACAACACGGAACAGGTCCGGCTTGCAGAAAAAACCTTGACCGACGTACACGCACGGGCCGTATCGGCCCTGCTGGAGAAAGCCGGGCTAAAGGCGCAGGACATCGGGATTATCGGCTTTCACGGCCAAACCATCCTGCACCGGCCCCAGCAACGACAAACCCGGCAGATCGGGGATGGTGCGCGACTGGCAGCCCTGACCGGTACACCGGTTGCCTTTGACTTCCGCAGTGCCGATGTCGCTGCCGGAGGACAGGGGGCGCCACTGGTACCGGTCTATCATCAGGCCCTGCTGGGATCTGTGGCCGATACAACGGTGGTGCTCAATATCGGCGGGGTGGCAAATGCCACGGTCATCACGCCCCATGGGCCCCTGATGGCGTTTGACACCGGGCCGGGCAATGCCCTGCTCGACGATTGGGCCCAGCGCCATACCGGCATACCGGCTGATACCGACGGTACCCTGGCCAAGGCCGGAACCGTTGACCACAAGGCCCTGGCCACCATGCTGGATGACCCATGGTTCCACAAGCCACCCCCCAAGTCCCTGGACCGGGACGATTTTTCGGGCATGATGCACCACGTTAACTCTCTGGGTGCAGCTGACGGCGCCGCAACCCTGACAGCATTCACCGTTGAAAGTGTCCACCTCGCACTGCGCTGGATGCCGACACCGCCAGCCCGATGGCTGGTCTGTGGGGGAGGACGCCACAACCCCGCGCTGATGTCCGGGCTGCGGGCAACCCTTGGGAACGTTGATCCGGTTGAAGCTGTCGGATGGAACGGCGATGCCCTGGAAGCGCAGGCTTTTGCCTTTCTGGCCGTACGCCACATCAGAGGATTGCCGCAAAGCTTCCCCGGCACAACCGGCTGCCCCCGCCCGATGACCGGAGGGCGCCTTGCCTTTGTACCGGCGCACGAGAAACCCGGCTGAGCAACAGCCCGGCCGGGTTCCCGCAACATAAAACAGGGGCCTATTCGCTACGGCGTCCGATCAGCAGGCCATAACCGGCACCGCGACTGTCCGCAGCCACACGACATGAGCCGGGCCAAGGCGGCAAGCCGCGCTCACAATGCAGGGCAGAGACCAGTGCCGGACCAGGGGCTGACGAAGAGAGTGCCATTACGGATTTCGGCAGGACATCATCCCCGCCTTTCCCCAGCACGGACGACAAGACGGCAACCGCATTCCCGGCGGCCCCGGCACCCGCCGCCGCAATACCGGAACGGAATTCGTTGACATGGTCATTGATGGCCAACGCAACCGCCAGAGGCGTATCGCCACCGGACGCAGGTGTCAGGAAGCTTCCAAAACCGGGGACCATCCGCCCGGTTCCGAACGGCTTGCGCATGGTCAACGCACAGGCCACGGCTGAGCCGGACGGATCAACCACCACAAAACCGGTACCACCGCTGTTCAGACCAGAAACGGGCGCAACGGCACGCTTGGTCCAGGCATCATGAATGCTGCCACCGGCACCGGACATCGGAGGTGTGTACAGAGTATCGTGCCCGTTCACGATAGATTCCGGGGTGACCCAGCGCGGCTTCCATGACCGCATATGCTCAAGGGTCAATGAAGCCCCGGCTCGCCTGGATGCGGCAACAAACTCACGCCCCAGGACGCCACCATACAAGTCAGCCGGATTCCGGCGCAGCCGCCCAATAAAGGCCGCCAGATCCATTTGGGTCAGATGATCGCCAGCCCGCACCGGCTCGCCGGTACCCCGGGCAAAAACCTGACGCGCTGCTGAATCGTGAACCAGACCGGCGCCATACGTGCCCAGATCAACAGCCAGCGCCCTGGAAACAGGTTCCCCGAACCGGGCCAGTTGCTCCGCCGGGCCAAGAATTTCTTCCCACCGCATACGGCCATAGCGGGCATGCAGGGCAAACAAGCCACGCGGCAGGGCTGGCACGGCTGCAGAAGACTGTCCGGGCAGGAAGTCCAGCACCTCTGTTTTGCCTTGGGCCCGGTCGTGCACCACGCAGATGCCACCCCCGCCGATACCAGCGGATGACGGCAGGGTTACAGCGAGCGAGAAACCCGCAGCAACAGCGGCATCAACCGCTGACCCGCCGGCTGTCAGCACATCACGCCCGACCAGAACAGCCCGCGGCTCATCTGCCACAATCCCGCCTGCAAAACCTTTTACATAACCCACTGTTCCGGTTTTCAGGTCACGGGCAGGATCCCAACATCCGGACAGGGCCGGAACCAGGGCTGTCATGACCATCGCCACAAACAGCCCCCGTTGACGGGGAAACATCCCCGCCCTACGCTTTGTTTCTCTTTCCGGGGTCAAGACTGTGCACATATTCTTCTCGATCACTCGCATGTTCCGATACGCTGTCCTGGCATTGTCCGCCGTGGCGGTTGTTCCGGGGAATGCCCTGGCCGGACGGGGTGGAGGCATCCTGCGGGATGCCGAAGTAGAAAGTATCATTCGTTCCTATGCCGATCCACTGTTCCGAGCCGGCGGCATTCCACCGGCCAGTGTCAGGATACGGGTGATCAATGACCCGTCGCTGAACGCCTTTGTTACATCCGGATCACGGATGTACATTCACTCCGGCCTTCTGGAACGTACCGAAAACCCGGAACAGCTGATTGGCGTCATCGCCCACGAAACAGGACATATTGCCGGAGGGCATATTGTCAACCGGATCGATGCCTTGGAAAAAGCCGGCATATCCAGCCTGGCAGCCCTGGCAGCAGGTATTGCCATCGGTGCCGTATCAGGCCGGGCGGATGCTGGGCTGGCCGTCACATCACTGGGAACCAGCGTGGCAACCCGGAACTATTTCTCTTTCTCCAGAACACAGGAAGCTTCAGCGGATGCCTTTGCCCTCAAGGTCCTGGACAAGACCGGGCAAACCGCAGAGGGGCTTCTGGAGTTCTTTCATATTCTGGAAGGTCAGGAATACCTGGCCTCGGCCAACCAGGATCCCTATGTCCGGACACACCCTCTGAACGCAGAACGCATATCTGCCGTTGCCGCTCATGTGGAGCAATCGTCTGCAACAACGCATGCACCAACGGCACAGATGGCCGCACACAAGAGAATGGTGGCCAAGATGTTTGCCTTTCTGCAAACTCAGGGCCGCACCCTGCAGAAATATCCGGAAACAGACCAATCTGTCGCGGGACGCTATGCCCGCGCCATCGCCTACTTCCGCCGTGGAAATACGGCCAAGTCCCTGCCCCTGATTGACGGCCTTCTGAAAGAGTATCCGTCCGATCCCTACTTTCATGAACTGCGCGGGCAAATGCTGGTGGAAAATGGGCGTGTTGCCGAAGGGCTGCCAAACTATCGCAAGGCTGTCTCGCTGCTGCCCAATGAACCCCTGATCGCCACAAGCTATGGCCATGCCCTGATTGAAAGTGGATCACCCGAAGCTCTGAAAGAAGCGGCACAGGTCTTGCGGACAGCCCTGGCCCGTGATCCGGAGAACAGTTTTGGCTGGAGACTTCTTGGCACAGCATGGGGACGCACCGGGAATGAAGGCCAGGCATCGTACGCCCTGGCCGAATATGCCCTGCAAACCGGTGAGCCATCGCAGGCATCCTTTCATGCCGGCAAGGCCGAAAAGCTGCTGGGGCAAAGCCATCCCCTGTGGCTGAGGCTTCAAGACATCAAGATGGAAGCCCAGAACCAGCTTGACAAGAAGTAGGCCTTTCCACTCTGCTCACGCACCGAAACACAAATCCGGAGAGCGCCCCAGTGCCCCTGTACCCGTTCCTTCGTCGCCCTGCCCTTTGCCTTATCGGCCTGATCGCCGTGGGCATTGCCTTCCCGACAACCACCTGGTCCTCTTCCCAGATCGACAGGACAGAGCTGCACCGGGAAATCCGGTCCTATCTGCTTGAACATCCGGAGGTCATTACCGAGGCCATAGACGTCTTGCGGGCACGTCAGGCAGAACAGGCAGAGACCGAACTGCGCTCCGTCCTGGAAACCCGCCGTTCCGAGCTGGTGGCCTCAACAGCCGATCCGGTTCTCGGCAACGCCAAGGGTGACGTAACAATCGTCAGCTTCTCCGATTATCAGTGCGGGTACTGCAAGCGGATGCTCAAACCCCTGATGGAGGTGCTGAAGCAAGATCCGAATGTGCGGATTGTTTTCAAGGAACTTCCCGTTCTTGGCCCGATGTCCACAAATGCGGCCGAAGCCGCTTTGGCTGCACACATACAGGGTAAATACCGGTCGTTCTATACAGCCATGATGGAGCACCGCGGCGTCTTGACCGAAGCCATCATCCGTGACACAGCGCAGAAAGCCGGGCTGGACATGAAGCGCCTTGACCGGGACATCAAGCAAAAGTCCATTGCCGGAACGCTGGAGAAGAACATTGCCCTGGCAACGGCACTGGGTATTCGCGGCACACCAGCTTTTGTCGTTGGCGACCGGATTCTACCCGGGGCCGTAGACACCAACACGCTCATGACGGCCATAAAAAGTGCCCGGGAAGCATCCTGATCACGTACTTCTGATCGCACATGGCTTGCGGGCCCCGTGGACATATCCTGTATCATCGTTCTTCAGGGCACATCTTATCCCGTAACCGGCCCGGATTCGGGCCCTTGCCTGTCGGGGAACGATGAACATACGCCACGCAAGATTCGAAATTGGCCAGATTGTCCGGCACAGGATCTTCCCGTTCCGCGGGGTGGTTTATGATGTAGACCCGATTTTCTCCAACACCGAGGAATGGTGGCTGGCCATACCGGAGGAGGTGCGCCCTCCGAAAGACCAGCCCTTCTACCATCTTCTGGCAGAAAATACCGAAGGCCCCTATCACGCATACGTTTCCGAACAAAGCCTGATCGAGGACAACAGCGGTGACCCCGTTGAACACCCGGACGTTGACAGCCACTTTGTCTGCCTGCGTGACGGACACTATGTTCCGCGCCATGGAACCCCGAATTGACTGTTTCTGCTTGACCCCGGCCCGGAACGCTCTATGGTCCGGTTCGCCAGATGGCCGGATGGTCGCCCCTTGCCACCTTTGATGATGGCGGGGGGAGGAAAGTCCGGGCTCCACGGAAAAACGGTGCCGGATAACGTCCGGCGGGGGCGACCCCAGGGACAGTGCCACAGAAAGCAGACCGCTGCGGCCTTGGCAGCAGCAAGGGTGAAAGGGTGCGGCAAGAGCGCACCGCGCCCCTGGTAACAGGGGCGGCATGGTAAACCCCACCGGGAGCAAGACCAAGTAGGGACGGCAGCCGCACCAAGCGGCAGGCACTTTTCCGGGCCGCCGTCCGGGTCGGTCGCACCAGGTGTCCGGTAACGGGCATCGCAGATGAATGACCATCCAGCGCACAGACCGTGCGTGGACAGAACCCGGCTTACAGGCCATCTGGCACTTCCCCCCTGCCGTTCAGGCGCATAATCCACAAAAAGAAACCCTTGCGCGATAAAATGCGTCGCGACAAAACCTGTACGCTCATGAAAAAGGTCAGCGTTCGTGCGGGATGCGGCCTTTTATTCCCCGGTGGCCAAATCCCGTTATCACAGGGTAGGTGTCGTTGACACCCATGTGATCCCATGACATACCATGACATACCATAATTGCTTCCCGCCCAGCACGGACTCCGGCCACCGGCTTCACTGTCGCTCAGGGCGTATCCAAGGCGGAAAGCGTTGCTCTTGACACACCTGCGGTGCTGGTCACACCGCCCAACCATGGGAAGGCCCGGGAAGCGATGTCGCTTTTCGTTTCCACGATCATCAACAAGATTGACCGGAAGGGACGGGTGTCTGTTCCGGCACTCTGGCGATCGTCCCTGACAGGGCAAGGTTTTGCCGGTGTTGTCTGCTACCCGTCGTTCACGACATCCTGCTTGGATGGCATGGGCATGGATCGCCTTGAAAAGATTGCCTCCAGCCTGGATCGGCTGGATATTTTCTCACCTGAACAGGATGAAATGGCCCAGCTTGTTTTTGCATCTGCACGCCAGCTCGCCTTCGATACCGAAGGCCGGATCATGGTCCCCGAGGATTTGCTCGAACATGCGGGGCTGTCGACTGAGGCTGCTTTTGTTGGTCGGGGGCGCACATTCCAGATTTGGGAACCATCCGCCCTGAAGAAGGCCGAAGCCGAAATCCGGCGCCGGGCAGCGGAACGCCGCCCGTCCCTGCACCTTGGCAGCGGGGACTGAACCATGACAACAGAAACAGCCCTGCATATCCCGGTTATGCTGACCGAAGTCCTGGATGGCTTGCAGGTACACCGTGGCGGAACATACGTTGACGGCACATTCGGTGCCGGTGGTTACAGTCAAGCCATTCTGGAGGCTTCAAGCGATACATGCGTTGTCGCCATCGACCGCGACCCCGAAGCCGCACCGCGCGCAGAGGATCTGGCCTCCCGCTATCCCGGCCGCTTCCTGTTCCTCCCCGGCCGCTTTGGTGACATGGCCTCCCTGCTGCAACAAGCCGGCGTTGGCCTTGTCGATGGTGTCACCCTGGATGTCGGGGTCTCGTCCATGCAGATCGATACCCCGGGGCGAGGGTTCTCTTTCATGCGCGAGGGTCCCCTGGACATGCGGATGGAAAAGGCCGGTCTGTCTGCTGCAGACATAGTCAATACTTTTGAGGAAGAGGATATTGCCTCGATCCTGTATCGCCTTGGCGAAGAGCGGCATTCGCGCCGCATCGCACGGGCCATTGTACGGGAACGCCACAACGGCCCACTGCAGACAACCCGCCAACTGGCCGAGATTGTCCGCTCTGTCGTGCACAAGGGCAAGGATACGATAGACCCGGCAACGCGGACATTTCAGGGACTGCGCATCTTCGTCAATGATGAAATCGGTGAACTGCGCCGCGGTCTGGAAGGGGCACAGTCCATACTGGCCCCCGGCGGACGACTGGCTATTGTGTCCTTTCACTCCCTGGAAGACCGCGAGGTGAAGGCCTTCCTGTCAGAACGCTCTGCAAAAAGCGTCTCACGGTTGTTACCAGGCGAAATACCACCCCCACCCGCAACCTTTGTCGGGTCAGGACGCAAGGCCGTACAGTGCTCGGCTGCCGAGGCACAACGGAATCCCCGGGCCCGCTCCGCAAAGCTGAGAGTGGATACCCGAACCAATAGCCCCGCACAGGATGGTGCAGCATGATCCGCGGCACCACGGCACTATGGGTTTTTCTTGTGCTGGCCGTCAGTGTCGGCATGTTTCTGATGAAATTCCAGGTCCAGAACCTGGAAGACCGACTGGCCGGACTCAACCGGGATATCCACAAGACGCACAACGAGATTCGCGTTCTGTCTGCCGAATGGGCTTATCTGAACGATCCGGCCCGTATTGCGGACCTTGCGTCGCGCCTGCTGGGCCTTGGTATCCTGGATGGACAGGCCATGGCCCAGATTACCGACCTGCCGCTGCAACAGCCCGAAAATCCTGCACACCGGGGAACCTTCTCCCCGACACTGGCCAACCATTCCAGTCCGGACGTGACACCATCACATACACCACGGTCCCGGGCTTCCTCCAGAACAGGGAAGCCATAGCATGATGGCCCGCCTGTTCCCGCATCGTCGGAAGGCCGCACCTTTTCTGTACCCGGGGGAAGAGCTTGTTCCATCCGCCGGCGTTGACCGGAAGGGAACCCACGTGGTCCTGGAAGGAGAAGTCAAACAAGCCTTGGAAACCGGGCGCGTCCGCATGCTGGTTACAGCCAGCCTGTTTGCTCTGGCTTTCTGCGGAATCAGTGTCCGGCTGTTCGACGTCATGGTCCTGGGGGCTGTTGACCACCCAATCTCGCACAGGGCCAGGGCCGTGGCGAGAACCGATGTTATTACGCACACGCGCGCAGACATTGTGGACCGGAACGGGCTTCTTCTTGCCACAAACCTGCCAACCGTCAATCTATATGCCGACAGCCAGAAACTGATCAACCCGGCCGAGGCGGCAGACAAACTGGTTGCTGTTCTGCCTCACCTGAACCGACACGACGTATTCAACCGTCTGACATCTGGTCGGCGCTTTGTCTATCTTGACCGGAACCTGACGCCACGCCAGCAGCAAAGCGTCAATTCCGAAGGTATTCCCGGGCTCTTCTTCGAGAATGCCGAGCGGCGCGCCTATTTGCAGGGTTCATTGTTCAGCCACGTCCTTGGCGCCACAGACCCCGACAACAACGGCATTGCCGGAACCGAACTGACCTTCAACGAAGCCCTGCGCCAGAACCCCTCCATCCCGCTGCGCCTGACCGTGGATGCCAGGGTCCAGCATGCCGTCCGCCACACTCTGTTGCGCAACATGGAAAAGTTCAGCGCCACAGCGGCAAGTGCCGTGATCATGGACGTACGCAGCGGAGAAATCGTGTCGCTGGTTTCACTGCCTGACTACCAGCCTGAAAACTTCGGGGCATCTGATGCCAATGCCCGCTTCAACCGGGTCACGTTGGGCGTTTATGAAATGGGCTCCATCTTCAAGCTGTTAAACACGGCCATGGCCCTGGAATCCGGTCAGATCCGCCTGCAGGACAGTTACGACACGATCAATCCGCTGAAAGTGGCACGCTTTACCATACGCGATGTACATCGTGAAAACCGCCGGCTGAATGTCGCCGAAATTCTGACCCGCTCGTCCAATATCGGTTCGGCACGGATGGCCATGCAGCTGGGAACCGAATTCCAGAAGAAATTCCTTGGCAGGCTGGGCATTCTTGATGCAGCCCGTATCGAACTTCCTGAAACGGGCCACCCGCTGTACCCTCAGCCATGGCGGGACATCAATACCATGACCATATCGTTCGGCCATGGCATTGCGGTCACGCCGATCAGCATGATCAGGGGGCTGGCTCCCTTGGTCAATGGCGGCTACATGGTTCAGCCCACCCTGCTGCCACGCGATGCCGGTGATCCGCAACCGCAGAAAGTCCTGCGCACGGAAACCTCCCTGGCCCTGCGCAAACTGATGCGGACCGTCATTACGGATGGCACGGCCCGCAAGGCCGAAGTTCCCGGCTATATGGTCGGTGGCAAGGGAGGAACAGCCGAAAAGATCTCTGCATCCGGTGGATACAACCGCAAAAACAACATGAACAGCTTTGCCGGTGCCTTTCCCATGGATGATCCACGCTATGCGCTGGTTGTCACACTGGACGAGCCAAAAGGACTGAAGTCCACATGGGGCTTTGCAACATCGGGATGGAATGTTGTTCCAACAGCCGGCGAGATCATTGCTGAAATTGGCCCCATTCTTGGTATACAGCCCCGTGTCAATGGCCAACCGATTGAAGTCAGGGCCATGAAAGCTGCCCAGGCCCGGGTGGCCAGAACAGCGGTTGTGGAAGAGGAAGGTATTGATGTTGCTCGGTGACTTGGCAGAAAAAGCTGGCATACAGAAGCCGGATGAAAGGGCTTGCCGGACAGACATCCTTGGCATTACGGCCGACTCGCGGCTTGTAAAAGGCGGTTTCCTGTTTGCTGCCATGCCCGGAACCCGGTCCAACGGGCAGGATTTTATTGCCGATGCCCTTCAACGGGGGGCCGTGGCGATTCTTGCCGCACACGGCACCGCCGCACCTCGTGAAGCATCCCGCATTCCTGTTCTTGGAACCGACAACCCCCGGCGCGATCTGGCTCGGCTGGCCTCTGCCTTCTATGCACGCCAGCCCGAAACAACAACCGCTGTCACCGGAACAAACGGGAAGACATCAACGGCTGTCTTTTTCCGCCAGATCATGACCCTTCTGGGCAAAAGGGCGGCCAGCTTGGGTACGCTGGGGCTGACCGGTCCTGACTTTGACTGTACAGAAGGCATGACTACCCCTGACCCGGTCAGCCTGCATCGCCTTCTGGCCATGGCGGCGGATCGGTCCTGCTCTCTCCTGTGCCTGGAAGCATCCAGCCATGGGCTGGATCAGTTCCGCCTGGATGCCGTGCGACTCAAGGCCGCCGCTTTTACCAACCTGTCCCGCGACCATCTGGACTATCACGGATCGATGGAAGCCTATCGGGCCGCAAAGACACGCCTTTTTACTGAGGTACTGGAGCCCGGTGGCCTTGCTGTCCTGAATGCAGACAGTCCGGAATTTGGTGCCTTGGATGCCGCAACCCGTAACGCCGGACGCAGAGTCTGGAGTTATGGCAGAAACGGGCATGAAATCCGCTTGCTTGAAAACCGGGCCAGCCCACGCGGACAAGCCCTGTCGCTGGATGTCCTGGGTAACAGGATGGATGTTGACCTGCCCCTGACCGGGCATTTCCAGGCGATGAATAGTCTTGCTGCACTTGGGTTGGTCCTGGCCTGCGATCGCTCCATCACACCGGCAGCAGCGGTGGCTACACTCCCCCGCCTGACCGGGGTGCCGGGACGGCTGGAATATGTAGGCAGCTGCGCTGATACAGCCACTGTATATGTGGACTACGCCCACACACCGGATTCCCTGGAACAGGCCATACTGGCCCTGAGGCCCCACACACAAGGGAGATTGATCGTTCTGTTCGGGTGCGGTGGTGACCGTGACCCCGGCAAACGCCCCCTGATGGGTGAGGTCGTACATCGCCTGGCCGATGGTGTCATCCTGACAGATGACAACCCGCGCACCGAAGACCCGGTCACCATCCGGGCTGCCGCACGAACCGGGTGCCCGGACGCTGTTGAAATCGGTGATCGCGGCGAAGCAATCCGCACCGGCATTGCCATGCTGCGTGCAGGCGACGTGCTGTTGCTGGCAGGCAAGGGGCATGAAAGCGGGCAAACCATCGGCGCAATCACGCTTCCTTTTGATGACCGCCACATTGCCCGGGAAGCCCTGAAAGCCCGCATGCTACAGGAGATGACACCATGACCCTATGGACATCATCGGACATTGCCAAGGCCGCCGACGGCAAGAGCAGCGGAACATTCCCGGTCACGGGCCTGTCGATTGACAGCCGGACAACAGCACCCGGTGATCTGTTCATCGCCCTGAAAGGCCCCAACTCTGATGGACATAACTGGGTAAGGCAGGCTCTTGAATCCGGTGCGGCCGGCGCCTTGGTCCACAAAGCGGTACCAGACGTCAATCCAGACCAGCTGATTATGGTCTCCGATACCTTTACGGCTCTGCATGCCTTGGGGCAGGAAGCACGGAACCGTTTTGGTGGCCGCGTGATCGGCGTGACAGGCAGTGTCGGCAAAACATCAACCAAAGACATGCTGGCGCACATCCTGGGCAATTTCGGTCCCACACATGCCGCCTTCGGGAGTTTCAACAACCACTGGGGTGTTCCGGTTACCTTGGCACGGATGCCTGCCGATGCACGCTACAGCATCGTCGAGATGGGGATGAACCATGCCGGCGAACTCCGCGTCCTGACAGCCCTCTCCCGGCCCGACATTGCCGTAATCACCTGGGTATCGGATGCCCATCTGGAATTCTTCCGTGATGTCTCTGAAATTGCTGACGCCAAGGCCGAAATTCTGGAAGGCGTACAGACTGGCGGCACAGCCATCCTGCCCCGCGACAATCCGTTCTACGAACGCCTGGAAACGCGGGCGCGGGATCTGAACCTGAACATCCTGACCTTCGGACAACACGGCGAGGCTGATGTGCGTCTTCTGGACCTGGTGATCGGGGCAGAGCAGACCGAGGTCTCTGTACGGCTTGACCGGGAAGGACTGAATTATACCATCGGGGCACCGGGTGCACACTGGGCCCGCAACAGCCTGGCCGCTCTTGCTGTTGTCCATGCGTTGGGGCTGGATACGACGCAGGCCGCACGCACACTGGCAACGCTGGTCCCCTCACAGGGACGGGGTCGGACCCGGATCATCCCCCTGCCCGATGAGCGTGGGTGTATCACGCTGATCGATGAAAGTTACAACGCCAATCCGGCATCGGTCCGTGCCGCTCTTGATGCTCTTGCCGTTGCAAAACCCGGACCGGGCGGACGACGCATTGCCGCACTGGGGGACATGCGCGAACTGGGCCCAACCGGTCCGGAACGGCACGCCGCCCTGGCAAAGGAAATTGTGGAACTGGGGATAGAGCAGGTGTATACCGCTGGACCCCTGATGATGAACCTGCATGAAGCCCTTCCCCCCCCGATCAAGGCCGCCCATGCCGTTGACAGTGCAACGCTGGCGTCGTTGATTGCCCCGGCCCTGAAAAATGGCGACGTTCTGATGGTCAAGGGATCATTCAGCACCCGGATGGGGCATCTTGTCTCCTTTCTGGAGGCCATGACCGACAGTGTAAGCGAAGCGACCTGACCGGAAACCCCCGCCCGTTTCCTCTTGCTACCCAAGGATCACAAGAAGACCACACGATGCTCTATTATCTATCCCAGCTGTCCGGCGATCTCAGTATTCTCAACCTGTTCCGGTATCTTACGTTCCGGGCCGGGGGCGCTGTGCTGACAGCCCTGCTTGTGGCCTTTGTCTTCGGGCCGGCTATCATCCGCTGGCTGAAGCACAAACAGAAGCAAGGGCAACCGATCAGGGAGCTGGGACCGGAAAGTCATCTCCTGACCAAAAAAGGGACGCCGACCATGGGCGGGATGATGATCCTGCTGGGATGCACGGTCTCTACCCTGCTGTGGGCGGATCTGGCCAATTCCTATGTCTGGGCTGTCCTGCTGGTCACCATCGGCTATGGCCTGGTTGGCATGATCGATGACCTTCTGAAAGTCACCAAGCGAAACACAAAGGGCGTTCCGGGCAAGATAAAACTGGTCGCACAATGTGCTGTCGGCGGGGTGGCAACATGGTGGATCATGTCGATCACAGACCCATCCATTGCATCGGCACTGACCATTCCATTCTTCAAGAATGTGCTGATCCAGATGGGTTGGTTCTATCTTCCTTTTGGCATGGTTGTCATTGTCGGCTCGTCAAATGCCGTTAACCTGACCGACGGGCTGGATGGGCTTGCAACGGTCCCGGTCATGATAGCCGCCGGCGTCTTTGCGTTGATCGCCTATTTCGTGGGATCAAACCTGTACGCAACCTATCTGGGGATCCAGCACATTCCCGGATCGGGCGAACTGTCGGTCTTTCTGGCCGCCCTTATCGGTGCATGCCTGGGATTCCTGTGGTTCAATGCTCCGCCCGCGATGGTTTTCATGGGTGATACCGGGTCCCTGGCCCTTGGTGGCGCACTTGGCAGCGTGGCTGTCGTGACCCGCCATGAGATTGTCCTTGCCTTGGTGGGGGGGCTGTTTGTGCTGGAAACCGTTTCTGTCATTGTCCAGGTTGTCAGCTTCAAGCTGACAGGGAAGCGGGTCTTCCGGATGGCTCCCTTGCACCATCACTTCGAGAAAAAAGGCTGGGCCGAGCCAACCATCGTGGTCCGGTTCTGGATTATTGCCACTATTCTGGCCATTCTGGGCCTGTCTACCCTCAAACTGAGATAAGGAAGCCGGCGAATGCACCCAGCGCTGCATTACCTGAAAAGTCGCGTCGCCATCCTGGGACTGGGCAAGTCCGGGCTGTCAGCGGCGCGTGCTCTACAGGCTGTCGGAGCAACGGTGCTGGCGTGGGATGACAATCCCGAATCCCGCAACAAAGCCGCACGCATGGGTATTTCCATTGCCGAGCCATCAGAGAAAAACTGGGTTGGCCTGAAATCCGTTATCTGGAGTCCGGGTATTCCAAGTGTCCTGCCCTCTCCCCACCCGGCGGCACTGCTGGCACGCCGCATGGGCATTCCCCTGGTGTGCGACGTTGATCTTTTGTGCGAGGCACGAACAGACGCCTTTGTCATTGCCATCACCGGTACAAACGGAAAATCCACAACCACGGCCCTGATTGGTCATATCCTGGAACAGGCTGGGCTTCCCGTTGCTGTTGGTGGCAACATCGGGGTTCCGGCCATGGACCTGCCAGACATGGACTGGCGGGGAACCTACGTCCTGGAACTTTCAAGCTATCAGCTGGAGTTGATGCCGCACCTGAAGGCAAACGTGGCCGTATGGCTGAATATCAGCCCCGATCATCTGGATCGCCATGGCGACATGGATGGTTACGTCCGTGCCAAGACAAGGATCTTTGCTGATCAGCCCGCCCATGCCACCAGCATTATCGGCGTTGATGACCCCGACAGCGCCCGCATTTACGAAACGGTATCACGGCACGCCCTGCATAATGTCATTCCCGTACGTACGGGACGGGCGGTCACCGGTGGTATCTTTGTTGCCGACGGCATCCTGTTCGATGCCAGCGAAGGCACGCCCGTTGAAATCTGTGACCTGCGTCCGCTGAAGCGCCTACCGGGGATCCACAACGGACAGAATATTGCCTGCGCTTTTGCCGCAGCCAGGGCACGGGGTGTTGCCGTCCCCGTTATCATAGAAGCGCTGCGCACCTTCCCCGGCCTTCCACACAGGCTGGAGCTGGTCGAGGACATAGAGGGCGTACCCTTCATCAACGACAGCAAGGCAACCAATGCCGAAGCCACAGCCCGCGCCTTGGCCTGCTACGACCGTGTTCTGTGGATCGCCGGCGGGCAGGCAAAAGAAGGCGGCATTCAGGCCCTGCGCCCACTGTTTCCACGCATTCGCCATGCCTTTCTGATTGGAGAGGCTCAAGACCTGCTTGCACAGGAGCTGGGGCAGGATGTGCCCTGGACCAAGTGCTCCGACCTACAGAATGCGGTTGAACGTGCAGACGAAATTGCCGACCACGGCGATGTGGTCCTGTTCTCCCCGGCCTGCGCATCCTTTGACCAGTTCCGGAACTTCGAGCACCGGGGCGAGGTCTTCCGCCGGATTGTTCAGGAACTGGCCGAAGAAGAGTCCGAGGACGTACCCGAAGGAGAAGAGGCAACATGACCCTTCTTCAGTTCACCCGTACCGACACATCGATTATCGGCCGTTGGTGGTGGACCGTGGACAGGGTTTTGTTAACGGTTACACTGCTGCTGGTCATCATCGGGGCTATCCTGCTGATGGCAGCCGGACCGGCCGCCGCAGGACGCATCCATGCCGAACCGTTCCACTTTGTCCGGCGCCAGTTTGTATTCCTTCCCCTGGCCGTGGGCCTTATGTTTGCGGTGTCGCTGCTTTCGCCGCGCTGGGTCCGTCGTGTGGCCCTCGCGGGCTTTCTTGCATCGGTGGCCCTGATGATCGTGGCACCGTTCAGCGGGGTGGAAATCAAGGGCGCAACACGCTGGATCCATCTGGGTGGCCTGTCGATCCAGCCGTCCGAGTTTCTCAAGCCAACCTTTGCCATCGTTGCCGGGTGGATGTTTGCCGAAGGCCGAACATCCGAAGCGTTTCCAGGGTTCCGGGTTGCCAGTGCCCTGTTCCTTGTTGTTGTCGGCCTGCTGTTGATCCAGCCTGATTTCGGGCAAGCTATGGTTGTCACCGCCATGTGGAGCACACAATTTTTCCTGGCCGGGCTGTCCTTGTTCTGGGTTTTCCTGCTGGTTGCGGTCAGTCTTGGCGGGGCGGCAGGGGCCTATTTGATCTTTCCGCACGTACAAAGCCGCGTTGACCGGTTCCTGAATCCGGACGGCGGGGATACCTACCAGATCGAGAAAGCACTTCAGGCCTTTCGCAACGGTGGTATTTTTGGCCGTGGCCCCGGGGAAGGACGGGTCAAGGAGCAGCTTCCGGATTCCCACACAGACTTTATCTTTGCTGTTGCCGGGGAAGAATTCGGGGTTCTGTTGTGCCTGTTGATCGTGGGACTGTTCGCGGTTCTCGTACTACGTGCCATGAGCCGAACCCTGCAGGGCAACAGCCTCTTTGTCCTGATCTCTGTCGGCGGGCTGGCCGTTCAGTTTGGCCTTCAGGCCATTATCAACATGGCTTCCAGCCTGCATATGATGCCAACAAAAGGGATGACCATGCCTTTTGTGTCCTACGGGGGGTCATCCATGCTGGGATTGGCCTTGGGGATGGGCATGGTTCTGGCACTGACCCGACGCCATCTTGCCCTTGGCCCGGGGGGAATACTGCCATGAATGGACAGGTAACATCCCGTGGGCACATTGTGCTTGCGGCCGGGGGCACAGGCGGGCACGTGTTCCCGGCCGAGGCGCTGGCTACAGAACTGTCAAAGCGGGGTTGGTCCCTGACCTTGATCACCGACCAACGCGGGTGCGCCTATGGGGGAACTCTGGGGCAGGTCGAAACATTCGGGGTGTCATCGGCCCAGGTTCTGGGGCAAAGCCCCCTGGCCCGCATCGCCGCCCTTGCTGCTCTGCTGCGTGGAACCTGGCAAGCCCGGCGCATCCTGCAGCAAATACGCCCCAAGGCCGTTGTCGGGTTTGGCGGCTATGCATCGGTTCCAGCCATAGCTGCAGGCACACAGCTTGGTATCCCGGTTCTGATTCACGAGCAAAATGCCGTTCTGGGGCGGGCCAACCGCCTGTTTGCAAAACGGGTTCAGGCTGTTGCCACTGTTTATGACGCGATCCGCTTCCTGCCACCACAGGTTCCGGCAATCCGTGTTGGCATGCCGGTCCGGAGTGGCATACAGGACATTGCAGGAACCCCCTATATACCACCGGGCCCCGATGGCCCCGTTGAACTTCTGGTCTTGGGTGGCAGCCAGGGCGCTCGCATCCTGACCGATGTTGTTCCCGCAGCCCTTGCCTCCCTGCCCGATGCCATACGCACGCGCATTACCGTCAGCCATCAGGCAAGGCCTGAAGATCTGGAGCGTGCCCGCCATGACTATGGCCGTGCCGGCATTGCGGCAACGGTCAACTCTTTCTTTGATGATGTGCCTGAACGTCTGGCACGCGCACACCTGCTGATCGCGCGCGCCGGTGCCTCGACCGTTGCCGAGGTAACCGTCGCCGGCCGGCCTTCTGTTCTGATCCCCTATGGCGCGGCAGCCGATGATCACCAAACGGCAAATGCACGGGCTGTAGAAATCGCCGGTGGCGCGACGGTCATACCCCAGGATTCCTTTACACCCTCGACCCTGACCCATACCCTTGTGCATCTTCTGTCCGCCCCCGAGCATCTGGCTGCCATGGCACGGCACGCCGGCGCGTGGTCCATACCGGATGCTGTTGTCCGCCTGGGCGATGCGGTCGAGAACCTTGCCTGTACCCCGGAGACTGCCTGACCATGCGTGCGATTCCCCTTGATATTGGCCCCCTTCACTTCACCGGCATCGGCGGCATCGGCATGTCCGGTATTGCCGAGATCATGCATAACCTGGGATACGCTGTTCAGGGATCGGATGTTGCCGAGAATGCAAACGTTCAAAGACTGCGGGCGATGAATATCCCGATTTCCATCGGTCACGATGCCGCAAATCTGGGGGATGCAAAGGTTGTTGTCGTCTCTTCGGCGATCCAGCCTGCCAATCCGGAAATCGAAGCCGCACGCACACGCCATCTTCCAATCGTACGCCGCGCTGAAATGCTGGCCGAACTGATGCGCCTGAAGTGGGCCATTGCTGTTGGCGGCACACACGGCAAAACCACAACCACCAGCCTGATTGCCGCCTTGCTGGACACAGCCGCCATGGATCCAACCGTGATCAACGGCGGTATCATCAATGTCTGGGGTACGAATGCCCGCTTGGGCACGGGTGACTGGATGGTTGTAGAGGCTGATGAATCTGATGGCACCTTTACCAAGCTGCCCGCAACGATTTGCGTGGTGACCAACATCGACCCCGAGCATATGGACCACTATGGCCGTTTCGAACGGCTTCAGGACGCGTTCCACACCTTTGTCACCAACATCCCGTTTTATGGCTTTGCCGCCCTGTGCATTGATCACCCGGAGGTGCAGACCCTGATCGCCCGGGTGGCAGACCGGCGCATTGTAACCTATGGCTTCAGCCCGCAGGCCGAGATACAGGGGATCAATGTTGAGGGCGGTGTCAACGGGGCCCGCTTTGATGCCGTGGTAAGAAATGGCGATCCTCACGCATCACGTACGATCGAGAATATCCGCCTTCCCATGTTCGGGGAGCACAATGTGCAAAATGCCCTGGCAACTGTTGCTGTCGGGGTGCGCATGGGGCTGACGGATGACATCATCCGCCGGGCCTTGGTCACGTTCGGTGGCGTCAAACGCCGGTTTACGCGTACAGGCGAAAGTGACGGGGTCACCGTCATTGATGACTACGGACACCATCCGGTGGAAATTGCTGCCGTTCTGAAGGCCGCACGCCAGGCAACACGTGGACGTGTGATTGCTGTGGTGCAGCCGCATCGCTATTCACGCCTGAGGGACTTGTTCGAAGGATTCTGCACCTGCTTCAATGAAGCAGAGGAAGTCATTGTCGCCGACGTCTATGCAGCCGGAGAGGCACCCATCGAAGGCGTTGACCGCATGGCTCTGGTCAACGGCCTGCGCGATCACGGACACCGCAGCGTCCATGCCCTTGAAGGACCAGAACATCTGGCATCGCTGGTCAAGTCCCTGACCGCACCGGGCGATCTTGTTGTATGCCTTGGGGCCGGCAATATTACAACGTGGGCACAGGCCCTACCCCGCGAACTTGATGCCCTGTCCACCTCGGCCGGGAAAGTAACAGCCTGATGACGGAAAGCGCACGAACCATGACCCGAACAGCCGGAACCCATCTGCTGGAGCGCCTGCGCCCCCTGATGGACGGGGTTCGCGGACAGCTTCGTGCCGATTACGATCTGTCACGGGTTACATGGTTCCAGGTTGGTGGCTTGGCCGATATTGTTTTCAAGCCTGAGGATGATGCGGATCTGGCGCATTTCCTGTCCGTGCTGCCAGACGATGTTCCCGTAACCGTTATCGGTGTCGGCTCCAACCTTCTTGTACGGGATGGCGGCATTCCGGGGGTCACCATCCGGTTGGGACGGGGATTTTCCGCTGTCGTATCCAGCGAGGAGCACATCCTGAAGGCCGGCGCGGCAGCCTTGGATGTTCATGTTGCCCGCTTTGCGGCCACACAGGGTTTGTCCGGTCTGGAATTCCTGAGCGGTATCCCCGGAACCCTTGGCGGTGCCCTGCGCATGAATGCCGGGGCCTATGGATGCGAAATGGCCGATATCCTGCTGTCCGCCACCGCCATCGACCGCAGCGGGCACTCTCACACCTTGGACCGGGAGGCCATGGGACTGTCCTATCGCCACTGCGCGGTTCCGGATACCTGGATCTTTACCCATGCCACACTCCGGGGAACACCGGGCTCCAGCCAGGCCATCCAGTCGCGGATGGACGAGATCGCGCAATCCCGCGAAGACACACAGCCAGTCCGGACCCGAACCGGCGGCTCCACATTTGCCAACCCGGACGGCCACAAGGCATGGGAATTGATTGATCGCGCCGGCTGCCGTGGCTTGCGCCATGGCGGGGCACAGGTCTCGGAGAAACACTGCAATTTCCTGATCAATACCGGCAGTGCCACGGCACGTGACCTCGAAGAACTGGGAGACATTGTCAGGCATAAGGTCTGGACCAGGTTCGGTGTGGAACTGCGTTGGGAAATTCGTCGTATTGGGGTCGAAAAACGGACGCCTGCCGGAGACAGATCATGAACCTGGACTTCACCAGCACAACAGCCGCACAACCTGTCAATGCCGCAGCCGTCGAAGAGGTTACACGGCTGCGCGCAAACCGGCGCCACAGGAAGGTGACTGTCCTGATGGGGGGTTTCTCGGCAGAGCGGGAGGTTTCTCTCAGCTCGGGAGCTGCCGCTGTCAGGGCCCTGGAAAGTGTTGGTTATGCCGTGCAGGCGGTGGACGTCTCACGCAATGTCGGGGCCTTGCTGCATCATCTGGAACAAACCAGCCCGGATGTTGTGTTCAATGCCCTGCACGGGCGTTACGGCGAGGATGGCTGCATCCAGGGCATGCTGAATGTTCTTGGCGTGCCCTACACCCACTCGGGTTTGATGGCCAGTGCCTTGGCCATGGACAAGCCAATGGCAAAGAAATTGTGTGCCAGTGCCGGCATCGCCGTCGCACGGGAAAAGATTGTCACGCGGGAGGACTTGATCGCGGGCGATCCCATTCCGGTTCCCTATGTTGTCAAACCGCACAACGAAGGTTCATCAGTCGGTGTTGCAATCATCACCGACACAAAAACCCCACGGCCTTTTGCCACCCACTGGCCTTATGGCGAACGCGTCATGGCAGAAGAGTTCATCCCCGGGCGTGAACTGACAACAGCCGTCATGGGGCACCATGCCCTGGGGGTTACCGAGATCACAACCAGCCACAGTTTCTATGACTACGATGCCAAGTACGCGGCGGGTGGGTCTGCGCATACCTTGCCCGCCAACCTGCCTGCCGATATATACGCCGAAGTACAGCGTCTTGCTGTCGTGGCCCATCATATCCTGGGATGCCGGGGCGTATCGCGCGCGGATTTCAGGTATGATGGAAAACGGCTGGTGATTCTGGAGGTCAATACCCAACCCGGTATGACACCCACATCACTGGTGCCAGAGCAGGCTGCCCTGTCCGGGATTTCGTTTCCCGACCTCTGCGCCTGGATGGTGGAGAATGCGCAATGCGACACATGACCATGGCCATCCCCTTTCTGATCTCCCTACCCGGTACCCGGGCCCGAAAATGGCTGGCAGCAGGTACCATGACCACGGCCTTGGTCATGGCGGCCTGGATGTCTGGTGCCATCGCATGGACGCAGAACATGTTGCGCGATGTAACGCTGGACGGCCTGATGGATATAAGCGCAGACGCCGGCATAAAGCTGCGCCAGATTACCGTAACCGGACGGGGGCGCACAGACCCGGATGACCTGCTCGGTGCCGTGGACCTGCCGCGGGGTGCGCCGCTTCTGGAGCTGGATCCGGCAACCGTCCGGACACGGCTTGAACAGTTGCCATGGGTCCGGCTGGCGACTGTTGAACGGCACCTGCCCGATGAACTCCACATCACGCTGGTGGAAAAAACACCCATTGCCCTGTGGCAGAACGGAAGTGATTTCCGGATGGTCGATGCAGACGGCAGCGTCATCGGCCCCATGTTGCCGGAATACAGCCATCTGCCCCTGATTGCCGGTCGGGGTGCGCCCGATGCTGTCAGCGACCTGTTGACCCTTTTGTCCGCAGAACCCGATATCATGCAGCGGGTCCGGGCAGCGGTCCGGGTTGGATCCCGGCGCTGGGATTTGTGGATTGATGCTGTCGGCGAGGGAGGCACAGAAGTCAAGCTGCCTGAATTTGATACCGGCACGGCCCTGTCGCGACTGGCTGCCATGGACCGTGAGCAGAAACTTCTGGAACGTGGGCTGGAAATGATCGACCTGCGTGTCCTGGATCGTATGATCGTACGTGCCGCACCAACCACGCAGACACGCAGCACACCTGCGGGCAAGGGGCGTACCCGGCCCCCCGCACTGCCGGCAACCGGTCCGGCACGGAATGCCTGACGTTACTAAAACAAAAAAACAGATAAACACATAACAGAGTGCACGGAGACTACAGTATATAATGGCAAGAAACCGCCAACGTAATGATCCTGTTACTGCTCTTGACGTGGGCACGACAAAAGTTGCCTGCTTTGTTGCAACAGCGGATGAAAATGGTGACCTGCGGGTGCTGGGCGTGGGGCATCATCGGTCACGCGGTATGCGCAACGGACAGGTTGCGGATATGGCCCAGCTGGAAGAATCTGTCCGCGCTGCGGTTGATGCAGCTGAACAAACAGCCGGCGTCCGCGTTGGGGATGTTTGCATCAATGTCACTGGCGGAGGCCTGCACTGCCGCAATGTGGATGCAGAGGTCTCTGTTGCCGGTCACGCCATCCGCGACAACGATGTACGCCGCATCCTGGAACAGGGGCACCAGTTCCTTTTGGCCGAAGGTGGCGACCGGGAGCTGATCCACTGCATCCCGACGGGTTACACCATTGACGGGACCGACGGCATTGTTGATCCACGCGGCATGTATGGCGATCGCCTGGGCGTGCGCATTCACATGGTTGCTGCGGGTGGCGGTGCCCTGCGTAACCTGGCCAATGTCATCGATCGTTGTCATCTGCGCATTGAAAGCCGCACGGCAAGTGCCCATGCCTCTGCTGTGGCCTGCACCGTGGATGACGAAAAAGAGATGGGCGTAACCGTCATCGACATGGGCGGCGGGACAACAAGCATCTCTGTATTTCTGGATGGACACCCTGTCTTTGCCGATGTCGTACCGGTTGGCGGGCATCATGTCACCAATGACATCGCCCGTGGCCTGTCAACACCGGCCGGAATGGCAGAGCGCCTGAAAACCGTCTGGGGCACGGTTCACAGCGCACCGGCCGATGCACGGGAACTGCTGAAGGTTCCGCAAGTCGGCGAAGACGAAGACGCAGGCGCCCAGGAAATTCCGCGCTCCGAACTGGTCCGTATCATCAGACCCCGGATCGAGGAAACATTTGAACTGGTCCGCGCACGGCTGTCCACGGCAGGAATGCTGCATGCAGCAGGTCGACGGGTCGTGCTGACAGGTGGTGCAAGCCAGTTGCAGGGACTGCGTGAAATGGCCGAGCTGGTGCTTGACAAACAGGTGCGCCTTGGACGGCCGCGACGGATCCGGGGGGTCCCCGAGAACGCTCTTGGTCCCGCATTTTCCGCCTGTGCCGGATTGCTGCGTTACGCCATACGCGACCAGGCATTCCGGACCGCACCCGCCGATGCCGACATGGCCGGATTGGTGGAAAGAAACGCGCGCCCCAGTCGCGGAATCGGTCGTGTCTTTGGATGGCTGAAAGAAAATCTTTAGGAAAAAGCGCCGGGCCTCTTCCAACGTGGCTCAGGATTATGTACCAAGGAATGTCAAGATACGTAAAACAGAAACCTGACATAATGTAGCGGGATCAAGAACGGTATCAGTACCGCATCCGCACTTTCGTCAAAGGCACTGAACAGAAGCAGAAGCGATCAAGCCCGGAGGCCCACGATATGATAAACCTCACTGTTCCACAACAGGGTGAGCCCCTGCTCAAACCCCACATCACGGTTGTTGGCGTTGGTGGTGCCGGCGGCAACGCGGTCAACAACATGATTGCAGACAATCTGCAAGGTGTTGACTTTGTCGTTTCCAATACAGATGCACAAGCCCTGACCATGGCGCGGACCAACCGCCGCATTCAGTTGGGGGAAACCACGACCCAGGGACTGGGAGCCGGTGCACGTCCGGAAGTGGGACGGGCTGCCGCCGAAGAAACGGTCGAGCAGATCGCTGCAGAAATCCAGGGATCGAACATGGTGTTCATCACCGCCGGCATGGGCGGTGGGACCGGAACCGGTGCTGCACCCGTCATTGCCAGGGTAGCCCGCGAGATGGGCATTCTGACCGTTGGTGTCGTGACCAAGCCGTTCCAGTTCGAAGGCGCCAACCGCATGCGGCTTGCCGAAAGCGGTATCGAAGATCTGTCGCAGTACGTTGATACCCTGATCATCATCCCGAACCAGAACCTGTTCCGGGTTGCCAACGAGAAAACCACTTTTGCCGATGCATTCAAGATGGCAGACAACGTTCTTCACCAGGGCGTGCGCTCCATCACCGACCTGATGATCCTGCCTGGCCTGATCAACCTTGACTTTGCCGACGTGCGCACCGTCATGAGCGACATGGGGCGTGCCATGATGGGAACCGGCGAAGCCACAGGGGAGCGGCGCGCACTGGACGCCGCCGAGGCTGCCATTGCCAACCCCCTGCTGGAAGATACCTGCATGAAGGGGGCACGGGGTGTTCTGATCAACATCACAACCGGCATGGACGTGACCCTGTTCGAAGTTGATGAAGCCGCAAACCGCATCCGCGACGAAGTGGAAGGTGAAGCGCATATCATCTTCGGCTCGTGCTTTGATCCAAGCATGGAAGGCACCATGCGTGTTTCTGTTGTTGCGACAGGCATCAACAGCGAAGCGGCCTGCCTGCCTCAAGCCGCACCAATGCGGCCGGCTGTCCAGCAACAGCCGCAGCCCCAGATGGTTCAGGTTGTGCAGGCTCCCCGTGTTCCGGAACCTGCGCCTGTTCATGCCCCACCCGCCTTTGCCGCACCGGCTCATGCCAACCCTGCAGCGGTCCAATCACCGATACCGGTTCCGGTGCAGGCAGCCCAGACGACAGCGCAACCTTCGTATCAGGCCATGCCCGCACAGGTTTCTGTCAGTGCAACAGCCCAGATGCCACCCAGAAGAGAGGCCGATACCTTTATTCCTGCACAGTCCGCAAGCCATGACCCCTTGGCGTATCAGATGCCACAGCAGCATGGCTATACCTCTGGTGCGGCGGCTCATGCCCAAGCTGCGGCGGTAGCTCCGGCTGCGGCGGTGGAACCCGTTCTATATGCAGAAGAGCGTACAGCCCCGGCCAGCGCACCACGCAACAACCTGTTTGCCCGGCTCAGCCGCCTGGCACATCGGGATGAAATGGCCCCGGCCGAAGCCCATGTCGAGGCTCACCCGGCGGCAGCTGCCCCTGTAGCAGCACAGGCCATGCCGGTAACCCGGCGTGAGGAAGATGAGCTGGAAATTCCGGCGTTCCTGCGCCGCCAGGCCAACTAGTGGCTTTTGTGCTGGATTGCTTCACCCACAAAAGGCCCGGTGCATAGTACCGTTTGCCTGATGTGGCAGAAACGTGCCAACCTGACAGGGAGAGCTTCGGCTCTCCCCTTTTTTCATATATTTGGCAACGCGTTATGCAGGACTAGACTGCACGCTTGAGAAGAAGAATACACGCACTGCAATCAAAATATCCCGCCCCGGGGCGCCCGGGATGAAACATTTCGCAACAATCATTGATTTGCCCTGTTGTCTCCGGGTTGCTAAGCCTTTACCGGTTAAAAAGTTTGATGGCCCGCCTCTATAGGCCGGATGCACTTTGTATCTTGTTCAGATTGTGCCCTGTGGAATCGGATTGTACTGATGATGTTTGATGGACTGGCTGACACCTCTGTTGCCCCCCATGCGGTTGACACCAAGCGGGTGTCCCGTCGTGCCGGAGGGAAAGGGGCCGTCTCGTCGTCATCCCTGTTGCGACAGAGAACACTCAAAAGTACCATATCCTGCACAGGTATCGGGCTGCACAGCGGCATCAAGACCCGCATAACGCTGGCACCTGCCGCCCCGGATACGGGTATCGTTTTCCGCCGCACGGATATCGCAGGCAGCGCAGCCGTAATCCCTGCAAACAGCGATCATGTCCGGGATTCCCGCCTGTGCACGGTTATCGGTGACACTGCAGGCAATACCGTGGCAACGATTGAACACCTGATGGCCGCACTGGTCGCCATGCAGGTAGACAACGTGGAAATCCAGATCAATGGCCCGGAAGTACCGGCAATGGATGGTAGCGCCGCCCCCTTTGTCTTCCTGACAGAATGCGCCGGGATCGTGGAGCAGGATGCCCCGCGCCGGGCCATACGGGTTCTCAAGCCTGTAAGCGTCAGCGCACATGGGGCCGAAGCATCCCTGCACCCGGGGCGAGGCTTCAGCATCGACTTTACCGTTGATTTCCCTGCAGCGGCCATTGGGCGTCAGTCCTGCTCGCTGGACGTAACAAAAACATCTTTCAAGGCTGCCCTGTCACGCGCCCGTACGTTCTGCCTGATCGAAGATCTGCCGAAAATGCGTGACATGGGGCTGGCGCTGGGTGGGTCCCTGGACAACGCCGTTGTGGTCAACGGGGCCGATGTCCTGAACGATGGTGGTCTGCGTTACGGCAACGAGTTCGCCCGTCACAAAGCTCTTGATGCCATCGGTGACCTGGCCCTTGCCGGCCGGCCCCTGCTGGGTCATTACAGCGGCCTGAAGTCCAGCCACGCACTGAACACTGGCTTGGTCAAAGCCCTTCTGGCTGATCCTTCAGCATGGGAAGAGATTGCCATGACAGAAGAAGATCTTGTGCCCAACCGCACCCCTCTCTTCGCAGCCTCAGCCTGATCTCATGCTTTAAGGTTGTTGCCTCTGAAAAAACACGGCTCCTCTGGGACCGTGTTTTTTTGTGCTGGCGCCCGCGGCCAAGTTCTTCCAGAATTCTAGGCAGGCTAGAAGCCAAGGAAACCAGAAAAGACCATGCCGAGGATTATTCCAGTACTGTGCGGCCTTGCCGTACTTCTTCTTGTCCTGGTCTGGACAGAACAACAGGTGCGTGCCGCAGCTCCGGTCTCGCTGGACGGGATTTGGAAAGCCAGCAACCGGCCCGATGTCCTGTGGGTGGAGGCACCCTATTACACGGTCTATCAGATGACCGGCCCCACAACCCTGATCCGCAAGCGGGGTATGGTTGATGACCTGCGCCGCGATGCTTCCGTTATTTCACGGCAGGGCGCCGATGAGCTGATGATCACCAAGGGGGGGGATCTGGTTCCCGTACGTTACCAGCTGGCTGATGATGATACCGTGCGCCGTATCAAGGACCGATCAGTGATGGAGCCGGCACGGGGAACAACCCTGACTCCTGATCTCAATACCATGGTCTTCTTGATGCTGCTGGCCAATTCCAACCGTTCCGAGGAAAGCCCCAACCTGAAGGAACAGGCCGCAGCCATTCTGGAAAACCTGCCCACAGCCAGCATACATGGTTCGGAACTTTTTACCCGCCTGTGCACAGCCTTGGTCGAAAGCGGCGACGACCTGGGCACCATGGTCCGCCCTGACGGGGTACTCTGTGAAGCTGCCCCGTCATCAGCGGGCACGATGCTGAGCCTGTGGAAACAAGCGGGGGGTGCATCCGGTGATACAAGTGATGCAACCAGCCTGGAAGCCTTGCGCGGGGCGTTTATTGCCCATATGAACCGCACCATGCTGGGCGGAAAGGCTGTCTTCAGTGCCCGGGGACGCATTGTAAGGGGAAAACTGGACGATGGATCGGCCTGGCTTGGGGTTCTTGACCTGGAAGGCTTGTCCGAGGAATCAGGGGCCGTTAGAAACACGCAGGTCCTGATCAATGCCCTGAGCGAAGCCCTTGATGATCTGAAAACAGCACCAAGACTGGTTTTGGACCTACGCTTCTCCACCGGAGGAGGATTGTCGACGGGACTGGAACTGGCCAGCCGCTTTACAGATGCCACGCGTGTTGCGTTTCTGGTTGCCCCGGCAAGCCCGCAGGCCGGACTAACCGATGCAGAGGAAATTTACGTAACACCCAGCCTGCGCAGCAGCTGGTCCGCGCCCGTCGCCGTCCTGATCAGCGACCTGACAGCAGGAGCCGCCGAAGCCGCTGTTCTGGCCATGCATGATGTCCCTGGAATTACCCTTGTCGGGGACAACACCCGTGGCGAGCTGGCCGAATCCCATGACTGGGTTCTTCCCAACAACTGGCGTGGCACCCTCAGCGCAACCCGCTTCCTGGCCAGCGACGGCACGGCCTATCAAAAGACCGGCATTCCTCCCGCCGTCAGAACATCGCCGGGCAGCGCCGATACCTTCCTTGATGACCTGGTAGCCGATATCAACCTGGCAATAACACAAATCCCGGCCCTGCCCCGCTAAACAAACGGGTTGGTTGCGGGCGTCGTGTTTCTTCGTCATGGCACAGAGTATCTCTTGCCCCGCAGCCGGACCTGCGTGATATAGTCTGCCGACCTTCAAGACAGGGTGAACCGGATTATACCATGCTTCTGCTGCCCAACCCGCAGACACTCCGTTATCTTCTCCGCCACATGGCCACCGTCTCTGTGGTTGCGCTGCTTGCCGCCTGCGCCGGAGACAAGGACCAGGAATACGTGGAACGCCCGGTCGGCGAGCTTTATGGCAAGGCGATCGAGGAACTCAACGACCGCAACTACGTTGAAGCCGCCCGGGCTTTTGATGAAGTGGAGCGTCAGCACCCGTATTCGACGTGGGCTACAAAGGCCCAGTTGATGTCAGCCTATGCGTATTACGAAGATGCAAAGTACGATGATGCCATCATTGCCTTGGACCGCTTCATCCAGCTGCATCCCGGCAATGTCGATACGCCATACGCCTATTACCTGAAGTCCCTGTGCTATTACGAACAGATTAGCGATGTCGGTCGTGACCAGAAAATGACTGATATGGCCCGCTCTGCCCTGGAAGATGTCGTCAACCGTTTCCCCGGCACATCCTATGCCCGGGATGCGCGCCTGAAACTGGATCTGACCCTGGATCACCTGGCCGGCAAGGAAATGGAGGTCGGGCGCTGGTATCTGCGGCATCAGAAATACCTGGCCGCCATAAACCGGTTTCTGGTTGTCATCAACCAGTATGATCGGACATCCCATGCCCCGGAAGCCCTGTACCGCCTGACCGAATCCTATACGGTGCTTGGCCTGAAGGATGAAGCCAAAAAGACAGCCGCTGTGCTGGGGCACAACTATCCTGGCAGTGACTGGTACGACGACGCCTATGACCTGGTCGAGCGTGGCGAGACAAATCCCGAGGCCAACAACGCAGCCCTCGAGGAAGGCAGTGAAGGCTGGTGGGACAGCATCACCAACATCTTCTGAGAACGGCGGCCCCTGTCTCCGTATGAACACAAGGAGAGCATCCTCTCATGCTTGTACGGCTGTCCATTCGTGACGTTGTTCTGATCGAACGTCTTGACCTGACGTTCGGAGCTGGCCTTGGCGTGCTGACCGGTGAAACCGGGGCAGGCAAGTCAATCCTGCTGGACAGCCTGGGGCTGGCGCTGGGGGAACGGGGTGACAGCGCATTGGTCCGTAATGGAAGCGATCAGCTGTCAGTCACGGCCGCGTTCGACCTTCCCGCTGCCCATCCCGCCCTGCTTCTGGCCCGTGAACAAGGGCTGGACAGCCCGGACGGTGAGGAGCTGGTCCTGCGTCGCACCGTGTCACGGGACGGTCGGTCCCGGGCCTTTGTCAACGACCAGTCCGCCAGCATCGGCCTGTTGCGCCAGCTCGGACGGGCCCTGACGGAAATCCACGGCCAATTCGATGCCCATGGCCTTCTGGATCCGTCAACCCACCGGGGTGCGCTTGATGAATGGGCGGGCACAGGCCAAGCCCGCCGGATATGCCAGCAGGCTTGGCAAAGCTGGAACACAGCCCGCACCAACCGCCTCCGGATACAGGAAGGGCTGGACGCCGCCCGACGGGAAGAGGATATCCTGCGCCACCACGCGGAGGAACTGGCTGCCGTTGCCCCCAAGGCCGATGAAGAAAACAGCCTGGCCGAACAACGACAGTTGTTGATGAACCGCGAGAAGCTGGCAGAAGGTCTGGAAACAGCCTTGCGGTCCCTTGCGGCGGGTGGAAGCGGGGTCGATGCCCTCTTGCGGTCTGTCTCACGGCAACTGGAACGCTTGGCCCCCATGGCCGGGGAGGTCTTTCACCCCGTTATCGAATGCCTGGACCGGGCCGCTCTCGAAACGACTGAGGCCCACGCGACGCTTGAGCGGATCAGCAGCGCCCTGGATCTGGATCCCGGACAGCTGGAATATCTGGAAGACAGGCTGTTCACACTGCGCAGCCTAGCACGCAAGCACCATTGCCGGGTTGATGATCTGCCTGCTGTGCTGGAATCTCTGCATCAGAAGTTGCGTGCCCTTGATGACGGGGGGGCTGATGTGGCGCAATGGGAGGCTGAAGAACGGCGTGCACGCGAGGCGTACCAGCATGCCGCACAAACCCTGTCGAACGTGCGTGTCAAGGCCGCCGGACAGCTGGACAAGAAGGTTGCCGCAGAACTCCCCCCGCTGAAACTGGATCGTGCCCGCTTTGTGACGCGGGTTGAGGAACTGCCCGAAAACCGCTGGGGGCCGGACGGAACGGATCTTGTCACCTTTGAAGTGGCGACCAATCCAGGGGCAACTCCTGGTCCGATCGGGCGCATTGCCTCCGGGGGTGAACTGTCACGCTTCATGCTGGCCCTGAAGGTTGTTCTGGCCCGTTCGTCCACCATCCCCACGCTTGTGTTTGACGAGGTGGATACCGGTATCGGCGGTGCCACCGCGGCCGCTGTAGGGGAACGACTGGCCCGGCTGGCGGCCGATGTCCAAGTTCTGGTTGTCACCCATTCCCCCCAGGTCGCCGCACAGGGAACCCACCACTGGCGTGTGGTCAAGACAGTCCGGGGCGGAAAGACAACAACCGGGGTCGAACTTCTTGACGAAACAGCACGGCGCGAGGAAATTGCCCGCATGTTGGCTGGCGAAACCATAACCGAACAGGCACGTGCCGCCGCCGACAGCCTGATGCATTCCATCTGATCCGGACCGTGTGGATGAAAGAAATTGCTGCCCTTTCCCGACAGGAAGCTGTCGCGGAGATCGAAGCCCTGTCGGTCGAACTGCAACGACACGACACCCTGTATCACCGCGATGACGCCCCGGTTATCAGTGATGCGGATTATGACGCCCTGAAACGGCGCCTTCTGGCTTTGGAAGAACAGTTTCCCGATCTGCGCCGTCCCGACAGCCCGTCGCTGCGGGTCGGGGCTCCGGCTGCAACCGGCTTTGGCAAGGTGCGGCACAAAGTCCCCATGCTGTCTCTCGACAATGCTTTTGATGCAGAGGAAACCGCCGAGTTCGTGGCCCGGGCCCGCCGCTTCCTGTCCCTGCCTGAAGACACCGTCCTGGATATCCTGGCCGAGCCCAAGATCGATGGGCTGAGTTTCTCTGCGCGTTACGAAGATGGTGTTTTCGTTCGTGCCGCAACCCGCGGCGACGGACAGGAAGGAGAGGACATCACAGCCAACCTTGCAACCGTTGCTGACCTGCCGGCACGGCTGAAGACATCCACCCCGCCCCGCATTCTTGAGGTCAGGGGCGAAGTGTACATGCGCCGCGATGATTTTGCGGCACTCAACAGCCGGCATAGTGCGCGTGGTGGCAAGGTCTTTGCCAATCCCCGCAATGCAGCCGCCGGGTCCCTGCGTCAGCTGGATGCCAAGATCACGGCATCGCGCCCGCTACGCCTGTTCTGCTATGCGTGGGGAGAGCTTGACAGTTTCACGCCGGAAACCCACAAGGGCTGGCTGGACCAGCTTCAGGCCTGGGGGCTGCCTGTCAATCCGGAACACCGCCTGTGCCAAACGCTGGGGGATGTAGAACGCTTCGCAGCCGATATCTACGCACGGCGGGCCGATCTTCCCTATGACATCGATGGGCTGGTGCTGAAAGTCAACGACGTCGCACTACAGAAACGGCTGGGCTTTGTTGCCCGTGCACCCCGGTGGGCCATTGCCCGCAAGTTTCCTTCGGAACAGGCGCAGACACGGCTGCGGTCCATTGAAATACAGGTCGGACGGACCGGGGTTCTGACGCCGGTTGCTCATCTGGAGCCTGTCACGGTTGGCGGCGTGGTTGTCAGCCGGGCGACCCTGCACAACGAAGACGAAATCCGCCGGCTGGATGTGCGCGTCGGCGACCTGGTCACCCTGCAGAGAGCTGGTGACGTGATCCCCCAGATCCTCGGGGTTATAACCGGGCAACGCCCTGCAAACAGCACCCCGTTTGTGTTTCCCCATACATGCCCGGAATGCGGGGCTACCGCGACCCGCGAAGACGGCACCGTCGCCTGGCGCTGTACAGGCGGCCTGACCTGCCCGACCCAGGCAACCGAGCGCCTGAAACACTTTGTTTCCCGCAATGCCTTTGATATCGAGGGGCTGGGCGGGAAGCACATCGAGGCATTCTTTGCCGATGCCCTGATCCGCACACCGCAGGATATTTTCACTCTGGAAGCACGCGACAAGGCAAGCCTGTCCAAACTGAAGAACCGCAACGGCTGGGGCCCGGCCAGTGCCGAGAGACTGTTTGATTCCATCAATGCCCGCCGCACCATTACCCTGGACCGTTTCCTGTTTGCCCTTGGCATCCCACAGGTTGGACAGGCCACCGCCCGCCTTCTGGCCCGTCACTATGGATCTTTGGGCAATCTGCTGGATACCCTGGACGCAATCCCCGAACCGGATGAAGACGTTCGCCTCAGCGAGGCATGGCTCACCCTGACCGGTATTGGAACCATTGGCCCAGCCGTTGCTCAGGAACTTCTGGCTTTTGCGCGGGAACCCCACAACCGCGATGTGCTGCGGGCCCTGCAGGCTGAAATTACCATTTCGCCTGTCGAGGAACCGGATACAACCCACTCCGCGATTGCCGGCAAGACTATCGTTTTCACAGGAACCCTGACCCGGATGGGACGGGCCGAAGCCAAGGCCAAGGCCTTGGCACTGGGGGCAAAGGTCGCAGGATCGGTGTCATCAAAGACTGATCTGGTTGTTGCCGGGCCAGGGGCGGGATCAAAACTGAAGCAGGCCGAGGCGCTGGGGGTCACCGTCATGGATGAGGACAGCTTTTTTGACCTTGTTTCCAACATGACCTGATGCCACACGAGACGATCGTTTCCCTGCTCTCTGGCCCGGGCAACGGAAACCTGCCAGAATTCACCTGCTTTCCCTGTCCCTGCTTGCGGATTATGCCCTGATGAATGCCTCGCCCCTTCCCTGGATGACACTGGCCGACTGGCTTGGTCTGGCCAGCTTCTTTGCCTTATGGACAGGTTATACAATCTTTGCCGATATCAGCCCGGCACGGCATCGATCGATTGCAACCTTGATGGCCAGCAGACGGCGGGCTTGGTTCATGGAAGCCACGCGACGGGATTTGCGCATTGTTGATGCCAATATTCTGGGCAACCTGCTGCAGGGCGTCAGCTTCTTCTCCTCCACCACGATCTTTGTTATCGGGGGCTTGATGGCCATGCTGGGGGTTACAGAAACCGTGGCCCATGCCATCGGGCGCCTTCCGTTTGCCGAAAATGGAAGCATCGATGCCTTGGAAAGCAAGATCTGCTTTCTTCTCGCCATTTTTGTATACGCATTTTTCAAGTTCAGCTGGGCATTTCGGCTTGCCAACTACTGCTCCATTACAGTAGGTGCACTGGGCCCGGCAGCGGATGCTGACAGTGAACGCTCCCGCTGTATTGCAGAAACGGCTGCGGTCCTGTCCTCGCGCTCGGGACATCACTTCAATCGTGGCCTGCGGGCTTACTTTTTCGCACTGGGAGCGTTGGGTTGGATGGTCAACCCCTTCCTTCTGACGGCCGTAACCGCCGGGGTTGTCGTAACCCTGTACCGTCGGGAGTTTCACTCCCTGGCCCTGCAATCCCTGTCGCACCTGAACGCGATCGATCCGGCACCTCCGACAAGGCCCGGCCAATAATCACGCCGCAGCCCCAGGGTGGGTGATATTCCCGCCCCGGAACGCGTACATCAATGACGGGAAGAACGGTGTCCGCTACGCACCTTTGCTTCAACCACAGCACGGTGGCGCAGGGCGGCAGCAGCCAGAACAGCGATACACAGAGAAGCCCCAAAGATGGCTATAAATGATGTCATAGGCCCTGCCCCCGTCCTGAATAATGACGATGACTCTATAGTGAGGAGACCCGCACGGGGCCGCAAGGGAGCCGTAGGAACCATAGGCTCTTTTTTCCGGACGGGAATATTCATAAAGCCCTTGATTGTATCTACAGACACAAGAAACCTCATGGCTGCTGGCCAGGGCCCCGGCTTTCACAGACCTTGGGCACGGCACGCAAACAACATTGCACGCAGAGCTACCGGATACCCTTACCGCACCGGATTACCCCGAACGGCGAATCCACCCTGCCGGGCAACACGAGGGAGGAACCTCCTCTCCTGGAAAAAAGTCTTCCACGCGCTGTAGTTCTCCAATCCCAATAATAAACGCCCACACTCCCCCCAAAGCCAAGGCGATGAAAGACGCAAAACCGGAGCCGATTGCCCAACGTCTGCAAGAATCACCACGCTCAAAGAATTCACCCGTATAAGCTGATTGCGAAATATAGGACAGAAATCCACAGAGCAGTGAAAGAGTGAACCCAGCAGAAAAACAAATCAGGGGTCCGGAGTACAGCCTGAGCGTAGCCCCACTCTTGAAGGTAACAAGCGCAGCAATTGCCGCCAAATTCCCTGTAATCAGCCCATGAATAATCGTTACACCATAGTGGACTGTGGCACCCAAGCTGGCAGCGGCCAGCGCAATTCGCTCTTGCTTATCGTACACGCCGCTCATCTGTTAGCGCCCCCCTGAACACACAAAGAAAATGCCTCTATTAGGGATAATGGAAAAAGAATAAACAATCTTTGATAATCATTGACATCAGACAGGGATGTGAAAATTTCCGATAAATATAAGTATGTTATGTTGATATAATGGAGCGAACCGATGCTCTTCACTACTCAAACGGCAGTTGGTCCTTATTTCGCAATAAAAAAGACCTCAGCACATCGTAATATGTGAAGAGGTCTTCTGAATTTGGTAGCGGAGGAGGGATTTGAACCCCCGACCCCAGGATTATGATTCCCGTGCTCTAACCAGCTGAGCTACTCCGCCATCGCGCTGGGAGCGCTGTGTTTATCTGTTCTCCCATTTTGTGTCAAGCTGGATCTTCAACAATATATTCACCACCGCACAATCACGGATCATGGACAAATGGCGGCCAAAACAGCATGGTTTGGTCGCCTTGTTGTTTATACCGGATCCTTGCCACAATGCCTGCCCGCTGCCTTCTGCTGATACCGCTAGCCCCTTCTATAGGATTTATTGCCCCGAAAGGCCTGTGGATTCTGCTGATGCTGACAGCACTGTGGGGTTTGTGGCACATGCGCCCCTCGATCAGGGAACTGTGGTCATATAACCCTTGGCTCTGGTCGCTCTTCCTTACCGGGCTGGCACTTTCCCCCCTGTCCCTGATACCGGGCCACAGCGCTGTCGTCGCCCTGCGTCTTTTGCTGCTGACCCTGTGCGGCACCGTGATCGCCATGGCAATGATGAAACTGGACACACGCCAGCGCGGCACACTCGCGCTGGTAACATTGGGGATGGCAACAGGGATCGGTGCCCTGGCTCTGCTGGATATGCAGACAGCCGGCATGCTGAGCATCCCATGGCGCAAAGCGGTACATATCGATGCCTTGGTTGTGGGTGTTCCCTACAGCCGTGGGGCAGCTTTTCTGGCACTGCTTCTGCTCCCTTGCGCATTTGCCAGCTGGCAGGGGGGATGGCGGTACAGCAGCATAACCATCACATTCCTCGCACTCGCTGTTCTCAGCCAACACTCCAGTGAAACAGCCATAGGGGCTGTTCTTCTGGGTGGAACCGCGGCAGCAATGATCCGCGTCCTGCCTGCCTTATGGCGGTTGGTGCCTGCTGTTCTGGCAAGCGGCCTGCTGCTCATGCCCCTTCTGGCCCCATCCCAGAACAGCCCAGCCTATTGTTTCTTCGTTGAACAGGTACCATCCATGGCCCACCGCATGATGATCTGGACGTTCACAACAGGGAAAATCCAAGAACAGCCACTCATCGGATATGGCTTGGAGGCAGAGCGCGTCATCGAAGGGGGAAATAACACCATAGCCATGACCCGGTGTCATGATGGGGCAACGCTTGGCCATCTTGAAGCCATGCCACTGCACCCGCACAATGGTCCTCTTCATATCTGGCTTGATCTGGGACTTTTCGGGGCCGTTCTGGCTGCGGCAGCACTTTTCTTTGCCCTGCACCGCATTCCCCCTGGAACGCCACGGGTAGCGGCCACAGGTGGAGCCGTTACCGCCTTTGTCATTGCATCGCTGGGCTATGGGCTATGGCAAACGTGGTTTGTGTGCGCCCTGTGGATTGCCCTGTTGTTCCTGATCCCCTTGCAACAGGAAAACCGCACGGCCCCGGAAGAAGGGAATCTTGATACAGCTGCGGCATCATGAGACCCTTTCGGGGGGAAATTTGGGGGTGGGCCTGTCTGAATGTCAACGGTTCTGGTTGCAACACCGTCCAACGCCGCACTGTGGGCAGACCTGCTGCAACGGGCCTGCCCCGGAAGAACCATCTCCTGCTATGACAAGACAGCCCCGCTTGCCCGGTCAACCGATGACCTGATCCTCTGGAAGCCAGATAAAGACCTTTTTGACAATGTTGTGGTGAGACGCTCCATCTTTTGTCTTGGAGCCGGCGTAGACGCCATTCTGGCGCTCCCCAACCTGCCCCGCACCGTTGACCTTTTCCGCCTGGTTGATACCGGCATGGCACCACAGATGGCAGCATGGTGCAGTTACGCCGTGCTTCACTTCTTCCGTGACATGGATGCCTATCAGGACAGCCAAAGGGAAAAGAGGTGGCACCCGTTGCCATACCGGGCACCCGCAGACTTTCCGGTTGGCATTCTGGGGGCCGGTACATTGGGAACAGCGGTTGCCCTAGCCCTGTCCGGGTTTGGCATCCCCGTGACCGGCTGGCGTCGCACTGCCTCCGGACAGGTAACCGATTTTCCCTGTGTGTATGGCCCGGAAGGACTGCACACCCTTCTTGCCAGCAGTATGGCCGTCATTTGCTTGCTGCCCCTGACACCAAAAACCCGAAGCCTGATCGATGCCGGCTTCCTGGAACGCATGCGCCAAGGTTCCGTCTTGATCAACGCATCACGCGGGGATCTGGTCGTGGAAAAGGATCTGCTCAACGCGCTGGAACAAGGACATCTGCGCGGTGCTTTTCTGGATGTAACCGCACCTGAACCACCGCCCCTTGATTCACCCCTGTGGCATCACCCCGGCATCCGGCTGACACCGCACAGCGCAGCTGCAACCATACCCGAAACGGCTGTCGCGCAAATAGCCGCTGCACTGGAACAGCTTGACCGGGGTGAGCGGCCAGCCGGGTACGTTGATCCCGATCAGGGATACTGACGATCAGCGGAACACGACCCTGTCGTGGCTCAGCCACAGTATAGCCCCACTGTCAGTTCTCACCTGATGATACAGCGCACCTGCTTTACGCATCCCGGGATCAGACACAAGCACATGCCGGGAATCAAGTGGACCGCTGACAATGGTTCTGGGGTGCAGAATGCGGCACCCTGGGCCAGTGACAACCCGACTGGCTTCTGCATGCTGATGCATGCCCAATGCGGCATGATAACGGCGCAGAAGCTCGGGGCTGATACAGGCATACCCCTGCTGGCGAACCATCCCCTGTCCGGACTCCAACACAGGCGATGACGAAAGCCCCGCATCAATAAGGGTGGCAAGAGCACGTACAGGCGCCGCATCATCCCCGTCACCAGCCCGATAATAGTTTGCCAATGTCAGAAGATCACGGGGAACAAAGCCAAGCGACTGGTATACACGTGACCCGTTGCCATCGCCCAAACGGTCCAGGCGTTGTTTCCACTCGCTGAAACGGCAGCATGCATCAAAACCAACCCGGTGAAATTCCGGATCATGCCGGAATGTCTGCAGCTCGCCGTACAGCGCCTTCAATGCAGCACCATGATCTGCTTCTATCGGTGAATCCGGAAACCCCGTACGGCCAGTACTCGCAGATGCAGACGTATCATGATCAAAATACCGGGGGAGAAACAGCGCGCACAGGATAACAAGGCATGCAAACAGGGAGGTCCGGACAACACGTCGTCGTACTGTCGGACCAAAGCGTACGCACGACCGCATCGCCGCACAGGCCATGGCAACAAACAGAATAAGGGACAGGACAAACGTGATTTCCTGCATGGTTTCCACCTTGTCCGGAAGCACAACGCTGACAAGTCCGGATTGCAGGATACATTGTCCTCCCTATACTAGGATTCAGGACAGAGAAGAACAAAACTCCGGCAAAACACATACGACTAAAATCGTACAAAGAGCACGTAATAAGCCATACACGTTGCATGCTGACATATGACCATCCGGAAAGATAGTCTTTACAAAAAGTCCCCGGGATTTCCCCGGGGACATAACCATTTCTTACACGACAGCCAGGTCAGAATTGCATTTATGCAAACTCTGGAGCCGGAATAGCAAACAAACCACCGGTTATCAACGTATAGTCTGTCACGTCAGATGGCATAAGGTGCACAATTCCCATCATGGTGATGGCCATTTCATGCGTCTGGACATCACCATCCACATCCCCGTACAGGATCAATCCACTTCCATCCTGTGCACGCTGATACCAGAGGGAATGGGCTGTCGGCGTCTGCCCGGAGAAACCGAACAGCTGCTCTCCCGGCTGCAGGATGTTGGCATCAATATTCATCAAACAGACACGGTCACCATCCGCGCGGCTGAAATCAACAATGATGTCGCCGAATGTCTCGTCCAGGGACCAATACTGGAACGCATCCGATGACTCTCCACCGGTCAGGGTATCGGCTCCCTGCCCACCTGTCAGATAGTCAATGCCATCTCCGCCCTTCAGGCGATCGTTCCCGTCTCCTCCCACCAAGGTATCGGAACCATCCCGCCCGACAAGAAGGTCATCACCACCGCGACCATGAATCCTGTCATCCTCCGAACCACCAAACAGCAGATTGGCATTGTCTGTGCCCAGAACGACATTGCTCACGCCATCTTTGCCGACAAATGTACTGATGCCTGCAAAATCAGGCGTCTCCAGATCTGCATGTATTGTACCGTTCTGAGAAGACAAGAATGTCAGAGCCGAATCAAGCATATCAGCCCCAAGCCCGGATGAAGAGGCATTACGCACACGGACAGCCTCCTGCAGAATCGCCGCAGGAGGTAACAATGCTGGCAAAACATCTGGCTGGCCCAAGTCTGCAGGGGGCACCGTGTCTCCGGGCAACAAAACATCTTTGCGCACCACGTTATCGACACCATTCAGCCGGACCTGAAGCTCATGTGTTGATGCATCGCCATCCCCGTCAACAGACAGCAGAAGATCACCCCCATCACGAGTAAACCAGGCTGAATACGGAGTTGCCACCTCGCCTGCAAAGTCAAGCCGTGGCGCCAACCCGGAAAGATCAATGCGATCACCCTCCTCACGATTGAAATCACGGACGGTATCTCCAGGTACGGGGTCAATCGCTGAAAAAACAAACAGATCGGCACCGGGGCCACCAATCAAAATGTCTGCACCGATCCCACCATCCAGAACATCATCACCAAAGCCACCCGAGAGAGCATCATCACCAAAGCCACCACGCAGCACATTCGGCCCCGCATCGCCAAGCAAAACATCGTTACCCATGCCCCCGGTCACATTCTCGACATTGCGTATGATATCGCCCGGCACACCACCAATCCAGACTGCGCTGCTGTCATGGCCATGCAACTCAACCCACAAAGACGGGAACTGCCCTTTGTAAAGAACCGTATCTCTACCCTCTCCTCCATCCAAAATCCGGTTCCCGCCCAGACCAGCGAGGACATCGTCCCCTGGTCCGCCATACACGCGACTGTTCCCGGATGCGACCAAACGGTTATCGGCAGCATCTCCGATCACAGTACCTAATACAGGAGACATCAATGTAATATTTTTGACATCCTCCATACCAGACACCGTCAAGTCGACAACCAGTTCAGGGCCGCCAACAGCCGGCTGCATGTGCATCACACGACCGCTCTGACGAACGACAAGATCAGAGCCAGGATCTTTCTCTGGCTGTAGGAACTCAATGCTACACAAGCCATTTACGCCTTCCTGGATCACGTCGCGAACTTGGCCCAGAACGCGCCCGGCCTCACGGCCGAAATCCGGAATCTCCACCTTCTTGATCGCGTCAACGCTATCTTGGATCACATCACTAACCTGATCCAGAACGCGCCCGGCCTCACGGCCGACATCCGGAATCTCCACCTTCTTGATCGCGTCAACGCTATCCTGGATCACATCGACAATATGATCCAAGGCATCCCGACGAGCTTCTTTGTCTTTGAAAAATCGAGACCATTTGATCTTCATGGCAGATTCCTTCCTGCACCTTGATAACTATGAATCATAAGTGCGCTTTTTTCTCCATAAATATCAACCTTAGATATTTTCTTCTCTATACAAACAATCTTTAATAAATCGGCGAAACCACCGTAGAACCAAAAGCCACGGATACTACACAAGATCGGCCAGAAGCCCTTGGTCGAAGGAGAGAGGAGACATGCCCTGCAAGAAAATATTAATTTCACAGCTGTTGAAATCTCCATCAACATCACCCTCCAGCCAGAGTGGCTTGCCGGCACCACTGACCGTATACCACAAGGCATGGGGCGCAGGTTTCTCACCGGAAAGAACGAAGGGCTGCTCACCGGGCCTGTCCTTATCTGCATCACCCAGCAAGGCGATCTTCAACTCCATAGAGACACGCGTTTTCTCGGCTACAGAGCGATCAAGGGGTACGCCGTGCCCCTCGAATGCGTTCGATGCAAAGACATACATGCCCGCTTTCTGATGATCCGCCAGCGCAGAGAGAAGCGTAACGGACTCAGAAGACATTGCTTCGGCATGGCTGTAGAAGCAAGCTGAACCATAATGATCAACGATCAGAAAAAGGGGGGACGAAACCGTTTCCGGCATTTCGATAAACCCCTGAACCTCTGGTCCGGACTCCGGATCTTTCAAAGGGTAAAAAATATCATTCATGAACAGGTTGACTTCCTGGGTCTCCACATTCCCGTCCGTATCCCCCCTGAGGGCGATAATCCCGTTTGATTCATCCAGCCACAGGGACCAGGGAAAAGAATCAGAGCCACTGAAAAATAACCCCTCCCCCGTACCAGAAAGATGGAAGACCTGACCGTCATCAGTATGAAAGTCTGTTACGATATCGTCGCCGTCATACCCCTCTGTCACATAAGACAGCTGGTCCGGTACAGACGTATGCAGCGTAAGATCCAGCATGGTGTCGGCAAAGCCCTCAATATCCATCGGGCCTGCGGCATGAACAAACGAGCGTTGTACATCATATGTCACGATATTCCCCCCTTCATACGGTTTCTGACCGCAACCGCATCTCCCCCTGCATCATCCAGAACAAGAATGCGGGGTGACAGCCAACGGTGCAAAACGAAACCGAAGATAACAATCTTCAGGGGCTAGGCAATCCCATATTGAAAGATAACATCGGAGGGCTGTAGTTCGGTTACGCCCCGCAGAACGATCTGTATTTCCTGCGTGTCCACATGCCCGTCCGTATCCCCCAGAAGGGTCAAATCCTTGCGATCATCGGAAACGCAGTACCACAGGGCATTGGCCCCCGGCTCTGTTCCGTGAAAGGACAAGGGCAAGGGGTGCTCGGAATCGGGCTTGAATCCATCCTGAACAGACGCCGGCAAAAGGGTGTCCGCAAACACAAACTGAATAACATCCCCCTGATCGTGACTGAAATCTGTGATGATATCCCCCCGGGTTTCAGACGCGCTGCTGTACAAGAAACGGTCAGCACCCGAACCACCGGTCAACAGGTCAGCACCCGAACCGCCGGCCAGCGTATCACGACCCGGGCCACCATCCAGAACATCTGGTCCGCCACGACCACGCAACCAGTCATCACCATCCATCCCCTGCAACCGATTGGGACGCCTGTCCCCGGCCAAACTGTCCGGAGCATGCCCCCCGATCACACCCGATGCATACCGGACTGTTGATACCTGCTCTCCCCCAACGAAGACAGGGGTGGGAGCACTCTCCTCCAACGAAACAACAACAGATCTGTCGGCACCGCTATAATCCAGCACCTTGTTCTTGGAAGAATATCTCCATGTTACTTCGGCAGCGGCCAAAGGGCTTGGCAAGGAACGCATGGTGCCTCACATGATAGTCGAGGGAAGATCGCGAGCAGACGCTACACCCCTTGATTGTATTTACGCAAGTACCAAGCTGGCTGGGAACAACCAACCCCTTGGGCACAGGCTTCTTTATTTGGCCGCAAAGAAATGAATTCAGTACAAACAAAGAGAACCCCCCGGAATCTACGACACCATAGATTCCGGGGGACCTGTTTAGACAAAAGATACTGGGGCGCGCCTTATACCCAGTATTCAAACACAAAGTCTGAACTCTGAAGGCTTGTCACACCTTGCAGGGTCATGGAGATTTCGTGCGTGGCAACCTGACCGTCCGTATCACCAAACAGATGCAGGTCCTTGCCATTTTCGGCAATCTGGTACCACAGGGAATGAGGCGCCTCCGCTGTCCCGTTCAGGGGCATGGGCATGGGTTGCTCGGGATCAGGCACATACCCCGGCTTCGGGTGGTTATGGGCATACTGCTCTTCTTCCGTAAAAATGAAATTGATGATATCGCCCTGGCCATGATTGAAGTCGGTAATCACATCTCCTTGGGTATCGGATGCTCTCCAGTACACAAATTTGTCGGCACCCGGACCACCCGTAATGGTATCAGCGCCTTTTCCTCCGATCAGAAAGTCATTGCCCGAACCACCGGCCAAGGTGTCATCACCTTTGCCACCACTTAGCAGATCATCGCCACCAAGCCCGACCAGAACATTGTTATGGCTATCACCGTGAATGTTGTCTGGCGCCGACCCACCGATAACATTACGGACTCCATCCACCCACACAGAGGGATTCTGCCCTTGCACTGCGGCATAGGACTGCTCCATCGAAACAACAACCGACCTGTTCTCACCGGCATAATCAACTGTATCCTGTGTATTCAGGCCATACATATTCCGGATCATAAATGAACTCATTGGAGAAACTCCCAAAGTAGAGTGGACAATGACAGGATCACAAAGACCTGCCGGCAGGACGCAGACCACCGCTCTGATTTGCGGCACAACGCCACATCAGGGATGATTTGCGGAAAAGTGGGAAAAATCAGGACAATGCCCGAAGTAACTCTCAGGTATAGTAGGTAAAATAAACGTCAGAGTCCTGAATGTGGGTAACACCCTGAAGGGTTACCTCAATCTCATGCGTTGACATATCGCCGTCACTATCCCCATAAAGCACCACATCCCGCCCGTTCCCGAACAGCGTGTATCACAAGCTATTGGGGGCCGGCGTGGCCCCAGTTCAGGAGTAGAGACGTTAGCCTTTCCGGATCCTGGACATATCCGGGTTGTGACGCCGCATAACTGACCGAATCATCAAACGAAAAATCGATCCGGTCTCGCGAAGATCCCCCAATAACACTCTTGTCGTAGCCGATGGATCCAATGCGCTCACCACCAACAATGATGGGCGATACAATACCAAACCCCTTGATCTGTACAAAAATGGGCTGATCTTGGTTGCTGAGATCGCGGGTTCCCTCCATGAGGACAGGCCGCTTGTCACGGGCCACATCACCTTCCGCGTTCAGCCCGGCTGCCCCGGAATGTTCTACTGATGCCGTCATCGTCAACATCCTTCCACGCAAGACACAAAACATCCATAACGAACCGTACATAGACAATCACACTCAGAGATAGAGTCAAGGTAATTTTGACAATTAAAATCATGTAATTATTCATTAAAAAGACAAAAATATGTGCATCTGCCATGGCAATGCAGGCCCGGTATCAAACAAAAAAGCAGGGCCCCGCAAAGAGCCCTGCACCAAGTCCCCCCAGCAAAGGAAACAGCACGCAGATCCTTATTTCATGCAACAAAATCATATGGATAAAGAGATGACACACCGGGAATGGACAACGTCACCTCCCACGTCTCAACATCACCATCACTATCACCTATCAGAACCACGCCATCTTCATTATCAACCAAGTGATACCAAAAAGAATGAGGCGTGGCTGTCACACCAGAGAACTCAAAAGGCTGCCATCCGGTGCGATCAGGATTCGCATCAAAACGGTGGTACAGCCAAATCCGGTCTCCTTGCGCACGATTGAAATCCGTTATCGTATCGCCGCGCATATCCCACAGGCGGAAGTAACCAAACATATCAGCACCAAGACCACCGGTCAGGGTATCTGCCCCTTGCCCTCCGAAAAGGGAATCATGCCCTGCTCCCCCATCAAGGATATCCTCACCATCTCCTCCATACAGGGTATCATTCCCACCCTCACCACGCAGCACATCCCTGCCGCCCTGGCCGTGAAGCCAGTTATCCCGATTATCTCCGGTCAGCTGGTCATTTCCTGACCCAGCCTGTATCTGCTCGATATTACGCAAGCTGTCCTCAACGAGGCCCCCAATACGAACATGAGCATGTGTCGATCCGTTCAGGGTCACGACAACATCGCCCGTCCGGTTGCTGTACAGCACGCGATCAACCCCGACGCCCCCATCCAGAACATCACGGTCGGGACCCCCATCCAGAACATCATCGCCGGAACCGCCAAACAAAAAGTCACGGCCGGCCCCACCAGACAACTGATTATCACGGTCGTTCCCGATCAGATGATCATGCCCCGCACCCGTGACAATATTCTCAACACTGCGCAGAAGGTCTTCGTGCATCCCGTTGACATGGGCGAGGCCATCACCGGAATCATTCAACAGGATATAAACAGAGGCCGCACCACGCCGGGTATACAACGCCGTATCATCACCGACTCCCCCGTCCAGGACGTCGTTACCCTCACCACCGTCCAGCAGGTCATTCCCCTCCCGCCCCATCAGGACATCATTTCCCCCATTGCCCCAGAACATATTATGGCGGGCGTCCCCAACCAAGACATCGTGACCGTCACCACCTTCAACGTACTCGATATGGCGGAGCGTATCTTCAGCAACACCCCCGACGTAAACAACCGTGTCCGCGCTGTTATCAAGGCTGACAACCACGGCCTCGTTTTTCTCCCGGTAGATTGCCGTATCGCGTCCCCCTTCACCGCCATCGATCAGATCTTTTCCCTCGCCACCGTGCAGATGATCATTCCCGCCTCGCCCACGCAGCGTGTCATCTCCCTTTCCCCCACACAGGTAGTTGGGTTCATCATCGCCCACCAGAGCATCAGCCCCATCACCGCCTTCCAGACTCTCGATATTCTTCAGCGTATCTTCCGGCCGCCCCCCAACGAAGACAACGCTCTCCAGCGGCCCCATCAGGACAGCCAGAACAGGTTCCTGCCTGTCACTGTAAGACGCTGTATCGTACGGCCCCGATCCACCATCAAGCCGATCTGCTCCTGTGCCGCCACGTAAAATATCATGGGACAGCGGACTTCCGATCAGAAGGTCATCACCATGACCACCGACCAGATCCACGGCATGGTGAATCTGGTGGCTGGCATCCAGAACATTGGAAAAGTGCAAAGCCCCATCAACGGTCGAGATGGACGCCATGGATGCATCACGCCAGTCCACAGAAACGGGGGACGATGCCTCAGCAAGATTCAAATGACCATTGCCGGCTGTCAGAACCAGACCAAGATCATCGGCCGATATACTTTTCACATCCAGCAAGCGGTAGCGGGCTTCAACGGTGCGCAGGTCTCCGTCGGCATCAATAAAAATATCAAGGTTGTTCGCGTCACGTGAAAACCAGACCCCATACCGGAATGGATCTTGCCCGCTGAACACCAATACGGAAGAAAAAGGAGACAACATAGATCTCAGGGCCTGCAGGGCATCAAGCCCATTTCCTGACACATCCGCGTTCTCCCTTAACACGACATGGACAGAACGTTCTTGATCAAGAGTACGCATGGCACCCCCCTCCCAAAAGAAAAGAGATGAAACCATAAGGTTAAAATGGTTGCAGGTCCATCATCATCCCGCAATATAATATAAGCATATATTATACATGCACATTATACTGAATCAGTTATTGCGGCGTAATATATGTGAATACCCAATAAAATTCATAATGCTCAAAATATTATTATAAAATTATATTTACTGGAGAACATCCTGCACGGCGACAACAAGGTCAAACTCCGCAGGATTCTGGATACCATCAGCATCCATCAAACGAACCGCAAAACGCAGAAGGGTCCGGCAGGCCAAGACATCAGCAGCAAGGGAACGCAGTGCGCTGTCGACAGCCTCACGCTCCGGGCGCAAGCGCCGGATCCATCCGGCAAGCACGGAACAGCTGTTGCTGGACAGTTCTCCCCCGCCCACTTCTATCACGTTGGCTGCATAATCAAGCATAACACCGACCTCGGCATCGTCCATCAAGCCATCCGCATGGGCAAGGCCGGCCAAGACCGTCAGACCATCCCTCAGCACTTTTCCAGAGGGACCGAAGGCAATCGCGCCTAAAAAAGACAGCGTCGACGCATGTGGATCCTGCACCGAGGAGACCGGCACCGTTACATCCACCCCCAATTCCGTAAAGAGGAAAAGGGCAGGGTTATCGTGAATAACGCCGTCCATATCCACGACACACCGTATACGGTCACACACAAACGTCCTGAGCGCCCGCCTTTCGTGACAGAAGGCTTTCCAGACAACACGCCCCCCGTCATACACCGAGACCCGGCGCAGCGTAATGCGACGGCTTGTCTCTTGCTCCTTGGCATCAACGTAATCAATTGCAACAGCAACGCCCACCAGCTCGATATGCCGAACGCCCTCTCCCAATACGCTGGACACCATGGCGGCATCATCGTGCACATCAACTGGACATTGGACCAGAAAGCCCGGAACAGACGGTGCATCATCCGCAGTGCGGCGCACATGGCAACGGACATCATCAAGGCTCTGCATCTGCTCCTCCCACGATATAATGTCAACTGATGTAATAAATCTCTTGATTGCATCAATCAAGGCAAACAATTCATGAGTGAAATCCAGTGCGCAGGCACTCTTCGTCAAACAAAACGGCAAGACCGGGAAACAAACAAAAAAACCGACCTGAAAGGCCGGGTTTTTTTGTATTGGTGGGTGCACAAGGACTCGAACCTTGGACCCGCTGATTAAGAGTCAGCTGCTCTACCAACTGAGCTATGCACCCAATAGACTGTTTTTACGGAAGAACCGTGAAAACCTCCCCCTGTCGGAGAGGGGCGTTTTATAGCCCTCACCCTATGGGATGACAAGAGAAAAATACGTCCCTGCCATTCACGCGCTCTATCAGCCAGACCCTACCCATCATCAAAGGCCCCGCCGCGACCAATGTGAACATCGCGGTGCACATGCACACTCATCAAAATACCAAATCCCAGCATCAGGGTAATCATGGCCGTACCGCCATAGGAAATGAGGGGCAAGGGCACACCGACCACCGGAATCAGCCCCATCACCATGGCAGTGTTGATGAAAATGTATAAGAAGAAGTTGCACACAATGCCTATGGCCACCAGCCGCCCGAACTGGTGGCGGCAACGCAGGGCAATGGCATATCCATAGGCAATAACCAGAATATAAAGGCCCAGAAGCCCTATACCGCCCAGCATGCCGAACTCTTCACCCAGCATGGTAAAGATGAAGTCTGTCTGATGCTCGGGCAAAAAGTTCAAATGGCTCTGGGTTCCCTGCATATACCCCTTTCCCAGCACCCCCCCGGAGCCCAAGGCTATCTTGGACTGGGTAATGTGATAACCCGCCCCGAGTGGATCACGCGAAGGATCCAGAAACGTCAGGACGCGGTTTTTCTGGTAATCGCGCAACATGCTCCAGGCAACAGGAATAAAGGCCACCCCTGATACACCGCCAACAATAAAGATCCAGATCCGTACCCCGGCCGCAAACAAAAGCGCAACCGCGCCCATCATCAGCAACAGGGCGGTCCCCAGATCGGGTTGCTTGAGAACCAGAACCACCGGCGCCGCAACGATCAGCACCGGGGGCACAAGAAAGGTCAGGCTGCGCACCTCATCGTGATCAGCGCCATGGAAATACCGGGCCAGACACAGAATAACCGCAATCTTCATAATTTCCGAAGGCTGGATCTGGAAGACCCCCAGATCAATCCAGCGCTGTGCCCCCATACCGATCTCGCCGCGCACCTCCACCCCGACCAGCAGGATCAGACCAACAGCATACGCTACATAGGCATAACGCATGAACTGGCGAATATCGATCACCGCGCAAGCCAGAAGGAACAACAACCCAACTCCGAAGCGGACAATCTGCCGATCCGCCCAAGGCGACCAATCGCCCCCCGCAGCTGAATACAGCATCATGAAACCAACAGAAGCCAGCAGGACAAGCAGCAGGATCAGGGACCAGCTGACATGCCACAGCTTTTCGCCTACAGGCATGTCGCCACGCCGGCGGCGCGTACCGGAAAGACCAAGGGACATCAGCCGCCCCTCCCGTTCTGGGTTTCAACATCAAGCGAGGGCATCTCGTCCGGTTCAACCGGGAACGATTCCTCGGGAACCGATGTGGCCTGTGCGGTTACGGGCTGTGCGGAACGCGCCGGATCCAGGCGCAGGGTTTCCGCCATGACCGAACGGGCAATCGGAGCCGCCGTGGCAGCCCCCCCACCGCCATGTTCAATAACAACGGCCACAGCATAACGGGGCGTGGACACCGGTGCATAACAGACAAACAGCGCGTGATCGCGGCGTTCCCATGGCAGATGCTCATTCTTGATCACACCGGTTTCCCGCTCTGCCCGCGAAATGCGCCGCACCTGGGCTGTCCCCGTCTTGCCTGCCATTTCCCCAAGATCCGATGGCAGCCTGGCCCGGCGTGCGGTTCCCCCATCAGCATTCACAGCCTCCCACATCGCCCTCTGAACCAACTGCATATGGGCCGCCGGAATACCCATATCCGGCCCCGGCGTCGGCACACGCGGCACCAAACTGCCCTGACTGTTCACCGTGACCCGCGACAGGGTTGGATGAACAGCCAATCCCCCGTTGGCAATACGGGCCGTCATCATCGCAAGCTGGAGAGGTGTTGCGGTTATATACCCTTGGCCGATGGCAGCCACCACACTCTCGCCCGGATGCCAGACATCCCCCATAACGGCCTGTTTCCAGCCACGGTCCGGTATCAGACCGGGTTTCTCCCCCGGCAGGTCAATACCGGTCAGGGTTCCAAGACCAAAGCGACGGGCCATGTCGGCAATACGGTCGATCCCCAGACGACGCCCCACTTCATAGAAATACACGTCACAGGAATGACGAACAGACCCGACCATATCAACATGGCCATGCCCCTGCTTGCGCCAACAATGAAACTTGGCCGTACCCAAGGTAAAGCTTCCCGGACAGTACACCGTCTGCTCAGGGCGAATGACACCGGCTTCCAGGGCTGCCAGCAAGACAACCATCTTGAAGACGGACCCCGGAGCATACTGACCGGCAATGGGCTTGTTTGCCAAAGGCCCCTTGGGATTACCGGTCAAGGCTTTCCATTCTTCAGCCGTAAGTCCCCGGCTGAACGCATTGGGGTCATAGCCTGGCTGTGATGCCAAGGCCAGAAGCTCTCCGGTCATGACATCCATCACAACGACCGTTCCGCTTTCATCCCCGATCGCCTTGCAGGCAAAATCCTGAATCCTGGAGTCGATGCTCAGGGCCAGTTCTGACCCGGTCTGGCCATCAACCCGCGCCAGTTCACGGATAACACGGCCAACCGCGTTTACCTCCACCTGCAAGGTACCGCCTGTTCCGCGCAGGGCACGATCAAACTGGCGTTCGAGTCCGGCCTTTCCAATCCGGAAGCCGGGCAGATCAAGCAAAGGATCCTCGGAGCCGACAAGATCCTCTTCCGAGACAGCCGCAACATAGCCCAGGACATGCGAGGCCTCGGCACCAAAAGGGTAGTAACGCGCCAAACCTTCGTCAATGAAAACGCCGGGCAAGTCCGGCGCATTGACCTGGATCCGGGCCATTTCCTCCCAAGTCAGGTTTTCACGAACCGGCACCGGCACAAACCGGCGCTTGCGGCGTACTTCGCGCAGAACCCTTGTCTTGTCACCCTCACCCAATGGAACAATCCGACCGAAACGTTCCAGGGTTCCGGCCAGGTCCGGTGTTTGTTCAGAAATGATCAGGGCGCGGAAGTTCTGCTGGTTCACGGCCATGGGCACGCCGAACCGATCAACAATCTGGCCACGGGGAGGAGGAAGCAAACGCAGGTTGATGCGGTTTTCTTCGGCCAGGGTGGCATATTTCTCGGCCTCGACCACCTGAAGAAAATACATCCGCCCGACCAGGGTTGCCAGAAGAGCGGCCTTGCCAGCCCCCAGAACAGCAATCCGGCGCGTAAACAGCCGGGTCAGATCCTGTTCCCTGCGCGCTCCGCCCAGTGTACTTACAGCCACTCAGACCTCCCGCAGAAAAGCCATCTGCAGTCGCCCGAAAATCCATGCGACCAGAGGATAAAAGGTGACGGTCATGAAGAACGTTGCCAGCGCCAGAGGCGGATCAGACACCATACCTTGGGCAAGACCGGAAAGGGCCCACCGCACAACCGTGGCAAAAGCCGCAACCACCAGAAAAGCCCACCACGTTACGATAAAAGACCGATTGCGGAAGAAGCGTTCCTGGGTCAGCACGATCATCAGCGACAGCATCAGGGTCAGCGAACCAACCCCCAGAGGCGTTGCGCCCAGAATATCCTCCAGAAGGCCAACAAAGAAAGCCGTGCCGTATCCGGTGATATCCGACCTCTGGACACCCCAGTAATAAATACCGACCAAGGTCAACATCGGCGATATACTGGCAAAACCCGGCACATGCGTGGGCGTGGCCTCAACCAGCATCAGGGCAAGACACAGAAAAAACGGCAACTGGTGCCGGGCAAATATATCCAGCCTTTGCAACAGGGATGGCTGCATGTCGCTCCTCCGCGCCCCTCAGCGGTTCTTTTCTGTCCGGGATTGCCCTGCCGCACCATCAATGGACGGCGATGCAAGGTCACTGATGACATCGGATACACCATAGTCAACCACCCGGACATATTCCAGACGGTCACGCTGGTAATAAGGCTTGATGCGGATCTCGCCATCGTTGACAGATGCCACAACACCCACCGGCAAACCCGGCGGAAAAACACCGGCCACGCCTGATGTGGCCACACGATCACCAGGCACCACCGCCATCTGCCCGCGGGAAAACATCAACCGCGGCCGGTCGGTATTATCGCCAGCCAGTATGGCGCGCTGCCGGGCATTGCCGATCGCAACGGGAATCCGGCTGTTGATATCAGTCAGAAGCAAAACGCGCGAAGCACGCCGCCCTGTTTCGATCACACGACCGACCAATCCCTCACCGGAAACAACGGCATGACCCTTTGACACGAGCTCACGGGCACCGGCCGTCACCAGGACAGAATGCGCAAAAGCACCGCCGGTATCAGCCACAACGCGCGCGGATACAAATGTTGCCTGGGGACCAGGAACAAAATGCATCAGCTGGCGCAGGGATTCGTTCTCTGTCTCCAACACCCGGGCTGCTGTCTGCCAGCGCAACAACCGCGCATTCTCGTCGCGCAAGCGGGCGTTTTCTTCCCGAATGGCCGCCAACTCGCGGATATTGGCAGTCACGGCCGTGATAAAAGACGCAGGCTGGGACATCACGTCCATAACCGGAACCAAGGCATCGGCTACCCAGATCCTGACACTGCGGACAGCAACCGTATCCGCCTTGCCAACAAGCATCAGGGCAAACGACAGGATCACCAGAACGACAAAGGCAAAACGCCCGAACAAGGTGCGCAAATGGCTCAGCCGTGTTGACGTCGGCGCAGATTGCTTCACGTTCGGTCAGCCCCTGTTTGTGTTGCCGGCAGACTGTGGAAGTATAGCACAGCTTCCCGGAATAGCACGACCAGAGCGCTCAGTACATCGACGTCAACACATTGCGCAGCTTCTTCAGCTCCTCCAGGGCCCGTCCTGTTCCCAAGGCAACACACGACAAGGGATCATCGGCAATGGAAACCGGCAGCCCGGTGGACACACGCAACACGTAGTCCAGATTCTTCAGGAGGGCACCACCGCCGGTCAGGACAATACCCTTTTCAACGATGTCAGCAGCCAGTTCCGGGGCGGTATGTTCCAGCGCAACCTTGACGGCCTCCACAATATTGGCAACAGGTTCCGCAAGGCTTTCCGCAATTTGCCGCTCCGAAATGACCAGCTCTTTCGGGACACCGTTCATCAGGTCACGCCCCTTGATCTCGATGGTACGCCCCTCACCCTCATAAGGGGGGCAGGCACACCCAATATCTTTCTTGATGCGCTCTGCCGATCCTTCGCCAACAAGCAGATTATGATTGCGCCGGATGTAAGCGATGATCGCCTCGTCCATTTTGTCGCCACCGACACGAACGCTGCGGGCATAGACGATTCCACCCAGTGACAGCACGGCCACTTCTGTGGTTCCGCCACCGATGTCAACCACCATTGATCCGGTTGGCTCGGTCACGGGAAGCCCTGCACCGATCGCAGCAGCCATCGGCTCCTCGATCAGATAGACCCTGCGGGCACCAGCGGCTTCGGCTGATTCCTGGATTGCGCGTCGCTCGACAGCCGTTGACCCGGATGGAACGCAGATGATGACCATCGGGCTGGCAAAAGAACGACGGTTATGCACCTTGCGGATGAAGTGCTTGATCATCTCCTCGGCGACTTCAAAGTCGGCAATGACACCATCGCGCAAGGGGCGTATGGCCTGGATATTGCCCGGCGTGCGGCCCAGCATCTGCTTGGCCTCGTCCCCGACGGCCAGAACCTGCTTCTTGCCCTTAACCTCGGCGATGGCAACCACCGACGGTTCGTTCAGAACGATACCGCGCCCCTTGACGTACACCAGTGTGTTGGCGGTACCAAGATCAATAGCCATATCGGCGGAGAGCCAGCCGGTCATCCTAGAAAGCATCTTGCCTCACTCGTCCTAAACGGGGTCGTTGCCTGGCGCCGGAAACGGCGGAACAATCTTTTGTATCGACTATCCGGGAACGCCCGTACCCAACGGCGGGGCCTGCTTTTCCCGAACATTTGCGACATTGCTGCACACACTGTTGCGCATCGCTGCCGCATCACCGCTGCCTGTTCGCTCAAACAACAGGTGACCGTGTGTTTATCTTCTGCCGCACGGTGAAGTTCAAGGGGAAACGATGCAGCGGATCATTCTTTTTCTCGCTTTCCACACCAATATCCTCCACAGTGCCGCTCTATATAGGCTGAACAAACCTGTTCACACGTTATCATGCTCCAGGTTTTCGCTGCTGCCGATGCTGCACAGGGATCCGACACCCTTTTGACAAATATGACTTAATACCATGCCCCGGTTTATCACATGACTGTCTTGTCTATCACACTTGCCCTGCGTCATACCCTCCAGGCGACAGCCCACGTTCCAAACCTTCTGGCGCACCTGATGCTGCCGGCGCTGGCTGTCGCAATCCTGTCCGCTGGAATGCGGTTCAGTTTCGAACAGGAACACCCGGCGCTTGTAATCCCAAGCCTCCTGGAACTGTGGCTGGGGATCACACTCAGCGCCAACATGGCTCGCCTGGCTGTCCTAGGGCCCGATGACCTGACAAATCCCGGTCGTGCGGCTTGGCATCTGGGCAGACGGGAACTGGTGGTTCTGGTGATGAACATGTTGGTTGCCGCTCCCTTCTTCGTCAGCCTGGCTGTATTTGGAGCCATAGGAGCAGGGTCAACCAATGCAGGCCCCGCGATGGGCGTGCTCTTCGCCTTGGCTGTCGCTGGCGGTGCATGGGTTGCCCTGCGTCTCAGCCTGGCACCGGTTGCGGCTGCGCTGGATCTTCCGGCCCCGGCCAAAGTCAGCTGGCGCACATCGGATGGCATAGTCCTGAAGCTGTTTCTGCTGGGACTGGCCTGTACGCCCGTACATCTGCCATGGTTTCTTCTTCAGGTCACGGCACCGGACTCAGTCCTGGCTGGAATGCTGGCCGGTATCCTGCAGGTCATAGCCATGACATTCAGCTGGTTGGCCTTGGGGTTTGCCTTCCGGCAGGCCCGGGAAATGCAGACAGATCCCACCACATCCTAGACCCGGAGCATCGGCATTACCTTCGCAGCATTGTGGTTGATGCCATCTGCAAATGAATCTTCTTTTGATCGCTTTTGCTGCTTGAAAAGAATGACATTCAGGCCTAGAAACAACCCTGAATGAGAGGTATGGGGACTTTTCACTCTTCCATTGCCTGCAACACCTTGGCTGTAGCCTGATACAAGGCTGCGGCACCGTTGTCGTGAAGGATTGCATCATGCCGACACTGTCCGTATTCCGTGCGTTCTGCCAAGCCTTTCACACTATCAAAGACAACCCGGTTCTTGTGCTGCGCCTGATGATTCCGGTTGTTGTTGTGCAAACTATGTCTTTTATGCTCGGCATAGAGCCCTTGACATGGCTCGACGTCACCATAACCGCAACGGTAATGTGGCTTGCCGGGACGTTGAGCGTCAACATCATAACCCTAGCTGTCGCCGGCCCTGATGCCCTGCCCAATCCGGAACGGGCAGCATGGATTCCGGGCGTACTGGCACTCAAGGTCCTGGTTACACAGATTGCCCTGCTTCTGTTTACCTGGCTTGCTGTTGAAGGAATACTGATCGGCATATCCACGCTCGCATCACCTTTTATTATTTCACATTTCCTGGCTCCTGACTGGCCATGGATTATAGGCGGCACAGCCATTGGCATATTCATGGGGGGCTCCGCTATTTTTGTGGGCTTTCTCATGTTCCGGGCACGCCTGCGGCTGATCTTTGCGCCTGTCACCATGGCGTTGAGGCTTTCCGCGCCTCTGGATACAAGCCGCCATGCAGCACATGGTATTATCGGAAAGCTGTTCCTTTTGCTGTGCCTGGCCGGTGCGCTTCTGTACTTGCCCATCGTGCTTATTGTGCGACTGTATATCACAGATGCACTGGAATTACCGGCCTCATGGTCAGCCGCTTATCTTGTCCATCAGACAACCGAGTTCATTCAAACCCTTAATGTCAGTATGCTTCACGTCTATAATCTACAGTTAGTGATGCTTGTGATGTGGATTTTTACATCTGCGGCAATGGCCTGTGCCTTCCGGCAGGTCCGGGACCGGGATGCACAGGCGACATCCTGACAGCATGGCGTGTGCCTCGGGCATGCGCCTGGGACCTTAAATACCATCACAAGGGGGCCTGTTTTGGGGCACAAGACCATACTCAGCCTGGCGGGAATTTATCTCGTTATTTTCATCGACAGCCTGGGGGCCAGCCTGATCATCCCGATGCTGACACCCATAGCCCACGACCCGGATATCGGGTTGATGGCCTCCGGGACAGAACAGTACCGCAATATCATGTACGGCGTGGCTCTGGGGGCCTTTTCCTTGGCCATGTTTTTTGGCTCCCCCTTGCTTGGTTCGCTGTCAGACAGCCTGGGGCGCAAAAAGACCCTGCTGATCTGCCTTGCCGGGCTGGCTGCCAGCTATAGCTTGATGACCTTTGCCATCATGCTGAAAAGCGTGTGGTTGTTCATTGGTGGGCGGCTGGTCGGTGGGTTTTTCTCCGGCAGCCTGCCGGTTGCCCAGGCCGCCATTATTGATGTCACTGAACCGGATCACCGCGCCCGCTTTATTGGCTACATCATGTTTGCAGTCTCCCTGGGGTATGTGATCGGCCCGCTGGTCGGCGGCTGGCTGAGCAATCCGGATATTGCAGACGGGTTCAGCCTGACAACACCGTTTGTGTTTGTTGCCATCCTGTCCGTGATCAACCTGCTGGCCCTGATGCTGGCCTTCAAGGACAGAGGCGGCACAAGACCCGACCGCGTACCGTACCAAAACCCGGTTCGTACCCTTGCCGACGCCTTCCGTTCCGACAGCGCCCGCACCTGCTGTATCCTGCTGCTGTTCATGCTGGTGGGGTGGAACACCTTTTTCCAGTTCATCGGCCTGTTTGTCACCCTGGAGCGGAACTTTGACCCACAGACGGTCAGCCATCTGGTTGCCTGGGCCGGTTTCGGCCTGGCCGTGTCCTTTCTGGTTCTGGTGGGCCTGGCCCTGAAATACATGAAGCCTGCAAACATGGTCTCACTGGCCCTGTTCCTCATGGCCCTGTGTATCGGGGGAGCTCTGTTTGTCTCCCACCCCTATGCACAGTATGCTCTGGCCATCATCGGGGCCTGTGGCTTCGGCCTGTCCTACAGCGGGCTGATGGCACGCCTGTCCGCCAGTGTCGATGCAGACCGGCAAGGCTCCATCATGGGGTTGGCTGCGGCGATTGCGGCCTTCAGTGCCGGCTTCTCGGCGTTCTCTTTCGGGGCCATGGCCAATATCAGCCCCGGCGCCCCCCTTGCAGCGGCACTGGCTTGCGTTGTACTGGCCCTGTTGCTGAGCTGCCGGCCATCGCTGGACCCTGCGGCAACCCTCCAGAGCCAACCGTAAGTCCGCCCCGGGTTACAGCCCGGCCAACAGACCTGCAGCCTGCTCGCACCACTGTCGGGGATCCTCCCCCGACAGGCGCAGGGTTGCCGGCAGTTGATGACGGAACCAGGTGACCTGCCGCTTGGCAAAGTTGCGGGTTGCCTGTTGGGCTGCATCAATTGCGGCTTCTTCCGACATTACCCCATGCAGCAAGGCCCGCAGTTCCGGCACACCCAGTGCCTTCAGGACCAAGGCATCGGCAGGCAGCCCCATGGCATCCAGGGCCTGCACCTCGTCGCACGCCCCCTGTTCCAGCATCTGCACAAAACGCAGGTCACAGCGCTGGTAGAGCCACGGACGTGCCGGATCCAGAATGATGGTCAGGACATCCGCATCAACAACCGGCACCGGCGGTTCTTTCTGCCATGCGGTGATGGACCGTCCGGTTGCCTCCAGAACCTCCAGCGCCCGGATCTGTCTCTGGGTATCCCCCACCGACAGACGGGCCGCTGTCACAGGATCCCGCTCTGTCAGCAGGGCATGAAAGGCAATATTCCCGATGTCGTCCATCAGCGCCCGGGCCTGCACCCGCACATCCCATGGAACATCCGGTATCGGCGACAACCCATGCACCAGGGCACGCAGGTACAAACCCGTTCCGCCGGTGACAACCGGCAGGATACCCTGCTCCCGGCATCGGGCAATATCCTGCGCCGCCATATCGGCCCAGCGCGCTGCCGAACACACTTCGTCCCCACCAAGCACACCATACAGGCTGTGGGGAACGCTTTGCTCCTCTTCCACAGTCGGGCGGGCCGTAACCACGCGCAGTTCGCGGTACACCTGCATGGAATCCGCATTGATGACACAACCACCAAAGCGATGGGCCAGATCCAGGGCCAAGGCAGACTTGCCGCTGGCTGTTGGCCCGGCTACCACCACCACGGCCCTGTCACGCTGCACAGAGCCCAATGCATCAATTACCCTTGCCAACTGTCTTTCCTGCCCCGTAATACCTGTATCCGGATGATACACCGGGGCAAACCCCCGGCTTCCGCGCCTGCATTCTGACCGCCTGTTCTCTTCCTTGCAAGGGCTGCCAAAAATGGATTGCGTACTGACACTCATCGCCCCCGAAGCCGGTCAGTTGAGCCCGGACATGGTAGACACCGCGCGCGCCGCCCTGCGCAGCCGCCATGCCGAAACCGGGCGCCCGGAATGGCTGGCAAAGGAAGAAGCGTGCGACATTCCCTTTGGCGCCATCGACCCCAGCCTGGCCGATGCCGCTGTTCGCCACGTCCTGCAGGGGTACCAGCTTGACTGCATCAGCCAGCGCACGGAACACCGCAGCAAGATGCTTCTGGTCGCCGACATGGACTCCACCATCATTACCGGGGAAACGCTGGATGATCTGGCCGCCTTTGCCGGTGTCCAAGACAGGATCACGGCTATCACGGCCAAAGCCATGCGGGGCGAACTGGACTTCGAGGCCGCACTGGAGGAACGCGTGACCATGCTGCGCGGCCTGCCGGTCAGCACGCTGGAACAGACATGGCAGGCCATCACCCTGACCCCGGGTGCCCGCACACTGGTACAAACCATGCGGGCCCACGGGGCCTATTGCCTTCTGGCTTCGGGGGGATTTACGTTCTTCACAGAACGGGTTGCCCGGACCTGTGGCTTTGACGAACACCAGGGCAATACCCTAGATCTGGACGGGCAAGCCCTGGCCGGAACCGTCGCGTACCCGATCCTGAATCAGGGAACCAAGCTCCGCCTGCTGATGGAACGCGCCGGCGCACGGCACATCCCCCTCAGCGCCACCGCAGCAATCGGGGATGGTGCCAACGACATTCCCATGCTGAAAGCCGCCGGCCTTGGCATTGCCTGGCGGGCAAAGCCCCTGGTCCACAGCAGCACAGCGTTCCGGCTGGATTACTGCGACCTGACCGGGCTGTTGTATGCCCAAGGGTATCGCAAAGACCAAATACAGGAAAACAGCAACCCCGGTTGCGAAGCGACCCTCACTGATATAGCGTGACAGGTGGGATTGAACAGGGAACCGGGGGGCGACCGCATATCCATGAAAGCCGGGATACTCATCGTTGAAGATGATCCCCTGATGGCGGAACGCTATGCCGGTGATCTTGCGGCATGGGAAACACGTGTGGCTGCAACTGGCAGGCTGGCCATGGATATCCTGTCACAATCACCGCCGGATGCCGTGGTTCTGGATGTCAATCTTCCGGATATGAACGGGCTTGAAATCCTGCGCCATATCCGCAGCAACGGCATGCCATGCGGCGTCGTGGTTGTAACGTCACAGGCCTCGGTTCGTCTGGCTGTCGAGGCTCTCCAGGCTGGTGCCGATGACTTCCTTGTCAAACCCTTCCCACCTGAACGCCTGCAGGTCACGGTCGGCAATGTCATTGCCAAACAAAAGCTCAGCACAAAGGTCGAGCAGCTGACCGAACAGCTCCAGCCTGAACCACCGGGGCAATGGGGTGGATTTATCGGGTCATCGGCCGCCATCCGGGGCGTATACCGGATGATCGAAGCCGCAGCCCCGTCACGCGCCACCGTCTTTATCACCGGCGAAAGCGGCACCGGCAAGGAACTCTGCGCAGAAGCCATTCACAGGGCCAGCCCACGCCGCAACGGGCCGTTTGTGGCTGTCAACTGCGCCGCCATCCCCCGGGACCTGATGGAAAGCGAGCTGTTCGGCCACCTGAAAGGATCCTTTACCGGGGCCATCGCCACCCGGGACGGTGCCGCAAGCCAGGCTGACGGCGGCACACTGTTCCTGGACGAAATCGGGGAAATGGACATCAACCTTCAGGGAAAGCTGTTGCGCTTTCTCCAGACAGGAATGGTCCAGAAGGTCGGGGCCGACAAGGCGCAAAAAGTTGACATTCGTGTTATCTGTGCCACCAACCGCGACCCCCTGAAAGAAGTGGAGGAAGGACGGTTCCGCGAGGACCTGTACTATCGGCTGCACGTGATTCCGATCCACTTGCCTCCCCTGCGGGAACGGGACGGCGATGCACTGGAAATTGCCCAGGCCCTGCTGCTGCGCCTGGCGGCCGAAGAAAACAAACCCTTCCGCCGCATTGCCCGCCCGGCCGCTCTGGCGATTGCCGGACATGACTGGCCCGGGAACGTGCGACAGCTGGAAAACGTTTTGCGCAGCGCCATTGTCCTGCATACGGGGGAAGACCTGACCCTGGACATGCTCCCCGAGCAGCTACAGGCTGAAGCAAAGGCAAACCCCGGACCAGCCGCCCTGGCCATTCTGGGCAATACGGTTGCCGCCACATCCAATGCCCTGAAAGCAGCAATCCTGCATAATCACGATGCGGGCCAGCCTGATACAGGCAATGGCCCGGGTCATCTGAAGCCCTTGTGGCTGATCGAGAAAGAAGCAATTGAATCCGCAATCAATGTGTGCGGGGGCAACATCCCACGCGCCGCAGCGCTGCTGGAAATCAGCCCGTCCACCATTTATCGCAAAAAGATCAGCTGGGCCGAGAAACAACCGAATTAAGGGGATAAATACCCTGGGCCTACCCCTTACAACACCTTCTGCGGCTCAGGGGCAGAAACAGGATCGTGCAGCGGAAGGGTAAAATGGACGGTACTGTCCTGCCCATCTGGATCCAGACCACCTGAGGGATCAATCCACAAGCGGCCGCCATAGTTTTCAACGATACGTCGGCACAGCGACAGCCCGATACCACCGGCTGTCGCCACAGGGCGGGTGTCATCGCCATGCGGAGCCACATCATGATGCGTACTGATCGGCGCAGCATGCCCGTTGTAGGCAACAATACACTCACAGAAAGCCCCGGCCGGCACAACACGGATCACGATTTTCAGCGCATGCTGCGGATCCCGGCTGTCGAGAATATGAAACAACATATTACGGAACAACCCGGCCACAGGCTCGGGATGTGCAGCAACCGACGGCAAGCGGCCATCAACGGACAGCACGGCACCATACTCCTCAAGAACAGGACCAAGCCCCCTGGAAACCCGGGCAACCACATCCCATAGAGGGACAGGCTCGCACGCGCCGCCGCAGCCGATCCGGGAATAGTCGAGAAGCTCTGCAATCATGCGCTCCATACGCCGCCCACCCTCAACAACACGCCCCATGTCTCTGCGGAATGACTCATCAAGCAGATCACCGGCCCTGTGGCCAATCTGCTGCAGGCCATTGACCATCGCACGCAAAGGATCCTGCAAGTCATGGGCAATGCTGTGGGCAAACTGTTCCAGTTCGCGGTTTGAACGTTCCAGATCATCGATCAACAAACGCAAGCGATTCTCATAATGCTTGCGATCCGTAATGTCTGCCAAGCCAACCAAGGCAATGGCACGACCATCCAGCATACCGGTACGGGCGGATACCAAGGCCCAGAACGGTGGCGCGGCAACACGGCGGAACTGCATGTCCAGACGCTCCACCACGTCATTGTTGCGTAAACGGGACAACACATCCGAGACCGCTTCGTGACTGATCCACAAATCCTCGGCCATCACACCGGATAATCCATCGCACCGTACTCCGAAGAGATCAGCAGCAGCCGCATTGACACGGGAGACAAGACCAGAAGTCAGGTCAACCAGCATGAAAGGGGCGGGCGAAATATCCAGAAGATATTCCAGCTGCTGTCGGCCACGCAGGGCATTCTGCTCGCTGTCCTTCAAATTCCCCAGGGCACAGGACAAACGCTGAACCGCCTCGCCAATCACCTGGAATTCTTTCAGCAATGCCGGTTCCTGCGTGGGAAGAGGATCGCCGCTGTAAATCACATCCAGGGCTTCACGGGCGCGAACAGCCGGACGCACGACATGCCGTAGCAACAAAAGCCCGCCCACAAGGATCAGAACCAAGGCTCCACACACCAGGACAGAGCCCATGATGATGCCCTGCCATCCAGCCTCGACAATCGCCGCGGCACTGTTCCGGACCGTGTTTGCAGCCGTCCTGGACAGATTTGCCGTCATATGCTCCAGCGACATACGGGTCTGGCTGGCCTCCTTGTCAGCCTGAACCAGGACCGCCAGCTGTTCGCGGCGCAGATCAACCACCGACAGGATGTCCTGCAGCAAAGCGTCGGCAATTTCAGGACATTCCAGACATGGAGAAGACTCTTTGTAGAGAGCAAGCAGACGGTTGCGGGCGGCAGAAATATGAACCTGAAGAGCTTGCAGCCGGTCAATGTCCTGCTCGGCCTCCACACGGGCCAACAACGACTGCAGTTCCAGCATGATCTGTGACCAGAGGGCATTGACAGGGCGGACAGGAATGATGACTTCATCCAGCCGCACCTGAATACCAGCCCGTTGCGCCGCCAATGTATCAGCCAGGTCACGCAGATAGGCACTGCGCCGAATAGCAGACAGCGCTGCATCCAGACAGGACATGCTGTCCATACCGGCAAGGGGAGCAAAGCGGACAGCCGTTCTTTCTGCCGTCAGCAAAGCCTTGTCGCGGCGGACAGGATCATTGGTTCCCAGAACCACTTCAGCCGTTCTGGCCAGTTCCGCAGCCAGGACAGCCAGTGTCTGTTGCCCCAGAACTTCCGGAATAATACGCCCTTCTGTTTCTTCGGCCAGGGATATGGTACGGCTGAAGGCCAGAAGAATGGCCAGCGACGCACCGGCAACCGTCACCAGCATCACAATACTGGCAACCATAACAACGGAACGAAGGCTCATCCCCTTCAGGGGAAAGGCAGGCGAAGCCGAAGACGGGAACATGTCACACCCTGCTTACGGGGTACAGCCAAACTCCGGGCACCCTGTCAACAAACAGGCCCGGAACTGACTTGAATTGTTGCACTTTATCAGCTTCTTGCTCATCCTTCCACAGTCCATACCGCAACAGCCACATGGAGTTTGCAGGCGCTGCCGGGTCTCCGGACCCATCATTGACACAAGCCCCGGCATGCAACACCAACGGCCATAATGATCGCGTCAGGAACAGGTGCACAATGACACAACAGCCCGAAAACCTGCGAAACACGATAGGGAAAAAGGGAGTCATCCTTGCTGTGATGGTTGTGGTCATGGCAAGCCACGGCGCGGCGTACGCACGCAACCTGTCGGGAAAAACCCTGCGCATTGCCCTGGCTTCAGAAATCATATCGGCAGACCCGCACCGCCATGTCTACACGCCTGATATCCTGCTGCTCTCACATATCTACGATACCCTGGTCGCACAAGATCAAGATGAACGCCTTGCTCCGTCCCTGGCCGTAAAGTGGGCACAGCCAACACCGAATACATGGGATTTCACCCTCAAGAAAGACGCCAGGTTTCACGATGGGTCACCCTTGCGGGCGCATGACGTGGCATCATCTATCCAACGGGCCCGGTCGGTGCGCGACAGCCCGGTATCCTTCGGCGATTACCTGTCTGCCATTGTACGGACAGAAATCCTGTCCCCCCATGTCCTGCGCATTCATACAACAGATCCCATTCCCGACCTTCCATACCGGCTGAGCATTCTGAAGATCATACCAACCAAGGCTGTTCTGGCCAGCCGGGCCGACTTTGACCAACTGCTGCAGAAAACAGGAAGCGGACCCTACCAACTTCAGCAATTCGATCGCCAGAAACAGGAAATCATCCTGCGGGCTTCCAGCAACTACCATGGACCGCCACCACGGTGGGATACCGTTGTCCTGCGCGTCATACCCGATGATGCCCTTCGGGTTACCGCCCTGATTGCCGGGCATGTTGATATTATCGAACAACTTCCTCCTGCTGATGCAAGCCGTTTGGTCCGTAATCCAGCCTATACGGTTACCAGCCTGAAACCCGACCAACTCCTGTTTCTGGCCCCTGATACCCGCAAGCGCCACAGCCCGTTTGTCCTGGAAACGGGAAAGCGTCAAACCAACAAGAACCCGATGCATGACCCACGGGTTCGACGGGCCATTTCGCTGGCAATTGACCGGCAGGCTTTGACAGAAGACAGTCTGTGCGGCTTTGCAGAGCCAACCGACAGCCCCCTGCTCTCTTCCATACGTCCGACACACCTTCGCCCAGAGCCGGAACGGGCAAGAAAGCTCCTGCGCGACGCGGGTTGGGAAGGCGGCTTCACGGTTACCCTGCATATACCGGAAGACCGCTATGCATCCGCGCTTGAAATTGCCAATACGGTGGCCCTGCAACTCAGCCGGATCGGAGTAACGGTTGTCATAGAACCCGTTGATCCGGAACTATTCTACCGGGCCGCCGGAAATGGGGAGTATTCGTTGATGCTGCTGGGAATAGCCCTGGATATCCGGACTCCCATGCATCCTCTCTCGTCGCTTCTGGGCAGCACACAAAAGATGAACCGCACAGGGTGGCAAAATGCACGCATGGACAGACTTCTGGCAGCGGCTGCAGAAATGGAGAATGCCGGAGAAAGGGGCGCGCGAGAAAGGGGCGCGCGACTGGCAGAAATACAGGCCATCCTTGATGCAGAGGCACCTATCATGCCCCTGTATCGACAGGTTCCGCTTTATGCCATGCGCGCGCACCTGAGCATGAACAACACCGAACCAAGAGGCAACCTGGCCGACACGATCACACCGTTACCCTCTCCATCCCGCACGGTCAGTGACGCGGGGCATTGATCTGCGACAGGATCATCCGGCGCACCTCGGATACAGACCCCAGAACATCTTGGGCCCGCACCATGAGATCCGCCAACTTCGGCGTTGTCGTTTTGCCGGGAGACCCGACACCGCGTGCCACCTCGGCATACAGCTCGTCCAGCTGGCCACCCGGATCCTTGATCTGCGAGGCGTCCTCGTCCAGGGCCTTGTACAGCAGAACCACCGACATGGCCGCCGTCGCCCGACTGGTCAGGGTAGACAGGTCACGGGTCAGCCCGATACGGGCTTCCGGCGGCAAGGAAGCGCTTTCTTTTTTCTGCTGGTCCGAATCGGTGATCCAAGACCGGGTATCTTCCAGAAGCCCCAGAAGGTCATGGAAGACTCCGTCAACAAAGGCGGATTCATTCTGTCGTTCTGCGCTCAAGGTCTCTCTCCGGGAAACAAGCCCCAGGCACAAGGCCGGAATGCAGGGATCATCACACAGAGGCAGGGCGCCGACAATCATCCCGGCACAGACCAGAATACCGGCGCAGCACCAAAGCAGACCACCATCATGCCGAAGAACCAGATAAAACAACAGGCTGGAAGCCACCATCCACGACACAGACCAACATCACCCTGGAAGGCAGGCCTGAAAACGTCGTTTCTGCACAGACACCAGGCCGTACAGGATCCGATTCTATAGCCCCTGCGCAGCGCCGGCATTCTGCAGAAAGTCCTTCAGCACCGGATCCGATGGATCTTCCAGCACAATCATCAACCGGCAAATCTGGTCACCACGTCCGCTTCCGGAACCGGAACGGACAATCCCCTTCCCCTTCAGACGCAACTGGGTTCCTGTGTTGGAGCCGGGCGGAATCACAAGCTGCACAAGCCCATCAACCGTCGGCACCGTCACGCGCGCACCCAAAACAGCTTGGGACAGAGATACCGGAATATCGGCCAGCACGTTCAGACCATCTCGACGGAACAGAGGATGATCCTGCACGGTCACCTCCACCAGGGCATCGCCGGGCTGACCATCGCCGGTTCCCGGCAGTCCCATGTCTTTCAGACGCAAAACAGCGCCTGTCTCGCAGCCTGCAGGAACCTTCACATCCAGCGCCCTGCCCGAAGCCAGGGTGATACGCTTGACCCCGCCAAGAGCCGCTTCCTCGAACGTTACAGACAGCGTATAGCGCACATCGGATCCGGGCCGCGATGCGCCACGGTGCTGATACCCGGTCCGGCGCAACAGATCGGCAAACAGGTCATCGTCAGAGGCTCCATCGTCCCCATGCCCGTATCCCCATGGCGACCGTCCGGCTGTCCCCCTGGCATGGCGGAAAGAAGAGACCCGCTCGCTGCCATCGGCATTGATCTCGCCCCGGTCAAAACGGGCACGGCGCCGTGGATCCGATAACAGGTCATAGGCCGCCGTAACATCGCGGAAACGTTCCCCGGCCCCGTCATCGCAAGGGTTGCAGTCGGGGTGCACCGTGCGGGCCAAGGCACGGTATGCCTTCTTGATCTCGGCACTTGTTGCCGTTCGGGGTACCCCCAAAACAACATAGGGATTCTGCATGCACCATAACTCCGTAAAACCGGAAAGCGGCAGGCCCGGATTCCGGAAGCCGTCACAGCCTGCCCATACACGCCCACCCTTTATAGTGGGAGCAGGCTGACAGAACCGCAAGCCCTGCACAAGAACCCGGACAATACAAACCCATCCATTGCATACATCCTGTTTTTCTGGGAACCAGACACAACAGGCGTTATTGTGGGGACCCGCAGCATGCCCAGCAGGATTGCCCCCACCATGAGCAGCATCTCCCTTGACGAGAACGCCGACCCCATCGTCCAGTTCGGCCAGTGGCTGAAAGCCGCGGAAGCATCCGAACCCAACGACCCGAATGCCATGAACTTGGCCACGTGCAATGCACAGGGCTACCCGTCCTCACGTATGGTCCTGCTCAAGTCTTTCGACCACCAGGGTTTTGTGTTCTACACCAACCGGGAAAGCCACAAGGGTACAGACCTGCAGGAAAACCCCCGCGCGGCCCTGTGCCTGCACTGGAAATCCCTGCGGGTGCAAATCCGTGTGGAAGGGCGCGTGGAAACCGTCAGCGAGGCCGAGGCCGATGCCTATTTCGCCTCCCGCCCGCGGGATTCGCGGATCGGGGCTTGGGCTTCTTCACAGTCCCGCCCGCTTGGCAGCCGTTTCGAGCTGGAAAAACGCATCGCGACATATGGCCTCAAATTCGGCTTCGGAGACATACCCCGCCCCCCCTACTGGTCAGGATTCCGGGTTGTGCCGGCGCAGATTGAATTCTGGCGCGACCGCCCGTTCCGCCTGCACGACCGCATCGTGTACACAGCCGAAAGCGACGGAACATGGACAACCAAACGCCTGTATCCATAACCGGACCATCCTGCCTGCGACCAACCTCGCTTGGCGGGCCTTTCCCTGCATGATAGGACTGGGGCCACAGCCAAATCCCGCAAGGTTGCGAGGCTGGCTCTGTGGCCCGTTCCCCGGCACCACGCCACAACAGACCGGGACCACGCCACCCACCCTGGCCATCAATGGAAAACCCCGTTTCCGTCCACACCAGACACACCATGCCCCCCATGGAAATACCATGACAGACAACACAGCACCCCCGGAAACCTCCACCTCTGTCAGCCCGGAGCAGGCCGCACACCTGATGCGCGGCGTGACTGCTCTGGCAACCGGGATGGCGGTTCTGATGGTTGCCATCAAGTTTGCCGCCTGGTGGATGTCGGATTCGGTTGCCCTTCTGTCCAGCCTGATCGATTCGGGCCTGGACTTTGCCGCATCCCTGATCACCATGCTGGCTGTCCGCAAATCCCTTGTGCCGCCGGATGCCGATCACCGCTTCGGGCACGGCAAGGCTGAACCCCTGGCAGCCCTGGCCCAGTCTGTGTTTGTCGGCATATCGGCTGTCCTTCTGGGGATAGAGGCCGTATCGCGCGTGATCACCCCTGAACCGGTACAGCATGAAACAACCGGCATTGCCGTCATGCTGGTCTGTATTGTCCTGACCCTGGGCCTTGTCGCCGCACAGAAACGGGTTGTCAGGCTGACCGGGTCGGTTGCCGTATCGGCCGACAGCCTGCACTACTCCGGGGATTTGATGATCAATCTGGGGGTCATTGTCGCCCTGCTGGCATCCTCACAGATGGGCTGGACGTGGGCTGATCCCCTGTGCGCGCTGATCGTGGCCGGCGTGCTGGTCTACAGCATTGTCCGCATTACGGCCCATGCCCTGGACAACCTGATGGACCGGGAACTGCCCGATGCCGATCGCGAACGGATCCTGGCCCTGGCCGCGCGTGATCCACGGGTCATCGATGCCCATGACCTGAGAACCCGGCGTTCCGGGCTCCAGACCTTTATCCTGTTACACCTGACCCTGCCACGGGACATGACCCTGGGCAGCGCCCACGATATCTGCGAGTCCGTGGCAACATCCATACGCCAGGCCTATCCGGGAGCCGAGGTGACGATTCATCAGGACCCCGGCGGACTGATTGAAGAGCGCCTGGATGACCGGATCCGCTAGGACACCGGTACCAACACGCCAGCGCAACCAATTCCAGCGTACGCCATGCAGGTCCTTTGACGTCCACAACAACTGGTGTAGGATGCCGCCCTTCTGCCTGCTGGCAGAGCCACTTGTTGTCTCACCGCTGCTAAGAGGTCCTGATGAATGTTCCCGCGCCGCTGATGGCCAATAAAAAAGGCCTGGTCATGGGCGTTGCCAACGATCGCTCCATTGCCTGGGGGATCGCCCGCGCCTGTGCAGCCCACGGGGCTGAACTTGCCTTTACCTTTCAGGGGGAAGCCCTGGAGAAACGTGTGCGCCCCCTGGCCGCCGGAGTTGGCAGTTCCCTGGTTCTGCCCTGCGATGTTACCAATGCCGACAGCCTGGAAGCCTGCTTTTCCACCCTTGAAAAGGAATGGGGGCAACTGGACTTTGTCATCCACGCCATCGCCTTTTCCGACAAGGAAGAGCTGAAAGGCCCCTATTACAACACCAGTCTGGACAACTTCCTGAACTGTATGCACGTTTCGGTCTATTCCTTCACCGAGGTGGCCCGGCGTGCCCGTCCGCTGATGAAAAACGGCGGCTCCCTGCTGACCTTGTCCTATTACGGTGCCGAACAGGTGATGCCGCACTACAACGTCATGGGCGTGGCCAAAGCCGCCCTGGAAGCCAGCGTCCGCTATCTTGCCGTTGACCTGGGCGGCGAAAAGATCCGCGTCAACGCCATATCCGCTGGCCCGATCAAGACCCTGGCCGCCAGCGGCATCGGTGATTTCCGCCTCATCCTGCGCTGGAATGAACTGAACGCCCCGCTGCGAACCAATGTTTCGATTGACGATGTCGGTCATTCCGGCCTGTACCTGCTGTCCGACCTGTCCTCGGGCGTGACCGGGGAAATTCATCATGTCGATGCAGGCTATCACACGGTTGGCATGCTCAACCCGGCCAGCGCCGGCGATCTGTCAGACCTGCTCGGCCAGTTCCGGAAGGACTGAGACACGTGGCCGGCAACAGCTTTGGAACCATGTTCCGGTTCACGACATTCGGTGAAAGCCATGGGCCGGCCTTGGGGTGTGTGGTGGATGGCGTTCCCCCCCGCATCCCCCTGTCCGAAGAGGACATCCAGACATGGATGGACCAGCGGAAACCCGGCACAAGCCGTTTTGTAACCCAGCGGCGGGAGCCTGATACAGTCAAGATCCTGTCCGGCGTGTTCGACGGGCAGACAACCGGAACGCCCATCGGGCTTCTGGTGGAGAATGTCGACCAGCGTTCCCGGGATTATGGGGATATCGCCAACCAGTTCCGCCCCGGGCATGCTGACCTGACTTACCAGCTGAAGTATGGCATCAGGGATTATCGCGGTGGCGGACGTTCATCAGCGCGTGAAACGGCAATGCGGGTGGCTGCCGGTGCCATTGCCCGCAAGGTTCTGGACCACCTTGTCCCCCACGGGATTTCCATACGCGGCGCCATGGTGCAAATGGGCCCTCACCGGATTGACCGCAACCGCTGGAACTGGAACACGGTGGGGCAAAACCCCTTCTTCTGCCCCGATGCCGTTGCCGCAGCGGAATGGGAAAGCAGGCTGGAAGAAGTCCGCAAGGCGGGTTCATCCTGCGGTGCCATTATCGAGGTCATTGCCGAGAACGTTCCGGCCGGGCTGGGGGAACCCGTCTATGACAAGCTGGATGCCGACCTGGCCCGGGCCATGATGTCCATCAACGCGGTCAAAGGGGTGGAAATCGGCGACGGCTTCGCGGCGGCAGCCCTGTCCGGGGAAGACAATGCCGACGAGATGCGGCAGGCCGACAAGGGGAGTATCGCATTCCTGTCCAATCATGCCGGTGGCATTCTGGGCGGCATTTCCAGTGGTCAACCGATTGTCGTGCGTCTGGCCGTAAAGCCGACATCCTCCATCCTGACCCCCAGACGCAGCGTGGACCAAGACGGACAGGACATCACCATCCGCACAACCGGACGGCATGACCCCTGCGTCGGCATTCGCGCCGTTCCTGTGGCTGAAGCCATGATGGCCGTCACGCTGGCCGATCACCTGCTGCGTCATCGCGGGCAGTGCAGTAATATCCTTTAAGCTGCCATCTGGTGGACAAGAGCATAACCCTCGACGGGCGGGTACAATGTCGCACAGCCATTAATCAGGTCAGGAACAGATTCTGACTGGCTTGCCTGCCGTGCTCTTTCAACCAGCTCGTAATCAGGGCCCTCAGACGCACACCACCGAAGCTGGGAAAGTGACCACCGTGCACAACACGTACCGGCAAGGACAAAAGACGCTCCAAGGATACGGCGTACTCATCCAAGCTGGAATGCGGCGCGTCTTCGACCAAGGGACCATCGTAGATAATATCGCCGGAAAAAAGCACACCCGTCCGGGCCTCCCATAAAGCAATCCCGCCCGGAGAATGGCCCGGCGTATGGAGAACCTCGAACACACGTCCGCCGACCTCAATCTCCTCCCCGTCTTCCAGAAGACGAGTTGCCGGTGCAGAACAAACCTCATAGCCCGCAGCTGAAAAGGAGCCAGGAGGAAAAACATCAAACATGGCATCACATACATAAGGCTCAGCAAGGGTTTCCGCTCGTGACGGGTTTGCAAGGACATGCGCTTCGGCCCGATGCACAGCCCGACAGTCAAATTCATGATGACAGCCGATATGATCAAAGTGTGTATGACTGGCAACGGCAAGAAGGGGCCGCTCGGTCACCAGAGGAACCCAGGTACGTAGACTGACTACCCCCATTCCACTGTCAACCAGAAGATCAGCCCCTTCTCCCCGCACATGCCAGCAATTACAACGGTAGAAAGGCTTTATAAAAGGCTCGTCTATAAGGGAAATCCCGTCATCCAGAGACGTGACACGCCACCACTCTTCCGGCTTTGCCTGCAAACGCTCCATACTGATCCCCCTCCGTCTTCAAACAAGCACTGTTCCTATCGGACATACTCTAACGGGCGTCTGCCCTTTCCTTGCCCCGACTGATCTTGCGCCAGCGGACAACGTTGCGGTTATGCTCGTCGAGGGTCTCGGCAAAGACATGCCCGCCCGTACCGTCAGCGACAAAGTACAGGTCCTTTGTCTGTGCCGGCGCCAGAACGGCTGCAATGGACTCCCGCCCCGGGTTGGCAATGGGGCCAGCCGGAAGCCCCGGACGGGTATAGGTGTTCCACGGGTGATCCTGCTCCAGATCCTTGCGCAGCAGTGCCCTGTCCAAACTGCCATCATCCGGGCTGAGACCATAGATGACCGTTGGATCAGACTGAAGAGGCATTCCCAGACGCAACCGGTTGATAAAAACCGCAGCAACCCGCGGGCGTTCCCCGGGAACGGCAGTTTCCTTCTCGACAACAGACGCCAGGATCAACGCCTGCCGCCGGTCCTTCAGCGGAAGCCCCTCTACCCGCTGTGACCACAATGCCTCAAGGGTATCGTCCATCGCCCCCATCATACGGCGCACCACCGCATCGCGGCTGTCCCCACGCATAACCTGCCATGTTTCCGGCAACAGGGCGCCTTCTCCCGGAGAAACCGTCAGCTCTCCGTCAAGAACAGCCATATCGCGCACACGATTCAACACTTCTGCGGTCGTCAAGCCTTCCGGAATGGTCAAAGGATAACGAACCATGCCCGTTCCGGCAGCCAGCTGATCAAGAACAGCCGCCATCGATGCTCCGGCAGGAATGGCATACTCGCCGGCCTTCAGCGATGCACTGCGCCCGTCGAGCCGGGCTGACAGCAGGAAGATCTCGGTATCCAGGCGCCCGGGCAACAGCCCTGCCCCGTGCAGACGTTCCGCAATACCGGCCAAACCCGATCCACGGGGAATCAGGACCACAACATCCTGCTCATGCAAGCCCGGCTCTTCGTAACGCTGGTGAACCCGGAAAGCAAAGATGCCCGCGCAGACCACCAACACACCGGCACACAGAAAAAATAATTTCCCCAGAAACCGCACGACACCCATCCCGAAAGCCCAACCAACCCTATACCAGAATCAAAGAACCGCCGCAGCCCATGCCCCGGCGGTTCCTTCTTGTCAATAACCGGAAAACCCGGATCAAACAGCCCCGATCACCAAGGAGGCATTGGTCCCGCCAAACCCGAAGGAGTTTGACATCGCCACCCTGATCGAACGTTGCTTGGCCTGATTGGGCACCAGATCAACATCACACCCGTCCAGCGGATCATTCAGGTTCAATGTCGGCGGACAGACCTGATTCTGCAAGGCCTTGACGGTGTAAATTGCCTCAACGGCACCGGCAGCCCCCAACAAGTGACCGATAGAGGATTTGGTCGACGACATGGACAGGGCCCGTGCCTGTTCACCAAACAAACGTTTCACCGCCCCCAGCTCGATTTCATCACCCAGCGGGGTTGATGTACCATGGGCATTAATATAATCCACACTCGAGACATCCAGGCGGGCATCACGCAACGCGTTGCGCATGGCGCGGAAAGCACCGTTTCCATCCTCGGCCGGAGCCGTAATGTGGTAGGCATCACCGGACATGCCGTACCCCAGAACCTCGGCATAAATCTTCGCACCGCGCCGGCGGGCGTGCTCATACTCTTCCAGAACCAGAACCCCGGCCCCTTCACCCATCACAAAGCCGTCACGCCCCTTGTCCCAAGGACGGGATGCTGTTTCCGGCGTATCATTGTAACCAGTGGACAGGGCCCTGGCAGAGGCAAAACCAGCAATCCCCAAACGGCACACTGCAGCCTCGGCACCACCGGCAATCATGACATCGGCATCACCATACTTGATAATACGCGACGCATCACCAATGGCATGGGCACCGGTTGAACAGGCCGTCACCACGGCATGGTTCGGTCCCCTGAATCCATAACGGATCGACACATGCCCGGAGACCAGGTTGATAAGGGAAGACGGAATAAAGAACGGGCTGATCTTGCGCGGACCGCTGTTGGCAAGGGTCATGGCCGACTCTGAAATACTCGGCAACCCGCCGATACCAGACCCGATAATCACCCCGGTCCGTTCGCGCTCTTCCTCGTCGGAAGGCATCCACCCGGAATCTTCGACAGCTTCGATTGCGGCCGCAAGGCCGTAGACGATAAAGTCGTCCATACGGCGCCGCTCCTTGGCTGTAGCTACCGCATCGGGGTCGAAGCGCCACGGATGGCTTTCCTCTACCGGCACCTGGCCGGCAATGCGGGCCGGCAGATCGCCAACGTCAAAACGCTCGATAGCCCGAACGCCCGACACGCCCTTCAGAATCTGCTCCCAGTTTCCCCGGACACCGCTACCCAGCGGGGTAACCATACCCAGCCCGGTAATGACCACTCGCCTCATAACACACTGTTTCCGTTATTGTTCCCGAAAAACGGTAACAAATCCGCAGGCTCCGGGTATGGCCCCACACCGTGGAAACCACCCCAAAGCCGGCAGACTTGCGCCGTAAAATCAGGCCGCGTTGGCCTCGATGAAGGAAATGGCATCCTTCACGGTCTGGATCTTTTCGGCTGCATCATCAGGGATTTCGACGCCGAATTCTTCCTCGAATGCCATGACCAGCTCGACGGTATCCAAGCTGTCGGCACCCAGATCGTTGATGAAGCTGGCGGTTTCGGTCACCTTTTCGGCCTCTACGCTCAGCTGTTCGATCACAATCTTCTTCACGCGCTCGGCGACGTTGCTCATTCGTCTGTTCCTCGGTTTCAGTTTTTGGCCGCTTCGGGAACACAGGATCCGAAGCTGGCCCGATTTGAACTTAATAACGCATCCGGTCAAGTAAAATCCGGGCACCAGCCCCGATCTTCGTCACCAGATCCGGCTGCAAGCGTTCTGACCTAACACAGGACAGAACACAATACCAGACCCGCAGAACACCAATACAGTGCCCTGACGGGAATCCCTGTCAGATCATGGCCATGCCACCGTTGACATGCAGGGTCTGGCCTGTCACGTACCCCGCCTCGCGCGAGGCGAGGTAGACGACAGCCGCTGCAATATCATCTGCAGAACCCATATGACCAGCAGGAATGCCCGCGTTCAGCTTTTCCTTGTGGGCTTCGGGCAGACCTTCCGTCATTGCCGTGGCGATGAAACCCGGGGCTACGCAGTTGACGGTAATCCCGCGTGAGGCAACCTCGGCCGCCAGACTTTTCGACATCCCGATCAGGCCGGCTTTCGAGGCCGCATAGTTGCACTGCCCCGGATTCCCCGTCACGCCGACAATCGAGGTCACAGAAACGATACGTCCAAAACGGCGCTTCATCATGCCCTTCAGGCAGGAACGGGCCAGCTGGAACGAGCTGGTCAGGTTGACACGCAGCACCGAATCCCAGTCTTCATCCTTGAGACGCAGGGCCAGGTTATCACGGGTCAAGCCGGCGTTGTTAACCAGGATATCCACCTTGCCCATAGCCGCTTCGGCTGCGGGCACCAAGGCGGCAACCGAATCCGGATCCGACAGGTTTGCCGGTGTTACGAACGCCCGCTCTCCCAGCTCGGCTGCCACCTGCTCCAACGCGTCACGGCGCGTTCCGGACAGGGCGACAAGAGCCCCCCGGGCGTGCAGGGCACGGGCCACAGCCCCGCCAATGCCACCCGAAGCCCCGGTAATCAGGGCACAGGCACCGCTCAAATCAAACATGGCACGGCCCTTTTCCTTGTCCGATTCCCCGGCGCAAAATCCGACAGATGCATCAGGCGACAGATGTGGTGAAGAAAGCATCGATATCCTCCGGTGTGTTCAGAGCCTGCGCAGACATGTCACGGTCAATGCGCCGGGCCAGCCCTGTCAGGACCTTGCCGGCACCACATTCAACCAGGTCCGTCACGCCCTGCTCTTTCATATACAAAACACTTTCGCGCCAACGCACTGCACCGGTGACCTGCTCGACCAGAAGGCGCCGGATTGTGTCCGGGTCCTGCACTGCAGCCGCGGTCACATTGGCCACAACCGGCACCACAGGCGGTGCGATGGCAACAGACGCCAGAGCCTCGGCCATGGCATCGGCCGCAGGCTGCATCAGGGCGCAGTGGAAAGGCGCCGACACCGGCAACACGACCGGCCGCCTGGCACCACGGCTCACAGCAATCGCAATGGCCTGTTCAACTGCCGCACGGCTCCCCGATATCACGACCTGCCCCGGCGCATTGTCGTTGGCGGCTTGGCACACCCCCCCGTCACGGGCAGCCTCGGCCGCAATGGCGCGGGCTTCCTCAAGATCGAGACCCAACAGGGCGGCCATGGCACCTTCCCCGACCGGAACCGCCTGCTGCATGGCCCGTCCCCGAATCCGCAACAACCGGGCTGTATCCGTTATGCTCAGAGCGCCCGCTGCACACAGGGCCGCGTATTCACCCAAGGAATGCCCGGCAACGAATGAAGCAGCCGTTGCCAGATCAAGGCCCCGGCTTTCCAGAATCCGGACAACCGCCATTGAAACGGCCATCAGGGCTGGCTGGGCATTTTCGGTCAGGGTCAGCGCGTCGCCCGGCCCCTCGGCCATCAGGGCAGACAGATTCTGGCCCAAGGCGTCATCAACTTCCTGATAAACCGCCCGGGCAACCGGAAACGCATCCCCCAGCGCACGCCCCATACCAACGGCCTGTGACCCCTGGCCGGGAAAAACAAATGCACGTAACATCCGTAGTACTGACCTTTGTTCCGGACATGAATTGAAAGAACGCGGCGAAGGTGATGACCCCGGACGCCGATGTCAAGTCATACCGTCATGCAGCATTCACCAAGCGCTGGAAAACAAACAGAAAGCGTTCACCCGCCCCCGAATACCCGGAAACAGCTGTCCAAACAGCCCGGTTTTGCTTGCCTGCCGGGCAAAATGGCGTATAGTGCCGCCCTTCGTTACTCCTTGCCGGATGGTCCGGCTATGCTCGCATCCCCCAAGATACGGGGTGCGGGAAGAGAATCCAGAAGGGGTTCATATAATGCCTTTGTACGAAAGCGTGCTTATCGCCCGCCAAGATATCTCCACCCAGCAGGTGGAAACCTTGGCCGATGAGCTTTCCGGCATTGTCACCGAACGCGGTGGCAAAATTGCCAAAAAAGAATTCTGGGGCCTGCGCAGCCTGGCTTACCGGGTCAACAAGAACCGCAAGGGTCACTACGTCCTGCTGCACATCGATGCACCGGCCGATGCTGTCCTGGAAATGGAACGCGTCATGCGTCTCAATGAAGATGTGCTGCGCTACATGACCCTGCGCGTTGATGCCCTGGAGGAAGGTCCTTCGGCCATCCTGCAGCAGAAGGGAGAGCGCGAGCAGCGTGGCCCCCGTGGTCCGCGTGGCCCCCGTGAAGGCGGCTTCCGCAACGACCGTGGCCCGCGTGAAGACCGCGGCCCCCGTGAAGGCGGCTTCCGCAATGACCGCAACGACCGTGCCGAGGGAGTCAACTGATGGCTGCGCCCCGTCGTCCGTTTTTCCGCCGCCGCAAGACCTGCCCCTTCTCGGGCAATGGTGCGCCGACGATTGACTACAAGGACATCAAGCTCCTGCAGCGCTACGTTTCCGAGCGCGGCAAGATTGTTCCGTCCCGCATCACTGCGGTTTCGGCCAAGAAGCAGCGCGAGCTGGCCCGCGCCATCAAGCGCGCCCGCTTCATGGCCCTGCTGCCTTACGTCGTGAAGTAAGGGAGTACGGTCCATGGAACTGATTCTGCTTGAACGCATCGAAAAGCTTGGCCAGATGGGCGATGTTGTCCGGGTCAAGTCTGGATATGCCCGCAACTTCCTGCTGCCGCAGCGCAAGGCTCTGCGCGCAAACAAGGACAACATGGCCTACTTCGAGCGCCAGCGCGCAGAGATCGAGGCTGTCAACCTGAAGCGTCGCGATGAAGCCGCAGCCGTTGCCGCAAAGATGGACGGCGTCCGCGTCGTCCTGATCCGTCAGGCATCCGAAGGCGGGCACCTTTATGGTTCCGTCGCCGCGCGTGACATCCAGGAAGCCCTGCGCGAAGCCGGCTACAAGGTCGAGCGTCGCCAGGTTGTCCTGAACACGCCGCTGAAGAGCTTGGGAAGCTATACGGTGCCTGTCAGCCTGCATCCGGAAGTATCGGTGGATGTGGCGGTTGTAATTGCCCGTTCCGCTGCCGAGGCAGAAGAACAGCAGAAGGCAGCCAGCGAAGAGCAGGTTGTCCCGGCTGAAGAGATCTTCGAGGACAGCGTCTTGGAAGAAGGCGAAGAAACAGAGGCCTGAGCCACCTGGCCCAAGCACCTGTTGCCATGAAAACCGCCCCGGACCGGGGCGGTTTTTTCATGCAACAACGTTACCCCATCACGACTGACAGACACATATCCGGGACAGGAACGGAACCTGTGCGCACATCCCGCCAGACAGGTTCTGTTTTCGCCAAAGAAGAGCTTTGGCGCGGATGAAAAGCCGGTGTATTCTCCGCCCCATGAACAGTTATTCCGCCTCGACCTCTGCACCGGACGCCCCGGACCGGGATTCCGTCCTTCGCGTGCCACCGCACAATATCGAAGCCGAGCAGGCCCTGCTTGGCGCGATCTTCCAGTCCAACCGCGCCTATGAACGGGTCAGCGAATTCCTGACACCCGACCATTTCAGCAACGTCCTGCATGCGCGCATCTACGCAACATGCGGACGCCTGATCGAACAGGGGCACATTGCCAACCCACTGACCCTGAAGGCGTATCTGGAGCAGGACCCCCTTCTGCAGGACGCCGGCGGCCCACAGTACCTGGCGCAGCTGGCCAATGCCGTGGTCACCATTGTCAACGCGGCGGATTACGGGCGCCTGATCCATGATCTGGCGCTGCGTCGGGAATTGATCGATCTAGGCCAGACCATGGTCAACGATGCGTTTGTGGTGGATTTCGAACGCACCGCCATGAACCAGATCGAAGGCGCGGAACAGAAACTCTATGACCTGGCCACCACCGGCCATCAGGAGGGAGGATTCCAGGAATTCCGGCTGGCGCTCAACACGGCGGTCAGCATGGCAGAGGCCGCCCACCGCCGTGAGGGGCAGCTGTCCGGTGTTCCAACGGCCCTGACCGATCTGGACAAGAAGCTGGGCGGGCTGCACCCGTCCGACCTTCTGATCCTGGCCGGGCGTCCGTCGATGGGGAAAACCGCCCTGGCCACCAACATCGCATTCAACGCCGCCCGCCTGTACAAGGAGCGCGTGGATGCCTCCGGCAACCGCGAGGTTGTTGACGGGGCCAAGGTAGCCTTCTTTTCGCTGGAAATGTCTGCCGAACAGCTGGCCACCCGTCTTCTGGCACAGGAAGCGGAGATCAGTTCCCACAAGATCCGCACCGGGGAACTGTCGAAGGAAGATTTCAAGCGCATGGTGCAGATCAGCCAGGAACTGCACACCCTGCCCCTTTACATTGATGACACACCGGCGCTGTCGGTCTCGGCCGTGCGCACGCGCTGTCGGCGACTGGCCCGCCAGCATGGCCTGGGCCTGGTGGTGATTGACTATCTGCAACTTCTGTCCGGAACACCCGGGGTCCGCAGTGAGAACCGGGTCAACGAGGTTTCAGCCATCACCCGCGGCCTGAAGGCATTGGCCAAGGAGCTGAACGTGCCGGTCATTGCCCTGTCCCAGCTTTCCCGTGCGGTGGAACAGCGAGACGACAAACGGCCACAACTGTCGGACCTGCGTGAATCAGGCTCTATCGAGCAAGATGCCGACGTGGTGATGTTCGTCTACCGCGAGGAATATTACCTGTCCCGTGCCGAACCGGCCCGGAAGGGTGATGAAAACGAAGACCGTTTCCAGGAACGCCACCGGGTATGGATGGAGCGATGCGAAAAAGCCCACAACGTGGCCGAAGTCATTGTTGCCAAGCAGCGTCACGGCCCCATCGGCACCGTGAACCTGTACTTCGACGGCAACTATACAAAATTCGGTAATTACATTGCCCCGGACCACCTGCCCCATGACCGTCATTGAACAGGAGCGGATCCGCACCGGTGGCCTGCTGACCATCGATGTCTCTGCCGTGGTCCGGAACTGGGACACCATGCGCCGGCGCATGGGAAACGGGCGTGACTGCGGGGCCGTGGTCAAGGCGGACTGTTACGGGCTGGGTGCAACACAGATTGCCCCTGCCCTTGCCCGCAGGGGATGCCGGGTGTTCTTTGTCGCCATGCCCGGAGAAGGGATCGCCCTGCGCCGGGTTCTGCCCGATCCAGATGTGGCCATTCATGTCCTGACCGGCCCCCTGGACGACGGAACCGAACTGACGGCTCACCACCTGACCCCGGTTCTGAACACGCCTGAACAGCTGGCGGACTGGCAAACGCATGCCCCCGGCAGGCCATTTACATTGCATGTGGATACCGGCATGAACCGGCTTGGCATGCCCTTGTCTGCTTTCATGGCCCTGCCTGACTCCTGCACCCCTGCTGTTGTCATGTCACACCTGGCCTGCGCCGACGAGCCGGGGCACCCCCTCAATGCCCTGCAACAGGACCGCTTTGCCACCGCACGGGCACGGTTTCCGGGTGCGGTGGCGTCCTTGTCCAATTCGGCCGGCATGTTCCGTGGGGATGATTTCCTGTTCGACCTCGGGCGCCCGGGCATTGCCCTGTACGGGGGCAACCCGGTCCCCGGACAATCCAACCCGATGCACCCGGTGGTACGCCTTGACCTTCGGGTTCTCCAGGTCCGGGAAATTGACACTGCAGGAACGGTTGGCTATGGTGCAACCCGCCCGGTAACCCCGGGTATGCGCTTGGCGATCGTGGCTGCCGGCTATGCCGACGGGCTGCTGCGCACCTTGGGAGACCAGGGGAGCGGGACAATACACGGGGCTAGGGTCCCGATCCTGGGGCGGGTTTCCATGGACCTGATCACGTTTGATATTTCGGCCCTCCCCGCCGGCTCTGTCCACCCCGGGGATTATGTGACCGTGCTGGACGCACACCACGGCATCGACAGCCTGGCCGCCGAAGCCGGCACGCTGGGCTATGAAATCCTGACCGGACTGTCCGGTCGCTACACACGCACCTGGACCGGAAGCTGACCTGATGAACACGTCCCCCCATGTGGATGCTGCCCTTGATTTCATGGCCCTGGTCGGGCGCGTGTTCCTGGGCTTTGTGGAGCGGGCCGGACGGCTGTCGGTCTTTACCGGGGTTGTGCTGTTCCATTGCCTTACCCCGCCGCTTTACATGCGGTCCCTGGTGCGCCAGATGGTGGAGATCGGGTACTATTCCCTGCCCGTGGTCGGCCTGACAACCCTGTTTTCCGGTATGGTGCTGGCCCTGCAAAGCTATACCGGGTTTGCCCGCTTTTCGGCTGAAAGCGCCGTGGCCACCGTTGTCGTGATTTCCATGACACGGGAGCTGGGGCCGGTTCTGGCCGGGCTGATGGTGGCCGGTCGCGTCGGTGCCTCGATGGCGGCCGAACTGGGAACAATGCGCGTCACCGAACAGATTGACGCCCTGTCCACCCTGTCCACGAACCCGTTCCGTTATCTGGTTGTACCCCGCGTCTTGGCTGCCACCCTGATGCTGCCGCTGCTGGTTCTGGTCGGTGATATTATCGGGGTGTTCGGCGGTTATATGATCGGGACGTGGAAGCTTGGCTTCAACCCGGCCATCTATATCCAGCGGACCTGGGAATACATGCAGGCCATGGATGTCATATCCGGGCTGGTCAAGGCCGGCGTATTCGGATTCCTCATTTCCCTGACCGGCTGCTACAACGGATACCACTCCGACCGCGGGGCACAGGGGGTGGGACAGGCCACCCGCAACGCCGTGGTTTCAGCCTCGATCCTGATCCTGATCTTCAATTACATGATTACGGAGTTGTTCTTCACCCAATGACCACACCCATGGCAGACAACCCGCCCAAGATCAGCCTGACCGATGTCAGCAAATCTTTTGGAAGCAAGACGGTTCTCAACGGCGTCACGCTGGATGTCATGCGTGGCGAGAACGTGGTTGTCATCGGGGGATCGGGAACGGGGAAGTCTGTCCTGCTGAAGTGCATCCTTGGCCTGATGAAACCGGACAGGGGGTCCATCCGTGTTGACGGGGCGGAAATGACACGCCTTGGCTCACGCGCCCGCGACCGCATGGCCCGCAAATTCGGCATGCTGTTCCAGGGGGCGGCCCTGTTTGATTCCCTGCCGGTCTGGGAAAATGTGGCTTTTGGACTGATCCAGGGCGGACAGATGGACAGGGCACGGGCACGGGACCGGGCGCTGGAAAAACTGGCCCAGGTCGGCCTGGGGGAGGATGTGGCCGATCTTCATCCGTCAGAGCTGTCCGGCGGCATGCAAAAGCGTGTCGGACTGGCCCGCGCCATTGCCGGGGAACCGGAAATCATCTTCTTCGATGAACCCACAACCGGGCTGGACCCGATCATGGCTGATGTGATCAACGACCTGATCATCAAGTGCGTGCGGGAACTGGGGGCAACCGCTGTCACCATCACCCACGACATGACCTCGGCACGCAAAATCGCCGACCGCATTGCCATGTTGTACCAGGGGCGGATGATCTGGACCGGCACCGCCGCCCAGGTGTTTGAATCCGGGAATCCCTTTGTGGACCAGTTTGTGCACGGTCGCGCCGAAGGGCCGATCCAGATGACGGTCAGGGCCTGATCCCGTGGCCCGGGCCGCCAGCCAGTTTTCCTGCCAAAGCTGCGGCAGTGTATTCCCCCGCTGGGCCGGCCGTTGTGACGGGTGCGGGGAATGGAATACCCTGGTGGAGGAAAACCGCCCCGGCACGGGACCAAAGGCCATAGCCGGCGCAAAGCCGGGGCGCCGGATCGACCTGGTCGGCCTGGAAGGACAAAGCAAGATCCCCCCGCGCATGCCTACCGGTATTGCCGAACTGGACCGGGTTTGCGGGGGTGGCCTGGTCCCCGGGTCAGCCCTTCTGGTCGGGGGCGATCCCGGTATCGGCAAGTCAACCCTTTTGCTGCAAGCTGCGGCGGCACTGGCTGGAACCGGGCTGAAGGTTGCCTATATCTCCGGCGAGGAAGCCGTTGATCAGGTCCGTCTGCGCGCCGCCCGTCTGGGTCTGTCGCGGGCCACCGTCGGGCTGGCATCGGCCACCAATGTCGGGGACATTGTTGCCACGCTGGAAGAGAATGATCGCCCGCAGGTGGTGGTGATTGACTCCATCCAGACCATGTACCTGGACACCCTGGATTCAGCCCCGGGCAGCGTGGCCCAGGTCCGTGCCTGCTCGCACGAATTGATCCGCCTGGCCAAACGGCGCGGCTTTGCCCTGTTCCTGGTCGGACACGTTACCAAAGAAGGAGCCTTGGCCGGACCACGGGTGATGGAACACATGGTTGATACCGTCCTGTATTTCGAAGGCGAACGCGGGCATCATTTCCGCATTTTGCGGGCCGTGAAGAATCGCTTTGGCGCCACAGACGAAATCGGCGTGTTCGAGATGACCGACACCGGCCTGGGGGAAGTTCTCAACCCCTCGGCGCTGTTCCTGGCCGAACGGCGTGGAAATATCTCGGGCAGCTGCGTGTTTGCCGGCATAGAGGGCACCCGCCCGGTGCTGGTGGAAATACAGGCCCTGGTCTCCTCGTCCGGGGGGGGATCACCCCGCCGGGCCGTGGTCGGGTGGGACAGCAGCCGCCTGTCCATGATCATGGCGGTACTGGAGGCACGTTGCGGTCTTGCCCTGGGATCAAATGACGTATATCTGAATGTTGCCGGGGGGTTGCGGATCGGTGAACCCGCCGCAGACCTGGCCGTTGCAGCCGCCCTGGTGTCGGCAGCCTGTGGCACACCGGTTCCGGCAGACCTTGCCGTTTTCGGTGAAGTCGGCCTGTCCGGGGAAATCCGGGCGGTAACCCAGGGGGAAGCCCGCCTGAAGGAAGCCGCCAAGCTTGGCTTTGCCGAGGCGCTGTCTCCGCGCCGGCGCCAGAAACCCGGCGCACGCGGGGGAACCGGCCCTGTGGATGGCATGGCCGTACGGGAAATAGGGCACTTGCAGGACCTGGTTGCCCTGTTCCCTGCAAAGGCCCTGCGCAAGCAGGACTGTGACGCGGAAGCCTGAGACTACAAAACAGCCGGATATCTGTCCGGCACTGCCCGGGGATTACCATGATGGACTCTGTGCCCTTGACCTTTCTGGATCTTGTTGTCCTGGCCGTGGTGCTGGTTTCCGCCGCCCTGGCCTTTTTCCGGGGCTTTGTGCACGAGGTGCTGGCCATTGCCGCCTGGGTCGGGGCCGGATTTGCCGCCATGTACGGGTTTCCGCTGGCGCGTCCCTTTGCCCGCGATGCCATTCCCCTGCCCTGGGCCGCCGACGGGGCCGCCGCCGTTGGCCTGTTTCTGGTGGCCCTTGTCACCTTGTCGCTTCTGACCAAGGCCCTGTCCGGCCAGGTTCAGGGCAGCCGCCTGAACTCTCTTGACCGCTCGCTTGGCTTTCTGTTCGGCCTGGCCCGGGGTGTTGTCGTCATGGCCTTCGCCTTTATGGTCCTGTCATGGGTTTATCCAACAGTAGAAGGACGGCCACAGTGGATCTCCGGCGCCCGGACCCTGCCACTGGTCGAGGCCGGTACCGAAGCCCTGCGATCCCTGATCCCCGACCATCTGAAAACAGAGGAAGCCCGGGCCCGTGGCCTGACACGCCAGACGCAGGAAGACGTACGCCGGGCTATAGAGGCCAAGGCCCTGTACGACAAACTGTCCCGCCCGACCCCGGGCGCAACACCCGGATCACCGGACCCATCCCTTGCCCCCGCGCTGCAGCCGGGGTATGACAGCGCAGCCAACAGCAGCCTGGACCAGTTGTTCCAGGACGAAGCATCCCGGCAGCCCCCCGACGAGAGGCCCTGATGGTCAAATTTCCTGCGTTTCCGTTTCCTCTGAATAGCCCGGATGATGACAAGCCACAGGAAGAGTGCGGTGTTTTCGGTATCTTTTCCGACCCCGACGCCGCCGCGCACACGGCTCTCGGCCTGCACGCCCTGCAACACCGGGGCCAGGAAGCGGCGGGGGTTGTATCCTGCGACGGAGAGAACTTCCACACCCACAAGGGACTGGGGCACGTCCACCGGGTCTTCCGGCCCGAAGCCGGGGTACCGGGTCTGCCGGGAAGCATGGCCATTGGTCACGTGCGTTACTCCACGTCGGGCGATACGGCCCTGCGCAATGTCCAGCCCCTGTACGCCGACCTGGCCTGCGGCGGCATTGCCCTTGCCCACAACGGCAACCTGACCAATGCGCTGACCCTGCGCCACCAGCTGGTCCAGCAGGGCTGTATCTTCCAGTCCACCAGCGATACCGAGGTGATCATCCAGCTGATGGCCCGGTCACGCAAGGCTTCGGTGGAAGACCGCCTGATCGATGCCCTGTCCCAGGTGGAAGGGGCCTTCTCCCTTGTGGTCATGACCGCCGATACCCTGATCGGGGTGCGGGATCCACACGGTTTCCGCCCCCTGGTGCTGGGCAGCCATGGCGATGCCACCCTGTTTGCCTCTGAAACCTGCGCCCTGGATATCATCAGCGCCGAATACGTGCGGGATATCGAACCCGGGGAAATGGTGGTGATCAACCGCACCGGCCTGCGGTCGATGCGGCCTTTCCCCACGGTCGGACGGCGGTTCTGTATTTTCGAATATATCTACTTTGCCCGTCCGGATTCGGTCTGCGAAGGGCTGAGTGTCTATGACATGCGCAAGAAAATTGGCATGGAACTGGCGCGGGAAGCCCCGGTTGTGGCCGATGTCGTGGTGCCCGTTCCCGATTCCGGCATTCCGGCCGCCCTGGGATATGCCCAGGAAAGCGGCATCCCCTTCGAACTGGGGATCATCCGCAACCACTACGTCGGGCGAACCTTTATCCAGCCAACCCAGAAAACCCGCGATATCGGCGTACGGCGCAAACACAACGCCAACCGCCTGTATCTGGAAGGCAAGCGGGTGGTCCTGGTTGATGACAGCATCGTGCGCGGCACCACCTCCACCAAGATCGTGGACATGGTCCGCCAGGCCGGCGCCGCCGAGGTACACCTGCGGATCTCATCCCCTCCAACGGCTCATCCGTGCTATTTCGGGATTGATACACCGGAACGGGAAAAACTGCTGGCCGCGCGCTTTGATGTTCCGGGCATGGCCCGCATCCTGGGGGTGGACAGCCTGGCCTTTATTTCGGTCGATGGTCTGTACCGTGCCGCCGGCCAGCCCGGGCGGGACAATCATAACCCCGGTTTCTGCGACGCCTGCTTTACCGGCGACTATGCATCGAAGCTGACCGATCTGGCCACCCCGGATACCCTGCGGGTGGTATCCCGCCTGAACGAACACCGCCGTAGCATCTGACTGCACAAGGATCTGAACAGCCGTGAGCAAACGACTGGAAGGGCGGATTGCCCTGGTAACCGGGGCCTCCCGCGGGATCGGGCGTGCCCTTGCCCACCACCTGGCTACCGAAGGTGCCACCGTTGTGGCCGTTGCCCGCACACAGGGAGCTCTGGAAGAGCTGGACGATGAAGTCCATGCCGCGTGTGGAACCCGCCTGGTTCTGGTACCCGAAGATCTGCGCAAAACCGACCGGATCGACCAGATAGCCGCCGCCCTGTACCAAAGGTTCGGACGGCTGGACATTCTGGTCGGCAATGCCGGGCTTCTGGGGCAGCTGGGGCCGGTCGGGCACATCAAGCCCAAGACGTTCGACGATGTGATGAACACCAATCTGCGCGTCAACTGGGAGCTGATCCGTTATATGGATCCGCTGCTGCGTCTTTCCGATGCCGGGCGGGCGGTGTTTGTAACCAGCTCGGTCGCGCGGGCACCACGGGCCTACTGGGGTCCCTATGCCGCATCGAAGGCCGCACTGGAGGTTCTGGTCAGAACCTGGGCGGAAGAGGTCAGGCAAACCCCGCTACGGGTCAACCTGTATGACCCGGGCGGCACCCGCACCCGGATGCGGGAACAGGCGTTCCCGGGGGAGGATCCGCAAACCCTGCCCCCGCCAGAAGTTCATGCCGTACCCGTTCTGGATCTTGTGGCCGCAGACTGCCCGCACCATGGGGCAACCATCACGTACCGGGAACAGGTGGCAACGCCTCTCTGAACCGCCTGCCCTAGAACAGGAAAACAGCCCCGACCCCCAGGGCCAGAACAAACATCCCACCCCAGAACAGCGGGTAGAAGTGGGTGTCGATCACCGTTCTGGCCCGGGTACCGTACATGCGGAACAGCCAGGCCACAAACAGGAAACGGGCCCCACGGGTCAGGGCGCAGGCCAGAACAAAAGCCGGCAGGTTCATCTGCGCCACACCGCCGGCAATCGTGACCAGCTTGAAGGGAATGGGCGTCAAGCCCTTTGCCACAATAATCCAGGCGCCCCATTCGGCAAAGCCGTCACGAAACACGGCAAAGGCATCCTGCAGGCGATAGGCCTCGATAATCGGGCGCCCGACCAGCTCGTACAGACCGGCCCCGATCGCATAGCCAAACAGCCCCCCCAGAACAGACATAAGGGTGCACCACAGGGCCGCCCGTATGGCCCGATCCGGCCTGGACAGGGCCACCGCCATCAGGATGGGATCCGGGGGAACCGGAAAAAACGACGCCTCGGCAAAGGAAACCAACCCCAGAATCGGGATGGCCCGGGGGCCCTCCGCCACGCGCAGGGTCCAGTCATACAGGCGACGAATCAGCCCCTTGCGGACAGGCGGGGATGCAACAGGAACCGTTTCGGACAATCTGGACACAATCATCAAACCCAAGCGAAGAGAAACAGGCCGCCAGATTGCCTGTCCCGGCACAAAAATACAGCCTTTTTTCCGGCAGTCCCGTCCACAATCCACCGCCCCATCGACCCCGAAAGTCATGACCAGGCAGAATACCCTTCAGGGCACCGGACAGAAATATCTTGATGATTCATCATCCTGCCCTGAAGCTGACAGGGTAGACCCGTGCGGTGCCCTGTTCCGGCGCTCCGGGCCTTTGTTGCGTCATCCCTGTACAGACCTGCCCCCCTGTCTTTCCCATACGGATGCGGAGTGCACCCCATGACGAAACGCTTTCTTCCAGTTTTTTTTGCGGCTCTTCTGCCCCTTACCGCAACAGCAGCCCCCCTGACCTTCAATACCGAGGACTGGTTTCCCTACAACTACACCAAAAACGGAAAGGTTGTCGGATCATCGACCGAACTGATCAAGCTGATCGGCAAGAATGCCGACGTTGAGTACGAAATTGTGCTCGGCCCGTGGAACAAGTCCTACACCGAGGCCCTGAACCTTCCCGGCAAGTGTGTTTATACCACCGCTGTCACCGATGAAAGAAAGCCCCTGTTCAAATGGGTGTACCCCATCGATACAACCCGGCTGATCATCTACAAGCTCAAGGGCAAACCTCTGACCGCATCGTCCCTGGATGATCTCAAGGGCAAGAAAATCGGCAGCTATACCGATGATGCCGCGGCTGAATTCCTGAAGAGCAAGGGGTTTACCGTGGATGAAGCCCCGGCAGACAACGTCAATCCGAAAAAACTGGTGACCGGACGCATCGATGCCTGGATCACAACCGATACGTCCGGCCTGAAGCTGGCCAAGGAAGCCGGCGTGGAGGTTGAGGAAGTCATGGTTGCCCACGAGCATCCACTGGGGCTGGCCTGCAACAAGTCGGTCGAGGATGCCGTGATCGCCAAAATGCAGAAAGCACTGGATGACCTGATTGCATCTGGCGAAGCTGACAAGATCCGGCAAAGCAAGTTCCAGATGCAAGAGTAGACAGTATGCCCGGCCCCGGATCCTTTTGCAGCCATGCCGGTGCCCTTGTGGCCTGTTTTATGGCTCTCGCCCCGGTCCCGGCCGGGGCCGGGGCCGGGCGACTTGTGTTCAATACTGAAGAATCGCCTCCGTTCAACTACTTCCAGGACGGGAAAGTTGTCGGGACATCCGTCGATATTATACGACGGATCGCCAAGGATGCCGATGTTGCCTATGACATCATCGTCGGCCCCTGGAAAAAGAGTTACAACAATGCCCTGACCCAAGATGGGCATTGCGTGTTCTCAACAAAATTTACCGAAGCCCGGGAACCTCTTTTCAAATGGGTCATGCCGATCGAAATCAGCAAATCCGTGATCTACAAGCGCAAGGGCGATCCCTTCAAGGCCCTGTCCCTGGAAGACCTGCGCGGCAAGAAGGTCGGATCGTACAGCAATGACATCTGGATCGCTTACCTGCGCGATGCCAACATCGAGGTCGAGGAAGCCAACAGCGATTACGTCAACATGAACAAACTGAAGACAGGGCGTATAGACCTGTGGGCCGGCGGCGAAGGCGACGAACAGGTTGCCCGTGAGGCCGGTATAGAGGTCGAGGAAGCGCTGGTCTTTGCTGAAAATGTCATCGGGCTGGCGTGTAACAAACAGATTGATGACCATATCATCGAGCGGTTGCAGGAGGCTCTTGACCAGCTTAACGCATCCGGAGAGGCTGAAGAGATACGCCGGTCCCGATACCAAACGCCTGTCCCGTGATTTTGGACCTGTAACAAGGGGAACTGTTACAATGCCGGAATGCCGTGGCCCTGTCCTTTTCCTCAGTCTGGTGCTTGCGTGTGCACCAGCCGGTGCACAGCCGCTTGTGTTCAACACAGAAGAATGGGCACCCTACAACTATATGGAAAACGGGCGGGTTGCAGGCACATCCACCGACATTGTCCGCCTGATCGCCAGGAACGCAGACATTGATTATGAAACCGTTCTGGGGCCATGGAACCGGTCCTATAACACCGCCCTGAACCACCCGGGAAACTGCGTGTTCTCCACCGTCATCACCGACGAACGCAAACCCCTGTTCAAATGGGTCGCCCCCATAGAAAGAACCCGCCTGGTCTTGTTCAAGCTGCGCGGAAACAGCCTCACAGCCACATCCTTGTCCGACGTGAAAAATATGAAGATCGGCAGCTACAAGGGATCGGTCGAGGTCGAGTATCTGGAAGCGCGCGGCCTGACCGTGGAAGAAGCGCCGGCTGATTATGTCAATGCCAGCAAACTGAAAAGTGGGCGCATCGATTTGTGGGCAACAGCCGATACATCGGTTCGTCAGGCCCGTGAAGCCGGAGTGGAGATAGAACCAGCCCTGGTCTTCAGCGAGAATGATCTGGGGCTGGCCTGCAACCTGGCCACCGATGATGCCGTTATTGCCAAGCTACAAGCTGCGCTGGATGCCATCAACGCCTCCGGCGAGGCCGACAAAATACGCCAGTCCAAATTCTGAAACAATCCGACCGGTTCACAGGGGATACCACCATGAAGTCATTTTCTGCCATTGCCCTTCTGGCCACCCTTGTCATCGGACCGGCGGTAAAACCCGGTACAGCCATGGCCCAGGGGCAAACACTGATCTTCAACACCGAAGAATGGTTTCCCTATAATTACGCCAAGGGCGACAGCGTGGTCGGCACAGCAACCGAGCTGGTCAAACGCATCGCCAGCAAGGCCGGTATTCCCTATACGATTACGCTCGGTCCGTGGAACCGCTCCTATAACAACGCGCTGACGCTTCCCAATCATTGTGTGTATTCCACCAATATCACCGAGGAACGCCGGTCCCTGTTCAAATGGGTCGCCCCCATCGAGAATGCCCGCTGGGTTGTCTACAAGAAAAAGGGAAGCCCGATAGAAGCCAGATCCCTGGAAGACCTGCGCAACCGCGTGTTTGGCGGCTATCTGGGGGATGCCATTGCCACCTATCTGAAAAACCATGACTTCAAGGTGGAGGAAGCCGCCAGCGATCACATCAATCCCCGCAAGCTGGAAGCCGGACGCATTGATGTGTGGGCCACCTACGATGCCTCGGGCATGAAACTGGCCCAGGACAGCGAAGTCGAGATCGAACTGGTGCTTCCGATCCGCGACAACGAACTGGGGCTGGCATGCAACAAAATGGTCGACGACAGCGCCATTATGGCCATGCAAAAAGTCCTGAACGAGCTCAATGCATCCGGCGAAGCCGATGCCATCCGCAAATCCAGGCTCTGATCCCGGGCGACAGCACAAGGACAAGACGTCATGGCCAGCTTTCGCGTTCCTGTCATCCTTGTTCTGGCGCTGACCACCCATGCTGCCAGATCAGAACCCCTGATCTTCAATACAGAAGACTATTACCCGTACAATTATCTGGAAAATGGCAAGATTACCGGAACATCAACGCGTATCGTCGCCTTGATGGCAGAAAAAGCCGGTGTTTCGTACCGCCTGGTCACTGGTCCTTGGCAGCAGTCTTTCAGCAATGCCCTGAGCCAGAACAACAATTGTGTCTTTTCAGCGATCTTCAGCGAAGAACGGAAAGATCTTTTCAAATGGGTCCTGCCCATAGACACCATGCGGATGGTCATCTACAAGCTGAAGGACAGCCCGCTGACCGCCAAAACCCTTGATGATCTCAAGGATCACACTATTGGCGGGTACAGCGGCGATGCCTCGGCATCCTATCTGAAGCTGCGCGGCTTCCGGGTCGATGAAACCACAACAGACAGCCTGAACCCCATGCGCCTGCGCACCAAGCGGATCGATGCCTGGGCCACATCAGACTTTCTTGGCCCCAAGTTGTCCAGGGAAGCCGGCGTGGAGGTTGAACCCCTTCTTGTTGTCAGCGAACGCGCCATGGGGTTGGCCTGCAACAAGTCAATTGATGACGTTACTATAAAAAAACTTCAGGATTCACTGGATGAAATGAATAAAAATGGTGAACTTGAAAAAATAAGGAGCGATAAAAAGTAGAAAAACGATACAAAAACTAAATACATATGAATGCATATTACAGATAAGATATTGACCTTGGATAAAAATTAGTAGTTTAATCATCCGGCGCGTGGCGAGTAGAATTTCTGTGATTAAGCCCATCAAAAACGGGGAGTGTCCTGATGTTCAAACGCTTTTTGCCTGCTCTTGCCCTGCTCCTGGCACCGGGTGTGGCTGCAGCCCAGACCTTGACCTTCAATACTGAAGAATGGTTCCCCTACAACTATGCCAAGGATGGCAAGGTTGCCGGCACGTCCACCCAGATTGTGGAACGGGCCGCACAGGCTGCCCAGGTCCCCTATACCATTGCTCTCGGGCCATGGAACCGGGCCTATAACACAGCCCTGACGCAGAAAGACAACTGCGTTTATTCGACCACCGTCACGGACGAGCGCAAGCCCCTGTTCAAGTGGGTCACGCCCGTGGAAACCGTGAAGTGGGTGGTTTACAAGGCCAAGGGCAACGCCCTGACGGCTGCATCCATGAATGATCTGAAAGGCAAGAAGATCGGCGGCTATGTCGGGGACGCCGTGGCCAACTACATGAAGAGCCAGGGCTTCACTGTTGACGAAGCCCCCGGCGATGATGCCAACCCGAAAAAGCTGCAGGCCGGGCGTATCGACGCATGGGCCACAACCGATATTTCGGGGATCAAGCTGGCCAAGGACGCCGGCGTGGAAATCGAAAAAGTGATCGACATCCGCGAGAATGTTATGGGTCTTGCCTGTAACAAGGAAATCGACGATGCCACGATCGCCAAGCTTCAGGCTGCGCTGGATACCCTCAATTCATCCGGGGAAGCCGAAAAGATCCGTCAGTCCAAGTTCTGATCCTTACCCCTGCTGTATACCGTGGGAACACTGATTTCCCCGGTGTACAGCGGGGATCCTGCCTTCAGGCATAGGTGAGAGAGGCAAGGAGCACCTTATGCGCATACGCCCTGTGCTTGCCGTGCTTGCGTGCGCGATGCTGCCAGAGCAGGCCTCGTCGGCAACACCGATCCTGACCCTCAATACCGAAGAATGGTATCCGTTCAGCTATACCAAAGAACACAAGTCCTCTGGTACAGCTGTCGAGATTGTGCGCCTGATCATGAAACAGGCGGGCATCAGCTACCAGATTGTCAATGGCCCATGGAACCGTTCGTACAACACGGCCCTTGTCAAACCCGAAAATTGCGTCTTCCCGACCCAGATCACAAAAGACCGCAAGCCCCTGTTCAAGTGGGTCAGCCCGATCGAAACAAACCGGTGGGTGGTCTACAGGAAAAAAGGCAGCCCGCTGCAAGCCAAGACCCTTGATGACCTGAAAGGCAAGATCATTGGCGGCTATATCGGCGATGCTATTGCCGTACACCTGAAAGGCAGGGGCTTCTCGGTTGAAGAAGCAACAGCAGACCATTTCAATGTCAAGAAGCTGGAATCCGGTAAAATTGATGCCTGGGCAACAACCCAGATTTCCGGCATGAAGCTGGCTAAGGATGGCGGCCTGGAGATCGAACAGGTTCTGGAGATCCGCGAAAATACCTTGGCACTGGCCTGCAACCGCACACTGGACGATGCCCTCGTCTCCAAGCTTCAGGCTGCCCTTGATGCCCTGGAAGCTTCGGGGGAGGCCGAAAAAATCCGCCAGTCCAAGTTCCTGGACTAAACCAGCCCGCACACCCCCGCACCGGAATCAAAAAGGCAGGGAACCTGTCCCCGCCTTTCTGCACACCCCTCACATCATGGATCACGACTGTCCAGTGGCTCCGGCCCAGCTTGGGTACCTTCATTCCGGGTTTTCCAGATAGAAAGCAGGACCGATCCCCCGATAATGCCGACAATCAGGGACAAGGCGACCCAGGTTGGCATCTTGTAGAAATCGACCATCAGCATCTTCACACCGACCACGACCAGCAACAGCGCCAGGCCATATTTGAGATACCGGAACCGGGGCAACAACCCGGCCAGGGCAAAATACAGGGACCGCAACCCCAGAATGGCAAAGACGTTGGAGGTAAAGACAATAAAGGGATCTGTGGTAATGGCAAAAATCGCCGGAATGCTGTCTACGGCAAAGACCACATCCACCGCCTCGACCGCCAGCAAAGCCAGGAACAAGGGTGTCGCATGGCGGACGCCATCAATGGTGACAAAGAAGTTGTGACCATGAAAATCCTGGGTCACCCGGAAAAAACGCCGGGCCAGACGCACCAGCCATATTTTCTCCGGCGCCGGCTCGGCATCTGCGGCTACCACCATCTTGATCCCGGTGAACACCAGGAACGCGCCAAACAGGTACAGAATCCAGTGGAATTCCCGGACCAGCGCTGTTCCGGCCAGAATCATGCCCGCGCGCATCACCAGCGCACCAATAATCCCCCAGAACAAAACCCGGTGCTGGTAACGGGGCGGAACAGCAAAAGCCGTAAACACCAGCGCAATCACAAAGATATTGTCGATGGAAAGGCTCAGCTCGATCAGATACCCGGTCAGGAACTCCATCCCGGAGGTCGATCCCCGAAAATACCAGACCCCCGCCCCGAAGCTCATCGCCAGCACAAAATAAAACAAGCACATCAAAAGGGACTGGCGCAGGGACACAACCTCGTCCCGGCGGTTCAACACCCCGAGATCAAGCGCCAGAAGCCCAAGCACAAAGACGGCAAAGCCACCCCAGGCCAAAACGGTCAAATCCATGGACACGCTCCGGATACACAAGCGCGCCGCGTTCGCGCAAACTGAAACGGGGATCCGACATCACGGTGACGCCTCAACCGCCAGAGGGGCCCGGATCCAGGCACACAGAGGCCCAACTATCAGGAAAACAGCCCTTTACGTCAAGGCTCTCCCCCATTCTTCACCATAATTGTAAAAACAATGCGCTTTCTTGTTCACGTTCACGTTCGTTTCGGTTAGTGTCCGCAACACTTTTCCTGGACCAGCCCCGGATTGCTTCACGATGACCATACCGTCACCGCAGGATGTCGTTCTTGCATTTCTCGCCGATCCCGCCACACACAATGGACAGGCGGTTGAAAGAATAGACACCCACATATCAACGGTGTTCCTGTCCGGCGACCGGGCCTGGAAGGTCAAAAAGGCCGTGACCCTGCCTTTCCTGGACTTTGCGACCTGCGCCATGCGTCATGATGCCTGCCAGGCCGAGGTATCCCTGAACCGCCGCACCGCGCCGGACCTGTACCTGGATGTCGTTCCCGTCACCCGCAACGGCAACGGGGAGCTGATGCTGGGAGGGATCGGGGAACCCGTGGAATGGGTCATTGAAATGCGGCGATTCCCCCAGGACATGCTGCTGTCTGCCGTTGCCCGGCGCGAGGGGGGGCTGTCCTACAACATGCTGCTGGATATGGCCGAAGCCATTTCCCGGTTCCACAGCAATGCCGAAATTTTCCCGGGCCGATTCGGCTCCAAGGGGGTTATGTCAATCCTGGACCGGAACCACAAGGCGACCACGCCTCACTGTGAGAGCGGAACCGGGACGCCCGTTCTGGACCCGGATTCCGTCAGCGACCTGTTCGGGCAGCTGATGGCAGAGGTTCGCCAGCTGTCCCCCCTGCTTGATGCGCGCAGCCATTCCGGTCAGGTCCGTCGTTGCCATGGCGACCTGCACCTGGGGAACATCTGCCTGTCCGAGAACAAGCCGATGCTGTTTGACTGCATCGAATTCAACGAGCTGTTTTCGACCATCGATGTCCTGTACGACCTTGCCTTCCTGATGATGGACCTGCTGCACTGCGGGTACAAACCGGAAGCCTCCATCCTGCTGAACGCCTATCTGGAATGGCGCAATGACCTGGATGGTCTGGCCGCCCTTCCCCTGTTCATCGCCATCCGGGCGCAGATCCGCAGCTTTATATCGGCCTCCATGGCCCCTCATCAAAGCAACCCTGTTGCCATGCAGGAACAGGCCCGCATCTATCACCGGGAAGCCCTGACAGCCCTGCAACGCCCCACGCCGATGATTATCGCCGTCGGTGGATTGTCCGGTTCCGGAAAATCCCGTTGCGCCCGTCACCTTGCCCCGCACCTGGGCGGCGCCTTTGGCGGGATCGTGTTGCGGACCGACGTGATCCGCAAGCGCATCCTTGACCACGACCCCTATGAACACCTGCCGCCGTCTGCCTATACCGGGGAAATGTCCCGCAAGACCTACGACACCCTGTACGATGACTGCCGCCGCGTTATCGCCGATGGCCTGCCCGTTCTTGCCGACGCCGTTTTTGCCAAGCAGGAAGAACGGGAACGGATTGAAGAGTTGGCCCACGAGCTTGGGGTTCCATTTATCGGCCTGTGGCTGGAAGCAGATCCTGAAATCGCCGCAACCCGCATTGAAAACCGCAAGCGGACCCCGTCTGATGCCACCGTTGAAGTTCTGCACAAACAGCTGGCATGGAATGTGGGTGAGGTGCGCTGGACACGCATCAACAGTTCCGGCAGCAAGGAAGTGACTGATGCCATCGCACTGGATGCCGTACGGGCTAGCACAGCAGAATCCACCCAACTGCGCAAGAAGGCATGATGATCATGAATGCGCCAATCACCGATCAGGCTGAATGCCCCTGCGGGTCCACGGCCACATACGGCACATGCTGCGGTCCTTTCCATGCCGGGACCACGTTGCCGCCGACACCAGAAGCCCTGATGCGGTCACGCTATGCGGCCTTTGTTGCGCATAACGTTGATTATATTGAACAAACCCTGTCCCCGGAAAGCCGCGTGGATTTCAACCGGGACCATGTGCAGGCCTGGGCGATGGAAAGCGAGTGGCTTGGCCTTTCCATCCTGTCTTCCGAGGGCGGGACAGAACCGGGGGACACAACCGGCTTTGTTGAATTCGTGGCCCGCTTCAAGGTGGGTGACAAGGACTATGCCCACCATGAATCCAGCCGGTTCGAGAAAATTGACGGACGCTGGATGTACGTTGACGGCAACACCGGACCACGAACGGTACGCCTGAAAACCCCCAAGGCAGGACGGAATGATCCATGTCCCTGTGGATCAGGCAAGAAATTCAAAAAATGCTGTAACGCCTGATAGCCTTTAGCTCCTTCAATCCTTTGGGCTTTTCTGGAGCCGGGAACTGGTTCATACTCCCCCGCATGCCATAGGGGAGGAGGCAGCCACACGCACACCTCTCCCGCTACGAAGGGAGCCTGTACAGATGTCCAGTTTACGCATCCTGCAAGCGGTTATTCCAGATACCGAGGGCGGCATTTCAACGCTTGAAACAGCACTGCTTGTTGCAAGGGATTTTGCCGCCCACGTCCAGGTTCTCCACGTGCGCCCTGATCCGGCACAGGCCGTGCCCTTGGTGGGTGAAGCCATGTCGGGCGCCATGGTCGATGAAATGATCCGCCTGTGTGAAACCCGCGGCCGCGAGCAGTCCAACCGGGTGCATGCCCTGTTTGACAGCCTTGTAACCCGCTACAGCCTTCCCATTGTCGAAGAACCACCGGGACCGCCGTCGGTCTCGATCTCCTTCCGCGAGGAAACAGGCTCCGAAGACAGCATCGCAACACGCCTGGGACGTTTGTGCGATCTGGTCATTGCCGGGCGCCCGACCGGAGAGGAAGACCCGTGGCTGGAGGCAACCCTGAACGCCGTACTGATGGACAGCGTGCGCCCCTTGCTGGTTGCCCCGCGTACCCCGGTGCGCCAACTGGGAAAATCTGTCGCCATTGCCTGGAATAACAGCCCGGAAGCGGTGCGGGCCATCCATGCCTCGTTGCCTTTCCTGCTGAAGGCCGAAACCATCACCGTGCTGGTTGCCGATGAAGGCCATGCCGATGCTGCAACACGGGACCTGGAACACTGGCTTAGCTGGCATGGGCTTGCCATCAAGACCCGCCAGATCAAACCCACCGGGTTAACCGGAAATGCCGTCGGCGGTGCCCTGCTGGAAGCGGCAAGCCAGGAACAGGCCGACCTTCTGGTCATGGGCGCCTTTACCCACTCCCGACTACGCCAATTGATCCTGGGCGGCGTCACACGCCATGTCCTGGATCATGCCACTATTCCCCTGCTGCTGTGTCATTGAGCGCACGGTACGCAGGAACAGACCCAGGATACAGACGTGTCATGACTCCGCGACCATCACGCATGCTGAAAACCGTGTGGATCGCCCTTGTGACCTGTCTTGTCCTGGGATCAACGGCAAGCGCCCTGTTCCTGCGGGATGCGTTGCGCGAACAAAAAGCAGCACAGGACGCCATGATCGCCCGCAACATTGAAGCCGGCGCACGCGTTATGGAACTGGAACAGCAGGTTGCGGAACTGGTAGCCCGGGTCCATGAACTGGCGGAATATAATGCCAACCTGAACCAGCGGCTTGACGCCACCTATGCCCCGACCGAGGTCAGGGGCATGGCAGACTTTCCGGTCCTGCGCGGCATGGCCCGCCACGGCGACACGGTGGAAAGCTTCGCCCGGCGCGAAGGCACAAACCCCGATGTCATTCTTGCCCTGAACCCATGGCTGCGGGGCCGCCGGGAACCCATGGTCGACTACCAGACCGTCTGGATCCCCAAGGTACCCCGCTCCTGACAGCCGTCAGCCAGGCACCCCGGATCGCGGTGCCGGCCGACAGATTGCCTTGTTCAGGACAGGCTGGCGCAGAAACGCTGGATCCGGGTGCAGGCTTCGGTCAGCGCCTGTTCCGACGTGGCGTAGGAAATACGGAAATACGGGGACAGGCCAAACGCCTCACCCTGCACAGCGGCCACGCCCTCGGCTTCCAGCAGTTCAGTCACGAAATCACTGTCGCTGGAAATGGTACGCCCGGACGGAGCCTTCTTGCCCATCACCCCGGCACAGGACGGATACACATAAAACGCCCCTTCCGGAGTCAGGCAGGTCAGCCCCTTTGCCGCGTTCAACATCCGGACCACCAGATCCCGACGGGCACGGAAAGCCTCGCGCCAGGCCGGGAAGAAATCCATCGGCTGCGACAGCGCCGCAGCGGCGGCAGCCTGGGAAATGGAGCTGGTGTGCGTGCTGCTCTGGGACTGCACCATGTTGATCGCCTTGATCAGCGACAAAGGCCCGCCGGCATAGCCAACCCGCCAGCCGGTCATGGCAAAGGACTTGGACACACCGTTCATGGTCAGCGTACGGTCGATCAGCTTTGGTTCAACCTGGGCAATGGTGGCAAAGCGGAAACCGTCGTAGACCAGATGCTCGTACATGTCGTCGGTCATCACCCACACATGCGGATGCTTCAGCAGAACATCGGCCAGGGCGCGCAGGTCATCAGCGGAATAAGCCGCCCCGGTCGGGTTGCTGGGGCTGTTGAGGATCAGCCATTTGGTTTTCGGGGTAATGGCCTTTTCAAGTGCCGCAGGTGTCAGCTTGAAACCATCAGCCTCACCACACTCGACAAACACCGGAGTTCCACCGGCCAGAAGGGTAATATCCGGATAGGATACCCAGTACGGGGCCGGAATAATCACTTCGTCACCGGCATCCACGGTCGCCATGATGGCGTTGTAGATGACCTGCTTGCCACCACATCCCACCGTGATCTGCTCCGGCGTATAGGTCAGCCCATTCTCGCGGTGGAACTTTTCCACAATCGCCTTACGCAGGACCAGCGTGCCGGCAACCGGAGTGTACTTGGTCTCGCCACGGTCCATGGCCGCCTTTGCTGCCGCCTTGACGTGATCCGGGGTGTCAAAGTCCGGCTCTCCGGCGCCAAGACCAATCACATCACGCCCGGCCGCTTTCAGGTCTGCGGCTTTCTGGGTCACGGCAATGGTCGGGGAAGGTTTGATGGCAGACAGGCGGCTGGCAAGAATGGACATGGTGGGCCTCTGTGGATAAAGCACCCCGGAACGGGGGCAGTGACAACAGCACGGTCGGAACACCGCGCAGGCTGCACCCTATCCAACACGGGACACGGGTGCAACCGCTCACGCTTGCCTGACCCACAGCGGTGACATGTAAAAAAGGCAGGCCCCCCGATGGAACCTGCCTTTTCAGCGTCATCAATCCGTACGCAGGATCAGCCAACAATCTCCGACTGGGAGAAGAAGAATGCAATCTCGGCGGCGGCATTTTCCGGGCTGTCGGAACCGTGGACCGAGTTGGCCTCGATCGACTCGGCAAAATCAGCCCGAATGGTGCCGGGGTCAGCATTGGCCGGGTTGGTGGCGCCCATGATCTCGCGGTTTTTCAGGACGGCGTTTTCACCTTCCAGAACCTGAACCACCACCGGGCCGGACATCATGAAGGACACCAGATCCGGGAAGAAGGACCGCTCGCGGTGCACGGCATAAAAACCTTCGGCCTGGTCACGGGTCAGACGCAGACGCTTCTGGGCAACAATACGCAGACCGGAATCCTCGAACCGGGCATTGATCTTGCCGGTCAGGTTGCGACGGGTAGCATCGGGCTTGATAATGGACAGGGTACGTTCAACAGTCATGATCAGCATGTTCCTTGAAAGGCACGGGGCCCTTTCGGAAAGGGGGACATCCCCGCCCGACAGGCATAAGGAAGACAAACAGCGCCCGCCCCGGGATCCGGAAGGCAGGCACAAAACTTTCGCCGGGGTTATACCTGCAAAGCCCTGCCCTGACAACCAACTGTTTTGCACCGGCACACAAGGACCATTTTGCATCCACTCCGGATGTATGCTAGACGAACGCCCATGCTGCACCTGAATTCCGTCCTGTTTCGCCTTGGCGGCCGCGTCCTTCTGGACGGCGCCTCGGCCCACATCCCTGCCGGAGCCCGGGTTGGCCTGGTTGGCCGCAACGGCACCGGCAAATCCACCCTGATCAAGCTGATCACCGGCGACCTTGCCCCCGACGGGGGTGAAATCCGCACCCGCTCCCGGGCCAGGATCGGCTATCTGCGTCAGGAAGCCTCGGAAAGCACCGGATTGCTGATCGATACCGTGCTGGCCGCCGATACCGAGCGTTCGGCCCTGCTGCAACGCCTGGAACAGGATCCCCCGCCCGGGGAGCTGGCCGATATCCACGAACGCCTGAATGCCATCGATGCCCACAGCGCCCCGGCGCGGGCTGCACGCATTTTGTCCGGGCTTGGCTTTCCCGCCACCGACCATGAACGCCCGGTGCAGGACTATTCCGGCGGCTGGCGCATGCGCGTGGCCCTGGCTGCCGTCCTGTTCTCCCGCCCCGACCTGCTGCTGCTGGACGAGCCGACCAACCACCTGGATCTGGAAGCCACGCTGTGGCTGCAGAGCTATCTGGCCCAGTGGCCCGGCACCCTGGTGGTTATCTCACATGACCGCGACCTGCTGAACCAGGTGCCAAACCGGATCCTTCACCTGGAAAACCGGATCCTGACCAGCTACGGCGGCAACTACGACACGTTTGAAAAGACACGGCGCGAGAAACTGGACCTGCAAGTCAAGGGGAACGCCAAACTTCTGGAACAGCGCAAGAAGATGGAAGGCTTCATCGCCCGCTTCCGCGCCAAGGCCAGCAAGGCCCGCCAGGCCCAGAGCCGCATGAAAATGCTGGAAAAAATGGATCTTCCGGTCAGCGTGGTCGAAGAACGCACCATTGTGCTGGACTTCCCCGATCCGGAACCCCTGCCCCCGCCCATGATCGCCATCAATGACGCCAGCGTCGGTTATGGCGGAAAGACCGTTCTGCGCGACATCTCCCTGCGCCTGGACATGGACGATCGTATTGCGCTGCTGGGCGCCAACGGGAACGGAAAATCCACCCTGGCCAAACTGCTGACCGGACGGCTGGATCCCATGTCGGGCACCGTGCAGCGGTCTTCAAAACTGCGCATCGGCTATTTCGCCCAGCACCAGACCGATGAACTGAATCCCGAGGATACCCCGCTTGGCCACATGACCCGCGCCATGACCCCCAAAGGCGGCTCTGCCCCGCCGGAAAGCCGGGTCCGCGCCTTTCTTGGCCGGTTCGGGTTTGGCGTTGACCATGCCACAACACGGGTGGCCAAGCTTTCCGGCGGCGAGAAGGCCCGCCTGCTGATCGCGCTGATGTGCCGGGAACAGCCGCACCTGATCGTGCTGGACGAACCCACCAACCACCTGGACATTGATACCCGCGATTCCCTGATGTCGGCACTCAACGCCTTTGGCGGGGCCGTGGTACTGATCGCCCACGACACCCACCTGGTCGAGGCCTGTGCCGACCGGCTGTGGCTGGTGGCCGATGGCCAGGTCCAGCCCTTTGACGGCGACATGGCAGATTACCGGCAGTGGTTGCTGGACCGCGCGCGCGATGACCGCCGGGGCAGCACCGGCAAGACCGGGAATGACGACGCGGACAAGACCCGGACCGGCTCGGCGACCAACCGCCGCGAGGACCGGCGCCTGGCCGCGCAGATCCGCGCCCGCCTGGCCCCCTTGCGCCAGCGTGTGGAACGGTGCGAACAACAGGTCACGCGCCTGAATGCCCGCCGGGATGATCTGGAAGCAAAGCTGGCTGACCCGGCCCTGTACAGCGGACCGGATGACAAGGTCGCCGCCCTGCGCATGGAACTGGGGGCTGTTGGCCGCGACATTCAGGTGGCCGAAGAGCGATGGCTGAAGGCCGTGGAGGAACTGGAAAAGGCCAGCGCCCGCGAACAGGCCTAGCGCACCAAGGCACCTTACCCTTTCAGCGGTTGTTCACACCCCGGCGTTGGCGCTGGCCTTTTCCACCCAGCGCCCGTCGGCGGATTGCTGCCAGTACCGCAGCGCGTGCCCCTCTTCCCGTCGCTGGCGCCAGCGTTCCCGTGCCTGGGCAACCGAAGCCTCGTCCAGCCCGTTGAACAGGTCGAACACCCGCTCCATGCCCTCGACCAAGGTACTGTCACTGCCATCGCACAGAAACAGGTAACCGGCCCCGTTGGCATTGTCCTGCGGATCCTCGGTCAGCCACACCGGCTGCTCTTCGGCATATCCGTCCCGGCGGGATCCATGCGGCAGCCATCCGTCGCGGTCATTCCACAAAGCCTGCACCAGATCTTCCACCCGCTCCTCTGATCCGGCCACCACCAGGGCCCGTTCCCCGGTTTGCAGGACACGGGTCAGCAGGCGTGGCAGAACCTCTTCCAGACGGGATCGTTGCAGGTGATAAAAATCAATACGGGCCATTATACACCAACGGGGTCATGCAGATCAGGGAACAGTGCCGCCCCGGCGGGCCACAGGCAAGAAAAACACGCACCCCGGCCAACAAGACAGGACCATCAGGATGCAGGTGTATCCGGAGAAGGAGGGGATACAACAGCCCGGCACCGGAACCATTCAAGGATATACACCCTGACCGCACTGGACAAATTGCCGCCCGCAGTATGACTGCGCGCAGAATCAATTTCCGAAACCATGGCATTGATACTCAGGCCGCGGGTTGTAGCAATGGAACGCAACGCATCCCAGAACACATCTTCCAGCGATACCGATGTAGGGTGTCCGGCAATACGGACACTGCGCTTGATAACCGTACTGCCACCACCATTCCGCCCGGGCGGAACAGCGGGCGCATTGGCCGGAATACTCTGGGGCCCGGTCATGACTGCCTCCCTCTTCGGGGCTGGACCATACCGGCCCCGCCAGCATCCTATTTATACATTCATTTTCCACAGGAGCAACAGGCACGTAAACATGTGAACATCCTGTTCTACGGTAAATAGTTACCATTCTCCGGCAGCATGGCAACAAAACCTGCCACAGCCCCGGCAGCCCGGCACAGGTGTTCTTCTGCCCGGTAACCAGACGATACCCTGGGGCGAAGATCATGATCACCGTCACACATCCAGAGAATGTCCAGGCTTGATGGCAACCGCAGCGTATCAACCAACACCCTGCCCCCCAGAGGATCCCGTGTGCCCTGAACAATCAACCCCGGGACTGAAAGGTTTTCCAGCGGCGCACATCGCTTTTCCACCCGTCCCGGCTTCCGGGCCGGATGAAAGGGATAGCCCAGGGCCACCACACCGTCAGCCCCGACCTCGGCTGCGATCATAACCGCCATGCGCCCGCCCATCGATTTGCCCCCGATTGCCAGACAGGGCGGACGAAACAAGGCCCGCGCCTGCGCCACGGTCTCGGCCCAAGTCTGCAACAGAACCGGCTCCCGGTCCGGCGGGCGCCGCCCCCCATGCCCCGCACGGCGTGCTGCCATATAGGGAAACTCGAACCGCAGCACGGCCACCCCTGCTTCCGACACCAGCCGGGCCACAGTATTCATGAAAGGGCTGTCCATGGGAGCACCGGCCCCGTGCGCCAGAATCAGCAGCGGAACCGACAACGGCACACCGCAAGGACCGGCCGGGCCATCAAACATCCAGCCCCGCGCCACCGCCATGGCCCCGGCAGACGAAACCATCATGCCAGCGCTACCTTGCGGAAAAGTCTGCCGAACGGACCTGCACCCAACACGACGCCGGAACCTCCCTCAAAGCTGGCGGAAAAAGTCATTGCCCTTGTCATCAACAATGATAAAGGCCGGGAAGTTTTCCACCTCGATCTTCCACACGGCTTCCATGCCCAGCTCGGGATACTCCAGAACCTCTACCTTGCGGATGGACTGCACCGCCAGCTGGGCTGCCGCACCGCCGATCGACCCCAGATAAAAGCCGCCATGCTTCTTGCAGGCTTCCTTGACCGCCGCGCTGCGATTGCCCTTGGCCAGCATGACCATGGAACCGCCGTGCGACTGGAACAGGTCCACATACGCATCCATGCGCCCGGCTGTTGTCGGACCGAACGACCCGGAGGCATACCCGTCCGGCGTCTTGGACGGACCGGCATAATACACCGGATGATTCTTGATGTAGTCCGGCAACCCCTTGCCGGCATCCAGGCGTTCCTTCAGCTTGGCATGGGCAATATCACGCGCCACCACCATGGTTCCGGTCAGGCTGACGCGGGTCTTGATCGGGTAGCGCGACAGGGTGGCGCGGATCTGCTCCATCGGCTGGTTCAGGTTGATCTGCACCACTTCGCCAGACAGCTTGTCCTCGCGCACGTCGGGCATATAACGGGCCGGGTCGGTCTCCAGCGCTTCCAGGAACACACCGTCACGGGTGATCTTGCCCAGCATCTGCCGGTCGGCCGAACACGATACCCCCAGCCCGACCGGGCAACTGGCACCGTGGCGCGGCAAACGGATCACCCGCACGTCATGGCAGAAGTACTTGCCGCCGAACTGGGCCCCGATCCCCAGCGTGCGAGTAATCTCCAGCACCTGCTGCTCCATTTCGATATCCCGGAACGCCTGGCCAAACTTGCCACCCGATGTCGGCAAACCGTCCAGATACCGGGCTGATGCCAGCTTGACTGTTTTCAGGGTCATCTCCGCCGATGTGCCACCTATGACCAGTGCCAGGTGATAGGGCGGACAGGCCGAAGTTCCCAGCTTGACCACGGACTCCGACACAAACTTGCGCAGGCTGTCCGGGTTGAGCAGCGCCTTGGTTTCCTGGAACAGGAATGTCTTGTTCGCCGATCCGCCCCCTTTGGCCATCACCATGAACTTGTAGGCGGCCCCTTCGGTCGCATACAGGTCAATCTGGGCCGGCAGGTTGTTGCCGGTGTTCGACTCCTCGAACATCGACAGCGGTGTCAGCTGTGAATACCGCAAATTCAGGCGGGTATAGGCATCGGCAATACCCTGCGAGATATACAGGGCATCATCAACCCCGGTCCAGATCCGTTGTCCCTTCTTGCCCATGACAATCGCCGTGCCGGTGTCCTGGCACATCGGCAGAACCCCGCCGGCGGCAATATTGGCATTCTTCAGCAACTCCAGCGCAACAAAGCGATCGTTGGGCGATGCCTCGCTGTCGTCAACAATTGCCCGCAACTGCGCCAGATGCCCGGGGCGCAACAGGTGAGAAATATCGCGGATTGCCTCGGCCGAAAGCTGAACCAGGGCCTGTGGATCAACCACCACCATCTCCTGCCCGGCAAAGGACTCGGTCCGGACATAGTCGCCGTCCAGACGACGCCAAGGGGTTGTATCCTCTCCCAAGGGGAAGATTTCGGCAAAAGCGGCATCAATCATGGTGGTTTCCCTGCATAACAAGCAGCCCGGCCCGGCTGGTTGCGGCAGGGCGCGGGCAGAACTCTCCCGTTGGCCGGGTATAGATCGAAACGTCCGGCCCGTCCAGACAAGGACCCGGCGAAAACCGGATCTGGCACCCCCCTGGACCTGCCAGCCCGCCCGGACCCGGCCTCCCTGATACAACAGGACCATCCCCCCGGCATGGCCACACAGAAAACGGGCACCTGCCAGAGGTGCCCGTACACGGTCATAAATGGCAACAACCATGCCTATTTGCGGCGAAAAGCGTCCAGAGCCACAACATTGCTGCCATCCGAAGGGCCGGTGGAGTCATCGCTCGGGGCTTCATCGGTATTCCGGGCAACGGGCTTGCCATCGCCGTATTCCGGATCATCGTACCCGTCGTCGTCCTCGCTCCCGTCATCCTCCATATCCACATCCACATCAAGCCCGCCACGAAACTGCAGGCCAAAACGGGCATAGGGATCGGCAAAGGCGGTCACAGCCGCAAACGGCACCCGCAAATGCTCCGTTTGTCCGGAAAACGACAGGTCAACCGAAAACATCACGTCATCAACTGTCAGGTTCCAGAACTGGTGCTGCAGGACAATGGTCATTTCTTCCGGATAGCGCGCCCGCAAACGGGAAGACATCACAACCCCGTCGGCATCGGTCTGGAACGTAATGTAAAAATGATGCCCGCCGGGCAAACCCTGGTCGCGCGCCCCCCTCAGTACATCGCGCAACACCGTGCGCAACGCCTGCTCAACCAGATCTTCGTAGGAAATGTGGATCTCGCTCAAACTATAAACTCCCGGCACTGCAGATCCGGCCCCGTCAGGTAACCAAAGTGGGGGGCTTCTGTTGCCCGGTGCCCCCCGGACCGCGCTTACCGGCAATTAAGCGGCAGCGGCAAGTTCAACGTTGTCGTTGGCACTTGTAGAGTTCAGCCCGATAACGGCGGATACTATACCGGGCACAGCCTAGGCCTTTACTACGCGCGTCGATCCTGTTTCGTCCCCACAGATCCACCCCGCCCGGCAGGGAGGAGTTATGGTGGAGACGCCGGGTACCGCCCCCGGGTCCGCTACGCCTATTCCGCAAAGGGTTTAGCGCCATAGCCGGGCAAGCCCGGCAAGTACAAGACTATAGGGTCTTGCCCTGTGCATGCAAGCGAAACCGCACAGATATTCTGCCCTTGCGCCACAAAGGCAGAATACGCTTTATAGACCCTGTCATCCGTCGCAACACCGAGGCCACAATTCCCATGCAGCAGTACCATGACCTGATGCGGCTCGTTCTGGAAACTGGCCACCGCAAGGCCGATCGCACCGGAACAGGCACCCTGTCCCTGTTCGGGCACCAGATGCGCTTTGACCTGGAAGACGGTTTCCCCCTTCTCACCACCAAGAAACTGCACCTGAAGTCCATTGCCTACGAGTTGCTGTGGTTCCTGCGCGGGGATACCAACATCGCCTGGCTGAAGGAACACGGCGTTTCCATCTGGGATGAATGGGCCGATGAAAACGGCAACCTCGGCCCGGTCTATGGGGCGCAGTGGCGGTCGTGGCCGGCCCCGACACCAGACAGCCCGGACCGGACCCTGGACCAGATCCGTACCGTGGTGGACAGCCTGCGCACCAACCCGGATTCGCGGCGCCACATTGTTTCGGCCTGGAATCCGGCGCAGGTGGACTCCATGGCCCTTCCCCCGTGCCATTGCCTGTTCCAGTTCCACGTGGCCGAAGGCCGCCTGTCCTGCCAGCTGTACCAGCGCTCTGCCGACATTTTTCTCGGGGTGCCGTTCAATATCGCCTCTTATGCCCTGCTGACCCTGATGATGGCGCAGGTCACCGGCCTCCAGCCCGGGGAGTTTATCCACACCCTGGGGGATGCGCATCTGTACCTCAACCATCTGGACCAAGCCCGTGAACAGCTGACCCGCAAGCCCATGGCCCTGCCTCGGATGACTCTCAACCCGGCCGTAACCGACCTGTTCGCGTTCCGGTACGAAGATTTCACCCTGGAAGGCTACAACGCCCATCCCCACATCAAGGCCCCGGTTGCAGTATGACAAAAACCACTACCCCGGCCACAGCACGCCCCCTGGTCTCGCTGATTGTTGCCGTCGCCCGCAACGGGGTGATCGGCTACAACAACGCCCTGCCGTGGGAACTGCCCGATGACCTGCAGTATTTCCGCCGTATGACCATGGGAAAACCGGTTCTGATGGGGCGCAAGACCTTCCTGTCCCTGGGCCGCCCCCTGCCCGGACGAACCAACATCGTCCTGACCCGCGACCCGTCCTGGAGCGCCGACGGTGTTCTGACCGCAGGCTCGCTGGATCAGGCCATCGACCTTGCCGCCCGTGACCCGCTGGGACAGGAAAGCGGAGAAATCATGATTATCGGCGGGGCAGAGCTCTACGCGCGGACCTTGGATCAGGCCGACCGGATCTACAAAACCGATGTCTATATGGACCCAAAGGGCGATGCCTTCTTTCCCGCGCTGGACCCGGCACTCTGGCATGAAACCAGCTGCCAGGAAGGAGCACCGGCACCCGATGGCACCCGGACCCACACCTTCCGGGTCTTTGAGGCACGGCGACCGGACCAGAACAACTGATTGCCCGCCCCGGCCTCACGCATATTCCGGCAAGCCCAGCATGCGACGGGTTTCAGCCACACTGGCCGGACGGCAACCATAATCCGTGCACCGTGCCACCGCCCGCCGCACCAGCTGGCCATTGCTTTCGGCCAGGGCATGGCGGGTCAGGCGGACATTATCCTCCAGGCCGGTCCGGATATGCCCGCCCAAGGACAGGGCCCAGTCCATCACCAGATCCTGATGCGACCCAAGCCCGGATGCCATCCACGAGGCGTCCGGGAACAGGTCCCGGATTTCCGCCACCATGAAATCCAGCACCTGACGCCGGGCCGGCAGGGCGGCCTGCCCCCCCAGAACAATGTGAAAGTGCGGACGTTCAGGCAAAAGCCCCTGCCCGATCAAAGCGGCTGTGGCATAAAGCATCGACAGGTCAAACAGCTCTAGGGTCGGCTTGATCCCCAGGCGCACCACCGCCTGCCCCAGTTCATGCACCACAGCGGGCGGGTTGAGATAGACGCCGCCGGGCATATTGAAAGATCCCGGGGCCAGCGCCACCATTTCCGGGCGCAAGGGCAGCATCGCCAGCCGCTGGGACGGAGCACCGTCCACGCCGCCGGTCGACAGCTCCACCACCATCCCCGGGCAATAACGGGCCACGCCATCCATGACGAAAGCAAAGCGGTCGGGGTCAAAACTCGGGTTCTCGTCGTCATCGCGCACATGCAGGTGCAGCAGCGTGGCGCCGGACTCAAACGCGTCCTGCGCACTTTCCACCTGCTCGGCCGGGGCAACTGGCACCGCCGGATTATCCGCCTTGCGCGGACGTGACCCGGTAATGGCACAACACACAACAACAGGACGACTCATGAAACCCCATTTCCCCGGATATACCACGCCACAGGCACATACGCGCCTCCCGGCGTCCCCGGTATCGTCATCAGAATCCGGCTGTACCCCTGTCCTGCAGCAAACAGAAGGGTATGCTAAAACGTTTGTTGTCGCCCAAGGGCAACGCCACGTCAAGCCCAACCGGATGCACACAGGCCTTGCGGCGGAACCGGACCATTGACCCGGGCCACGGGTTTCGCTACAGAGCAGCCTCCCTGCTTCCCGGATATGGTTCCCTTGCATGCGCCTGATTCTTGCCCCCATGGAAGGGCTGACCGATCCGCCGGCACGCCGCCTTCTGACCGCGACCGGGGCCTTTGAACGGGCCGTGTGCGAATTTGTCCGGGTCTCCCGCGGCCTGTTGCCACCTCATGTCTGGTACCGCCTGTGCCCGGAGCTGCTGACCGGGGGCAGAACCGAATCCGGCACCCCGGTCTATGTCCAGATCATGGGGCCGGAACCCGCCGTGACCGCCGAAAACGCAGCCTTTGTCGCCAGCCTGGGAGCACCGGGAATTGACCTGAACTTCGGCTGCCCGTCAAAAACCGTCAACCGCCGCGCCGCCGGGGCCAGCCTGCTGCGCACGCCCGACCGCATCGCCGCCATTGTCGCCGCTACCCGGAAGGCCGTTCCGGACCACATCCCGGTCACCGCCAAGGTCCGCCTGGGTTACGAGGACACCAGCCAGCATCTGGAGATCGCCCTAGCCGCCCGCGACGGCGGTGCCAACGAGCTGGTCGTGCACGCCCGGACCAAGGCCGACGGCTATCGCCCGCCGGCCCACTGGCCCCTTCTGGACGGCATCCGCCAGGCCGTGGATATCCCTGTCATTGCCAACGGTGAAATCTGGACCCCGCAAGACTGGCAGGAATGCGCCCGGGCTTCAGGGTGCGAGGCCGCCATGCTGGGGCGCGGTGCCATTGCCCGTCCGGATCTGGCCCTGCGTTTGAAAACCGGGGCCCCGCCATGGCCGTGGGAACGGGTCTGCGCCCTGCTGCTGCACTATGACAGCCTGCTGGCATCACAGGATGGCTGCACACCGGCTATCCGTGGCGGGCGCCTGAAGCAATGGCTGACCTTTATCGCCAGGCACGCCGGCCACGACTGGCACCAGGCCAAACCCCTGTTCGAGCGTATCCGACCGGAACGGGATATCACCACCATCCGGGCCATGCTGGAAGACCGGGAGCCGGCGCAATCCACCCCCTGAAACGCAAAAAGAACCCCCCGCTTCCCGAAATATCAGGAAGCGGGGGGCAAAAGACTTCAACCCGGACCGTGGTGACGGTCAGGCCGGGCCGGGCCAACATTCAGCGCCAGAAGATCCACCAGACGCCGCAGGGCACCAACCCGGCGGTCATCGTCCAGACCCGGTGTCAGCGCCGCCACGGCCGAGGCCAACGTCACCACCGAGCTGACCAGGTGCCACAGGCCACCAAGATTTTCCACGATCCAGTCCAAAACCCTTACTCCACGATTGTATAAAAAATATGCTCGCCAATTTCCGCCGACGGAATGCGGGACCACGCCCAGCGCGGGTGCACCGAACGGGCGTGATAACAGGTGGCGCCGCCGGTCGGATCCTCCAGAACACCGGCCACCGCCCGCCGTGCAATGCGCACACAGACAGCCAGGCACGGATCACCGGGCACAACGACCATGGCATCCGGACATCCCCCCGACAGGCTGGACCAACAGGAGAACTGGTCCGGCTTCAGACAGACATCCGGGATGGTCCGCCCCCACCACACCGCCCGCCCGGCGCGGGCATGACGGACCCGGTTCACCACCACCGCCGCCACCGCTTCCTTTCCACGCACACTTTCCCCCCTGGCTTCCCCCCACAGGGTACGGGCCAGAATATCGACCGGCTTACCGGAAGCCGGTGACAGCGTTACCCGCTCCACGGTGCCGCCCCCCGCCCCAAGGACCGGACCTGAACCGCATCCAGCTTCAGCTCGATACGCTCCAGATGCGCCCGCAGGCGGTTTTCCACATCCTTCAGGGTCGCCATGGACACATGGGTGCGGGCAACCTCCAGCTTGTAGTCGGCCAAGGCCTCCCGCACGGCCCCGGTTCGCGTTTCCGTGTCCTGACGTGTCCGCCACAACAACCAGAGCAGCCCACCCAGCGCCGGCAGCTCCACCGCTGTTACCCACCACATCAGATCCACCGTCCAGGGTATGGACATGCTTCTTTCTCCTCGGGAAAATAGGTTGGTCAGAACGCACGGAGCCCTGTGCGCCCATACTCTTCAGACAGAAAAATCGGTGCAGGCCGTCCATGCAGCCCCCCCGCGCTGCCAGACCGGAGACGGATCGGCAGGGCCAGGCACACCATGGCGACGCAACCGGACTGGCTCAGCCAGCAGACACGCGGCCACGGCATCCAGGCCATCGTCGTGACCACGCCCATCGGGCCGCCAGTCCCGCAGCTCGGTGATGAAGGGGGTCTGCAACACACTGCGATGCGCTTTCAGGCGACCGGCGGCCAGCGGCGCATCCAGTGCCTCCAGGATACGTTCTGCCTTTGAACGGTGGCTGGTGTATTCCAGAACCGCCACCGGCAGATTGTCGTCGGCCAGAACCTTGCGCAGCAGGGACGGCAGGAACCGCCCCAGCCCGTTGATCTCCACCCGGATCGCCGGCAGGTGCAGGTCACGCACAAACGCTGCCACATGACGGCACTGCCAGGTTGCCACATCATCCCGGCTCCCCGCCGGTGCTGCCGGCAGCCAGCAGATACGGTGCAGCCAGTACGTGCCATCCCCGTCGCAGAACAAGGCCGCCACCACACTGCCGTCCCGCCGGCCATCAGACCCGGCACCAAAGGCCGGATCCCAGCAACAGGCCACCGAAACCATCCGCACCCCGCCAATCGTCAGCAGGCTCTCTCCGTTGCCCTGGATCAGGCGCAGATCGCCGTCGTAAACACGCAGCAGGTCCGGATCCAGACGGCCGTCCTCGCTGTTGACCGGCAACAGCTGCATCTGGCTGGCAAATTTTCTGGGGCCTGTCCGCTGGCGCAACGCCTCGATCGCAGCAGAGGGGAAACGCTCCGGCCAAGCCGGCACACCGTCCGCATCCACCAGCGGAATCTCAAGACGCTCAAAACCGTCCAGGAACGGCCCGGCGTCCGGATCCTCCGGCGAGGCCGTTGCCGCATACACACTGTCCGCTGCATGCGGGGTACCGATGTAAAGCTGCATGCCCCCCGGCACGATCACATAGTCCAGCTCGCGCAGGCGGGCCCGCAAATCCGACCGCCGGACCGCCGATGTGCAGGTGTTGGGCACCTCCACATCGTCACACACCACCAGATCAGCCCGGGCCCCGGTAATATTGGCCCCGATCCCGCGGGCCAGCATTGATGGGTCACGCCACTCCGCCTGGCGGGCCACGGTAAATTCATCCGCCGCCCATTGGTCACGCGATGACGGCAGCAACCCCGGTGTCATCACGTGACGCTCGATAATCCGTTTGACATTGCGGGCCATCTTGCGGGCCAACCCGTGCTCGGCCGCCACCACCAGAATGCGGGTTTCCGGAACCCGGTACAGGACCCAGGCGCAAAACAGGCCAACCAGGGTGGATTTGCCGGAATTACGAAAGGACATCAAAAGGGCGTTGCGCTGCACCGGGCTGGACCAGCGTTGCTCCAGCCACCCGGCCATACGGTGATGGTGTGCCGGCGTCCCCAGATTCATCGCCGTGTTCCAGGCCACGACAAAGGCGGGAAAGCTTTCGCCCCCGCCAGCAGGATACTCTTGCATTTCACACTCCCGGAAAAAAGAACCGGGGCCGTCAGGATCGGGTCATCACCATCAGGTGGTCATCGCTCAGGCGCTCGGGAAACAAGGCAAAACGGCGCACCCAGCCATACAGGAACCGCGTTGGCCCGTTCCGCAGCTGACACCCCAGCGCCAGCGCGGTGCATGTCCAGGGCTTGCCAACCCGGGACATCTGGAACACAACCCCGTCCTGCACGGCCACAATGCCCCGGTCACTCCAGCCCAGCGCGAAACGCAGCGGCACCCCCTCACGGACCGGAATGCCGCTTTTGCTTTTCCCGCCAAAACCCGAGGCAATACTGCCCAAATTGACCGATATGCCTTCCTCATACGTATCAACCGATGCTTCCACGACCTTTCCGGGCTCCGCACTGGAAAACAAGACTTGGGGATCAGGGTGCTCCGGCCCCGGAACCACCTCGATGTACAAACTCCCCACAGCCTCATCAAGGCGGATCCCGATGTCGTCAACCTTCAGGACATCCGCCTCACGGAAAGCCCCTTGCGGGCCGTCAACAATTGCCGAGGTCGCAACCCGCCCGGTTTCGCACTGCATCCAGTCCACGACAACAGCATCATAGGCCTGTGCAATCCGGATCCCTGGCTGTATCGGACCGGCCTCCGCCACACAGTGCACGCGGGTCATCCCGGTGGCGGCCAGCCGGTCGGTAATATCCACCCACGTTGTCCCGCCATCACAGGTCAGCGAAATGGCCCCCGTTCCCTTCACCCGCCCGATCCACAGACTGAACACACACGGCCCACTGGCTTCCAGACGGCTGGTCAGCAGTATCCCATCCGCCGCCGATGCCTCCAGCACCCGGGCCGTAGCCGGTGCCGTACCGTCAAAGATCTTGATACGGGTTGCCGTGCACTGCGACAAAAGGTTTGCCGTGTCCATACCCAACAGGTTTTTTGCCGGCCCTTCGACATGCCAGCCCAGATAGGTCTGCCCGTCAGGACTGAAATCATCACGCACGGCATCAGCCGCCGCAGACACAACACGTCCGGTCCGGTCAACCCGGGTTGCCGAATAGGCCTGCTGCACCTTCAGCAGATAGGGCACCCGGTCGGGCACCGCCCGCATATACACCGACGGCACCAAAGGCCCGAACCGCTCCGATGCCGACAGCTGGCTGCCCTGAACCGAAGCCGAGGCCACACTGCCGTACAGACGGTCATGCAAACGCTGCAACACCCGCTGCGCCCAGACCGACTCATCCGACAGCCAGGAGGCCTGCCCCCCGACCAGATCAGCGGTCTTCCAGCTGTCCTCGTCCTTTGACGCACCACCGGGCGTCAACGCCCCCGTACTGCCGGTCGTCGCAGATGCCACCTTTGGCAGGACCGTGTCCGGCGGCGAACCAGCCCGCAGCTCCTCCACAGCCCGCACCAGACGGGCAAAACTGTCCGGCCCATTGACCAGGCGCCGCCCGTCCTCCGACCACCCGATAATCTGCCCCGGCTGCGGGACAGGCAGAACCGGACGCACCGGAGCCTCCACATCAACCGGCAGCACAACCGACCGGTCTATCTGTTCTTCCAGCTGCTGCATCAGCACCAGATGATGCTCCAGCTCCATACGCAGCGCCTGGCCTGATACCTGACCACGGGCCATGATCTCGGCCTTGCGGGCAATCAGCAAATGACGCTTCAGGACAATGACACTGCCCTGGGCCGGCGGCGTGACAAAGGAAATACTGCCCCCGTTTTCCCGCCCCAGGCCGGTGACATAATACCCCTCGTGGCACACCTCTCCATCGACCCACACCTGCAGGTCATCCGGCGTAAAAATCCGGAAATGAAACGGATAGGTCCCGGTTATGCCGTCCCCCGTGTAACGATGAAACCGTCTTTCATATCTTTGTGCTTTCACGGATGCCTGCCCCCACAAAATACCGAATTCCACAACAAAACCACCTCAGGCGGGGTCTTCACCGCCCTGCGGAGAAAATGAAATATGCGGCCTGAGCAACGCCCTTTCCTCCCGCTGCCTCTTTGCTGTTTCCTGCACAATGCGGGACTGGATAGCCGCCCGTCCGTCAATGCGTTCAATGGCACGATTGGCGTCTTCGGACAGGCTGTCGGTCAGGGCCTGAAACGATGCAGACTCCATCCCGCCGGGCGACAGGGCCGCACGGGCCCGACGCGTTGCCAGCTCGCGGTCCAACTTGCGCTGCTGGCGCAGTACATCATCCTGCTGACGCAGTGCAATCATCTCCCGGCGTGCAGTCTCCTCTGGATCAGGGACAACAAAATCCGGTTCGGGCCGCGAAACCACGGGCACCGTACGCGGTGCCTCGCTGTCCCGCGCCCTGCGGCGCGGCGCATCCCCGAATGAAGACCCGCCCCGGGCACGGATAAAAGGTTCTATGGTCTGGAAACCGGCCACGGCTTTCTCCTCGCTGCAATCAGGCTCATAAAAAAACCGGCTTCTCAGCCGGCAGAACGAAGATCGGTCAGAACCGAAAGAATGGTGCAGGGCGCGGGCGTGTCCTGCTCGATACGCCACAAGGGCCGTGGATGCCCGGTGCGCCAGCCCAGCGCCCGCACCGCAACCTCGCACACCGCCTTGTCGTCCTCTGCATCCCCGTGAAAGGACAACGGCACGGCCGCGCAGAAATCAACCGGAACCGGGCCGGAACCGGTATCCACAACCAGATGCCCGGTCCCCAGAACCCGGAACGAAGCCCGGATCAGGCGGATGCTGCGCCCGTATACCCCTCCGCCTGCCCCTGCAACAGCGGGCGGTAACGGCTCCACAACATGGGCAAACGGCAGTCCGACATCGGGCGACCGCAGGGGATGCGACAAATGAACCCACCCCCGACGCACGGTCGCTGGCACAAAGCCCTGATCCGCACCCGCCACATACACCTGCTTGTTGTCCAGCGCCACCAGCCCGCCCAGCGATGCGACGGCACCGCGGGTTTCCCTTTTCTGGGCACAGTCGGTAAAGGCGGTCTCGTCCAGACACTCCAGACACACCACCGCCCCACGACGGACCAGAAGACAGGTCAACCCGCCACAGACCCGCACCGACAAAATGTCCCCGTCGGTTTCCTGGACACTCCAGGCGGTGATCTGCTCGCGGCGATAGTTGGTGACGGTTGCCATGGTCCCGGCACCCATCACCATATGCAGCAGACGCCAGCGCGGGTCATAGTCCATGTCCACCGGGTCCTCCACCCGGTGCGAAGCCATCAGCGACAGATCCTGGGCCTGATAGGCCTGCTCGCTGTCGGAAAACAGGAAGGCCCGCAGCTCCCGCCCGCCGGCAGCCACAAAGACCGTGGCCCCGTCCACATCACAGGGCGGAATGGACCGGGATGCCAGGCTGCCGATCCCGGTCTGCCGACGAACCAGGATACTGGCCGGACTCAGGGGTTCCCCCAGCACCATCCACTCTGCCCCGGTGGTAAACACCTGCAGGTGGCGGCCCGGAAACACATGGCGGATGGCGTTGACCTGATCCGAGAGGATCGGCATGTGCAACGCATCGTCATCCAGCCCCTGGCCGGGGTCAAAGTTGAAAAAATCCCCCACCCGCGACAGCCACAAGTGATGCGGCAAATCCCGCGCCCCCCCGATCACCAGACGGTTCTGGTGAAACGTCACCGAAACCGGCCACCCCCGTGCTTCGGAAAAGACCGCTTCCACCCAGTCGGTGCTGTATGCTGCCGAAGACAGGGTTCCCTCGATCCGCGCCTTCATTTTTTGCGCCGTTACCAAGGACAGTAACTTCACCGGCACCCCGTGCAAACGGATCCACCCGCCAACATGCGCCGGGGTAAAGAACGGCTTGTCGGCATGCAGGTGCACCTCTCCCGTCACACCACCATCCGTGCGCAAGGCAACATCAAGCGGTGCGAACCGGGCAAACGGCACCTTGGGAACGCCCCCCGGCCCGGTTTCAAAAACCCACGGCGTCACCGACCAAGAATCCTCTGCATGGCAGACAATCTTGTGCGGCGGCACCAGCGGATGAACCACCAGCAGGGTATCGCTGCTCTGGCTCCAGTTGATCGCGGCCAGATGCTCCAGCGTCCACGGGGTTTCCAGCTCCTGGATATACTGGACCTCCTGCCCCGATGGCAGCGGCCTGAACACCGTCATCTTCCGGTCGGTCAACACCAGCATAAAGACCAGCGCCGTGTTGAACTCGAAAGACAGAAGACGACCCGGACCCGGCACAACAGCCAGCCACCGCAAACCGGGTCGACGGGTTATGCCCCCGGTCGGACGCACCAAGACATTGCGCAGACACGCCGCGCCATTGTCCCACAAACGCAGGTCCACCCGCCCCAGCAGATCGGGGGCCAGCTCTCCGGCGGTGAAATTGGACTTGATATGACCATGCCCGCTCATCGCCTCACATCCAGAAGAATGCTGCTGCCCACACGCTTTGGCGTATCCTCGCTGGAATCAACCGCCCGCGCCCGCCGGAACTCCTGCTCGGCCGCCTGCCACAGGTGATCCGCCCGCCCCGCACTTTCGGTCAGGGGCAAACAGAACGCCGCCGCCAGACGCAAGACCAGGGCATTGACAAAAAAAGCCGGGAACACACTCTCCGGAACGGCGGCAATGTAATGCAGGACAACCGGCGAAGCGTCACACTCCACCTGACGCCCCACAATGCGGTACGCCACCCCCCGGTCCTGCCCGATGCGCCCGACCGACAAAACCCGCAGACACGCCACCGGCAAAGGTGCCGTAAAGGCATACCCCGAACATGATACAGACGGCATGACCGGCACCACTTCAGTGGTCAGGGCAAAATTCCACGGATGCACCGACAGAAAGGCATCGCGGACCATGTCATAGAAATGGCGCGCCACCTCGGCCACCGGAGTTGGATCTTCCAGAGACGAAACCGGCAAGGCGCCGATCATCAACAGTGCGCGGTTACAGATGTCAATCCTGTCCAGGGCCATGCCTGCTTCCTTTCACCAACACCACAGACAACGAACCGCACAGGCTTCAGACGTCCGGCCCGGCAGGATCCCCGGTACCGGAAAACGCATCCAGAACAGCCTGCGGGGTCTGCCCCATATTCGGCCAGCCCTTCCCGGGACGACGGGTGTTGTAGTCCTTCAACCATGCCGCAAAGGCGATCTGCACCGCTTCCAGCGTCCCGAAAGGCCGCTCCCGGATCCGGGGCAGGAAGAACTCCTCACGCACAGTGTCGCGAAACCGCTCGACAAAACTGCCACGCCGGGACGGCAGGGACTCAACCGTCTGATGCCCGATCCCCACCAGATCCAGGTACGTCTGGTACAGGTGCCCGGCCCCGCCGACAAATTCCCGCCCGGTATCGGTTCGCACGACCCGGACAGGCCAGCCATAACGGCGGAAGAACGGCAGCGCCGTATTGTGCAGGACCGCTGTCGCCGCTTCCGGACGGCGGCTGTCATGCAGGAATCCGAAGGCATAGGACGAAAAGGTGTCCACCACGGCATGCAGGTACACCTTGCTTCCGCGTCCGGGACAAAAGACAAAGAAGCTATCCGCGTCCAGAACCTCACCCGGGGCCTGTGAGACCGGCGACAACTCGCGGAAGCACGGGTTCATGCGTTCCACAAATGCGGTCTGTTCCGCACTCAGGACCAGCGTACCCGCAGCCCATTGCTGTTCCAGGGCCAACCAGCGGTCCACCGCACCGCCCAAGCCATTGTCACCCAGAACACGCTGGACCAACGCGGCGGACAGGGCCATGCCCTCATCGGCCAAGGCTGCAGACAGGCGGACCTGCCCCCACGCCGGGTGCTCAAGGGCCAAGGCCAGAACACGTTCAACCACCGCCAACGGGATCAAACGCCGCCCGCTACGACGGGACTCCCTCATCACCGCATGATCCTGGAGTCCATCAAAGCCACTCTGGCGGAATTGCTCGGCCAGGCGGGAGAAACACTCCCCCCCACCTGATTTCCGGCGGCGGATACCGGCCACATCAGCCAGCATACGCCCCAGATCGGCAACATCCATCACTCCGGCAGAAGACCCTGTTCCAGGTCCCGCACCGGAACTGTCAAACACTGTATTCATCATCTCTCTCACTGCGTAATAGGGGAGACATCACCGTGAACCGGCGGTCAGGACAAGGCCGTGACAGTCACCCCTGAACTGCCCGCATCCTGGACCCGGTACAGGGTCACAGTGCGGGTGTTTTCATCATCCAGGTTAACCACCATCAGGTCCCCCTTGCGCAGCATGTCCGCCACGCTGTTGAAATACCCGGTCGCCAGGGTGGTATCTTTCGTCCGGTAATGCCACTGGGTAAAGCCATTGGCATACGAGAGAACAGACAGGTTGCAACGTTCAAAAGCCATGGCGGCATTCCTTTGTCCTGCAATGGTGCAATCGTGGCGGCAATCCTCATGTTTCCAGGCATGGCATGGAAACAATGCCCCGGGTATCAATCAAGGCTGCCCCCTGACTCATCATGTTGTTGACAAAATGGGCAGCCCGGTCGCCGTGCCAGGAAATATCCGTCACCACATCAGAGCCAACAGCATGCCCGACCGCCGTACGGTGATACCAGAAACAGCTGCGCACTTTCCCTTCAGACAAGGGCAGACCGGTATGAGGCATCCACAAACTGCCCAGCCACCGCTTGGCCTGTGTACCCTGCCACGGCAACGCGTCGGGCCCTATATAATCCGAACGCGCAAATTCAGAAATCTTCAGAAGTTCAGACCATTGCTTCCAGCCGACAATCACAAACCGCTCGCCGTCATCGGGTACATCGGCATTGCCCAGTTGCTCGAAGGCGGCCAGGGCCTTTTCCCGCGTCATCCCGGTTGTACCGTCCAGCGCCGACACGGTTGCCTTGGCCATCTCGGCCAGAATCAACTCGTCGGTCTTGCGCCCCAGGGCACCGGCCCCCGCCTTTACCAGAACGGCCCGCTCGTCCAGGCTGGTCTTCAGCTCGTCCAGGCGGTCCACCCAATCCCCGGCATAATAATCCTGAAGGATACATTCCACCGGGGTATGGTCCATGTTCATGACCGGAACCATGCCATGGCGCGCCTTGGTCGAGGCCGTGCCCTTGCCAACCTTCTGGAAAACGGTCGAACTCCCCCTTATTCCTCCCTTGCTGCGCACCGTCGGGCGCAGGCGGGACCCGTACTGCTGATAGGCCAGATGCACATCGGCCTGAAAATGCTTGATAAAAGACTTGTCGACAGAGACTGACATAAAAGCTCCTTATGGTTGAAAAACGACAACGGGGAGCAGGACACGACCCGGCGGAAAAACAAACACCCGAAAACCGTCATTTGTGTTGCACCGCCGCCCGGGGCTCGTATCCTTGGGACGGTGTGGCCATTGGTTCGTCCACATCTGCCCGGCAACGGTCCCGGATTGTGCCGCGCAGACCCCAGTCAACCCCGTGGCAGACGAGGCAACGACGTGTCTACAGAAGCAGCCACAGAAGCAGCCGCAGAAATCCCGGCCGATGCACCGGTTGTTGTCGAGCACCGCCTTGAAGGCCGGGCCGGCGAAATGTTCACCCAGTGCGAAACCGCCCTGCAGGCCTTTGTCAAACTGCGTGAACTGTCCGAAGACATGCGGATTCTGTCACTGAATGCCGAACTGGCCGCCGGCCGGGCCGGAACCGCCGGCGTGGCCGTACGAGCCCTGACCCAGTACACCCGCCAGCTGGTCAGCCAGCTGAACCGGGTTCAGGAAGACATGAACACCCTGCAGGCCCGGGCCGAAGAACTGGTTGCGTCCAACAACGGCAAGGCTGAAGGAGGCGGGGAAGAGGGTGAGGAAAACGCCAGCTCAATGCCCGCGTACGAGCTGTCGGACCGGGAAAAGGAAGATCAGGAACAAAGCGTGATCTCCACTATCAGCGACCATGCCAAGCAGATTTCTGTCCATGCCCAGACCATCCGGCGTATCGCCGAGCAATCCAACGGCATTGCCACCAACATTGCTATCGAGGCCGCTGGTGCCGGACGCTACGAGCCAGAATTCCGGACCGTTGCAAACACCATGAAACGCTATATCGCCGATTTGCGGGCGATGGTGGACGACTCCGAACGGGCGGTCAAACAGGTCCTGGAATCCGGGGAACGCCTCAACAACGCCCGCAAGGCGAACTGAACGACCGCCTCCCTAACCGGGATACAGGCGCCGGAACCCCTCGCTCACACGGCGGACCAGCGCCGGGTCGCGGTCGCGCCAATAGCGGGGATCACGCATCAGACTCCGGATATCGTCTTCCGATGCCGCCACACCCGCCCCGCCGGACCGGCCCAGACCCGGTTCCGGAGAGGTCATCATCCGGTGCAGGGCAATCACCCCTTCTGCCGTTCGTGACAGGGTCTCCAGAACATCCGCCGACAGATTCGCCCGCCCCCAGGCCATAACCTGACGCTGAATCTCGTGCCAACGGTCCTCCCCCCCGAAATGCTGGACCAAGCGCGTCTTCTGGCACTCCGCCTCAAAGGATTCAGCCATCTGCTCCAGAACCGGGATCACCTTCTCAAGCGCCAGGTCATAGACCAGCTGCGCCTGCTCGCCGGTAAAGCCACACCGGTGCAAACGGGCGTTCACATCAGGATCCGGCTCCAGCAACGGGTGATGGCAGGTAATGCAATAATCCTCCGGCTTATCCGGCACCCCGCGCAAACGGTCAAGGGCCCGGCGCCCGTCAAACCCGGATTCAGGCCCCAAATCCCTTTTGCCGGTCCGCAGGCGGGCCTCCAGGTCCCGGCACACCTGCACCAGGGCTTCAATTTCGGCATCCGCCGCACCACTGCGGGAAACAGCCGGACGTTCCGCCGCCAAAGCCGGAGGGACACCACCCCCGACAGAAACAGCGGTACTGGGTGTATCAGATGAATGGATCATTCCGTCCTCTCGTTACTGCATGTCTTCCGGTACAACGGAACCACTCCGCCGCCGCGATCAATCAAGGCCAGCAACCAGGCAACCAGGGCCCTTTGTCCTTCCAGGTGACGCAGCGCTGCATCCGGCAACGCCGGCCCGGCTGTCCGGTGCAGGGTCATCCCGACCAAGGCCTCCAGCACACACTGCCCGTCCACACCGGCAAAACACCGCGCCGCCGCCGTGGCCAGCCCGGTTGCCTGCTCCGGGTCGGGGACAACACCGTGCCCCGGCCCCGGAAACAGCCAGGCATCGCGCCCGGTGTCTTGCGTCATGTGCCGTCTCCTTCACCTGCATCCGTCGAACCGGAACCCCCATCCGAAACCGGCTGTACCGGCACCGGAAGCGGTGAGGCCAGCAGATCCGCCGGCACCCCCAGCGCCCGGCCCAGCCAACGTGCGGCTGCGGCCGGATCAACCACCGCCATGCCTTCCGGCCCCAGACGCCGCAGGCTGTCCAGCCACATCAGCGCGTTGCGGGCATCATCCCGGGCCTGCTGACGGGCCACCGGGGCACTGTAGCGCAGGTCCACCAGACGCCCGTCCACCCGCAGATCCGGTATTTCCCCGCGCCGCCGCAGGATGGAGACCGCCCGCATGACCAGCGGCGTCAGCAGTTCAGTCTGCAAACGCCCATAGGTCGCGCCCAGGATACGGGCCATCTGGGTGGATCGCTCCAGAACCTCGGTCGCGGTCATCCGCGGGCTGTTGACCTGCCCCAGACGATCAGCCAGCAACGCATGGCGGATCCGCGCCCGCAGGTCATCCAGAACCAGCTGGCTGACATCAAACCGCCCCGGGGTGGCCAACGGCGTCAATCCACTGGATCCCGGTGCCTTGGGAATGATCGACCCCGGCAACAACGAAATATTCGCCGGGTTCAACACCCCGTCATCCTCGGCCATCCAGATCCCGGTCACTGCAATTGATGCATTGCGCAGCACCAGCTCCACCACCTTGTTGGCCGTCTTGATATCGGGCAGCGCCTTCATCACCGGCGACCGCCCGTATGCCTCCCCCGGTGCTTTCAGCCAGCGGAAACACACAAACGGTGACGCCGGAAACATTCCGTCACGCAGCACAACAGTCTGCTCCCTGGACCAATGCAAACCCGATGGCAGCAACAGCGCCGTATACCGGTACCCGTTCGGTACAGGCTCGGACGCTTCCAGAACCTCCACCAGCGGGTCGCCGCTGTCATCGCCCCCCGGGCGCACATCCGGCACATCGGCATCCGGGAACCGGTGCCGCACATGGGACAACGGCATCGCGGCATGGCGATACACCACATCCAGTCGCCCCGAAGGCCCTTCGTCCAGGGTCAGCTCCGTCATCGGGATTGCCGAAAAACGAAAGGCGCTGATCTCGCCCGGCGGGGCTTCCTCGAACAGCAAGGCCGCCGTACCAATTGTCACCAGATCCAGGAAACACTGGTGCAGCTCCACCGCAAAGGTCGAGCGGTCGAAATGCAGACGCAGTGTCTCGGCCACATCTTCCAGCAGCGGTGCCAGAGACGCCCGCCCCACCTCGTCCAGCCCGACGCCACCCTCCAGACCGAACCACCGGGTCCAGGGCGGCGTCAGCTCGGCCAGCAAGCTTGCGGCCAGCTGGTCCACGGCATCGGGCGCCGTCCCGTCAAACAGACGGTCCGTGCGCTTTCCCCCGACCGGAGACCCGAACAGACCGGTCCGCTGGGGCAAGGCAAATTCATAACATTCCTGCCAGTGCGCCTCCCACAGACGGCGACGCTCCAGCGCCCGCTGATAACGGGCCAGAAGACCTTCGGCACCACCGTGCCCAGGTTCCGGGTCCATCTTGAAACGAATCTCCAGGGAACGCCCCATGCCCTATTCCCCCAGCAGCGAACGACGGCCCGACAGCGCCAAACCACCATCCCCCCGGTCCCGCGATGTACCGGACAGGGTTTCAGTCCAGTATCCGGACAACAGAGGCAAATACCGGGGCCGGACCGGGCGTGGACGCGCCGCCTCAACCGATTCCCGGGATGGCTTTGCCGGCGCGGATACGACAGGCGCGGATGGAACACTCCTCCCGCCTGCCGGCTCTGTCGGAGCAGAAACAGGAGGTAGTGGTGGTGGAGCGGAAACGACAGGAGCAATACGGATCTCGGGCATTGGCAAACCGCGCAGCCCGGATGAACCGGACATATGCGATGACAGCAAGGCCGACCCGGCATGAGACGGACCAAAACGGCGCATGGCCAGCATCATGGCTGCATTGGTGGACGGCGTAAAACTGGCCATCAAATCCCCCCTGTTCACACAATCCAGAAACACAACACGCCAACGCCAAAAACCCGCCTGCCGGAACGACAGGCGGGTTTCCCCCGTCAGCAATCCGGTACGGTGGATACACCTCCGGCGTTGACAGGGATTGGTATACAGAAAAGCGCCCCAAAAGTCAAGAATATTTTCCTATTAAAGGTCTTTTTTCTCATTCAACAATGCACTGTACAGCTGCCAAGGGGTCAGAACCCAGGGCCAGCGACGCCCCAGAATGCGCTTCACCGCCTCCACGCAACTAAAGACACGCACCGGCGCCAAACGGTGCGGCGGCACACCGCGCCGCGTAACAACCGGCTTATAGCCCCCCGCTGCCATCACCTGCGCCACATCCAGGGCTGGACACACCGGATCAACAGGCATCACGATCACTTCGGTACAGTGCGCCATGGGATTGATCACAACCCAGCCCCCACGGCCGGCATCACAGACCGCGACCAGACAGTGCCGGAAACCCGGGCGCAACATTTTGAGAAAGGACACATCCGCCACACCGGAAAAGCCAACAACGGCATCAGGCTCTCCGGTCATCACCCGACAATCCCCTTGCGCCGCAATGGCTCTTCCAGAAGGGTCAGCCCCTCTTCCCACCACCGGGCGGCCTGCCGCTCTTCCTCCAGGCGGGCATCCGGCGGAGCCAAAGCACGCCCGTAACAGGCCAGAACCATGGCCTGACGGGCTCCCAGCACATTCTGTCGCCGTAACCCGGCCGCCACACGGTACACATCATCGGGATCACAGGGCCGCGCCGTATCACCGGCATCCGCCACAAAACGTGCCCCCTCGTCACGGGCCAGCTGGCACCGCCAGAACCACAACCAAGCCTCCTCCGCACTCATGAACGGACAACTTTCTCGTATACTCAGAGGGCGCGGCGCCTTTCGCCTTGTTGCCATCAGGTCGTCTCCACGTTAAGACACTATCAAGAAGCACCCCATGGTCTAGGAATATAATCCTTGCTCGTCAAGGGCGAGCTTACACAGTGTGTTCCCGATAACTGGAGAGCAGAACGCATGCTTACCCATCACGCCCTGTGGACAGCCCTTGACCGCCTGGCCGAAGATCACGGACTGTCCCCATCGGCACTGGCAAAAAAAGCAGGCCTGGACCCGACCACGTTCAACCCGTCCAAACGGTTTGGCCGCGACGGCAAACCCCGCTGGCCAACGACAGAAAGCCTGTCCAAGGTCTTGCAGGCCACCGATACACGCCCGGAACATTTCCTGCAGCAGGCTGCTGAAGCCATGGCGGAACCGCCCCCACCCCCTCAGCCCATCCTGCCCCTGGTCAGCCAGAATCAGGCCCGCAACGGGCTGGATGCGGCCGGAAACACCCCAAATGGCACCCAGGACGCCATCGCCTTTCCTGATCTCAGGGATCCGGACGCCTGGGCGCTGGAAATCCAAGGTGATGCCTGCCTGCCGGTCTATCGCGACGGCGACCGGCTGATCCTGTCCCCCAACACAACCGCAAGGCGCGGTGATCGTGTTGCCATCTATACCAGAGACAAGATTCTAGTCATTGGCGCGTTAACAAGAACAACAGCAACCCGCATGGTCATCCAGCCCTTCGGGGCCGGCAGCACGGACCAGGCCATAGACCAGACAGACATCGCCTGGTCGGCACGAATCCTCTGGGCCAGCCAATAAAGACATCCCCGAAAAATCGATACAAACACCACCCCTCACACGGTACGGTATATTTATTGGCAGGAATACAGCGCAACCTGTATGCTAACAGGCGAGGAAACAGGTTTGTCTCAAGACAAACCACAAGGAATACGAGCGCGCTTATGTCAACACAATCAACCCAACCCGGCATTTCTCTTGTTTTCGTTGATGGCACCTGGCACACCGGCAACCCCATGATCATGGGACCGGGTACCCAGTCTGTATGGATGGGAAGCACGGCCTTCGACGGAGCACGCTACTACGAAGGTGTGGTGCCGGACCTGAAAGCCCACTGTGAACGGGTTGTTCAGTCTGCCCGCATCCTGGGGCTGAATCCAACCCTTGGCGGGGCGGATATCGCGGCCCTGGCCCGGGAGGGCATCACCCGCAGCGGCGGAAAGAAGGCCCTGTACATCAAACCCATGTTCTGGTGCGACAACGGCTTTCTGATCCCTGATGCCAGCTCCACCCGCTTTGCCCTGCACCTGTTTGAAATCGCCATGCCTCCTGCAAGCCAGGGCTTCAGCGCCACCCAGTCCCCCTTTCGCCGGCCGACACCCGATGCCGCGCCCACCGCAGCCAAGGCCGCCTGCCTGTACCCGAATGTCAGCCGGGCCCTCAGCGATGCACATCAACGCGGCTTTGATACCGCGGTCATGCTCGACAACCACGGGAACGTGGCGGAATTTGCCGCCGCCAACCTGTTTCTGGTCAAGGATGGCATCATCCGCACCCCGGTTCCGAACGGAAGCTTCCTCAACGGGTTGACACGACAGCGCGTTATTGCCCTGCTACAGGCCGATGGCACCCTGGTGGAAGAAACAACGCTGTCCTACGATGACCTGATGCAGGCCGACGAGATCTTTGCCACCGGCAACTTCTCCAAGGTATCGCCCTGCATCCAGATCGAAGGGCGCCCCCTTCCACACGGCCACGTAACCCAGTGGGTGCAGCAGCTGTACAGGAACTTTGCCTTCGGGCACGCCAGCATCGCCGCCTGAGGAACACCCCGGCCTGCCCTTACCTACTCGGTCGGGGGGCAGGCCGGGACAGGTCCCAGAAAGTCCGACACCTCACGCACCGCATCGGCCAGACCAAGACGGCGCACCTCTGTCCCCGGTGGAAACGCCCCGTGCAAACGCGATGGCAACAGCGGATCCAGCAGGACAAACACACCCCGGTCATCCGCCCGTCGCACCAACCTTCCAAAGGCCTGCTTCAGACGCAGCCGGGTCAAGCGGTCATCCCAGTCGCGCCCGCCAAAGGCCTTGCGCCGCACCCGGTGCAGGATATCCGGGCGGGGCCAGGGAACCCGGTCAAACACCACCAGACGCAGGGCACGCCCCGGCACATCCATGCCATCGCGCAGCGCATCCGTCCCCAAAAGGCACGAAGGTTCGTCGGCACGAAACAGGTCAACCAGCGTGGCCGTATCCATCCCGCTCACATGCTGGGCGTACAGCGGAATGGCATGTTCGGCCATTGCCGGCATAATGCGTTCGTACACGGCGCGCAACCGGGATACCGCCGTAAACAGACCCAGACCACCCCCGCCGGACGCCAGGAACAGCGACCGGAACGCCGCTGCCACCCGCGCCGCATCGTCACGACGCACATCGGTCACCACCAGCACCCGGGTCTGGCCGGCATAGTCAAACGGAGACGCTACCGCCGCCCGCACCGCCGGCAACGAAAGGTGCGCGGCACCAGTGCGGGCCTCAGCAGCCTTCCAGTCCACAGCCGGATCACCGGATCCATCGCGCAACGTTGCCGAAGCCACCAGCACGCCATGGGCCGCATCCTGCAACACCTGGGCAAAGGGCAATGTGGGGTCGATCCAGTGCCGGCGCATGCCAACATCAAAATCCCGCCCGTCCAGCCGTTCCACGGCGAACCAGTCCACACATGTCTCCGGCACCCGGGTTTGCAGGCTGTCCAGCATGGCACGCCAGGCAGACAGATGCCGTAGCACCCGGCGCTCCAGAGACCGGATCAATCCCTCCATCCGCAAACGCACCGATGCATCCAGCTCTGCTGCATCTGCATCCAGACGCATGGCCAGCGCCTTCATCAGGTCCTGGACCGGACGGGACAGGGTTTCCAAGGCACGCTCCAGCTCTGCCGCAGCCGCAGTCAAACCGGGGACCGGCGGCTCGACATCCGCTTCCAGGGAATACGGGTACCCGCCTTCCTGCGACCGGGCATACACCTGCTGCCGCACCCGGTGCAGAAACCGCTCCGCCGGGCCATGCGGGCTGTCCGATCCCAGACGGTTCATCCATCCCGGCCCGGGCAGACAGCGGGCCCCGTGCAGGATCGCATCCAGCGCATCCTGTGCGGCGGGATCATCCTGCACGCATTCTTCGGCACGGCGTTGCAGCCCACGGGCACGGGACCGGGTGCCCTCTTCCGCCCCCAGAATCCAGCGCCGCAGTTCCGCTGTTTCCAGCGCCCCCAGATGAGCCGAAAAGGCACCATCGGCCGCCTCGAACACATGGTGGCCTTCGTCAAACACATAACGAACCGGCAGCCCGCCCCCGGGATCCCCCCCTGACGCCGCAGAGCCGTTGCCCAGCATCCGCATCACCAAGGCATGGTTGGCCACCACAATGCGCGCCCGGCGGGCCTTGCGCACCGATCGTTCGACAAAACAACGGTTGTAATGCGGGCAGGCGGTAAAGACACACTCCCCCCGGCGGTCAGTCAGGCCCGCTACGGTGGAACGCCCCAGAATATCCACCAGCCATCCCGGAAAATCACCGCCGATCATGGCCCCGTCACGGGTTGCCAAAGCCCAGCGCGCCACCAGCCCCAGGGCAACCGCCCGGGCCGGGTTGACCGACAGGCGACCGGCGGCTTCCTCCAGATTCAACAGACACAGGTAATTCTCGCGCCCCTTGCGGACCACAACATGGCGCGCCTTCTCGCGCGGGTCAGGGTACAGGCGCGCCAGTTCATCCTCCAGCTGGCGCTGCAAGTTGCGGGTATAGGTGGACAACCATACCGCACCGCCATTTTTCTCGGCCCACAGGCTGGCCGGAGCGACATAGCCCAAGGTCTTGCCCACACCGGTTCCGGCCTCGGCCAGCACGAACCGAGGTTCCCCCTCGGCATCACGGGGCTCGAACGCCTCGCAGCACGCCGAGGCAAAATCCGCCTGCTGCGGCCGGTCCTCGGCAGCGCCGCCCAGAATCTGTGCCAGCCGGGCACGCGCCTCGGTCGGGCTGACCGGCAAACAGGAGGAAGACGGTTCGGGCGCATGCTCGGAAATCTCCGGCAGGCTTTCCCACACCCGGAACCCCGCAGCCACCACTCGGCTGTGCGGCGGGTCGCCGGTTTCACCAAGGGCATGCAACACACAGCGGGCCCACGGCCACCCCGCCCGCAGCAACCCCCAGGCCAGCGCGCGTGCCTGGGGCCGTGACGTGCGCGACAGGGCGGACAGATCCCGCAGCAGGGCCACCACAACCGCCGACAGGGCCGTTGCTTCCTGCTCCGGGCCAGCGGGCAAGGCAACATGACAGGCCGCAGCAAGCCCGGCTACTGTCGGCAGGCAAAAGACCGCCGGCCGCACGAAAGCGTACAGTTCCAGAACATCACAGGCCGGGAAAGACACACAGCCCAAACGCGCCGCCACCGCCGGCGCATGGCACACCAGCGGAGGAGCCGAAGACGCAAGCCAGCGGACAGCCGCCGCCCGGTCCAGGGTCAGGATCTCTCCATCGGGCGTCAACACAACCGCCGACACCGCACCGGCAACAAGCACCGGGGCATCGGGCAGCAAAAGCTCAAGCGTATCAGGGTGTCCGCACGTCATGGAGGGGACCATAACGCGCCCGCAGACATCCGTCACCTGCCCATCACACGGCACCCCGCAGAAAGCGCGGCGATCATCCCCCCCCGGACCTGGCCATGCCGGCCAGGGACTGCACAAGACGGAAAACGGCTTTTTTCTGCTCCGCCGTCAGCGCGGACAGCCAGGCCAGAAGACGCAACTGATCACCATCCAGCGGATAGTCGGCGGGGGCCACGCACCCTTCAAGGCCATCAAAGAAAGCCTGGACCGGCACATCCAGACAACAGCCGATACGAAACAGACGGGATGCCGGAATGCGGTCCACCGCACGTTCGTATTTGTGGATCTGCTGCGGCGACACGCCAGCAACCTGCCCCAGGGAAGACAGCGTCAACAAACGCAGTTCGCGGAACTGCCGCAGGGATTGCCCCAGATGGCTGTCAACAGGGTCCGCCGCCCCACAATCAAAACCAACCGTCACAAACACCCCCCCCGCACACGGCACAGCACACAAACACACAGCCTGTTGCCAAGGCCAGAAATAAACCCTGACGCTATGCTCTAATTACCACAAACACGCTATGGTGTACGCAAAAAAAGAACGTACAAGAACATATAATACAACACGTTGTGATATGGCTGACATCATGCAATCGGCATAGTCTGGTTTTATCAGCGATACGCTGACATCAAGGCAGGATACGTGCGCATATCCAAACGCCCCGGGCATGCAAAAAAACACCCCGTGCAGAACGCGGGGTGCTTTTTGAACTCGATGGCTCCGGCGGTAGGATTCGAACCTACGACAACCCGATTAACAGTCGGGGGCTCTACCGCTGAGCTACGCCGGAACACGCTGTCGAGGCCGGGTTTTTAGCAGTATCGCCCGCATATGGCAAGGCTGTTTTCACACACCCGGCCTTATACCGCCAACCGCAGGGCGCCCGCGCTGAAGCCCGACCACTCCCGGCTCAACCGGCCGGATCGCTGCGACAGGGTGGTGGACACCTCCAGCAAGGACCCTGCTTCGGATCGCGTGGCCTGGGTTGCTTCGGACAGGGCGTCCAGATCCTCGGCTGCCTGGATCATCCGGGTGGATGTCTGCTGGATCCTGTCTGCAATCACCCCCGTGGCGCGGGACTGGTCAACCATCGATGACGTCAGGTCACCAACCAGCCCGTTGACACCGGAAATCAGGCGGCTGACGCGGATCATGGCATTGGCCACGTCCTGGCTGACATCGGCCACAGCGGCAACCCGCACCCGCACATCCTCGGTGGCGGCGGCGGTCTGACGGGCCAGCTTTTTCACCTCGTTGGCAACGACGGCGAACCCCCGGCCGGCGGCTCCGGCCCGGGCGGCCTCGACCGTGGCGTTCAGGGCCAGGATGTTGGTCTGCTCCGCAATGTCGGTGATCAGGTCCACCACACCGTCAATTTCCTTTGCCACCCGCGCCAGACCAGACACGGCACGCATGCTGTCCTCGGCCATTTCCACGCCGTTGATGGTCAGGGTATTGGCACTGGACAAACGCTCGATCATGTCGGCACTGGAACGGGACAAATCCTCGGCCGAACAGGCCAAACTGGTCACAAAGTCCGAAACCTGGCTGACCGCACCATTGACCATGTCGATACCACTGGCTGCGCGGCAGGCAATGGTATCCAGCTTGCGGGCGGCCTCCTGCACCACACCGGCATCCCCGACCACACCTTCCATGCTGGTCTCGAACACCTCGGCCATCCGCCGGCTGGAGGTTACAATGCTCCAGGTCAGCATGGCCGCTGTCATCTGGCCGTAATGGTCCAGAACCGGAAACACGGACAGGGCCACCAGCTCGTTCCCCAGATGAACCTCGCCCGTCCACGGCAACTGACCGGGATCGGCCACCAGCTCCGACAGCCAGCCCGGCTGCGGGTGGAACAGATCGACCGAAAGCCCCTCCAGACTGTCTGTCCCCGGGGGTAAACCATTCAGGGAGGGTGCAATCTGTTCCAGGGCGTTGCGGGTGGCGGCATTGATCCAGCTGATGCGGCCATCCTGGGGGCTGACCGTTACAATATTGACCGGCATCGCTTCCAGCATCTGCCCCAGGGCAAAGGCACGGGTTGCCGTATGGCGCAACACCTTCAGGGCTGCGGCAATGGCGCCAATTTCATCCCGCCGCTGGAAATCCGGCACCGGGGTTTCCACATCGCCTTCGGCAAGACGCTGGATAGACCGGCGCAGGGTCACCAGCGGAAGCGACAGCGAATTCACGGCATACCGGTTGGCCGCATACCAGGCCGCACCGAAAAACAGGGCCAGGATCAACAGGCTGATGGACAGGATGACAACCGACCCCTGAATTCGTTCGTTCAGAATGGTATCAAGGCCCCACAAGGCCCGGCGGCGCATATCCTCGAACGCGTCCAGCGCGGCCAGAAGAACCGCCTGATGCTCCTGGCCGGAAACACCGCCCTGCCCGCGACCAACGCTGGCCAATGCCGTATCCACAGCCCCGGAAACACGGGTGGACAGCGCCGGCATCATGGCGGCAACCGCCTCCTCCTCCGCTGTTTCCATAACCGTGGCATACCCACTTTCCAGTGCTGACAGGTGCCCCCCCATCACGGCACCGGCACGGATGATATCAAGCCCGATATCGCCGGATGCCGATGCCTCCAGCACGTACCCGGCCATATCCGCCACCCCGGTAATCATCTTCGGCAAGCGTGTGACCAGGGAATCCATCAGGTAATAGCTGGACAGCTCCGGATCCAGGATCAGGTTGGAATGATCCCCGGCCTGCGCAACCGCAGACTCCAGCCCCGCGATCATGTCGCGCGCCCGCTCGGGGCCGGGTACCGCTGCAAAATCAGTCCACAGCCGCTCCACAATCGCGTGGGGGCCCCGCATGTCCAGAAGATCGGCCTGCTCCCGTACCGATTCCAGCCCCGCCGCAACGCGGGCCACGGTTCCCGCATCCGGATTCGTGGCAGTCACCATGTAACGGGCCGTAGCAATCTGGGCGTCTAGGAGCGGGGTGATATAGGCTGTCCCCACCGTTTCCTTGCGGGCGAAGCTGATGGCCTCGTTCTCGTGCCAGACCAGAACCGCCACCGACGCCAAGGCCGGCACCAGAAACAGGGCCAGAACCAGCTGGATCTGGTGCTTGACCGACAAAAAACGCAGCGAGGACATGGGAAACACCCCTTGATCGTTTGACGGGCAGAAAAACACTCAAAGGTAAAGTGACACGGTACAGCAGGGGGCCAGAATGCTGCAAGGTACGTTGACGGATCACCCCTGCGGCCCTAGGGTGCAGATCAACGCATGCAGGCGATTCGCATTGCGTACAGACCCTTTCGTCCATCAACAGCCCGTAACGGATCTGACACATCATGTCACACTCTCTTGCCCATTTTGCCCGCGAGTCCTCGGCCTGGCCCTTTCAGGAAGCCCGCGACCTGCTGGACAAACGGCTGAACGGCAAGGTGCCGGACAAGGGCTATGTGCTGTTTGAAACCGGCTATGGCCCCTCTGGCCTGCCGCATATTGGCACCTTTGGCGAAGTGGCGCGGACCTCGTGGGTCCGCCGGGCCTTTGAAATTCTGGCGCCCGACATCCCGACCCGCCTGTTCGCCTTTTCCGACGACATGGATGCCCTGCGCAAGGTCCCGGACAACATCCCCAACAAGGACAGGGTGCGCGAACACCTGGGCAAGCCGCTGACCCGCATTCCCGACCCGTTCGGAACCCACGAAAGCTTCGGGCACCACAACAACGCCCGCCTGCGCGGGTTCCTGGACAGCTTTGGCTTTGATTATGAATTCAAGTCCGCCACCGAGATGTACACCGGCGGTCATTTTGACGACGCCCTGCGCGGGGTTCTGGAACACTATGATGCCATCATGGCCGTCATGCTGCCCACCCTGGGCGCCGAACGTCAGGCCACCTACAGCCCGTTTCTGCCGGTCTGCCCGCGCACCGGGGTGGTGCTGCAGGTTCCGGTCATCCACCGCGACGTGGATGCCGGCACCATCGTCTATCAGGACCCACAAACCGGGGAAAAGGTAGAGGTACCGGTCACCGGCGGGGCATGCAAACTGCAGTGGAAGCCCGACTGGGGCATGCGCTGGCACGCGCTGGGCGTGGACTATGAAATGTCGGGCAAGGACCTGATTCCTTCGGTGGACCTGGCCGGGAAGATCTGCCGCATCCTTGGCAGCACACCGCCGAAGAACCTGTCCTATGAACTGTTCCTGGACGAAAACGGGCAAAAGATTTCCAAGTCGAAGGGCAACGGCCTGTCGGTGGAAGACTGGCTGAAATACGCCCCCGAAGAATCCCTAGCCCTGTTCATGTACCAGAAGCCAAAGGCGGCCAAGCGCCTGTACTTCGATGTGATCCCCCGTGCGGTGGACGACTATGTCGCCCATGTCGCCGCCTTTGCGGAACAGGACCCGGTCGCCCGCCTGACCAACCCGGCCTGGCACATCCACAACGGGGAACCGGGAACCGACAAAACCCCGCTGACCTTCGGCATCCTGCTGAACCTGGTCGGGGTGGCCAACACCGATGACCCGGCCGTGCTGTGGCATTACATCCGCAACTATGCCCCGGGCGCGTCTCCGGAAACAATGCCGTTCCTGGACCGGCTGGTGCGCCACGCCATTGTCTACTACAACGACTTTGTCCGCCCGACCAAGCAGTACCGCATCGCCAACAGTGCCGACAAAACCGCCCTGGCCGACCTGCGCCAGGCGCTGAAAGCCGCACCGGCCGATGCGTCCGGCGAAGACCTGCAGAACATTGTCTATGCCATCGGCAAGCAGCACGGCGAAACCTATCCCGGCCTGCGCGACTGGTTCCGGGCCCAGTATGAAATCCTGCTGGGTCAGGAACAGGGGCCGCGCATGGGCAGCTTCTTTGCCCTGTACGGGCTGGACCGCTCCATTGCCCTGCTGGACCGCGCCATCGCCGGGGAAGACCTGAAAATAACGGCAGAACTGGACGCCTGAACCTGAAAACCGCATGCCGCCCGGGACTTTTCTCTGGTCACCGGGCGGCCCCGGCGCTACAACCGGCTGACCCCTTGTGTTACCTGCGCGTGTGTGATGACTGAACCAAGCTGCCCGGACCTGTCTGTTGTTGTGCCTGTCCACAACGAAGCCGACAACATCCTGCCCCTGATCGAAGAAATCGCCGCCGCCCTGGATGGCGTGGTGCCGTTCGAGATTGTCTATGTCGATGACGGATCAAACGACGCCACCGCGCACCGCCTGGCCGAGGCCCGCGCCCGGTTTCCGGCCCTGCGCTGCGTGCGCCACCGTACCGCCTGCGGGCAAAGTCAGGCGATTTATACAGGGGTTCTGGCGGCCCGTGGCACCTGGATTGCCACCCTGGACGGCGATGGACAGAACGACCCGGCCGACATTCCGGCCTTGCTGACCCGCCTGCGGGATGAAGAGAAACGCACCGGCCTGGATGCCGCACGCCTGCTGATCGCCGGACACCGGCAAAAACGGCAGGACAATGAACTGCGCCGTCTGTCCTCGCGCATTGGAAACGGCGTGCGGGCGTGGCTGCTGAACGACGGAACCCCCGACACCGGGTGTGGCCTGAAGCTGTTTGCCCGGTCCCTGTTCCTGAAATTCCCGCGCTTTGACCACATGCACCGCTACCTGCCGGCGCTGACCCTGCGTGAAGGTGGGCTGGTTGTCAGCGTTCCTGTCAACCACCGCCCGCGCGAACGGGGTATGTCAAAGTACGGGGTCTGGAACCGGCTGTGGGTCAGCCTGTTCGACCTGGTCGGGGTGATGTGGCTGCAACGCCGGGCCCGCAACCCGGTTCTTGAACAGCAGGACTGAGCCGGGGTTCCATGTCCCTGTCTCCCGAAACACTGCTGCACGACGACGCCGAGGAAACCCTGCGGCGCAGCAACCCGCTCAAAGCCCTGTTCAAGGGGCTTGTGATGATCGCAACCCTTGCCGCCATTGGCTTTGGCGCCCGGGAATTCGGGCTGACCGAGGCCTTGGACACCCACTGGCTGGATCATCAGATTGTCGGACAGGGCCTGAACGGGGAGCTTCTGTTTGTTGCCGTGGGCACCTTGGTCGCTGCCATCGGGGTACCCCGCCAGATTGTTGCCTTTGGCGGCGGCTATGCCTTCGGGTTTGTCGAAGGGGGCCTGCTGGCCCTGCTGGCACAGACCATGGGTTGCGCCACGGCGTTCTTTTATGCCCGGATTCTGGGGCGCTCCGTCATCCGTCGCCTGTTCGCCCGCCGGATCGAACGCATCGACGCCCTGCTGGGGCACCACCCGTTCACCATGACCCTGCTGGTGCGACTCCTGCCCGTGGGATCAAACCTGTTGACCAACCTGGCCGCCGGCGTCACGGCGCTGGCCCCGTCACGCTTTCTGGGCGGAACAGCGGTCGGCTACATTCCGCAAACCGTTGTTTTTGCCCTTCTGGGTGCCGGGATACAGGTGGATGCAACCACCCAGGTTGCCCTGTCCACAGCCCTGTTCATCGCGTCCGGACTTCTGGGAATCGGCCTGTACAAACGGCTGAAAAACCGGCTGCGCTGACACGCCATTCATCCGCATCCCATAACAACCCTGACGCTAACACCCCCCTTGACAGAAAAGGCGGTCCGTATTACCTCTGTCAGCACTCTCCGGGGGGGAGTGCCAACAGAAACCTCGGGCTCCCCTGACCTGGTGAGATGTTCAACTGGGAAACGCTCGTTCTGGAGGAACCCAATGAAATTTCGTCCGTTGCATGACCGCGTTGTCGTAAAGCGCGTTGACTCCGAAGAAAAGACAGCCGGCGGGATCATCATCCCCGACACCGCCAAGGAAAAGCCAATGCAGGGCCAGATCATTGCTGTTGGCCCCGGTGCCCGTGGCGAAGACGGCAAGCTGGTTGCCCTTGACCTGAAGGCCGGCGACAAGGTCCTGTTCGGCAAGTGGTCCGGCACAGAAGTGAAGATCGAAGGCGAAGATCTCCTGATCATGAAGGAAGCAGACGTCATGGGCGTGATCGAAGCCTGAGGCTTCGCTCTTTCCCTGTCGCCTTTCACCATATCTTTACCTAGAGGATAAAAAACTATGGCTGCCAAGGACGTTAAGTTTTCCACCGATGCCCGCGACCGCCTGCTGCGCGGCGTGGATATCATGGCCAATGCCGTGAAAGTCACCCTGGGTCCCAAGGGCCGTAACGTCATCATCGACAAGTCCTTCGGTGCTCCGCGCATCACGAAGGACGGCGTTTCTGTCGCCAAGGAAATCGAACTGAAAGACAAGTTCGAGAACATGGGCGCCCAGATGCTGCGCGAAGTGGCTTCCAAGACCGCCGATCTGGCCGGTGACGGCACCACCACTGCAACCGTTCTGGCCCAGTCCATCGTCCGCGAAGGCGTGAAGGCTGTTGCCGCCGGCATGAACCCGATGGACCTGAAGCGCGGCATTGACCTGGCTGTCAACGCTGTCGTCGAGGACATCAAGACCCGCAGCAAGAAGATCACCACCTCTGAAGAAGTGGCCCAGGTCGGCACCATTTCCGCCAACGGCGAAAAAGAAATCGGTGACATGATTGCCAAGGCCATGGACAAGGTCGGCAAGGAAGGCGTTATCACCGTCGAGGAAGCCAAGGGCCTGACCACCGAACTGGACGTGGTTGAAGGCATGCAGTTCGACCGTGGCTACCTGTCCCCGTACTTCGTCACCAATGGCGAAAAGATGGTGGCAGAGCTGGAATCCCCGCTGATCCTGCTGCACGAAAAGAAGCTGTCCACCCTGCAGCCGCTGCTGCCGGTTCTGGAAGCTGTTGTGCAGTCCGGCAAGCCGCTGATGATCGTGGCCGAAGACATCGAAGGCGAAGCCCTGGCCACCCTGGTGGTCAACAAGCTGCGTGGCGGCCTGAAGGTTGCTGCTGTCAAGGCTCCGGGCTTCGGCGACCGCCGCAAGGCCATGCTGGAAGACATCGCCACCCTGACCGGTGGTACGGTGATTTCCGAAGACCTCGGCATCAAGCTGGAAAACGTCACCGTGCAAATGCTGGGCACCGCCAAGCGCGTGACCATCTCCAAGGAAGAAACCACCATCGTTGACGGTGCAGGCTCCAAGGACGAGATCGAAAAGCGCTGCAAGCAGATCCGTGCGCAGATCGAGGAAACAACCTCCGACTACGACCGTGAAAAGCTGCAGGAACGTCTGGCCAAACTTTCCGGCGGCGTTGCCGTGATCCGCGTCGGCGGTGGTTCCGAAGTGGAAGTGAAAGAGCGCAAGGACCGCGTTGACGATGCCCTGCACGCCACCCGCGCTGCCGTGGAAGAAGGCACGGTTGCCGGCGGTGGCGTTGCCCTGCTGTACTCCACCCGCGCCCTGGCATCCCTGAAGGGTGTGAACGAAGACCAGAACGTTGGTATCGAAATCGTTCGCCGCGCCCTGCAGGCTCCGGTGCGTCAGATTGCCGAAAACGCCGGTACCGACGGTGCCGTTGTTGCTGGCAAGCTGCTGGAGCAGAAGGACGTCAACTTCGGCTTCAACGCCCAGACCGGCGAATACGTGGACATGATCAAGGCTGGCATCATCGACCCGACCAAGGTTGTGCGTGCAGCTCTGCAGGACGCCGCTTCGGTGACCGGCCTGCTGATCACCACCGAAGCCATGGTTGCCGAAATTCCTGAAAAGAAGGAAGCCCCGATGGGCGGCGGCATGGGCGGTATGGGCGGTATGGGTGACATGGGCTTCTAAGCCTTTCTCTTCCTGCCCTTGTGGTATGTCAAAGGAAAAGGTCGCACCTTCGGGTGCGGCCTTTTTCCATTCCGGGACAGGGCACGGAAGCAGACCCTCAGAACCCCGTCAGAACGCGATGGATCAAGAGACCTGCGATGGCCAGCATTGTCACCCCGACAAAGGCATCCAGAAAACGCCAGGCTACGGGACGCGCAAACCATGGGGCCAGCCAGCGTGCACCAAACCCCAGGGACACAAACCAGACCATACTGGCCGCACAGGCCCCGGCGATAAACCAGACCTGCAACGGCGACGGATGCTGGGCACCGATGCTTCCCACCAGCAGCACCGTGTCCAGGTACACATGGGGGTTCAGGAACGTAAAGGCCGCCGCCTGGGCCAAAGCAGCCCCCCGCCCCAGCCCGGACTCGCCTGTATCGGCCCTGAGGGCCTGCGACAGCCGGGCCCGGCGCAAGGCCTGCCACCCATAGACCAGCAGGAAGGCAGAACCGGCCAGAGCCAGCGCATGCGCCAGCGCGGGGCGATTCCCCAAGGCTTCGGCCATGCCCATCACACCAGCCGTAATCAAAACGGCATCGGCCGTTGCACAGAACAGCACCACGCTGCCCATATGCTCGCGCCGGAGACCCTGGCGCAACACAAAGGCATTTTGCGCCCCGATCGCGACAATCAACCCCAGGCTCAGGGCCAGCCCCTGGGTAAAGGCCGGCATGGAAAAGGAAAGGAATCCCACAACACACTCTCAGTCAAAATCAGGTTACGACGGCCTGACCTTGCCCGGCGCGGGTAATAAAGGCAAAATCACTTTTCTTTATCCAGTTAAGGAAAACTAATCTTATGCTGGACTATGCCGCTCTTTCTGTCATGGCAACCGTTATCAGGGAAGGAAGCTTCGAGCGGGCCGCACGCATCCTGCACGTCACACCGTCGGCCATTTCGCAGCGCGTCCGACAGCTGGAGGAACGTGTGGGCTGCGCCCTGGTGATCCGCGATCAGCCGTGCCGGGCAACCGATGCCGGCCGGCGTCTGTGCCAGCACATGGACCGGGTGCGTCTTCTGGAACAGGATCTTCAGGACACGCTGCCGGCCTTGGCGCCCGAAGGTGTGACCCGGGTTGCATTGCCTGTTGCGGTCAATGCCGACAGTCTGGCGACCTGGCTGGCTCCTCCCCTGGCAGCCTTTGCCGCACAGGCCCCGGTGCTGATGGATATTGCCGTGGATGATCAGGACCACACCATGGAATGGCTGCGCAACGGATCGGTTCTGGCCGCCGTCACCGCCTCTGCCCGGCCGGCCGCCGGCTGCAACAGCCAGCCCCTTGGAGCCATGCGCTACCGTGCGGCCGCCAGCCCGGCTTTTATCCGGCATTATTTTGCCGATGGCGTGGGATCAGGAAGCCTGGCCCGTGCCCCCAGCCTGGTGTTCAATACCAAGGACGAGCTGCAGGCACGCTGGGCCCGGCGCCTGTGCCACCGGAACGTTGACCTGCCCCGGCACACGCTGCCCTCGCCGCAGGGCTTTGCAACCGCCGCCATGGCCGGCATGGGCTGGGGGTTGCATCCACAGGCGCTGATTGCCGGACATCTTGAGGATGGCTCCTTGGTAGAGCTGATACCCGATACCCCACTGGATGTACCGCTGCACTGGCAACAGGCCCGGGCGGCGTCAACCATTCTGGATGACCTGACCCGCCACATTATGGCCGCGGCACGGACGGCCCTGCTTCCACCCTGAAAGGGTTTTAAGGGCCTGCATGCACAAAGGCCCGACTTGTTATGGCCGGGCCTTTGGAAAACAGGGTTATGGGCAGGCGACCGGGTTCGGACTTTCTCCCCGAGGCCACCAGCAAAGATTGAGGACAAGGGACAAAACCGGAAAAATGGCTAAATCTAACCAAACCGTCTCCTCCCCGGCCTGGCTTTATCCTCAAACAGCGCCTTCATAGCAGCCCTGACAATCCCTGCAGAAAGACACACATGAAACATTGCATGACCCAGAACGGGTTAGCTGAATGCTGTAGCTCAGTGATTCGATTTTGAATCGCTGGCAGGCACACCGCAACGGACGGACCACGGTTCCTCAATCTGGGCAACCAGGTGCGCTACCGGTTGCAGGCTATCATGGCGTTTGAGGAAGCCACGCTGCACGGATTAACCAGGACCACCAAAGGCTGCGCCATCAGACAAAACACACCCACGTCGTTCACGTTCAGGGCCACGTCCGGAGCGTTGAGCTTTGCCTCGAAATCGGCCAAAGGTATTACCCCCCGTGGGCTTTCATGATGCGAGGGTGTACAGTGGGCTTGGGATTATCGCCGCTCAGAAACTCCTCGTAGAGCCTTTCGCCAGGGTGCAACGGTTTCGATGTTGCTCTCACAGGGTTCTTGCTCGTTCTTCACTTAGCCCCGAGAGTTCCACCATGCGTCGCGCCAGGTCCATGATCTTCACGGGTTGGCCCATGACCGGCACGAACACAGCACAGCGTCCAGAAAGCCGACGACCGCGCCCATAGCGCAGCTCAGGCCTTTGTGCATGGCGTCTGTCCGGCTCTGAGAGCAGCACAAGATCGGGGGGTACTGATGGACTTCTCCCACCTGAACAGTGCCATCGCTGGACCAACCATCAATCATCAGGTATTCGACATCGGGATGCTTCTGGCTGGCCACCGAGCGCACGGTTATAACAAAAAAAGGCAATGACGAATATCTTCATCCACCCAAGCTCGAGCGACGGCAGATTCCACGCAAGACATAGCCGAGTTTCCCGTAGCCCAAGGTTAGAAACAACCGTCTTGCCTGATAAAGGCGTCTTGTCCAGACGGACGGCTCTCGACCACCAAGAATGGTAGAGAATTCCTCCATAAAGCCCGACTGGCTGCTGCTGGTCTTTGTGGCATCGTGGTAACGGAGTGCGCCCCAATAGGATGGAACATGTCGCCCATGATCGGCATACTGTAGCACGCGCAAGAACCACTCGTAATCGAAGCAGTAGTGCAGGGTCTCATCCAGCCAACCAACCCGATCATGGAGGCAACGCCGCCAAAACGCAGCCTGGTTTGTAAGCACCATACCTTCGGCCAGAAGGGATGTGTATGTAGGGCGCACGTAGCATATGTTTCTGATAAGTTGATCATTCTCATCGATAAGCTGCATGTCGCCAATGATCAAGCCGGCACTCGGCCATTGACGAGCAGCTTCAGCAAGCTGCGCAAAAGCCCCTGGAAAATACACATCGTCCGAATTCTGCCAGCCAACCCAGTCCCCGGTTGCACGTTGTAACCCCTTGTTGATGGCATGCGATTGTCCCCGATCCGGTTCACTCACCCACCAAGCCAAATGATCCGCATACTTTCGGATGATCTCGACACTGCCATCCGTCGAGCCACCATCGACGATAATGTACTCAAGATTAGGATATCCCTGATCAAGCACGGAGCAGATAGTTCGTTCGAGGAATACAGCCTGATTGAAACTGGGCGTAACAACAGTAATACGTGGCAATTCATGCACGACTTGGCTCCCCGCCAGCGTTTGCGCGCAGACTGGCAGCAATACCCACGACCAGCCAAGCACCCGCAGCCATCAGGTAGGTGCCATAGAACTGGTCTGAAACCAGAAAGAGAACAAACAAACCAGCAACAAAAACATGCGCAGGCTCGATCCTGGCCTGCCTGGTTAACAGCAGAGACTGCAGAATCTGTCCTGCAGTCAGAAGAAAAAGACCGATCTGCAAACCACCGCCAATCAACCCTAACTCTGCGAAGCCTTGCAGGATCGTGCTGTGTGGGTACCAACCGGGCCCTGTGCAAGAGAAATCGCCGAAACGGGCGACACCAACACCCCAAAACTGATTCTGCATAAACATCGCCCAAGCTTCACGATACATCACCCAACGCATCGCCACAGAATCAATACCATCCTTGAAAGGTTGACAACTCGCCTCACCAAGAATAGGACCAAAATCCGTTGCTGTAATCGGCACAGGCACAGGCACAGGCACAGGCAGAACTAAAGCATAGAAAGCGGATACAGGCAGGAAAAACAATGCAAGCATGGCAATAGCAAGCACATAGGCTAACAGGCCCATGCGCTGCGCCAATGGTCGGTCACCCGCCGCCAAGGACACAACGGCCACAGCTGCCATCCCCCCAAGTAACCAGGCGCGCCCCATTATCCCAACCAATACAACAGTCACACACCCAATGATCGCCAGCAGAACCAACCGTCGCAAGCGCTCGTCCTTATTTGCCTGATGACCGAGGGTAAGTACACGCACGCAAAGCGCCAACAACGCTGCGGCCAACAATCCACTCACTATTAGCGGACCATGATCAAGGCCAAAGACCGGTAAGCGCCATGGACGTTCAACAACAGTCAGACGATCAAGCAATAGCAGAGGTAAAAGCGCCAGACACAATAACAGGGTTATGCGAGAGAGCAGCTCCATGTCTCTCAACATCATCAAACGCCCAAGCACATAAGGCATCATCATCATGAAGGGGATAAAACGGATATATTTCGACACACTACCGTGTTCATCCAGCCCCGGAAAAATAAATCCGCTTACAAGGACGGCAAGAACAAAGCCTGCAAAACCAACGTCAATGGCGTTAAGCCTCTTGAGCAATCCGATGCGATCGCGCAGAATCAGCAAGCACCATCCAGCTGAAAACAAATAAAACGCTACAGTTACCGACCTTGACCACGGCAAGGACAGAAAGTGAGCCAAGGCCATGACGAACATCAGGCCAAAAAGCAAAAAAGCGGCTGGATATGCTGGACTCATAGCCTGAAGAACAAACCGTCCCACTGCAGGGTACGACCATTGGCCGGGTTGACGAATGCCGGTTCGAGCGACCACAGCACAAAACCTGCACTCTCCAACCGGTCAACATACTCGCGCCAAAGATGCTGCCCTTCATACAGGGGAAGAAGCGACAGCTCCATCAGGATACCCCTCACCTTCGGTAAGGAAGCCATTGCACCATCAAGAACTTGCCACTCGCAGCCTTGTGTATCGATCTTCAAGAGCGGCGCACGCGACCCTCCAAGACAGGCATTCGCTACAGAATCAAAAGTGATCAGAGGAACCCGCTCACGCCCAATGTATGCTGACTGCGGTGCAGCCGCACTGTGAGAAGCCAACATCGGGAGGATCGAGCTACTGACTGAATTCCCCGAGATATTGATATCGATCTCATCCTGACGATCACCCACCGCACAGCGTGAATGGACTGACCAAGCTGAGTCATCCCTGCTTGCTGCCAACAATTGAGAATGTGCAGAGGTCAAAGGCTCGAAAGATAAAATTTGCCGTGCGTAACCGCCGGAGCGCAGTTCCTTTGCGAACTGCCCCTCATTGGCGCCGATGTCGATAACCAGATCAATATCGAATGCTCGCAGAGCAGCCATGAGGCGAGCCAATGGCGACGCTGTGGGATGGTAGCGATGCGCCTCGATTCCCAATCCATGCAAGAGTTTCTTTATTTTCTGTTTTGGAAGATTCAACATAACGGATTCCACACTCAACTTATCTTTTCGGCTTGCTACTTCATTTCGGTCGATTGTAGCTCATACTGGATCATCTCTCTGATAACATCCCTCATTTTCTTTTGGGCCGACCAGCCCAAAAGACGCTGCGCCTTCCGTGCATTACCGCAGTTGTAGCGAATCTCGGATGGACGGAAAATACGGGGATCCTGAAACACATGCTGCCGCCAATCCAACCCCAATTGCGCAAAGGTCACCGCAACGAACTCTTCCAGGGAGTTTACCTCCCCCGTAGCAATAACAAAATCTTCCGGCTGGTCAATCTGCAACATTCTCCACATCGCGTCTACATATTCAGGGCCCCATCCCCAGTCACGCTGAATTGCCATATCCCCGAGTGTCAAATTCTCTTCAACGCCTTGGGAAATGCGCACCGCCGCCGAAACAATCTTCCGCGTTACAAAACGAGTTGGCCGCAGTGGCGATTCATGATTGAACAAGATTCCGGTACAGGCATAGAGCCCGTAAGCAGAACGATAGTTGTCTACCAACCAGTGAGCTGTCGCTTTGGCCACTGCATAGGGGCTACGCGGATGGAAATGTGCATTTTCGTCAGCGGCCCCGGCCCCAATATCGCCAAAGCATTCGCTGGATCCCGCATTATAGAACCGAACCGGTTTACCGAGAAATCTGATGACCTCAAGTAAATTGACAGTGCCCGTCGCGATACTTTCGAGCGTTTCCGCAGGCTGTTCAAAAGACAGACCTACTGAGCTTTATCCTGACAAATTGTAGATTTCGTCAGGTTCGCTCTGGCTGATTGCCTGCAACGCACTCCTGAAGTCGTTGGCTGCCATCGACACCGTCTTAATACGGTGAAAGATTCCAGGACGCGACAGGTTGGCGAACGAAGATACCTGTGCATCACGCGATGTGCCCCAGACCTCGTAACCCTTATCAAGGAGAAACTGCGCAAGACAGGCCCCATCCTGCCCGGATACACCGCATATCAAAGCACGTCTCATGTTCCGCACTTTAAAAAAGTTTCCGATACACGCACAGCGTTTCCTCGGCGCAGCGATCCCAAGAGAAAGAACCAAGGCGAACGCGACCCTTCTCAATCAGCGTCTTGCTATAGCTTTCTGAACTCACTACGCGTTCAATGGCTTCCCGCATCGAAACAACATCTACCGGGTCGAAATACTCGCCCGCATCTCCCACCACCTCGGGAATGGAACTGGTCATCCCGCAGACGACAGGGCAATCGTGCGACATCGCTTCAAGGGGAGGGATTCCGAAGCCTTCGTATAGCGAGGGATACACAAACGCACTCGCCCGTGCATAAAGCCGGGACAACAACTGATCGCTCCCGCCCAACTGGATAATATGGCCGTTAGTCATACCCAATCGCGCCACCCTTTCGTGTTCCTCCGCACTAAATGCGCCCCCGCCAAAGCAGACCAAATTGAACCCAGCGCGAAGCTGAGGGGATGAGGCATACGCCTCCAGCAAGCGGAAAAAATTCTTGTACCCCCCGCGATTCCCCACATAAAGAAGAAACGGCTTGTCTGTTGCGGGTCCCTCACCGACGAGGTCCCCTTTCCCCCCTGTCATCAGGCCGAAACCATGGTGAATGACAGAGGTCTTTTCCGGAGGCAAGCCCAGAAGTTCGATGGCATCTCGTCGTGTCGACTCTGAAATACAGATCACATGGTCTGCCCTTCTTGCCGCCACGGCCTTATACCGGCTTGTCTTGTCACCGAGCGGGAAATCCGACGGGAATCGCTCGTGGATCATATCATGAATGGTCAGCACACGGCGTGCCCGGCGCGGCCCGAGCGAATACGGGAAGTAATAGGTCTCATGGATGACATCCGGAGACTGTGTGCGAAGCATTAAATCCCCTAGAGCAAGGCTCATACCACGAAGAAACAGCCGAGGGTAGACTGATGTAAATCGCCCAGCTCCGGGACCTCGAAACCCCGTTACGATACCCGGCGAAAGATTTTGCAAATAGGAATTGATATATAGCGGGGCTGCAATTGATACATCAAGCCCCGGAGCCTGGGCCAACCGGGATGCAATCTCGCAGAAGTAGCGAGATACACCACCATATGTCTGCGCGCAGAATATCTGCGAATCATATGCAATTTTCATTTGTTCAGCGTTTCTAATTCAGCCAATTTTCTGAAGCATGAGTTGATGGTCGCTTAGCGTTTTCGACCCCAACCTTCTGCGTATCCACCAAGGCGCAATGCGGGAAACCCCGCGCCCCGTCACGAAACGAAGAATCAACTCATCAATTTGATGCTCCGAGAATATGTGAATCCCGTTCGCGCTGGAAAACCGGAGCCCCAACCGCTTCCCAAGTATTTCCAGAGTGCGGCGCTGGAAAAATCCGATATGTTGGCCGGTAGCAAACGCGTAGTACCACCACGACCCAGGAGCAGGTGGATCGCCCGCATACAGTTCAGTTGTAAAAATCAGTGTCCGGGCACCAGAAAACGCCAAGGTTTCCTTGATGAAGGTGGCCGGATCTGTCAGATGTTCAAACACCTCAATTGCCGTGACCGCATTGCATGGACCCATTTCTGGTTTGTACTCAAAGCCTTGGGCCAAGTGGTTGTCGCAGTACTTGTCCGCCCAATAAAAATCAAACCCAAAGTCCCGCATCAAGCGGGTCAGCATCCCGTAGCCGCCAGCAGAGTCAAGGTACAGTCCCTTTCCTCTCTCACGCACTAACCAGTAAAGTACTCCTGACAGCTTGCTGGCGATAGCGAGATTGCGCATCACCAACCCTGTATCAGCAACCGCAATTGCGCTTGAGTACGCCTCATTCAGCCAGTATGGATCCTTGGCACGCAGGAATCCGCATAGAGCGCAAAGTTCGTAATTAGCCTGATACTTACCAAGGACCTGCTCTGAAAAACAGAGCCTCATCTCCCCTGAACAGATAGGACAAGCATCACTGTGGCCACTGTGAATTCCAACAGTCATCTGAACAGCCCTGCGAGCTTGTTTCGAATACGCTTTACCAAGGGAATCCGGAAGCATTTTTTTTCACTAAAGGCATCTGCCTGCATGTTTCTGATCACACCGACAGGATGGATCAGTGGAAAGGTAAGAGCATGGCTTGGCAGGTTAGCCAGTTCACTGTCCCCCGTGGTATGCGTGGCACTCGTATCGAAACCGATATTTGTGATCAGATTAACAGTCGGCAGTATCGTAGAACGACCTTCTACCCAATTGGCAAATACCCACTGGTAATCCCAAGTGTCGATCTCGCCACGATATACACGCTCGAAAATCTTGCCCCAGAACACTGCTTCTCGCTCATTTCCCACAATGTCCGCCAACCAACCCTCATCCCGTATACCCGGCCACTTGGCCATGGTCACATCATAGCTGGAGGCCCAGCGATCACGCCAACCAGCCCACCCCCAAATATGGACATACTTTGAGAAATAATAGCTGTCGTCATTACGCCGTCGGCCAAACTGAAAGTTATCACCACTGATCATGCCGATACGCTGATCGTGACGGTAACGTTCTAGAAGTTCCTGGCAATACCGGAAGAAGGTAGGGTGAGGCAAGCAATCATCTTCAAGGATGATGGCTTCTTCGACCTGCTCAAAAACCCAGTCAATTCCGCTGGACACGCGCTTTTTGCAGCCAAGGTTGACATCGGAGAAGTTGGTAAGTACCTCGCAATCCCAATCGACCCGTTGAATGATAGCTCTTGCGGCAGCCACTTTTTCCGCTTCACCTTGCCGACTGGCCCTCGGGCCATCGCCCACAACCAGAAGCATCGGCGGCTTGGCCTTGGCGATCTCTGCAAATACTCGTTCTGTACTGTCCGGACGATTGAAAATGATGAAGCCAACGGCTGTTGTCAGTTTGAAATCATGCATTCAGGAGCTTCCGAAAATAGGCGATAGTTTCTTTCAACCCATCCTCCAGAACTACTTTAGGCTGCCATCCCAACTTGGATTTAGCCAAGGTTATATCTGGCTGTCGCTGTTTTGGGTCATCTTGCGGCAAAGGCAAATAAAGAAGTTTCGACCTGCCGCCAACCAGCTTGATCACTAATTCTGCCAACTCCAGCATTGTGAACTCGCCCGGGTTGCCCAAATTGACCGGGCCAAAAAAGCCGGTCTCAGTGGACATCATGTTTATAAAGCCTTCAATCAGGTCATCGACATAACAAAATGAACGGGTTTGTTGTCCGTCGCCATAGATGGTGATGTCTTCACCACTCAAGGCTTGCACAATAAAATTGCTAACAACGCGCCCATCATTGGGGTGCATACGTGGCCCGTATGTGTTAAAAATGCGTACCACCTTAATATCTAAATTATGCTGTCGCTGGTAATCGAAAAAGAGCGTCTCGGCACAGCGTTTGCCCTCGTCATAACAGGATCGCGGCCCGATAGGATTTACTCTGCCCCAATAACTTTCCGGCTGAGGATGAACTTCCGGATCGCCATAAACCTCACTGGTCGATGCCTGAAGAATTCGTGCCCCGGTGCGCTTGGCCAAACCCAACATGTTGATAGCTCCATGCACACTGGTCTTGGTAGTCTGCACAGGATCATGCTGGTAATGAACTGGGCTGGCCGGGCATGCCAGATTATAAATCTGATCAACCTCTACATACAAAGGGAATGTCACGTCATGGCGCAACAACTCGAAATGCGGATTCTGCTGCAGATGTAAGACGTTATTTCTGGTGCCGGTAAAGAAGTTATCCAAACAAATGATGTCATGGCCTTCTTTCAGCAAACGATCGCAGAGGTGGGAGCCAAGAAAACCCGCACCACCTGTCACCAATATATTCCCAAGATTATTCATGATTTTCATATCTATAAAAGTCTGGCTTCTGAGGATCCACGGGCTGGCTCAGCAGATTGATCCACTGCGCTGTCTCTTGGATATGGAAAGTGTGTTCAACCATTGGCTTTACGATGAACACATCGCCCGCAATGAAATCGCGCGACGCATGCTCCCAGGTGCAGTCGCCAATGTCGCCACCAACGGGGCGTCGAAATGTGACATGGACCCGACCAGACAGAATTACGAAGCATTCCAACGTTGACTTGTGATAGTGGCGCCCGCGCACCGCGCCAATATCGGACGAAATCAGATTCATCTCCCGCCAGTTGCCGACGTTGATCAAGCCTGAAATGGAGCCGCGCGCATCGGTATGTTCGAAAAAACGCGGGAGGATACTGAACAAGGTGCTCAAAAAACATTCTCCAAGTCTTTCCAATCGGACGCGCAGCCGAGAGATGTCATACCATCAGGCAACAATGACAGATCAGCCTGAAAAGTACTCGCCACAAGGTCGGCCGTACCCGCTTGCAGCCGGGATACCGGTACCCCCTTCAATTCAGCCAGACGCACGCCGAACTCATAGCGAGACATCCGACAGCCATCACTGAGATGCGCCAACGTCATGTCATTGCATGTGCCGGGCACCGCGCGGCACTGCACGAAATCACGCACATGCGAACACAAACGGCCAATCGAGGTGGGAGAAAAATAGGTGTTATCGAACAGGGTCAAGGTAGTCCCTGTCCGTATCTCGCTCTCGAACCAGCGGAAGAAGCCGCCTCTGCGCCCCATCACCGCTGACACGCGCAAGATCTGCCCCGGCAACCCGGACGCCTGAAGCAGGCGCTCGGCCAATAACTTGCTGAGACCGTAAACAGTGGCTGGTCCGACTCGCGCGTCTCGGCCATACGAACCATGGCAGCCACCGAAAACATAGTCAGTCGATACGTACAGCGTCACCGGACGCAAGCCGTTTACAGCGCACGCGTCGATATAGTGGCGAATTGCCCCAACATTTAGGTCCATCGCATGGGCTGGCTCCCGTTCGCAGCGATCCACGTCCTTCGTGCCGGCAAGGAAGATCACCACCCTCGGCCTTACATCGCTGAGCAGCGCCGTCATCGATGCACGATCGCGGATGTCGACTACATGCAGGCCGGATACGGCGCGGCGATGAGCCGTTCCGCTTAGCCGCACTTCAGGCACGTCACCCAGATGGTCGAACAGGTAGCCGCCGATAAAACCGCTGGCACCGATGATCAGAACATCATCCGCCATTGATCGTCTTCATCACGGTCTCTTGGCCACCGTCGTACTTGCGGAAGTCATGCAGCACCGCCTCGGCGTCGCCGGCCTTAAGCTCTTTGTACATCTCTGTACCGGGGAAGGGCGAGCAGTGCGACAGCTGATAACTGCGACGCATGTTATCGACAGTAAAGCCCAAACCATGAATGATCTCCATGTCCAGCTGATGCGCTTCTTCGCTCTGTCCAGGCATGTCGCGCATCATCGTGATGTGCAGCATCAGATTAGGGTACTTGGTACAGAGGCGCTCCAGCGTACCACGGAAGTCCTTGCGCTCGATGCCCTTCTTCACGCGGGCAAGCACCTGCAAGTCGAAGGTCTCGATCCCGAAGCGCATGCCCACGCAGCCCGAGTCCACCATCTTCTCGTAGAGCCAGTCAGGCGAGATATCAAGGCGACCCATCATCGTCCAGGGCAGGCCGATTTCCTTTAGCAGGTCGCACAGGCGGCTGATCCGCTCGGTGCCCATGTTGAAGGTGTCGTCATCGAAGAAAATGCTGCGATAACCGTACAGCGCAACGGCCTCACGGATTTCGGCGGCAATCCGTTCCGGGTCGCGCAGCGACACTTTCTTCTGGAACATGGCCTGCGGCCACACGCAGAAAGTGCATTTAAACGGGCAACCCTTGCTACCATAGATCTGCAACTGAGGTCGCGCGGTCGGCATGCTCGGGTCATAGTAGTTCAATGCGGCCGGATAGTCGCGGAAGGGAAAGGGGATCGTGTCGAGGTCGGTGACAACCTGCCCCTCGTACACACCAGGGCGCAACTCACGGACCAGCTTCTGTGCGCCGTAGATGTACTCGCCACGCAGGATGTACTTGATCTCCGGGTAATCGCGCTGCACCTGGCTGACGATCTCATTCTCGGTGAAATGTGGACCGGCGACGGCCAGATCGGCGATCTTGGCCAGCTTGCGCGCCATCCACAGGTCGATGTCGACGGTCGGGGTAGAACATTCCTGTACGATCAGATCAGGCTTCCAGTCGCTGACGCGCTTCAGAAAGCGCTCGTAGCTGTACTCCTCGTCGGACACGGCATCGATGATATTTACCTGATGGCCATCCGCGGCGACAAGGGAGGCCGCATAGCCCATGAAGAACGGATAGTGTGGCCCTCCGTGGGGAACGTCCATCGTCCATGGCCAGCGCGATCCGGCGCGCACCCCGTAGCGGATTCCCCGACCGATGCCAAGCCTGCGCCACAGGAAGCGGATCCCCGGGATCTTGCGCAGCCAAGGATACAGCGGCACTCCATCCAATTTAAAGTCATTCTCCGCGGACGATTTCTCGCTCCGGATCACAGGGGGATTGACGAATAAGACACGCATTTAAAGCTCCTGCAAATACATCAAAAGTTTGTCAGCTGTGGCCTCTATCGAAAAGTTCTGCCGCACGAATGCACCACCCGCGCGGGCCATCCGCTGCCGCTCTTCATCGTGTGCCAAGTAATGGCGGATTTGCGTGCGCAGTTGGTCGTACCCATCAGTAAAAACAATGTAGTCGCCCAACAGGCGCTGCGCCGCAGGCACCCGATCAGAGACTAGGAATCCGTCGCAGGCCAAGACCTCAAGAGTACGCAGCGTAATCACATCCCAGTCCACACAGTCCTGAATCGTACAGTTCAGGTTGATCTTGCTGCTGCTGTAGAGGACGGGCACCTGTCCTTGCAGGATTTTGCCCCGACTGAGACGCTCAAAGCGCTTTTTATAGCGCGGCAGCAGATAGTTCTTCCAGATCCGGAACCGGGCTCGAGGGACATACCAATTGCCGAACAGGCCGAAGTCAAAGTCGGCTGCGGGCTCAAGATAGGCTTCGCTGCGTTCGGTACCCTTGATGTCGTTCCCGACATAGGCAACCTCAAAGGCCAGCGCCGGATCAACAGGCTGCGGCCGGAAGGTCGTCACATCAACGCCGAAGGGCAGGAAGATGCCTTGGTAACCCTCGCCCTGATGCAGGTCCAGCAACTTTTGCGAAATGAAGGCATAACCATCGTAGCCATGATTACGCAACGCGGCCAGCTTGCGATCACAGCCTTCGCCATAGGCATTTTGCAAATAGAGAAGGGACTTCGCCGCCCATTCCGAGCAAGGGGCATTGTCGTTCATGTACACCATCGCGTCAAGCCTGCCCTCGGGCGGCCTGTTCGGGGCATAGACTTGCACATCAAGCTCGGAGTCCAGTTTACGCAGCGCCTGCGCCAGACTGTTCGCATACAGTTCATCGCCCAGCACATTGCCCAGCTTGCTCTGCAAGCTGCCCAGGTTCCAAGTCAGATAAAAACCGATTCTCCGCATGCCCATTACCGGATCCGCTTGTACACTGCGTCCAGATCATTGGCGCCGATACGCTCAATCTCGACGAAATGCCGGGCCAAGGCCACACGACCGCCGTTCCCGTAAAAGTCTTCGGGGGCGGCGTCAATATGCGTGAGCTGTCCGCGCCAGGGCGCCCGCAGGATCAGAAGGCCACCGAGCGCGACCCGCGGCACTAGATCCTCGATGAATACCTGCGAGGGATTTTCCAGATGTTCGAGCACATCGATGCACATCACCAGATCGAAGGCCGCTTCTCCGCTCAAGCCGGCCAGGTCGATGCTGCGTACCCGCGGCAGGTGATGGCGCTCGACGCGGAATTGTATGAACTGGCGGACCATATCCTGCAGCTCAACAAGGACGAACTCAGTTCTGCCGGCGCTAAGCATTGCGTGTGCCAAGGTCACGGATGCGGTGCCGCAGCCGTAGTCAAGTACGCGGCGAGCTGCCACGACATGGGGCCGAACCGCAAAGTAGATATCGGCTGACAGGAACTGGTTGAACACGTTTGCGCAAAGGTTCGCACGACCGTTGTCGCCGTTCCAAGAGCAGTAAAAATCCATCAAGTCCCGCTTGTTATGGAACAAGGCTTCCTCGATCTGCGGCCACGCTTCCATCAGTTGCCAGAACTGGTCGTTACCAATGCCGAGGAAGGCCTCCAGATCTGCTTTAGCCTGCGCATAGTCCCGCAACAAGGCACCGATATCAGCCATCGGTCGGTTGCGCCTGCGCAGCAGTGCAGCAAGCTTGGCGATACGGAAGCGGACGCTGGCCAGACGGCGGTAGAAGTTCTCAGATAGCATTACGAATTCCAAATCTGAGTGTGATCGCATCGAAGAAGATACTCGCCACACGACGGTCGAAGAACAGGCTTATGATCACCGTCGGCATCAGCATTGAAATCAGCGCGGCATAGACCGCACCCTGCAGGCCGAAGCGTTGAATCAGCACATAATTGAACAGTAAGGATGACACGCTCCCGATCAGGGTTCCGTACATCGAGATAGCGGTCTTGCCGTACAGCACATACCAGTGACTGAAGACGGTGCTGATACTGATCAACGGAAGCAGAAAGATGTAGATGCGGGCAATGCTTACCGATTCCGCATAGGATGGCCCCAGGAGAATTTTTATAATCCACGGCAATCCAACGGAGAAGACCGCGGCAATCGCCAAACTCCCATAGAAAGAGGCCGCCATCGCCTGGAGCAGCCGTTGCCGATAGCAATCTTCGTTCGCAGCATGCAGTGAAACCAGCGTGGGATAGATCAACAGAAACACCACATTGGGCAACAGGTAGAACAGCTCGCAGAGCTGAACTGCAACGGAGTAGATGCCGACGGATCGGTTGTCGAGAAACAAGCCGATCATGACGCGATCAACGCGCATGTAGATGCTGATCAGCACCCCGGTCAGTAACAAGCTTTTGCCCTCCAACAGATAGCTGCGGATACAACCCCAATCTGCTACGCGGAGGGCGAGCGGCTGACCTTCTTTTGTGCGGTAGAATATATGGAAGAACAGGCCTGCTACCATGGCTTCAACGCCAACGGCAACCGCCAAAACCATCACGTCTGCATCTGTAACAACCGCCATGATTCGCACCAATGCGCCGATCACAAAAGCTAGGCTGCGCGCCGTCGCTCCGGTTCGGACCTGGCCTTGGGACTGATACCAGCCGTCGATCACAAATGCAGACTGGAAGATCGTGGAAAGCGCCGCCAGCAGCACGAGAACCAAAAGGCCATGATCTCCCGGCCGAGCAATAGTGGCCATGGCCAGTGCACCACCCATGCTCACGAGGGCCGCGAGCAGACGCAGCACATGCATGCTGGCAAGGACAACGCGTGCCGATGCCTTGTCCTTCACTACATCGCGGATCAACAGTACATCGAGGCTGGCCGCCGCAATCGGGGTCCACAGCGCAACAATGGCCATCGCATAGTTGAACTCGCCCAAGAGGGCGGGACCGTAATGGCGCGCTATCCAGAGGCTGAGCAGCGCGCCCGCGGCTACGCGCAAGACCTGGTCGAACAGCAGCCACCCCGAATTGTATAGCGGCCGACGCCAAGGGCTATCGACGACGGACAAGCGACAAAACCGCACGAATGATTGAATACTCATTTCCTGCACATGTGCTGCTGCATGTCCTGGTACGCGAGTCTTATACCGTCCTCAAGGCCCACTGTCGGCCGCCACCCCATTGCAAGCAAGCGCGCTGAATCCATCAGCTTGCGCGGGGGACCATCCGGTTTGTCGCGATCAAAGACGATCTCGCCCTGGTAGCCGATGACACCAGACACCATCTGCGCCAGTTCAGCGATGGTCACATCTGATCCAAAGCCAACGTTGATCAACGACATCTGCGGCTCGACTTGCGCATTATATTCGGCAGCTTCCAGATTCATCACAAAGACGCTGGCATTGGCCATATCGTCAACGTACAGGAATTCACGTCGCGGTTTACCACTACCCCAAATGACTACCTGTGGCGCGTCCGCCACCTTGGCTTCGTGAAAGCGGCGGATCAGCGCTGGCACCACGTGGCTGTTCTCGTGGTGATAGTTGTCGCCAGGGCCATACAGGTTGGTGGGCATCACACTACGATAATCGCGACCGTACTGGCGGTTGTAGCTCTCGCACAGCTTGATGCCGGCGATCTTGGCGATCGCATAGGGTTCGTTGGTTGGCTCGAGTGAGCCGGTGAGCAAAGCTGATTCGGCCATCGGTTGCGGCACCAGCCTTGGATAGATGCAGCTCGAGCCAAGAAAAAGTAACTTTTGCACATTGTTGCGATGCGCAGCGTGGATCACATTTGCCTGCACCATCAGGTTCTCGTAGATGAACTCGGCAGGGAAGATATTGTTGGCGTGTATGCCACCAACCTTGGCAGCGGCCAGATACACCTGCGTGGGACGCTCGCGCGCAAAGAATGCCTCAACCTCTCCTTGGTTGATCAGATCCAATTCGTCGTGGGTGCGGGTGAGAATCTGCGATGACTCAACACCTCGAGTACGCAGGGCGCGGATGATTGCACTACCAACCATGCCGCGGTGGCCAGCAACGTAGATTTTTTCGTCCATGAAGCTCACTTCTCTTTACTGACCTGCACGCTGAATCCATGGCGCTTCAGCAGTGCATACTGCCGGGCTTGCTCCAAATCGCTCGAGATCATTTCCGAGACCATCTGGTCCAGAGTGATCTGAGGAATCCAGCCCAGTTCCTCTTTGGCTAAAGTCGGATCACCGAGGAGCGTATCCACTTCAGCTGGACGGAAATAGTGCGGATCAACGCGCACGATCACATCTCCGGGCTTCAACGCACATGCCAAGTCGCCAGCCACAGCAGCAACTACGCCAACCTCATCGACACCGCGCCCCTCGAAGCGGAGCGTAACGCCCAAGTGAGCGGCACTTTTCTCGATAAACTGGCGAACGCTGTACTGAACGCCGGTAGCGATCACATAATCCTTCGGCTCTTCTTGTTGCAGCATCATCCATTGCATGCGCACATAGTCCTGGGCATGTCCCCAGTCGCGCAGCGAGTCCATGTTCCCCATATACAGACATTTCTCGAGCCCTTGCGCGATATTGCACAGGCCGCGCGTGATCTTGCGGGTGACAAAAGTTTCGCCACGGCGCGGACTCTCATGATTAAACAGGATGCCGTTGCAGGCATACATGCCATAGGCCTCGCGATAGTTCACTGTGATCCAATACGCATAGAGCTTGGCGACCCCATAGGGGCTACGCGGGTAGAACGGCGTGCTCTCTTTCTGAGGAGTTTCCTGCACCAATCCGTACAACTCACTCGTAGATGCCTGATAGAAGCGAGTCTTCTTCTCAAGACCAAGAATGCGGATCGCCTCAAGCAGACGAAGCGTACCGATCGCATCTACGTCCGCAGTGTATTCCGGACTCTCAAAACTCACGGCAACATGACTCATGGCACCGAGATTATACACCTCATCCGGTTGAGTTTCCTGAATAATTCGGATGAGGTTACTGGTATCCGTTAAATCACCGTAATGAAGCTTGAATCGGACATCGTCAATATGTGGGTCTTGGTAAATATGATCTATGCGCTGAGTATTGAACGAACTGCTACGCCTCTTGATACCATGAACGACATAACCTTTCTCCAGCAGAAGTTCAGCAAGGTAAGAACCATCCTGCCCGGAAACTCCTGTAATAAGCGCGACTTTGTGCTTTTTACTCACAGCTCTTCCTTAAAATAAATTTAAAAGAAATTAAATGTGCCTGCTATGCAATTTGGAATCATGAGCTAATTCGCCCATATATATCTTCGAATCGAACGATGTCATCTTCACCCAGGTAACTGCCGGATTGCACCTCAATGATTTCCAGCGGAATCGTTCCGGGGTTGGCCAACCGATGCACTTCACCCACTGGAATGTAGGCGGACTGGTTCTCAGTGAGCAGAAGCACCTTGTCTCCGTTGGTAATCTCGGCCGTGCCTTTGACCACAATCCAGTGCTCGGCACGGTGATGGTGTTTTTGAAGGCTGAGACTGGTACCAGGCTTGACCTGTATGCGTTTGACCTTGAAGCGCTCACCTTCGTCAACGCTGTCATACCAGCCCCATGGGCGGTGGACCTTGCGGTGCAGGGTGTGCTCTTCGCGCTTTTGCTGCTGAAGGGCATTAACTATGTGCTTGACGTCTTGGCCGCGCGACTGGTCGGCCACCAGCACAGCATCGGGCGTTTCCACCACCACCAAACCCTGAACACCAACCAAGGCCACCAAGCGACTGGTGCCATGTACCAAGGTATTGTGGCAGTCAGCGGCCAACACATCGCCCACATAGACATTGCCGTTTGAATCCTTGGGCAACACGTTCCACACGGCATCCCAAGCGCCCAGATCGCTCCAGCCGGCATCAAGCCGGGCCATGCGGATGGGGAATCGACTTCCCGGACAGCGCTCCATGACAGCATAGTCAATGGAGTCGCTGGGTATAGCGGCAAACTCGGCCGTACCGGGGCGAACAAATGCTGAATCACTGCTCCGCTGGTCCCAAGCGGCACGGGTGGTGGCCGCAATGTCGGGCCGGAAACTTTCAATGGCCTGAAGCCACACAGATGCCTTAAGCACGAACATGCCAGCATTCCAGTAGTAGCCGCCTTCTGCCAAGTACTGAACAGCGGTGGCTTCATCGGGTTTTTCGACAAACCGCTCGACAACCAAGGTAGGTGCGGACTCAACAACAGCCCGGATATAGCCGTAGCCGGTTTCGGGGCGAGCAGGCGTGACGCCCAAGATCACGATGGTGCCCTCTGCCGCTTGGCGTATGGCATCAAGCATGGTGCTGTTGAAGGCCCCAGCATCTGCTACAGTCTGGTCTGCCGACGTGACGACCAGCACAGGGTCGTCACCGTTTTCTACAGCGGCAAGCGCAGCAAGCGTAAGGGCGGGCGCGGTGTTTCTGCCGACGGGTTCCAGCAGGACTGCATCTGGGGTAATGTCGATTTCGCGCAGCTGCTCAAGCGCAAGAAAACGATGCTCTTCGTTGGTGACAACCAAAGGAGCGTAAACGTCGACGTCCTCACACGAAAGAGCCATCACGCGTTTTGCCGCATCCTGGAAGAGGCTTTCCTCGCCTGACAGGCAAAGAAACTGCTTGGGGAAGCCCGCACGCGAAAGAGGCCAGAGCCGAGTGCCTGAGCCACCACAAAGAATAACCGGTTTAATCAAGTCAGTCATAGCCGAACAAATCGCGTTTATGGATTTTTCCCGAAACACCTTCAAAATCAGACGATTGCCGATTTACGGTGCTTATATTCACTTCGTTTTTAAAAGCGAACCAAGTCATTAACTACGCAGAGCAAAAATAACAAGCCTCATTTAGCGTCAGATCATGAACAACTACCTCAATGCCTGCGATCTTGATCCGCTTCATGATGCACAGGATACCGAAGGCATGGAAGTTGCAGGAACCGCCCCCACTATCAGGTGATAGACGCCGACCATCTTGAGCTGACAACGAATAACTTCGTCGGCAACGATGTCCTTGCACGCTGTAACCAGCCCCAAGGATGACGAGGATGAAGCTCTACGGCACATCACGGCAGTTGACTGACAACAACTTGGCATCCTTAGAGCAGGCAGCAGCCAAAACTGGAGTTGTTACAGTGAGCGCCAATACGCGGTTCGATGCAGACGCTGTCGATGGAAAGGCCGACGTAACCCGTGCCAAAAATGGAAACCTTCACCCCGGGCCGCCCTTCACGGAATTCACTTCGGCTTTCCAAGGCTCCAACCCCGATTGAAGCACCTCACATTCTACCACCCTACGCTTCAAAGACCCCGGCTGGCGTGAGCAAACAGGCATAACGCCGCGTGCTCTTGCCTTGGCTGAATTCTTCAGCTTGGCCTCACTTTCTTCACCAGAACCTGAAAGCAGACATTGTTCGCGCCAAGCCTTACACACAAGCCCCTGGCCGGAGCAAGCTGAACTGACCTAGAGCTCCCGAAGCAAACAGGGAAGGACCACGAACCGGGCTTATCCTTGAAAACCAGCCTATTCCTGCAATAGGGACACGAATATCAGGGAATTTTTACACGCTACCGCCATCCCGCTTCACGAACAACACGCGCAGACGGCAGATTTCAGCATGTGGGTCCGGAGCAAAAAAGCGACAAGGACATACCACCTTATGCAAGGGCATGCACCGTGCCACACCACCCTGACTTTGAGCAAGGATTTTCTGCCAAAGAAGCAATCTCAAGGCCGGTCTGTCAGCTTGCCTTGCGCAGGCTGGCCGGGACTAAGGTCCACCCGCCCTTGCTTGAAAGGGAACTCCAGCACCATGATCCTACGCCTACCATAAGCCACCCGGCGGATTCCATCAATGCCGACAGACGGCGCCTCCTGCGCACGTGGTGCTGCGGCCAAACTTTCAGCCACCTTGGCTCAAGCGAATGAAAATGAACAGGTATTGTGGAAATCAGGGGCTCGCCCGTCACCATCAAAGCGCCTTGGCAGAGCTTTTCGGATGGAAGAGTGGAATGATCGCACTGACCAACCCCATCACCGGAGGTCTTTACAAGACCCCCTTTATCCCGCATGGGCTGAGTATGGACGAATATACGAGTCGACCACAACATTTATAGGTTGTATTTTTTATCAGCATCTTACCCCCTAGGGTGCGATGCCGCAGTGAATCTGTCTTGTTAAATCTACACCCTTGCACCAAGGCACCCTCCCCGGATGGCTCTTTTAATCAGCCATAGACCTCCAGTTGCTACTGCACCACCTTTTCCATTCTTTCTGCGCTCACCACCAATTCGAAATGCTCGAGGATTTCGGACTCATGACGGGTAATGTGGCTTTTGACGACGTCATTGCCAAGCCGCTTGGTCAAGTAGCCCTTGGCGAGTACCAGATTACCCGTAGTGTTCTTAGGCGTCCTTGGTACTGGGCCTGACTGATTTCCTTATTCGAACTTGACGATCTGCTCAATGGACGCACATTGACTGTCGTGCTCGGTCGGTTTGAAATCGGCGCGCAGCCCTTTGATTGACATAACCCCGCAGGCGTAACATCTGCGGACTTCGGGCCGTTCCGGGCCAGACAGAAACAGAGAGAGGAATTATCTGCAGAGAACACCATATGGCCAGAATCCAGGTCGGCAGACAGGCAAACTGTCGAAGTCCACAACCCTACCCAGCGTTCCGCGGGTGTTCGCGAGGCCTGACGGAAGCATACAAGAAAAACCCCAACCGTTCCCGGTCGGGGTTTCAATATTGGTGGTGGGACACTCGCCCGCCACCGACAGCAGCATGAACGTGCGCAAAACAGGCTGCACGTACCCTTGCGAGCTGATACGAAAAGTTTGACCCTTCCGCACCCTACCGCAAAACCCGCTTGGTTCGATCACTTTTCGACGGTCGAGACTGGATACCAATCTTCACCCTTGTCCAACCGGGGCCACATCATCCATTTACAGCCAAGCCCCCTGACCACCTGCAGAACTTACCACTTTCCCGAAACAGAGCATTCATGAACTCCCCATCCAACACAAAGAGTTCAGCATGACCACCACCCACTTCGATCAACTACAACTTGCCGCACGCTGGGGCCTGTCACACAAAACACTCGAGCGCTGGCGCGTCATGGCATCGGACCCAAGTTCATCCGACTGCCAGGCAAGGTCATCTACCATCTGTGCGACATCGAAGTCTACGAAGACGCGTGCCTCGTTTCGTCGACTGCTGCATTCTGCAAGCACACAAAGTTTTCCGATCATCCAGTCGCACCAGAGCCCCCACTGCAACCAAGTCCAGCCGCTCCGCGATAAATACACCGATACTGCGTGGATAGCTCATGCCGCAAGGATGAAGATAAATCGATAGAATCGTCCCCCCAGACTTGCCCGGAGTGAGTGTCAGCGCAAACGCCACCAAGTAGATCGAGATTACGAAGAATCGGCACCTTGCGCCCCAAAGCAACGATGAAGGGATGCCAGCATGAAAACTGAAGGAGATCGCTCAGGAGGGAGAGCACCTCTACCTGCGCCCAAAGCGCACCCGGGATCACCGATACCGCAGCACCAAATGCTTCCCAATCCGCCAGGGTCGCCATTCCGACGTACAGCACCACCGCCACCACAATGGCCAACGAAATGGACCGAACTGGAATGCGGCTCGCGGTAGCTGGGTTTATCCCCGGGGCATCGGCCCTCCGTGATTCATCCATCAGGTCAAAATCGTGTTTACTGCAGCGGCAACCGCGATACCCACGGCAATGCCGGCGGCAATTTCCAATCGGGTGTGACCCATGCGTTCGCGCAGTGCCTGATGGTCAGCTACCCCAGCCACCAATTTGTTGATGGCCACCGCGTGCTTGCCCACCTGCCGGCGCAGGCTGTTGGCATCGAGCATCACGATAAAGGCCAGCGTAATGGCGACGCCGAAGGCGGGGTGTCCGATACCCTCCTTGAGGACAATGAGCGCAGCCATGCTGCTGACGATCGCGCTGTGATTGCTGGGCAACCCACCGTAGCCGATGAGGCCGAACGCCAGCTGCTTTGCCTTGATGCTGTTGATGATGAACTTCGAAACTCCGGCGACGAGCCAAGCCAGAAATGGAGTCAGGGCGTAAGAGAAGTCCATGATTACCCCTGCACTGGCCACAAAGCCCAGCCGCAGGCAGCCACCCACAGCACCACGGTAAGCAACAACTGCCAGTCGGCCAGGAGCGCGTCGGTGGGCGACTCACCGCCATCAAGGGCTTCCACCACGAACCAGTAACGAAACAGGCCGAACAACACCAATGGAACCGTGATGACCAACTCAGGCTTGGAGGACATCACGAACATGCTGTAGAACAGCAGCGCCCCGGTTGCGGACATCTCAGCGTAGCGGTCCACCAATGAAACGGAGTACTTCTCGAGCACCTTACGGCCCTCCGTGCCGCTTTGGCTGAGCTCCTGGCGGCGTTTAACAGCGGCCAGGTACAGAGCCAGGCACAGTGTCGTGATGAACATCCATGAGGACACGGGCACGTCCAGTGCCATAGCACCGGCGTAGACGCGCAGGACAAAACCAATGGCGATGGTGAAGATATCGACCACGGGCTGGTGCTTGAGCACGAACGTGTAGGCTAGGTTCAGCACCAGATAGGCCGCGATGACCATCACCACCCTTGGAGCGACGAACCAGCCCCACACCAGCACGGCATAGAGGCACGCGAGGAGGACCAGCGCAGCGGGCACCGAGACAATCCCGGCCGCCAAGGGACGAGTCTTGGACTTCTTGGGGTGACGACGGTCGCGCTCGATGTCGTGCATGTCGTTGATGATGTAGGTCACCGAAGATCCGACGAAGAACAGCAGCACGGCAAACAGAGCGTGACTGACGGCATCAACATGCAGAAACGCACCGGAAAACATCAGTGGCGCCAGAACAAAACCATTCTTGACCCACTGCTTTGGCCGCATCAGCTTGAGTAACCCCAGTATCTGCGCTAGAGGCGAGCGGGTCATTACGGTATCATGCACTATTTATGAACCTCGGTGATATGATTGAATGTTTGCTTCGACAAAGCTCACTGTTTATTATGCCATTTTTGCATTAATCGCAACCGCAGCAAACATTGGCGCTCAGGATCTTGCCATCCGTACCTACAGCGGTGACTTCAGCGTTCTGGCCTCGGTCGTCGTGGGCACAGGCATTGGGCTTATCGTCAAGTACATCCTCGACAAACGCTATATCTTCCGCTTCCGGACGCGCAGCGTCGCCCACGACACACAGACCTTTGCCCTCTACACCGTCATGGGCTTGGCCACGACCGTGATCTTCTGGGGCTTCGAATTCGGCTTCCACCATATCTTCGAGACCAAGGAAATGCGCTACTTCGGCGGCGTTATTGGTCTTGCAATCGGCTACCTGACCAAGTACCACCTCGATAAGCGTTATGTCTTCCGCACAGAGGCCGTATGAAGCCGGTTACTTCTTGGGGGCGTTTGAGCGCCGATCCTCATCATGTCGTCGATCTGAATAACCCCTCCAGGGTTAAGGCGCTGGTTTGCCACGTGGCTTACTCGGGCGTTGCCCATGGCATGGGACGCAGCTACGGTGACGTCTGCCTGAATCCGGAAGGCACGCTCTGGGTCACGACCGGACTCGACCACTTCGTCGCTTTCGACGACAGCACTGGCCGCCTGGTGTGTGAGGCTGGCGTGCTACTGCGGGACATTCAGCGACTGGTCATCCCTCGCGGCTGGATTCTGCCCGTAACGCCGGGGACCCAGTTGGTGACCGTTGGGGGTGCGATCGCCAACGATGTCCACGGCAAGAACCATCACGTACTGGGTTCTTTTGGCGATCACGTCCAGAACCTTACTCTCATCCGGACCGATGGCGAGGTCATCCAGTGCGGGCCGCATGATCGAGCTGATTGGTTCGCTGCAACGGTGGGAGGATTGGGCCTGACGGGTGTGATCACCCAAGTGGAGCTCCAGTTGCGCCGTGTGGCCGGCCCGTGGCTGGACACTGAGACCGTTCCTTATGCCAACCTGGACGAGTTCTTCCGGCTCGCGGATGACTCCGAGGCCGACTGGGAGCACACGGTGTCCTGGATCGACTGCATTACCGGGGGCGGTGGGCGCGGTTTGTTCATGCGCGGCAACCCTACCGATGTCGGAGAACGCCCGGCACCCCAGGGACGTAAGCTGACCATGCCCATCGTGCCGCCCGTTTCCCTGGTCAATCGGCTTTCGCTGCGCCCCTTCAACATGGCCTACTACCATCTCAAGAAGTGGCGGGCTGGGCGGGCCATTACGCACTACGAACCATTTTTCTATCCGCTCGACAACCTGCTCGAGTGGAACCGGATATACGGCCCGAAGGGCTTCTTCCAGTACCAGAGTGTGGTGCCACGGGAAGTCGGGCAAGACGCCGTTCAGGCCATGCTCAAAGAAATCGCTCGCTCTGGCGATGGTTCATTCCTTGCAGTCCTGAAGACCTTTGGCAACCGCCAGCCGGTTGGGATGCTGAGTTTTCCTCAGCCCGGGGTCACGCTGGCGCTGGACTTTCCGAATCACGGGGAGCGCACGCACAAACTATTCGAGCGCCTGGATGCCATCGTGCGTGAAGCCGAGGGCCGCATCTATCTGGCCAAGGACGCGCGAATGCCCAGAGAACTCTTCGAAGTAGGCTATCCGCGCCTGGCCGAATTCATGAAATACAGGGACCCGGGCATCAGTTCCGGTCTCTCACGCCGTTTGATGGGAAGTTGAATGAACAACAAGAAAAGAATCGTCATTATTGGAGCCACCTCGGCGATCGCCGAGCACTGCGCCAGGCTATGGCTGGAGAAGCAGCCGACCGATCTCACTCTCCTAGGGCGGGATGCACAGCGTATTGAGCGGGTTGCAACTGACTTGAAAGTCCGTAGTCCTCAATCCGAAATTCGGATCGTCCAGGCAGAATTTTTAGACCCGGAAGCTATTAAGGCTACGGTCGAAGATATTGTTCAGTCAGGCGATGTGGATGTTGTGCTGATCGCACACGGCTCACTGCCAGATCAAGCCGACTGCCAAGACGACCTGACTGCATGCCGGAAAGCGCTGGATATCAATGGCATCTCACCAGTGCTCTATGCGGAGGCCTTCGCCAAATGGATGGCAAAAGCCAACCACGGCACCATTGCCCTGATCGGCTCTGTGGCTGGTGATCGAGGGCGCAAATCCAACTATGTCTATAGCGCTGCAAAAGGGTTGGTTACGCGATATACCCAGGGCCTGCAGCACCGTTTTGCGGGCACAGGGGTTAGGGTGGTGCTGATCAAGCCTGGTCCGACTGACACCCCCATGACTGCCCACTTAAAGGGTAAGGGTGCCAAACTCGCGCCCGTCGAAGTCGTAGCAAAACAGATTGTTGAAGGCGTAGAAGCAGGCAAGCCGATTATCTACGCACCTAGGAAGTGGTGCTTAATCATGATGATAATAAGACACCTACCATCGGCCATTTTTAATAAGATGGACATCTAAGATGAATACATTTCAAATTGATTTAAAGAAAATACCTATCGCATCAGCGATCTTTATTATTTTGCTATTGTCTGTACGTCTCTTATTTTTCTTTAACTCTCCGCAAGACAGGCTCATTGGAATCATTCCGGATGACGCTTTTTATTATATTCAGATGGCATCTCATCGCGCAGAAGAAGGGGTTTGGACATTTGATGGCACTTCGCCTGCAACCGGGTTTCATTTCCTATACGGTTACTTTTTGGTATTTATTTTTAAGCTCTACCCGGAGATAAACTGGACCAGCATATATTTGATTGTTGGCGCCATTTCCTGCTTAACAATTTCCGCCTCAGTATATTTTCTAGTAAAAACCGCAACTGAGATTTACGGTAAAGCCGCAGCCCTCGCTGCAATACTGCCATTTCTCAGTTTCCCGATAATTATGCAAAGCACAGTCATGATGGAATCATGGCTAGTGATTTTGCTCTCATCGCTTACGGTATTTTTCGTTGCCAAACAGGAAGAGGCATCCCCAAAATTTTTGTTTGCATTATTTCTTGTCGGCTTGCTGGGATCGCTATCACGCACTGACTACGGAATGCTGCCAGGATTTTTATTCTGCACGATATTTTTAGCTGAAAAATTTAAAATAACACCAACTGTAGTTAGAAGCTTCGCAATCCTGATGGGTGCGCTTATCGGCGTTTGTGTGGTTTTGATTCAAAATTACTTTATTTCCGGACAGCTTGCTCAAGCAAGTGCACAAACCAAGCTCTTTTGGTCGTCAGTTGCAGGCCACAGCATTTTCGCTCCATTGCAACTCGTTCTTTCGATATCATTTCCCACCTTTGATTTTATTGAGCGGCAGAGCAAAATTATTTTGCTGTTGGCATCCTTTTTGGCTGTGACGTACTCCTCCATAAAATCAATTAAGCTAGCCAACGAAGAGAACAAATCATTGCCAGCTGCATTGTTAATAGGATGTGCCCTGACAGTGGTCGGTTACATCTTTTTTTACAGACACAACAGCGGCGCATTGCAGCCGTGGTATTCTTCAAATTTTATAGCCCCAATATCAATCACAATGACCGCCGTATTTCATTATTTATTTGGGAGACGAGCTTTTATTACATTCCCTTTTGTTTTCTTAGTATACTTATTATCTGGATCAAAGGATATTTTAGCTATACCGTGGCTACATCAGGCAGGCATGATGAATGCGGGGCTTTACGTTCGAACGCTAGATGGAAGCTCGACATTCGCCGCGTGGAACGCTGGCATAATAAGTTACTTTTCAGAAAAGCCCCTAGTGAATATCGATGGCCTAACTAACGACGAAGTTCTGCCTTACATCAAAAGCAATAAATTAATGGACTATTTAAAACTAAAAAAAATCGACTATGTCGTTGACTACAAAGAAATGCTAGATAACAAAAATCTACGCCTGCGAGGCGGATATGATGATGAGAGAGTTTTTCGTTGTCTTGTCCCAATAGAGCCAGTCGACGGCGGTAGCAGTGGCTGGGGTAGTTCAAAATTGATGTTATTCAAAGTTGATGCTGCATGTCTTTAAAGAACCCACATAATTAGTACTGGAATATGTGAGAGCCTCTGTATTTCGGCGCGCCATTAGCCAGGGTAATCTTTTCCCTGAAGCCCACACCCATTTCCTCAGCTCGGTAGGGGCGCTATCATGCTCACCACCGTTCACTCTCCGCCTCAGCGTCGAGCGGCTGTAGCGCCCCGGCGCCGAGGTTGGGGGTGAAGGAGACCAGAGCATCGAACTGCCCGTCCATCCGGCGCCTCGGGGCTGCCACGCCTGCCCGCTGCCGAGTTGGAAGCCACCGTGTTTGATCAGGCACGATCGATCTTGCGCTCACCAGACTTATTGACTGACATCCTGCCGCACGCGGTCAAGCAGGACCCGACACCAAAGTGACGGTCACCATAACGCGCATCGATGCAATCTGGTATCAGTTGTTCCCGGCCAAGCAGACCCAAATTTTCAAATTTCTGATCGAGAAGGTGATCGTTTCGCCCACCGATCTTGAGGTCCGGCTGCGCCCGAGCGGCATCGAGCGACTGGTCCCTGAATTGCGGCCGGAGCCAGCCAACGAAGCAGCGGAGGTGGCAGCATGAAGGAGGTGCGTATCGAAAAAACCGGCCAACCCGATGTAGTCAGCGCCAGCGATGGTCGGCAGACAGGCCAAACTGTCGAAGTCCACAACCCTACCCAGCGTTCCGCGCGTGTTCGCGGGGTCTGGCGGGAGCAGATAAGAAAAAACCCCAACCGAGAGTGGTTGGGGTTTGAATATTGGTGGAGCTGAGCGGGATCGAACCGCTGGCCTCGTCATTGCGAACGACGCGCTCTCCCAACTGAGCTACAGCCCCGTTATACAAAAGGGATGCGGATAATCTCCGGAACCCCCTTGACTGTCAAGACCGTTTCTGGCCCTGCACCGACAGCCGGATGGCTATGTCTGTTTCCCTTGCACCGCAGGGGGCATCCCGCTAGGGTAGGGCCGTGTTTCACGGTTTGGCCGACAGGTAATAACTCCATGCAGGCTGTCAGTGGTTTTTTTCAGGTTCTGGATGCGATCCTGAGCTTTTATGAGTGGATCGTGATTGCTTCGGTCATCCTCAGCTGGCTGTTTGCGTTCAATGTCCTGAACTACAGCAACGGCGCGGTGCGGACCATCAGTGATATTGTCCACCGCCTGACCGAACCGGTCCTGGAACAGATCCGCCGGGTTGTTCCGATCATGGGCAACCTGGATTTGTCGCCGCTGGTTCTATTTTTCGCCATTATGCTGGTCCGGGCCTCTGTTCTCCCGGGTCTGCACGAGCTGGTTCTCCGTGCCCTGTTCTGATGCCCCGGATCATTCTCTTTTGCTCAAGTCCACGGCCGATGGAATCCGGCTGGTGGTGCGCCTGACCCCGAAAGCCGGGGCCAATGCCATCCGGTCCCGCGCCCTGGAAGCGGACGGAACGCCGGTGCTGAAAGTGTCAGTCACCGCCGTTCCGGAAAACGGCAAGGCCAACACGGCCCTGATTGCCCTGCTGGCCAAGGCGTGGAAACTGCCGAAAAGCACCTTTTCCATTGTTTCCGGCACGACGGACCGCCGCAAGACCGTACAGATTTCCGGGGACCCTGCCATTCTGATCCCCCACATTACCGGGATATTACCACCATGACTGATCCTTCTGCCCGTTTGATCGACGGCAAGGCCTTTGCCGCATCCCTGCGCCAGTCCATCGCGACCGAGGTTGGCCGCCTGAAAGACCGCCTTGGCACCGTGCCGGGACTGGCGGTTCTGATGGTTGGCGAGGATCCGGCCAGCGATGTCTATGTCCGCAACAAGGCGCGCCAAACCGCAGAATGCGGCATGAAATCGGTGGAACGCCGCTTTGATACCTCGCTGACAGAAGCCGCCCTGCTGGAAGAAATCGCCCGCCTGAACGATGATCCGACCATTCACGGCATTCTGGTCCAGCTTCCCCTGCCGGCGCATATCAATGCCGACCGCGTTATTGCCGCCATCCGCCCGGACAAGGATGTGGACGGGTTTCACCCGGTCAACGCCGGGCTGCTGGCCACCGGTGGCAAGGGGCTGATACCGTGCACCCCGCTCGGCTGCCTGCTTTTGCTGCGCGATGTGCTGAGGGACATGACCGGCCTGCAAGCCGTGGTGGTCGGGCGGTCCAACATTGTCGGCAAGCCGATGGCCCAGCTTCTGCTGCAGGAAAGCTGCACCGTGACCGTGGCCCATTCCCGCACCCGTGACCTGCCCGCCATCTGCCGCCAGGCCGATATTCTGGTGGCAGCCGTCGGGCGTCCGGCCATGATCCGCGGCGACTGGATCAAGCCCGGGGCCACGGTTATCGATGTCGGGATCAACCGCATTGCGGCAGAGGGCGGCAAGACCCGCCTGACCGGCGATGTTGCCTTTGACGAGGCAGCCCGCGTTGCCGGGGCTATCACCCCGGTGCCCGGCGGGGTCGGGCCGATGACCATTGCCTGCCTGTTGCGCAACACGCTGACCGCGTTCGCCCGCATCAACAACCAGGACTGACGCCGGAAGACAAGTATTCGGAGGGGGAAGCCCTACCCCTCTTCGGGGTCTGGCGACGGCGGACGCAGAAAGGCCAGAAGGGCGGCGCGGTCCAACCGGCACCCGCTGTGAAGCCATTCCCCCTGAAGTCGCGCCAGCTCCCGGCCAAGAAGTGGCCCGGACCGGTATCCATTGGCCAAAAGATCCCGGCCTTTCAGGGGGAATGACGGAACGGGCAGCGACAGGGCCAGATCCAGGGCACGTTGCCACGAAGCGCTGCGCCGGGGACACAGCCTGTGCTCTCCGTCGCGCTCAGAGGACCACACCAGAAGGATCATGTCCACCACCGTCTTTCGCCCCAGCCTGAAAAGAGCTGGAAGAAGAAGGGGTTCACCTCCATCCGGGTCGGGGCAAGGCGTGATATCGGACAAAACGGACAGGCGTTGCATCTGATGCGATGACAGGCGCAGACGACGGGCCACCTGCATGGCGGTGTGTGGATCGGTGTGCAGAACCGCAGCCAACCGACGCACGGGATCGGGCTCAACGCCATCCATCACCAGTCCGCGTGTTTCCAGAAACACCAGCTGACGCAACCGCCCGAACGCAACCGCCTCAGGCAGAATCTGTTCCAGAACCCGGGCCCCGCGCATCAGCAATAGAACATCCGGACAGGCCTGTGTTTCCAGGATACCGATCAATTCATCACGGATGCGTTCGGCCGACAGCTCCTTCAGATGCGGGGCCAGAGCCTGACAGGATGACAGCGCCCCCACACTGGCCGGGGGGCGGCCAAAGCGCGCATAGAAGCGGAAAAACCGCAGGATCCGCAGCCAGTCTTCGGCAATACGCTGCATCGGGCGGCCCACAAACACCACCCGGCCATGTGACAGATGCTCAAGACCGTCAAAGTAATCATAGACCGCACCGTCCGGGGTTGCCGACAGGGCATTGATGGTAAAATCACGCCGGGCCGCATCGGCCATCCAGCAGGACGACCATTTCACAACGGCATGCCGGCCATCCGTTTCCACATCTTCCCGCAGGGTGGTGATTTCAAAACTGTGGTCTCCCACCCGGGCGGTCACGGTACCGTGTTGCAGCCCGGTGGGTATACAGCGCAGGCCGGCTTGTTCCAGCAGACGGATCACCGTATCGGGCGGATCGGGGGTGGCCAGGTCAATATCCCGCGGCATGACCCCAAGCAGGGCATCACGCACACAGCCACCGACAAAGCGCACGGTGGATCCTTCGGCCTGAAGGGCATCCACAACCGCCCTGGTTTCCGGCCACGACAGCCAGGGGACAGGCCCCAGTTGACCCCACGGAGGACGTTCCCGGCGTGACCAGACCCGACGGGGTTCCTCCGGAGCGGACGCGGTCATTTCGCCCCGAACCCGCCGGGGACAATCCGCCCGTCCACCAGCTTTGGCGGTGTATAGGCATCACCGGGCTGGCCGGCTGGCTCGATCAGGGCCACAACGACCAGCGACAGGATGACCAGGATAAAACCTGCCAGAACGGCCACAAACCAGGCTCCCTTCTCAAGCGGCGGCACCGCACCGCCATGACGTTCCACCCAGCGGGCCCGCACCCGGACCCAAAGCACAAGGACAACCAAAGGCACCAGGAACGGCAACAAAACCGTGACCATGAACTGGACCATTACACACTATCACCTTTTCCCGATCCTGGATCCACGGCCCCACCGTTGAGAACGCGTGACAGGTTGACCAACATGCCCGCCGTTGCCCCCCATATATAATAGTCATTCCACGACAGGGAATAAAAAAGGCGGCTCTGTCCGTTGACAACGATCTGATTTTGCCTGTGATTGCGGGGATCCAGGACAAAGTCCAGCGGAACCTCGAACACCTCGGCCACCTCGCCCGGGTCTGGATCCAGACCCAGCGGCGGCGAAAGCAGACCCACCACCGGTGTCACCCGGAAACCGGTCACGGTGCGATAGTCATCCAGACGGCCAACCACATCAACGCCGCGACGGTCCAGCCCGGTTTCCTCGGCGGTTTCACGCAGGGCACAGTCCACGGCATCCTTGTCCCTGGCCTCCAGCCGTCCACCGGGAAAAGCGATCTGCCCGGCGTGATGGTCCAGATGATCGGTGCGGCGGGTCAGCAGAATCGTACAGGCCGACGGATGGCACACCAGCGGAACCAGAACCGCCGCCGGGCACAGCGTATCACCACCAGAAAGAGGATCCGCATCCTCATCGGAAGACAGACCGGTCCCGTACCCCTTCTCCAGCATGGTTGCCAGCCGGTCACGTGAAAAAATCATGGTCCGGTTTGTCCCAGCGGAAAGAAAGACCCGCAGCTCCACACCCCGACCGTATCGGGACCGGCACCGCCCGGAGCGGCTTTTTGTGATGATGCCGCGACGGTCACGCACAGCGCCAGATCGACCATACGGTAATACACAGGGCGGCTCAGGCGTGCCTCCAGCCCTTTCCTGATGTAGATATAAGGCAGGGGGCATCCTGTCGCACGGTCGCGCGCCATACGCAGGGGATGGGCATCATCAAGCACCACAACGTCATCGACGTTGGTATGCAGGCTGATGACCTGATCCGGGCCGGGATGGGCAACGGTCATGTCCACGGCAACAAAGGGAACATCGGCCACGCTGACGGTGCCGCGCTCTGCCGGGGTGACAAGCCAGTAAGTACCGGATGCATCGCGCGACAGGACCGAGGCAAACAGGCGGACCAGTTCCGGACGACGAATGGGGGAGCCAAGATAAAACCAGTCGCCATTGCGGTCGATCGACAGACCAAGATCACCGCAGCTGTCAGGCACCAGACTGCGCAGTACGGCATCGGCAGGTTCAGCATCGTGATCGTGGTGGCCCATGGGCCCTGTCCCCTCGTTGTCCAGCCCGGACGGCGCATTATACCAGGAAAGCGTGGAGAAGGCATTATGAACAAAACGAATTCGTCCTTTCCTGGTTCTGACACCCCTCCGCCCCTGTCCACCGAACGACAGGACCAGCTGATGGATCTGGTATCCCGCGCACACCGAGCCGTGGCATCGGTTATCTTTGGCCAGGACCAGGTGATCAATGAAAGCCTGGTAACACTTCTGGCCGGGGGCCATGTGCTGCTGGTCGGGGTACCGGGGCTGGCCAAAACCCGCCTGGTACAAGCCATGGGGCAGGTTCTGGGCTTGGAAACACGGCGGATCCAGTTTACGCCCGACCTGATGCCGGCCGACATCTTGGGCTCGGAAATCCTGGACACCGCACCAGAAGGGCACCGCTGGTTCCGCTTTGTACCCGGGCCGGTGTTTACACAGCTTTTGATGGCCGACGAGGTCAACCGCGCCGGGCCACGCACCCAGTCCGCACTGCTGCAGGCCATGCAGGAACATGAAGTGTCCATTGCCGGGCAGACCCACCGGCTGCCGGCTCCGTTTCATGTGCTGGCAACGCAGAACCCGATCGAGCAGGAAGGAACCTATCCCCTGCCCGAAGCCCAGCTGGACCGCTTCATGATGCAGGTGGACGTCGGGTACCCCGACCTGGATGCCGAGCGCCAGATGCTGATGGCAACCACGGGCACCACCACCACACACCTGCACCCGGTCATGACCGCCGAAGACCTGATGGCCGCGCAGGACTTGGTGCGGAGAATGCCGGTTGGAACACGGGTGGTGGAATCCATTCTGGCCCTGGTGCGAAACGGACGACCGGAAAGCAGCAATCTGGACATGGTACGCCGCGCCGTGGCTTGGGGACCCGGGCCACGGGCCAGCCAGGCGCTGACCATGGCAGTGCGGGCACGCGCCCTGCTGGACGGGCGGCTTGCACCATCGGAAGCTGACGTGACCGCCCTGGCTGCTCCGGTCCTGCGGCATCGCATGGCGCTGACCTTTGCCGCACGGGCCGACGGCATCACCGTGGACGCGGTTATCCGTGCCCTGGTCGCGGATCTGGAAACACCGGCAGCCGCAGCCTGAACGGGGGGAAGACCGTGAAACCAGGGGCACTGTCACTGTATCACCGGGCGGAAGGACTGGCGGCAAACCTGCCTCCGCTGCTGCTGAAAGCCGAACAGGCCGCCGCCACCCTGCGCGGAGGCAACCACAGACGACGGGCCGCCGGCTACGGGGATTCATTCTGGCAGTTCCGCCCCTGGGAGAACGGGGATACCACCTCGGCCATCGACTGGCGCCAGAGTGCCCGGCGGGACAACCTGCATATCCGCCAGCAGGAACAGGTCTCGGCACGCAGCCTGTGGTTCTGGTGTGCCGATGGCCCGTCGATGGCCTGGCATTCATCCCCCCATCTTCCGGAAAAGCGCGACCATGCCCGGCTGCTGGTCCTGACCCTGGCCTGTCTGGGACTCTGGGCGGGGGAACAGGTTGCCCTTCTGTCCCCGCGCATGCCCCCCGGCAGCGGACGCCCGGCCCTGATCCGCATGGCAACACATCTGGAAACACCGGCGCCGGAAACAGACCGAACCCTGCCCGCTCCGGACCCAGGGACATTGCGCCACAGCCTGGTGATCCTGGTCGGCGATTTCCTGGACCCGCCCGACACCCTGGAACACACCCTGCGCACCTGGACCGGAGCCGGCATTCGCGGTCATCTGGTCCAGGTTCTGGACCCAGCCGAGGAAAACCTGCCCTTTGACGGGCAAATCCGCTTCTTCCAGCCCGGGCAGGTGGGCACACCGGGCCTTCTGGTATCCCGGGTCCGGGATATCCGCGAGGCCTACTGCCGCCGTCTGGAGGCACACCGCCGCCACCTGGAAACCATTGCCATGCAGTTCGGGTGGACCTTCAGCCTGCACCATACCGACCGCTCGCTGGAACCGGTCCTGCTGGGCCTGCACAGCCGTCTGGGAACACACCGGATGACAGGCGGGCCATGCTGACAGGAACTCTGAGCATCCTGAACCCGTGGATACTGGCCGGGCTGGCCATCCTTCCGGCTGTGTGGTGGTTGTTGCGCATCACCCCGCCGCCGGAACGGCACATGACCTTTCCGCCGCTGCGCCTGCTGGCCGACATGTACCCGAGCACCATTACCCCGGCCCGCACGCCGTTGTGGATCCTGCTGCTGCGGGTGCTGATCCTGGCCCTGGTCCTGGCCGGGCTGGCCGGCCCGGTCATGGATGCACGCCTGCCGGCAGAAAGCCGCCGGCCGCTGTTGGTTGTGGTTGATACCGGCTGGGCCGCCGCAGCCGGATGGCAGGACCGGACCCGTGCCCTGAACACCGTTCTGGATGATGCCGCATCCCTGTCGCGTCCGGTTCAGGTTGTGGCCACCACCCTGCGCCCGGGGGAATCGTATCCGGCGGCGTCCCCTCCTGGCTCTGCCGCAGATGCCCGGGCGTGGCTGCGCCGGATGGCACCGGCACCCCATCATCCCGACTACGCGGCGTTTGCAGCATGGCTGAACCGTCCCGGTACGGTTCCCGATGCGGTGGAAACCCTGTGGCTGAGTGATGGCCTGGAGCATCCGGAACAGGACGAAGCCGCCATGCTGTTGCAGCAGCGCGGTCCGGTAACCGTTCTGCTGGCACCGCCAACACGGACCGCTGTTCTGCTGCGTCCGCCGGAACGCACGGCAACGGGCATTGAGCTGACCGCCCGACGCCCGGATGACGGACAGCTGCCCCCACGCACCCTGGTGGCCAGAGGTCTGGACCGGAACGGCACCGTGCGGGTTTCCCGGCCACTGACCCTGACAGCCGGAACAACGGAAGCAACCATCACCCTGGACTTGGAGCCGGACCTGATCCCGCTTGTCACCCGCCTGGACATCACCGATCCCGGCGGGATCCCGCTTGGAGCCGGGGCAGTCCAGCTGACCGACGACCGCTGGCAACGCCTGCCGGCCGGGGTGGTCACGCGGGGAGACAACAGCCTGCCTCTGCTGTCGGGGTCGTGGTATGCCGAACGGGCGCTGGCCGGATCGCTGACCGTGTATACGGGGTCGGTGACAACACTGCTGGCACGCCGGCTTTCAACGGTGGTCATACCGGGTGGCACCATTCCGGACAGCGAAGTGGAACCCCTGTCGCAATGGGTGGATCATGGCGGGGTTCTGATCCGGTTTGCCGATACGGCCCTGGCCGAACGGGGTGATACGGCGCTGCTGCCGGTCTCGCTGCGCACCGGGGGACGCTTCATGGGCAAAGGACTGAGCTGGCAGGAGCCATTGGCCCTGGCCCCCTTCGACAGCACCAGTCCCCTGTCCGGGTTGACCGTGCCAGACGGCATTACGGTTTCCACCCAACTGATGGCCCACCCCGGCCCGGAAACGGAAAGCCGGACCTGGGCCCGCCTGCGTGACGGAACCCCCCTGATCACCGGGCTGCGATCCGGGGCGGGATGGATTGTACTGATCCACACATCGGCCAACACAGACTGGACCACCCTGCCCTTGTCCGGCCTGTTCCCGGTCCTGCTGGATCGTCTGGCCGGACTGGGGGCCGGCACCGCCGAAGCGGCAGCCCGTGACACCCCCCTGCCGCCGTGGCAGGTGCTGGATGGTTACGGGCAACCTGTCACCCCGGGCGCAGGGGTCAAGCCGCTTCCCGCCGCAACCGAGACACCCGGAACCCGCATCACAGTCGGGCCGGAGCATCCGCCCGGGTGGTACGGCATCCCCGGCAACCGGCAAGCCTTGTCCCTGGCGACCCGCACAACCGCGATGGACGCACGCACCCGCTGGCCAGATGGCATCCGCGTACAAACGGCCGGAGAAACCGCAGCCACCCGCATGGCATCCGGGCTTGGCCCGCTGCTGCTGGGCATGGCCCTGGCCCTGCTGCTGGCAGACAGCCTGATCCATGCCCTGCCCGCCGTGCGATCATGCCTGTTGCAGGGTCTGCGCCGGACAGGGGCCATGCTGGCCTTGATGGTCCTGCTTCCGCTTGTCTCTGCAACACGGGCTGACGCTGCCGACAATCCCGACATAACCGATGCCCTGGACACACGCCTGGCCTGGGTTGCCACCGGCGATGTCGATATCGACATCCTGACTGAATCCGGACTGCAGCGTCTGACCGGGGCACTGGCCCTGCGCACCTCGGCCGAGCTGGCCAAGCCACGCCGGATCAACCCGCACACCGATACCCTGGAATTCTATCCCCTTATCTACTGGCCGGTCGGACCCGGTGCAGTGGGGGTTCCGACACAAACGCGGGACCGTGTCGCGCGCTATCTGGAACGGGGTGGGCTGCTTGTTCTGGACGGACGCCACCCTGACAACGCCGCCGCCCTGCGAACAGTGATGGCATCGCTGGACCTGCCTCCCCTGCGGCGCATGCCCGAAGACCATGTCCTGACCCGCAGCTTTTACCTGTTGCCAAACCTGCCCGGACGCATTGCCGGTGCCGATGTGTGGATCGGGGAACAGGCCGCCCGTGGCGAAGGGGTTTCGCCGGTTATCGCCGGCAGTGCCGACTGGGCCGGGGCCTGGGCTTCTGATCGCCGGGGACGCCCGGTCCTGCCGATGGTGCCGCCGGGGGAACGTGGGCGGGAGCTGGCCCTGCGCAGCGGCATCAACATAGTGATGTACGCCCTGACCGGTGACTACAAGGCCGATCAGGTGCATCTGCCGGCCATTCTGGAAAGGTTGACCCAATGATACCGGTCAACGGCATGGCGAGCCTGTCCCTGGAACCGCTGCTGCCCCTGTGGCTGACCGGCGGGGCATTTGTGGTCATGCTGGCCCTGACCCTGCCCGGCCTGATCGTATCGGGCCGCCGGGAGTTCTGGCGCTTTCTGCCGGCCTGTGTGGTGTGCGCTGTTCTGGCCGGGCCGGTCCTGGTGCATGAAACACGGGAACCGGTGGATGACATTGTGCTGCTGGTCCTGGACGACAGCGACAGCATGCAGCACGGGCAACGCATTGCCCTGCGGGATTCCACCGTGGAAATGCTTCAGGCCCGGATCGGCCAGCATGCCCATGTCCGGACACACACCGTCATGGTCAACAGCCAGGGACAGAACGGGACGCGGCTGACGGGGGCGGTGGAACAGGCTGTGGCCGGGCTGGCCGGCCAGCCGGTTGCCGCAGTTGTACTGGTAACCGACGGGCAGGTGCACGACATGCCATCAGACCCGGACGCGGTACAGGCGCTGGCAAGCCGGATCAAGGCCCCGGTTCACACCCTTCTGACCGGAGCCCCGGGGGAGAAAGACCGGCGGATCCACATCGACTCCGCCCCGGACTTCGGCCTGATCGGACGGGAAGCCACCATCAGCGTTACCATTTCAGAATACGACACCGGCGTTGCAGAACGGTCCTCGCCCATTCCCCTGACGGTACGCATCAACAACAACCCGCCACAGGTGCGGATGGTGATCCCCGGGCGCAAACAGGATCTTGCCATTCCGCTGACCCATGCAGGACAAACCGTTGTCGGCCTGTCTGTTCCGCCCCTTGAAGGCGAACCCGACACCACCAACAACCGGACCGCCCTGGCAATCAACGGCATTCGCGATCGTGTCCGCATCCTGCTGGTCTCGGGCGAGCCGGCAATCGGGGAACGCGCCTGGCGCCGGCTGCTGAAGGCCGACCCCGGCATTGACCTGGTGCACTTTACCATCCTGCGTCCTCCGGCCAAAGACGACGGCACCCCCCTGCACGAGCTGGCGCTGATCACATTCCCGGTCCGGGAACTGTTCGAGGAACGGCTGGCTGACTTCGACCTGGTTATTTTTGATCGCTACACCCGTCGATCCCTGGTACCGGGACTGTTTCTGGAACGCCTGTCAGCCTATGTCCGCAATGGAGGGGCCTTGCTGCTATCGGCTGGACCTGAGTTTGCCGGAGCCGGCAGCCTGGCGGAATCACCCCTGACCAGCGTTATTCCGGCCCAGCCAACCGGGCGCACAGTGCGCTCGCGCTTTGTGCCGGACCTGGACCCGGTCGGATTCCGCCACCCGGTTACGGCCGGCCTGCCGGATTCCGGAACGCAGGGCCAGCCTCCATCATGGGGGGCCTGGCTGCAGTATGTTGAAGCCAGCCCGACCCGGGGAACAACCCTGATGCGGGCCCCGCGGGAGGCCCCCCTGCTGGTTCTGGAACGCGTGGAAAAAGGCCGCAGCGCAGTCATTCTGTCCGATACCCTGTGGCTGTGGGCCCGGGGCTGGGACGGTGGCGGGCCACAGACCGAGCTGCTGCGCCGGCTGGTCAACTGGCTGCTGGCAGAACCCGCGCTGGAAGAAGAAACCCTGCATGCGACCATCGCCGCCGATACCGGCATCATGACAATAACACGGCGCAGCCTGTCCGACCCACCAGCAGACCGGCGCGGGGTTACCATCACCGACCCGGACGGAAACCAGCTCACGGCCACCTTGCACACGGTCGCGCCGGGACGGGAACAGGTACAGACAGAAGCAACCAAGCCCGGAATCTGGTCTGTTGACGATGGAAGCCGCCGCATTGTCACCGCATCGGGAACCGGCACCAGCCCGGAGCGTGCCTCCCTGATTACCACCGACCGCATGCTGGCCCCCTTGAGTCAGGCAGCCGGAGGCAGCGTCATCTGGCTGGCGCAGGACGGCGTGCCACAACTGCGCAGCATCGACCCCGACGCAAGGCGCCATAGCGGTTCGTCCTGGATTGGCATACGCCGCAACGAAGCCCATATCAGCAGCGGCGTGCATACGACCCCGTTGCTACCGGCTGGTGTGGCCGCAATACTTATTCTGGGAACACTGGTTCTGGCATGGTGGCGGGAGGGGCGCTAACCCGGCGCACGGGCTCCCCCAAGAGCGCCATGACAATCCGGTCCGGCGCAGCTTTGGCTTCCGACTTCAGCCGGGCCATGGTTTCGGCCAGATGATCACAGCAACGCCCCCCAGCCCCCTGCGGAATATGCACAATCGCCGCCGAAGCAGACAGCAACGGAAAATGCTGCCGGGCCCCGCTTCTGTCGCATGCTACAATGTAGCCGTTGCGGCGGGCATCCGGATCATAAAAACTTTCGACATCTCGACGAAAACACGTGGTCAGGTCGCGCACGCGCTCCAGAACCGTTTCAGAGCTGATGTTACGAAACCCGGCAACAAAATCATCGCCACCAATGTGGCCAACGAACACATCATCGCGACGCAGATCGCGCACCAGAAGATTGGCAAACAGGACAATCGCCCGGTCCCCCTGCCGGAATCCATAGGTGTCATTGAACGGCTTGAATCCATCAAAGTCAAAGTAAACAATACACCAGGAAGACTGACTGTCTTCCATCACCCGGGCCATGTATGCATTAATCAGCGTATTGCCGGGCAGACGGGTCAGCGGGTTCTGGTCCCGCGCCACGGCCAGGTTCTTCTCGTTCAGAAGCCGCAGCAGGGAACGGGCTGACAGAAAGCCGGCATAGCATCCGTCGGCAGTAATGATGATACCCTCTGAATCCTCGTCAGCCGAAAAAATCTCCAGGATCTTCTCGGCACTGGTCCGGATATCGGCCACAGGACAGGGCCAGAGAAAGTCACGCAGTTGACGGGCATAACCCTTGTTCGACAACAGCTCCTTGCCAAAGGGCGCGTACACATAATTTTTCAGGGTCTGTTCGCGCACCAAGCCCAGCGGCTCTCCGTCGCAGGACACCACCGGAAAGAACGTGTGGGTGCTGTCAAGACGGAACCGCTCCAGAACATCAGCCAGCTGCGCATCTTCCGGGATCGGGGGAACACGGGTGATGCGGGCCCGAACCAGATCTTGGTCCGTTTCCGCATGCCGGCGGTCACGGGCGTTGATATCCCGCGCACGGGAAAGCACCTGCTCCATATCAGGACGACAGCAGGGATCGGACTCTCCACCGAACAGAGGGCCCTGAACCAAATCAAGACCAGCTTCGCGGCAGGCCAGATATTCCTGCTCGGTCTCGACACCCCGGGCCATGACCCGAACCCCCAGAAGATGGGAAAGGTTGACCATGTGTCCCAGAAAAATGCGGCGACGGCTGCTGCTCAGGCCGCCGGTAATGAAGAAACGGTCAAGCTGGATGTAATCCGGATTGGCCAGGAACAGAAGCAGGAGACCGGACGACCCGGTACCAAAATGGCTGATGGCAACCCTGCCGGCTACAGCACGTAGGGCATTCAAACCCTCCATCGCCTCATCGCAAACACGGACCGGTCCATGGGCTTCCAGCGCCAGAACCACACGACCGCGCTCGACCCCGCAGGCTTCCATCAACACGCCCAATCGCCGGGCCAGACGATCCGAACACCCCAGCACACGCACATCCATGCTGACAAAGAGCCGGTGTTCTTCCCATCGGGGACACTGCACAAACGCATGCAGGGCCAGCCGGAATACCTCGGCCGTAACATCAGACAAAACCCCGGCAGCCGCGGCCTGAACGAAAAGTGGCTGAAGACCTTGCGCGGAATGCGTGTCGTCGTTGCCATCGACCAGGACAGCCTCGTACCCGATACAGCGTGCACTGTGCAGGCTGACAACCGGCAGCAGAGCCACGCGCATGCCCTGTACCTGCCTGATCACCTGTTCACTGGTACTGGATAGCAAAACGGACAGATTCCTTTTTATTTTCTGTTCCGGGGCAACCGGAGAGCACAACCATTATGCGTTAATATGCCGCATATATACGCGGAAGGGGCAGTTCACCAGCAACGCGCCACAAATGCAAGATGTTTTGTCCACCGTATCCTGTTTCTCAGGCCTCGACCTTGTCATGAGCAGGAGAGACCATTTTCAGCAAGGCCTGCACCACATTATCGACTGCGTTACCAACCCGCTCGACCGTAGCTTCAAACATGTCATCCGGCGTCGTCACCACACGGTTTCCGGGATCCAGGGCAATAACATCCACCTTTACAGGGTTTTCTGTATCCTCCTGCCTCTGCTCAACAGCATTGCTCTCGACAACCGCCAAGTCCACACCCTGTCCCAGAATCCTTGACAGGACAGCCGGAGGCATACACAGCGCCCCGATGGGCAGGCCAGCAGCATGCGCATCACGGATACAACGCCCTACATCAGGGTCAACCGGGATATCAGCTCCCTGGGTGGAAAAAGTGGGCAAATCAGTTACTACACCGAAAACACCAGGGAACATAACCGCATCATAGTCAGCAGCCTGGAATTCGGACAGCGACGTGACCGAACCCCGGGCAATGCGGGCAGATTCCATCTGGACGCTACGCCCCACGACCGGCACGGCCCTCTCCTCTTCCGTTTCTTTCACATCGGGGGCAAAGCAACGAGGGATGGCACCATGGCGGACGAGGGTCAGAAGGGTCAGCACCGGCTCGTGGGTTCCAACCCCGTCACGCACACCACAACCGGACAGGACAACCGCAACACGGGGGGCAGACATACCATGAAATCCTTTTCTGCGTGGGGTTCTCAAGACGGGGGAAGCAGACTACCCTGTGGACACGAATGTTTCCACCCTTGCCGAACAGGATACCCGCCACAATGACCCGGGCCATGGATGCCTATCATTCCCTGGAAAAACAGTTTGCCCGCCTTGCCGCCCTGCAGGAAGCCGAAGGGCTTCTGCACTGGGATTCATCGGTCATGATGCCCGAGGGGGGCGGGGCAGACCGTGGCGAACAGCTGGCAACTCTGGCCGCCCTGGCGCACGACCTGATCACCGCTCCGCATGTAGGGGATCTGATCGAACAGGCGGACGGGGCCGATCTGGACCCGTGGCAGGCCGCAAATCTGAAAGAAATGCGCCGGACCCGGGCGCATGCCACCGCGGTCCCCGGTGATCTGGTCGAAGCCACCAGCCGTGCCGTTTCATCCTGCGAGGGAATCTGGCGCCAGGCACGGGCAAAGTCTGATTTTGCCGCGGTTCGCCCGGCACTGGAACAGGTGGTGGCCCTGACCCGGCACAGCGCACAGGCCAAGGCCGAAGCCCTGGACTGCACCGTTTATGACGCCCTGCTTGACCAGTTTGAACCCGGCGGATCCTGCGCCGCAATCGACCCACTGTTTGCCGATCTTGAATCGTTCCTGCCTCCCTTCCTGGATGCGGTGCTGGACCATCAGGGAGACGTTGCGGATATCCCGCCCGGCCCCTATGACCAGACAGCCCAGGAAACACTGGGGCGCACGATCATGCAGGCCATGGGGTTTGATTTCCAGCACGGACGGCTGGACGTATCGGCGCATCCCTTCTGTGGTGGAACGCCGGGGGATGTGCGCATTACTACCCGTTATGACACCGGGGACTATTCCAGCGCCCTGATGGGCGTGATCCATGAAACCGGGCACGGTCTGTATGAACGGGGCCTGCCGTCAGCATGGCGGCGGCAGCCGGTGGGGCTGGCCCGTGGCATGAGTGTGCACGAGAGCCAGTCGCTGCTGATGGAAATGCAGGCCGGACGATCGCGGGATTTTTTCAGTTTCCTCGGCCCGCTGGTGCGTGAACGCTTTGGCGTCAACGGCGATGACTGGACGGACGAGGCCCAGCACCGCCGCGCCATCCGGGTCAGGCGCGGGCATATCCGGGTCAATGCCGACGAAGTGACCTATCCGCTGCACGTTATCCTGCGCTATCGCCTGGAACGGGCGATGGTGGAAGGCACACTGGAGGTTGCCGAGCTGCCCGGCGCGTGGAACGAAGGGTTCGAACGTCTTCTGGGCATTCCGGTTCCTGACCACTGCCACGGGGTAATGCAGGACGTCCACTGGTTTGACGGGCTGATCGGTTACTTCCCGACCTATACCCTGGGGGCCATGACCGCCGCCCAGCTTTATGCTGCCGCCGTTTTGCACAACCCGGACATTCCCCGCTCCCTTGCGGAGGGGGACTTTGCGCCACTGCTGGCCTGGCTGCGCCCGAACGTGCACGAGAAGGCATCCAGCCTGTCCACCCGCGAACTGCTGGTCCAGGCAACCGGGAAACCGCTGGATGCCGGCGTATTCAAGGCCCACCTGACCCGGCGCTATCTGGTCTGAACCGAGGCTGCAACCCCGCTGTCCTGCACAGGGGGCGGGGGTGCGGCATCAACACGGCCGATACACACCTGATGCACCACATCGTGGCGGCGGCTTTCTTCCGGGGCCGGGGCAATGGTCCACGGCCATGTGCGTTGACACATGGCCTCCGGCAAGACAACGCCCGACAGCAGGGGGGAGCGGGTCAGATCCTCTCCGCTGGTAACAGAACGCAGGATCCGGGTATGATCAGTCAGCAGGACCGCCGGGCCACCCTGATGCCGGGACAGGGCATCGACATGGGCCTGCTTCAGCGCGCATTCCCAACGGGCCAGGGCATCGGGGGTCCACAATCCGGTGGCAAAGGCATGCCCGGCCAGACGAAAAGACAGCTGGCTGAGAATATTGGCGCTGATGACCGCATCGGCCTGCGGCAACACCGGAACCGGAACCGGCAGCTCCTGTCCGGACTGGACGGCACCCCAGTGCGCCATCACCCCGGTCAGGTCAGTCTCGACCAGCTCCACCCCGGGCAGGCTGGCACAGCGTCGCCGCACGACAGGCATGTGGAACAGGTCCACCAGGACAACCCGGTCAAAACGCCGGCACAGCTCATCAAGCGGAATATCCAGCAGCAGGCCGGACCCCAGGACGGCCACACGGCCTCCGCCAGTCGGCGATCCCAGAAGATCCAGCATGCCGGCGCGGGCCTGCTGCAGGTGGGGTTCCCACGCGGCACGGCAGCGACGGTACCGGCTTTCCAGGGCCAGAAGGTCATACAGAACGCCCATCGCCTTCAGCGGCGGCGGACAGCGGATCAGGGCATGACGCAGGGCTTCCAGCAGCATCGGGCATCCTCCCCTTTTCCCCTAGCGGCGGCCAAACAGCTTTTCAATATCGCGCAGTTTCAATTCCACATAGGTCGGACGGCCGTGGTTGCATTGCCCGGAATGGGGGGTCTGCTCCATCTGCCGCAGCAAGGCATTCATTTCCTCGGCCCGCAGGGCACGCCCGGCCCGGACACTGCCGTGGCAGGCCATGGTCCCGCAGACATGGGCCAGACGCTCCTTCAGGGCTAGAGCCTCGCCCAGATCAGCCAGGTCGTCAGCCAGATCCCGCACCAGCCCCTGCACATCCGTATCCCCCAGCATAGCCGGGATTTCACGCACCACCACGGCGCCGGACCCGAAGGGTTCCAGCACCAGACCAAGCTCACGCAGTTCGTCGGCCCGGGCACACAGGCGGGTAGCCGATGCCTCGTCCAGATCCACCACTTCGGGGATCAGCAGCATCTGGCGACGAACCCCTTCCCGGTCCAGAACCTGCTTCATGCGTTCATAGACCAGGCGTTCATGGGCGGCATGCTGATCCACAATCACCAGGCCATCGGCGGTCTGGGCAACAATATAGGTGTTGTGCACCTGCCCGCGTGCCACGCCCAGCGGACAAGAGACCGCCACAGTCTCATCGCCGGGGTCGGATACCGGAACCGGCCGGGCCGATGGCCTGTCATCCAGGTGCGGCAGCCCGACACTATCGGCCATACCCGGCAGCGCTGCCGGAGCCTGTGCCGCCAGGGACAGGCCGGACAAGGCGGGATCAGGCGGCATCGCCCGGGCTGACACCACCGAACGCCCGGGCAGGAAAGAAGACGGATGATGCCCCCCTGCCGAAGGCCGGGTCATGGCGGCCAGGGCCTGCTCCGCCACCGTGGTGGAGGCCCGGTGGCCGGCACCGTTCAGGGCATGGCGGATGGCCCCGACAATCAACCCGCGCACCAGCGCCGGATCACGGAACCGCACCTCTGCCTTGGCCGGATGGACGTTGACGTCTACGTCTTCCGCCGGAAGATCCAGATACAGGGCCAGGACCGGGTGCCGGTCGTGGGCCAGAAAATCCCGGTAGGCGCCACGCACCGCGCCAGACAACAAACGATCCCGCACCGGGCGCCCGTTGACGAACATATACTGGTACGTTGCATTGCCACGATTGAAGGTCGGCAAGCCGACATATCCGCCAAGGCGGACCCCTTCCCGCACCGCCTGTACCGGCAGAGCGTTGTCGGCAAAATCCTGCCCCAACACAGCGGCCAGCCGTTTGAGGCGGTCAGCTTCCGGATCCAGGCCAGCCCCGGCATGCAGCCGCAGAACCGTGCGCCCGTCGCCGGTCAGGGAAAACGCAATACCGGGATGGGCCATGGCCAAACGCTGGATCACGTCCTGGGCATGCAGGAATTCCGTGCGGGGCGCTTTCAAGAACTTCAGCCGTGCCGGAGTGGCATAGAACAGATCACGGACCTCCACCCGGGTGCCGGGGGGATGGGCAGCGGGCACCGGCTCGCCCTTGCAGCCGCCATCGACGGTCAGCGACCAGGCGCTGTCCTGGCCCGGCGGACGGCTGGTCAAGGTCAGGCGGGCCACAGACCCAACCGATGGCAGCGCTTCACCGCGAAAACCCAGGAAGGCAATGTCCAGCAGATCATCGCCGGGCAGCTTGGATGTGGCGTGACGCTCCACCGCCAGGGACAGTTCCTCCGGCATCATGCCGCGCCCGTCGTCCACCACGGCAATCACCGCCCGGCCGCCGTCGGTCATGGTCACATCAATCCGGCGCGCCCCGGCATCGATGGCGTTCTCCACCAGTTCCTTGACGGCAGAGGCCGGCCGTTCAACCACCTCGCCGGCTGCAATCCGGTTGACCAGGACCGATGGCAGAAGGCGGATACTCATGACGGGACGCGCCAGGCCTTGTAGCGGTTGATCAGGGCGTTGGTGGATGCATCGTGGCTGTCCACAGGACCGGCGCCAGCCAGTTCGGGCAGAATGGCACGGGCTAGTTCCTTGCCAAGCTCCACCCCCCACTGGTCAAAGCTGTTGACCCGCCACAACACGCCCTGGACAAACACCTTGTGCTCATAAAGGGCGATCAGCATCCCCAGGGTATACGGATCCAGGCGGCGCAGCAGGATCGAAGTGCTGGGGCGGTTGCCGGAAAACACACGGTGCGGGGCCAGAATGTCAATACCGGACGCCGACATGCCGCGGTCCTTCAGCTCCGCACGGACCTCCTCTTCCGTCTTGCCCCGCATCAAGGCCTCGGGCTGGGCGAAGAAATTGCTCAACAGCTTGGGGTGATGATCACCAACAGCATTGTGCGATGTGGCGACCGCAATAAAGTCGCACGGGATCAGCCAGCTGCCCTGGTGCAGCAACTGATAGAAGCTGTGCTGGCCATTGGTTCCGGCCTGCCCGAACACAATCGGGCCGGTGTGACGGTCCACCGGCATACCCTCCAGCGTAACGGTCTTGCCATTGGATTCCATGTCCAGCTGCTGCAGGTATGATGGCAAATGCTCCAGATACTGGTCATAGGGCAGCACCGCGTGTGCCGGGGCCCCGAACCACGACGTATACCACACCCCCAGAAGGCCCAGGATCACCGGCATGTTCCGTTCCAGCGGCGCGGTGCGAAAGTGGGTGTCCATGGCGGCTGCCCCGTCCAGCAACTGTTCGAAACGGTCAAACCCAACGGCAAGGGCCACCGGCAGGCCAATGGCGGACCACAGGGAGTAACGCCCGCCAACCCAGTCCCAGAACCCGAACATGTTGGCCGGGTTGATGCCAAAGGCACGCACAGCCTCTGTGTTGGTGGACACGGCCACAAAGTGGCGGTCCACCGCTGCTTCCCCCAGAACGGATACCAGCCAGGCCCGCGCCGTGTGGGCGTTGGTCAGCGTTTCTTCCGTCGTGAAGGTTTTGGAGGCCACCACAAACAGGGTTGTTTCCGGCCGGCAGCCCTTCAGCACACCCATCAGGTCGGTTGCATCGATATTGGATACAAAATGCACACTCAGGTCATCGCGCTGCCACGGAGAGAGGGCGCGTGTGACCATCCGGGGGCCAAGATCGGACCCGCCGATGCCGATGTTGACCACGCTTTCCACCGGCTGACCGGTGGCCCCGCGCCAGATCCCGTCACGCACGGCCCCCACAAACGTCTTCATCCGGGCCAGGACCCGGTTGACATCGGGCATCACATCATGACCGTCCACCAAAACCGGAACCGATGCCCGGTTGCGCAGGGCGGTGTGAAGGACGGGGCGCCCTTCGGTGTGATTGATGCACGCACCGGAAAACATCTGGTCACGCGCTGCCTCCAGCCGGCGTTCGCGCGCCAGGTCAAACAACAGCCCCAAGGTCTGGTCGGTGATGTAATTCCGTGAATAGTCAAGCAACAAACCGTCAAGCTCCAGGCTGTAGCGGGCGGCCCGGCCCGGATCTGTGTCGAACAGCGACCGCAGGTGCAGGTCGGCCCATGATGCAGCATGCGCCCCAAGGGCATCGCGGGAAACGGTCTGGAGAAGGACGGACATGACAGCTCCGGAAGAACAGGATAACAGAACGGCGGGCGCATAATACGCCGGAATAACCGCCCTGTCTTGTCTGCCGCACCGGTGCAAAACGGAAACCGGACCTGCTGTTTCTGCAGGTCCGGTTCCGGGAACGTATCAGGGCGCGGGGGTTGACTCCACCCCTTGTGGACGCCCGGCAATCACAAACGTCAGACGCTTTTCATCCAGCATCCGACGTGCAACGCGCTTGACATCTTCCCTGGTTACAGCCTGCAGACGGGCATCCCGCACATTGAAGTCTTCCGGCGACCGGTCATAGGCCTGCCAGTAATACAGACGCTGTGCAATGTCACCGGTTGATGTCATCCCCAACGGCCAAGAGCCAGTCAGATTGACCTTGGCCGCATCCAGCTCGTCCTCGGTCACACCATCCTCGACCATCCTGCGCCACTCCGCACGCACAAGGTCCATGGCCTCGGCAACTTTGTCCCCCGATGTGGCAAAATGCCCGGACAGGAAAGACGCCTTGTCCAACGCCCGCAAGGACGTGCTGATACCGTATACCAAGCCGCGCTTCTCACGGACTTCATTCATCAGGCGGGACGCGAACATTCCCCCACCCAAAACATAATCCATCACCATCGCGGCATAGATATCCGGATCGCGCACATCGATACCCAGATCGTTGAACAGGACCACAGACTGGGGAACATCCATATCCACCGCTGTGACGCGTCCATCCAGGGCCGGAACAACAGGGGGAATGGCTGGCGCCGTTCCGGTTGCCGGCAACGATCCAAAGGTCTGGTCCAGCAAGGCCTCCAGCTGTAACGGCGTCAGATCCCCGACCACACTAATTTTCAAACGATCACGGGTCATGCTGCTCTTCATATGAGCCCGCAAGTCCTTCACCCGCATGGAACGGATGGATTCTGGCGTCCCTTCCAAAGGACGGACATAGGGATGATCACCAAACAGCAGGCCTGTCATGGTCCGTCCGGCAACCTCGCCAGGATCTTCAAGCTTCATGGACAGGGATACGGTGTATTCCTGACGCAGGCGATCCAGGGGCGCCTTGTCAAAGCGCGGCGCGGTAAGCGTAAGGCGCAACAGGTCAAAGGCCTCGTCCAACGTGCCCGTTGTGGTGCGCAGAAAGCCGGTTGTTGCGTCCAAGCTGCTGCCATAGGACAGATTGATGGCCTGGGTTTCCAGCACCCTGCGGAAGGCCTGGCTGTCGAGCTTGCCGGCCCCCTCTCCCAGCATGGCGGCGGTCATATAGGCGCGGCCTTCCTTGCCGACCGGATCGGTTGCCGCGCCGCCCGCAAAACCGAAAGCCATGGAGACAACAGGCAGGCTGTGATCCTCGACCAGCCAGGCCGTAATACCGCCAGGGCTGACCACCGGCTGCACGGTAAAGGCCCGTGCCGGAACGGCAACAGCCAGCAGGAAAAGAAGAACCAGGCCGGCCAGACCGTGCGAACGGACAATTCCCATCACAAAAGCTCCCTTGTGCAAAACACCAGCATAACCACTCATGACTTGCCTCCGGGCTTCAGGACAGCCGTCACAGCAGCCTGGTCACGCAACCATGTACGGGCAGCCGTCATCACATCATCACGACCAACCCCGGCAATCTGCTGGGGCCATGTTTCCACAGACTCCAAGGATTCACCGACACTCAAGGCCATACCAATGCGATAAGCGGGTCCCTGCAGGCTGTCACGGGCATAGATAGCTCCGGCCTGCATGCGGGTCTTGACATCTTCAACCTCGGCCACGGTCAGACCATCGCGCAGCAGCCCCTGGACCACGTCATCAACCGCCTTTTCCAGATCGGCCACAGAGACACCCGGGCGCGGGATAGCATAAAGGTCAAACACACCATCATCCACGGCCAGCGGGCTATAGGATGCACCGGCATCAACAGCCAGATTGCGTTTGATCACCAGATCCCGATACAGCCGTCCAAGCTGGCCGCCGCCCAGAATGTCCGACAGGACCGAAAGGGCCAGTGTGTCCTGGCGCGCCGGGGCCGTGTTGATACCCGGCACCCTGTAGCGGCGTCCCCAGCGCAGCTGGGTCACATTGGGGTGGGCCATATCAACCCGCACAACAGCATCGGGAGGCGGTTGACGGTTGCGCAGACGCTGCACGCCCGGCCCACGGGACAGGGGCCCGTAATAGGTATCGGCCAGATTGCGCACCTGGTCCACGGTCACATCACCACTGATGACAAGGATCGCATTATCGGGCGCATACCACTTCTTGTAAAAGTCCAGCGCATTCTGACGCGTCAGCGCCGACAGCTCATCCATCCATCCAACAATCGGATTGCGGTAGGGGTGATTGACCCACAGGGCCATGGATGCCCGTTCATACAGCTGGGCGTCAGGCTCGTTCTCTGTACGCATCAGACGTTCCTGGATCACCACATCCCGTTCGGTCAGGAATTCCTTTTCGTCAAAGGCCAGATTGCGCATGCGGTCAGCCTCCAGCTTCATCACCAGAGGCAGGCGGTCAACAGCAATATTCTGGAAGTAAGCCGTATAGTCAGAGCTGGTAAAAGCATTTTCCCGGCCGCCATTGCGGGCAACAAGCGCTGAAAACTCGCCGGGTTTCAGAGTATCGGTGCCCTTGAACATCATATGTTCAAGAAGATGGGCCAAACCGGACTGACCTGGTGGTTCATCGGCCGCACCAACCTTGTACCACACCATGTGCGACACGACCGGCATCCGGTGATTTTCCACCACCACCACCTGCAGGCCATTGTCCAGCGTAAAGGTGGATGCGTTATAGACCTTCGGGGCCTCAATCCCGATACGGGATGCTTGGATCTGGGTCTGCAGGGCTGTTTGTGCCCGAACACTTCCGGACGGCAGGACCAGAACAGCCACAGCTGCCACAACAAGGCCTTGTAAAAACAGTTTGCTCAGGACCATACGGTCAACTCCTTGACTCTGGCCGCCCCACCCCTGTGCGACCGGATTGGCGAACATGGAATCAGACAAGACATTCCGGCAGAACTATGTCACAGGAACACAAGATGCACAGATTTTCCCTTTGCCGGTCAGGCCATATGCAATGCGGCGACCGGAACAGACCGGCCGCCGCACACAAAATCCCACCACGGACCCGGACCGGATACTCCTAGAGGAGCCCCTCCAGCAGGGCACGCTGGCGCCGTTCAATCTTCGGGGTATCCCCCTCGGTCACCGCCTTGCCCAGCGCCTGGTTCTGACGCAGCCGCTTTGCTTCAGCCGCAGCATCAACCATGGTGCCGGTTGGCTCTGGATCGCGCCAGAAAACCAGACGGTCGGTAAAGGTCTTTTCCTCACGCGCAAAGACGGATGTCTCGCGGTCTACAATCGAACGAATGCCGGGAACAGACTGGTCCACCCCCGCCAGCTTGAGCAAGGCGCCTTCCCCACGGGTCGTCGCAACCCGGCGTGCTTGGGCGCGACCACCAAAGACAGCATCACGGGCTTGGTCCGACGTTGATATCTCCTGGGGACGGGGGGCACCCTGTTCGGGTGGACGCAGCCTGAAGTCAGGCGGAACGGTCAGGGGTGCGCGCGACACCACGGCAAATTCATCGGGCGACCGTTTGTCAAGGCCAAGAGCCCGGCGGGTCTCGCCACCACAACCGGACAAACCGCCGCCGGCAAGAGCCACAATACAAAGGGACAGGGAAAGCCGACGCAACATCACTTAAACCTCCGGGTTTTACGTTTCTGGTTGTACGTCAGCTTTCGCGTCGAAACAAGCTGTCTGCAACAAGCAGCGCCGCCCCGACGGAAATCCACGTATCGGCAAGATTGAACGCCCAAAAATGCCAGCCCAGAACATGAAAGTCCAAAAAATCAGCCACAGCACCCCAGCGTACGCGGTCAATCGCGTTGCCAAGGGCACCGCCGGTCATCAGCGCCAGTGCACAGGCCAGAAGCCAATGGGAGGCCCGCAGCATCCATGCACCCAGCACCCCGGCCAGCAGGACAGCCATGACCAGAAGCGGCCACGGCTCAAGACCACTGTCGCCAAGAAGCCCGAAACTGACGCCGCGGTTCCAGGCCATGACAAGGTTGAGGAACGGCAGCACCTCGACCGACATCGGAAGCCCGCCCGAGAACGCCACTACCCACGCCTTGCTGGCCTGATCCAGCACCAGGCACAGGGACACCAGCACAAACCAGCGCCAGGCGCCAGGCCGGGCAAAAGGGACGTGGGACGGGGTTTCAGGCATCAGGCGGGTTCCGTCCGGGCCAGAACATCATCACAACGCTGGCACACCCCTTCACGAGGGTGGGAACCAACATCGGGCAGAACCTTCCAGCACCGCTGGCACTTCTCCCCGGTTGCTGTTTCGATGACCACACCCACACCCGGAACCTCGGGCAGCGTATAGGCCGCGTCGGGAACCGGACTGGATGACAGGGTCAGGGCCGAAGTGATGCAAATATCGTGCATCGGATAGGCCCGGATACCATCCTGCACCTCTGCCGGTGCATACACCACCGCATGGGCCTGCAGGGACGCCCCGATGACCTTGGCATTGCGGGCCTGTTCCAGCGCCCCCAGAACCACACGGCGAACCCGTGCCACGGCAGCCCAGCGCGCGGCCAGGACATCATCGCGCCAGTGTCCGGGCACCGCCTCAAACCCGGTCAGGTGAACCGAGCTGTCGTCGCCCGGATGACGGCACAGCCACGCTTCCTCGGCCGTGAAGCACAGGACCGGCGCCATCCAGCGCACCAGGGTGTTGAACAAACGGTCAATCACCGTACGACAGGCCCGACGCTCCGGATCCTGTGGATGGCCGCAGTACAGAAGATCCTTGCGGATATCAAAATAGAACGCGGACAGATCGTTTGTGCAGAACGCCGTCAATTCGGCAAACAGGGTCTGGAATTCGTAATCGTCACAGCAGCGGCGAACGATGGCATCCATCTCGGTCAGGCGATGCAGGACCCAGCGCTCCAGCTCGGGCATGGAGCCTTCATCGGTCACGGCCTCGGCTGCAGAGAAACCATCCAGCGCCCCCAGCATATAGCGCAGGGTATTGCGCAGGCGGCGATAGCTTTCCGCCGTCTGCTTCAGGATCTCCGACCCCAGACGCTGGTCGTTCATGTAATCGGTGGACGCAACCCACAAACGCAGGATATCGGCCCCGTATTCCTTCACCACATCCTGTGGCGCCACCGTGTTGCCAATCGATTTCGACATCTTGCGGCCCTGCCCGTCCAGGGTAAAGCCATGCGTCAGCACCGCCTTGTAGGGCGCCCGGCCACGGGTTCCGCAACTTTGCAGCAGGGATGACTGGAACCAGCCACGATGCTGGTCCGACCCTTCCAGGTACAGGTCTGCCGGCCACGCGCTTCCATCCCGGTCCTCCAGGACAAAGGCATGCGTGCAGCCGGAATCAAACCAGACATCCAGCACGTCGCGCACCTGTTCATAGTCTTTCAGGTCATAGGCATCACCCAGGAAATCCTGCGGGTTGTCCTCGAACCAGGCATCGGCGCCACGCTCGGCCACGGCAGCAACGATACGGTCCATCACCGCCGGATCACGCAGGGGCTCCCCTGTATGGCGGTTGACAAACACCGTGACCGGGCTGCCCCAGCTGCGCTGGCGGGACACGCACCAATCCGGACGCTGCTCCACCATCGACCGCAGACGGTTGCGCCCCATGGCCGGCACAAAGCGGGTGGCATCAATAGCAGCCAGAGCCTTGTCACGCAGGCCGGTCTTGTCCATGGAAATGAACCACTGCGACGTGGCGCGATAGATCAACGGTGCCTTGGACCGCCACGAATGGGGGTAGGAATGCACCAGCTTGCCATGCGCCACCAGCTTGCCGGCAGCCGTCAGGGCATCAACCATCACCGGCGCGATCTTGTAGATATGCTGCCCGGCAAACAGGGGAATGGTATCGGCGTAAGCCCCGCCATCCAGAACCATGTCCGGCGGATGAATTCCCTTGGACCGGCACAGGTAGAAATCGTCTTCGCCATGGCCGGGGGCCTGGTGGACAATCCCGGTTCCCTGATCGGCGGTCACAAAGTCACCAATCATCACCGGCACGTCAAAGTCATACCCCTGCCCCCGCAGCGGATGGGCGCACAGCACACCGTCAAGGTCGGCCCCGCCCAGGGTGGCCTCGCAGACAGCCTCGAAATGCCCGGATTCCATTACCGAAGACGCCAGGGATGTGGACAGGACCAGCCGGTCCCCGACCGACACCAGGGCACCATCCGTAACGGATGTCACACGGTACACGCCGTATTCCAGATCCGCCCCGCAGGCCAGCGCACGGTTGCCGGGAATGGTCCAGGGGGTTGTGGTCCAGATGACAATATCAGCCCCCTGCAAGGCCGGCACGCGGGCCGACACCACCGGGAAGCGGACCCAGATGGTGGTGGAGGTGTGGTCCTTGTATTCAACCTCGGCCTCAGCCAAGGCGGTCTTCTCGACGACAGACCACAGCACCGGACGGGCACCGCGGTACAGGCTACCATCCAGCAGGAATTTGCCCAGTTCGGCGACGATGCGGGCCTCGGCAGTATAAGCCATGGTGGTATAGGGGTTTTCCCAATCGCCACCGATACCCAGACGGCGGAATTCCTCGCGCTGGATACCGATCCAGCGCTCGGCAAAGGCGCGACACTCACGCCGGAACTCCACCACCGGCACATCGTCCTTGTTCTGGCCGCGGGAGCGATACTCTTCCTCGATCTTCCATTCAATCGGCAGGCCGTGACAGTCCCACCCCGGAACATAGTCCACGTCAAAGCCCATCATCTGCCGCGAGCGGACCACCACATCCTTCAGGATCTTGTTCAGGGCGTGTCCGATGTGCAGGTGGCCGTTGGCATACGGAGGGCCATCATGCAGGACAAACGACGGGCGCCCGCGGGCCTGTTCCCGCTGGCGGGCATACAGCCCCATCCGGTTCCAGCGTTCCAGGTGGCCGGGTTCCTGCGCAGGCAGGCCAGCCCGCATGGGAAAGGACGTGCGGGGCAGAAAAACAGAGTTCTTGTAATCGGTGGTCATGGTGCAATCCGGTATTCGGCAAACAAGGTACAGCAACAGGGTCAGTCGATGTGGTTTACGGCACCACGGGCCAGAATAATTCGCGCGGCATCGATGTCGGCGGCAATACGAGCCTTCAGGGCATCGGGACCGGAAAAAGCCTGCTCCGGACGGATGCGCCCCAGGAGCTGCACCCTCAGGCGCTGGCCGTACAGATCCCTGTTCATATCCAGCAGGTGAACCTCCAGAACATCATCGGTCATGCCAAAGGTCGGACGGGTTCCGTAATTGGCAACGCCGTCATACCAGCGGGTTTCCCCGTCGTGGTCAAGGCCCGCGCGCACGGCATACACCCCCCGGGCCGGACGGGTGCGGGCACCGGGATCGACATTGGCGGTCGGAAAACCCAGGACACGGCCACGGGCCTGACCCCGGCACACCCGCCCCTCCAGCTCCCATGGGCGCCCGAGAAAAGCAGCGGCTCCCTCGACATCGCCGGCCGACAGGGCCTCGCGCACAGCTGTAGAGGAGCAGATCGTCCCGTTGGGCATACAGACCGGAGCCACACTGGTCACGGAAAAACCACGACTGGACGCCAAGGTGCGCAGCAGGGTGACATCGCCCGCACGCCCCTTGCCAAAGGCGTAATCATCCCCCACCACAACGCCGGATACACCCAGGTCGCGCACCAGGACCGTATCCACAAAATCCTCCGCCTTCAATCCGGCCAGGGCCTGACCAAAGCGCAACACGCACAGAAGGTCAACCCCGGTTTCCCCGATCAGGCGTACTTTCTGGCGCAGGGAACTGAGGGCAAAGGGCGGCAGATCAGGCCGGAAATGGCGACGCGGATGCGGATCAAAGGTCATGACGGCTACCGCACGACCCATAGAACGGGCCTGGTCCAGGGCCGCACCGATCACGGCACGGTGGCCTCTGTGCACACCGTCAAAGTTGCCAAGGGCAATGACCATGCCGCGCATGGGCGGCGGTACTTCGTGACAGTGTCGTATCAGACGCATGGGGTCATCGGGATCCGGGCGACAACAGGGGAATCAGGAATGCCGCCCAGAGGTATTCCATCCGCGCCGCAATGGCAACTGTTGCCTTGCCCGGACACAGAATCCTGTACGCAAAAAGCCGTGATCAGCCACGATCCACACCTTCCCCCGGCCGGGGCGGAGGTTCGGGGTGAACGTATTTGGGCAGGGTCCAGCCATACTGGATCGCCCCCGCCCGCAAGGCAAGGGCCACAAAGAACCCGGCAAGAGCGCGGGCTTCCACCGGGATATCAAACCCGGCAGACACCACAAAGGCCAACGAGCCTGCCAGGGCAGCAGTAGCATAGATCTCCGGATTGAACAGAAGGGACCGTTCCCCGCAGATAATATCACGCATCAGGCCACCAAAGGCTGCGGTCATCATACCCATGGTCACACACACTACCGGCGCGGCATTGAACAGTTCGGCCTTGAAGGCCCCGATGACGGAATACAGGGCCAGACCAACAGCATCGGCCCACAACAGGGCCCGATAGCGGGAATCCAGGAACCTGGCCATCCAGTAGGTCATGCCGGCAGCCACAATGCAGACGACCAGATACCCCGGGCTGCTGACCCAGAATACAGGCTGCACACCCAAAGCAAGGTCACGCAGGGTTCCCCCGCCGATGCCGGTCACGGTACCCACCAGGATAAAGCCCAGAAGATCCATTTCACGCCGTGCCGCAACCAGGGCACCGGTAATGGCAAAAACAGCAACAGCGGCCAAATCCACAATGCCAAGGGCATCCAGCAGGACAGCCTCCCGGACCGGATAGGGTACGGCGTGCGAATACATGGTGCAGTGTTCTCCCCAGTCTCCGGCGGGCCGGGCGCCGCTGCGGGCCACGGGGCACGGACATAATGCACCTGCACACTATACGAACCCGTTGTATTCCGGCAATCGTTTCAGAAGGTATCCTTGCGCTGACGCAGCGCTGCAAACACCGCAACAGGGTCAGCACCGGCCTCCAGCCCCACAGCCCGGGCCAGGGCCGGTACATCGGCCCGCAGGAAGGGGTTGGTTGCCTTTTCCTGCCCCAATACCCCGGGAACCGTCGGACATCCATAGGCCATGCAAGCCTCGAGAACGGATTCCCGCTCTTTAAGGGCCGTGTTTTCAGGGTCTACGGCCACCGCAAAACGCCGGTTCATGGCCGTATATTCGTGCGCACAGTATACCCGGGTTTCATCCGGCAAAGCCCGTAGACGCACCAGGGATGACCAGAACTGTTCCGGCGTGCCCTCAAACATCCGCCCGCAGCCCAGCAGGAACAAGGTATCGCCGCAGAACAGGGCACGCGCACCGGCAAAATAAAAGGCAATATGCCCGCTGGTATGCCCGGGTACGGCCATGACCTGTGCCCGGGCCTGGCCCACGGATACCGAATCCCCGTCCGTAACGGCCAGGTCAATACCGGGAATCCGCCCGGAGTCGGCAGGATTGGCGACAACCTTGCATCCTGTGGCCTGGCGCAGGGCCGGAATTCCGCCGATATGGTCGTGGTGATGGTGGGTGACCAGAACCAAGGACAAGGACCACCCGTGCCGGGCACATACCGACAGGACAGGATCAGCCTCGGCAGGGTCCACAACCGCTGTCGTTCCCGTTGCCCGACAGTGAAGCAACCATACATAGTTATCCTGAAGCACAGGGATTCGCACGATCTCCAATGCGTCCGCCTGCAAACCTTCTGGTGTCATCGTTTCTGCCTCCTGGATGCGGCGCCAGTGAATCCCCCCTGATCTCCCCGAAAGCAAGGGCTTTTTTGCTGCTGGCATACCCCGGGCCGTTTACGCGGTACGAACCGTCCTGTCTGTGCTATACTTGCCCGGCAATCGCGGGGCAACACGTGATGCAAACCGGGCGTGGGTGGGTGCACATGTACCTTGATGTGGCAGATCTGCATACCTTTTACGCCAGTCCCCTGGGACAAGTGGCGGGGATGCTGCTGCGCCGTCGCCTGCGGGAACTGTGGCCCGATGTGCGTGGCTGCCGGATTCTGGGCATGGGCTTTACCACGCCGCTCCTGGGACCCTTCACGGATGAGGCCGAGCGGGTTGTTGCCGCCATGCCGGGCCCCCAGGGGGTCATGGAATGGCCGGGACACGGGGGAAACCGTGTCATCCTGACCGAAGATACCAGCCTGCCCTTTCCCGATTGCCTGTTCGACCGGGTCATTGTCTGCCACGCGATCGAACATACCGACCAAACCCGGGCCTTGATGCGGGAACTGTGGCGGGTTATGGCTGACAATGGGCGGATCGCCGTTATTACACCCAACCGCCAAGGCATATGGGCCCGCATGGATCGAACACCATTCGGGGCCGGACGCCCCTGCTCGGCGGGGCAGTTGTCCCGCTTGCTGGACGATGCCCTGTTCACCTCCCTTGGCACATCACCTGCCCTGTTCTTTCCTCCGGTTGGATCGCGGATCCCCACAGCTTGGGCGCAGGGTGTCGAGAATATAGGGGAACACTGGTTCCCGCAGTTCTCCGGGGTCCTGGTAGCCGAAGCCAGCAAAAAGATCTACGCCACCCCGCGTCAGGAACACGCCGCCGGTCAACGGGTCGGACTGGGGGTACCGGACCGCCTGAACCTAGGACAACGCAGCAAATCCGGCGTGTTCTTTGGCAGAGCAGGGCGTGAAACCGGGTAACCCGGCCACCTGCCCGGCGCCGAATTCTTGCGTCATGGTTGATAGGTAAGCAGGCTTTCCATATGTTTTCTTTGCCTTCTGCAAGGGATCCGGCTACTACCATCAACTGTACATTCAAACCAGGGAATTGACGGCATGCCGGAGAGCAACACCACCTTGGCCCTGCCAACACTGGGCGCGCTGCGCGAGCGTATCGACGCGATTGATAACCAGGTCTTGGATCTTGTGCTGGAACGCAGCCACATTGTCTCCACCGTCGGGGATGTCAAGCGTGCCGCCGGTGAAAGCGTGGGAATTTTCCTGCGTCCGGGCCGGGAAATGCAGATTCTGCGACGGCTGGTCAAAAGAGCCGAAGGTGCCAAATTCCGTCGGTCCGTTATCGTCCGCATCTGGCGGGAACTGTTCGCGGCCATGGTTGCTCTGGAAGGTTCCCTGTCGATGGCCGTTTTCACGCCGGTTCGTGGTTCAGGTTATCTGGAGCTGGGGCGTGACTCCTATGGGACATATACCCGCACCATCCCGTCGCAGAGTGCGGGCAGTGTGGTACGCATGGTTGCCGACGGCGATGTCGTAGTTGGCATTGTGCCCCTGCCGGGTCCGGATGACCGCGAACGCTGGTGGCCCCATCTCCTGTCCGACCAGCCGGATACCCCATCCATTGTTGCCCGCGTTCCCTTTGCCGGTCCGGGCACCGGGCGCGGAGATGGACTGGAAGGGCTGGTTATCTGCCGCCTGCCCCAGGAAAACACGGGGGATGACCGCACCTATGTCACCCTTGAGACCGACGACAGCCTGAGCCGCTCGGGCGTGGGGGAACTGGTTGCCCAAGTGGGACTGACCGTGGTGGAGGTCCCTGATTCCATTGACGCGGGCCCGGATACACGCATCCATCTTGTGGAACTTGAAGGCTGCATTCTTGCCGACGACCCGCGCCTGCAGAGTGTGCTGACCCTTCCACAGGTCCGCAAGTTCCGCGTTGTGGGCGGTTATGCCGTTCCCTTTCCGCCCGGGTATCTTGACTAACGGGTGAAAGGCAGTTCCCCTCGTACCGGAGGATATAGCTCCGCGCACCCGCGTGTACGAGGGGAGAAACGCTGCTTCCTGCCAAGCCACTGTTGCAGGGGCGCCGCTGGTCTTCTGGCCTTCATGACGGTTCCGGGCATTGCCATAGCAATCAGGAATCGGTATCCGGAACCAGAAGAAGGCGCTACGGTGCCACTGCCTGTTGCCCCCTGTTCCCAAGGATTGCCATTGCCTGACATGCCATCGCCCCTGTTCTCCCGCCTGTGCCTGATCGGGATTGGCCTGATCGGCTCGTCCCTTGCCCGTGCTGTCAAAGCCAAATCCCTGGCCAGGCATATCGCCTGCTTCTCTGCCCCCGATGGCAGCATGGAAACAGCCCTGCGGCTTGGTATTGTGGACAGCATCCACGATACGGCTGTTCAGGCCGCAGAAGGCGCAGACCTGGTTGTGCTGGCTGTCCCTGCTGGCGTTATGGGTGACCTGGCACGCACCCTTGTCCCTGCCCTGGCGCCGGGCTGCATTCTCAGCGATGTTGGCTCCGTCAAACAGGGGATGGTCAGTACCATTGCTCCTCTGCTGCCTGCCGGTGTGCATCTGGTCCCCGGGCACCCCATCGCCGGAACAGAACACTCCGGGCCAGAGGCCGGCTTTGCCGAGCTGTTCCAGGATCGCTGGTGTATCCTCACCCCCCCGGCAGAAACCGATCCAGAGGCAATACGGAAAGTACGCACACTGTGGGAAAGCATCGGATCAAGGGTAGATGTGATGGATGCGCACCATCATGATCAGGTGCTGGCCATTACATCCCACCTGCCCCACCTGATTGCCTATACCATCGTGGGCACGGCCGATGACCTGCAAGATGACCTGAAGCGGGAGGTGATCCAGTATTCGGCATCCGGCTTTCGTGACTTCACCCGTATTGCCGCATCAGACCCAACCATGTGGCGGGATATATTCCTGGAGAACAGAACCGCTGTTCTGGAAACGTTGCAGCGCTTTACCGAAGACTTGACCGCCATGCAGCGTGCGATCCGGCGCGGCGATGGTGAAGCCTTGCACAGCCTTTTTACGCGCACGCGCGCGATACGGCGCAGCATTATCGATGCCCGGCAGGCATGACAGAATGCAGGGAAGCCCCCCGACGGTAACGCGGGGGCTTCTTTGTACAGGGTGTGACCAACTACACACTTCGTATGCTGTGGAAGAATTCGTCGACGCGGTTTTTGAGCATTTCGGATTGTCTTGAGAGTTCACCGGCGGCGGCGAGGACCTGGCTGGCGTTGTCTCCGGTTTCGCGGGCGCCGTTTG